>CAZBRO010000025.1:0-83946 GCA_964494505.1 uncultured Bordetella sp.
GTTGTTCTTGGCTTCAACTCGTTACTGGCTCAAATTTGTCCACGCGGCCTAGTGTTGCTATTTACCCTTCAAAGCGGCAAGGGAGTACCCGTCCTCATTGCTCCCGAACACGTTCAGATGGTTTTGCCCGACAAAGACGGATCGCTCATCCGACTTGCTGGCCGTGATGTATCCGTTAAGGAGGCTTTCGACACTGTGCAGGCCGCGTTCCTGCTCCGGATGGACATGGAGAGAAATCGATGAGCGCCGAACCAAAGAGCTATGCTCTTGAGCAGTTTCTGACCACGGAAGAGGCGGCCGATTTCCTCTGGCAACGCTTCCGCGTTCGCGTCAGCCCCATCACCCTCGCGAATTGGAGAGCAACCGGCGCCGATGGTCCAGTCGTGCATCGCTTCTCACGCAGGGCAGTTCTCTACAAGGTTGCAGACCTGCTTCGATGGGTTGAGAACCGCGCGAGCGGAGAGGTTGCCGTATGAACTTCAATCTCCAGAACCGGCGTGGCTTCTGGCGCACGGGGGACTTAAGCAGCATCGCGCCCATCATGACCTATCCGCCTACGTCGGCGCAGGGTGATGCTGAAGACGATCAACACATTGCCGGTAAGGCAACCTACTTCGTGGCACTTGCCTATTGCGGCTTGGATTCCAGGGCCGAGATTGCGTCCAACATCGCGCGCCTTCATGTCGATGGCGACGGCAAGCTTCATGTCCTTCTGAGGGGCAAAATCTCACGCGAGATTGTCCATTTTCTTGAGCGAGGATATGAGCTTGTCACGGGCCGCAAAGGCTCTGTGCTTTTCCACGAATCAGATTCGCGCACCTGGAAGGCCATCTGGGCCGCCCGTGGATTCGAGGCCGACATGATGCCCATGGGCGAAAACCCCCGGTGACGGGATGGGGATCGATCTGAAAATGCTACGCGAGCGCCCGCCTCGGGAGTTGGGAAACATCCCACCCTGGACGCCGCTGGCGACAGCCACGGCAGCTAGGTTTCTTCAGGTGCACCCAAAAACACTATTGGGGTGGTACCGAGCCGGGATAGGCCCCGAGCCCACGAGCAAGCACGAGATCGCCAAGCAGCATTTTTTTCTCTGTCGTTATTTGCGTCCTGGCAGCCACTTGTACTTCGTGGCTGGCATCCTAGTGGCATGGTGGGAGCACCTGTGCCTTGGTGTGGATGCACGCTCGTATGCTGAAATTTGCCGCCAGTGGACCGAGACTGACTCGGGGCGGCTGACGCTTCAGATGCATCCGAAGCTTGGTTTGGAGCGATGGGGTTTAGTTTAGGGCCTGGTTTTATCCTTGGACCATGGCCCCGAAGACGGAGACGGTGGAATCCATACGCCGCTTCGATGGCCCGAAACGCGAGATGCACGCGTTTCGGGCCTTTTATTTCTGGCTCCGGCGTGGTGCACAGTGCAGGGTGTGGCCGGATTGCACGTTCGGGGGCGAACAGTGGAAGGTCAGAATCAAGTAGTCGTTAAGACCTACGAGGGGACGCGTGCTGAAGCCACAGCGGCCTACGAAGCTGATGCTGCGAAGATGGCAGATCAATGGTGTGCCGCTTCTGTGGACATGAGTTTATGCCAGAGAACCAAACTCCCGCGCCGTCCTAGGCTTGCCTATGGAATTGGGCGCAGCGCCGTCACACGCGGCTTCTAGCCGACCGTGCTGGCGCTGCGCCGGAACCGTGTAGCTCTATCACGTCCGGGCGGGCCGTGCGCGTCGTCGGGCGCATGATCTTGATGATCGTCATGACGCTCCCGGCGTTGATCGATTAGACCGTTACGATTGACATAAACGGGATCACCCTGGCGTCCTCCGTCCCGTCCAACGCCTCGGCTAAGCGAAGAGAGATACGATCAGCAGCGGCCAACAACGCCGGATCGGGCGCGGTCGCGTACCGGCCCGTAATCCCTTTTGCAGCGTGCCCTAACAGCGCTCCGATAATGAGGTCTGAGTACCCCAGTTCGGTCGCCGCACTCGCGAACCAATGCCTCAGACCGTGAATGGTTACGTCCTCGAAACCGGCGCGTTTTGATACCCGTCGCCACACCTTCGGCAGGCCGACGAAGAACCCACGCTTGCCTTCACCTGCAAAAACATAGTCCGTTGTCTTGCCTTCGGCGGGGGCGATGCTCATTAGAAAATCCATGGCCGAACGCCCGATGGCTCGCATTTGAGCGCCGCTCTTGGTGTCCGGAAAGCGAAAGCAGCGAGCCGCACGGTCTATTACCCCTCGCTGTGCTGTCAGGGCTTCACTACGACGCACTCCGGTCAGCAGCAGCAGCCGAATGGCTTGCAAGCCTACGATGTTCTCCCCCTCGGCTTCTGCGGCGCGGAGGGCTTCGCCAAGCGCCTTGATCCTCTCAAACGAGAATGGCGGCTTGCGGGCGTTATCACGTGGCCGTTCAATCCCCCGCACTGGGTTTTTTGCTAACGCGCCGTTGCGGACAGCCCGCTCAAGAATGGTGCCGAGCATCCCAAGCGTGCGAGAAGCCACCCCAGCCCCGCCTGTCGTCTGACCGCCAAGGGCTCGTTTCGGGCCCGGCTTCGGGGCTGTCTTGCCAGCCATCACGTCGCGCAGGAAACGCTCCATATCGGCGGGCGTGAGGCTGGCGACGGCGCGAGGGCCTAGCAGCGGCTTCACATGCCGATTGATCCGTGAGCGATCCATGAGAAGCGTGCTGGCCTTGATCCGGCCCTTGTTCGCCTCAAGGTATTCGTCGCACAACTCGGCAACCGTTTGGGCCGCTCTGTCGGCCTGCCTCTGCTCCGAAGGGTCTTCGCCCTTACGTATGCGTGCGACCCAATCATCGGCCATGCTGCGAGCCTGGGCGGGCGTTAGCGCCCCGACACGGCCAAGAGTGAAGCTCCGCTTCCGGCCAAACTTGTTCGTATAGCGGAGCACGTAAGACTTCACCCCAGACGGCACCACACGAACGCCGAAGCCCTTCTGCTCAGTGTCAAAGAAGATTACGTCCTGCCCCGACGCGTCGGGCTGTAGCGCGTCCACAACCCGCTTGGTGAGCTTCCTACGCGCCCGCGCCTTTTGGGGCTTGCGCTTCCCCACGGAACTCCCACGGAACTTTGCGGGGTCAATCTCCGGCAGTGGCGTGGAATCATCCTGCATGTCAAAACTCCAATATCTGCAACGATTTCGCGTTGAAATGATCTTGGAGGAACCGAGGGGAATTTACAAGAATAAGGTTAGACTAACCTTGCCAAGGTTAAGGTCGGGCGTTCGAATCGCCTCGCCCGCTCCAAATTTCCTCAATAGAAATAATGCCTTAGCTGTTCGCCTGCTGCGATGGGCGATCATGCTTCACCTTCGGGGAATCTCGGGGAAACTTTTGGGCGCAGTTTCGACCGTGGCGAAGCGGCTAGTCGGGTACGACTAGGATGGCCGGCTTTGCAGTGGACGCGTCAAGCCGTCAGAGGTTCGGTGGCATCTCCTGCGCGCGCCGATGGTCAACCGTCGCATGACGCGGCTCACCAATGCCTTCAGCAAAAAGGCTGAGAACCACGCGCACATGATGGCGATCTACTTCATGCATTACAATTTCGTGCGCATCCATCAGACCTTGAAAGTCACGCCCGCTATGGCCGCGAAGGTCACGGGCAAGCTTTGGGAAATGTCTGATATGGTAGCGGTCTTGGAGGAATGGGAGGCCAGCCATTGATAACCGGGGTTGAACTTGCAGGCGCAAATGCCGCGACAAACACTCTTAGAACGCTTTACGATTTCATTCGGCAGGTCCGGAATTCGAACGATCCTACCAAGCTAAAAGAGGCCGTCGATGTCGCGTTCGAGCGCTTGCTTACGGCACGTGAGCAGGTGGCGGCGTTGCAAGATGAGAGAGCGGCGGCTCTGGATCAAATCAATGCGCTGCAAAAACAACTCGATGCCCGAATCGACTTTGAGAAACAGGAGGCCAATTATGATCTTCGCCGGTTCTATCCAGGTACTTTTGCATATTTGCAAAAGGGCGTTGGCAGCAGCGATGAAAATTCGCCTCGTTACTGCCAGCCATGTTTCGTAGATAAGAAGCTTTCTATACTCCAGCCTGCTGGACCGCAAAGAGGCAGTAATACTCCGTACTTCTGCCCGAAGTGCAAAACGCAATTCCTCTTTGGTGACCCCGACTGGAGCCCAATCATCGCCTAGCGGGTGCATCCAAACTGTACCACTACCGGCAAATATCGTCCGTCGAAATTAGCAGCCTTTGCGGTTAGCATGGGACCGTACGTGCCAAACGGGCGACCCCGCGATGCCGATGCCGTTCAACCGATGGCTGCTCCTCCTCCTAACCACGGGGTGGCATGTGCGCGCGCGTCTGCATCCTCTTCTGCTGGCGTGCGCGTTTCTCGCCTTCGCAGGCACCCACGTAGTGTCCGCCGCGGACGGGGGGCCGGCGGCGACGCCCGAGGCCGCGGTGCGCCTGTTCTACCCTTGGTATCTCGGCGAGATGATGCAGGGCCGCGTGCCGCTCACCGAGGAGCGCATGCTGGACTACGTCGCCGAGGACACGCTGCGCGACATCGCGTTCATGATGAACCGCCCGAATGGCGGCAAGCGGGGGCTGCGAGAGGACTACTTCCTCCATGCGAAGGACTATTTCGACGATTGGGGCGACCACATCGCGGTGTCGGAGGTGGCCATCGACGGCGATACTGCATCGGCGCTGGTCGCGCTCGGCGACCCCGCGCAGGGGACGCAACGTCTGGCACTCACGCTCGTCCGCAAGGACGGTGGCTGGAAAATCTCTCGGGTGAACGAGGCGGCAGCTTCAAAATAGCGACAGCTCGTCCATTCTCTCAGTGAGTGTTTCCGATCCAGGTGCAGGCCCCGACCATGCAAGAACCGTTATCGACTTGGGCACTCTCCTGATTGACACTTTCGTCCGCCAAATTCACGGGACGATCGAAAAGCAGAATTTGGACATCGGCTATACCGTTACCGTAGCAGTGCCCCATTCGAGTGCGGACAGAGACCGTCCTCGGCAAGCATATTAGCTTCGCCTATATCCCATCGTTCAGTCTCACCAAGAATCGAGCCTATATTGCGCAATCGTCAGCCCGTTGCGGACATCACGCGGGGTAGGCAGGGCGACGAGGCCGCGCGCTGATCCTCGGAACATTCAAAAGTTCGACGCGTTTGCGGTATTGGTTTATTGCAAGGATTGAAGCGACCGACGTGATGGAAAGCCAAGCGCCTTCTCCAGGCTTTCGGTATTTACGGTACCCAGCGTGAAAGCCCTCTCTCCAACCTTACCACAGCACGTTGAAGACACGGTGCAGGCCATCGCTCGCCTGCATGCCGAGCACCACAACCAAGCCTCTGCCACCGAGCACGTCATTGACCGTTTAACGTCCATAATTGGCAGCTCCGGATTTCTCGGGTCCATCCCGCTGTTCGTTGCGGCATGGATTTCACTGAATGTATCCCTATCGGCGCACGGATACGGAGCCTTCGATCCCCCGCCTTTCTCTTGGCTCGTCGGCGCTCTGGCCCTCTTGTCCGTCTGCATGGCGACTCTGATTCTCACCTCGCAAAGGCGCGCCGACCGGCTGGCAAATCGGCGGGATCAACTGAACCTAGAGGTAAGTATTCTGGCCGAGCAGAAGGCGGCCAAAATCATCGAGCTACTTGAGGAGCTTCGGAGAGACAGCCCGAATGTGAGAGACCGGCGTGATACGGAAGCGACGGCCATGGCTTCCTCGGCTGAACCCCAAGCCGTGTTGGAGGCGCTGGAAGCGACGCATCAGGAAATGATTAAGGACGGTGAGGCGTAGCCTAACGACCCCTATGGCGAAGAAGCTTTGGCTCAGCTCATGCTCATTGTAACGAGCGGCTATCGGATAAATCCATGAGAGTCTTCACGTGTCAGGCTTGCGGCCAGCTTCTCTATTTCGAGAATGTGCGTTGCGAACGTTGCGGCCATCTTCTGGGATATCTCCCGGATTGGGCAACGATGTCTGCCATCGAGCCGCTGCCAAACGATCGCTGGAGCACGCTAGGGGCGAATAGTCAGCAATATCGTTTTTGCAAAAACAACGAATTCGGCATTTGCAATTGGATGGTGCCGGCGGACAGCGAGGAGATTTTTTGCGCCGCCTGCCGCCACAACAAAACCATTCCCGACCTCTCGTTGCCGGAAAACGCGCAAAGATGGCGAAAATTGGAAGCCGCCAAACGTCGGCTGTTTTATACACTCCTCCGGCTGCGACTGCCCTTGGTCAACCGTGTGGACGACCCCGTGCACGCCCTGGCCTTCGATTTTCTGGCGCAAGCCCCGAACGCCCATGGCCAGCGCATCATGACTGGCCACGACAATGGCGTGATAACGCTCGCCGTGAAGGAAGCCGACGACGCCGAACGCGAAAAGATTCGGATGCAGATGGGTGAACCCTATCGCACTTTATTAGGGCATTTCCGCCACGAAAGCGGACATTATTTCTGGGACGTGCTGGTTCGCGATGGCGGGAGGCTTAAATCTTTTCGCGCACTTTTTGGCGATGAGCAGCAGGATTATGCCGCGGCGCTGAGCTCTTATTACGCAGCCGACCAGCCACTCGATTGGCGGCAGAATTTCGTGAGCGCCTATGCAAGTTCCCATCCGTGGGAAGATTTCTCGGAAACCTGGGCACACTATCTTCACATCGTCGATGCGCTCGAAACGGCGCAGTCCTTCGGCGTCAGCGTGCAGGCGCGTCCGTGGCGCATGACGGAACAGAAGGCCGCATTCGACTTCGATCCCCACGAGGCGGGCGATATCGATCAACTCATTTCGGCCTGGTTGCCGCTCTCCTTTGCCGTCAACAGTCTCAATCGCAGCATGGGGCAGCCCGATTTCTATCCGTTCCTTCTTTCCCCCGTTGCGATCAGCAAGCTCGGCTACGTCCATGCCCTGATACATGGGCAGCAACCGAGTGATCAACTGGAGCCCACGTTGCATCTTCAAACGGTGACTGTATCGGTTTAGATGAATTACCCACCGACTGGCTTGCGGTTGTTTGTAAAGATGGCGCGCACGGATACATGCCCTCAAGGGGAATGCATACGGTTTTCGAGACGCCGCTGTAGTTCGTGCAGGGAGGGCGGCGCCCGGTGGGTGGCCTGTCCGCGGTTCAGTTGCTCGGCAAATGCGGCGAACGGGTGTGACTATCTCGCTGTCTAGCCCGCCAGTTTTGTTCCGGTTAACGATGGAATCTCGGGTTTCGGTAGGCCTGACGCTTTATGTTCGGACGTGAGCCGCTTTTTTCATCGGCCATTGGGGTGTCAAATCGCGTCCAACTGCGACACCAGTTTGGAGTGCGCCCCTGAAGGCGAGCATTCTGAGCAGCCTTGCTCGGTTGGATTATCGGCGCATTCGGCGGGACATCGAACGCAATTCTCCCGTCGGCTTGAGTCAGACCAGGAAGCGTGGCCGCGTTGCGCCAATGTTCGACGATCCGTGCCAAACGCGTCAATCGTCAAAGAATGGTGTCCGGCTTCAGAAATCCGGCTTGGACGCTTGCGGAATGGGAACTTTAAACCCGACGAAATACTGGCTGTTGTTCTCCGCACAGATGACTTCTTCGAGCTTTCGCTGCTGCGTGCGCCGCCAGCGCTGCAGGCCTCGGTAGGGCATTGTAAAGACCCCGGGGTCGTCGACGTCGACCGAGACATCGACGGAGTTTCCGTCGGCCGACAATTTCCAGCGTTCAGTCACATGCATCTGAGTCGTATGTGGTGTGCGGTAATTGTCGGCAAAGGTCCTGTCGGTTTGGCCAATGGTATCGATGACAAGCGTGTCGCCGCCTTCGTAATGGCCGACCGATTCCCCGTACCAGGACGGTTTCGGATTCTCCGAATGCGGCACATTCAGATAGATGTGGCGCACCTCCGGCCCGGACTCCATGATGACGGTAATTTCGTTTGGCCGTTGATAGATGAAAAGCGGCGCGCCCACGACGTCGGCATCAAAGGTCGGAACACCGGCTGGCCAGCAACGTTCATGGGCACGGTAGGCTACTCCGCCAGCGAGCACCTCATCGTTCGCTTTTTTCATCGCCGGCTTCACCCAGTCCTGCAGAATCGGGTTGGAGAGATCCGCGACACGATAGGTTGGAACTCCGCGACCGGGAGGCACGTAAGGATGGGCTTTGTCGAAGGTGATGGGCCCCGGTCCGCCCCCCGGTACCGCAATCAGATCGTCTACGCCAAAGGTGCGGTCAAGCTGCCAACCGGTCGTGTCGTCCGTAGCGAATATGGGAATGGCCGAATTCCGAACCGCATCGGCCGCCAGGCCGGAACCCGTCGTCGAGAAGACGGCCATCAGGCATGTCAAAGCGAATTTGGACATGTTTCCCCCCACTGAGCGGAACTCCGTCGCCAGACGAGAATAGACGTACCTCGGCGACGGTTCTATTGGGAAATATCCGTCATATGCGCACGAGCTTGTCTTCTCCAGCCTAAGGGGCTCGCGCGCTCGCCCGAAATGGGTCAACTTTCCGCCGGCCTTGGATCGATAGCGGCCGAGATTCGAATGGCTGCCCCGAACATGCTTGAGCCGGCAGGTGAAATTCGGCGAAGCTCCAGATATCGACGAGAGCCTGATAGATAAAGCGGCTCAAGCGCTGAATGTCCGAGCGGTATGATGTTCGAATACACGTTTCTGCGACAAACCGGGCACCTGCGCGCCAACTCAATTGCTCCGGCATGAACAGGCATTGATCAGGCTGCCGTGCCGCTTGATGGATCGGCGTCCCCTGCCTGCCGGCCATGGCGGATGAGAATATCCAGAAAGGTTTGTTGTAAATCCGTGGGGCGCCAATTCGCACGCGTCGCCACGCCATATTTACGCCCTGGAAGACGAAGTCTTGTTGGTGCGATCCTCAACACGCCAAGCTTTTCCTCAAGGAGCGCCTCGTGCCTCATCAGCAAAGTCAGCCGGTCGCTGGTGGTGATGAGCGAACGGATGAGGCCGCGTGAAGCCGTCGAAACATGCGATGTTGGACGTTTCTTAGCGGACGCGAACAGGCGTTCGAAGGCTAGATAGCGAGGCGTGCTGGGCCCAGGCACGATCCAGTCGTAATCGGCAAGTCGGTCACGGCCGATATCGGCAAGCGCGCTCAGAGGGTGCTTCGGGCGCATCACGATGACATACGGCTCTTCGAACAGCATCGTCTCGGTGACGTCGGTTGCCCAGGCAGGGCATCTGAGGACGCTGAACAGGAAATCGATGTTGCCGGCGCGCAGATGATCAAGCAGCTGTTCATAGGGTTCCTCGACGATGTGCACGCCCGCGCCGCACGCCTGCGCCAGAAATTCGTCGATCGCGCGCGCGAGACCAAAGGACCCTGACGTCGCCAAGGTGCCGATCGCGATTCGCGATGTGATTATGCCCCGCCGGGCGGCGATCTCGTCCGACCCGTAATCAAGTTCTCGCATCGCGAGCTTGAATTGGCGCGCGAGTTCCGCCCCCTGTTCGGTTGTCGTAATGCCCCGGGCGCCGCGGTAATAGATGGCGCGCCGTAAGTTCCGTTCGAGCTCCCGTGCGGCGCGATGCAGCGAAGGCTGCGACACTCCGATGGACCGTGCCGCCTGGTCGAAAGACATGTTCTCCGAGACGGCGATAAGACAGCGAATATGTGTGGTCGTGATCTTGCCGGTCAGCGTATCGATATCCGCATCACTTGGCTGGTGGCCACTCAGCGATCGCCGCAAGCCTTGCCTCATGAAGTCGAATAGGCGCTCAGTGCGAGCAAGGAGTATCTTGCCGAAATCCGTGAGATGGGAACCACCGCGGCCGCGCTCGAACAGCGTGACGCCAAACCGGCTTTCGAGCGAAGCAATTGTCTGGGTCACAGCGGGTTGAGAAAGACTCACCGCCGCTGCCGCGCGGCCGATGCTCTTATGCCGGGCCACGGCCTCGAACACGTGCAATTGCCGAAGGCTGGGGAGGTGCTGGTCGGACTTCATGGAAGCTTGGTCAAAACTTAGCGAATATAGCAAAAACTTATGAGTGCGGGCGAGGTTCCTATTAGACCATTGGAGGCTTGGCGTGGAGATTAGAATTGACGCCGCGAACGGGTAGGCGACTCTAGGCGAGGTGAGAATCATGCGCCGATATTGGGGCACCATTGCAGCGGTTTCTGCATTGGCATTTTGTGGGACGCTGAACGCCGCGCAGGCGCCTTTGCCCACGCCGAACCTCCCGAATGTGCCGGAAGTCTACAAATTCGACGCCGGCTGGCCGAAGTCCTTGCCCAATAATTGGATCATGGGAACGGTCACCGGCATGTCCGTCGACCAGGATGACCATATCTGGGTGTTGGACCGCCCGGGTAATACTCCGGCCGGGAAATCCGCGGCCCCGGCCGTGTTGGAATTCGACCTGGACGGCAACCTGCTGCGTTCCTGGGGCACTGAAGCTTCAGCGCCGGCAGGCGTCTGGCCGAAGCAGGTGCACACTATCTTTGTGGACCGCGAGCACAATGTCTGGCTTGCTGGCGCGGCCCCGGGCGATACCCTGCTGAAATTCACCCTAGATGGTAAATTCCTCAGCGAATTCGGTCATCGCGGCCCTATCGTCGAGCGGCAAGGCATGAAGCAGGACAATCAGAGTAAAATCCTGCTGCTCGGCGTCTCGAGCGCGGCGCTCGACGAGGATGCGAACGAGATTTTTATCGCCGATGGCTATCTGAACCGCCGCGTGATCGTGTTCGATCTGAAGACGGGCGAGTTCAAGCGTGGCTGGGGCGCCTACGGCAAGCCGATCTCCGAAATCTCCAACAATCCGCAGCCCGCTCACGATCCCAGCGACCTGCACGCGGCGGATTTCAAATCGCCGGTGCACTGCGTCCATATTTCCAATGACGGGCTGGTGTATGTCTGCGACCGCGCGGGCGATCGCGTCCAGGTGTTCACCAAGCAAGGCAAGTTCCTGAAGGAATTCCACGTCGCCAACGATACAATGGGCGGCGGATCGGCCGGTTCGGTCGACTTCTCGAGCGATCCGGCGCAGAAATACATCTTCGTCGCCGACCTCGTGAACGCCACCGTGTGGCAGCTCGACCGCCAGTCCGGAGAGATCCTTGGCCATGTCAGCCATAAGGGCACAAACCCCGGCGATCTCTTTGCGCCCCATGTTTCTGCCATGGATTCCAAGGGCAATGTCTATGTCGGCGAAATCGGACGAGGCTCACGCGTACAGAAATTCGTACCGGCTGCGAACTGAGGCGTGCTTTCAAAGGCAGCCAATGAGGTTGCCTTACGCCAAAGGAATCGGCCGCGCTGACTTAAGGGGAAACGATGCGCAAACTGTTCGGGATAGTGACGTTGGTGCTCGCGCCGGTGGCCGCCTATGCGGCCGGGAACGGTCTTAATTGGGCCTATCCGGTCGAGCCGCCGCCCGGGACGAACGCGGACGCAGCGCCGCCGTCCAAGCTCATCAATCAGGCTTTGATCGCCGCCACATACACGGGGCTTCCGAAAATGCCGGAGGTGGTCGCCAAGGGTAAGCCGCTGCCCTGCATGCAATGCCACCTGGCCAACGGGGGCTCGCATCCCGAATCCGCGGCACTTTCCGGCCTCACTGCGAACTACATCATCGAACAGGTGCACGCCTTCCGTGACGGCGACCGCGCCGACGTGCGCACGGGCCGCATGGTTCAAGTCGCCAAAATCATCAGCGAGAAGGACCTGAAGGAGGCGGCGGACTATTATGCGGCTATCGGACCCGAAAGGCAGAAATGGCTAAAGACGGTCGTCAGCGACGAGATGCCGAAGGGGCCTGCTCCTTTCGGCGGCGGGGGATTTCGCTATCACGCTCAAGACGGCGGCACGGAGCCGCTCCCGCCGGGAATGGTCGTCGAAGTGGCGGAGAACGACGATCTCGTTCGCGCACGCGACCAGATCGACGGTGGCTTCGTTCAATATGTGCACGCAGACGACATTGCACTTGGTGAGAAAGTGGCGAGCACGGGCGCATGCGGGACGTGCCATGGCGGCGATTACAAGGGTAAAGGCGATGTGCCTCGCCTCGCTGGGCAGCACTCGCTTTACCTGATCCGCCAGTTGAAGGACATGCAGACCGGAGCGCGCAAGGATAAGAATGTCGCGCTCATGAAGCCTATTGTCGCCAAATTGTCCGACCGGGAAATGGTCGCTGTTTCGGCCTATCTGGCATCCAAGAGCCCGTAGCGCCATCCGAGTTTCGCGAAATCGCGGGTTCCTTTGAAAATCCACAGTGGTCAGCGGAGGCGGCGATGAACGTGACGACACGACGAGCGACAACCATCGCGGCTGCAGTGGCGCTTCTGTGCGCGCCTGTTCTTGCTGCGTCTTCCGACGCCAATCCCGATCTGTCCGCAGGCGGCGCGGCCTGGCGCAACACGCATAACGACTTCATCCTGCCGAAAACCGGTGCGGGTCCCGTCACCTGGGACCCGGCGCATCCCTATTTCGGGAACGGCGACGGCCCGACGCCCACATCGCGGGTGGCCGACTTGAGCAATCCCATCCTCATGCCCTGGGTGAAGGAGGCAATGCAAAAATTCAATGCCGATGCATTGGCCGGAAAGCCGCAATTCACGCCCATTGCACGCTGCTGGCCGAATAGTGTTCCCAGCGCGATTCTGTTGCGTGTCAACCCGATGTTCATCGCGCAGACTCCCAAGGAGGTGCTGTTTCTGTACCAGAGCGACCATCAGGTGCGGCACATCTACATGAACGTGCCACACTCCAAGACTGTCACGCCGTCCTGGTACGGAGAATCGGTCGGCCATTACGAAGGAGACACGCTGGTGGTCGACACGATTGGTCTCACGACCAAAGCGGCGGTCGATTACTACCTTACTCCGCATACGGACACACTGCACGTGATCGAACGCTACCGGCTGGCCGACGGCGGGCGCACTTTGGAAGTGACCTTTACGGTCGATGACCCCGGTGCGTTCACGATGCCCTGGTCGGCGAGCCAGCGGTACCAAAAGGCAGACCAGCTTCGGATGGACGAGGTTGTCTGCGCTGAGGGCGAAGCTTTCGCGCCTATCCAGGACCCGCAACAGGCTCTTTATCCCATCCCGCGCGCTGCGGCGCCCGATTTCTGAATGTGGGTCTGGTGTTGCCGAGTGCGCGCATGCCTGGGTACGGCATCGGCATCTTGAGCGGCGTTCCCGCTTGGGCAGGTTGCCTTCCTTCTCTAGGATCTCTGGCAGAACCTCGACCCAATCGCCGAGCTTCGGCGTGCTGCACCTCACGCTCGTATTTGAACGCGGTCTGCTTGCCGCGGACGACCTTGCGCACAGTCGTGCGCGACACCGATAGCGTTCGTACGATCTCCTTGATCGGGCGGTGCTGCTCGAAATAGGGGCGCCGAATATCCCCGATCTTGTCCACGCCAATCATCCCCGCCAGCCCTTCCCGGCCGACAAAGGCCAAAAGGAAGGACGCTGACACAACGCGTCACAGGGGGGCGGAATTGGACGCGAAAAGCCCCCTTAGGGGGTCAACACTGCAAGCGATTTTACAGCCGGAAGCGGCCTCAGCGACTCGTAACCGAGCACGTTTCGCGCTCGACGGCATCCCGATTGGCTTCGAAACCGCGCCGGCCGATATTGATCCGAGGAAATTGCGCGATCCGCGGTCGCGTGGAACAATGCGACGTCTTGTAGCGTCACCGCGAGCTTTGAAGGAATATGAATTTGCGCCGGGGCAACCAGAATAGTCCAGTTCCAGCGGCCCGGCTATTCCGCGAAGCAGTCGCGTTTCATCAAAGGGGCGCGCTCGACCAGGCCGCTCAATGTTATCAGGCCGCTCTCTCAGCAGATCCCCGGCATTTCGATTCGCTACATCTTTTCGGCGTGTTGCGGGCACAGCAGGGAATGTTCGCGCAGGCCGAGAATTTTCTCCGCCAAGCCATCGACTGCAATCCAATGTCGGCTGCCGCTCTCAACAACCTTGGGATGGCCTTCAATCTTTCGGGGCGCCATGAGGAGGCGATTGTCGAGTTGAATCGCGCGATTACACTCGACTCGAACGATGCCGCCGCTCACAACAATATTGGTATTGCGCTAAAGGCTCTTGGCCGTCATCAACCGGCGGCCGCGTCCTTTCGACGGGCGGTGGCGATCAAGCCTGATTACGTGGAGGCTCTCAGCAATCTTGGTGCGGCGTTGCACGAGCTAGGCCGCAATGAAGAAGCGATTCCAATTCTCGAGCGCGCGCTCGCGCGGAACCCGGACTTTGCCCAAGCGCATCTCAATCTGGGAGTGGTACTGCGTGAGCGAGATAGGCGGGAAGAGGCAATGGCTTGCTTCAATCGCGTGCTGGCCATCGATCCACGCAACGTCCTGGCCTACGACCACCTCGGAATGATGTATTCGGAGACGGGCCGTTTCGCCGATGCGCGCCTTTGTTATGAACAGGCGCTTGCAATTCAGCCCCAAAACGTCAGGATTCTTTTCAACCTGGTCCAATGCGGCAAAGCGCTTGCGGATGACCCTCACATAAAGATGCTGAAATCGCTGGCCGAGGATCCGGCTTTGCTTCCCGACGATCAGCGGATACTGCTGCATTTTGCGCTAGGAAAGGCTTATGCCGATCTCGGACAGCAGGATCGGTCCTTTGAACAATATTCTGCAGGCAACGTGCGCAAGCGCCGCCAAATCATTTATGACGAGGAAAAGGAGTTGGAGCTGTTCGGTCGGATCCGCACAGTCTTTTCTGCCAAGTTGATGCGTTCGAAGGCTGGGCTTGGGAATCTGTCCGACCGGCCAATCTTCATCTTGGGAATGATGCGTTCGGGCTCGACCTTGGTGGAACAAATTCTGGCGGGTCATTCGGGCGTGTTCGCCGGCGGAGAGCGTCCGGATTTCAACGAAGCCTACGAATCCGTTCGGCAGGAGACCGGCCTGCCGGTGCACTTTCCAGAAACAATCCAGCATTTTAGCGGCGAGCAGCTGCGGCAGATCGGAGATCGCTATCTCGCGCGACTCGAAACGGCGGCAGCGGGCAGGCCGGGGGTTCGAGTCACCGACAAAATGCCCGGCAATTTCGGCGTCATTGGCCTCATTCATTTGGCGCTGCCCAAGGCAAAGATCATCCACACCGTCCGAGACCCGATCGACACATGCCTCTCCTGCTTTTCCAAATTGTTCGGAGATGGCCAGCCATTTACCTACGATCTCAGCGAATTAGGACGCTATTATCGAGCGTACCAAAATTTGATGGCACATTGGCACGATGTCTTACCCGAAGGCGTGTTCCTTGACGTCCGGTACGAGGACCTCGTCGAAGATTTCGAGCGCCAGGCGCGCCGCATCATTGCCTATTGCGGACTGGAATGGGACGACAAGTGTCTATCATCTTATGATGCGGAGCGTCCGATAAAGACGGCTAGCCAGGTGCAGGTCCGCCAACCGCTCAACCGCAATTCGCCCGGTCGTTGGCGACCGTCTGCCGAAACATTGCGGCCGCTGCTCGAGGGGTTGGGCAATACAGCGGCCACCGTCGCATTGGCCGAAGTCGCGACGGAAGCAAACATGCCAGAATTGGCGCACGCCAAATTCACCAATCTGTTCGCAACGCCGCTCATGGCCCATGTGTGGAACGACGCCGACGAGCTCAACGGTGAACTGCGCGAGCGCATCCTCGAGCATGAGCGAACGAGTACTGGCGAGCACAAGACCAATGTCGGTGGCTGGCATTCTGAAACCGGCCAACTCGAGTTTTGCGGCAATGCCGGCCGGCGGCTGGTCCGGCACATGTACGAGATGGCAGACGAGGCCACCCGCCGTGTCCTGGTTGAATTTGGCCACCAGCCCCGCCAAGCCCGCTGGTCGCTTTACGCGTGGGCCAATGTCAACCGCACCGGCGATTTCAACATGGTACACACACACGCTGGATCGACCTGGTCGGGGACGTACTACGTAGACCCGGGCGAGCCCAGCAACGCGGAAGCCGGAACGCCCATCCACCTTTTCGACCCGTGTCAGGGACGGGCCAATATGTTTTTACCGCCGCTCGTACCATCGAGCGTCGTGCAGCGGCCGGAGCCCGGTCTGATGATCCTGTTTCCAAGTTACGTGCCGCACATGGTGTACCCACACCGCGGCAGTCAGCCGCGCATCTCGGTTGCCTTCAACCTGCGCAAGGAACCGTTTCCATGAGCGCACGTTCGAGCATCACGATGCATCGCGTGCGGCCTACCGGCGTTGCAACAGCTGGTTTGCATTAGCCGCATCCTCGAAATTTTCGTTCTTCGCAAGCTCCGATTGGAGCAGAGACTTGGCTTCGGCCCGCTTGCCCACCGCGTCCAGCGCCAGAACGTAACGAGTGCTTTGGCGGCGGCGACTGGCACGAAATCGGGCTCGCTCTTGGTGATACGCTCCAGCTTGGCGACACCGGCCATGACGTTCAGCCGCGCCAGGACCGCGGACCCGGACAAAATCATCGCCGCCGTCGAACGAGCGCATCAAAGCGTTAGATTCGATCTGCTAGCGAAGCCAAGCTATGACACCAAGTCAGAGCGATGCTTCATTTTTGTGCGTTTCCCCGTTTTTGAAAACGATGAAACGATTTTGAGCAATGATGCATATAAAAACATCATCCATGGCTCAAACGAGAAGGAATTCCCTCGTGAAAATCGAAACGAGCCTTGGCACGCTTCTTGCGATGCTTTTTTTGACGAGGGAACATAAGCAGCAAATAAGACTGTCACGGAGGTGAACATTGATGTCGCATGAGCGACAAATGAGACGAGGCAGTTGTAATGCTAACATCCAGTGGCTCGAAGCATTTTCGTCGTATTCTTTTGCTGGGGGTTTCTGTTTCCGCTCTTTGCAGTATAGGCATGCCGGCTATTGCAGCGGACATCTCCACTCTTTCCCCTGATAGTCCGATTGGGGTTCAGGTTGCAGCCGATAGTCCCGCTATAACAGTGGCCCAAGCGGCCGCTCCGCCGGCGGCAGTGGCCCAGGCGGGTCCTGTTCCGGCCGTCGTCCAGACAAATGAAGTCGAGACCGTGATCGTCACCGGCACACGTGCAGCGGGCGTCACGGCGGCCGACAGTGCTGCCCCGATTGCCGTTGTCGGCATCGAAGCGCTCAGCCATGCCGGAGTGCCCGACCTCACGACGTCTCTGGAACAGCAGGTTCCTTCCCTTCTCGTAGCGAGCGGCGGCGACATCGGCGGATTGATAGTCATGGCCCGTCTGCGCGGTCTCAGCCCCAACGATACTCTGGTGCTCGTCAACGGCAAACGCCTGCATCCGAGCTCCAATTTCCAGGTGGACGCCAACACGGTCCAGGGCGGCTTCGCCCCGGATTTCAGTATGATTCCGCTCGCGGCGGTCGATCACGTCGAAGTGCTGCTGGACGGCGCCGCTGCCCAATATGGCAGCGATGCGGTCGCGGGCGTCGTCAACATCATCCTCAAAGGCGAAGCCGGCGGCGGTGTGATCACGGCCACGAGCAGCGGTTACTACTCCACCGACGGCGCTAATAACAATCTCCAGATCAACAAGGGGCTGCCGCTTACCGATCACGGCTTTATCGATCTGAGCTATGAAAAGAAGGTCCAGAATTACATTCATGGCAAGGGATGCGGCGACAAGCGCGTCACGTCTTCGAACTGCGTGGGGTTCACGGATCTGGGCTACGATACCACGGCCATTATAAATTATCCGGTGGTCAATCGGACGGTCTGGGGTCCCAGGTACGAGCAATCGAACTATTCCTATAATGCCGGCTATGACGTCACTCCGGACGTGCATGTTTACAGTTTCGGCACCTACAATTTGCGGTCCGCCGACGAATTGTCGAACCTCCGTATACCGAGCCTGATTGTCGGAGTCCTGGATCCGGCGACCGGCAAGCAAATACTTGGCGCTTCCGGAACCATCGGCAAGCCCAACACGATTGTGCCCTTCCCCAACGGCTTTCAGACCTCGGAGGGACTGGTCGAGAACAATTTCACCACGACGCTGGGCGTGAAAGGCGTCGCTTATGGCTTCAGTTGGGATTTGTCGTCCACCTACGGCAGGGACGTGGTCGACGTCTACACGAAAAATTCGGCCAACCGTTCGCTCTATATCAACACGGGTTTCACGCCGACTAGCTTCTATGACGGCACGTTCATCGCCTCCGAATGGACGAACAATATCGATATTACTCACGAATGGGAGGTCGGCTTCGCCCAGCCTTTGATCGTCGCGTTCGGCGGCGAGCAACGCGAGAACGTTTACCAGATCACAAAGGGTGACGCGGCCTCGATCTATCAAGAGGGCGGCCAGTCCTTTCCCGGCTTCCAGCCCACGGATGCGGCCACACATAGTCGCAAGAACTACGCCGGTTATGCCGACATCATCATGTTCCCGATCCAGCCCTTGCAGATCGACATCGCCGGCCGCTACGAACATTTTTCGGACGCCGGCAATGCTCAGGTCGGCAAGATCACGGCGCGTTACGATGTGACGGACTGGCTGGCGTTCCGCGGCACCGCAGCCACCGGCTTCCGCGCACCGACGCAGGGCGAAGAATTTTATTCGGCCACCAACGTCTCCCCGACCACCGCCATCGTCCAATTGCCGCCCAACTCCGCGGCGGCTGCGCTGCTGGGTGTGAAGCCGCTGCAGCCCGAGCACTCCACCGATTACAGCGTCGGCTCTATCGCCCATTTCACCGATAACCTGACTCTGTCGCTCGACGGCTACAGCATCTCAATCCGCAATCGTATCTTCGCTACCGGTACGCTTGCCGGCTACGTAAATGGAGTCAACGTAAATCCGGCCGTAAATGCCGCCATTACCGCGCACGGCAATATTCTCGATCCGTCCGTGACGTGCTGCGGAACAACGGGTGTCAGCATCTTCGTCAATGGCCTTAGCACCGATACCAAAGGGGTGGATTTCACCGCCAATTACCGTTCGGATTTCGGAGAGTATGGACAGGTCATCTGGACTGTCGCGGCGAACTGGACTGAGAACAAAATCACCTATGCTCAGGTGACGACTCCGCAACTCGCAGGGGCGAATTTCTTCTCGGCCGCATCTCTCGAAACGCTGACTCACGGCGCGCCACGGGAAAAACTCACATTTGGTGCGAACTGGACTTTCGACAAGTGGAGAGTGCACTTCGAGGAAAGAATATACGGCCCGACCGCGTCTTTGGTCAGTCCCAGTGCGGTGCCCCCTTTCTTCACGAATGAAGTACCCCTTTCCTACATCACCGATCTGGACATCGGCTATCTGGTGACCGATCACCTCACATTGACGCTCGGCGCCACCAACCTGTTTAACAAATTCACACCGCTCGTTCCGAATGTGGTGGGTGGCGGACACGACGGCAATCTCGTGCCGGACACTGGCAATGCTTATAACGTCCCGATGACCGGAGCATACGGTAAATTCGGTGGATTGTACTATTTGCGCGCCAGCTACACGCTTTGATTAACGGTTCTGGGGCGGCCCCTTAGGGCCGCTCTGCGCCGGGAAATTCTGCGGGCTTAACCAACGGAGAATTCAAACATGTCCGAGGACAAGAAGGGGCCGACGGATCGGCGTTCGCTTCTGAAATTGATCGGGGCGGTGGCAGGCGGCGCCGTCATGTACCAGGCGATGGACGCGATGGGTTTAGCCGCCCAGTCCAACTTCAGCGGTCCGATCAGCCTTCCCGGCGACCCGAAGGGAGCATCGGTTCTGGTCCTCGGCGGCGGCTGGGGCGGCATGGTCGCCGCCTATGAGTTGGGCAAGGCCGGCTACAAAGTCACGATGCTGGAATATAATGACCGCGTAGGCGGGCGAAACTGGACGCTTTATGGCGGCGATACCTACACCGAACTCGGCGGCGTCACGCAGCATGTCCAATTCGATCAGGGCCATTACCTCAATCCCGGCCCCTGGCGCATCCCCCACCATCATCGCGGCATTCTTTACTACGCGAGCATGCTCAATGTCCCGCTCGAACCGTTTTGCCAGACCAATTATGCCGCCTATGTGCATTCCGACGAGGCGTTTGGCGGGACGCCGAAGCGCTATCGCGAGGTGCAGGCGGATTTCAACGGCTACACCGCAGAGTTGCTTGCCAAGGCGACCAGTCAGAACAAGCTCGACCATCCCGTCACCCAGCAAGACAAGGAATCCCTGCTGCAGGCGATGAAGGAATGGGGCGCGCTCGACAAGAATTACGAATACAAGAAGGGCCTGATCACCAGCACGCGGCGGGGTTGGGATAAGCCTCCGGGCGGCGGACTTGAATCGGTTCCGATTTCTTCCGAGCCCATGGCAATGCAGGATTTGTTCAACTCGGGACTGTGGCGGTCGATCATGGCCGGCCACAATTACGAGCTGCAGAACATGATGTTCCAGCCGGTGGGCGGCATGGGCCAGATCGGCAAGGCCTTCGGCCGCAAACTCGGCAATGTCGTCCAGTACAACTCCAAGGTCACCAAAATCCAGCAGGACGACAAGGGCGTCACCGTCACCTATGTCGATGCGAAGAAGGGCGGCGCACCCCAGCAAGTGCACGCCGATTGGTGTGTCTGCAACATTCCGGCCTCGGTGTTGAGCCAAATCCCCATCAATGTCGGCGCGCCGATGAAACGCGCCATCGACGTCCTCCATTATACGCCCAACATCAAAATCGGTCTCCAGTTCAAGCGCCGCTTCTGGGAACAGGATGACGCGATTTACGGCGGGATCACCTACACCGATCAAATCAACACCTTGATCGGCTACCCCAACTATAATTTCGGCAGCACCGGCCCCGGGGTTATTCTTGGTGCCTATACCGGCGGAGAGAAAGCCTATTATCTCAGCGCCCTGTCGCCGGAAGACCGCATCAAGGTGGCGCTCGATTGCGGCGCCAGGATCCACCCCCAATACAAAAAGGAATTCCAGACCGGCGTCTCCGTCGCATTCCATCGGGTGCCATGGATGCTGGGCAGCTCGCCCTCCTGGACCGATGAGTTGCGCGCCGAACATTTCGACAATCTGTGCCAGATCGACGGCCGCATCATAATGACCGGAGCGCATGTGTCCTGGATGCCCGGCTGGCAGGAAGGTGCGATTCTGTCGTCGCTGGACGCGATCAAGCGTCTTCATAAGCGGGTCTTATCGGCTTGATGGAATGAGAGCGTTTCCACTTCTCTTCAAAAAGCGAAAGCGCTTTCATTTGTTTTATTTACCGTATTTTCAGGCGAACCGCGAAGGCACTCCGCCTGAAAATGCTCTAGCGAACATCGGAGGCGTATCGTGAATCGATTGATGAATCGCACTATCGGAGCAGTGGCTTTGGCCGGCCTGTTGCTGTCCGGCAGCAGCATGATGGCCGCACAGAATACAGCGCCGGTCGTCGACGTGAAGAACCTGTTCGGAACGGAAGGCGACGGGGTGTTCGGCCATCTTTGCCAGGGCTGTCACATGCCCAATGCCATGGGCGCCACCGGCGCCGGCACCTATCCGCGTCTCGCCGGCAACGCCAATCTTGCTGCGGCGGCATATCCGGTCACCATGGTGCTGTTCGGGCGCCGCGACATGCCCCCGCTGGGCACGACCCTCAACGACACGCAGATCGCCAATGTGGTGAATTACGTCCGCAGCCATTTCGGCAACAATTACACCGACATGGTCACGCCTGCAGACGTCGCCAAGATACGGGCCACGGAAAAAGTCGACGGACAGGGCAATGTCATCGCGCGCAAATAACAACGGCCGGTGGCCATGCCGCCGTCGAATTCATGGAGAAAGCTATGCATGAATCTCTGAAACTCGTGTTCGCCGGGTCGATCGCGCTTCTGCTGATCACTCCTGCGGCGTTCGCGGCTCCGGTGAAGCATAATCAGGGTAAAGGCCCGATTGCCAAATCGGTGACCGTGCCACCGGGCTATGACACGCTCTATTTCAGCGGCGTCGGACCTGGCGCTGCTGCTCCGGGCAAGGACCCCGGAAACACCGAAACGCAAGCGACAAAAGCGCTGGAAATCATCAAGAAGAATCTTGCCGAAGAAGGCATGACGTTCGGCGATGTCGTCATGATGCATGCTTATCTTGGCCCCGATCCGAAGACCGGCCAAGCCGACAGGACTGGCTGGGGCAATGCCTTTGGCAAGTATTTCGGCACACCGGCTCAACCCAACAAGCCGTCGCGTACCTCGATTCAGATCAGCTTTGGCGGCGGGCCCAATTTGATCGAGATCGAAGTCATCGCGGTTCGACCGCATAAAGACTGATCCGCGACGATTGCCAACGGTCCTGGTCATCATGCTTGGCGTTGAATTTTGTGGGACTTAACGGAAAGGAGAATTCAATATGGAAGAGGAAAACAAGGGACCGGTGGATCGGCGTTCGCTTCTGAAATTGATCGGGACGGTGGCAGGCAGCACCGTCATGTACCAGGCGATGGACTCGCTGGGCTTTGCCGCCCAATCGGACTTTACCGGTCCGGTCAGCCTTCCCGGAGATCCGAAGGGCGCCTCGGTCTTGGTGCTCGGCGCAGGCTGGGGCGGCATGGTCGCCGCCTATGAGCTGGGCAAGGCCGGCTACAAAGTCACGATGCTGGAATATAATGACCGCGTTGGCGGCCGAAACTGGACGCTTTATGGCGGGGATACTTACACCGAACTCGGCGGCATCACACAGCATGTCCAGTTCGATCAGGGCCACTATCTCAATCCCGGTCCGTGGCGCATCCCCCACCATCATCGCGGCATTATTCACTACGCCAACATGCTCAATGTCGCGCTCGAACCGTTTTGCCAGACCAATTATGCCGCCTACGTGCATTCCGTCGACGCATTTGGCGGGACGCCGAAGCGCTATCGCGAGGTGCAGGCGGACTTCAATGGCTATATCGCAGAGACGCTCGCCAAGGCGACCAGTCAGAACAAGCTCGACATGCCCGTCAGCCAGGAAGACAAGGAAATCCTGCTGGACGCCATGAAGGAATGGGGCGCGCTGGACAAGAATTACGAATACAAGAAGGGCCTCATCACCAGCGCTCGGCGCGGTTTCGACAAGGAGCCCGGCGGCGGACTCGATGCCGTGCCGGCCGCTTCCCAACCCATTGCGATGAGGGATTTGTTCAAATCCGGACTATGGCGGTCGATCATGTCCGGCCACAATTACGACATGCAGAACATGATGTTCCAGCCGGTGGGCGGCATGGGACAGATCGGCAAGGCCTTCGGCCGCAAGCTCGGCAATGTCGTCCAGTACAATTCCAAGGTCACCAAAATCCAGCAGGACGACAAGGGCGTCACCGTCACCTATGTCGATGCGAAGAAGGGCGGCGCACCCCAGCAAGTGCACGCCGATTGGTGTGTCTGCAACATTCCGGCCTCGGTGTTGAGCCAGATCCCGATCAATGTCGGCGCGCCGATGAAGCGGGCGATCGACTCCCTCCACCATCCGACGACCATCAAAGTCGGTCTCCAGTTCAAGCGCCGCTTCTGGGAACAGGATGAGGCGATTTACGGTGGAATCACCTACACCGATCAAATCATCCGCACGATCGCCTATCCCAACTATAATTTCGGCAGTGACGGCCCCGGGGTTATTCTGGGCGCCTATACCGGCGGAGAGAACGCCTATTATCTCAGCGCCATGGCGCCGGAAGACCGTATCAAGGTGGCGCTCGATTGCGGCGCCAAGATCCACCCGCAATACAGAAAGGAATTCCAGACCGGCGTCGCCGTCGCATTCAGCCGTGTGCCGTGGATGCTGGGCGGCATTCCGCCCTGGACCGATGAAATGCGGGCCGAACATTACAACAATCTGTGCCAGATCGACGGACGCATCGTGATGGTCGGAGAGCATGTGTCCTATCTGACCGGCTGGCAGGAAGGTGCGATCCTGTCATCCCTGGACGCGATCAAGCGTCTTCATAAGCGGGTGTTATCGGCTTGAACGGAATTGGCGCGAAATTTGGAGGTGTACGGTGAGTCTATTCATGAACCGCACTATCGGAGCAGTGGCATTGGCCGGCCTGTTGATGTCCGGCAGCAGCATGGTGGCCGCACAGGACATGGCGCCGGGCATCGACATGAAGAACCTGTTCGGAACGGGAGGCGACGGGGTGTTTGGCCATCTTTGCCAGGGCTGTCACATGCCCAATGCCATGGGCGCCACCGGCGCCGGCACCTATCCGCGTCTCGCCGGCAACGCCAATCTTGCTGCGGCGGCATATCCGGTCACCATGGTGCTGTTCGGGCGCCGCGACATGCCCCCGCTGGGCACGACCCTCAACGACACGCAGATCGCCAATGTGGTGAATTACGTCCGCAGCCATTTCGGCAACAATTACACCGACATGGTCACGCCTGCAGACGTCGCCAAGATACGGGCCACGGAAAAAGTCGACGGACAGGGCAATGTCATCGCGCGCAAATAACAACGGCCGGTGGCCATGCCGCCGTCGAATTCATGGAGAAAGCTATGCATGAATCTCTGAAACTCGTGTTCGCCGGGTCGATCGCGCTTCTGCTGATCACTCCTGCGGCGTTCGCGGCTCCGGTGAAGCATAATCAGGGTAAAGGCCCGATTGCCAAATCGGTGACCGTGCCACCGGGCTATGACACGCTCTATTTCAGCGGCGTCGGACCTGGCGCTGCTGCTCCGGGCAAGGACCCCGGAAACACCGAAACGCAAGCGACAAAAGCGCTGGAAATCATCAAGAAGAATCTTGCCGAAGAAGGCATGACGTTCGGCGATGTCGTCATGATGCATGCTTATCTTGGCCCCGATCCGAAGACCGGCCAAGCCGACAGGACTGGCTGGGGCAATGCCTTTGGCAAGTATTTCGGCACACCGGCTCAACCCAACAAGCCGTCGCGTACCTCGATTCAGATCAGCTTTGGCGGCGGGCCCAATTTGATCGAGATCGAAGTCATCGCGGTTCGACCGCATAAAGACTGATCCGCAACGATTGCCAACGGTCCTGGTCATCCGGCATTTGCCATGAGCGACGGAATAGATGTCGGCTATCTGCTGAGCGACCATCCGACCTTGGCGGTCGGGGCCAACAATCTGTTCAACAAAATGCCCTCAATCATTCCGAATGCGCCTGGGATCGGAAATAACGGCCAGTCCGGCCCAATGACGGCGGCAATGTCTACAACAACCCCAACTACTTCTCGCGCTATGCCAACGCCGGATTTTACTATTTGCGCGCAAATTACGCGATCTGATCGATTGGTTGTTTTTCCCGGACGGCGGCTGCCCCTGCAAAGGGCCGTCTCTGTCAGGGAGTTTTGCGATAGCTAACCAAAGGAGAAACCAAGAGTGGCTGAGGAAAAGAAGGTCCCGATGGATCGGCGCTCGCTGCTGAAACTGATCGGGACGACTGCGGGCAGCGCCGTCATGTATCAAGCGATGACCGCTCTGGGCCATGCGGGCGAATCCGATTTCACCGGTCCGATCACTCTTTCGGGCGCTCCCAAAGGCGCCTCCGTTCTCATCCTGGGCGCCGGTTGGGCGGGCATGGTCGCGGCCTATGAACTGGGGAAAGCCGGATACAAGGTGCAGGTTCTCGAATATAATGATCGTTCGGGCGGACGAAATTGGTCGCTTTATGGCGGCGACACCTACACCGAACTCGGCGGCTTTACGCAGCACGTCCAGTTCGATCAGGGCCATTACCTGAATCCCGGTCCGTGGCGGCTTCCGCATCATCACCGCGCCATCCTCTATTATGCCAAGATGCTCAATGTGCCGCTGGAGCCCTTCGTGCAAACGAATTACGCGGCCTTCGTGCACTCCGGCAAGGCTTACGGCGGCAAACCGAAGCGTTATCGCGAGGTGCAAGCCGACTTCAACGGCCATGTCGCCGAGACGCTCGCCAAAGCGACCAGTCAAAATAAGCTCGATCAGCCCGTCACGCAGGAAGACAAGGAAATCCTGATGGGCGCGATGCGCGAATGGGGCGCGCTGGACCAGAATTACGAATACAAGAAGGGGTTGATCACCAGCGCTCGGCGCGGTTTCGACAAGGAGCCCGGCGGCGGACTCGATGCCGCACCCGTTGCCTCCGAGCCCATGGCAATGAAGGAACTGTTCAAGTCGGCGCTCTGGACATCCATCATGGTCGGCCACGAATATGAATTCCACAATATGCTGTTCCAGCCGGTGGGCGGCATGGGACAGATTGGCAAGGCTTTCGGCCGCAAGCTTGGCACGGTCATTCAGTACAATTCGAAGGTCACGAATATCCACCAGGACGACAAGGGCGTCACCGTTACCTATGTCGATACGAAGAAGGGCGGAGCGCCGCAGCAGATGCACGCCGATTGGTGCGTCTGCGCCATTCCGGCCTCGGTTCTCAGCCAGATTCCGATCAATGTCGGCGCCCCCATGAAACGGGCAATCGACTCCCTTCATTACGAACCGGCGATAAAGATCGGTCTCCAGTTCAAGCGGCGATTCTGGGAAGAAGACGAGCAGATCTATGGCGGCATAACCTATACCGATCAGATCATCAGCCTGATCGGATATCCCAACTACAAATACTTCACAGACGGCCCCGGCGTGATTCTCGGCGCCTACACTTTCGGCATGAACGCCTACAATCTGACAGCCATGCCGCCGGAAGACCGCATCAAGACGGCGCTCGAATGCGGGGCCAAGATTCACCCCCAATACAATACCGAATTCCAGAACGGCGTTGCCGTCGCCTTCCATCGCGTGCCTTGGTTGCTGGGCGGTTCTCCGACCTGGACCGATGCGATGCGGGCGGAGCATTACACGAATCTCGCCGCCATCGACGGACGAATCGTGATGGCCGGAGAGCATGTGTCGTATCTGACCGGCTGGCAGGAAGGCGCAATCCTGTCGTCGCTCGATGCAGTCAAGCGTCTCCATAAAAAGGCTTTGTCGGCTTGATCGGGAATGACAGCAACAATCGGGGGTTCAAAGTGGGAGTTGTGATGAATCGCAATCTGAGGGCCGTGGCTCTCGCCGGTCTGTTGCTGCCCGCGAGCGGCATGGTCTCGGCCCAGGATACGGCGCCACAGCCGATGGCGCCGGGCCCTTTAAGACTCTTCCCCAAACCGGGCGGCGATGACGTCTTCGGCAATATTTGCCAGGGCTGTCATATGCCAAACGCCATGGGCGCCACAGGAGCCGGCACCTATCCGCGGCTGGCCGGCGACGCGAACTTGGCGGCGGCGTCATATCCGGTGACCATGGTTCTCTTCGGGCGCCGCGCGATGCCGCCCTTCGCGGCATATCTCAACGATTCCCAGATCGCCAATGTCGTCAATTACGTCCGAAGCCATTTCGGCAACAATTACACCGACATGGTGACAGCGGCCGATGTCGCAAAGGTGCGGACAACGGAGAAAGTCGACGAAGAAGGCAACGTCATCGGACGGAAATAGCGACCTTTGGCGGTCTTGCCGCCGGACAAACACAGGAGGCAGCTTTGAATAATTCAGGAAAATTCGCATTGGCCTGCTGGGTTGCCGTGCTCGCGCTGTCGGCGCCTGTCTTGGCAGCGGACAACGGAATCTCGCGCGTCAACATACCGAACGCTCCGGTTCAAATCGCCGCGGCGGTGACCGTTCCGCCCGGCTATACGACTTATTACCTCAGCGGCACAGCATCGATTGCCGATCCAACGGCGCCCGAAGGCAGCCCGAAACGCTACGGCAACACCGAAGCGCAAACCGCGGCCACGCTAAAAACGCTAAGCGAGACCCTCGGCAAACTCGGGCTGACGTTCGGCGATGTTGTGGCCGCGCATTGCTTCATTGCAGGCGATCCGGCGATGGGCGGAAAGATGGATTTCGCCGGCATGAACCGGGCCTGGGCAAAGGCGTTCGGAACCAAAGCGCAACCGAATAAGCCGGCCCGCGCCGCTTTCCAGATCTCTGCCCTCGCGGCTCCAGGAGCATTGGTGGAGATCGAATTTATCGCCGCCAAGAAGGCACCCTAAAGCCGACGCGCTTCCGCGGCAGTCGAGGCCGACAAAACATTTTTCCGCCTCACGCGGGCGCGATTTTGAATCCCAAGGAGCGACCCTGCATATGAATACCGACACTCCCAGGAATGATACGGATACGCCCAAACATGTTCAAGGATGGCCCGGCTGTTGTCCTTGGCGCCTATGCCGCGGCCGCGCCGCCTATCGCCTGACGGCAATGACGCCGGAGGTGGCATCACGCCGCAGCCCATCACCGGCGAGCAGGTCTTCCAACAGGTTTGCCAAGCCTGTCACATGGCGGATGCCAAAGGTGCAACCGGCGCTGCGACCATTCCAGCGCTGGCGAGCAATCCTCACCTTTCCAACGCCAGCTACCCGATCACGATGGTCTTGTATGGCCGTGGCGCGATGCCCTGGTTCAACGAAATGCTGACTCCGATACAGATTGCGAATGTGGTCGGCTATGTGCGGACGCATTTCGGTAACAACTATCCGGAACCGGTCACGCAGGCCGATGTGAAGCTGCTCGGACGCGCGAAAGCCTCGAAGTAGGGCCTATGTTCTGCACCGGCCCTGCGTCGGCTGCGGTTCGCAATCTCAGGCATACGATTCGGCGGCGTTGTCCCTAGCGGAGCTATTCTTCTGCCCCAATGGCTATATCGACCAACTATTTGGGAAATGCCGGTCTGCGCCATTACCAAACGCCTCCCCCCGAAGCCAAGGGCGCCGTGGTCGCGCTCGGCAATTTCGACGGCGTGCACCGCGGCCATCAGGCGCTGATCGCGGAAGGCGCCAGAGTTGCCAAAGCGGCGGGCAGGCCGCTGGCGGCGCTTGTGTTCGAGCCCTATCCGCGCGAATTCTTCCGTCCCGGCGATGAACCTTTCCGGCTGACGCCCTTCCGCGCCAAGGCGCGTCTGCTCGACGGATTGGGAGTCGAGTTCCTGATCGTGCTGGGCTTCGATGCCGCTATGGCCGGTATGCCGGCGCGGGATTTCGTGATGGAGGTGCTGGTCCGTGCTCTCGGCGTCCGCCATGTGGTGGTGGGCGAGGATTTCCGCTTCGGCAAGGGCCGCGGCGGCGATGTGGACCTGCTCGTCCAGATGGGCGCGATGGAGGGGTTCGGCGTCACGACCTTCAAACCGGTGGTCGAGGATGGCGAGAGGATTTCCTCCTCCAAGGTGCGTGCCGCGCTGAAGGCGGGACGGCCGGAAGAGGCGGCCAAGCTGCTCGGCCATTGGTGGAGCCTCGAAGGCCATGTCGCGCCGGGCGACAAACGCGGACACGAACTCGGATTCCCCACCGCCAATCTCAAGCTCGAACACACGCTGCAGCCCGCCTTCGGCATCTATGCGGCGCGAGCGCGGCCCGGGGGCGGGCAGAGGGTGTATGATGGCGTGGCGATTGTTGGAATCCGCCCGATGTTCCCGTTGCCGGCGCCTCTGATGGAGGTGCATTTGTTCGATTTTTCGGGTGAGCTTTATGGGGAGTTGCTGGCAGTGGACTTGATCGCCTATTTGCGTGCGGAGCGCAATTTCGCCAGCCTCGACGCGCTGAAGCTCCAGATGGCGGCCGACTGCCAGGAGGCAAGGCGGCGTTTGGCCGCCCTGACCGCCGAGGCCGCGCCGTGAAACCGCAGATCAACGCCCAGAGCTATCATCTGCGCTACGTGCTGGAGGAGACCGCATCGTGGCGTCGTTCGATATCTCGCCCGAGCACGAACTTGCCATGCCCATGACGCGGCGCCTGACGCGCAATCTGGTGGCGGCGCTGGCCAAAATTTACCACCGACTGGCGGGGCCAGGTGCCGGGCGTCAGGCCGGCCTTGCGCGACACGATCCTGGATTTCGAGCACAGCAATTCCATCGCCGCCGCGAAGGCCCAGGGCAATATGCGCGGGCAATATGCGCGACGAGAACCGGCAGAAGCCGCCCCGCCGCCCGTCCGGCTGGTCCATGAAGTCAAGCTGGTCCCTAAGCCCGACGGCGGACTTTCGCTCTCTTCGACAATGCCGAGCAGATCCTCGCCATCGAAATGGCGCCCGACCGCATGCACATGGTGATCCGCGCGGCGCATCAAGTATCGCGACGGCGATACGACTTTTCCGGATCATGCCCTGCTGCGCGCCTAGTCGGGAAACGGTGGGGCTCGACCTGATAATCGCCGAAAAAGCGATTTTGCGCCAAGCGGATTCGAACGCATTGCTACGGAGCGACGGCGATTGCCGAAATTTCAATCTTCATGTCGCGCGGTAAATGGGCGACCTGAACAGTCGCGCGGGCCGGAGGCGCAGCTTTAAAATAGGTGGCATACACTTTATTCATCCGGTCAAACTCACCGATGTCCGTAACGTAGACCGTCGTCGAGACAAGGTGATCCATGGTTAGTCCATCCGCGGCGAGTATGGCCATAATATTGTCCAGCACCTGGCGAGTCTGCTCCTCGATCGTCGCGTCCGACATAACCCGATTGGTCTTGGCATCGATTGCGATCTCTCCCGAGACGTACAGGGCCTTACCGACTCGGATTGCCTGTGAATAAGGACCGATGGCACTTGGGGCGGCCGGTGTCGAAATTACTTTTTTGCCGATGTCTTGTGCGTTCACACCACCCGCCGATGCAATGAATGCTAGCGCGGCTACGGCCCATGAAATGTTGTTGGGCATGGCGTTCGATCTCCTAAAGAAGAGTTGAGTGGTGAGAAGCTACATCGGTTGAGCCGTAAAAGCACCCGTTATCGGAGCGCGGTCATTCCCAATCGCGGCGGCAAGGCTGGGAAAACCAGTTGCCAGTTTTTTGTTCAATCGCGCAGCATGTGCCCGATTGGATGCGATTTCGGCCTGCGAGATTATTCAACCGTGTTCGACCTTCTCCTCTGCGTACATCGCAACGACATGAATCTCCCTCCTCACATCCCCGTGTCCGTACGTGATTATTACATGAGCTAAAAGCCAAACTATTGTGCATCCGACAAATTGCTCATAATTTAAGCGCATGATGCAGTATTGAGCATCGAACTTGTGTTTTCATCACAACATGATAGAACGCAATTCGCACCACACATGAAGTGCGAGACAATCGTATCAGGAGGTTTAAATGCCCCTAAAATCATGCCTCATGGTGATGGCCGGCGCGAGCATGCTGTTCGCCGCCACACCGTTGTTTGCTGCCGATCATACACAGAGTTCGGCGGATATTTGCGCCAACGCCGCCGCTATAGCCCAAGCAAGAGGCACCGCGACGGATTCGGCAATGGCGGAATGCTCGGTCGCGATCAGACTGGCCTATTACGAACCCCGGCGCGCCGCAGCGCTTACCAATCGCAGTGCGTTGTATCTCGTCAGCGGGCAATACGGCGCCTCGATAGCCGATGCCAATGCAGCCTTGCAGCTCGATGACCAACTGGCGCAAGCCTATGTGAATCGCGGAGCGGCTTTGCTTCAGGAACATCGGCCTGCCGACGCGGCAGCGGATTTCGCGCGGGCTTTGGCCCTCGCTCCGGCGCATCGGGAGGTCATATACTTTGATCGGGCGATAGCGCGTGAAGATATGGGCGACCGCCAGGGAGCCTATGCCGACTATCGCGAAGCTGCGGAACTGAGCCCCAATTGGGAGCGGCCGAGACACGAATTGACCCGCTTCACGATCATCCCGGCACCGCCGACCAGCTAACTATAAGTCGACTTTTGAAATAATCTTACCAGGAGGGCGGCGGAAGCCGCCCTCCTTTCGTTTGGCCCGAGTCTTGCGTGGCAGTTGACCGATAACGGCTGAACCGTGAGGTCATTCGAATGAAACCCGTTCTTTTTCTCGGAGTCTTAAGCTTGACAATGCTCGGCGCAGCATACGCGGCCGAGGCCAATAATTCCGAAGTTTACGTGATTTCGGTCATTCCCCGCAGCCCGGATGTGAAGCCGATACCGATGAGTCTTCCGGCCGCGGGGCGTCAAGAACAAGCCGTGCAGAACGAGATCGCAATCAATGCAAAGGCGGTCAAGGTCACTGCCGTCACGAACTCCGAAAAACTCCTGCAGAAGGCGCCCAAGCAATAGGCGAGGGGCTTGGTGTCCTCATTGAGACATCTCAAATGGATTGCCGCCGCTGTTGTCTACACGAGCGCCGTCGGGATTGGATTGTTCTCCGCAGCCAAGAGTTCGGTGCCCATTCCCGATTTCAACCCCGATGGCGACACCGGCTGGAATCAGGACCGTGCGGCAAGTGACGATTTCCTTGCGCCCGACCAAGGTCCTGGACCGGTGCGATCCGACCCCAACTATCCCCATGTGAACAACGGGCAAGGTCAACCGACGTACCGTGTGGCCGATCTTACCAATCCGATCCTGAAGCCATGGGTCGTAGCGCAAATGAAGAAGACAAATGAGGCGGTGCTGGCGGGTAAGGTGCCGTACATTCAGCGCGAACGCTGCTGGCCTGCCGGCGTGCCCGAATGGGACATCTATAACCGCGGAGAGCCGCTGCATTTCATTCAGACGCCACAGGAAGTGCTGATCGTCGACCAACTCTTCTTTCGGACGCGGCACATCTACCTCAATGTTCCGCATTCCAAGAATTTAAAACCGTCATGGGACGGAGAATCGGTCGGCCATTACGAAGACGACGAGCTGGTGGTGGATACCGTCGGCCTGAACGATCGCACCTTCGTCGATAATTACCGCACGCCGCATACTACGGCCCTGCATGTCGTCGAGCGCTTCAAAATGATCGATGGAGGCAAGTCGCTTCAGGTATCGATTCGCGTTGAAGACCCCGGCGCCTTCACGATGGCATGGGGAGCAAAACAGACTTGGAAGCGTGAAAAATCCGGTCCATTGGTCGAGGAGCCTTGTGAACCTGAAAACGATTTCTTCTTCGGATACGATGTCGTGGCGCAGCCGCGCGCCAAATCCCCCGATTTTTGATCGGTGGATAAATTATATGTGGCGTTCGAACCGGTCCATCCGGCGCTCCAGCGTCGAGTCGCAATTCTGCTCTGTCGACTAATAACCTACGCGGCCGCGAAACAATTGGGCGATGGTGTTCACCGCCGTCTCAGCTTCAGCGCGGTCGGGTTCAATCCTCTCATCGTTGAAGCCTTGATACTCGTCATTGCCGCCATGCTGGAAGAGAAAGCCATCCCGGCGCGCCACGAATGAATTGAAATTGTAGGAAAGCCCGTAGTGCACTTCGGGCTGCGGGATGGTGCGGGCAAGCTGGCCGCGCACGGGAATGAGCGAATTGTCGCCCAGCAGTGCACGCGCGCCATAGCCGGTGCAATTGATCAGGGTCCCTTGGGGCAGCCTGGCGAAGTCCGATGGACTGTGAAACTCAGTGATCTCGATCTTCCCGCCATTGGCGTGAAATTCCGACAGCAAATATTGCGAGTACTCCACGAGGTTGAACATCAGATTGGTCGACTTGCGCACATAGCGGTTGCCGAACGGGTGGCTGCCCGGGTTGTAGGTCGGGCCGCCCGTTATCAGATCGGGAGTGAGTTCGCGTTGCAGTTCGGCAAATTGCGGCCGCGTATCGTTGGGGTTGTGAGTACGCGGCTGAAGCCCGGCCAGATCGTCCGCGATGTTGTAGCTGTCGATATATTCCACAGGATTCCCGGGCAGCCCAAGCAAGGTGTAATAGGTCTGGTAGGCCCTCCGGCACATGCCCTCCCACAAGCTCTTGAACTCCGGCGTCGCATATTGCTCGAAGCAAATGCGCGAATCGGGCGTGAACAGGCCGGTTGCGAAGGAAGAGCGCACATTTGGTGGAAGGTCCTTGGCATAGATGATGACATTGGCTCCGGCGCGCTGCAGCGAGAGGGCCGAAGTCATCCCCAACGCGCCGCAGCCGATCACCGCGATGTCGCGCTCGCCGGTTGCCATTGCTTTGTCGGCGGCAATACCGCTTGAGCCCCAAGACAGCGACCACCCACTGCCGCCATGGCCATAATTGTGAACGACGGTCTTTCCTGCGATTTGCTCGACGTCCAGTCGCGGCCCCTGAGGGCGGAACGGGCGAGTGCAAACCGTAATGCGGACGATTCGGTTCGCCGCTGTGTCCACTGGCGCCAATTCCAACCTCGGCCCCAGATTCATGCTGTTGCCGAAGTTTGCGGCACAGCGCGGAAGCGCACCCAAACAGAGGGCGGCGCTCGCACCCGATAAAATCCGACGCCGTCCGATCAGAATTGACATGCGAGCCGCACCTGTCATTGCAAACATTTTATTTTAAACAAATCGCTCGCCAAATCCATGGACAATTGCCGCGACCGACACTCACACGGATTCTGCGAGCGCGCCGCAGCTTGTGTAAGACAGCACCTTTCGATAATCTTGAATAGAGACGGACGGCCGGGCTCGCGTCAGATCGGACATTCTCGCGTCAGATCGGACATTGGAGTGCAAGATGATGACCGCCGCGCGACTGCTGCCGAAGTATGGTGCGAACATCTCCGGCCAGCTTAAATGCGCCATGGCCGGCGTCGTAATGTGTCTTCTTTTCGCGCATGACGACGCTGTCTTTGCACGGAGCAACTATTCGGCAGAAGTTCTGTGGGATCGCTACGGCGTTCCGCACATTTATGCTCAAGACACGGCGGATCTCTTTTACGGTTTCGGCTGGGCGCAAGTGAAGAGTCACGGCGATCTCATTTTGAGGCTTTATGCCGAGGGGCGGGGTAAAGCAGCAGAGTATTTTGGACAGCAAGAGCTCGATAGTGATCGCTGGATGACGATCAACGACGTTCCCAATCGTGCACAGGCTTGGCTCAAGGAACAGACGCCCGAGTTCCGCGCCAATCTGATTGCGTTCGCCGACGGCATGAACGCGTATGCCGCCGCGCATCCGGAGGCGCTCTCGGAAGCCGCCAAACGGGTTCTGCCGATCGGCGGAGCGGATGTGATCGGTTACGCGCTGAGGCTATTCCAATATGTCTATATTGCGCCTCAGTCGATTGCGTCGCGCTTGCCGGCGGATGCGGCGGCAGCGCCTCCCGATCCGGCGACCGAGCGGAACGGGTCGAACGGGTGGGCGATCGCGCCTTCGCGCTCGGCCAGCGGCAAAACCATGATGTTGATGAACCCCCATCTTCCCTGGGGTCCGGACTGGTCGACTTATTACGAAGCGCAACTCGATGCGCCTGGCGTGCATCTCTATGGGGCGACCCAAATCGGTTTGCCGGTTTTGCGCTTCGTCTTCAGCGATCAGCTGGGCATCACCAATACCGTAGACAAGACCAACGGCGTCACGTTCTACAAGCTCGCGCCCGCAGGCGGCGGCTATGTTTTTGACGGCAAGGCTCGCGCGTTCGAAGCCAGCGCCGTCAGCTTGAAAGTCCGTCGAGCGGACGGAGGATTCGACACCGAGACCGTGCCGGTACGACGGTCCGTACAAGGACCGATTGTCGGGGAGAGGAACGGCGCGCCGATTGCGATGCGGGTCGCCGGCCTTGATCGGCCGCGAGCGCTTGAACAATATTGGAAGATGGAAACCGCGCCCGATTTCGCGGCCTATCAGGCTGCCCTTCGCATGATGCAGGTCCCGACCTTCAATATCATTTACGCAGACAAGGACGGTCACATCGAATACCTGTTCAACGGCTTGGTTCCGCGCCACAGTTCCGGCGCCTTGGACTATTGGAAGTCGGCCGTCCCGGGCGACACGTCGAAAACCTTATGGACGAGCTATCTTACTTATGACGAGCTTCCTAAGGTCATCGATCCGCCCGGCGGCACGGTTCAAAATTCCAACGATCCTCCTTGGAACGCTGCATTTCCCTCTACGATCGACCCCGCCCCATACAAACCGTATATTAGCGCCAACGATGTGAGTTTGCGCATGGAGCACGGAATTCGGATGCTCGGCGAGCATTCGAAGATCGGTTTCGATCAGCTTCTTGCCGACCGGGGGTCCACGCGTTCGGAATTGGCCGATCGATTGCTTCCCGATCTCGACAAGGCTGTAGCGGTTTATGGCGGCGAGGCCGCCAAGCAGGCCATGGCCGTATTGAACCGCTGGGACCACACCACCGACGCCGACAGCCGCGGCGCGCTACTGTTCCTGGCCTGGTCGGATCGATTGAAGCAGCCCGATGGCTACACGGCTGCAGGATTCGCGGTTCCCTACGATTTGAGCAAGCCCCTCACGACTCCCGCCGGTTTTGCCGACCCGAAGGCGGCGGTGGACGCTCTGGCCGCAGCCGCGAAGGATATGCTTGCTTCCCAAGGCTCTCTTGATGCGCCTTGGTCGCAAGTCATGCGGCTGCAGTGGGGCGGACGCGATCTTCCGGCCAGCGGTGGCCCCGGCCGGCTTGGAGTCTTCAACGTCATCGACTATACCCCGCCGAAAAATGGCGTGCGTGCGGCAAATTTCGGCAGCAGCTTCGTGGCCGTGGTGAGTTTCGATTCCCCCTCGCGCGCCAAGGTGCTGATGTCGTACGGCGAGTCATCGCAACCCGGTTCTTCTCATGCTGGCGATCAATTGCCGCTGCTGGCGCAAAAGCAAATGCGCGATGCCTGGGTTGACCGTGCCGAGGTCGAGGCCAATCTTGAGAGCCGCGACGTGTTTTGAAGCGCCGGCAGTGTGCTGGGTTGCGCACACGGGCACTCGCCGTAACCTTGCGACCGGAGGCATCAAGGCATTACCATAATCGCGCGAGGCTTTCGGACAGAAAAAATGCGCGCGATTATCGGGACGTTCTCGGTGACAATATTTATCGGTTCATTTGTCGGTTCGGCAGCCGCATGGGCAACCGAATCGGCGTCGAAACCGTCATCGGGTTGCTTTGCCAGCACGCAATTCGATGCCTGGAGGGCGCCTGACGCAAACACGATCTATATCCGCGCCAATCTCAACCGCTATTTTCGCCTCGATCTCAGGAAAGCATGCACGACGCTCGCATGGCCCGATGCGCGTTTGGTCCTGAAAGTCCATGGCGCAGACTTGATTTGTTCGCCGCTCGACTTCGATCTGGAGGCGAGCCAAGGTCTTCAGGAAGCTCCCGAACCTTGCTTTGTGACGAAAATGACGATGCTTTCTCCGGCCGAAATCAAGGCGCTCCCGGAAAAAGTCAGACCTTAGCGAGTTCGATCCAGAGATGTCGCGGCGGTAGGACGCAGGGCCGATAGCGTTCGGCGCTCGAGTTGAATGGTGTCCCAAGCGCAAACGGAAATTTCGGAAACCGAGGAACTCGACGAATCTTGGCGGTTCGGTGCTCTCGCCGAATATTTGGCAAGCACTGAAGGACATGAATAGCGCTTACGTGCGCATGACGGGTTTACTCGATTCGACCGGACGAATGGTTGCGGACTTGGCCGGGGCCGAAGCCGCACGGATCACTCTGGAGCGAGCGCAGCAATCGTACTTTCCGTCGCGGGTTTGAACTCGACGGCCGAATCCGGATCGGTATCGGCGGTGAGGAAAACGGCGCTCAGAGAACCTTGCGCAGGCTGACGGCGGGGCTAAGGCATTTTCAGGCGAAGTGCCTTCGCGGTTCGCCGTAGAAACGCGACAAAGGCTTCGTGAAATTCGAAGCGATCCTGGGCACGCTTCTTGCACAGCTTTGACGAGGGAACGGCGGTCACAATGGCGCGAGCTGCATTTTCTGATTCGGTAACGGCAGGGGCGCCCCCTTAAAGGCCGCTTTGCGGCGGGAAATTCTGCGAGCTGAACCAACGGAGAATTCAAACATGGAAGAGGCCAAGAAGGGGCCGACGGATCGGCGTTCGCTTCTGAAATTGATCGGGACGGTGGCAGGCAGCACCATCATGTACCAAGCGATGGACTCGCTGGGCTTTGCCGCCCAATCGGACTTCACCGGTCCGGTCAGCCTTCCCGGAGATCCGAAAGGCGCCTCGGTCTTGGTGCTCGGCGCGGGCTGGGGCGGCATGGTCGCCGCCTATGAGTTGGGCAAGGCCGGCTACAAGGTGCAACTGCTCGAATACAATGATCGGGTAGGCGGACGTAACTGGACGCTTTATGGTGGCGATACCTACACCGAACTCGGCGGCTTCACGCAGCATGTCCAGTTCGATCAGGGCCATTACCTCAATCCTGGCCCGTGGCGCATCCCCTACCATCATCGCGGCATTATTCACTACGCCAACATGCTCAATGTCCCGCTCGAACCGTTTTGCCAGACCAATTATGCCGCCTATGTGCATTCCGACGAGGCGTTTGGCGGGACGCCGAAGCGCTATCGCGAGGTGCAGGCGGATTTCAACGGCTACACCGCAGAGTTGCTTGCCAAGGCGACCAGTCAGAACAAGCTCGACCATCCCGTCACCCAGCAAGACAAGGAAACCCTGCTGCAGGCGATGAAGGAATGGGGCGCGCTGGACAAGAATTACGAATACAAGAAGGGCCTGATCACCAGCGCTCGGCGGGGCTTCGACAAGGAGCCCGGCGGCGGACTCGATGCCGAGCCGGCCGCTTCCGAACCCATGGTGATGAGGGAGTTGTTGAAATCCGGACTATGGCGGTCGATCATGGACGGCCACAACTACGACCATCATAACATGATGTTCCAGCCGGTGGGCGGCATGGGCCAGATCGGCAAGGCCTTCGGCCGCAAACTCGAAAATGTCGTCCAGTACAATTCGAAGGTCACCAAAATTCAGCAGGACGACAAGGGCGTCACCGTTACCTATGTCGATGCGAAGAAGGGCGGCGCGCCGCGGCAAGTACACGCCGATTGGTGCGTCTGCAACATTCCGGCCTCGGTGTTGAGCCAGATCCCGATCAATGTCGGCGCGCCGATGAAACGCGCGATCGACTCCCTCCACTATACGCCCAACATCAAAGTCGGTCTTCAGTTCAAGCGCCGCTTCTGGGAACAGGATGAGGCGATTTACGGCGGGATCACCTACACCGATCAAGTCATCCGCTTGATCGGCTACCCGAACTACAATTTCGGCAGTGACGGCCCAGGCGTCGTCATCGGCGCCTACACGGGCGGACAGAACGGCTATTATATCAGCGCCTTGTCGCCGGAAGACCGTATCAAGGTGGCGCTCGATTGCGGCGCCAGGATACACCCGCAATACAAAAAGGAATTCCAGACCGGCGTCGCCGTCGCATTCAGCCGCATACCATGGATGCTGGGCAGTTTTGTGACCTGGACCGATGAAATGCGGGCCGAGCATTACAACAATCTGTGCCAGATCGACGGGCGCATCGTGATGGTGGGAGAACATGTGTCCTATCTGACCGGCTGGCAGGAAGGTGCGATTCTGGGATCGCTGGACGCGATCAAGCGTCTTCATAAACGGGTGTTATCGGCTTGAACGGAATTGGCGCGACGATTGGAGGCTTCGATCGGGCGGTGCCGCTTCCCGGAGCAAAAGGCCAAAAATTACGCAAAGAAGGCCCGTGGTATAAAATAATGCAAAACTGATGAATTGCATGAAATACAGTCCATGCGCATTCTCCGCCGAGCATGACCTTCCTCAATCATCGCGCTGAGCAATCACAAATTCGCATTGGTTCTTAGGAAGATGCTGAAGCTGAGTCTCAGAGCGCAATGCGCTTTGGACGATTTGAGCAACTGCATCGAAAAGCGGCAGCGGCCACTCCGCAAAGACATCAGCTCTCAAAAGCAGGAGAGCAATGGCTGGCACGAAGCTTGCAGCATATCCACTGTTTAAGAAGATGCCGCTCGTCGTCCGGGACGTCGTAGGTGGCGGTCACGATGGCAATCTCGTGCCGGACACGGCAATGCCTATGATGTTCCCATGAACTCGGCTTATGGCAGAAATGGCGGACTCTACTATCTGCGCGCGAGCTGCATTTCTGATTCGGTAACGGCAGTGGCAGGCCCTTGAAGGGCCGCTCGCTGCGGGAAAAATGTTGTGCATCAGCGAGAGAGGAATTCAAACATGTCTGAGGACAAGAAGGGGCCGACGGATCGGCGTTCGCTTCTGAAATTGATCGGAGCGGTGGCAGGCGGCGCCGTCATGTACCAGGCGATGGACGCGATGGGTTTGACGGCCCAGTCCAACTTCACCGGTCCGATCAGCCTTACCGGCGACCCGAAAGGAGCATCGGTTCTGGTCCTCGGCGCCGGTTGGGGAGGCATGGTTGCCGCCTATGAGCTGGGCAAGGCCGGCTACAAGGTGCAACTGCTCGAATACAACGATCGGACAGGCGGGCGAAACTGGACCCTTTATGGCGGGGATACTTACACCGAACTCGGCGGCATCACGCAGCATGTCCAGTTCGATCAGGGCCATTACCTCAATCCCGGCCCCTGGCGCATCCCCCACCATCATCGCGGCATTCTTTACTACGCGAGCATGCTCAATGTCCCGCTCGAACCGTTTTGCCAGACCAATTATGCCGCCTATGTGCATTCCGACGAGGCGTTTGGCGGGACGCCGAAGCGCTATCGCGAGGTGCAGGCGGATTTCAACGGCTACACCGCAGAGTTGCTTGCCAAGGCGACCAGTCAGAACAAGCTCGACCATCCCGTCACCCAGCAAGACAAGGAAACCCTGCTGCAGGCGATGAAGGAATGGGGCGCGCTGGACAAGAATTACGAATACAAGAAGGGCCTGATGACCAGCGGTCGGCGGGGATACGACAAGCCTCCGGGCGGCGGACTTGATTCGGAGCCGATTCCTTCCGAGCCCATGGCAATGCAGGAATTGTTCAACTCGGGACTGTGGCGGTCGATCATGGCCGCCAACCAATACGAACATCAGAATATGATGTTCCAGCCGGTGGGTGGCATGGGTCAGATCGGCAAGGCCTTCGGCCGCAAACTCGGCAATGTCGTGCAGTACAATTCCAAGGTCACCAAAATCCAGCAGGACGACAAGGGCGTCACCGTCACCTATGTCGATGCAAAGACGGGCGGCGCGCCGCGGGAAGCGCACGCCGATTGGTGCGTGTGCAACATTCCGGCCTCGGTCCTAAGCCAAATCCCGATCAATGTCAGCGCGCCGATGAAGCGGGCCATCGACGTCCTTCACTATTCGCCCAACATCAAAATCGGTCTCCAGTTCAAGCGCCGCTTCTGGGAACAGGATGACGCGATTTACGGCGGGATCACCTACACCGATCAAATCAACACCTTGATCGGCTACCCCAACTATAATTTCGGCAGCACCGGCCCCGGGGTTATTCTTGGTGCCTATACCGGCGGAGAGAAAGCCTATTATCTCAGCGCCCTGTCGCCGGAAGACCGCATCAAGGTGGCGCTCGATTGCGGCGCCAGGATCCACCCCCAATACAAAAAGGAATTCCAGACCGGCGTCTCCGTCGCATTCCATCGGGTGCCATGGATGCTGGGCAGCTCGCCCTCCTGGACCGATGAGTTGCGCGCCGAACATTTCAATAATCTGTGCCAGATCGACGGCCGCATCGTGATGGTCGGGGCTCATGTGTCCTGGATGCCCGGCTGGCAGGAAGGTGCGATTCTGTCATCGCTGGACGCGATCAAGCGTCTCCATAAACGGGTCTTGTCCGCTTGAACGGAATTGGCGCGAATATTGGGGGCGTAGGGTCTATTCATGAGCCGCAATGCGGCATTCCAAGAATTTAAAACCGTCATGGGACGGAGAATCGGTCGGCCATTACGAAGACGACGAGCTGGTGGTGGATACCGTCGGCCTGAACGACCGCACCTTCGTCGATCATTACCGCATGCCGCATACTACGGCCCTGCCTGTCGTCGAGCGCTTCAAAATGATCGATGGAGGTAAGTCGCTTCAGATATCGATTCGCGTCGAGGACTACTACGCCGAAGGCAAGCGCCGGTGGCTACGTCTTCACGAAAAAGGCGGCAAGCGCCACACGTTCCGGGCGACGGGGATCACCGCCTATCTCAGCAACGGCGGGACGCTCGAAAACGCCCAGACGATGGCTGCGCACAAAAGCCCGCGGAGACAAGGCCTATGATCGCACGAGCGACGAAATCACGCTTGATGAGGTCGAGCGGATTACGATTTAGCCTGCGCGGCCACGTATGGTGCGAAGGCTCATCGGGAGCCCGGTTGGTGGACTGCCGGGGTCTGAATGTCCGCTTACGAGGGACCCGGCCATTCCCGGCCGACGCCCCAACCGAGCATTCTCGACCCTAAACCGTCCTTAATCGCGGCCATTCTTGCCGCTAGAATGCTGACGGCCGCAGCTAGCCAGCACGAGGAATTAAGGAGAGCGAAATGTCGCTACGGTGGATGATCGGTGCCACGGCCGCGGTCCTATTTTCGACCGCTGCTACGGGAGAAGCCGCCAGCCAGGCGGTAATGTTGCGAGCGCGCGACGGTGTGAGCATATCGGGACTGGCCTATACGGCCGACCATCCCAAGGCGATTGTCCTGCTGTTTCACCAGGCCGATTCTAGCAAGGCCGAGTACGCGACCATCGCGCCAAAGTTGGTCGCCGCGGGCTTTACCGCGTTGGCGATCGATCAGCGTTCGGGCGGATCTTTGTTCGGGCCGAACGATACCGCTCGCCGCCTCGGCAAGCCGGCGAGCTACGAGCAGGCGAAGCCAGACCTCGAGGCAGCCCTCGATTGGGCCACGGCCAAGCACCTCCCTGTCGTCCTGTGGGGAAGCAGCTATTCGGCGTCGCTTGTCTTCGAGGTCGCGGCCGAACATCCACAAGAAGTCAGCGCGGTTATGGCCTTCTCACCGGGTGAGTATTTTGACGACATGGGAGCCGTCAAGCGAGCTGCATCGAAGGTCCGCGCACCGATTTACGTCACGTCTTCCCCGGATGCCGACGAAGTGAGCGATGCTAAGACGATACTGGCGGCGTCGCCAGCCCGTTCAAAAATCCAATACGTACCGCAATTCGGCGTGCATGGCGCCTCAACGCTGATCGAGGCGCAGGATCCGAAAGGGGCGGCCGAGAACTGGAAGCACGCGCTCGCGTTCCTGAACGGGCTGCCGTAATTGTTCCCCGCGGGCGCTACTTCGCGCTCATCCCCTTGAGGATCAGGCGCTCAACATTGGCCTTCCCGGGTTTGTCCACGCCGGTTATGTACAGGTTTCCTTTTTGATCGGTCGCGATTTGATGGCCCGGAATGTCGAGCCCCGGCGCCTGGATCATGCCGACATATTCCATCGATTTGCGGTCGATGACGGCGATGCCCTTGCCATACCCGGTATAAATATAGGTCTGATCGGGGTCGGACGAGAACGCCAGATTGCGCGCGAACGGCTGATCGTATCGCGACAGCTGCCTTATGTACTTGCCGTCGGGCGAGAACACCTGAATTCGCCGGTTGCTGCGGTCTGCGACGTAGAGAAGATCGTCGTGGCTCAAGAGCAGCACATGCGGTGTGGCGAAATACGGCGCGCCGTCGCCTTCGAAGGAAGCGGGGTCTTCGGAGAAACACCATTCCGGACCCATAGGCGGTTTTCCGAATGCGCCCCACATCCGCTTGAATTTTCCCGTGTCGGCATCGAGCACGACAATGCGGTGATTGCCGTAGCCGTCTGCGATGAACACCTCATTCGTCTTGCGACTCACCTGCACATTGGGTGGCCGCCGGAAATTGTTGGTGTCGTTGTCGCCCTTGCCCGCGTCGCTGTGACCGATCTGCAGTACGAATTTGCCGTCTTGCGAAAACTTCAGCACTTGATCGTCGTCGACGGGGCTGGTTCGCCCCTTGCAGGAATCGCCGGTGATCCAGACAAAGCCTTTGTAATCGATATACGCGTTGTGTTCTGAGGCCGGCCATTCATAGCCCGGCCCGGGACCGCCCCAGCCACGAATGTAATTGCCGTTGGGATCGAAGATCATGATCGGTGGGCCGATGATCTTCCCCGTCTCGCGTTTGGTCCGTATCGGACGGGTCGTCAGCCAGGCATTTCCTTTGGGGTCGACCATAACGCCGGAGACAAAGGGCGCACTGAAGTTGGCGGGCATTTTGGGCCAATTCGGATCGACTTCGAAAACAGGCAGTGGCCGGACCATCTTTGCAGCAGGCTGATCCTGTGCGCGCGTATCGGCCGAATGCCACACCGTTACGAGCGCGAGCGCGCCGGCGGTTGCGAGCAGGAATGGGCGTCCCCAAGCCATGAAAGCCTCCCGGTTGTGTCTTTGCAGAAGAATAGCCGAGTTTGAGGCTGGGTGCGCGGATTCTGGATACGGCCGCGAGCAGGCCCGGGATCACCCGACACCCCCCCTTTTGCGTTCAGCGCCGCCCCTTCGCATTCATGCCCGGGGTCTATTTTCAGCGAACTGCTAGCCGGATTTGGCAAGGCCGCCTATACTTTCGTCCGTGGCGTGATTTCGTCGCCGTGTCATTTTTTCGAAGGAAAGACTGATGGGTTCGAAACAAACTAGCCGCAGAGAGCTCTTAAAGGGCGGCGCCGCGTTGGCCGGCGGGTTGACGTTGACGTCGGGAGCGATAGCGCCGGCGCTCGGCCAAACGCACGACCATATGGCCATGGGTGGCGCCCCAAATGATTATCCGATGATCATGGGCAGCAAGGAGCTGATCGAGTACGGCCAGCGCTCCCATTACGTGACCTCGATGCGCATGGCGCACCCGATGGGCGGCAGAGCTTCACCCGACGCGTTCGGGAAGGTGTTCCACCTGGCCTCGCCGCTGCAGGATTCTGTTGGCGTGGTGACGCCATCGTCGCTCCACTATGTCGCGACGACCCGCGGCTCCTACATGCCGGATATCGATCCCGCGCAGCACACTCTGACGATTCACGGGCTGGTGGATCGGGCCCTGACCTTCACCATGGAGGACTTGAAGCGCCTTCCGTCCGTCACCCGCTTGCAGTTCATCGAGTGTGCTGGAAACCGGCACAATGGCCAGCAGAAGACCGTGCAGGAATCGCACGGGATGACCAGTTGCGCCGAATGGACCGGCGTACTCCTTTCAACGCTGCTCAAGGAGTGCGGCTTGAAAGGCAGCGCGACATGGTTCGTCGCTGAAGGCGCCGAGGAAGTGAAGGGCGCCTCGAGCATGCCCATCGCCAAAGCGATGGACGACTGCGTCATCGCCTATGGCATGAACGGCGAGGCTATACGGCCGCAGAACGGTTTTCCGCTGCGTATATTGGTCCCCGGCTTCGAGGGCATCTTCAACACGAAGTATCTGCGGCGCATCAAGGTGGTCGACCGGTACTACATGAACTACAACGACTTTGGACATCTCGACCGGAAACCGGAAGAAGCTGCACTCAGCTTTCAGATCGGACCCAAATCGGTCATCACGCGGCCGTCCGGCGGCCAGCTTCTGCCGGGCCGCGGATACTACGAGATCAGCGGGCTGGCCTGGTCCGGCGGCGGCGCCATTCGCACCGTGGAGGTCTCCACCGATGGCGGGAAGAAGTGGAACCGCGCCGAGATCAAGGCGACTCCACAACGCATGGCGCACACGCGCTTCGGCTATATGTGGAATTGGGATGGAAACGAGACCGAGATTCTGTCGCGCTGCACCGACGAGATCGGGCAGGTGCAGCCGACGCGCGAGCAGGTCGCCCAGTACTGGAACGTCCCTTTCGAGAGAGATTACAGAGTGCCCGGGCTGGACAACAGCGTCATGCCGTGGCGGATCGCCAGGGACGGGAGTGTGACCAATGGGCTCGCTTAGGCTTGTCACGATTGCGCTGCTCCTCGCGAGCCCGGCGTTCGCGCAGACCTATGGCGTGGGACGCCCTACAACCGCCGAAGAACTCAGCCGCTTGGATATCTCGATCGGTCCTACGGGAGAGGAACTCCCTCCCGGCCACGGCACCGCCAAGGAGGGCGCGCAGCTCTTTCAGCGGAAGGGCTGCGTCGCCTGCCATGGCAAAGCGGGCATAGGGGGCGGGCCGGCGCCCGCGCTGCAATCGAAAAAGGGCCAAGATGTTCCCATATGGGAACGGGAGCGCATATTGCCACTGACCGCGCCCTTTGCGACGACGGTGTGGGATTACATCCATCGCGCCATGCCTCTCGGGAATGAGGGGACGCTCACCGCCGATGAGGCCTATGCGCTGACGGCCTATCTGCTCTTCGTGAACAAGGTGATCCCGGAGGACGAAGTCCTCGACAAACAGAGTCTGCCGAAGGTCAAGATGCCGATCGGCGATGACTACGCGCGGCTGCCTGCCTGGAAGCCCGGGACGCCAAGGCTTCAAGGTTACCCCTATTAGCCCATCTTATTCACGACGCTGGGGTTTATGCGCCCGCGCGTAAGATGGAGCAGAAATACGCCCGCGCTGCTGGCCTCGCCGGCTACCGGCGCGCCAAGGGCTGGCCCGATCTCGTTCAAACTGGACTAAGAATGAGTGATCAGAACGTCTTCGTGATGCCAAGGCGCCAATACCGGCCGAAAGGAGTGATGGAATTCGGAACATAAGCGTAAGGATTCTGCTTGCCGCCATAGCCGAACGGCGGATTGCGGTCGAAGACGTTGTTCACAGTGAAGAATATATTGATGTTCCTGAGAGATTCGAGCGCGGGCATGTTCCCTGTGTTGTACCCGAACGACAGATCGAAGGTGTACTGTGCCGGTACAAGATTGATCAGGTCCGGCGTCGTCACCAGGTCGGGGAACGGCGCCAGCACATTGGCCGCCGGGAGCGTGTTGGTCGTATAGAAGTGCGAAATATAATCCATGAAGGCGGTGATGGAATAAGGCCCATCCGCCCACCCCAGGCGCGCCCTGTATCGCAGCTTTTCGGCGCGGGTTTCGCCGGTCTGGGTGTCGGCGTAGGTGTCGTTTGTCGGCCCATCGTTTAAAAGCTGCACAAAATCGTGGAAGGCATAGCTTCCGGTGATGCCTGTGTTCCAGGCGCCGAGATTGCCCAAATCCCAATCGTAACTGACGTTGAAATCGAGACCCTCGACGTCCCGGCTGCCGGTGTTTCGGGTTCCGCCGTACTCAAGCCATTTGACGGCGCTTTTCGGTATGACCGGAACGTTCGGACCTGCGGTCGGAGCGGCGTAAGCGAAGTCCAGCGCGGACTGGAAGAGCGGATCGCCCGGCAGGATGAACAAGAACCGCGTCAGTGGGTCGTTCAAGCCGTTCCCGGTGGTGGGAGCCAAGCCTTGCAGCTGTCCGTCGATTCTCACCCGCCACCAGGTGAGCTGGACGTCCAGGCCATTGAGGAAATTGGTCGGGGCATATTCCAATCCTAGCACCCAGTTCTTCGCCGTTTCCGGCCCGTTCGAAAAACCGGCAGGAAGCACAATACCGGCAAGCCCGCCGTCGCCGCCCGAGGAACTGATCTGAATGCCCAGCGGGCGATTGGTTGCGGAGGCGCAGGTGGGATTCAGAATGGCGGCCGCCGAACCCGGCGCCGGCGCGGTCGCGCCGGTCGGGCAGGCGGTGATCGTCGATGTATTCAGCGCGCTAAAGGTTTGCGCATTGAAGGGCGTGATGTTTCTTGCGATGGAGCTGGATTTGGCTTTGAAAGACGGCGCCACGAAGTTGGTGCCCCAACTGCCGCGCAGGGTGAGCCCTTCGCCCACGGTCCAGTCGGCCGATATCCTGGGGTTCGATGTGTGGCCGGAATCGCTGTAGTTGTCGTAGCGGCCCGACAGTTCGAGTTCCAACCGTTCCACGAAAGGAAGCTTGTTCGCGTCGCCGACGATCGGGATGTTTACCTGGGTGAACGCGGCGTAGATCGTGCGGTTGAGAGCATCCGGCGCCGTCGACTGGAGTTGACTGGTCACGGGCGATGTTGTCGTGACGATCCAGTAGTTCTGGTAGAGATAATCCCCGCCGATGGCTGCCCGCAGCGGTCCGCCCGGAAGGTCCAACACCGGCCCGTCAAACGTGATCTGGGCTTCATGCTCGAGGTAGCCCGCGGCATTGCTGTTGGGTTGAGAAATATACTGGAGCGTCGCCGGATCGTTGCAGGACAACACACTTCCCGTCGCGTTGCCGCGGGCGACCGCCGCGGCCGACAACGGATCGCAGAACAGGTTGAGATAAGGAATGTTAGAGGGCTTGACGAAGCTCGGGATACCCGGATTTGCAGCAGTCGCCGCCGTTGCCGCGATGGTCCCGCCTAGAGCCGCGCTCACATCGAGCGGCGTGAGATTCTGGAGGTTGTTGACCTGGTGTCTGAATGTTCCCTCGTGGCTTTCGCCTAAAGTCCCCTTGCCCTCCCAATCGCCGGGAAGTTTGAGGGTCAGTCCGGCGGTCCAGCGATCCGAAATCTCCGACGCGCTCTCAATGTGCGGATCCTCGCTGAACAAATAGCTCAGCTGCAAATTGGTCGGCGTGCAGCCGGCCGGGGTGCCGCTGGTCAGAACATTGTTAACGAGCGTGGGATTGACCGTGCACTGGGTGCCCGTCGGGTAAAAGGGATTGGTCGTGGGTACGACCGACGTCTGCGAGGGGTCCTGATGGTGCGTCTGGTCGCGGCGGTTGGAATAGTAGCCCGAAGCATTGAACTGCAGCCAGGGCAGCAAATCCTGATCGAACGTGAAGGTCGCCGCAGTTTGCTGGTCGGCGGGAATGATGTCCATGTTCTGAGAAGAATTCACCGCATTGGCGACGCCCGGGTGCGCAGCGATCGAGGCCCAACTCAAGCCGACGCCGTTCTGTCCCGTTGGAATGGAGAAGCAGTTGGCACAGAGGGCCGCAAGCGTGTTGCTGGGTGCCCCGATGGAAACGATGCCGGGACGGGCGGAAGCGACCGGTGTCTCGTTGTCGAGGCCCCAGGGCGTGAAGTCCTGCGTGTAGTACGACCGATCACGTGCCTTCAATGCCTGCGCAAAGGCGTACTGATAGCTGACGGTGACGTCGCCACCGTCCCACGTTCTGCCATACAGTCCCTGCACGGTCGTGTTGAAGTTGCCGCCCCTGGCTGAGCCGATGACGGTTTGCAGCATGGCGCCGTCATAGCCGCGCTTGAGGATCAGGTTGACCACGCCGGCGACCGCCTGGGAGCCGTAAACCGCCGACGCGCCGTTGGCCAGAACGTCGACGCGATCCAAAGCGAGGCTCGGAATGATCGACGGATCGAACTGAATGGCGCCTTGCCCTTGCGCCGGAAGCGCCATGCCGTCGATCAGCATCAGCGTTCTGGTGTCAGTTCCGTTCAAATTGTGGATGTTGATGCGTTGGATGAAGTTGCCAAAATTTGCGGCGGCGAACGACTCGGATACGTGGTTGAGAAACTCCGGCAGGGTGGTCAAGAGATCGCCGACCGAAACCACACCGGCCTGAGCGAAATCGTTCTGGTTCAGGGTCGTGACTGGCGCGCCAACCGCCTGGGCCCCGCGAATCAGGGAGCCTGTGATCAATATCTGCTCCGGCGCCTGAGTCAGGGATTGCGCCATTTGCGCTTGCGCCATTTGGGCTTGCGCGACTTGCTGCTCTTGTGCACTGGCAGCAGCCGCCAAACTCGCGAAGGACACTGTTCCCAACAGAAGCGCAAAACACTTTCCGTTTCGTGCGCGCAGCCGTGACGAATCCATGTAATTCCCCCTCCCTGTGAGCGCGCCGCCACTCCCTGCGGCACGCGGTTCCCTCAAACTCTCCTTTGCCCTTCAACGGATCGATTGCTTTTTTATTCGACCCAAAAAGATGATTTCATTCGCCCCCAAAGAAATGCCACTAGGTTAGCTAAAGCGCCTGGGCAGCGGAAGCCAAACAGAGCCCCCGGTCGATACTACTGCGAAGCATATGTGACCTTCACCACATAGAGCAAGAATCAAACAGGCCGCCCATGTGGAATGAGCGGCCTGTCGACTTGTAAACAACCGGGCGCGTCCGCGCCGGTCTTGCGCTCTCGGGTTTCCGCCCGCCTCGGTGACATTTTTGGCGGAGTCAAACCTCGCAAAGGACGGTGAGCCGCCGGATTCAACGGGGCAGGCGATCGGCGCCGCAGGGAAAGTCGCTGTAGCGGATACTCGCTCAGGCGCCCCTACAAACGATACTGCGGGTCATTCTCGTGTGCCACCGCATAAGCGGCCGCGCTGCCCCTGGCTCAAAAATCCGGCGTGTCCGCGTGGGGCAAAGGGTCGAAGCCAAGGTTGAACCGGTCCTCGTTGCCCGCCGAGCAGATGGTGTCTTCTTCGTTCAGCGGCCGATCCGTCACGAGATAGCGCGGTCGCCTTGCGCTCCACGGTTTATAGAAGGTGCCCGGGTCATCCACGGTGAAGGACACGTCGAGCCCCTTGCCGTCATTGACGACCTTGAAGCGCTCGACCACGTGAAGCTGCGTGGTGTGCGGCGTCCGGTAGCCGTCGACGAATGTCTTGTCGTTCTGGCCGATGGTATCGACGACCAGGGTGTCGCCTTCGTAATGGCCGACGGATTCTCCGTACCAGGACGCTTCCGGGTTCCTGCTGTGCGGCACGTTCATATACACATGGCGGGCACGGTGGCCCTGATACATTACGACTTCCTTGGGCGTCTGGATGAAATACAAAGGCTGCGGCGCCTCGTGAATGTTCGGCACGCCGAGCTCCCAGCAGCGCGCCTGCCGCGTTTCGCCGTTCTTTTCGGCCAACGCCAGCGCGTTCTGCTTTTTCAGCGCTTCGAGCGCCCACGGCATCACATTCTTCGCCGCCTCGCTGTTCAGATCCGCCACCCGATAGGTGCCGTTCTTGCCGACCACCGCGCGCATCGGGTTGTTGTAGAACGGATGCTCGGGCCCATCGGAAATCGGACCGATGCCGCCTGCCGGCGGGATGTATTCGTTCAGCGAGCGCGACTGGAGGAACGCGGTCGCCTTGTCCGGCGGCGAGCCCAGCGCAATGGCGCGCTGAATGTTCGCGGGATTGTGCAGGTAGTCGTCCGGCAGATAGGTTTCCGCAGGCGGTATGCGTCCCGTGAATCCGCCGGCCCAGCCGGAGGTCCGCGGCAGCATGAGCTGGGGAATCGCTGAGGCGTTGTCCGCGCCCTGCGCCGGCAACAATGCGGCCGCTACCGAGACGGCGCCAAGGAGCGCACCGGCGGTCACCGCACGACTGGAACGAAACGGGTTCGGCATGACTGGTTTTCCTTTGAGCATTGCCATGCGGGCTCGAATCACGGGAAGCGCTTCTGGGCACGCGCAGCACGCACCTCGGCCACGCCTCGCACGGAGGAAAGATCGCGATGCTTGTCGCCGCAGGCATAGTCCTGAAGGCGCACATCGTTGCGCAGCTGATAGACGTAGCGGGCCTGGAAATCGCGCGTGTAGTAAGCCGGGTCGTGGATGGTGACCAGGTCTTCGAGCTGATTGCCGATTTTCCGGACGCGCTCGGTGGTCATCAACTGGTCGCTGTGCGGCAGGCCGCTGGAATCGAGGAACGTCTGATCGTTGAAGCCGTTGCTCTGGATGACCAGGGTGTCGCCTTCATAATGACCCGAGGTATATCCACCATAGGTCAGATTGATGATCGACTTCTCATAGGTCGGCAGCGGCTCGTTCAGCGGCACCGCGCGGACCTGGTTGTTCAGCTCATGGACGAACGTCACCTGTCCGGGCGGCAATTGAAATATCTGGAACGGATAGGGCGTGGACAGAAGGCGCGGGATTCCGTCGAGCAGGCACAGCTTGCGCACTGGATCCTGGAGCGATCCGTCGCGCAGGCCCTGCTGGTTCTTGCGATAGGCCGCTTGGCCGGCAGGATTCAGCGGCGGATCACCGCCGCCCGTGACCGGGACCTTCGGGTAGTAGACGTTCGCCCAATAGGTGCCGGACAAATCCGGCACTGCCGCGGCGGCGTGCACCGGCGAACCCGCCGGCAGGGACGCAACAAACAATGCCGCCGCCGCAGTGGCGCACAGCCATACACGCGCTCGTGCCAATAAAGCCTCCCAAGACATCCGCCCGTAATTTTTCAGGCTTTCACAAAGACTAGCGCCCCTGTGCATGAGCAGGAAGCGGAAAATAATCCGGCCCCATACGGCCGAAAGCCCGGGCGCCGGCGGATGGCCGACGCCCACGCGCACGACATGAGAGATGCTGTCTCTCCTTCCGAACCAGGATCGCCTATCTGGATTTGGGCCAGATTGCTAACGCGCCCTGGCTCCTCGCGTACACCGGCGCTATTCCTTTATTGATGAAGCGCTGAACCCGTTTTCCCTCGTAGGTCTCGGTCGTATAGATGTTGCCCTTGGAGTCGGTCGCAATCGAGTGCACGCCGTAGAATTGGCCCGGCTGCCGGCCGCCGTCGCCGAACGCCGTCAATGCTTTCAGTGAACGGCGGTTGATGATCCTGACCTTCTCGTTCACACCATCCGCCATGAAAATATATTGCTGCTCCGGATCGTTGGAGAACGAGATGTCCCAGACTGAGCCCGCGTTCTTTGTGTTCTTGTCGTAGAACTCTTCCCGGACGAACGTGCCGTCGGGCGCGAACACCTGCAGCCGGTCTCCCGCCCGGTCGCAGACATAGAGCAGCCGGTCTTTAGACATGTTGGCGCAGTGCACCGGATTGCGGAACTGCTGGGCGGGCGGCATGGAAGGATCGTAGGCCGGCAACGGCGTGTCGTCGGGCTTATTGCCATAGGCGCCCCACCAACGCTTCATCTTGCCCGTATCGGCGTCGAGTACCGCGACGCGCTTGTTCAAGTAACCGTCCGCGATATAGGCCTCATTCTCCTGCGGATCGACGTAGATTTTGGCCACTCGGCCGAAACTCACTTCGTCGTTGCTGTTGCCCCTGAACCCCGCCACCTGCCCTTCGCCGACGCCGGCCGCAGCAGCTGCATCACGCCGGGCGCCCTTCTTGCCCACCTGCATGAGGAACTTGCCGTCCTTGGTGAACTTCAGGATATGGGAGTCGTTGGGTCCGTTGCCGCCGATCCAGACATTGCCCTTGTAGTCGATGAAGATGCCGTGGTTGGAATCGGGCCATTCATAGCCCGGGCCAGGTCCGCCCCAGTGGCGCAGCAGGTTGCCGGCCTGATCGAATTCGAGGACCGGGGGCGCACCGGCGCAGCATTCGCCAGCACCCGTTTCGAGCGTCTTTTCATTGTTGCCGAGCGTTGCGGTACTGCGGTGGATGATCCAGACGTGATCGTCGGTATCCACCCAAACGCCAATGGCGGAGCCAAGAACCCAGTGATTGGGAAGCGGCTTCGGCCACAGCGGATCGACTTCGAAACGCGGCGCCATCAAGCCGTTCTGCGCAACCGCTGTGCTGTCGAGCGCCGATTGCGCCACGAAAAGTGCGCCGAGAATCGCGGCAAAACCCGCCCCGATCAGAAGATTTCGGTGGCGCGTCAGAGCTTTCAAATTCATCGTATCCCCTCCCGCGGACACCAGGGCACAAGCGGTCTCTGGCGCCGCCTCACTTCTGTGCAAGCATAGCGATTCCTTGGGCTCGGGGGAACGGCGCGCGTTGGTGTTTCTGCAGTGCCGGATTGTTGGACGGCGGGCTTGGCGAACAGTAATGTGGATTCGTGCGCGCCAGCCGATCCGCCAAGTGGGTGCGCTCCAAAGGGCCGGCATGACCGAGGCTCGTCGAAATTGAGGGAGGGGAGCAAGATGCGTTTGATCGTTTTACTTTTGGCCGCGCTCATCGCGAGTGGTCCGGCTGCCGCCCAGGCGATCTCGCCACCCTGGAAGCTCTACCCTGAAGTCGTGGAGGGTTTCTTGCTCACCTTCCCGGGCGATCCGCAGGTTGATTACACGAAGTGGGAACTCGTCCCCAAACGGCCCGCCGAGGCAACGGTCTACTCCGTTCGCTATAATAACGGCCTGTTCAAAATGACCGTGGTCGACGCCAAAGATATGTTCCTCAAAGAGGACCCCATCGTTGCCCACGCCGTAGAGAAGATCGCGGAAGGCGGCAAATTGGTGCACAACGAACCCACGCGCGTGTACCAAGTCTATGGCCGGGAATTTACCGTCGCCCGCCCGGACGGCACCAACACATTGTCGGTCGTATTCTATGTCAATGAACGCCTCTACATGGTCGAAGCCACGGGGCCTTCCAGCGCGAGCAGCGACATGTTCCTGTTTCTGCGCTCGCTGTCGTTCGATAGCAATGTGAGGAATCGCACCAAAGAGCAGCTCGACGCCTATTGGGAATCGTGCAAACGCGGCTTTAACGGCGCCCAACTGCCGCTGATTCCATCCGGCTTCGACGATCCGCGCTGCGAGCACGACTGATAGCGCCGCCGGAGAATGGAACTGACTGGCCCCGTGACCGTGAGAAAGCCGTGGGATTACGGTCTCGAATGTTCACGAGCTGTTCACCAATGGGGCGCGTGAGCAGTCTCCTGCCCGATGACGGTGTTATGTACCCGCCGCTTCATGTCATGGCAGTTACGAATTCTTCGCCCTCCTGAAACGAGTCCGTCACGAACCCGTGGTGTCGTTACCTCGGGTGCGATGTTTTACCGGTAGTCCGGAGGCCTGTCGCAGTGGGGACCTGATGCTTCAAGGGGCGTGAAGAGAACTGCGCGCGCGGGTGGGGCGCGACGCGCGAAAACCGTCACATGAAATGAAAAACGGTGCCGGGCTCGGGTACTAGCTGCCGAGCTCACGGATATCTGTTGCCGTTTTTCACATCGTCTTCCTGCTGCGGCGGATCGCAAGGCATCCCGCTCTCGCGGCTGCGATTCCGTGATCGCAGTCATGGTTTCGCGTGCGCCGGCAGGCCCGGCAAAGGAGAAGACGATGAAAATTCGCAATTGGTGTTTCGCCGGAACAGCTGCGACGATTTTTGCGCTGGCACCGGCCGGGATGGTGGAAGCGCAGCAAGTATCCGCAGCCCTGCGTGGCGACGTCACCGGCCCCGATGGAACCGCCGTGCCCAATGCTTCGGTGCAGATCGTCAACACCAACACCGGCGCTACGACGACCACCACCACGGCCGCCGGGGGTTCGTTTACGGCGACGGGACTGCCCATCGGCGGTCCCTATACGGTGAAGATCGAAGCTCAGGGTTTCACGGGAAAGACGCTCGAGGGGATATCTCTCCGCTTGGGCGAAACCTTGCAGCTGCAGGTGACGCTCAATCAAATGGCGGTGGAACAGGTCGTCGTCACCGGAATCAAATTGCAGACGGCCACCGCTCAAGTCGAATCGCGCGGCGTAGCCAAGGCGTTCAGCAGCACCGACATACGCGACACGCCCCTGATCAGCCGCGATTTCAAGGAAATCATCCAGCAATCTCCCTATGCCTATGTCGATCCGGTGGGCGGGGGAAGCAATCCGCCGGTGCCGACGCTCAACCTTGCCGGCGCCAATCCGCGCTGTACGAACTTCCTGGTGGACGGGTTGCAGCAAAAGGACAATTTCGGTCTCAATCTTCAGGGTTATCCCACCGCGCGTTCGCCCATTCCGCCGGACTGGACCGATCAGATCCAGTTGGCGGTGACCCCCTATGACGTCGAATACAACGACACCTGCGGCGGGGTGATCAACATCGTCACCAAGTCGGGCAGCAACGACTTCCACGGCACCGCATATTACGAGGTCAAGAGCGACAATCTGACGGGGTCGCAGTTCGACAATGTGCAGCACCTCGTCGTCGCCAAGCCGCTGATCGACGAAAAGGCCTGGGGCTTCACGCTGGGCGGGCCGCTTGTGAAGGACAAGCTGTTCTTCTTCGGCGGTTACGATCGCACGCTCAGCACGTCTTCGCCCTTTGGCGACGCCAATGCCGTCGGCCCGGCAGGTTCGGGCGCCGGACGTGTCGCAACCAATATTTCGGAGGCGCAAGTCAATCAGATCGCCGATGTCGCACGCAGCAAATACGGCATCGACCCCGGCGACGTGACGGCTCCGTTCACCGAAGACAACAAGCGTTACATCGGCAAGTTGTCGTGGCAAATCGACAACGACAACCGCCTGGTCGGCACTTATCAATACGCCAAGGGCGGCACGCTCGCGGTCAATGGCGGCAGCACGTCGACAACCAGCGGCCAGCAGGTCACGCTTCCCTCCGACTGGTACGTCGATGCCGAGACGCTGAAAGCCTATTCGCTGGAGGAATTCTCCAAATGGACGGACAATTTCTCGACCCAGCTCTATGGCGGGCATGTCGGGGTTGTCGGCCTGCAATCGCCGCTCGGCGGGGTGTCGAATTTCCCCTCGCTCTTTGTCCGCACGCCGGGGCCCGATGGGGTCTATCAGTCCGCAGCGACCGCGCCCGGTTCCACCGACGATGGCTATGTCATCGTCGGCCCGGATTTCTCGCGCCAATACAACTACCTCACCTATAAGAACGATTTCGGCAAGGCGGTTGCAACTTTCAGCGCCGATCAGCACATCTTCAAGGGCGGTATCGAATATCACGAGATAGCCATTCTGGACCAATTCCTGCAAGGCGCCGGATCGGTCGTCCGCTTCGACTCGCTCTCCGATTTTCAAAATGGAATCGTCGCGACGTCGCCGCTGAATTCGGCGTTCACCGGCGGGACCGCATCGTCCACGCTGCAAGCCGGCAATTCCGTTTTTATCGCCAATGGAGCGATCACCCACAATCCTTCCGACACCGACGCAAATTTCAAATTCGGCATCGGCTCGGGCTTCATCGAGGACGAGTGGTACGCGACCGAGAATTTGAATTTCCAATTCGGCCTGCGCTACGACGAGTATTATTCCAGCGACAAACCGGTGCTTAATCCCAATTTCGGCCTGCGCTACGGGTTTTCCAATCAAGGCAATCTCGACGGGTTGAATGCGTGGCTGCCGCGCGCATCCTTTTCGTACAATCTAACGCCGGATTGGATGCAGCTTCCCGATACCGCGCTGACCTTGCGCGGCGGCGTGGGCAGATATTCCGGCGGGTTCCAGACCGTCTGGGTCACCAACAATTACGGAACCACCGGGATAACCTCGGTTGCCGCGGCCGGCATTCCCGGCCAGGGCTCTTTTTCCGGCGTACCGAGCAATCTGGCGGCAGCGGGCGTTCTGTCGGGCGGGCAATTCAATGAAACCACATGGCTCAACGATCTCAACACCGGCCCGCTAGCTTCGGCCTCCGTGCTGAAGAATTCGACCGTCAACGCGATGCTGCCGAACTTCAAGCTTCCCAATACCTGGCGCATGAATCTCGGCACCGACATCACGTTCGGTGACGGCTGGCTCGGCAGCGGATGGCAGGCGACATTCGATTTCCTGCATCTTTCATCCTACGCGCAGCCCTATTGGACCAATCTGCGGGTGCGACCCTCGACGCAGACCGCACCCGATGGCCGGTTCATCTATCAATGGACCTTCGATCCGGCGAACGGGAGGCCCGACCCGGCCGGCGGCGTCACCACCACGCCGCTGACCGGAAGCGACATCGGCATCGGCAGCGCTGACGGCGGCACCGGCACCTTCCTGATTGCGGCCGTGCAGAAGCAATGGACGGATACGGGCTTGGGCGATTTCAACGTGAACCTGGGATACGCCCATTCGAAGGTGACGGACATCAGTCCGTCCACGTCGTCCACGGCCTCCTCCAACTACGCCAACCGCGCTTCGCTGAATTACAACGAACCCGAGGTCGGCACGTCGGACTATGAGCGCGTGCATCGCGTTACCGCGCAACTGAACTGGAGCGAGAAGTTCTTCGGCGATTCGGCGACGCGGCTGAATCTGTTCTTCCAGCGGATGTCCGGCCAGCACTACAGCTTCACCTTCAGCGGCAATCCCTTCGGGCCGACCAGCGGCGGCACGACGAACAGATCGCTTCTCTATGTTCCCATGACCGACCCGGCCACGGGCCTGGTCACGGCCACCTCCGATCCGAAGGCGCTGTTCAAGAGCGGGTTCGACTTCACCGGCTTCAACGCCATGCTGAAGGCGACCGGCCTTCTCAAATATGCCGGTGAGATTGTGCCGCGAAATGCCTTCTCGGGCAGGTGGGACTCGCTTCTCAATCTCGGCTTGGAGCAGGAAATCCCCAGCGCCTTCGAGGGCCACCACATCGTGCTTTCCATGGCCATCTTCAATTTCGGCAATCTCATCAACAAGCATTGGGGCCAATATACCTCGCCCAATTTCTATCAGGCCTACACCGTCGCGACGGTCGACTCGTTGACGGGCACGACAAGCAGTTGCGGTCTTTCGGGCCCTGCGATCGCCAGCAAATATTGCTACACCGCTTTCAGCAGCACGGCCGCGGTTCAGACCAATTTCAGCACCACACGGGCGGCTTCGGTCTGGTCGATGCAGCTTGGCGCCCGCTACGAGTTCTGATCGCGCAAATTGGGAGCGTGCCGGTGCACGCTCCCGCTTCGCCCTGAGAATGTTACGAAACGCCAATCTCTAAGGGAGCAACCTCCAATCTGGAACGAGGCCGAGGCGGTGTTAGACTTGCCTCGGGAAGAGGAGGAGCTGAAGCATGGAGCGCCCCAACAATCCGATATATGCGCTGTCGCCCGTCTGCGGGATCGCTGCCATCCTGATGTGCGTAACGCCCGTGACCAGCGCGTCTGCGGCAGGAGAGGCCGGTATCCCCGCATTGGCTTCGCATGATTTCGGCTGGGCGAAGGCCGCCGATGACTTTCAGGCGCCGCTCAGCGGCCCCGGCCCGGTGACGTTCGAGAAGGCTCACCCCTATATCCCGAACAACGACAAGGATGTGCAGGTGACGGTGCGGATCGCCGATCTCACCAATCCCATTCTCAAACCCTGGGCCATCGAGCGGATGCGCAAAGCCAATGCGGATGCGGCGGCCGGAAAGGAAGCCTATGAGGCGCGCGCAAGTTGCCATCCGGGCGGCGTGCCCGGGTTCCTGGTGATGGGGCGGGTCAATCCGCTGTATTTCGTCCAGACGCCCAAGGAAGTGGTGATGATCAACGAGGGCGGCCCGGAGGTCAGGCGTGTTCACATGAACGTGCCGCATTCCGCCAACCCGAAGCCCAGCCCCTACGGTGAATCGGTCGGCCATTACGAAGGCGGCGATACGCTTGTCGTCGATACGATCGGGCTCTCGGACGATACCTATGTCGACAATTACCGCACGCCGCACACGACGGCGCTGCATGTCATCGAGCGGTTCAAGCTGACGGATGGGGGCAAGACGCTGCAGGTTTCCATCACGGTCGAGGATCCCGGCGCCTTCAACATGGCATGGTCGGCGCGGCAAACCTACCGCAGGAACCATGAAGAGCCGATGCTGGAAACGATCTGTGCCGAGAACAACAGCGTCATCTTCGACGCGGCGGTCTCGGCCATCCCGGAAGCGAAGAAACCGGATTTCTGACGGCGGCGCGCCGGTCTGCTATAAGACCTTCGCATGGCATCCGATCTGACCTCTGCCGATTATGAAGCCGCAAAGGCCCAATGGCGGAGCGCGCGTCTTGCGCCGCTCTGGGAAAGCCAGGTTGCCTTCAAAGAACAGGCGCTGACGCCCAAATCGCTGGTCTGGCATTGGAGCGATGTGCGCCCGCTGATCGACCAGGCGATCCAGTTCGTGTCGCCCGCCAATGTCGAGCGCCGCGTGCTGCTGCTTTACGATCCCAATCTCAGCGCTTCGACGCGGGCGACCACCACCAAGGGCCTGAATGCCGGGTACCAGGTCCTGCTGCCGGGCGAATCGGCGCGGCCGCATCGCCACACGATGGACGCAATCCGCTTCATCCTTGAAGGCGAAGGCGCGGTCACCGTGGTCGATGGAAAAGAATGCCCGATGGCCGAAGGCGATCTGGTGCTCACGCCGGGTTGGTGCTGGCACGAGCATGTGCATCGCGGCACCCGCCCCATGATCTGGCTCGACGGGTTGAACAGTCCGCTGCATCGCTATCTCGGGACGGCGGAGTTCGAGCCCGGCCCGGTGCGCGGCTTGCCGGACATGCTGCCCGATGCCGCGTTCGCGGTGCCCAACATCGTTCCGGAAACGGGGAGCGCCAGCGGTGGAACGCACTCGCCGGTGTTCCGCTACACCTATGCTGCGGCATGCGCGGCGCTGGCCGCCGCTCCGAAGGGCCGCGATGGCGCCCGCCGCGTGCGCTATGTCAACCCGGTGAATGGCGGGCCGGCCATGGCGCTGATGGATCACCACATGGTCGAACTCGATGCCGGCGCGACGACGATCCCCTTCCGCGCCAACCATCATGCGGTCTGTTGCGTGGTCGAAGGGGAAGGCCAATCGAGCGTCGGCGATTCCGTCTTCGCCTGGGGTCCGAAGGATGTGTTCACGCTGCCGCCGGGGAATTGGACCGTGCACCGCAATGGGCCGCATCCTTCGCGGCTTTTCGTCTATTCCGACCGGGAAGTCTTCGCGCGGCTGGGACTCCTGAAGGAAGAATACGGCAACGCCTGACGCGCTGCTTCCGGTTGATCTCGTGCAGCTTGTGTGAAATCTGTTCGCATTGCGAACAGAGGATGCCATGCCCCCCGCCGAAGCAGCCGAAAGCCGCAATCGCGCCTATGTGACGGCGCTCGCGCGCGGCCTCTCCGTGATGAAGGCTTTTGACCACGAGCACCCGCAGATGACCTTGTCCGAGGTTTCGCGGATCGTCGGCCTTCCGCGGGCGAGCGTGCGCCGCGCGCTCCTGACGCTGGAACAGCTTGGCTATGTCGAAAGCGACGGGCGCATCTTCAGCCTGTCGCCACAGGTGCTCACGTTGGCGCGGGCCTATCTCGCGTCGAGCCCGGTGCCGCGGGTGGCGCAAGGCTTTCTCGAAAACATCAGCGAGACACTCGGCGAATCCTGCTCGCTTTCGATTCTGCACGGGAGCGAAGTCATCTATATTGCGCGCTCCACCCGCAAGCGGATCGGATCGCTGCACCGCGATGTCGGGGCGCATCTCCCGGCGCACTGCACCTCGATGGGCCGTGTCCTCCTGGCGGCCCTCCCCGACGCGAAGCTCGACGAATTCATAGCGGACGCAACCCTGGAAAGGTTCACGCCCTTTACGGTCACCGACAAGAGCGAGCTTAAAGCGCTGATCGAAAAGGTTCGGCGCAACGGGTACTCACTCGTCGATCAGGAGCTGGAAATCGACCTCCGCTCGATCGCGGTGCCGGTTCAGAGCGCATCGGGCCGCACCATCGCCGCCATGAATGTCAGCTCGCAGGCGAGCCGCACCGCGAAGAAGCAGATGCTGGACCGCTTTCTTCCGGCCTTGCGCGAAACCGCGATGAAGATGCGGCCGCTGCTGATTGCGTGACGTGCACGTTGCGCGCCGGGCCGCGATATGCAGCCCGGCTCGCTCAGGCGCGCGCGATTATTTCGCGGCGGCTTGCTTGCCGAATACCGATTCGATGCCGGCGGCCGCGCATTTCTCGCCGTCGCCGCTGGAGACGCCCATGGAGCCGATCACCTGGCCGTTCACCACGATGGGGACCGCGCCCGGCTGCGGGAAATCGCCCACGATGTAGGTGGGTGCCAAATTCTGGCCGCTCTTCACGATTTGGGCGGTCTCCGAACTCGCGCGCCGCCAGCGGAGCGCGTTCTTGGCCTTCAGGAGCGCCGTGTCGATGGCGTTCGGCGCCGCTCCTTCCATGGCGTGGGATTCGATCAGGTTCCCGCCCCAATCGAGCACGGCCATTGCGACGGTGGTGTTGTTCTTCTGCGCCCAGGCGGTGCAGCCTTCGACCAGCCCGCGGGCGCCTGCCGAACTGATGACGGTGATGGTCCGGGTCGGCGCGCCGGCGGCGGCAGCCCAGGAATCCGAAGCAGCGGCTACGGCAAAGAGGGCGGTAAGCGACAACAAAAGGCTACGAGCGCGCATGTGTTCCTCCCGATCATGGCTGAGGCGCACTCTATCAAGCTTGCAACCGGGCCGTCGAGGCGTGGCGCTTCAAGGAGGAAGGGGCATGCCCTTGGTCTCCGGCAGGAACCAGGGCACGAACAGGCCAACCACATAGATGCTGCTGATGATGAGAGCCGCATTGGTGATGCCGCCAAATCGCGCCACCAGGGTTCCGGCGATGATGGGGAAAATCCAGGCGACCAGCCGGGCGCCGTTGAAGACGACGCTCGCCGCCGTCGAGCGCACTGTCGCTGCGAAAAGTTCGACCGGATAAATCGCCATCCAGGAAAAGCCCAGGCCCAGCGTGATGACGCCGTTCAGAAAAGCGATTCCCGCAAAGACATAGAGATTGCCGGTCCACAGATAGGTTGCCCAGGTGACAATCAGCGAACCCGCGAACGTGACGAGCAGATAGGCCCGGCGCCCGATCCAATCGGCGACGAACCCCGACGACATGTAGGCGATGACTCCGCCCACTGTGTAGACGAGCGCAATACGTGGGCCCCAAATGCCTGCCATCTCGCCTTGAGCCTTGGCCAATTGCTCGGCGTAAATCGGCGACCAGGTGGACACCGCCCACCAGCCGGTGGTGGTGGCGAGCGACATCAGGAAGGTGAGCCAGACCCGCCGCCGCGCTTCCGCCGAGCGGAAGAGGGTCGTGAGCGTGAACGGGCGCTTCTCGCCGGGCGCGGCCGAAATCGACCCGTCGATCGCGTGCCAGCGCCGTTCGCGCACGGCGGTCATCCAGCGCTCGGATTCATCCAGCGCCCGCATCAGATAGAACACGCAGAACCCGGGCAGGCCGCCGACAAGGAAGATCAGCCGCCAAGTCTCGTCCCCGAGCGGCTGGGTGAGGCTCAGAATGTACCAGACGATTGCCGCGAGCAGGGAGCCGGCCCCGAAACCCGATTGCAGCAGGCCGAGCCCTTTGGGCCGCGCGTTGTCGGGCCAGGATTCGGCCACCAATGCGATGCCGGTGCTCCATTCCGCCCCGATTGCCAAACCGGTCAGGAACCGCATGGCGATCAGCATGGCGAGACTGGTGCTCAAGGCCGTCAATCCCGTGAGGCCGGCATAGAACAGCACCGAGAGCATCATCATGCGCTTGCGGCCGAAATAATCGGCAAGAATACCGCCCGCAAGCCCGCCGATGCCCCAGCCCAAAAGCGTGATGCCGATGGCGAGGCCGACATAGATGGCGGCCGAGGGCGCCCGCTCGGGCCTGAGCAGCGTATGGAGCGCGGGCGGCAGCGCCACGATCAGCGCGAAGGCTTCGTAGCCGTCGAAGATCCAGCCGAGATAGGAACCCCACAGCACGCGCCAATGCTGGGCGGTCAGCCCCGACCGCCAGGACGCGCGCGTCGCTGGAATAACAATGGATGCTTCAGTGCTCATGCAAAGAATCGTCACCCTCAAGGGAGGGTGGGATTGTGTTCATGCATTGGAGGAAAAATCAAAAGTACAAGCCAATTCGCCGCGGCTCATTCTGCGGCTTCAGACTGTTCAAGGATCAGCCGCGCGATGAATTCGCTGTTCGTCGACGCATGCTGAATGTCGTAGCCGACCGGCTGCCCGTCGTCGCCGATGTCCAGCATGATGTCCTGTTCGATCTCGATGGTGCGGCAAGACGGTCGAGGCCTCACCTCGACATACAGGCTATCGGGAGCTTTGTCGTAGCGGGTCTTCACGGGCTGAAGGCTTCATCCGGGAAGGCATTGTCGACCGTTTCTCCATCCGACAGTAGCACGACGCGAATGCGCCCGTCCGGTTGGAGGATGCACTGCTCCGGTGCGGCGGATCTCCAGCGGATCAAGGCCGGGGCGGTGGCGGCAACCGTTCGGGTTCATCGCGCCGCGTTGTCACGATTCCGCGTCGGGCGGCGCGCGGCGCTTGGCGAGCTTGGCTCCGGTTTCGAAATAGCGTCCGGTGATGGCGGCCTCGGCCTCTTCTGCGTTCTCCGCCGTCCACGCCGACAGAGGATAGCCGTGCCACGGCGCTTTCAAATCGAGCGGCGGCAGCGCCAACGCCTTCCACCGCTCAAGGGCCCTTTCCATGAAGTTCTGCCGGGGCAACGACACCGGCAGATAGGGGTGCTCGCGGCAGGCATTGATCAGGATAGCGGAGGCACCTCTCCCGTCCGGATAGTCCGCGTCGGCCCCCGGCGTCACGGAGGGATCGAGTCTGGGCACCTTGCCCCGGATGATCTCGACATCGCGGTGCGGCTGCATGGAATAGGACAGCGCCCACAGCACCGCATCCATGGAATTGGGCTCGATGTCGGAATCCACCGCGATGAAGATTTTCCCCAGCGAGGGATCGAACGCCGCCGCCGCGCGCAGCGCCTGCCAGGGCTGGCCGAGTGCGGGCCGGTCGAGCTGGATCACGAACAGCATGTTGCAGCTCGCCATTTCATGACAGGCGACCTTCGTCACCGACGGGATGTTGCAGGCGTTCCTCAGGTGATTGAGATAGATCGCGTCGAAGGCCGCTTTCCGGATAACCGTCGATTCGCTGGGCGGGAATTCGCTGATGATGCCCTGATAGACGGGTGACGCGCGCTGCGTGATGGCGGCGACTTCGAAAATCTTCTCCATCTTGCGGGGGCCCAGATAGCCGCTCGCCTCGCCGAACGGCGCTTCGGGTTCGAGCAGGTCGGTGCGGATGCGGCCTTCGATGACGATCTCGGCGGAAGCCGGAACCACCGCGTCGAATGTCTCGGCCTGCACCACGTCGATGGGCGCCCCATTCAGCGCGCCGGCCAGCCCATATTCGTCGACGCCGTAGGGCACCTTGCTGGCGGCGGCGAGCAGCAGCGCCGGCGGGCCGCCGATGAAGATGGCGGCGTCGAGCGGCCGCCCGAGACGGCGCGCCTTCTCCCACTGGATCGCGAGATGCTGCGTCGGGACGTCGGTGGCGCAACCGATGCGGGTCTCGCTTTTGATCATGCCGCGATAGATGCCGAGATTATACGAGCCGGTCTCGGGATCGCGCGTGACCCAGACGCCTGCCGTGATGAACGGCGCGGGATCGAAGCCCGGTGTGGAGATGAGATGGGGGAAACGGTCTGCGCCGCCCTTCAGATCCGGCGCGCGAAGTCCCACCTCTTTGACCGGCGCGTCGTCTCGCGAGACGGTGCGCGGCGGGAGATGATTGCCGTGCGCGCGTGCCCATGCGGCGGCAATCTGATCGGGCTCGACCCCGAGTGCTGCGCCGTAGACGCCGCGCGAGCTGCCCAATGCGCCCAGCACGACCGAACCATCGAAGCTGCGTCCGCGCGCATCGGTCACATTCCGGAACCAGAAGGCCTTTCGCTGTTCCTCCGGAAGCCCGCGGAATTGCAGCCGCACCAGCGGCACCAGTTCCGTGTCCTTGCACACGGGCTCGTCCACCACATGCAGCAGACCGCGGCCGGATAACACGTCGAGGTAATCGCGCAGATCCCGGTATGGCATCAATGCGTCCGTACAAGCGGCAGCATGGCGAAGGAGCAGACGATGCAGGAGAGCACGAGAAATTCCAGCCCCGCGGTAAAATTTCCCGTCGCGGCGATCAAAAGGCCCATGATGAAGGGCGCAAACGAACCGACGATGTTCGCGAACCCGGCAAGGAAGCCGAACCCTGCAGAAGCGATCTCACGCGGCACGATCTGCATGCTGATGGCGAACAGCGTCGGCGTGGCGCCGCCCCAGAAGCCCGCGCTGATGGCGATGCACCAGGCGGCAACATCGGCATCGGGGGCAATCGCCGCGAGATAGCAAAATACCCCGGTCATGAACAAAGTCGCGCCGCAGACGGCGGCCCGCCGTCCGGTCTTGTCGCCGAGCCAGGCAAAGCCAATCTGGCCCGCAATGACGAAGGCGAAAGGCAACGCGGAATAGAACCCCGTCATCGCGATGTTGAAATGGCGCGCCTGCTGCAAATAGGTGGGAAGCCAGGAATTGAGGCCCCAGAGGTAAATCAGCGTGCCCGAATTGTTCAGCGGCAACAGCCAGAACCGCCAATCGCGTGCGAGCCGGCTCAAGGCGTGGCCGAATGACATTTGCGGGGTCTTGGGCCGTTCTTCGACGGCATCGGCTGGGTTGTCCTTCAGGAAAAGCCAGACAATCGGAAGCACGACAAAGGCATTGAGCGCCGCGAGCGCGAAAAAGGACGCGCGCCAGCCATAATGGGCGACCAGGAAGATGACGATGGGGAATCCCAGCATCGACCCCAAGGGGCTGCCGATCGTCCAGAAGGAATTGGCGAGCGCCTGTTCGCCCTGCGGGAACCAGCGCTTGATGGTGGCCGTGGCGGTGGCGAATTGCGGACCTTCGGTGACGCCGATCACGACCCGCCCCGCCAGCATTAGCGCGTAAGAGCCGGCAGTCCCCATGAACAGCATGGTCGCGGCAAGAATCGCGGCGATGGCCGACAACGTCTTGCGCGGCCCGAACAGGTCGCCGAACACGCTCAAGAAGAACGCCGACGCGCCATAGGGGAACACGAAGGCCGTCATCAAGAGGCCCATTCTGGCCGGATCGGATACGCCGATGTCGGCATGGAAATCGGCATTGGTGAACAGCACGGCGATATTGATGCGGTCGAAAAACGCCGTCGTCACCGCAAGGAGGAGCAGCAGGCTCACCATCCAGCGGGCGCGCGAGGCAGCGCCCGCTTTGGCCGCAAACGGCAAGGGTTGAACGCCCGCGTCGTGCAAGAAAGCCTCCTGTGACCGGCGAGCATAGATAAGCCGGGCAAGCCGCGCCAGACGGTCCGCATGGTTCGACAGGCCCACCATGAAGGAATCAACGGCCCTCATCCTGAGCTTGTCGAAGGATGAGCTTGTCGAACCCTGGGGCCTGTGACTACCTGTAAAAAGTCAGCCAACAAAGCTAGTTTGATCACCTGATCGGGGGAATGAATGCGCGTCATCGATGCGAGGCGTCTGGAGCGCGGCCGCGAAAGAGCGGTGAAAGCGCGCGGCATGACCGACCGGCGGCCGTATTTTTACGCCGTGGCGGAGGCTCGCTATGTCTTGCGCAAGGTGTTCCGGCTGGTGGAGGAGGAGGCCAAGCGCGCCGGCATCGACCCGCTGGCCCATCAGGCGCTGATCCAGATCTACGGAAGCGAGACGGGAGCGCTGAAGGTCAAAGATGTGGCCGAGCGGCTCGACATCACGCCGGCCTTTGCGTCCAGCCTGATGAAATCGCTTGCCACGAAAGGGTTGATCGCCACGGCTCGCGACAAGGCCGACAGCCGGGTCAATTGGGTCAGGGTGACGAGTGCCGGCCGTGCGGCTCTGCATCGCATCGACGAGCAGGTGCAGATGCACGTGGATTATTTCACGCGCAGCCTCTCGCCGGAACAGACCGAGGCGGCACTTTCCATCCTGATGTTCTATGCCGGGGTATCGCTGAAGCCTCAAAAAACCTGAGCCCCTCACGCTTCGACAGGCTTGGCAAGCGGAACGATATAAGGTCCTCATCCCGAGCCTGCGGAAGGATGAGCCGCCGCGAGAAAGCATAGTGGACAAACCTATTTGCCTGACCTATCGTGCCAATTCGCATCTGGAGGCGCAATTGCCGGCCGAAGACGGAACCTTCCGAAAGTCCATGCGCCTCCTGGCCTCGGGCGTCACCATCGTCGCGAGCGCGCATGAGGGCCTGCGAAGCGGCCTCACCGCGACCGCGGTCTGTTCGCTCGCGCTTTCCCCGCCGCGCATCCTTGCTTCCATCAATGTCGCGGGAGAAACTTTCAAACTGGTCTCGCAAAGCCGCTGTATGTCGATCAATCTTCTGGCGCAGGATCACGAACGGCTGGCGGGCCGCTTTGCCGCAAAACGCGCGAACGAGCAGGAAGACCGCTTCCTCGACGGGGAGTGGATCACGGGCGCGACCGGCGCGCCGGTGCTGGCCGATGCGCTCGCCGCTCTCGACTGCCGTGTCACCAACATCATCCCGCTCGATAGCCATGCCATTTTGATCGGCGAGGTGGAGCGCATCTCGTTCGGCGCGCACCGCCCGCCGCTGATCCATTTCGAGGCCGGATTCACCACCGTTCTCGCGCCCATTCCGAAAAACACCGCATGACCAAGAACCCAGTCCCGTCCCTGCGAAGCGGCGCGCAATTCCTGGATTCCATCCGCGCGGACGGACGCCGCGTCTATTTCGACGGCGAAATGGTGAAGGATGTGACCGCGCATCCGGCGTTCAGGGGCGCCGCGCGCTCGCTGGCGCAACTCTTCGATGTCGCGGCCGATACCGCCAACCGTGAGGTCATGACGTTCACCTCGCCCCTAACCCAAGGCCCGGTCTGGCGCTGCTATCAGATTCCGAAAACCGCAGCCGATCTGGCCGCGCGCCGCGCCATGAGCACGCGTTGGGCGGAGGAGACCTTCGGACTCATGGGCCGGACGCCCGACCATGTGGCGGGGTTCCTGTCCGGTTACGCGGCGAAACCCAGCGTCTTCGCCGAAGCCGGGAAGCAATATGCGGAGAATGTCGTGCGCTATTACGAGATCGCGCGCGACACGCACCAATATCTCTCCTATGCCATCGTGCCGCCGCAGATCGACCGCTCCAAGCCCGCACACAAACAATCCGATCCCACGCTGCATGCGGGCGTCGTGGCCGAAAAGGACGGCGGCATCGTGCTGAAGGGCGCGCAGCAACTCGGCACGGGTTCGGTTTTTTCCGACGCCATTTACATAAGCTGCATCCATCCGCTTGTGCCGGGCGATGAGGCTTATGCTTTTGCGGTTGCGGTGCCCGCCAATGCGCCGGGACTGAAGATCTACACGCGCCGTCCCTATGCGGCGGCGGCGACCAGCAGTTTCGATTATCCACTCTCCTCCCGTTTCGACGAGACGGATTCGCTCATCGTGCTCGATGACGTGTTCGTGCCCTGGGAGAACGTCTTCTGTTATCGGAACCTGCAGCTTTGCCGGGACCAATGGTGGCGGACGCCGTCCCATTCCTACGGCAATCATCAGGCCCAAGCGCGCTACGCGGTCAAATTGCGCTTCCTGATGGGGCTCACCAAACGTCTGTGCGAGATCACCGGCGTCGATCTCATGCCCCCAGTTCAGATCATGCTGGGCGAGATGGCCGCCTACGCCACGATTGTCGAGTCCATGCTGCAGGCCCAGGAAACCCAGGCGACCGTCGACGCGGAGGGCGTGGTCTGGCCGTCCAAGGCAGCACTCTATTCCGTGATGGCGCTGCAATCGGAGATCAACCCCAAGCTGCTCAACATCGCTCGCGAGCTGGCGGGCGGGTCCATCATCATGCTGCCCTCGACCGCGCGCGACTTCGACACGCCCGAAATCGCCGCCGACCTGGAGCGCTACATCGCCTCGCCGGGGTTTCCTTCACGGATACGCACGCAGATCCTGAAGCTGGTGTGGGATTTGATCGGCACCGAATTCGCCGGTCGTCACGAGCAATATGAGAAATTCTACGGCGGGGCGTCTTTCCTGGTGAAGCAGAACATGGCGCGGGCCTACGATTTCGCGGGCGCCGCGCGCCTGGTCGATAAGGCGCTTGCTTTGCCGCAGGACGGTTAACAAAGAGCGGTTGCAAAACGGAGCGCGATGCTCGACAACCCGCGGCCAGGGATAATCAGGGGAGACCGATGATTTCAGAGCGCAAGCCCGTCGCGTTCGGCGACATGAGGCGCTGGATCGATGCGCTGCGCGCCGAAGGCGAGCTGAACGAAGTGGGCGCGCTGGTCGATTGGAATGTCGAACTCGGCACCATTGTGCGCGTGGCGCAAGGGGCAGGCACCGGTCCCGCGCTGCTGTTCAACAACATCAAGGATTACAATGCCGCCGATGCGCGCTGCCGCCGCGTGTTTGCGGGTTCGATGTCGAATTATCGCCGTATGGCGATGGTGTTCGGCATGGACCCCGATACGCACCCGCGCGAGTTGGTGAAGCTTGCCCGCAACATCATGACGGGCACGCTGCCGCCGAAGATCGTGCCGACCGGCCCGGTCAAGGAAAACATCCTCACCGGCGACGATATCGATCTGTTCGAATTTCCGGTGCCGCTGTGGAACCGCGCCGATGGCGGGCGCTACATCGCGACCTATGCCGGCTGCGTGACCAAGCATCCCGACACCAATGTGATGAATGTCGGCGTTTATCGCGGCATGATCGCCGACAAGAACCACATCCCCATCTACATGTATCGCGCGCAGCATATCGGCCATCACGCGCTCGCCTGGCAGCAGAAGGGCGCGAAGGAAATGCCGATCGCCTACGTGATCGGGTGGGAGCCGACGCTCGATTTCTGCGCCGGTTCGCCGGTGCCGATGGGGGTCTGCGAATATGACGTGATGGGCGCTATCCGCGGTGCGCCGGTCGAACTCGTGAAATGCGAGAGCCACGATCTTTATGTGCCGGCGACAGCCGAAATCGTGGTCGAAGGATTTCTGTCGTTCGATCCCGAGACTTACATGCCCGAGGGGCCGTTCGCGGAATTCACCGGCTATATCGCGGGTGAGCGCCTGCCCCGGCCGACGATCCGCGTCACCGCGATCACCCATCGCAACGATCCGATCCTGCGCGGCACCGTGGAAGGCGCCTTGCCGAAGAGCTATTCGGAGAACGCGGTTTGCAGCTCGATCATGCGTTCGGCGATTGCCTGGAACGTGCTCGACCGCGCCGGCATTCCGGGCGTCACCGACGTCTGGGGGCCGCCCGTACACGGCACCATGAATCTCATCGTCCAGATAAAACAGACCTACCGCAATCAGGCGAAGCAAGTGGCGAACGCGATCTGGGGCAGTTCAGCCGCCCATGTGCGCTATAAGAACGTCACCGTGGTGGATGACGACATCGACATCCACGATTACGCGGCGGTCGATTGGGCCATCGCCTATCGCGTGAACGCGGGCGAGAACGACATTATCATCATGCCGTCCACATTCGGTGCGGGGCTCGACCCTTCGACTCGCAAACGCGACCGCAATATCGCGCTGTTCGGCAGCGGCAAGTGGAATCGCGTGCTGATCGATGCCACCATCAATCTCGATTACGATCCCGATCCCGATTTCGGCGGTAAGCGCTTCCCGCCCACCGTCTGGCCGGCGCAAGAGGACGTAGACGCTGTCGCTGCCCGCTGGGAGGAATTGGGCTTGGGCAAGCGGAAACCGGATTAGGCAACGCCATGGTCCCGTTCGACTGGGTAGAACCGGGAAGCCTGAGAGAGGCGGTTTCGCTGCTCGACCCCGACGATCCGGCGGTGCGCGCGATTGCCGGCGGCACGGCGCTGATGCTGATGATGAAGGCCGGCGTGTTCGTTCCCTCGCGGCTGGTGAGCCTCGCCAAGATCGAGCCCCACTATTCGGCCATTCGCGAAGGCGGCGATGGAAGCTTGCGCATCGGCGCCATGGTGCCGTTGGCCAGCCTGGAACGGTCGCCCGAGGCAATTGCCGCCTTTCCGGTGCTGAAGAACGCCATCCGCACGCTCTCGAACATCCGCGTGCGGAATGTTGCGCGCGTCGGCGGCGCGCTCGCCCATGGCGATCCGCACATGGACCTGCCGCCCCTGTTCGCCTCGCTCGGCGCGCGTGTTTCGGTGGTGGGGCCGAATGCGACCCGTGAAATCGCGGTCGAGGATCTCTATGCCGGCTATTACCAGACGGTGCTGAAGAACAACGAGCTGATCGCGGAAGCGATTCTGCCGCCGCTGAACGGCGCACGCACGGCCTATATGAAAGTGACCTCGCGCTCGGCAGACGATTGGCCGGCGCTGAACATCGGTATCAGGCTGGAAATGGCCGACGCGAATACCATCGGCACGGCGCGTGTCGTCGTCGGCGCCGCGGCCGAGAAGGTGATACGCCTCGCAGCCACGGAAAGGCTGCTGGCAGGTGCGGTGCCGAATGAGGCGATGCTGAGCCGCGCCTCGGAATGCGCCGCGTCGGAGCCGAGGTTCATTTCCGACGCGCATGGATCGGCCGTCTATAAGCGCGAATTGCTGCGTGTGTATCTCGCCCGCGCGATCAAAGAGGCGCTGAAATGAACCAGATGGGCCGCAGCATCCCCCGTCTGGAAGCCCGCGCCAAGGTCACGGGCCGCGCCGAATATGTCCACAACATGCGCCTCCCCGGCATGCTGTACGGAAAGATCTTCCGCAGCACGGTCGCGCATGGTCGCATCATCTCTATCGACACCGGCGCCGCGCGCAATATGGAAGGCGTCTACGCCGTCGTCACCGGCGAGGACATCAAGTCGGTAATTCCCAAACCTTATTTCGGCCCGGCCTTCCACGATCAGCCGATCCTGGCGCTGGACAAGGTGCATTTCGTCGGCGAACCCGTGGCCGTGGTGTTGTCCACCGATCCGCATATTGCCGATGCCGCGGTTCAGATGATCTCCGCCGAATATGAAGAGCTCGAGCCCGTGTTCGATGAGGTCGAGGCAATGACCTCGCGGGCCATCGTACATGAGGAGCTGAAGCCCGCCGGCACGTTTGCCGATCTCAAACATCTGGCCGGCCGCAAGCACACCAACATCACGCTCGATTATCAGCTCCGCCGCGGCGATGTGGAGAAAGGCTTCGCGGAAAGCCACCACGTGATCGAGCACACGTTCCGCACGCAGCAGGTGCTGCACGTGCCGCTGGAATCGCATGCTTCCATCGCCGAACCGGGGGCGGATTCGCTCATCATCCACACCTCGTCGCAGACGCCCTCCTTTGTGCGCATGGAGATCGCGCGTCTGCTGGGGTGGCCGGAAAACCGCGTCAGCGTGCGCGTGCCGTTCCTGGGCGGCGGTTATGGCGCAAAAGTCTATGTCAAGCTGGAGGCGCTGGCGGCGGCACTTGCGCTGCTGGTCAAGCGTCCGGTGAAGATCGCGCTCACCATGCAGGAGCAGTTCTACACCATCAGCAAGCACGCCACGACGTTCCGCATCAAGAGCGGCGTGGACAAGGACGGCAAAATCGTCGCGCGCGCCTGCGACGTGTTCTGGAACGGGGGGGCCTATGCCGATATCGGCCCGCGCGTGGCGCAGAAATCAGGCTTCACCGCGGCGGGGCCCTATGACATCGACAATGTCCGCATCGATTCAGCGGAAGTTTACACAAACCGCCCGCCGGCGGGCGCGCTGCGCGGGTTCGGTATTCCGCAACTCGTTTGGGCGTATGAGAGCCACACCGATCTGATCGCGCGCGAAATCGGCATGGACCCGGTGGAGTTCCGCCGGAAGAATATCCTGCGCGACGGCCGTCCGCATGCAACCGGAACGGTGATGAAGGATGCCGCCATCGGCGAGGTGCTGGAGCGGTTGGCGGAGCTCATGAACTGGAGCGCACCCTTCGACCGCGGCGCCGGCACGATCAGGCGCGGGCGCGGCATCGGCCTTGGGTTCAAGGCCTCGATCTCGCCGACCACATCAGGAGCCATCGTCAACATCAGCGCCGACGGCAGCATCGTGCTTTACACCAACACCATCGACATGGGGCAGGGCTCCGACACCGCCATGGCGCAGCTCGCGGCCGAAGTTCTGAACGTGCCGGGCGAGACGGTGAAAGTGGTGCACGGCAACACCGACGTCGCGCCCTACGATATGGGCACGCTGGGCTCGCGCTCGACCTTCCACATGGGCAATGCCGTGAAGCTCGCGGCCGAAGACGCGCGCGACCGGCTTGCCGCGCTCGCGGCCGAAGTGGGCCTGCCGCCCGGCACCAATTACGACGTGAAGGAAATCTTCCGCAAACGCTACGGCATGCAGGCGGGCAATGTGATCGGCGTCGGGACATATGTTCCGCGCTACACCTCGCCCGATCCGAAAACCGGCCAATCCGACAACGTGACCCCGTTCTGGATGATCGGGGGTACGGGCGCGGAGGTGGAGGTCGATACCGAAACGGGGCAGGTGCGCGTGACGCGCATGGTGAACGTGGCCGATGCCGGCCGGCCGATCAATCCGAAGATCTGCAAGACCCAGCTATCGGGCGGCGCGATCATGCAGCTCGGCTTCACCCTGTACGAGGACATGGTGTTCGATGCCGGCCACTTAACCAATGCGTCTTTCGCCGATTACAAGATTCCGGGGTTCCGCGATGTGCCGCCGATGGAATCCGAACTGGTGATTTCGGTCCAGGAAACCGGCCCGTTCGGCGCCAAGGGTGTCGGCGAATCCTCCACCTTCGGGGTATCGCCCGCCGTCGCCAACGCCATTCACGACGCGGTCGGCATCCGCCTGACGGAGCTTCCGATAAGGCCTGAGGCAATCCTGCGTGCACTCCGCGCCGCCGAAGGCCGCCCGCTTCCGGAGGGCGCCGCATGAGCGAGACCCGCAACATCCGGTTCACGCTCAACGGCCGGCCCGTGACTCGGGCCATTGCGCCGCACCGCAATCTCATCGAGCTGCTGCACGAATTGGGCCTCACCGGCGCGCGGGAGAGTTGCGGCCAAGGGCTCTGCGGCTGCTGCACGGTGCTCGTCGACGACGTCGCCGTCTCGGGTTGCCTGTACCTCGCGATCAATGCCGATGGAAAAACCGTCACCACGGTCGAGCACCTGGATTCCGGCGGCGCCCTGTCGCCGGTGCAGCAGGCCTTCATCGAAACGGGCGCGTTCCAATGCGGTTTCTGCACGCCGGGTTTCGTGCTGATGACGCATCAGCTCCTCAAGCAGAATGCCGATCCGAGCGAAGACGACATCCGCCATTACCTCTCCGGCAATCTCTGCCGTTGCGCCGCCTACCCGGAAATCGTCGAGGCGGTGCGCCTCGCCGCACGGCTGCAGAAGCAGGGGCGCTGACCGCTAGCGCCGGCCTGACAAAGCCCTTCCTTACGCACAGCCGGGCCGCTTCCCTCATGGCGGTTGCGTGAAATTTTGCTGAGGGGAACGATCGTTTCAGCCGTATTCGAGACGAGTGGCAGGAAACGCGGCGATCTGAACGCGCGTAGCCACAGAGGGAGGAATTCTTGCGTTCGAACTTGCAGCTTGCGCGCGCCATGGCGCTCGCGAGCACAGGGCTTCTATGCCTTGCCGGCCGCGCCGAAGCGCAGCAACAGGCCGCCGCGATTCCGGGCTTACCGGAACAGGTTGTGGTCACCGGACGGCTTGAGGAAGATCTGCCCGCGCGGCTCTCGCAATTGGGCACGCGCGTGGACACCGTCAGCGCCGGAGAAATCCAGAACGGCGGTTATCTCGATGTCGGCCAGTCGCTGCAGACTCTGGTGCCCGGACTCTATATCGCGCCCAAGAACGGCCCCTTCGATTATGCCGATATCTCGTTTCAGGGTTCGCGCACGGACGATGTGCTGTGGACTGTGGATGGCGTGCGCATCAACAACCGCCTTTATTCCGGAACCACGCCGCTCGACACCCTGCCCGCCGCCATGATTGAGCGTATCGAGGTGCTGGAAGGACCGCAGGCGCTGTTCTACGGCACGGCGGCGGTGGCCGGCGCCATCAACATCGTCACAAAGGATTTCTCCGAGCGCCCCGACGGGCGTGTGAATGTGGGCTTCGACAGCAATAGCGGCCGGCATCTCGACGGCTATTTCCGCGACAGTCTCGGCAGCAACCATTTCGTCGTCTACGGCTCGGCCGACAAATCGGACGGCTACCAGCCCTTGCGCGACCAGGATTATCAGCCGAGTTCGACCGACCGCAACCGCGGCTACGATGTGCTGACGATCGGCGGCAAATATGCCTATGATTTTGCACAGGATCTGCGTTTCACGGTTGCCGAGCAGCACACCGATGCGAAACTCGATTATACCTATCCGCAGGGCGTCCTTCAGGCCTACAATGAGCGCAACGAAGACATATTGAGCGCCAAGCTCGATTACACGCCGGACGACCGGCTGCAATTCTTCCTCAAGGGCTATTACCATTGGTGGTACGCCCATTTCACCGAATATGACAACGACCTTGACGAGTCCGGCGCGCTCACCGGCGGCGTCACCGTCGTGGACAATCACGACTTTTGGGGCTTCACCGATTACGGCCTGAATGCGCTTGCGAAATTCGCGGCGAGCCCGGGTGTTGATACCTATCTCGGCTACGATTTCCAGAACTATACCGGACGCGACGCCGTTCTTGTCATCTCGCAGAAGACCGAGCATGTGCACGCAATCTTCGGCGAGGTCGCGACGAACAAGGACCTGTTTTCGAACCTGCAATTCGCGGCGGGCTTCCGGACCAATATGCCGAGCGTGGGGCCGAGCGCGACCGTATGGAATGTGACCGCGCGTTGGGACGTGACGGGCGATCTCTTCGTCAAGGGCATGGTGGGCACGGCTTTCCGCCTGCCGACCGCCGAAGAACTGTTCGCCAACGATCCCAATGACGAGCGCGGCAACCCGGACACCAAGCCGGAGAAGAGCACCAATGCCAACCTCTCCATTGGCGGCATGCTCAATCCGTCGATCCGTTGGGAAGCGATCGGCTTTGCCCGGAACATCACCAACCAGATCGGTCTGACCGATTTCGATTCCGTCACCAATCAGGACATTTTCGGGAATCTGCCCGGTACCGTGCGCGTCCGGGGGGCGGAATTTGTGCTGGATGCGTCCATCACGGGCGACCTGTCGGGCGCCTTCAGCTACACCTACAGCCAATCGCGCGATTCCAACCATCTGCAGATCCGGCGCGTGCCCGAGCAGCTGGCGAAGGTCGCGCTCGATTATCACCCGGCGAACGAACCCTACGGCCTGTTCGTGTCGCTGAACTATGTCGGGGATACCTTCGACACGCTTGGCGGAAGCCGTCAGAAATACGGGGATTACGCTGTCGTCGATGTCGGAGGGCGCGTGTTCCTCGACGCCGACCGCCATCACCGGATCGACGTCAATCTGCAGAACATATTCGACGAGCAATATGCCACGCGGCTGACGCGCGGTTTCCCCGACAATGGCGGGCCGGCTTATATCGCGGAGAATCTCGGCCTGCCGCGAACCCTGGCGGTGCATTACACCTATAATTTCTTCTGAGGTCGCCTGGCGCGCGCGGGTGGCCCATGTCACCCGCCTCGCCCTATACTTGCGGTCCGAAGGGCTGGGCTGATGGCACGATTTCTCTGGCGCGCGACCGTGGTGACCCACCGCTATCTGGGCGTGGCGGTGGGGTTCTTGATGCTCCTCTGGTTCGCCTCGGGCGTCGTCATGATGTACGTGCCCTATCCGGGATTGACGGCGAAAGACCGGCTGCGGCCTCTCGGGCCCATACCATGGCATGCCTGCTGCGCACTGGCCGCGCAGAACATCGAAGACGATCAGCCCATCCGCGCGGTGCAGATTCAGAGCGTCGCAGACGAGCCGGTCTTCTTCATCCGGCCCGATGGCCGTCCGCCGCGTCTGTCGAGTCTGGGTCCGTCGGGTCCGGCGCTCGAACTCGACGAGGCGAAGATCGCGGCCGTGGCCGCTGAAGCCGCGCCCCGCATCATCGGACGCCCTGCGCGCGCGGTCGACGCCGATGTGATCGAGCAGGATCAGTGGACCGTCGGCGATGCGGGCGAAGGCAACCGTCCGCTCGGGCATTTCGTCTATGACGATCCCGCCGGCACCGAGATTTACGTGTCGAGCACGACAGGCGAGGTGGTGCAGTGGACCACCGCCTCGCAGCGGTTCTGGAACTGGTTCGGCGCGGTGCCGCATTGGCTGTATTTTACCGAACTGCGCAAGGACGGGCGGCTGTGGTCACAGATCGTCATCTGGACATCGATCGTGGGCGGTTTTCTCACGGTGCTCGGACTTTATCTCGGCATTGCGCAGTTCAAAGGCGGACGCAGCGGCCGGCTTTCGCCCTATCGCGGCTGGTTCTATTGGCACCACATCGTGGGGCTGGTGTTCGGCGTGGTGACGCTGACCTGGGTGGTGAGCGGCACGCTTTCCATGAATCCCTGGGGCTTTCTGGAAGGTGGCGGGGGCGATGAGCGTGTGCGGCTTGCGGGCGAGCCGATTGCTTGGCGCGATGTCCGCGGCTCCATCGAGGCGCTGAAAGCCAATCCGCCGGCCGATGCGGTGCGGATCGCAAGTGCGCCGCTCGACGGGAAGCTGTTCTGGATTGCCTCGAAGAGCGACGGCACGGCGATCCGGCTGGATGCGGAGGCTCAGCCTGCGCCGATCGGGATCATGGAGCTTCGGGCCGCGGCACAGCGTCTTGCCAAGGGCTCCAGCATCGAGATGCAGGAAACGATCGCGTCGGAAGACGCATATTATTTCGATTTCTCGATTGCCGAGCGCAGGGACAAGCCGCCCCTGCCGGTCTATCGCGTCGTGCTGAACGATCCCGAGCACACCCGCTATTACCTAAGCCCCGAGACCGGCCAATTGCTGCGCAAGGTCGATGCGGATGCGCGCGGCCAGCGTTGGCTGTTCAGTGGGCTGCACCGGCTCGATTTCGCCCAATGGATGCGGCAGCGTCCGGTTTGGGACGTGCTGATGCTTGTGCTTCTCTTCGGCGGCATAAGCGTGACGGCGACCGGGTGCTACCTCGCGCTGTCCCGGATCAAACGCGACCTCACCTTCCGGCGGACGCGGTAATCCCACCCATGCTCTGCCGGAACCGCGCTCCCTGCGCGATTTGGGCCGATATTCTGAGATTTGCCGGAACGGATGCGGGCGCGTGCTCGGGACGAATGCGGGCAAGCTGCCATTCGTAGAGCTCGAAGTCCTGCGGATAGAGCCGCGCTATTTTCGCCCGCTCGCCGATGCCGATTCGCATGGCCGCGCTCTTTCCTCTGTTGTCGTGTGGAAAATGGATAGGCACCCCCATCTTGCGGCCCAATCCGCGCGCAAACGCGCCGCTTTCTTCCATCACGCCGGAATGAAACACGTGGTCGGCGAAGAAGCCATGGAGGCTCTCTTTGCCGTCCCAGCCGATATAGCGCGCCGCCAGATTGCCGTAGGTCCCGGTGTGTTCCAGAAGAAAGTCGATATAGCCTTCGAAGCTGTAGCGACTGGCAATCTTATGCTTGGGGCTGGAATCGAATCGCCACAGAAGCGGCTTGGTCAGGTAGGTCCTGCGGCAATAATCGTATTCCGACCGGCAGCGCGTAGCCGGGTCCCGGAATAAGGTAATCATCTTTGCGCGTCTGCCGATATTGGCGCGGACCGAGGGAAAATCGATGTGCCCTCCGGTAATCAGATCGCCATCCAGCGCCCATGCCTCGATATGCCTGCAGGCAGTGGCCAAATCGCAGGTTCCGTAATGCGCCCAGAGATTCCGAACCTGCGAACGATGAAATCGCAGCTTTTGCAGAGGCGACAGCTTGGCTTCATGTCCGAGGGTGTGCGGCAGATAGAAAATGCGCCGGTCCGAAAAGGCGAATTTCAAGCTGTTTCCAAGACTTGTACTTCCACATTTGGGGATCCGAACGCATACGCAAAGGAAATCCATGACGCCCCCGGTCCCCCGGCGGGCATTCCGTTCTCAACTTTCGGTAATGCCGCCGTAGGACTTAGGATGTCAGGCACAGTATTACAAATGTATGCCGGTAGGTTTCGGTTTTGTATCAAAGAATGACCAGGATCGGCACCGCCAACAAATGATGCAGTTTCGCCGGGAATCGGCGCGGGAACTTTCGTTAAGCTAATGTAACAAATTGGTTATTCAGCTTCTTGCGGCGTAAGTTTCGTAAGCATTCCGGAAGCGGGTTCCGCCTCTCCCGTGCCGAGATGCACGCCCTTGCGTTCGATCCCGAATCCTACCAGCAAGCCTATGGCGATGGCCGCACCGCCTGCAACCAAGGCAAGTGCGGTTGCATAATCGTTGCTATGATTGGTTGCATAGCCCGCCTGGATAGTCGCGTTCACGGAAGCCATCAGATTGCCAAGTTGATAGACGAAACCCGGGAAGGTGCCCCGCACTTCCGGTGGCGACAGTTCGTTCAGATGGACCGGCACGATGCCCCACGCCGCCTGCACCATGAATTGCATCAGGAACGATCCGGCCGCGAACCAGATCGGCGACCCCGCAAACACCCATAATGGGATCACAGGCAGCGAGACAATGGATGCGATGACGATGGCGCGCCGGCGTCCGATGCGCTCCGAAAGGGAGCCGAACGTGAGGCTCCCCGCAATCGCGCCGAGATTGTAGACCACCGCGATGATGCTCACGACGGCGGGCGAGAACTTCTGCTGGACCTGCAGGAAGGTCGGATAGAGGTCCTGCGTGCCGTGGCTGAAGAAATTGAATGCGGTCATCAGCAGCACCGCGTACAGCCCGATCCGCCAATGCGTCTTCAGGAAGACGCCTGCGAGGATCGCCGCCACATTGTAGATGACCGCCATGATGGTCGGAATGAACAGCATCACGACCGAGAAATAATCGACCAGCAGCATTCCGATGACGGCGAAGAATTCGATCCATGCTCCGGGATCGCGGGTGGCGAGGAACAGGCTCGCAACAATGGGAATCGCGATGCAGATCGCCGCAATCGCGGGCTGGTCGGCGTAGAGACCGGCGCCCAGCCAGAGAAGCACGGCATAGATGACCAGACGCCCATAGGCCGTCAGCGTGCCAATGGAATCGGTCCCAAGTGCGGGCTTGGGCGTCCAGGTCGGGGATTCCTTCACGTTCCTGAGAATGAAGAAAGCGAGGAAGGCAGGCAGAATGCCCAGCATGAACATGCCGCGCCAGCCGATATATCCGTACAGGAGACCGTAGACGACCGAGGCGACGAGGTAGCCGCTGGGATATCCGGCCTGAAGAATGCCCGAGACCAGCCCGCGCGCTTTCGGCGGAATGGTTTCCATGGCAAGCGAGGCGCCGACGCCCCATTCGCCGCCCATGGCGATGCCGAACAAAGCCCTCAGCACCAGCAGCATCGTCAGGCTGTTGGAAAAACCCGAGATGAAGGCGAGCGTCGAATAGCAAAAAATGACCGCGGCAAGCACCGGGCGCCGTCCGTAGCGGTCCGCGGCGCGGCCGAAGATGAAGGCGCCGATCGGCCGCATCGCCAGCGTGAGCACGACCGCCACAGCCACCGCCGGAATCTCGACGTTGAACTCCTTGGCGATATCGCGGAACACAAACACCATCAGGAAGAAGTCGAACGCATCCAGCATCCAGCCGAGATAGGCGGCGGCGACAACGCTTTTCTGTTCCTTGGTCCAGCCGGACAGCGCTTCCATGGCCATGGCGTCCTTCCCCCTTGGGCTATGCCCCCACCTTTGCACCCATTCTTAGCCGGTTGGAGATCGAGCGCCAGCCCTCCTTTGTTGCCCCCTTCGGCGCCGCACAAACAGCCGTTTTGGCGCCTTCGCATCTCGGGCTATGGTGCTTCGCTCTTAAAACCGGAGGAAAGATGGATTTGCTCCTTCGGCGGTTGCGCGTTGCGGTCAGTGTGGGGTTTGTGGCCTTTGCGCTTTCGCGGCCGCCTGCAAGCGAGGCAGCGCAGGCAAAGCCGGCAACGGCGCAGCCCGCAACAACGGAGATGACGATGTGGAACTTATCGGACCTCTATGCATCTCCCCAAGCCTGGGCCGACGAATACGCCGCCGCAAAAGCCGACGCGCAGCAGCTCGACAATTATAAGGGCACGCTCGGCTCCGGCGCAGCGGGTATGCGTACCGCACTGGACGCCATATCTGCGGTCAATCGGGAAGCAAGCCGCCTCTACACCTATGCCAGCCTGAAGGCGGACGAGGATTTGAGCATCGCGCCCAACCAGGAGCGCAAGCAGCAGGCGGGCGCGCTGAACACGCTGATCGGCGAAAAGACCGCCTGGCTGTCGCCCGAAATCTTGGGGCTCGGCGAAGCCAAGGTGCAGGCCTTTCTTGCCGCGGACAAGGAACTCGCGCTTCGCCACGACCTCTTCCTGAAGAACGTGCTCAGGGCAGGGCCTCACACGCTCGGGCTGGAAGCGGAATCGGTGCTTGCCGCGGCGGGGGACGTGCTGCAGCAGCCCGACGCCGTCTATGGTCAGCTCGCCAATTCCGATCTTCCGTACCCGGAGATTATGCTCGGCGGCGCCAAGGTGCGTCTGGACCAATCGGCCTACGAGAAATATCGCCAGTCGGACAACCGCGCCGAGCGCAAGCTGGTGTTCGATTCCTTTTGGGGCGCATGGAAGACGTTCGAGAGCACCGACGGCGCCGTCCTGACCGCGGGAATCATGGGCCATGCCTTCGTCGCGAAGTCGAGGCATTATCCCAATGCTTTGTCCGCCGCTCTCTTCCCCGACGCCATGCCCGAGAGCGTCTACCGAACGCTGGTGGCGGAGGCCAATGAGGGCTTGCCCGCGCTTCACCGCTATTTGCGCCTGCGCAGGCAATTGCTCGGGATCAAGGACGAGCTGCAATATTACGACATCTACCCGACCATGTTTCCGGGGCGGAACATCCCGAAATTCTCGGTCGCCGATTCCGAGCGGATCGCGCTCGAAGCGGTTGCCCCTTACGGCAACGAATATGTCGAGCTCATGAAGCGCGGCTTCGCCGGCAAATGGATGGACCCGTATCCGCGGGCGCACAAAGCCTCGGGCGCCTACATGAACGGCTCGGCCTATGACGTGCATCCCTATCTGCTGCTCAATCACAATGACGATTATCAGGCGCTCTCGACCTTCGCGCATGAGTGGGGCCATGCGGTCCATACGCTGCTGACGACCAAAAATCAGCCGTTCGAGAAATCCAATTATTCCACCTTCATCGCGGAATCGGCCTCCATCGCGAACGAGATGCTGCTCAACGACTACATGGTCGCGCATGCCAAGACCAAGGAGGAGAAGCTTTACTATCTGGGCGAGGGACTGGAATCGATCCGCGGCACCTTCTTCCGCCAGGTCATGTTCGCGGAATTCGAGCTCGCCATCCACGAGGAGATCGAAGCGGGCAGGCCCTTGTCGGGGGCGCGCATGACGGACATTTATTGCGGGCTGCTCAAGAAATATTACGGCGAAGCGGAAGGCGTGATGAAGATCGATCCCGCCTACTGCATCGAGTGGGCATTCGTCCCGCATTTCTTCTACAATTTCTATGTCTATCAATATGCGACGTCGATGGCGGGCGCCGCCGAATTCACCGATGCCATCATGAAGGAAGGCAACCCTGCGGCAGTGCGCTTCCTCGCCATGCTGCGGGCGGGCGGCTCGGATTACCCTTATGAAATCTACAAGCGGGCCGGCATCGACATGGCGACACCGGCGCCCTATCGGGCGCTGGTCGCGCGCATGAACCGCATCATGGACGAGATCGAGGCGCTCAGGCGTTAGTGCTGCTCACAGGCTCACCCTTCCACACGCTCAGGGTGAGGAAAAATGATGAACCTCATGCGTGTCGAGGCATGAGAACCCCAATCACTGAAACGCATAGGTCATCGTCACATTCACCGCGACGATTTCCTCGCCGGCGGAGACGGGAGGCGGTGCGGCCGCCGCGAGTGCGCGTGCTCCGCCGCCATAGACTGGCACCGGTCTGATCGCGGTTCCTTCCTGGATCGACAGCAACGGCCCCAGATTCACGCCCGCCGCAGTCGCAAGCGTTTTCGCCTTCGCCATCGCGTCGGCCACCGCGGCCCCGCGCGCCCGTTCCGCAAATGGTTTGGGATCGGCAATGGAGAATGCGATTCCACCCAACTGGTTGGCGCCGCTCTTCACGAGGGCATCCAGCGCAGGCCCCAATTTCGACAGGTCGTCCACGATCACCGTGACCTGGTTCGAGACCTGATAACCGATGATGGTCCTGGGTTCGGTCGCATCCGGCCGCAAGGCAGGGTATTGCGGCTGGACGGAAAAATTCGAGGTCTGAATCTTGTTGTCGGGAATCCCGCTCGCCTTCAGCGCGGCGAAGACGCGGTTCATTGCGGCAGTGTTGGCGGCGAGCGCAGCGGCGGCCGCGCCCGCCTGGCTCACCACGCCTGCGGACAGGCGGGCGGAATCGGGTTTGGCATGGATTTCCCCTTCGCCGCTGACGCTGATGGTTCGAACCAACGCGCCATTTTCGGCCGCATCCGCTGCCGGGGCCGCCGCGATGAGGCCGGCAAGAGCGGCTATAGCAGCGCGGGAGGACAGGCGGCGGATCGTGTCCATGGCGAACCTCTTTTTGTGGCGGCAAGCCTAGCAATGCAATCGCGGCGTTTGTGGGGCCGCCAACCCGGTCGAAAGGCTTCCAGCCACGCGCGCTTTCCTGCTATCAACCGGGACCCTCTTTCAGGGCCTGTAGCTCAGTTGGTTAGAGCCGGCCGCTCATAACGGTCTGGTCGCTGGTTCGAGTCCAGCCGGGCCCACCATCGCTGGAATGTACATCACGATACGACGCGCGCATGGCAGAGGTGGGACGTCAGCCAAAGCGCAAGTCCAACGATGGGCGATGGTTTTCTAGGACCTTTTCATAGGCACCGGTTCGCCGGCGATTTTCAGCTTCACCGCGACGACCGTGCTGCGCGTCACGTAATAGAGCGTTTTCCAATCGTCCCCGCCGAAGGCGCAGTTGATCGCGAATTCTTCGGTCACGATGATGCCGAGCGGCTTTCCGGCCGGGCTGACGATCCACTGTCCGCCGCCGCCGCCGGTGTGGATGTTGCCCTTCGAGTCCACTTTGAATCCGTCGGGACGTCCCG
>CAZBRO010000026.1:0-81694 GCA_964494505.1 uncultured Bordetella sp.
TAGTCGGTGCCCGCCAGCACCCAGCGCTGCACATTCTCCTGGCTCATCAGATAATCGACCGCCGGAATGGCCTGCTGGTTCGGAGCCGCACCCGTGTAGAACACGTTGCGCGAGCTTTCCTCGCCTTCATATTGCACGGGATAGAACAGGATGCCGTTCAGCTCTTCGACCACCGGCAGCACCGATTTGCGCGATACCGATGTCCAGCAGCCGAACACCGCCGCCACTTTGTCGACCGCGATCAGCTCGCGCATCTTTTCCGCGAATAGCGGCCAGTCGGAGGCCGGATCGACCACGACCGGCTCCAGTTTCTTGCCGAGCAGGCCGCCTTTCTTGTTCTGCTCGTCGATCAGCATGAGCATGGCGTCCTTCAGCGTGGTTTCGCTGATGGCCATCGTGCCCGAAAGGGAATGGAGCACGCCCACCTTGATGGTGCCTTCGGCGGCATGGGCGGCCGACGCCGTCATCAACATGGCGCAGGCTGCGATTGTCATTTTCAGAAGCTTCATGAAAGTCTCTCCTTATTGAAGATTGGGACCACTCAGTACGCGACCTTCAGACCCACAGATGCGGTGAGGAAATTCTGCGAGGGATTACTGGGGATGGCCTTCTTGTCGGTGAGATAGGCAATCAGGTCGAAATTGACCGACCATTTGCCGAGGCTCGCCGGGACGAACCCGAGCCCATAACCCAACGATCCGCCGATATAGGAAAAGCCGTAGCCGCTCTTCGTGCCGCCCTGAAAATCGTCGGTGGTGAAGAAGGCCACGCCGGCCGGAACGCTGAGCGAGAGTCCCTCGGCCAGCGGGAAGCTCGGCCCCACGCTGAATACGATGGCCGATCCGAGATTCTGCCCGATGCCCCTGTTGCCCGAAGTCCGGTCGTGCCAAAGCACTTTCGGACCGAGCGAAAATCCCGGAGCGAGCCAGCCTGTGTCGTCGATCGCGACGCTTAGATCGACGCTCTCTTCGACGTCGCCCGCATAGCTCCAGGCGTTGAAGCCGAATCCGAACGTGGCCTTCCCCACGGTGTAGGAGAAGCCCGGATCGAAATCGACTTCCTGGATGTGCCCGCCTATTGCGCTCGCGGTGTTGGCGTTCAGATCGCTCCAGACGGTGAGTGTAAACGTCAGGGCATCGTTCGCCTTCACGGCAAGATCGCCCCACATGAATGTGGTCGAGTGGTCGCCGTATAAATTGCTTCCACCGCCCCAGACATCGACGCCATACGAAATGAAGTGGGAATTGTAGCTGACCCCGACATCGGCCGAGACATTCTCGGCGGCGTGGGCCGAACTCCCGAACGCGATAGCAGTCAGAGCGGCGCACGCCACCGCGCCGCCAAAGGTTGTTCTTTTGTGCATTTCTAACCCCTCGTTGTGCCAAACCGGGATTTGGCCCGGTAGCGAGGGAAACTTCTGGAAATGTTTGCAGTGCAACAATACGCGAATGGGCGTACGCGTCTACGCGATTTCACTCATAGAGCCGGGCGTAACCCTAAGTAAATAATTGATATATCTGAATAATTACGATTATGTGAATAAGCTATCCCCCGGGGCAACCAAGCGCATAGACGGCTCCGATTGTGCGATGCACAATATGAGCATCCGGTGAGTTGCATGACCATTGCACAGCAGAAAATCCTCCGCGAACGGCGCCAATATAATCAGTGGGTGGCGAACGAGACGCTCGAAGATTACGCGCTTCGCTTCACGGCGAACAAAGCGCGCAAATGGTCGACGCTCCGTGTCGCCAATACTGCGCTCGGTACGGTCGCGTTCCTGGTGCTCGAAGCGGTCGGCGCTGCTATCACGCTGAATTACGGTTTTACCAACGCGGTGGCGGCCATCTTCGTTGTCGGCGCGATCATCTTCGCGCTCGGCCTTCCGGTCAGCTATTACGCGGCCAAATACGGCGTGGACATCGATCTTCTCACCCGAGGTGCCGGCTTCGGCTATATCGGTTCGACGATCACTTCGCTCATCTACGCCTCCTTCACCTTCATCTTCTTCGCGCTGGAAGCGGCCATCATGGCGGTGGCGCTTCAGCTTTGCTTCGGTCTGCCGCTGGCGGCCGGGTATCTCTTGAGCGCGCTCGCCGTCATTCCGCTGGTGACCTATGGCTTCACCTTTCTCAGCCGGTTTCAGTTCTGGACCCAGATCGTCTGGGGCGTGCTGCAACTCATTCCCTTCATCTACATCGGCACGCATGGCTGGCTGGCGTTTCACCAATGGACGGGCTTCGCGGGCCGGCAAGGCCCGGCCGACGGCCATTTCGACCTGATCCTGTTCAGCAGCGCCGCCTCGGTTGTATTTGCGCTGGTGCCGCAAAACGCGGAGCAGGTGGATTTTCTGCGTTTCCTGCCGCGGCAGAGGGTGGGACGGCGATGGGGTTGGTGGGCGGCCCTGGTTTGCGCCGGGCCGGGCTGGATCGTTCCGGGCATCGCGAAGATGCTGCTGGGCTCGTTTCTTGCCGTCGTTCTGGTGAATGCGGGCGAGCCCTTTCAGCGCGCCGCCGAGCCGGCCCGCATGTATCTGTTCGCCTTCGGTCAGGCCGTCGGCACGCCCGAGATAGCGATCGCGCTGGTGGGCATTTTCGTGATCGTCTCGCAACTGAAGATCAATGTGACGAATGCCTATGCCGGTTCGCTCGCCTGGTCGAATTTCTTTTCGCGTCTGACGCACAGCCATCCCGGCCGCGTGGTTTGGCTGTTTTTCAATGTGACGCTGGCCTGGCTGCTCATGGAGCTGGGCATCTACGAGACGCTGGAGCGCACGCTCGGCCTTTATTCCAACATTCCCGTCGCATGGATGGGGGCCATTGCGGCGGATCTGACCATCAACAAATCGCTGGGATTGAGTCCGCGCCGCATCGAATTCAAGCGGGCCTATCTCTACGACATCAATCCGGTGGGCGTGGGCGGAATGCTGCTTGCCTCGGCAGCGGCAATCGCGACCTATGCGGGGGCGTTCGGCGAGGAATACCACGCGCTTGCGCCCTTCGTGGCGCTCGGCGTTTCGGTGATTTCCGTCCCCCTTATCGCGCTTGCGACGCGGGGGCGTTTCTACCTCGCCCGCCCGCGGACGGGGCTCGAAGAGGAGACCGGCGCGGACATCCGCTGTTGCATTTGCGAGCACAGTTTCGAGCCCGACGATATGGCGAATTGCCCGTTCTATGCCGGGCCCATCTGTTCGCTCTGCTGTTCGCTCGATGCGCGCTGCGACGATGTTTGCAAGGACGATTCAAAGGCGTCCGCCCAATGGCACAAATTCCTGGCCGCGCTGTTGCCCGCGCCGCTCGCGCGGCGTCTGGATTCGCGCCTGGCAAAATATGCGAGCCTGCTGCTCCTCTGCAGCGTCACGGCCGCGGCCCTGCTTGCGATGATCTATGTGCACATGACGACGGGCATCGACACGCCGCGCGCGCCGATCGCCGGCACGCTGCACAATGTGTTCTATCTGATGGTCATCATCGCGGCCATTGCGGTGTGGCCCTTGATCCTGGCCAAGGAAAGCAGCCGCGCCGCGCGCGAAGAGACCAAGCATCAGACCGCGATGCTGCTGCAGGAAATCGAGGCGCACCAGCGCACGGATCAGGCGCTGCAAAAGGCCAAGGAGCTGGCCGAAGCCCGCAGCCTCGCAAAAAGCAAATATGTGCGCGGCATCAGCCACGAACTGCGGACGCCCTTGAACGCGATGCTCGGCTACGCGCAATTGCTTGAAGCCAACGCCGCAATCCCCGGCCACCTCAAGCACAGCGTCCGAATCATCCGCCGCAGCGGCGATCATCTGTCCAGTCTGGTCGACGGGCTGCTCGATATTTCCATGATCGAAGCGGGCCGGCTGCAGATTTATCGCGACGAGGTCCCGCTCGCCGAATTTCTGGGGCAGATCGTCGACATGTTCTCTCTGCAGGCCCGCGACAACGGTCTCGAATTCACTTTCGAGGCGCCAAAGCATCTTCCCGCCACTGTCTACACCGACGAGAAACGCTTGCGGCAAATCCTCATCAATCTGCTCTCGAACGCCATCCGCTATACGCAGCGGGGAAGAATCGCGCTGCGGATCGCCTATTCGAATCAGGTGGCCCAATTCGACATCCAGGACACCGGCATCGGAATCCCGCCGCAGGAGCTTGAGCGCATCTTCCGGCCGTTCGAGCGGATCGAAAATCCCGACCATCCCGCCAAGGAAGGGATCGGGCTTGGTCTGACGATCACGAAGCTTCTCACCGAAGCCATGGGCGGCGACATCGCGGTGCGCAGCACGCCGGGCGAGGGCAGTTGCTTCAGCGTCAGGCTGATGCTGTCGCCGGTGCCCGCGACGATGCGCGTGCGCGAGGCGGAGCGCAAATCCATCGCCGGCTATGAGGGGCGCCGGCGCACGATACTGGTCGTCGACGACGATCCCCATCATGTCGGCTTCGTGCGGGACGCGCTTTCGGCGCTCGACTTCAACGTCGTTGCGGCGGACAGCGGGGCTGCGTGCATCGCGATGGTGTCAAGGGAAGCGCCCGACGCCGTTCTGCTCGACATTTCGATGCCGGGCATGGATGGCTGGGAGACGGCCAAGACGCTTCGCGAGCTGCGGCCGGTCCGATTTCCCATCGTGATGATTTCGGCGGATGCGAGACTCAAGGGCCAGCGCGAAGCCACGGCGTCTTTTCACGATGCCTATCTGATGAAACCGCTGCGTCTGGCCGCGCTGCTGGACATCCTGAAGCAGCTTCTCGACCTGCAATGGATTTACGACCCGCACGATTCGCCGGCGCTGAATGCGTTCAGTTTCGACGGGCTGTCGCGCGAGCAGATTCCCTCTGAGCCCTATCTTGCGCAATTGAGCCAATTGGGCGCGATCGGCCACATCCGCGGGATATTGGCCAAGCTCGACGAGATAGGCGCCGTCCAGCCGGCGGCCGCGCCGACGCTGGCCTATATGCGGCGCCTTGCCGAAGATTGCGACCTCGACGGTTACAAGAACACGATCGAGGCCCTGGTGGCTCATGGCGCCTGACTTCCAAGCAAGGCCGACAATTCTTGCGGTCGACGACGCGCCCGAGACGCTCAGCCTGCTCTCCGATGTGCTCGAAAACGCCGGCATGACGGTGCTGGTGGTGCGCAGCGGCACCAGCGCTCTTTCCCTGATCGCGCAGGTCAAGCCCGACCTCATTCTGATGGACGCCATCATGCCCCGGATGGACGGCTTCGAAACCTGCCGTCGCATCAGGAAGATCCGGGACTTCACGCACATCCCGATCGTCTTCATGACCGGACTCTCCGATACCGAACATGTGGTGAAGGGCTTCGAAAGCGGCGGCGTCGATTACGTCGCCAAGCCCATCGTTCCCGACGAACTGGTCGCCCGCATCCGTGTCCACCTTGCCAATTCCCGGCTTGCCCAAAGTGCGCGCGTTGCGCTCGACATTTCGGGTACGCCATTGGCCGCGGTGGACGCGCAAGGGCGCGTGCTCTGGATCACGCCGGAAGGATCGAAGCTTCTCGACAAGGCGGTAGAGGGCACGCGCGACGGGGAGCCCCTTTGGCGCGAATTGATTCCGCCGCTGCTTGCCCAGATCGTTGCCGAAAAGCGCGAAAAGTCCGTCATCCACGATACCCCGGGGGGCTCCCTCTTCGCGTCTTTCATCGGGGAAGCGGGACCGGATGAATTCCTGATTCGATTCAGCGACAGCAGCCTGTCCGGCGATGAAGGAATCCTGCGCAAGCGTTTCGACCTGACGGCAAGGGAAGCCGAAGTGCTGCTTTGGATCGCGCAAGGCAAATCCAATCGCGACATCGGTGCGATACTGGCCTGCAGTCCGCGCACCGTGAACAAACATCTGGAGCAGATCTATCAAAAGCTTCAGGTCGAGAATCGCACCGCGGCAGCCATGCTCGTGTTGCGAATCCTGACCCGGAAATGAGGATCCGAGGTTCGCTCAAACAAAACGGGCGCGACGACATGATCGTCCCGCCCGTTCGTAATCGATGGCATCGAACTGCGTGTCAGGTCTATTTCGCGGCCATCTGCTTCAGTTTCGCCAAATCCTCTTCGCTGCGGATGGTCATGACGCCCATCGCGTTCACGCGATAAACCGGCATCACCACTTTCAGATAACCGCTTCTCTCATCCAGCGAGATATGGCGGAGTTCGGTGCCGCGTACCGGCAGCTCGAAGGTCGTCCATTTGTTCGCACTGGGGTCGTATCTGTAGATCTGATCGTTGGTCCAGAGATCGCCCCAGACATTGTGCTTGCTGTCGACCTGGATGTGATAGGGCTGCATCGCCGGGCTCGGGAAGGGGATCACCTGGACCTTGTTGGTCTTGGTGTCGATACGGGCGAGGCTCGAACCATAGGAATCGCCGACCCACAGCACGTCGCCGTTCTTGTCCGTCCCCATGCGGCGCGGGCCTTGCGCCCACGGATACGGATTGCCGTTGGAGATGTCCGTGACCTTCCCATAGGCCGCGACTTCCTGCGGCGTGAGGAAATCGCGAATCTTCTTGTTCTCGGGAATCACGATCTCGGTGATTTTGCCCGTTGCGCCGTCGGCCTTGCCGATGGTGTCGAAGGCCATCTCCGCCCAATAGCCGTTGCCGTCGCGGTCGCCGGCCGCGCCATAGGTGCCGTTGATGCCCTGCGGCCGCCGGTATTGCGTGGTCTTGTATTCGGTGAATTCCAGCGTCTTCGGGTTGAAGCGCAAGGCCCCGGCCGGCGCCGACGTCCACACCATGCCCTTGCCGTCGACGTCGATGGTGACGGCTCCGCCCAACGGCATCATGCCGTCCGGGGTCGGGTAGATGTCGATCTTGCCGGTCCTGGGATTGATCTTGCCCAGGCTGTTCTTGGACACATTGGCGTTGAACCAGAGATTGCCTTCGCCGTCGCGCGTCAGCCCGTGCGCGTTGGCGGCGCGCCCGCTGCCGTCGCCCTTCGGGACCTTGTGGTAGACGACTTCGCCGGTCTTCGCGTTCACCATGCCGATGGTGACAATGTAATTGTCCTGGTTCGCGGTGAACCAGACATTGCCGTCGAAATCCATCACGTCGTCATGGATGACGATGCCGGACCGCGACGGTGTACCGAGCGCCCAATTGGTGCCGTCATTGTCGGCGTTGCTGGCCGGAAGCGCACGCGCGCCCACGCCTTCGTTCCTGGGCACGTCGTAGAGGGTCCAGACCGCGCGGGCGGCTTCGCCGGATGGACGCGGGCGTTGGGGAATCGTCATCACGCTATTGGGCCCGCGCACCTTGGAGAGCCAGGCGGCAAGCCGCTGTTGATTCATCTGGAGGATCTGATTCGCCGGCCGGTTGCCGTTCACCCGGTCGCCGCCGCCGCCGATCACCTTCATCAGATCGATGATGCGGCTCCAGCCTTGCTGGTCGAAACGGAACTGCAGCGGAAAGCTCGGCGTGTGACAGCCATTGCACTGATTGTGCAGGATTTGCTTCATGTGCACGTCTTCGGCGCTATCCTCGGGGATGGCGGTCATCACCAATTCGCCGGGAAGCTGACGCCAGCGGGTCTCCGGATCGCTGATCGTCTTCAGCGAGAGGTCCTGTTTCTTGTTGGCCGAGAGATCGACCTGCGTCTTGTTCTGTTCGAAGCCGAGCGCCTGGGCCCAGACATTGTATTTTCCGGCCGCCATCGGCGGGAAATAGTAATTGCCGGCCGCGTCGGTGTAGACGCTGGTGGTGATGGTCGATCCTTCGCGTTTGGCGGAGACCGTCACGCCGTCGAGCTTTTGCCCCGATGCCGCGCTGATGGCGCCGCTCAAAATCTGATCGGCGGCGTCCGCGGACGCCGTCATCGCAAGACCCGCGACCACCGCGGCCGCACTCGCCAACAGCACACTACGCGTATGTGTCATGGTGTCCTCCTGTTCGAACGTCGTTATCCACTCGAGGGGATGCTGCGCTTAGGCGCTAGAGACGAGCCGCAAGAACCCTACCACAGCGGGGCTCCCCTGCCGAGGGCGGCTCCGGGACTGGAACAGGCCTCGTCTTTTGATGTAAAGAGACAGGCTTGAAATCGCGAAACACACACAGATGATGTCCAGGAGGGAAGAATGAGGAAGGTCCTGTTCGCTGCCGGTTTGGCTCTGGTGCCGGCAATCGCCTACGCGGAAATCCCGGAATGGGCGGCGCCTGAGACAACGAAGTCCATCCCCGCCGATCAGCTGAAATTCATCACCGATGCCGATACGGCCGCCCGCAACAAGGTCTATCCGACGGTGCCGGACTCGGTTCCCGAAATCATCCGCAAGGGCAAGGTCAACAAGATCACCGGCCCCGGCGTCTGCATGGGCTGTCACACACCCTCCGGCATGGGCGGGCCGCAATCCGCTCCGCTCGCCGGGCTCCCTGCCGCCTATATCGTCCGCCAGCTCAACGACATGGTCAAAGGCGACCGCAAGACCTATCGCGACGACATGGCGATGTTTGCGATGATCCTTGCGCCCGATGAGATGCAGAACATCGCGAACTGGTATTCCTCGCAGCATTTCACGCCCTGGATCGAGGTGAAGGAAGCCGACACTGCGCCCAAGACCGTGGTGGGCGGACGCGACCTCGTCGGGTTTGCGCCCGGTGGCGGCGAGGAGCCGCTCGGCAAGCGCATTGTCGAAGTCGCGAAGAATGGCGCCGCACCCTATATGCCGCCGGGGCCTGCCTTCACCGCCTATGTGCCCAAGGGCAGTATCGCGATGGGCGAGCAACTCGTGACCACGGGCGGCGGCGGCAAGACGATCCAGTGCACCGGCTGCCACAATGCCAATCTGATGGGCAAGGGCGATACACCGGCCATCGTCGGGCGCTCGCCGACCTACATCGCGCGTGAGCTCTATGAGTTCAAGGACGGCTCGCGGGGCGGAATGTCCGCAACCGCGATGAAGCGCGTCGCGGCAAATCTCTCCGACGACGACATCATCGCGATATCCGCCTATCTCGCGTCACGCCCCCCGGCCTAAGCGGGATTCAAAGTTTTGGCGAAAATGGTGAGCCTGCCGGGCTCGCCATTTTTTTGCGCAAATGCGGCATGGCCGTCCCTCAAGGGGGGGCGAATTTTTCGAGTTCGACGAGAAATTCGGCGAGAGGGGGCATGCGGCCGCAAGATGGGTCCCCTCCCCGAAGCCGCGTTCCGCGTCTTCGATGCTAGGGACCATTACCGGTTGGGACGTTTAACACGGCAAATGATGGTTGCTATGCCCACCGCGACGAGGCTTACCATTGGCAACAATTCGCCCACTAGCTTCACTGTGACGGGGTGGTGCTCTGCAACGAGAAGCACCTGAGGCAAGTAAGCAACGAGGAGGAAAGTAGCTCCCACGATCACTGCAAGTAGGATGGCTGCGGCAATCTCAGTGCGTGTCATTTTACCTGCCTATTTCTTTCCCATCGGTTCCGGCGGATGCTTCGCGATCTCCGGTTACGCCGCTCCCTCAAGGGGAGAGTGCGTTTGTCAGCGCGTCAGTTTCCGTTGATCGCGAAGCAGTAGAACAGCCCCGCACCATGGCTGCGGGCGAGCGCCTCGTGCGAACAGCCGCCGCTGATGCCGTGCGAATTCCACACGCTTCCCGCCTCGGGCTGGCCGATCTCGGCACCGGGTCCCGTGTTGGTGCGGGCGCGCAAGGGCGAGTTGCCTTCGTCTTCGCTCGTCCAGTTGTTGCAGGTGTGATCGTGTTCGGGCGGAAACGCGCGGCCGTCGGGCTGCGATCCCGTCAGGATCTCGTGCCGGACGGAATAGGGATGCGTCTCCATATAGGACCATGACTGGTCGCGCGGATCGGGCGGGGCGCCGGAACCCGTGCCCTGTTGCCCCAGTTCGTTGAGAACCATTTGGGGTTTCAGCCTGTCCGGGCTGCTGTGAAGGTCCTCGACATCCTTGGCGATCATCACGCCCTGGGCGTTGTACCAGGGCCCCTTGCCGATGCGGTCGCGCGCGTTGACTGCAGGCTGGCCCGGACGCTCCTGCGTGCTGAGATAGGCATGCCAGGTCAGGGTGCCCTTGTCGCCGGTCGCGTTGCGGGCAAGGTCCGTACAATGAGCATCGGCTCCCGCAATCCCGTGCAGATTGGCGCCGCCCGCCAAGCCGACGCTGGTGATGAAGAACGTCATCGGGTGGCGCGGCGGACGCGGTCCTCCCGGCGGAGGGGCCGCGGGGGCCTGTGCAAAAGCGATATAGGAGCCCGCCATCAGACACAGCGCGGCTCCGGCAAGGCTCGGTGCCAGTTTCTTCATCGAACGGTCCCCCCTCGGTCGTCCTACTGGTAAAGCTTTCCTTGCGCCCGGAGCGCACGCGCTTCGGCCACGCCCTTGACCGAAGAAAGATCGCGGTGCGCCGCGTCGTTGCAGGAATAATCTTCCATGCGGATATCGTTGCGCTGGTTGTAGACAAACCGCGCCTGCCAATCGCGTGTGTACATCTTGGGATCGTGGATGGTGACCACGTCTTCGAGCTGATTGGCGCCGACCTTGCGGACGCGCTCGGTGGTGACCATTTCGTCGCTGTGGGGCAGGCCCGTCGAGTCGAGGAACGTCTCTTCGTTGAAGCCGTTGCTCTCGATGACCAGCGTGTCGCCTTCGTAATGGCCGGACGAATAGCCGTTGTAATTTTCGAACGCGACCAGGTCTTCGTATTTTTTCATCGGCTTGTTCAGCGCGATCACGCGGAGCTGGTGATTGAGCTCGTGGATCATGGTGATCTGGCCGGCCGGCACCTGGAACAGCTCGAACGGGTAGGGGGTTTCCAGCAGCCGCGGCACGCCGTCCGGAATGCAAACCTTGCGCGCCTTGTCGACCAGCGAGCCGTCCTTCAACGCGGCCTTGTTCATCGCGTATTGGGCCTTGCCGGCCGCGTTCAACGGCGGATCGCCGCCGCCGACCGGGACGATCTTCGGGCTATAGGTCGTTGCCCACCAGATGCCCGAGAGATTGGGCTCCGCACCGGCCGCGACGGCAGCCGAGGCGACCAGCACAGATGCAACGGCTGCTATGGCTGCGCCTGCCAGCGCAGACCCACGAAAAGTTTTCATCGAACTCCTCCCCACTCGTTTAGGACATCAATTCTATTCTGTGATTGTCCCGGTTGAATACCAATCCAAGGCACGGGTCTTCGACTCTTCCCTGCGCCGGCCTGGACGCGGAAAAGGGCATCGTGCCGGTCCATGACGTTAAAAGTCGGGCTTGGCCGCGATCGGGATCGGATAAAGCTTTCCGGTCGTGACATCGAGATTGTTTTCGGCGCAGACGATCTCTTCGATGCTGCCGCGCCCCTTGCGGTAATGCACGCTCGCCGACCAGGGCATGGTGAAAGCCTTCGGATCGTCGACCGTGAAATCCACCTGCAGCGTCTTGCCGCCGTCCACGGCGTGGTAGCGCTCCACCACATGGATCGCATCGCTGTGGGGTGTGCTGTAGAGGTCGATCACCGTCTTGTCGTTCAGCCCGATCGTATCGACGACCAGCGTGTCGCCTTCCCAGTGCCCGACCGATTCGCCGTAATAGGACGGAGCTGGATTTTTCGAATGCGGCACGTTCAGGAAGATATGGCGCAACTGATGATCGCGTTGATACATCAGCGTCACCTCGGTCGGCGTCTTCAAGAGCTGCATGTTTTCGAGCAGCACCAGAGAGCCCGGAACGCCCATCGGCCGGCAGGAGACGAACGGAGGATTTACAGTATCGCCCGAAAGCCCGCGCTCGGCGTTCTTCTTGAGCGCGGCTGCGACCCAGGGCTGGAGGACCGGGTTGGTCAGATCCGCGACCCATGGCGTGGCTTCCTGGTCGGGCTGGCCGTTCACGCCCTCGCGGTGGCCGTGATGAGGATGAGCCGGATCGTCCCGCATCGGCCCCGCGCCCGACGCCGGCGCCTGGAAGCGGGCTTCCTGATCGGAGCGCACCCAGGTCCCCATGATGTCGGTGGCGGCGGTCTCGTCATTGGCGTCATTCTGTTTGGCGGTCTGCGCCGGCGCCTGAAACGCGAGCGCGAGAGCGCATGCGAGAACGGTGCTCCCACCCATCCATGCCGATTTCAACATCTATTCCTCCGTAGAACTCGGCTGTTTGCCTGTTTGAAGTTAAGCTAGCCCATAGGACCGCGTGCGGCAATTGCCCGGGGAACCGCCCTTCGCTAGTGTCTGCCGCGAAATTCGCAATTTCCAAATATTCCACGGAGGCCTCGATGCCGTTCGCTTTCGGCAAGAAACAATCTGGAACAAGCGTCAAACAGGTCCTCGCGGGCGCAGGTCTGACCGGGCTCCTCTGCGTGAGCGCGGCGATTGCGGCCGATTCGGGAAAATCCGAACAGCCGATCCCGAACCTGATGCAGGAGCCGGGCGTGGGCTGGAGAGGCTTCGTCCCTCACGAGGGCAAGCCCGACCCGAACGATTACGCCCATGCCAGGACCTTCAACGAATGGTCCGCGCCGGTGAGCGGCATCGGACCGGTCAAGGACGGTCCGGATCATCCCTTCAACAACAACGAAGTAATGCGCCAGACGGGGCGGCCGTCCACCTATCGCATCGCGGACCTCACCAACGAAGCGGGAAAGAACCTCATGCCTTGGGTGCAGGAAGCGCTCAAGAAACAGAACGCGCTCGTGCTTACGAACAAGAACGGCGAGACGCGCCAGGCGCGCTGCTGGGAGCAGGGCGTTCCCGACATCCATGAGGCGCCGTTCAACCTCTATTTCATCCAACTGCCCACCGAAGTGGTGATGGTGCAGGGCGGCAAGGTGCGGCGGGTTTATTTGAACATCCCGCATTCCAAGAATCCGAAACCGTCCTGGTTCGGCGAATCGGTCGGCCATTATGAGGGCGGCGACACGCTGGTCGTGGATACGATCGGCCTTTCCGACCGTACCTTCGTGGACGGTTATCGCACGCCGCACACGACGCAGGAGCACGTCGTCGAGCGGTTCAAGATCACCGACGGCGGCAAGAAACTGGACGTTTCCTTCACGGTCGACGACCCCGGCGCGTTCTACAAGCCGTGGGGCGCCACCCGCCCGCGCTTTCTGGCCAAGGGGCAGCCGCTGACGGAAGACGCCTGCGCCAACAACAACGACGACAAATTCAATCAGGGTTTCGAGGACGTTCCGACCGCCGACAAGCCGGACTTCTGATTCATCAAGCAGAAATGGTCATCCCGGAGGCCGCGTCAGCGGCTATCCGGGACCCACGGTGAATGCGCGCCGCTTTACCCGGCGGGCTTCAGCGACAGATAGACGGCGCGGACGAAATTGTCGGTCCGCATGTCGTCGCCGCCCCTTTTGGCGTACCAGTCGGCCATCGGCTTTGCCTGCACCACCTGATCGGCGGTCTTGCCTTCGGCGATCAGCTTCGCGACGCGGTCATGAGCGTCCTGCAGCATGTCGCGATAGGAGACCAGGTCGGTCTTCTTCGCGAGCGGCCCGTGGCCGGGAACGATCAGCGTGTTGTCGTTGACCAGGGCCAGCAACGTGTTGGCGGACGCGAGCACGCCATTGATGCCGCCGCCGGTGCGCGCATCCATGTTGGGGAAGCGGAACGAGCCGAAAATGTCGCCGGTAGCAAGCACGTTTTCGCTGCGGAAATACACATAGGCGTCGCCGTCGGTGTGGGCAGGGGCCATGTGCTTCAGTTCGGCGGTCTTGTCGCCCAGATGCACGTCCATCGTCTCGCCAAAGGTGATGATGGGTAGCGCGGCCGCGGGCTGTTTCCCCGTTTCCAGGCGTTTGCGTTCGTTTTCCTGGCCTATGATGGTCGCGCCGTCCTTGGCGAAGTTCTCGTTCCCCCCGGTGTGATCGGGATGGTAATGTGTGTTGATAAGGTAACGGACCGGCTTGGGACTTAATTTCGCGATCGCGGCCTTGATCTTGGCGGACAGGGGCGCGAACTGATCGTCCACCATGATGACGCCATCGGCGGTGACTGCGACGGTGATGTTTCCGCCATTGCCTTCAAGCATATAAAGCCCGTGTCCGAGATCGGTCGTCTTGATCTCGACCTTCGACATGTCCTCCTGCTGCGCGCTCGCTCCCGCGCCGATACATGCAAGCGCCGCAACCGCAGCAAAAACGATCCGTTTCATTGACGGTTTCCCCCGCTTTTCGGCTCGCATGATAGGCCCTTGGTCTCGCTCGCGGCAAACTGTTAGTTTCTCCGCGCGTCTCGGGAGGAACGTCATGAATCGCTTCAAGCTTGCGCTTTTGTCCGCGCTCGTGCTGTTCGCGAGCGAGCCCCTATCGGCCCAGCAGACGGAAGGCACCTGGTCCAAGGCCGCGCCGATGAAGGCCCCGCGCAGCGAGCTGCAGGCGATCACGGTCGGCGGCAAGATTTACGTCATCGGCGGCAATGTCCGCATGATGAAGGACGGCGAGATGGCGACGCTGCCGACCACCGGGCTCGGCCAGGTTTACGACCCGGCCTCCGATTCGTGGCACGACATCGCGCCCATGCCGAAGGGCTCCACCCATAACGGCATCGCGGCAATCGACGGCACGATCTACATCGGGGGCGGCTTTGCGGCGCGCGGGCACGCGGAAGCGACCGACCGCTTCTATGCCTATGACACCGCGACGGATCGCTGGCGCGAATTGGCTCCGCTGTCGTCGCCCCGAGGCGCGCCGGCGCTGATCGGATTGAACGGGAAAATCCACATCGTCGGCGGACGCGATAAGCCCGCGGCGATTGCGACGCACGAGGTTTACGATCCCGCGACCAACACATGGACCGTCGCAGCCCCCCTTCCGGTCGCCCGCGATCATGTCGGCATCGCGGTGGTGGACGGCAAGATTCACGTCTATGGCGGACGCACCACGGGCGATACCAGCAATGTCGGACTGCACGATGTCTACGATCCGGCTACGGACAAATGGACGCCGGCCGCGCCCATGCCGGTGCCGGTCAGCAGTGGCACATTCGCGCAATATCGCGGGCTGCTCATTTATCTTGGCGGCGAGTGCAAGCCCGACACGGTGCACACCTTTGCCGAGGTGCAGGCCTACGATCCCAAAACCGACCGCTGGCGGTTGCTCGCGCCCTATCCGGTGGAGCGGCACGCACAGGCGGCAGCCGTGGCCGGCGGCAAGCTTTACTCATTCGGTGGCGCGGTCGGCTGCGGCGCCAACAATCTGGCCGCCGACAATCTGACGTTTCAGCTACCTTAAATTTCCGCAAGGAGGCCGTTTTGGCGCTCGCCCATCCGAAGAATGCGCTCCTGCGATGGTTTGCCGCGGGCGCGCTCCTGATCGCGGCCGGCACGCCGGTCTCCGCGGCCGAAGTCAAAGTCATCACCTCGAACGCGCTTCGGGCGGCCTATCTCGAACTGGTGCCGCAATATGAGAAGGCGAGCGGAAATACCGTAAACCTCATCTGGAGCCCCGCCGTCGATATCCCCAAGCGGGTCGAAGCGGGCGAGCGGGCGGATCTGGTGATTCTTCCGGCCGCGGGAGTCGACGAACTGATCAAGAAAGGAATCCTGGTTCCGGGAAGCCGCGCCGATCTCGTCAAATCGCTGATCGGCGTCGCGGTACGTGCCGGCACGCCGCGGCCGGATCTGTCTTCGGGCGAAGGGGTGAAGCGCGCGTTGCTGGCCTCGAAATCCATCGTGCTGTCCGGCGGTACGAGCAGCTTCTATCTCCTGGACCTGTTCCAGAAGATGGGCGTCGCGGACGCGATAAAGCCCCGGATGAGACAATATGGCCCAGGCTCGGGTCTTGGCGTCGGCCAGGTGCTGGCTCGCGGGGAAGGCGATCTCGGCTTTACCCAGGTCAGCGAATTCGTCGAGGTGAAGGGGATCGATTATGTCGGGCCGCTGCCGCCGGACATCCAGCAGGTGACGATGTTCTCGGCGGGGCTTTTCAAGGGCGCTCCGTCTGCTGAAGTGGCCCATGATCTGGTGAAATTCCTCACCGCGCCGCAAGCTGGACCCGTCCTCTACAGGCACGGGCTCGAACCCGTTTGACGGCCTTTCGGGAACCGTGTCAGGCCCGACACAGGTTTTTTGTTCCCCGTCCAGGCGAAAGTGTTATGTTCTCCGCGATTTAACATCAGCTGCGGAATGAAACGTTCGTTCAGGAGCGAACCGCGGCGAAAAATTGGGGGAGAGGTCGGAATGCTCAAGTCTCCGGTATCGCGCGAACCGACGGGCAGGGTGGCGCGGTGGGCCCTTTCCGGCGGTGCCTTGGCCGCTGTTCTCTCTGTATCCGTTGTATCCGTTGCCTTTTTGCCTGCGCGCGCGGCCGAAACCCCGACCACCATCAACGGCATTCCGGCTCTCATGCAGGGGCAGGGCGTGGGCTGGAGAGCCTACCAATTCGGCGGGCGCACCCATCCGCCGAGCCGCGACGATGTTCCCTACGACAAGACGGCCAATGAGTGGCAGGCGCCGGAGAGCGGAGTGGGGCCCATCACGGCCGATCCGGCCCACCCCTTCTACAACAATGCGGTCGCCGCTGATCTCGGCGTGTCGTCCACCTACCGCGTCGCGGACCTCAACAACGAAGCGGCCAAGAATCTGATGCCCTGGGCGGTCGATGCGCTCAAGAAGCAAAACGCGCTGACGCTCAACAACAAAAACGGCGAGACACGGCAGGCAAGGTGCTGGGAAGTCGGCGTCCCCGACATCCATGAGGCGCCTTTCGAATGGTATTTCATCCAGACGCCGAAGGAAGTCGTGATCATCCAGGGCGGCGCGAACCCGACCGTTCGCCGGGTCTATCTGAATGTGCCCCACTCCAAGAACGTAAAGCCGTCCTGGTACGGCGAATCGGTAGGCCATTACGAAGGCGGCGATACCCTCGTCATCGACACCATCGGCCTCTCCGACAAGACCTTCGTGGATGGCTACCGCACGCCGCACACGACCCAGCTTCATGTGGTGGAGCGTTTGAAGATCGCCAATGGCGGCAAGACGCTCGATGCCTCCTTTACGGTCGACGACCCGGGCACGTTTTACAAGCCATGGGGCGCGAAGCGGCCACGCGACCGCGTGGTCTCTGCCTATGAGGAAACCGTGTGCCAGCTGAATAACGACGATCGGTTCAATCAGGGCTTCGATCCGATACCGACCGCCGATCACATCGACTTCTAGAGACGTTCACGTCGATCCATGCAGGGAGGATAATCATGGGTTTGCGCAATCGTACTTCAATCTGGTTCGTGGCTGGCGCAGGCATTGCGCTCTTGGGCGCGGGCGCTTATGCGGCCCAGAACAACGCTCCGAAACCAGCGGCTTTGACCTTTTCCGGGCCGGTGCCGTCGAAATTCCTGATCAGCCCGCAAATGGGTTCGAGATTCGGCGTCCACGACCACATGACGGTTTCGGCCGAAATCGCCGAACAGCTCTCGCACACCTGCGAGGAATTCGCCAAAGCCCACAATGCGACCGCGACCGTGGTGGTTCTGGATACGACCGGCCAGATCATCCATGAACATCGCATGGACGGCCAAAGCTATCTGAACCAGAAGGCCGCCGAGCAGAAGGCCCGCACCGCGCTTCTGACGCGCGAGCCCTCCCACGTGATCACCAATCGCGTCTACAAGGACGACGGCACGCTGATCCGCATGCAGCAATTCGGGCTTGGGCCTCAGCAGGGCGGTCTGCCGATCATCGTTAACGACCAGATCATCGGGGCCATCGGAGTCGGCGGCGGCGCGGGTGGTGAAGAACTCTGCGCCCATGATGCGCTCGAAAAAGTGTTCGGTCCCCAGCCGGCAATCCTGGCCGCGCCCAAGGGCGCAGCACCCACCGCAAACGCCGTCTTTGCGCCGGCCGACGGTTCGGATGCGGGCGGTTAGGGAAACGTCAACGGCACGCCCCTCTCATCGCCCGCTTTTGGCGGCCGAAGTCAGGTGCCTCAGGGCGGCGGAAGTGCGCATGCCCGGGAGTTGGAAAAAGACGCAAACGGTTCTAAGTTCCAAATAGCTTGCTCGCCGCCAGGTGTAGGAAATCGGTCCAAGGCCGCAGACAAGGTTGAGGGACCATATGAGGAGAACATCTATGAAACGTGTCATTCAAGTCGCCGGCATTCCTTTGCTGCTTTCGGGGTTGCTTCTCGGTGCGACCACGGCCTCCGCGCACCATTCCTTCGCGATGTTCGACGCCACCAAGAGCGTCACCGTTGAAGGCACTGTGAAGAACGTCGCTTATGCCAATCCGCATGTCTGGGTCGACATGGTCGTCATGAACGACAAGAATCAGCCGGTGACGTGGGGCATGGAAGGCGGAAACCTGGGCGGGCTCTATCGCATGGGATGGGCGAAGGACACGATCAAGGCCGGCGACAAGATCAAGATGGAAGTTCATCCCATCAAGGACGGAACGCCGGGCGGACAGATCGTGCGAGTGACGTTGGCGGATGGGCGCGTTCTTGGCCGCGGGCCGGCACAGCAACAGTAACCGGCGAAATCGGCTGGAAATCGGGGCGGGTGCGGCCATCGCGGGTGATGGCCGCATGTGAGTGGATTGGACACGGCGCATTCCCTTGAAGCCACGGGGAATGCAGCCTGTTGGCCAGGGAGGAAATCGAGATGCGTTTTCGGAACACGATGTTTGGTGGAGCGGCGGTCGCGGCGTTGGCTCTTCTTTCGAGCGGTGCGAATGCTCAGCCGATGTTGAACGGGCATCCGGACTTCAGCGGGCTGTGGCAGTGCCGGACCAATTGCGGCAACAACGTGGTGCTTCCCCACGACAAGTTGGATGTGACGCCTGAGGGGCAAAAGCTTTACGCCGAGAAAAAGGCGGGCGTCGACCGCGGCGACCCGGCCGTCGATACCGGACTGATGTGCCACCCGCTGGGCATCCCTCGCCTGGCGATGTTCGGGACTTTCGACATCCTGCAAAAGGACGACCACGTCGCGATCCTTGGCGAATGGCTGGGTCCGGGGCGGGAGATCTATTTCGCCAATCAGCACCGCAAGGATTATTTCCCGACCTTCATGGGCGATTCGATCGCGCATTGGGAAGGCAACACGCTGGTCATCGACACCGTCGATATCGATGAGGAGACGCTGGTCGACAGCAGCGGTTTCCCGCATTCGGATCAGCTTCATTTCATCGAACGCTGGACCATGTCGCCTGATGGGAAAACCATCACCTCCGCGTGGACGCTGACGGACCCCAAAATCTTCAAAGCGACGTTCCAGAGGAACGTGACTTACACACGGAAAAATGCGGCCGACGAAAGGCAAAGGATTGTCGAAAACGTTTGCCAGAACGTCGAGGTGGGCGGCAAGTTGAGGTGATCGCGGGCCTCTGTGCCTGGGCTTATGGACCGGGCACCGCGAGGGATACTTCCGGTTGAAATCAGGCCGCCAGTCCATGTGATCGGCGGCCTGAATGTTTTTTGAGCAATTCGCGCGACAGGAAAAATCCACTTTTTTGCAGTGTGCTTTTCCAATGTGGCGTAAGTCACACAGCACGCCCGGAATGCGAGCCAGCGCAGGGTACTTGCCTTGCTGCCCCACGCGGCGCTCGGTTAGTGTGCCTTGAAATCTGGCTGGTTTTACAGATCAGAGAGGAAACTTGCGCCCAGACCGGGGGCCGGGATGGTGCCAGGGAGTATTAACAAGGCTGAGCGCGGCTAAATTACAACACTAGGGCCGCGGCATCCAAAGAGGGGGATAATATGAAGTTTTCGAATGCGCGCGCGCGGAGCGCAAAGCGATTTGCTGTCCTGTTGGGGACTGCGTCCTTCGCGAGCTTGACGGTTGTTGTTGCCAGCGCCGAGGCTCAGCAGGTTGCCCAGGCCCAAATGGCGCAGGCGCCGACAACCGAACTGCCGCCCGAGCAAGTTCTCATAACGGGATCGCTGATTCGCGGAACAGTGGCGGTCGGCGCGCCGGTAACGACTCTCAGCCAGGCCGATTTCGCCCAGGCCGGCGTCGTATCGGTGGGCGACCTGCTGACACAGGCTCTGCCGGCGCTTCTCAATCATGCGTCGTCAGGCTCCGCCAATGCCGGCTTCGGCAACTTCATTAACCGCCTCAACATCCACGGCTTGAACGGCGTCGATACGCGAACGCTGATGCTGATCGACGGCATGAAAATGCCGCCGCAAGGAACCGGCGCTATCCAATATGACCCCTCGATCATACCAAACGTCGCACTCGACCGTGTCGACGTGCTGGCGGATGGCGCATCGGCAACCTACGGGTCCGAAGCCGTGGCGGGCGTGGTCAATTTGATTCTCAAGCGCGGCTATGATGGAGCCCTTCTGCAAGGCACCGTCGGTTCGGATACGGGCGGCGGTTTCAACTTCGACACCCAGGCCCTCTACGGCCGGACCTGGCAGGGTGGCGATGTTACGATCAGCTTCGAATATGGTTCGCAGCAGGCGCTGAATGCGAGCTCGCGCTCTTACTACACGCAGGATTTCAGGCCCTGGGGCTTGGACAACCAGACGCCTTTGGTCGCCGCCTATCCGGGCATCGTTTCCATTGGGGCTCCGGCCACCGCGTCAGGCGCCGCCACGACGCTCGCCGCGCTTTGCGCCAATTGTTATTCGATCCCCAAGGGAATCGGCGCGACGACGGCCCCGACCTGGGCTCAAATTGCCGCAAATCCCGGCGTCGGAAATCTGATCAATCCCACGTCGACGTCGGAAGTGCTGCCGTCCGACCAGTGGACGGCATCTACCATTACCTTCGATCAGGATTTGTTGCCCTGGCTGCAGTTCAATGCGGAAGGGTACTATTCCAACCGCCGCGACCAGACGCACAATCCCGACGTCGGCGTGACATCCGGCGGCATACCCACGACCAATCCTTTTTACCCAACGGGTACGCTGTGTACGACCAATCCGTCGACGGCTGTCCCGGCCGGCGTGCCTGCGGGCTGCACCCCGAACAATCTGCGCGTGAGCTACGACTATCTCCAGCTTCCGAATATCGAACGGGCTACGGAGCTGTCGGACCGCTACACGCTGGGCTTTACCGTCAAGCTGCCTGCCGATTGGCAGGCCAAGATTTTCGGCGCGAGCAGCGACGAAGAAGTCCGCAGAACATTTGTCTCGAACCTCAGACTGGTCAGCCCGAACAATGTGAATGCAGCACTGGGCGCAACCGTGGCCGCGACGGCTGCGAGCGGAAATTCGCCGGGCGTCCCCTCTTTCACCAAGCCCTCGAACGTTCCCTATCTGAACCTGTTCTGCGACCCGACGGCGTTCAACTGTATCGACCCGACGACGCTTCGCTACATCGAGATGTACAATACCAACAACTCCAGCTATCTCGAGCATGAGGCCGGGGTCAATTTCGACGGTCCCCTGTTCGACCTTCCCGGCGGAACGGTGCGGGCGGCGATCGGCGGCGACTACACATATGAGGCCTATTCGATCACGACGACGACCGAGCCGATAACGAGCCAGCTCGACGTGGCGACGCCGGATCACCTGACGCGAACGGTTTATTCCGCGTTCGGACAATTGAACGTGCCCATTGTCGGAGACGCGAACAAGCTTCCGTTCGTCGAAAGACTGGAACTTGAAGTTTCCGGGCGCTACGACCGCTACGACGATTTCGGCAGCACGGCCAACCCCCGCATCTCGGCCGATTGGACCATCGGCTACGGGCTCACGGCGCGCGGCAGTTGGGGCACGAACTTCGTCGCGCCGTCGTTCAAATCGCTGTCGAGCGTGCTGGCACGCAATATCACGCCCTTCAACACCGGCGGCGTCAATCTGTCGACCATACAAGCCTGTCCCACCGGCGCGACAGCACCGGCGGCTGGGTCTGCCGCGGCCATCCTCAACCCCACCTGTGCGGGAGCCAACGCAACGTTCCAGGCGGGTGCTGCGAATTTCCCGATCGGCATTCAGGTCGGTTCGTCAGGCGGATCGGGCGGTCTTGCCGGCTTCCTGCGGCCGGCCGATTACAAGACCGGGCCTGAAAAGGCGGACAACTGGGTCTTGGGCCTGGAGTGGGCGCCCACCGACAACATCTTCAAAGGCCTGGATATCCAAACCACCTTGTGGCGGGTCCATATCAAGGAGCCGATTGCCGGTCTTGCTCCCAATACCGGAAACGGCATGAACGATCCGACCACCCGGTTCTTGTTCATCCTGCCCGGCGATCCGCAATTCGCGGCCGCCGTGAACTACGCGCTGACCAATCCGCTTGCAGGCTCTAATGTTGTCGGCATCAATCCCGCCAGCGTCAAATGGATCGAAGACGGTTCGGCCAGAAACACCGGCACCAAGGACACCGAGGGCCTGGACTTCAGTGTCAGCTACGATCTGGACCTGGGCAATCTTGGCGCGTGGAATACGGGCATAACCGGGGCGTACTATTTACACGATTTCGTCCAGCTGGTGGACAACGCGGCGACCAACGATACCTTTCACGACACCACGACCGGCGAGGCGCGTTCGGAGAAGCTCCGGTACAGAGCGCGCTTGGGGTGGGCCGACGGTCCGTATTCCGCCACCGTCTTCGTCGATTATGCGTCCCATTTCTATTCGACGTTCACGTTACCCTCGGCAGCCGTCCTCGCCCCCTTCCCGAACCTGGTGGCGGATCCAAGACTCCTGGACCTTGTTCCTTCGACATACCTTTTCGACGTGTCGCTGGGATACAGCACGGGTGACGCCCCGGCGATCGAGTACCTCCGCAACATCAATCTCTATCTGACCGTGAATAACATCTTCAACCGCAACCCGCCGTTCCAATATGGCGGCACCGCAAACCCCTACGCCTTCTACAATGGAGGCACGGGCACCGCAGGCGGTGGTATCAGTCCTGCCGGCCGCATGTGGCGGCTTGGCATCACAAAGCAGTTTTGATCGTTTGTGTGAGCAGGTTATGCTGGAGCGCGGTCCGTTGAAACAGACCGCGCTTTAGTTTTTGGGGGCCGGAGCTCCGTGCTGCAGCAGGCCATCTTGCTTCATCAACAAGGCCGGTCTGCCGAAGCGGAATCCCTGTATCGCAAAATCCTCGCGCAGAACCCGCGGAACGCGGACGCGCTGCATCTCCTGGGCGCGCTCGAGCTGCAAAGGAGAAATCTGACCGCGGCAATAGAATATTTCGACCGCGCGGTCGAAATCGATCCGAACCGGGCGGCCTTCTTTTCCAACCGCGGAATCGCGTTGCAGGATATGAATCGATTCGACGAGGCGCTGCTGAGCTACGAGCGCGCGCTGGCGATCAGCCCGGAAAATCCCGATGTGCTCAACAACCGCGGCAGCGCGCTGCGCGCGCTGAGGCGCTTCGATGAAGCGCTTTCAAGCTACGATCGTGCGCTCGCGATGCGGCCCGATTATGCCGAGGCGCACAACAACCGCGGCAATGTGCTGAGAGACTTGAAGCGTCCCGGGGATGCGCTTGGAAGTTACGATTCCGCGCTCGCGATCCAGCCCGGCTACGCGGATGCGCGCCGCAATCGCGCCGCCACCTTGCAGGACCTCGGCCGCCATGACGAAGCCCTTGCCGGGTTCGAAGCGGTCATCGTGCTCACTCCCCACGAGGCAAGCGCTTATCGCGACCGCGGTATGGTGCAGCAGCTTCTGAAACGCCGTGCCGACGCGATTGCGAGCTTCGAGAAAGCCATCGCGCTCAAGCCCGATTATGCGCAAAGTTACAACAATCTCGCCAATGTTCTGGCGGAGGAGGGGAGGCTCGACGATGCGGCCGCGCGCTACCAACATGCGCTCGCGCTCAAACCCGATTTCCTCGAAGCCCATATCAATCTCGCCGCCATCTTCAAGCACCAGGGCAGGCTCGACGATGCGATTGCCCATTATAGGAACGCCTTGGCGATCGAGCCGCGTTATGTGGAAGCTCACCTTCATCTCGGCGATGTGTATCTGGAGCAAGGGCGGCCAGGCGACGCGCTGTTCGCGGCCGAAGCCGCCGCCCGCGAACAGGAGGAGCCGTCATTCCCTCATTTCGCGCTCGGCGTGCTGCTTGCCAGATGCGATCGCAAGGACGACGCCCGCCGGCATTTGCTGAGGCATCTGGAACAGGACGAGGCCGACGAACAGGGTGCCCGCCTCATCCTCGCCGGATTGGCGTCGGGGCCGATGCCGGATCGCGCATCCGACGCGCAGATGCGGAAATTATATGAAAACCGCGCAGGCCGTTGGGGCGAGGCGGAAACATACCGCGGCCATGAATTGGCGGTGGACGCCGTCGTCAGGCTCTTCCCCGGCGCAACAGGTCTCGACATTCTCGATGCCGGCTGCGGCACGGGGCTGGTGGGCGCCCGATTGCGCGGGTTGGCGCGGCGGCTCGAGGGTGTTGATCTCGTGCCCGCCATGCTCGAAAAGGCGGAAGACACGGGCGCTTACGACGTGCTGCAGCGGGGCGATCTGGTGGAATTCCTCGCCGCCCGTCCCGCACGCTACGATGTCGTCGTCAGCGCGGCGACCCTCATCCATTTCGGCGATCTTGAGCCCGTGTTCCGGGCGGCCGCTTCAAGCCTTCGCGACAAAGGCCTGTTTGTGTTCACGCTCTTCCCGAACGATGACGGCGAACAAAATCGCGACGTCGCGGTCGCACCCCTGGGCGGGCTGGGCGAAGGCGGGTGTTATGTCCACGGCCGCGGGTACGTGACGCGCCTTGCCGAAGAGAACGGGTTTTCCGTGGCCCTCATGGAGACCGGCGTGCACGAATACGACAAGCGGGGGAATCCCGCACACGGATTGGTCGTCGCGCTTCGCCGCAACGCCCTCCCCTGAGCCGCTGAGCGGCGCTGCCCAAAAGCAAATCGCGCCGCGCGGGGTGGCGCACGGCGCGATTTTTTCGTCATCCCAAACCGGCGATGCACGGTTCAGAAATCCGGCTTGGCCGCTTCCGGCACCGGATCGAAGCCAAGATTGAACCGGTCGCCATTGTTGGCCGCACAGGTGTCTTCGTCCATGGCCCCATTCGCGCGATAGCGCGGACGCCTTGCGCCCCACGGCTTATAGGCGAGACCCGGGTCGTCGGCCGTCCAGGAAATGTCCACCGCCTTGCCGCCATCCACCACGCGGAAGCGCTCCACCACATGAAGCTTGGTGGTGTGCGGTGTGCGGAATCCGTCCACGAACGTCTTGTCGTTCAAGCCGATCGTATCAACGACCAGCGTGTCGCCTTCGTAATGGCCGACCGATTCGCCGTACCAGGAAGGCTCCGGATTCTTCGAATGCGGTACGTTCATGAAGATGTGGCGCACGCGTCCGCCCTGATACATCACCACTTCCTTGGGCGTCTGGATGAAATACAGCGATTGCGGCGCTTCATGGATATCGGGAACGCCGGTCTCCCAGCATCTTGCCTGGCGGGTTTCGCCGTTTCTTTCCTTCAGCACCAGCGCATTCTGCTTTTTCAACGCTTCGATGGCCCAGGGCTGCAGATTCTTGGCGGCCTCGCTGGTCAGATCGGCGACGCGATAGTTCGAAGGCTGGCTGACCTGCGTGGCCACGGAATTGTTGTAAAACGGATGGGCGGGGCCATCCGAAATCGGCCCGATTCCGCTCAGGGGCGCGGCCCATTCGTTGAACGTGCGGGCGTGGGCGTAATCGGTCGGGTCGGGCGGTCCGCCTTTGCGGACGTAGCCGGTCCAGCCCTGGGCCGCCGGCAGCATCAGCGGAGGAACGCCACCGGCCAGCGGCACGCCGGGGTCCTTGGAAAAATCCGGAACGGCCACCGGCGTATAGGGCTGCTTCTTCGCAGAATCCGCAGCCACGGCCGGCAACAGCATCGCGGCGCCGATGAGACCCGCCAGCACGCCGCCGGCGAGCAAGCGCGTACGGAATTTCGACTGTTGGCCCGCGGCCGCCAGATTCGACATCGATGATCCTCCCCTCAATATTTTACCATCCGAAACCGGACGGAAATTTACATCACGGCCCCGCGGCGGCCACACTCGAAATGTATCAAAATGTGTCGCGAAAGGCTCTATTTACTTAGCTAAATGACTAGCACTTCGCGGCCTGGTTTTCCAGGCAAACGGCATGGTGAATCGGATAGCAGCATCTCGGGAGACTCAATTCGAAATTGGGGATTTGAATGGCTGCAGAACAGATTATAAGATGCGTACAAAGCCGTGGGAGGCAGGGAATATGGGAGAGAGTAGCGTGAGGTTTCGCGCCGGTTCGGCGCTGGGCGCTTTACTGATTGCCTCCATCGGATATGCGTCGGCGGCCCATGCCGCGGCCGCGGCAGTTCCCGATCTTTCGGGCACCTATTGGGCAACCGAATATCACGCCAAGATCCAGGTCCTCGGCGGCGGCGATCCGCCCCTGAATGCGGCCGGCAAGATGGCCTATCAAATGAACCAGGCCGGCCTGAAGGACGGCTCGCTTCCCGATCCGGCGCGCAAGGTTTGCCTGCCCGACGGCGTGCCCCGGGTGCTTGCGACACCTTATCCTTTTGAGCTGTTCCAGTTGCCCGTGGGTCAGGTGACGTTCGTTCACGAACTCAATCACCAGATCCGGCCGATCCCGCTGAATGGGAAATTGCCCTCCTATGAGGACTCGCTCCTCTACCCCACCTATGGCGGACGCTCGGTCGCCCATTATGAGGGCGACACGATGGTGATCGAGAGCAACAGCTTCAACGATCAGACTTTCCTCGACGCGACGGGTCTTCCGCACAGCGACAAGCTGGTGACCACCGAGCGCGTTCGGAAGATCGGCAACCAGCTCGAGGACGTCGTCACGATCCACGATCCCGATCTGTATACGAAAGACTGGCAGGCGCGCTTCGTCTATGCTCAACGCGACGATGTCCGCCTCCAGGATTACGCCTGCGGCGACAAGCATCGCGACATTTCCATGGTAAAAGGGGTAAACGAAGCGCGGGCCGCACGCGCTCAGGGGCGGTAATTGAATAATCGGCCATTCCACCAGGATAGAGTTTAAGAGGAGCCACGAATGAATATGCGCACAATCCTGTTCGCCGGCATCGCAGCGTCGCTGATCGCGGCACCGGCCTTTGCCCATCATTCCTTCGCCATGTTCGACGCGACCAAGGTGGTTACGTTGGAGGGCACGGTTAAAAGCTTCGAATGGACCAACCCGCATATGTGGCTCACCGTTTCGGTGCCGCAGGCGAGCGGCGCCCCGATCGAATATCCTCTCGAAATGCAGGGGATCGCCGGCGCGGTGAAGCTCGGTTGGAAGCGCGATTCGGCCAAGGCCGGCGACAAGATCACCGTCAACATCCACCCGCTGCGGGATGGCACGCATGGCGGCCAATTGCTGAACGTCGTGCTTGGGAACGGAACGAAGCTCGGCGTGATGGGCGGCCCGGCGAACTGAGGCCGTTTATATTGAGGTTTGAGCGAGCGAAGCCGTCGCGGCTTCGCCCGTTTCATTTTCATACGGTCGATCGGGCGCGGCGGCTCGCGCCAGCCAGCAGCAGCAAGGCTACCGCCATACCAAGCAGTGTTATGCTGGAGGGCAATGGGCTGTTTCAGATATGCTTCGTCGCCTCGCGTGCGGCCTGGTCGATGGTGAGCCACCGTGTCCGGTGCACGTCGGTGACGACCTTCCCCCAGCCATGCACATAAGGCCGCACTAGAATATCGGTGCCGGAGAAGAAGATCGGAATCCAGGCGTGATCCTTCAGCGCGATGGCTTCGGCCTCGGCGAGCAGCTTGCCGCGTTCCGTTAGATCGAGCTCCCGCGTCGCGGCGTCCAGCAGCTCCACGCAATCGGGATTGTTGTAATAGCCGTAATTGTTGGCGTTGTCCCCCCGCAACATATCCAGGAACGTCGAGGCGTCATTGTAATCGGCAACCCAGCCGGGATTGCAGATTTCAAAGTCGTGGCTCTGGATGCGATTGTAGAAGATTGCAGCATCCACCTGGAGGATTTGCGCATCGACATAGATCTGCGTCCACATCTGCTGGATCGCGACAGGCATCCGGCGCGCCGTGGGCGAAGCCGAGCGGATGAGGAGCGACGTCCGCAACAGATTGTCCGGGCCGTAGCCTGCAGCCCGCATCAGCTCCCGCGCGCGCTTCAGCCGGTCCGGAAATGGCATGGACTTAAAGGCAAGCTCCGCGCCGCCTGGATAATTCGCGATACCCGGAGGAACGATGGAATAGGCGGGCGGTTCGCCCACTCTGTCGATTTTGTTGACGATGGTTTCGCGGTCGACAGCGAGGCTCAGCGCTTCCCGCACGCGCACATCGCCGAACGGCTTTACGGACTGATTGCAGCAGAGATATTCCGTTGCGAGAATCAAATCGAGATGCAAGGTCTCGGGCATGTTCGCGCGCAGCCAGGCGATTTGCTGGCCCGGTAATTTCTCCTGCACGTCGAGTTCGCCCGCGCGCAGGCGCTTCAGCCCGGCTTCGTAATCGCTTGTGGGATAGCAGATGTGCCGGTCGATCTTCACATTGGCCGCGTCGTAGAATTTCGGATTCTTCAGAAGCGTTACGTGGTCGTTGGGAAACCATTCGGCCAGCGTGAACGCACCGTTGCCGACATGGGTGCCCGGCCTGGTCCAAGTATCGCCATGCTTCTCCACGACATGGCGCGGCACGGGAAACGTGGCGTAATGCATCAGATATTGCAGCAGGTACGGCGCGGGTTGGGACAGCTCCGCCACCAGCGTCCTTGGACTGGGTGCGCTGACGCCGAGCGTCGTCACCGGCATCTTGCCGGAATTGACCGCCTCGCCGTTCTTTATGAGATAGAGATAATAGGCATAGCTGGCTGCCGTCTTGGGATCGAGCATGCGACGCCAGGCATAGACGAAATCCTCCGCCGTCACCGGCGTTCCGTCCGACCACTGATGATCGCGGATCTGGAACGTCCAGGTCAGCCCGTCCTTGGACTGCTCCCACTTTTCGGCGGCGGCGGGGATGGGAACACCGTTTTCGTCTTCGGTCGTCAGGCCGACGATCAGATCGCCGATGATGTTGTTTTCCCAGGTGCTCTGCGCGTGGTGCGGGTCGAGGGTCAGCGGTTCGGCGCCATTGCCGTGGTTGAACACCACTTCGCCTTCGAACAGCAACGCTCCGGTCTTGGTTTGCGCTTCACCCGCCGCGCCGCCCCGGCCGCACGCCGCAAGCAGAACACTGCCGCACGCGGTAGAGAGAAAGGCTCGCCTCGTCTGTGCTTGCATGGGGTGCGCCCGTCAGTTGCGGTTAAAGTTTTACAACGCGAATGCCGGCAAATCCAAAGCATACCGCCGCGGGCTCACACGCGGTCGTGTTCGGCGACAAAATGGCCGGGCGCCACCTCGATCAGTTTGGGGCGGTATTGCTCCGCATCCGGATCGTCAATGCGCTTGGATTTCAGGAACATCAGCGCCGAACGCGTATCCAGCGGCGAGGGCAGCTCGGGCGGCAGAGGCTGGCGGGGTTTGGCTCGTTCGAGCTTGGGATCGGGAATGGGCACGGCGGAAATCAGCGCTTGGGTGTAGGGGTGACGCGCGTCGGAATAGATCGCATCGCGCGAGGCAAGCTCCACCACGCGGCCGAGATACAGCACCATCACCCGGTGCGAGACCTGCCGCACCACCGACAGATCGTGGCTGATGAAGATCAGCGACATCCCGAACTCGGCCTGGAGTGCGAGGATCAGATCGACGATCTGCGCCTGAATGGAGACGTCGAGCGCGCTCACCGCTTCGTCGCAGATGATGAGCTTGGGCTTCAGGATCATCGCGCGCGCGATGCCGACGCGCTGGTTTTGGCCGCCCGAGAATTCGTGCGGATAGCGGTTGATCCAGGCGGGATCGAGCCCGACCTTCTCCATGATGGACGCCACGCGCGCGTTCACTTCGCGTCCTTTCAATCCGGGCTCCAGCGAGCGCAAGGGCTCGGCGATGCTCTGTCCGATGGTCATGCGCGGATCGAGCGAAGCTAAGGGATCCTGGAATACGATCTGGAATTCCTTGCGCAGCCCGCGGATTTCGTTTTCCCCGGCGTCGCCGAGATTGCGCCCGCACCACACGACCGTGCCCGCGGTCTTGGGCAGGAGCCTGATTATCGCGCGCGCCAGCGTCGATTTTCCGCAGCCCGATTCCCCCACCACGCCCAGCGTCTCGCCTTCCTTCAACGTGAAGCTGACGCCGTCGACCGCGCGCAGAGGTTTGTATTTGGGAAAGATGGCGCCGCCGATGCGCATCGGGAAATGGACCTTTATGTCGTCGACGGTCAGCAGCGTCGGCTTCAGCTCATTCCAGGGCTTGAGCGTGCTGTGTCCCTCGCGGGAGGGTTTGTCGATGCGCGGCATGGCGTCGAGCAGCATGCGCGTATAGGGGTGCTGCGGGCGGTAGAAGACCTCTTCCGCCGGCCCCGCCTCAACGAATTCGCCGTAGCGCATCACCTGCACCCGGTCGCACATGCCGGCGATGACGCCCATGTCGTGGCTGATGAGCACGACGGAGGTGTTCAGCTCGGTCTTGAGGTCGCGCATGATGTCGAGGATTTGCGCCTGCACGGTGACATCGAGCGCGGTGGTAGGTTCGTCCGCGATCAGCAAATCGGGGCCGCAGGCGGTTGCGATGGCGATCATCACGCGCTGGCGCATGCCGCCGGACAGTTCATGCGGATATTGCCGCATGCGGCGTTTGGCTTCGGGGATTCGCACCAGTTCCAGCGTCTGAAGCGCGCGGCGGGCTGCGTCTTCGCGGCTCATGCCCTTATGGAAGCGCAAGGTTTCCATGATCTGCTCGCCCACCCGCATATGCGGCGTCAGCGAGGTCAGCGGGTCCTGAAAGATCATGGTGATCTTCGAGCCGCGGATGCCGTTCAACATGGCGCTCGGCGCGCCGACCAGCTCCTGCCCGCGGTAAAGCGCGCTTCCGGTGGTCCGCCCGTTGGTGGCGAGCAGCCCCACAGCGGCAAGGAAAAGCTGGCTCTTGCCCGACCCCGACTCGCCGACCACGCCGACGACTTCGCCTTCCTTGACATCCAGGCTGACGTTCTTGACGGCGTGGACTTGGCCGTCCGGGGTTTGAAACCGCACATCGAGATTTCGGATCGCAAGAACCGCTTCGGCCATCGCGCTCAGCGCTCCTTGGGGTCGAGCGCGTCGCGCAGCCCGTCGCCGATGAAGTTGAAGCAGAACAGCGTCGTCGTCATGAACGCGGCCGGGAAAATCAGCGTCCAGGGCGCGCTCTGCATGGTTGCCGCGCCGTCGGAAATCAGCACGCCCCAGGAGGTGAGGGGCTCGCGGATGCCGAGACCGAGAAACGAGAGGAAACTTTCCGCCAGAATTACGCCCGGAATGGTCAGCGTGACATAGACGATCACGGGGCCCAGCACGTTCGGGACGATGTGGCGCCAGATGATGCCGAGATTCCCGACCCCGGCCGCGCGCGCGGCCTCGACGAATTCCTTCTGCTTGGCTGATAAAGTCTGCCCACGGACGATTCGAGCCATGGTCAGCCACGACACCGCCCCGATGGCCACGAACAGCAGCACGAAATTCTGATTGAAGATCACCATCAGGATGATCACGAAAAAGATGAAGGGCAGCGAATAGAGAATATCCACGATGCGCATCATCACGCCGTCGACCCTGCCCCCGATGAATCCCGCGGCCGCCCCGTACAGCACCCCGATCAGAAGACTGACGAACGTCGCCACGATCCCGACCGCCAGGGACACGCGCGCGCCATAGAGCGTGCGCACGAAGAGATCGCGCCCCACAATATCGGTGCCGAACCAGTGCAGCCCGCCTGCGTGACAGGTGTAGGGGTCCGCCGGCCACCAATTGGGCGCGCACGAGATCACGTCGTAATCGATGTCGCTGTAGCCATAGGGGGAGAGAAACGGCGCGAAAATCGCCATCAGCGTGATCAGCCCGAGCAGCACCATGCCGACCACCGCCGCCTTGTTGCGGAAGAGACGGCGGCGCGCGTCCGCAAGCAGGCTCCGGCCTTTGACGGCCTGGGCGCGTTCCATCAGCAGCGCGTCGGGATGTTGCGGCGTGCGTCGCAGCATCACTCGTATCTCACGCGGGGATCGAGCACGCTGTAGAGCAGGTCGGCGATCAGATTGAGCACGATGATGAGGGCCGCGTAAAAGATGGTGACGCCCATCACCAGCGTGTAATCGCGGTTGAGCGCGGCCTGAACGAAATAGCGGCCGATGCCGGGAAGCCCGAAAATCTGCTCCACGATGAGCGAGCCGCTGACGATGTCGGCGATGGCCGGGCCGAGATAACTGACCAGCGGCATCAGGCCTGCGCGCAATGCGTGGTGCGTGACGATGCGCCAGGTGGGAAGGCCCTTGGCGCGCGCGGTGCGGATGAAGTTGGAATGCAGCACCTCGACCATGCTGCCGCGCGTCAGCCGCGCGATCACGGCAATCGGCGCAAGCGACAACACGGCGACTGGCAGCACCATGTTGGGAAGCGCGCCCCCCGCCCAGCCGCCGACCGGCAGCGAGATGTCCAGCCCGAAAACATGAATGCCGTAAATGCCGAAGATCAGTTGAAGCAACGGCGCGGTCACGAAGGAGGGAATGCAGATGCCGATCATGGCGAGCGTCATCACCGAATAATCGGGCGGCCGGTTCTGACGCAGCGCCGCAATCACGCCGAGCGCCGTCCCGATGAACATCGCCAGCGCCATGGCCGAGAGCCCGAGCTTCAAACTGACCGGGAAACCCGCCCCGATAAGCTGGCTGACGGTAAAATCGCGGATTTTGTAAGACGGGCCGAGATCGCCATGCACCAGCCGGCCGAGGTAGATGAAATATTGTTCATAGACCGGTTTATCGAGATCGTAGGCGGCGGCGATGTTCTTGGCGATTTCGGGCGGAAGCTTGCGCTCGGTGTCGAAGGGGCCGCCCGGCGCCAGCCGCATCATGAAGAACGCCAGCGTGATGATGATGAAGAGCGTCGGGATTGCGCCGAGAATTCGCCGGATGGTGTAGGAGAGCATGGGACGGGCAACGCTTTCGGACGCACGCTGAAGCATCCAGGCTTGTCGAGCACCATGGCAATGTCAATGCGCCGAACGCGCGCAATCTAGAGGGCGCTTAGTTCTTCCGCCATTCCGCCCAGCGCGCTTCGAGCGCCTCGCCGTGCTTGGCCCACCAATCCGGATCGACTTCGAGCGCGCGGCCGAAATTCTCGGGCGCTGTGGGAAGATGCGGCCGCATTTCGCCGTCATTGTCCGGGTTCAGCCCGACCAGCCCAATCGAAGAGCGCCGCGCCGGGCCGTAGGGCAGCAGAGCCGCCTCCTGCGCGAGCGGCTGGGGGCCGGTGGCGAAGCGGATGAACTCGAGCGCCCGCTTCTTGTTGGGAGAGCCCTTGGGAATCCCGAACACGTCGAGTTGATAGAGCTGGCCGTCCCAGATGGTGCGGATTTTCGGCTCGGGATCGAGGCTGAAGATGCGGGCGTTCAAGACGGTCGACATGGCCACATCGCCGCGGGCCAGCATCTGGGAGGGTTCGCCCGCCCGGCGCCACCATTTGATGCTCGATTTGATGGTGTCGAGCTTGGCGAAGGCGCGGTCGGCGCCGGCCCGCGTCCCGAGCACGGAATAAAGCTGCCACGGCTTCACGCCGTCGGCGAGGAGCGCCAGTTCCAGATTGAATTTGGGGCCGTTGTCCTTCAGGCCGCGGGCTCCCGGAAAGCGCGCGAGATCGAAAAAGTCTTCCACGGTCTGCGGCTGCTCGTCCTCGAACTGGCTCGTATCCACGCCGATCACCTGGCTGTAGACGACGCTCCCGATCCAGCACGGCCCGATCGCGCCGGGCACGAAATCGCGTGCTGCGGCAGCGCCATTGTTCCCCGGCGGCAGTTCGATGCCGAGGATGTTCTCCAGGAGGCCCTGCCGGCATGCTGCCGCCGCGTCTTCAAGTTCGAGATCGACGACATCCCACTGCACCTCGCCGGAAGAGACCTGCCGGGAAATCTCCTTCAGCCCGCCGCCATAATTGGCGACGTTCACATCGACATGGGTTGAATCCGTGTACGGATGGAAGAGCGCGAGCGTCTGTGCCCGCCCATAGGTATCCCCCCAGCTCACCACGGTCAGCGAGGGGGGTGGCCGCGTGACCCAATAAAGCGCGCCCCCGGCGAGGACCAGAACGACCAGGGTCGCGGCGAGCCAGCGGGGAAGCCTCATGAGCGCTTACGCTATTTTTTCGATCCGTTCCCCGTACCGAAAAGCGACTTCAGAGACAAGCCGGGCTGGGTTAAGAGATCGAAAGGTGTCTTCGCGCCGTCCTGTAATTTCTCGACGATGGTCTTGCCGAGCGCCCTGACATCGGGGCCGTAGCTCGGCCTCTGCCATGGGCCTTTGACGAAGAAGGGCACGCCGATGTCGATCAGCTTGACCCCCGGCAGCCCCTTTGTGGCCTTCGGTTCGAAATGGAACTCCAGCGTGCGGGCGGAAATATCCACATTGCCGCGTCCGTTCATCTCCACGGCCGGGTTCACCAGCTGGAAGTCCTTGGTCTCAAGGATGCCCTTGTCGATGGTGAAGCTCGCGCCCATCCGGGTGAACTCGGTCTTCGCGTCGTCGCCGATGGCCGCCCCCAGCGCCTCGCCGGTCACCACCGACTGGATCACGCGGGACACCGCCGCAAGATCGGCGCCGGTGATTTCGCCGTCGGTGAAGCGAATCTCGCCCTTGCCGGCGATGTTGCGGACCATTGCCGCGCTGTTCGCACCGGAGGTCGCGATCTCGTAGCGCACGCTCCCCTTTCCCGCGATCTCGTCTACGCCCATCAGCTGAGTGAGGAACGGCTGCACCTTGATCCCGCTGACATCGAGCGTGCTTTTCAGTTTGGGTGTCTGGCCCCTCGCATCCACCGTAAGGCTCGCCCGGCCGCTGCCTCCATAGGCATTGACCTTGGTCATATCGGCTTCGAGCAATCCGTCCGTCAGCGTGGCCTTCACGATGGCTTGATCGAGCTTCAGATCGGGAAGCACCAGTTCGCCCACAGCCAGCGTCAAATCGGCATTCACCGCCTTGAGCCCGGAGAGCGGCAGCGGGGCATCCGGATTGGCTTTGGTGCGCGCGGCTTTGACGGTGTCGTCGTCGGCGCCCGGCGCGAGGTAGGGATTGATATTCAGCCGGTCGATCGTGAGGTGGCCCGTGATGGCGAGAACCGCAGGCTTGGTATCCAGGCTGAGGTCGCCATTCAGATTCATCTGGTCGAAGGCGAGGTGGGTCTGCCTCAGCGAATAAACGCCGTCACGCGAGGCGAAATGGCCTTCCAGAGCGACCAGTCCGAAGCCGTTGCCGGGAGGCATCGGATTCCCGAGCCAGGCAGCGAGGCTGCGCACGGAATGGGCCCCGAGCTTCAGCGCGCCCGACATATTGCCGCCGCCAAGCTGGCCGGTGAATTCCGCGTTGATGATGTTGGAGCCGATGGAAAGCCGTGCGTCCGTCGTGTGGCTGTTCATCAGGTTGCCGAAATTGTCGAGCCGCCCGTCGATCTTCAGGTTCTCGCCATTATAGGTGAGCGAACCCATCAGGGTCATCGGCAGCGACAGGGTGGGGCGCGCCACGTCGGGCATGTCGAGCGACAGCGAAACATCGATGATCGATTGGGTTTTGCCGGAGCCCGCGTCGTAATAGGTCATCGTGCCGTCGTTGATGGCGAGATGCGAGAACCCGATCCGGTCGAGAGCGGCTGCGTCAGCCGGCGCACCGGACTCCGGGGTCTTCGAAAACGACCAATTCGGCGCGCCGTTCTTGGCGACTTCGAGATGGATCACAGGCTTCTGAAGGGTGAGCTGCGTCACCTCCAATTGGCCGGAAAAGAGCGGTCTCAGCTTCGCGCCGACCACCAGCCCTTCGGCCGCGATCATCTGCGGGTCGCGGGCGCCCGGCATATTGGCGACGGAAACATCGGAGAGCGACAGGCCGATATCGGGATAAACCGTCAGATGCACCGGTCCCCGGATATGAACCTCCCGCGACAGGGCGCGGGATGCGGCCGCTTCCAACTGCCCGCGATACATATCGAGCGGGATCAGGAACGGCGTCGCCAGAATCACCAGGATGACAGCGAGAACGATCAGCTCGATTTTGGTGCCGCGGCTCATGGAAATCCCTGGATCACAGGCAGAAACGGATAAACGAGAAATGCCGGGTTGGCGAATACGCCTAATGACCCAGGAAGCCTCACCTGTTATGAGGGCAAAAATGCGTCCGCAAAGGCGCCTTTTCCGGGGTAATCCGTTTCGCTTGCACTGGTGACCATAATGCTTATGATAATCATTCGCAAACTATGAAGCCAGTCATGCTCCTCCGTTTTCTTGCCGCCCTGATTGTGCTGGGTCTGGCCGCGCCGTCGGTTCCCGCGATGGCGGCCGAGGCGCTGAACATCTATTCGGCGCGCCATTACGATTCGGACGAGCTGCTTTATGACGGCTTCCAGAAGGCCACCGGCATCCCGGTGAACGTGATCGAGGGCGACGGGCCGGAGCTGCTCGCCCGCATGAAGGCGGAAGGCAAGAATTCGCCAGCCGACGTGTTCCTGACGGTGGACGCCGGCAACCTTTGGCTGGCCGAGAAGGAGAACCTCTTCCAGCCGGCGCAATCGAAGATTTTGGACAGCCGCATTCCGCCTGCGCTCAAGAGCCCGAAGAATCTTTGGTTCGGCTTTTCCACGCGCGCGCGCCTGATCTTTGTGAACGCGAAGAAGGTCGACCCCAAGCTGGTGCAGACCTATGACGCGCTTGCCGACCCCAGGCTGAAGCGCCAGATCTGCATGCGGTCGAGTTCGGCCGTCTACAACCTCTCGCTCCTGGGCGCGATGATCCAGCACATGGGCGCGGCCAAGGCCGAACAATGGGTCAAAGGGATCGTCGCCAATTTCGTGCGCAGCCCGCAGGGCGCGGATACCACGCTGCTCCAGAGCGTGGCGGCCGGCGAATGCGGCGTAACCATCGCCAATCATTATTATTACATGCGGCTGGTGAACTCGAAGGTGAAGGCCGAACGCGACGCCGCGGCGAAGCTCACCCCGATCTTCCCCGATCAGGACGGCTACGGCACGCATGTGAACATTTCGGGCGGCGGCGTGATGGCATCGGCGCCGCACAAGGCGATTGCGGTGCGCTTCCTCGAATACATGGCGAGCGACGCGGCGCAGAACATTATCGCGGGCGCCAATTACGAATTCCCTGCCGTTCAAAGCGTGCCGATCACCAAAGAGCTGAAGCTGCTGCCGAAGTTCAAGCCCGATGCGCTGAACGTGTCGTATTACGGCATCAACCAGGCACAGGCGCAGACCATCTTCGACCGCGCCGGCTGGCGCTAGCGCGCGTGATCCTCCCCTGCGAAGCGGGGGAGGCGGCGCGGTGCGTCAGTGCCGTGCCGAAGGGGGCTTCAATTCTTGAAGCCGAATTTCACGGTTTCAAAAATGCGCTCGACCGTCGCCCTGTCTTCGGGCTTGGCAACCGAGCCCATGACAAGCAGGCTCAAGGGACCGAAATCGTCTTTCTCGACAGCCGGCACATAGAGCCCGACGAACAGCGGGTGCGCCGGATCGGGGGCCGCCGCACGCGTGATCGCGCCCGGCTTCTCGTCCACCACCAGCTTCACCTCGGATGGGTTCTTGGCGCCCTCGGGCAGCTTCATCGCGTCGCGGTGATAGCCGAACTCGACGGCAAGATCGAAACCTGCGCCGTGGAACGTACCGGCAAAAGCATCGCCGGTGCGGATGCGCTCGAAGGTGGTTCCGGGGGGCGCTTTAACGGTGAACATCGGCCCCGCCATCACGTGCACCCAATCGGCCGGCACGGCATCGGCCGCCATTGCGTGACCCGAAAATCCGATCGCCAGGACACCGGCAAATACAGCGGTCAGCGCGCGCATGGTTCTCTCCATCTGGTTTCAATAGATATATCACGCGGAGACGCGGAGGCCGCGGAGAAAGACAACTCCGCGTTCTCCGCGCTTCCGCGTGTGGAATCTGTTTCGCCCCCCTCACCCTTCGACAGGCTCGGGGTGAAGAATAATCCTCATGCTGAGCTTGTCGAAGCATGAGGGGGACGCTCAATCCAACCCCTGCAGCGAACCGAGCGGGTTCGTCTTGCCGGATTCGACATCCCGCACGGCTATCGGCGGATAGCCCACCGACGCGTCCGCGCTTCTGTGCCACGCGTCCACCACGAGATCGCGCAGCTCCGACGCCCCGGCCGCGAGGCGCCTGGCCGCGAACGTTTTGCCGCTTTCATGCCTTCCGTCGAACGCATCCTCCTTCTGCAACCGGAAAAGCGGGACCACCTCTTTCTGCGTCGCGATCAGATAGTCGGAGATCCGTTTCTGAATGGCGCAGCGGCAATCGCGATAGGGAGCCATCTCGGCCGGGATGGCGCTCGCCGGCACCCACGCCCGGATGAACGCCCCCTCGAACGCGGCATGCAGTCAGCGTTCGGTCGCGAAATTCTGCGGATTGGGAAAATTACCCCAGCCGTCGAAATGCACCGAGACGTGCATCGGCTGGCTGCCATCGCCGACGAAATGCGAAAGAAAGCCCAGATCGCGGATCGTCAAACCCTCTCGCACATACTGATCCTTCAGGAACCAGGTGCGGTCGGAAGGCGTCGTGGCATATTTCGCGCCGGCGATATCGGCCCGCCAATAGGCGAGATCGGTCGAGAGCTGCTCCCAGGCGTCCGCAATCGCATAGGGAAGATAGCCCGCGCGATATTCGTCCGAACCGGCCGCGCGCAGCGCCGTGTCGTAGGCCTCCCGGTTCGGCGGCAGCGCGGAAAGCGATGGCCCGCGCCCGGCCTTCAGATCGTCACCGACATTGATGTGGTGGGCGGGATCGGCATCGGAATCGTGCGGTTCGCCCGAGCCCTTGGAGCGGTCCGGTTCGCGCGAGACTTCGCCGATCTGGCGCGCGGCTTCGGGGGTACGCAGGAATTCCGGCACCTCCAGCGGCAGCGCGCGAGAGGCGATCTCGCCGATCAGGCGATGCCCGCTGGCGCCCCAGGCGAGCGCCGTCTCGGGCGCTACGAGCGTGACGCACAGACACGCGGCAACCGTGGCCACCACACCCTTGAGCATCCGAGCCTGTTTCGGTTGGTTCATTGGCTGTCCCCCCTCATGCTTCGACAAGCTCAGGATGAGGAACATTATTCTCCCCCCCTTGGCTTGTCGAAGGGTGAAGGTACGCAGAAAAGACTTCGCCCGCGCGACGCTTTCGCATCGCACGGGCGAATTCCCCAACCCGAGAACGGCTATTATTTCGACGCGGTGCTCTGATAGGCAACCGTCGCCGGCGCTGGCAGTGACGCCAGGTACGCGGTGATGTTGATCATGTCGTCATTGGTGAGCTTGGAGGCGACCTTCTTCATCAGGTCGGCCATGTCGCCATGGCGCGCGCCCTGCTGGAAGTCGAAGAGCTGGCGGGCCGTGTAGCTCGGCGAACGCGCGGCGATCGGGGGAACCGAGCCGATGCCGTTCAGATCGTCGCCATGGCACACCGTGCAGGCGATGGTCTTGCCGTTGCCGCCCGTGGTGACGAGGTCTTTGCCCTTCGCTACCGCACCCTTCGGCACATAGGCCGTGAAGGGCGAGTGCGGATTGCGCAGGGTTTCGGTGAACCTCGCATTGTCCGGCACTTCGACGACGCGATTGCCGATGGGCTCCGTGCCGGCCTGTGCGCCGTCGAGGGGGATCCACATTCCGCCCTGGCTGCGCGTCTTCGGCACCGTGTCGGTTTCGACGACCTTGATCCACGGCGTCCATTTCATGGAGGAGAAATAGGTCGCGGCGGCCTGAATCTCATCCTCGGTCATGGCCTTGGCGAAGCTGACCATCTGCTGCGTGTTGCCTTTGCGGCGTTCCGCGCTCGCCCGCATGTCGTCCTTCATGTCGTGCAGCTGGCGAAGGATGTATTCCTTCGGCAGCGCGGCCGGGCTCGCATTTTCCGAACGCCCCTTGCCGTTGGGATAATGGCAGAGCGAGCAAGCGACGATGCCGCGTGACTCGTCGCCCTGTGCGACGATGTTGGGCATCTGCGGATGTTCGCTCGGGAACCAGTCGGCAGGCGCCACCCGCGCGGGCGTGTCGTTGTCGCGGCGGCCGCGGATCTTGTTGAGCGTGAACTTTTGATCCGAGCCGGGGACGCTCAGCATCGTGCCGTCGTCGCGCACCGGGGCCGGCGGCGTTGCGCCCGGCGGCGCCGGCGGCGGGACGCCATAGGCCCAGGCCGGATAATTCGGGTTGGTCGCAACATTGTCGGCGGCGTAGAGCGCGGTGAACGTGGCCGCAACGCTACCAATCAGGACTGCGATACCGATGGTTTTTTTCATGGACAGTTCCCTCCCAAGGACTGGCCTTGATGGTGACACAGGATTCAGGTTTTTGCCAGCGGGAGTAGAGCGTTCCGGTCACCGGCGCGCCCTGGTCGGCTCAGGGCAGGGGCGGGGGTTCCTCGCGGCCCTTGGCCGAGGCCGCGATGCTGCGAATCAACAGGATGCAGGGGATGATTCCCGCCGCTACGATGGCGAGCGAGGGGGCGGCCGCCCAGGAAAGCCGCTCGTCGGAGGCATAATTGCTGGCCTTGATGGCGAGCGTGTCGAAATTGAACGGCCGCAGCATCAGGGTCGCCGGCAGTTCCTTCATCACGTCAACGAAGACGAGGAGCGCGCCTGTCAGCACCGACGGCGCGATCATCGGGAGATAGACCCGCTTCAGCGCATCGAACGGCCCGCGCGCGAGCAGCCGCGCCGCGCCGCCGATGGAGGGCGTCACCCGCTCGAGCCCCGCCCCGATGCTCTGGAGGGCAACCGCGAGGTAGAGTGCGGTGTAGGCCACCAGCAGCGCCGCGATGCCGCCGGTCAGCACCAGACCCGGCGAGACGCCGAAGACGGCCTTGGCAAAATCGGCGAACGCATTGTCGAAGGCCGCGAACGGCACCAATACGCCGACCGCGATCACCGACCCCGGCACCGCATAGCCGAGCGCGGTAAAGGACGCGGCGCGGCCGGCAATTCCTTTGGGCCGCTCTTTGCGCGCGAAGGCGAGGACGAGCGCGCCCAGTGTGACGATGATTGCCGCAGCACCCGCGAGCGTCAGCGTGTTGAACACCTGATGCGAGAAATCGCGCGCCGGCCCCCCCGATTGGATCAGAAGCGCGAGCAGGACCAGTGCCGGCACCACAAAACCCAGAATGGGCGGCAGCACGCAGGCGATGATCGCCGCCGCCGATTTCAGCGGCGGCAAAGCATAGCGCTCGGGCCGCCGGTCGCGCCGCCCGGTTTCATGGAAACGCGCGCGCCCGCGCAACAGGCGTTCGGCGATCAGCACCAGCCCGACGAAACCGATCAAGATTGCTGCAAGCTCGCGCGCCGCGGTCTGGTCGGAAAATGAAAACCACGCGCTGTAAATGCCCGTGGTGAATACCGGCACGCCGAAATAGGAGACGGTGCCGTAATCGGCGAACGTGTTCATCGCGGCGAGCACGGCGCCTGCGATCAGCGCTGGCCGCGCCAGCGGCAGCGACACGGCTGCGAACGAGGCCCATGGCCCGCGGCCCAGCAATCGCGCGGCTTCCAGCGCGCTCGCCGATTCGTTCAGGAACCGCGCGCGCGCCAGCAAATACACATAGGGATAGAGCGTGAGGACCAGCATCAGCGCCGCGCCCGGAAGCGAGCGCACGTCGGGAAACCAGTAATCGCCGGTCTCCCAGCCCGTCGCAGCTTGCAGCGCCTGCTGAACCGGTCCGTAGGCGGACAGAAAATCGGCATAGGCATAGGCAAGCACATAAGCCGGTGCGGCCATCGGCAAAATGAGGGCGGCTTCCAGCACGCGGCGCCCCGGAAATTCGCACATCGCGGTCAGCCAGGCGGCCGGAACCCCGACCATCAGCACGCCGGTCACGACCAGGGCGACCAGCATCAGCGTGTTCCCGGCATATTCCGGCAGCACGGTCTCGGCGAGATGCACAAACACCGCGCTTTCGCCCGAGAGCAGACTGAAACACACCGACGCAATCGGGATGACGAGCGTCAGCGACAGCAGCAGCGCCACCGCATCGAGCGCCGACAGCCGCGGCGCAAATCTTCCCTTGCGCGCGCGGGGAGGGGCAGGGGGGGAGGGGGCGATTGCGCCTGATTCTGCGCTCATCCTGCGCGGATCATTTCTGCACGCGAAGCTGCACGACCATGGCGTTGCGCGTCACAACGGTCATGCCGTCATATTCGTAATTGCGGATGCCGGGCGGCGAGGTCACGTTCTGCGGCTGGCCCAGCACCACCACCACGGCGAGTGCCGACAGCCCGACACGGAGATGGTCGGCCGTTTCGTAGCGCTCGTCGTTGACGGTGATGAGGTCCACGACCCCCGATTTGCCACCGATCTGAGCGGAAACCTCACCCCACGCATAGACCGTGTCCGTGCCTTCCTTGCGCATGGTGCCGGGAACTCCGACGGAGGCTTCCAGTTCGGCCGCGTTCATACCGAGCGCAATCGGTCCGACGCGCTCCCCCGGAATGATCACGGTGTCGCGTGGCGCTGTCGCGGCCGATGCCGCGCCCGACACGCCGATCAAGAAAACCAAAGCCTGCAGAACCGAACGCATGCGAAGCTCGCAAAATCCGTTCCCCGCGGGGAACCTATTCGTTCTTGGCCCGCGCTACGCCGTCTTTGGCGTCCTCGGGTGTCACGATCTGGGGCCGGGCGGGCTGCACGCCGGCGGCGCGCTCGGCGTAATAGCCGGATGAGTAGTAAAGCACCGCCATCGTGCCGCAAACGACGCCTACCGTTCCCCAAAACCACCAGCGTCCCATGGAACCGTCCTCATCCGTCCCGGCGTCGCCGAGCGTTTGAGTTTATCGGACCCGGAACCCTTGCTGGCAAGCGCAAACTGCCCGCTCAAGCCCCGTGTGGTGGATTTGAAGTTCCTATGATCGGGATGGCATCTGCATTTAGGAACTTCAAATCCCAAAACCACACTGGAATCTGCAGGTTGCTAGTGTGGCTACGAATCCGAAATTCGCCCTCGGTGCGGCTCCAAGATGCAGCGAATTTCGGATTCGCCACACTAGGTGCAAGGAGCGCTGAATTGGTCCAAACTGAAAGCCGGTTTCGACGCGAGGAGGGGATTATGGGCAAGGAAAACGGGTACGGACGTTTGACACGGCGGGGCCTGCTGAAGGCCGGAGGATGGATGGCCTCCGCCACGGTGCCGCTTGGCAGCGCACGAGCCGCATCCGCGCCCGGCGGGGCGACTCCGCCCGGCAAGATCATAGCGACTCTGTCGGCCTATATGGCCGATGCCGCGAACAAGAAACTCCCCGATTCCGTCGCGGAAAAATCCAAGCAGATGATCCTCGATGCGCTGGCCGCGATGATCTCCGGGTCGCAATTGCCGCCGGGCAAAATGGCGCTCGGCTTTGCGCGCATGTACCAGGGCGACAAGACCGCCACCATCCCGGCCTCCAACATGCTCTGCGGGCCCATCGAGGCCGCACTCGTCAACGGCATGCTCGCGCACTCGGACGAGACCGACGACACGCATCCGCCGTCCCAATCCCATCCTGGCTGTTCGGTGGTGCCTTCCGCACTCGCCGCAGGCGAGAAATTCGGCGCCTCGGGCGAGCGCTTCATGCGCGCGGTGGCGCTCGGTTACGACGTCGGCCCCCGGGTGACCGAGACGCTCGGCAAGCTGCAATACATGGTCGCGACCCATCGCAGCACGCATGCGATTTCCGGCACCTTCGGCTCGGCGGCCGCTGCGGGCTGCATGGCCGGGCTTTCCGCGCAGCAGATGCGCTGGCTCTTGTCCTATACGGCGCAGTCGGCCTCGGGGCTCGCCTCCTGGCAGCGCGACACGCAGCACATCGAGAAGAGCTTCGATTTCGGCGGTATGCCCGCGCGGAGCGGCATCACGGCAGCACTGCTTGTGCAGGCGGGCGGCACCGCGCTCGACGACATCTTCTCCGGCGCCGACAACTTCCTCGACGCGTTCAAGCCGATGAACGATCCGAACATGCTGATCGAAGCTTTGGGCGAGCGTTACGAGATCATGCGCACCGATGTGAAGAAATGGACGGTCGGCGCGCCCATCCAGGCTCCTCTCGATGCCATGGAGAATCTCCTCAAGAAGAACAAGTTCAGCGCCGATCAGGTTCAAAAGGTGGTTGTACGCGTCGCGACCGACGAAGCCGGCATCGTCGACAATCGCGAAATCCCCGACATTTCGCTGCAGCATCTCATGGGCGTGATGCTGCTCGACAAGACGGTATCGTTCAAATCGGCGCATGATGTCGCCCGCATGAAAGACCCCGCCGTGCTGAAGGAGCGCGCCAAGGTGCAGCTCGTGCGCGACGACGGGCTGGAGAAGCTGATGCCCAAGCGCGTCGCCGTGGTCGAGGTGACGATGACCGACGGCAAGATGCTCAGCGAGCGTGTCGAGACGGTGCGCGGCACGGCCGGCAATCCGATGACGCGGGAAGAGATGATCGCGAAGGCGCGCGATTTGTGCGTGCCGGTGTTGGGCGCGGACAAGTTCCAGAAGCTTTCGGACAAGATTTTCGCGCTGGAGACGGTGAAGAACGTCGCCGAGCTCCGCCCGCTGCTGCAAACGTCATAGACGTCAGGCTCTGGTGTGTGCCTGCGAGAAGGCTCAATCCCGAGATCGCTCCTGTTTGTCGTCATACGAATTGTCCCATTCGAGCTTGCCCATCAGGTCGAGCAAACGTTTCTGCCGCCTTCGCGCAATGAACTCCTGCAGCGCCTTGGTGACGGCCGCCTTCTTCGTCCGTTCGCCGCTCAGTTCAAGCGCGCGCTTTATCAGTTCGGAATCGATGGACAGGTTCGTAGCCATGAGCAGACCTCCACGCTTAGGATCACACCACAAGGGGCGGCGCAGCCAGCGCCCCTGAAAATCGCGGCGGTCACGCCCCATCTCTCTACGGAATGTTGTCGCCGCAGGAGCGCCATTAAATCGCGTACCGGAATGAACCCCTATCGAACTTTGTTCGCCCCCTTATCGACCTTTATGGCACCGATATTGCACCCTTATTTTCCCGAGCATCCGATCCGGATTCCCAAGGAAAGACTGGAGATTCGTGCGCTGGGACGGCCGCGACCCGGGGGAGGGGGGAGGGATGGTCGCGCGCCCATCTTGCTCACCTCGGCCTCAACCCGCAGAGTGATGACCCAGAGATAGAGATGCGGAACGGGAACGGTGGAACATCTGGTGCGCGCGCGGGCGCGGGAGCGGAAAATTCTCGATACGCGCTTTTCGCCGTCCCGCGTTAACCTAGCGCCATGAACCAACCGTCGAACCCGGTGAAACAGCCCAGCCCGCACGCCGCGGCGAAAGCCGAATTGGAGGCCGTTCTCACCGCCCATCCGGCCATCGCCTTCGTGGATGCGGCCATCGCCGACATCTGCGGCACACTCCGGGGCAAGCGGATTGCGGTCGCCGACGCCGGTAAGCTGTTCGAATCCGGCATGCAGATTCCGCTCTCGCTGCACTTGATGGATGTGCGGGGCGAGATGATGAACCCCGGCGGCCGTGGCTATTCGGATGGCGACCCGGACGGCACCGCCTGGCCCATTCCGGGCACCATTACACCCGTGTGGGGTGCGGACCCGCCGCGGGCGCAAATGCTGACCCAACTGCACGATACCAAGGGGAGTGCGCTTGCCTATGACCCGCGCGCGATTCTGGAACGCGTGCTGGCGCGTTTCCGCGAACTCGATCTGACGCCGGTCGCCGCCCATGAGCTAGAATTCTATCTTCTCGACAAAACGCGCGACGGGAAGGGGGCGCCTCTGCCGCCGATTTCCCCGCGCACGGGCAAGCGCGAGAAAACACCATCCGTGTACGGAATAGAAGACCTCAACCGCTATCAGGGATTCCTGCGCGCACTCGCCGAAGCGGCCTCCCTGCAGCGCGTGCCGATATCGGCAGCGAGCAAGGAATATTCGCCGGGTCAGTTCGAGGCCAATCTCCGCCACCAATCGAACGCGGTGGCGGCTTCCGACCACGCCATTTTCTTGCGCCAGATCGTCAGGGCGGCCGCCTTGAGCGAGGGTTTGGAGGCGAGTTTCATGGCCAAGCCCTATGCGGAGGGGCTCGGCTCAGGCCAGCACGTGCATGTGAGCCTGTTGGATTCGTCCGGGCGCAACGTGTTCGACAACGGCACGCCGGAAGGAAGCGAGACCTTGCGCCAGGCAGCCGGCGGATTGGCGGCGCTGATGGCCGAAAGCATGGCCTTCTTCGCGCCAAACCTGAACGCCTATCGCCGTTTCGCGCCCGATATGTTCGCCCCCGTCAATCGCCGCTGGGGCGTGAATAATCGCTCGGTGGGATTGCGCGTGCCGGTAGGGCCGAGCCAGGCGAGGCGCATCGAACATCGCTGCGCGGGCGCGGACGCCAACCCTTATCTGGTGATGGCGGCGATTCTGGCGGGCGTTCACCATGGCATCGTCAACAAAATCGATCCGGGGCCGCCGGCGGCGGGCAATGTCTCGCGCGAGCCGGACCGCGCGCTTCCCTTCAGCCTGGAGGACGCGCTGACGCGGCTCGAAGACGCGGGCCCGCTCGCGGGCTATTTCGGCAAGGACGCGATTTCCCTGTACCGCGAGACCAAGGCGGCCGAACTTGCCCGCTTCAAGAAGCTGATCACTGCTGAGGAATATGAGTGGTATCTGTGAACGCGATTTTGCGGACGCGGAACTTCGGCTAAACTGATCGTCGAGCGCAACGGCAAGAATGCGCCAGGGAAGGAACAACGCGGGCGAGGGGTTTTTCATGAAAGGGCTGCTGGCTGGCATTGCGGTTTGCTTGGGCATCGGTGTCATTCCGGCTTCGGCCCATCACTCGCTCGCCGCTTATAATCTCTCCACTTACAAGACCGTCGAAGGCACGATCAAAACCTTCGAATGGAGCAATCCGCACGCCAAGCTCGCCCTGATCGTGCCGGGGCCGGACGGCCGCGGGACGGAATGGGACTTCGAAGGCGGCAGCATCGGCCGGCTCACCTCGGGCGGCTGGGTAAAGGGCGCGGTCGGTCCGGGCGACAAGGTGACGGTGGCGTATAATCCACGGCGCAGCGCCGCCATCGGCGGCTTCTTCATCGCCGTGACGACTGCGGCCGGCACCACCTACAGCATCGATCGTTTCAAGGATCTCAAAGCGGGAAATGCCAGCGAGCCGTAAGCTCATGCTTTGCGCGAAATCCGCCGGCGGGTTAAATTCGATGTCAGGGCTTCGCCCTCATGCGGCGCCCGAAACGGAGAGCTCGCCATGAAGAGATTTCTCTTTGCGCTTCTCGTCCTTCCGCTCGCGTCCAGTGCAGCCTTGGCCCAGAACGCGCCCGCGGGCGATGCGGCGGCCGGCAAGGCTCTTTGGGAGGGCAACACCGCACTCTGCAAGAATTGCCATGGCCCGGCCGGCCAAGGCGCCTTCGGCCCCGACCTCGCAGGCCGCGGTTTGAACTTTGCGGAATTCCGCCAGGCCGTTCGCCATCCGTGGGGCATCATGCCCACCTTCACGGAGCAACAGTTCAGCGACAAACAGCTTGCCGACTTCGCGGCGTATTTCGGAAGCCTCCCGAAAGTCGACGAAACCGGAAAATGGCGCGTCGAAGTCTCTGCCGCCATGCCCCAGGGACAGCAAACGCTGGTCAACGAGGGTTGCGCGCAATGTCATGGCGAGACCTTCAACGGTCCGCGCGGCAATCTCGGCGCGATCCAGGCGGATTTCGATGATTTCAAGAACCTCGTTTACAATCACACGACGGCACTGCCGCAGCACCGGCAGATGCTCGGCGGGAATCCCAACGGCAACATCCTGATGGGAAATTTCAACCCGACGCGCGTGACGGACGCGTCTTTGCGGGAAATCTACAATTGGGTGCATGACGACATCGGCTGGCGCGTGCCCTTTCAGGCGCGGTTGAGCAAGGGCGAGGCTTCCGGAAACGGCGTGACGTACAAGCTCAACGTCACGAACAATGGTCTGCCGGGCAAGGGCGTGACCGCACAGGGCGTAACCATTCGGCTGATCGTTCCACAGGGCGCCAATGTCATGAACGCCACGGGCGCGGGTTATCAGGGCGCAAAGATGGAAGGCCAGAACATGGTCGCCACGTGGCAAGTGGCGCAACTCGCGCCCAAGGACCAACAGAGCTACACCATCACTCTGTCCAAGGCGGGCACGCAGCAGGACAATCTCCGCGGCAACATCAAATGGGCCGCGCCGGCGCCGAAGATCACCAAGGCCGACGATGTGGTGAATATCGCGCCAGCGCCGCTTTGACTGCAGTTTTGCTTTCGCAAGCCGGCCGGCGATGACTGTCGTGCGGCCGGTTTCGCGTTGCAGACCCCCGATTTGGCGGTGTAAACTAATTGTGAAGCGCTCTCTCAGAGGGGAGAGGCCGCTCGGGAGGGACCACCAATGAAAAAGAATATTCTGCTTGCGCTTGCCCTGCTCCCGCTGACGGGCGGGATGACGGCCGTGGCTCAGAATGCGCCTCAAGGCGACGCCGCCGCGGGAAAGGCGCTTTGGGCCAACGAGCTGCGCTGCAAGGACTGCCATGGCGGGGTAGCGGAAGGCGCGTTCGGTCCTGATCTGGCCGGCCGTGGGCTGAATTACGCGCAGGTGCGCCATGCCGTGCGGCAACCCTGGGGGATCATGCCGCGCTTCATCGAAGAGCAGGTCAGCGATCAGGAGCTCGCCAATCTGGCGGCCTATTTCGCGTCGATGCCCAAGGTTGCGGAGCCCGGCCCGTGGAAGACCGAGGTTCCTGCCGGTGCGCCTGCGGGACAGCGTACCCTCATCGAGATCGGCTGCGGCCAGTGCCACGGTCCCGTGCTGATCGGCCCGCGCGACGACATGGGCGCGGTCAATGCAGACATCAATTGGCTGAAGGACCTCGTCTATAACCACACAACGGCCATCCGCACCCATTCCCGCACACTCGGCACCGGCAATGGTCCGCAGCGCGTCCACATGGGCAATTTCAATCCCGATCGCGTGACCGAGGCCCAATTGCAGACGGTGCTCGACTGGATCAAGAGCGATGTCGGCTTCCGCGGCGCGATGCGCGGTCGGCTGACGAAGGGCCAGCAATCCGAGAAAGGGATCACCTATACGCTCAACGTCGAGAATCTGGGTCTTCCGGGCAAAGGGCTCACGACCGAAGATCTCACAGTGCGGCTGATGATTCCGTCGGGGTCGCAGGTGGTCGGCACGACAGGCCCCGGCTACAAGGGCGTACGCATGGACGACAAGGCAAAGGCGCAAGTGGCCGAATGGACGTGGCCCAAAGCCGGTCCGCGCGACAAGCAGACCTACACGATCACTCTGTCCAAGGCCGGTTCGGACAAGGACAATCTGCGCGGCGAAATCCACTGGATGAAGCCTGCCATCAAGGATGCGCCGACCGGCGATGTCATTGGCATTCCGGGCGCGCCGCTTTAGGTCGCGTTTTTCCGGCCTGAACATCGACCGGCTCCTGACGGGGGCCGGTCGATTTGTTTTCGTGGGCTGCAAACCCAGTTTATAGTTGTCCGGTCTTTGCGGAGAGGTTGTGCGGCGTGGACGTCCGGAAAACGATTGCCTGCCTGATTGGAGGGATCTGTGCGGCTTCTGTCGCGTCGGCAGGTCGCAGCGCCGATAAGGCGGCTGCCGCTCCGGACTTCGGTGGTGTATGGGCGCGCAGCACCTTCGGCTGGGAGATTCCGGACGATGGCCCCGGTCCGTTGCGGAATCTCCAGCGCCGGCCCAACGGCATCAGCGACGCGCAGATGCTGGTCGGCGATTACAAAAGCCCTGTCCTGACGGCGCGCGCCTCAGAGATCGTAAAGCAGCATGGCGACATGTCGAAAGCAGGCCAGGCCTTTGGCGATCCGTCCAATCAATGCGTCTCGATGGGCACGCCCTATATTCTCAGGGTCAATGAGATGCAGATGGCCCAGCAGCGGGACAAGGTCACGATCCTGTATATGCAGGACCACCAGTTCCGCACGATCCGCCTGAACGGTTCGCATCCCGCACGCATTGACCCGAGCTGGCATGGCGATTCCATCGGTCATTACGAAGGCGACACGCTGGTCGTCGACACCGTGGGCATCAAAGTGGGGCCGGTGTCGATGGTGGATCAGTATGGAACGCCGCACAGCGAAGCTCTTCACGTCGTCGAGCGCTATACGCTCGTTCCGGACGAAATGGCCAAAGCCTTAAGCGCCAAGAACGATCGCGAATATGGCCGTGCCGACGGGCCGGCGGCCGATGGCGTGTTCGTGGATTACGGGTACAAGGGCAAGGGCCTGCACGTCGAATTTACAGTGGAAGATCCGGTGATGTTCGCTATGCCCTGGAAGGGGGCTGTCACCTATTTGCGGGCGGCGAACGACTGGGAAGAACGCGTATGCGCGGAGAACACCTTCGAATATTATCAGCATGTGGCTATGCCGGTTGCAGGCAAGGCGGATTTCTGAAGGACCGGACACCGATGGCAATACGTTCACGGCTCTATTTGGCGGGTGCTTTGTGCGCGGCGTTTTATGCGCTCGCTCAGGCTCCGCTGGCGCAAGGCCAGGATGCGATCCCGGATTTCGCACCCAACGCCAATACTGGCTGGCAATTGCCGGATGATGAATTCATCCCACCGGGGAGCGGCCCGGGTCCGGTCGTTTCGGATCCGGCGCATCCTTACATCAGTTTCTACCGGTTTCCGCGCAATCCCAATCCGACATTTCGGGTTGCCGATCTCTCCAATCCGATCCTGCAGCCATGGGTGCGCGAGGCATTGAGAAAGACGAATGAAAAATCGCTGTCCGGGAAGTACCTGACAATCCCCAAGGAGCGCTGCTGGCCGGTGGGCGTGCCGGCGTTCGATCTTCTTCCCGCGACGCCGGTTTACTTCCTGCAGACGCCGAAAGAAGTAACGATGATCTGGACTCAGGATCATCAGGTGCGCCGCGTTCTTATGAACGTGCCGCATTCGGCCAAACCCAGACCGAGCTGGTTCGGCGAATCTGTCGGCCACTACGAAGGCGATACCTTGGTCGTCGATACGGTAGGAATGAACGACAAGACTTTCGTTGACAATTATCTGACGCCACACACGGAGCAATTGCACGTCGTCGAACGCTACCGCATGGTCGACGGCGGAAAGACGTTGGAAGTGAATGTGCATGTGGAGGACCCCGGCGCCTTCACCACGCCATGGAACGCCATCCAACGCTATCGCCGTGTGGACGGTGCGCCTATGCCCGAGACTGTTTGCGCCGAGAACAATGGCGACCATTTCAATCAGGACCTGGAACCTATGCCGACGGCCGCAAAGCCCGATTTTTGAAGGAATGAACACATGAAGACGCCCAGGCGCATGAAGCTGATCGCAGTGGCACTTCTTGCCGGCGCGCTGATGTTCAACGGAGCGGCAGGTACGATTCAGGCATATGCCGCGGAACAGAAAAAAGAAGAGCTCAGCGAATCCTATCGCGGCAGTCAGCGCAACAACGTCGAATATCAGAAGATTGCGCCCTTCAAGGTGTTCGACAATCTCTATTATGTCGGGCCGGGCTTTGTTTCGTCATGGCTCATTCCGACATCGGGAGGACTCATCCTCATCGATACCGCGCAGGAGCCCTATGTCGATCACGTCGTCGACAGCATCAAGAAGTCGGGGTTCGATCCGAAGGACATCAAATATATCGTGCTCAGCCACGGCCATCTCGATCATTTCGGCGGTGCCGCGCGCATTCAGGAATTGTCGGGCGCGCGTCTTGTGGCGCTCGATGAAGACTGGAAGATGATGGAGCAATTCGCCACGCGCCCAGGCAAAGACGGCGCGCGGCCCGATCAGGCGCCAAAACGGGACATGACCGTCAAGGAAGGCGACACGCTCAGTTTGGGTCAGACGACACTCAAGTTCTACAAACTTCCCGGTCATACGCCAGGCTCACTGTCGGCGGAATTCACGGTCTACGACAACGGTACGCCGCATAAGGCGTTTCTGTTCGGCGGGCCAGGCCCGCGCAATGGGGTGACCGGCGGCCAGCAATTTGTCGACAGCATGAATCGCGTCGCACAGATTCCCGGCATCGAAGTGGCCGTGAACGTGCACAGCTGGCTCACGTCGTACCCCTATCCGAAGGGGGGTATTTTGGAGCGTGCGATTCAGCTGAAGGCGCGCAAGCCCGGCGAGCCCAATGTTTTCGTCGATCCCGAGTCGTGGAAGCAGTGGGTGAAGATGGCCCAGGAGGGTGCGGCGAAGAACCTCGAAGAGGAGAAACGCAAAGCCGCCGCGAAGTAAGCGGCGGCTTCCTCACGCCCGAGTGCGCCGCCGCCTGAGCAACCCGAGCAGCCCCACACCGAACAGCGAAATGGTCGAGGGCTCCGGTACTGTGACGTTCGTGGCGCGGATATTGCCGAATAGACCGCCGGACTCATCATTGGGGCCGGCCGTGAAATACAAAGAGTCGGACGGTCCGGAATTCAAATTGCCGCCTCCGAAAGCAAGACCCCATAGCCCGCCGATCTTGATCAAGCTGTTCGGTGCGTCATGAAGACGGCCTTCGAACGTGTTCGTCGCCAGATTGAAGGCGCTAAAACGCAGGACCAAGGGTTGCGTTCGGTGCGCCGAAAAATTTCGACTCGGACTTCGAGCAAGACGCAATAAAATTACATACCGCAGTCAGCCGAGCATCTTGCTGACCATTTCATACAGATTGGCGGAGAGGCCCGCGCCGGCGGCGATAGTTTCAAGTTCGCCGCGGATCAGGCGTTGCCGGTCGGTATCGTAACGCCGCCAGGTTTCGAACGCCGCCACCATGCGAGCGGCGGTCTGCGGATTGATGGCATCAAGCGTCTGCACCACCTCGCGCACCAGCCGATAACCGGCGCCGGTTCTGTCGTGAAACCGCAACGGATTGCCCATTGCGAATGCTCCGACCAGAGCCCGCACCCGGTTTGGGTTCTTCAGTGAGAACACCGGATGGTTCATTAGCGCGCGCACACGCTCCACCGTATCGGGCCGGGGCGACATCGCCTGAATCCCCATCCACTTGTCGAGCACGAGCGGATCGTTACGGAAACGATCGTGGAAATGGGAGAAGGCCGCCTCACGCCTCGCACTCTGCATACGTGCGAGTGCCGCGAGGCCAGCGGTCATTTCGGTCATATTGGTGGCGTCGCTATAATGTGCTTCGGCAAGTTCCGCGGCCATTTCATCGTCGGCCGCGGTGAGGAATCGCAGCACCGCGTTGCGCAAAGAACGCCGGCCGGCCGAGGCTGCATCGGGACTGAACGTCCCCCGCGATTCCAGTTCCCGATATAGCGGCATCAAAGCCGGACCATGGGCCCTCGCAACAGCACCGATCAGCGCCATGCGCGCTGTGTGGATCGCCTCGGGATCGATGGGCGTCACCTGGAGCGCAAGCTCGCTCTCGCTCGGCGGAACCAGCATCAGCGCCGTGAATGCATGATCTTCCCCCGCGCGTGCAAGCACGCCTCCGATGGCATCGAGATAGACGGAGTCCACGCTTACGGTTCGCCCCCTTTGTACGTCTCCAATCATGCCGAGCAAAAGCTCGCTCGAAAGCTGCTGGCCCGCCTCCCAGCGGTTGAAGGAATCCGAATCGCGGCTCATCAGGAAGGCGCGCGTCTGCGCATCCGTCCCGGTACGGACGTTCACCGGCGCGGAGAAATTCCGTCCGATGGAAAGGACCGGCGCCTCATCGATGCCGGTGAAGACAAATCGCTGCCGTTCGCCGGTCAACTCGAGCACGCGCTCTTCCGGCCCGGTGGCGTTTTCGCCCTCGAGAGTGAGCGGCAACGCTCTGCCGCTTTCCTTTCCGACAAGCCCGAGTGCTAACGGAATTTGCATCGGTTGCTTCTCCGGCTGGCCCGGAGTCGGCGGCACGCGCTGGCTGAGATTGAGGGCATAGGTTCCGGCGGCAGGATCATAGGACCCTTCTGCCTGGACCTCTGGCGTACCAGCCTGCGAATACCAGAGCCGGAATTGAATGAGTTTCCTCCCTCCGGCTTCTTCGAAGCAACGCACGAAATCCTCCACCGTCGCTGCTTCGCCGTCATGGCGCGTGAAGTAGAGATCCATGCCTTTGCGGAAGGTTTCGGGACCGACAATCGTCTTCAGCATGCCGATAACTTCCGCGCCCTTCTCATAAATGGTCGCGGTGTAGAAATTGTCGATGGTGATATAGGACTGCGGCTGCACCGGATGAGCCAGCGGTCCAGCATCTTCCTGGAATTGGCGCAGGCGCAAATCCTTTACGTCGGTGATGCGACGGACCGAATGGCTCCGCATGTCGCCGGCAAATCCGCTTTCGCGAAAAACCGTCAGGCCCTCTTTCAGCGCCAGCTGGAACCAGTCGCGGCAGGTGATGCGGTCGCCTGTCCAATTGTGAAAATATTCGTGACCCACTACGGACTCGATACGGGCGTAATCATCGTCGGTGGCGGTTTCCGGGGATGCCAAAAGGACCTTGTCGTTGAAGATGTTGAGGCCTTTGTTTTCCATCGCGCCGAAATTGAATGCCGAAACGGCGACGATCATGAAAATGTCGAGGTCGTATTCGCGCCCGTACGTTTCTTCGTCCCATCGCATGGCACGCTTGAGTGAATCCATGGCGTATTCGGCGCGCGGCTCATTGCCGTGTTCGACATAGATGAAGAGATCGATCTTGCGCCCGGTGAGCGTGGTGTAGGTATCGTTGATATGGCCGAGATCTCCGGCAACCAGAGCAAAGAGATAGGAAGGCTTAGGGAACGGATCGCGCCATAATGCGAAATGACGGCCGCCATCGAGATCGCCGCAGTCGACGAGATTGCCGTTGGAGAGAAGGACCGGTGCGGTCTTCTTGTCGGCCTCGACGCGGGTTTCGAACCTGGCGAGATTGTCGGGCCGGTCCAGAAAATAGGTAATGCAGCGGAACCCTTCCGGCTCGCATTGGGTGCAATAGATGCCGTTCGACATGTACAGCCCTTCGAGGGCGGTGTTCTCCGCGGGTGCGATCTCGGTGACGATATCGAGGGTGAATTTGGCGGGGGGCGCGAACAGGGTGAATTTATCGGCGTCTGCGGAATAGGCGGAAGGCGGGAGGTCGCTTCCATCCATTGCAACGGAGACGAAGGTGAGCCGGTTCCCGTCCAGCACCAGCGGTTCGGCCGTATCGCCCCGCCGCTCCACGCTCATGTGCGCCTTCACGCGCGTGGCCTTGGGTTCCAGCTGGAAGTCGAGTGCCAAATCCGTGATGCGATAAGGGGGCGGAGTGTAGTCCTTGAGGTGGACGGTGCGCGGTTCGGCGGTCTTCATGTCTTTTGGTTCCCGGAGCCTATCCTGCATATAGCGGCGACAACGCGCCGGAGGAAGTTCCGGGTCAAAAAACGTCGGGCGGGGGCGAGTGGTCTCGCTAGTCCGTGCCGTCGTCGAGATAGGCCGCCGCCTCGCGCGTTTCGCGCATCAGGTCGAGCAGCGACGCTGGCACCTCCCCCGGGGCGTTGCGAGCCCATCGGCTGAGTTTCTTCACGATCGCTACGAGCCGGGGCGTGCTTGCGATGGTGCGCGCCTGCGTCTCGACGCGGTCGGGCGAAAGCGCATATTCCGCCCCCGGCACCCGCCAACCGCCCCATTCGGCCTCGCCGGTCACCACCACCGGATGCGTACCCGGATAGGGATGCGAAGCGGTTTCGGCCGGCGACTGCCACTTGTTGGGGCTGCGGGCCACGCGCCACTGCTCCTCCCCTGGATCGCCCCCGTGCGGCGCGGCGGATTCGGCTTGCAGCTCGTCGGGGCCGAATTCGCGTCCCAAGCCCACATCGTAGAAAATTCGGATCGGCTCCTCCAACCCCTTGGTCCAATGGGGGATGACGCGTTCGACGACGGCCCAGGTGCCGACGGGCCGCACATAGACCCGCTGGTTCTTATGGAATTGCGCGCGCGCCATGACGAAAGTTCCAGCAAATCGCGCCCGAGCGTACCGGTTGGCCGCTAAACCTTCGTTAAGTCATCAGGGCAGCCTCAAGGGCAGGATTTCGTTCAGCCGCTTGTAAAGATCGAAACAGGCCACCGGCATCGGCCCGTTGCGCGACCAATATTCCAGCGTCTGGTTCTCCGGCCTGATCCATGCCTGATAGCCGCGAATGTGGGCGGCGTTGAGATCGGCCTTGTCCGCATGAAACACGGCCGCCGTCAGCCGCATTTCGAGATCGAGGAAGGTTTCCACGAAATCGCCGGTCGCCTTCTCCACCTGCTCATAGGCGGCGGGATCGAAGTCGGGCTTCAGTTTCGGAAGCAGCGCCTGGGAACCTTCGAGATTGCCGTAGCAGAATTCGAACTGCGTGAAGTCGGCCTCCCGTACCATTTCGGCGGCGGATGCCGGCAGTGCAGCGAATGCAAACGCCGCTGTGACCGCAGGCGTGCAGAACCGCATCACTGCAAACCCGCCGCTTTCAAATATTGGAGGTCGATGAAGCGCGAAGGGGCGAGCGCAGGCTTTGGAATCTGGCCCGTATCGGCCAGCATCTGAATCACCTTCTCGATGCCGTCCATCTTGATCTCGGCCTGCTTGGGCATCACGCCGCGGTCCGGCTGGTAATAGAGCTTGAGAATCTCCGTCGTCATATCGGGCTTGGCGTCGGTAGTTTCGACCATCACTCGGCCCACCGCGTCCCAATTCTTCGGGTCGCGCATAAAGCGATAGCCGTCGGCATAGGCGCGCGCGAACTTCACGATGGTGTCCTTATGGGTTTCCGCCCACGGGCGCCGGGCGGCCAGCACGCTGAACTGCAGCACGGGAACGACTTCGAGCGTATCGCCGAGCCGCGTGTAGCCTTGCCGCATCAGCACGATGTCGCGCGGCTGATCGGCGCCGGCGGCTGCGCACTCGCCCTTGACGAGGCAATCGACGCGCACGGCCGAGCCGACGAGATCGACCGTCTTGTAATCGCCGGGCTGTAACCCGTGCTTCTCCAGCAGCATGCGCGTGGCAATGGAGATGGTATCCTGCGGCAGCGACATGGCGACGAGCTTGCCCTTCAGGTCGGCGTAGCTCTTGATGCCGGGCCGCGCGACCAGCGTGAACACCTGGTTCGCCGGCGCGCCGATGACGCCTACCGCATCCGAGCCTTTCAGCACTGCCTGGATCAGATAGGGGACCGCCGTGTAGGTGATGTCGACCGTACCGTCCATCAGGCCCTCGACCTGATGCTCGACGCCCTTCAGCACCACGACTTTCAGGTCGATGCCTTGGCGGGTGAAGTAGCCGTTGCGTTGCGCGATGTAGAGCGGGATCGAGGGCACGTTGCGCACGGAATTGTCGATCACGCCGAAGCGCAACGTCACCGGCTCGGCGGCGGCCGCCATCCCCAGTGTGAGGGCGAAAGCCGTGATGAGCGAAAATAACCGGATCATCGGCGCCTCCCAGCGATTTTGGGGAAGTTTGCGCTTGGCCGGTTTCCGGGGGAAGGGTTTTCGTACCCCCCCTCCCCCTGTTTGGGAGCGTTCCACGGGCGAAAAATCCAGGATTCCAGCGGACTTTCGTGCGCCGGGAGCCTGAAAATAAGGGCCGGATAAAGGTGCGATAAGGTGCGATAAAGGGCCGATTCGGAATCGATAGGCGGGTGCCTCCTGCGTCTCGCCGGCCGGCCGGTAATCCGGTGTCTTCCGATATCATCGCCCTGATATGGGGATCGCTGTTTCCCGCAGCCAGCGGAACGAGTCCCGCTTCAGAGAGAAAGCGACGCCGCCACTTCGACTGCGGCTCCGCCGGACTCGCCGGTGCGGGTTCGGATGGCCCTTTCCACCTTCGAGACGAAAATCTTCCCGTCGCCGGGGCTTCCTGTCCGGGCGGACGCGACGATGGCCTCGACTGCCGCCTCGACCAGTTCGGTGGGAAGCACGATCTCGATCTTCAATTTGTGGAATTCCGCAACATAGACGGGGCGGCGGCCACGTGGGACCGAACCCGTGTGACCGTCAAAATCTCTGGCTTCGGTCACCGTCATGCCATGAATGCCGGCCTCAAGAAGTGCGTCTTTCACCTCTTCAAGCTTGGACGGTTTGATGATGGCCTCGATCTTCCTCATCGTGCTTCCTCGAATGGCTGGCCTCGAATGGCCGGCCTGTGATCGCTGGTTAGGCCTGCGAGCCGTGGATAAAGATTGAGAGCAACCTGAATCTACCCGACTTGAGCGAAGCTTTTACAACGCCAATTTTGGGGGGCCAATTTTCGAAGGTCAGCCCCACGCCGGTTAAAAACCCGAGCGAGAAGCGCAAGTTCCATTGCGGAACGTTCAAATCGGGGTGTTTGGGCGAGCCTTCGCCAATGGCGGAAAACGCCAATAATCGACCTATCGGGCGGTGAACGTGAATTGGCCCTGCAGCGGCTTGCCGTCGGTTCCGGTGACATGCCAGGTGACGTTGTAGGTGCCTGCCGGCAATGGGGTTTTGGGCATCGCCATCATCAGCTTGCCGTCGGTGCCCATGGGCTTCGCCTCGCCCACATCCACCGGCTTGCCGTTCTTGTCGGTCACGCTCATCCGGGCGGTCTTCATGTCGACCGGATTGCGAAACAGGACATGGATCATCTCGAGCGGCGCCTTCACGGTCGCGTTGGCGTCCGGGTCGGTGAAGACGGATTGGGCCTGGGCTGCGAGAGCGGCGCCATTTACCTGGGCCGCGGCAAGGGCCGCAAAAAGAATGAGGCCAACCGCGTCGAGCCGCGTCGCCATGGTGAACACTCCGTCGATGCCGGCACTGCCCGCAAAATTTAGAGCGGGCCAATACCTCTATCAAGAAGGCGCGGCTCGCGTGCGCCGCCCGCCGCGATCAGGCCGTAACCCATAGCGAAATGCTGATGACGGGATCGACGGAGCCGCTCTCCCGGTGGTTCCCGGATTGCCGCTGATGCGGCCTCCGGGATAGCAAGCCGATGCGAGCGTCACCCCGCGTCGCTCATGCGGTCTTTGCCCAAAGGATCAGGGTCGAGGAGGCGGCCGGACATGGCGCCGACCCAATCCAGCCCCGCCGCCAGCCGCACATTCTCGCCGATGACCAGAAGGGCAGGGGTGTCCGCGACCGCGGCTGCTTCGCCCAGCGCCCCAAGGCGCGTGACCAGCGTCGTCTGGCCTTCGAGCGAGGCGTTGCTGACGATGGCCGCGGGTTCGTTGGGGTTGCGTCCCGCCGCGATCAGATTCCTTGCGATTTCGCGTGCGTGCTTGCGCGCCATATAGAGCACGATGGTGGGCGAACCCTTGGCGAGCGCCGCCCAATCGAGGCTGGGCGCGCGTCCGTCCGCGCCGCTTCCGGTGATGAAGGTGACCGCTTGGTTGGTGTCGCGATGGGTAACCGGAATGCCCGCATAGGCGAGCCCGCCGATGCCGGCCGTGACGCCCGGAACCACGCGGAACGGTATGCCGGCACGGGCGAGGGCCAGCGCTTCTTCGCCGCCCCGTCCGAACACGAAGGGATCGCCACCCTTGAGCCGCAGCACGCGCAAGCCCTTGCGGGCATAGGCGACCAGCCGCCGCGAGATCGACCCTTGCGTGGCCGAAGGCTTGCCCCCGCGCTTTCCGGCATCGACGATCTCCGCATCGGGGCGGGCAAGCGCCAGCAGCGCCTTGTTGACCAGTGCGTCGGAGAGGATCACGTCGGCTTCGGAAATCGCGTGCAGCGTGTGCAGCGAGGCAAGACCCGGATCGCCGGGGCCGGCACCTGCGAGCCAGACCCAGCCGGGCTCGAGCCGGGGCAGCTCAAGCGCGTCTGCGAGAACACGCAAGGCGTGCCGTTTGTCTGCCCCAAGGGAAAGGACCGAATTGACCATTTTACAATCCATTTTCGTATTTATTAGAATAACACATGTCTCCGGTGTTTAAAAGCGGCAGGTTCATGCGCTTGGCATGAAGCGAAGCCCCGGTTTTTGTGGCAAGCTGCGATTTGCAGGGACGCGGTTTGCAGGGACTGGGGAAGGACAATGCGGATCATCGCCATAGCGGGGTTCTCGCTCGTTGCGGCAGCAGCCGCGTTCGCAGCCGAAGGCGGCTGGACGGAGTTCAGCTATCCCGAAAGCGGCTTTGCCGCCCAATATCCGGGGCGGCCGAGGGTCGAAACCCGCGACTACAAGACCGCCCAGGTGCCCGAAGGCAGCGTCAAGGAACGGGTCTATTCCGTAGATTCGGGTGGGGTCGTCTACGCGGTGTCGGTGGCCGATTTCACCCGCACGCGCGCGGAGAAGGACAAGACCATCGACGAAGCGGCCAAGAACCTGATGGCCGAAGGCCGGCTGACCCATGACGAATCCGGGCGCATCGACTGGAATTTCGGCCGTGAAATCCGGGTCGAAGACCCGAACGGCACGAGCTACACCGATGCCATCTTCTTCATCGACAGCAAGCTTTACCAGCTTAAGGTTACCTACCCCGCAGTGAACAGCGATCCCAACGGGTCGTCGGGCATCCATTTCTTTCAACAGGCCTTTCGCCTCTTGAATTAACGAAGTGCGGCTGGCCTATTGGCCCTCGCCCTTCCAACCATGTGAGACGATGTTCTACGGAAAATTTCCCAAAGGCGAGGAAGACCGCACCTTCCTGATCGAGGCTCTCAAGCGCTTCCGCACGATGTTCAGCGCGGTCTACGCGAACGACAACGTCATCCTGTTCAACCGCTCGCTGGGTTTCACGCGCGACAAGAAGATGATGCAGGCGTTCGACAAGAACGCGCTGCGCCGCCAGGAGCAGACGCTGCTGCTGCGCATCAACACCATGATCTGGGCCGTGAAGCAGGCCCTGAGCGTGGAGGGCGATTTCGTGGAATGCGGCGTGTTCCGCGCCTTCTGCGCGTCGGTCGTGGTGGATTATCTCGATTTCGAAAAGCTCGACCGCCAGTTCTATCTCTACGACACGTTCGAAGGCATCCCGCCGGAATTCGACAGCGAAAGCCACGATCATCCGGTTCTGCGCGAGGAAGGGCTTTACGATACCGTCCTCAAGCGGTTCGAAAAATATGAGAATGTGCACGTTGTGAAGGGCCTGGTTCCGTACAGCTTCGAAACCAAGTCGCCGGAGAAGATCGCTTTCATGCACATCGACATGAACTCGTCGAAATCCGAAATTGCCGCGCTCGATGCGCTGTTCGACCGGGTGGCCAAGGGCGGCGTCGTCCTGTTCGACGATTTCGGCTGGACCGGCTATGAGGCGCAGCAGGTTGCCGAGCAGCGCTGGATGGCGGAGCGGGGGCAGAACATCCTGGAATTGCCGAGCGGCCAGGCGCTGGTGGTCAAGGTGTGAGGGTTCGCATGCTTCGCATCGCGCTCATTGCTCTGGTCTCGATGCTGGCTTCGAATGCAGCCTTCGCGCAGAGCTGGAAGGAATACACCTATCCGCAATATTCGGTGGCGCTGTCCTTCCCCGCCGAACCCAAGGTGGAGACGATCTCGTACCGGACGGCGGAGGGCGCGTCCGCCGAAGCCCGCGTCTATTCGGTGACGCATGACAACGCCGCCTTACGCATGACCATCGTCGATTTGTCGGACATGCAGACCGAGGAAAAGACGGTGATCGATCATGCCATCGAGACGCTGAGCGAAGAGGGCGAGGTGAAGCTCGACATTCCGCACCGCGTCGGGCGCGTCTATGGCCGCCAATTGAGCATCGCCGGGAAGGACGGCAGCCATTCCTCCATCGCGCTGTTCTATTTCCAGAAGCGGCTCTATCAGATCGAGGGTGTGTCCGGGGCGCATGGCGAGGACGCCACTGCCGAGGCCATCCGTTTCCAACAATCGCTGAACTTCACGCGCGGAGTGGCGAACCGGACGCTGCTCGAGCCGGTGTTCCAGGTGTTCGGCCGCGCCTTCGGCGGAAGCAACTGATTGTCATCGCGTTAATCCATCGGTCCCCATCAACCATTGCACACAGCAAGAGCAGGCACACATGTTCGGCACGCCGAAAAGCGGGCTAGTCCCCAACACGTTCGAGTTCGAAAACCAGCCGCTGATCACGGCCAACGGCTTCCGCGAATATGATGCGCGCTGGCTGTTCGAGAAAGAGATCAACCTCGTCGGCATGCAGGCGCTGGGCCTGGCGCTCGGCACCTATTTTCACGAGCGCGGGATCGTGCCCAAAGTGGTGGTGGGCCACGATTTCCGCTCCTATTCGCTCTCCATCAAGCAGGCGCTGACGATCGGACTGATGAGCGCGGGCTGTCAGGTTCACGACATCGGGCTGGCGTTGTCGCCGGTCGCCTATTTCGCGCAGTTTGCGCTCGATGCTGCCGCCGTCGCCATGGTGACCGCGAGCCACAACGAGAACGGTTGGACCGGGGTGAAGATGGGGGCCGAACGGCCGCTGACTTTCGGGCCCGACGAGATGAACCGGCTGAAGGAGATCGTGCTTCAGGGCGAGGGGCGCCCGCGTTCCGGCGGCTCCTACACCCGCGTCGAGGACATGCGCGAGACCTATCTCAAGGCGGTGACCGAAGGACATCGCCTGTCGCGGCCCATCCGGGTTGTGGCGGCCTGCGGCAACGGCACGGCCGGAGCGTTCGCGCCCGAGGCGCTGAAGCGTATCGGCGCGGATGTGGTGCCGATGGATGTCGAACTCGACTGGAATTTCCCCAAATACAACCCCAACCCCGAAGACCTGCAGATGCTGCATGCGATGGGGGAGGCGGTGCATGAATCGGGGGCGGAAATCGCGCTCGGTTTCGACGGCGACGGCGACCGCTGCGGCGTGGTGGGCGACGACGGGCATGAGATTTTCGCGGACAAGGTGGGTGTGCTGATCGCGCGCGATCTCTCCTCGCGCATCCATGGAGCGAAATTCGTGGTCGATGTGAAATCGACGGGCATCTACGAAATCGATCCGGTGCTGAAGGCGAACGGCGTCGTCACCGATTATTGGAAGACGGGGCATTCCTACATCAAGCGCCGGACATCGGAGCTGAAAGCGGTCGCGGGATTTGAAAAGAGCGGGCATTACTTTTTCAATCCGCCGATCGGGCGCGGCTATGATGATTCCGTGGTGGCGGGGATCGCGGTCCTGGAAATGCTGGACCGCGCGGGCGGCGCCAAGATTTCGGAATTGGTGAACGGCCTCCCCAAGACGTGGGGCTCGCCGACCATGGCGCCCTTCTGTCCCGACGAGCGCAAATACGACGTGGTGGAATCGGTGACCAAGGATTATGCGCGCATGTTCGAGCGCGGCGAGACGATCCTGGGCCAGAAGATCGTCCGGCTGGTCACGGTCAACGGCGTGCGCGTCACGCTGGAGGACGGCACCTGGGGTCTGGTGCGCGCGTCATCGAACAAGCCCTCGCTCGTGGTGGTGTGCGAAAGTCCGGTGTCGGATAAGCAGATGCGCGCGATGTTCCACGACATCGACACGCGGCTGTCGAAATATCCCGAAGTCGGGGAGTACGATCAGAAGATTTAGCGGCCCCTCACCCTTCGATGCGCTCAGGGTGAGGAATTATTTAAGTACCCTCATGCTGAGCCTGTCGAAGCATGAGACTGCCGAAGCATGAGACTGCAGCCAAAATTCCAGCGTGAGGATTTACACATGACCAACATGCCGATCACCGGCGGGTGTTTGTGCCGGAAAGTGCGCTACACGATCACGGCCGAGCCGATCGCGACGCGCGTCTGCTGGTGCCGCGATTGCCAATATTGGGGCGCGGGCAATGCCACGGTGAACGTGGTCTTTCCGAGCGCACAGGTGGCGGTGGAGGGCGAGCTTGCCGATTATCAAAGCCTCGCGGCCAGCGGCAATGTCATGCATCGGCGCTTCTGTCCCCATTGCGGTACGGCGGTCTTCAGCGGCGCCGAGGTCAGGCCGCATGTCACTATCGTGCGCGCCGGGACACTCGATGATCCGGGCGTCGCGAAACCGGGCATGACGATATGGACGTCGAGCGCGCCGAGCTGGGCGTGCATCGACGATTCGATTCCGTCCGTGCCGAAACAGCCCGCGTAAGTTCAGGCGGCGCTGCCGTCCGCACGCGGATCGATGGTGGTATTGCGCTTGAACCGGCCCGTCAGACGAACGCGGAAGAGCCAGTAGATCATCAAGACCAAGGGCGCGAACACCGGCACGAAGAGTATCGGCGAATCCTGCAGGAACGCGGGCAACACCTGCTGCTGGCCCAGGAAGAAAGACGCCGCCGCGATGAAGAGCGCTGTACACATGCGCCAAAGATGCCGGGCGATTCGCTGTGTGCCGGAAATGCCGCCGCGCAGGATCACTTTGAGGTCCGAGACAGCGGCAATCGATCCCACCAGCACGAAGAGGTAGAGGGCTTGCGGAGGCTGGTTGTCGAGCCTGCCCGTCGGACTGTTCGCCGCCAGCCGGAACAGGATTACGCCGGCTGCAACGATCCCCAAGGCTACAATGAACCCGCCGACTTCCAAACGGCCCGTACTGCCGTCCTTGCGGCTTACGGTCAGCCAGGCGCTCGCGACCAGATAGAACGTCAAGATGCCGGCGACGGCCGAGGCTCTTTCCGGAAGGAAAGGGGCCACACACGCGCCGATGGCCGACATGATCAACATGGAAACGAAAAACACGTTTCCGGCTACGCGGTGCAGGCGCCCGCCTTTGCGGGATAACAATGCCGTCGCGCCTGAGATTATGCCGGCGCCGCCTCCGCTGACATGGAGAAACAGGATCAGTCCCGCTGCGCCGCGGGCCAGCAGGGAGCTCTCCGGGCTTATCTGCAGAATCATGGTGAGAGGATTTCCCTCCTTCCGCGCTCGATACTTTGCGAGATAGGCCGATTATCCCATTGTACTTGGGATTACCGGGCCATTGCTACGCCGCTTCGGCGCGCGGACGGCCGATGAAAGCGAGCGCGTCGCGCAGCACGGTGATGCCTGCGCCTCTCTTCGTGGCATTCTCGCTCAAGTGACGGCGGAACTGCCGCGCACCGGGCAAGCCGTGGAAGAGGCCGAGCATGTGCTTGGTCATCGCGTTGAGCGGTACGCCTTCGGCCAGCTGCGCCGCGATGTAATCGAGATAGGTTTCCACCGCCGCATTCACGGCCCGCGCGTCGCCGCCGAAGAAGCGGCGGTCCACATCGGCGAGAATGGAAGGGGATTGATACGCCGCGCGGCCGAGCATGACGCCGTCCACCTGCTGGAGATGCGCCTCGGCCTCGTCGAGCGAACCGACGCCGCCATTGATAAGAATCGTCAAATCGGCCCGCGCGCGCTTTAACGCATAAACAAGTTCGTAATCGAGCGGCGGGATTTCGCGATTCTCTTTGGGAGACAGGCCCGAGAGCCAGGCCTTCCGCGCATGCACGGCGAAAATCGTCACACCCGCTGCCGCGCAGGCATCCACGAGTGCAGGCAGCGCCTCCTGCGGGTCCTGATCGTCCACGCCGATGCGGCATTTGACCGTCACCGGGATGGCGACGGCGGCCCGCATCGCGGCAACGCATTCGGCGACGAGGGCCGGCTCCTTCATCAGCGCGGCGCCGAAGCAGCCCGACTGCACGCGGTCGGAAGGACAGCCGACATTGAGGTTGATCTCGTCATAGCCTCGTTCCCGGCCGATGCGCGCGGCCTCGGCGAGTTTCTTTGGGTCCGCCCCGCCCAACTGAAGCGCCACGGGATGCTCGATGTCGGAAAACCCGATCAGCCGCTCGCGATCCCCGTGCAGGATCGCGTCCGCCGTCACCATTTCGGTGTAGAGCCGCGCGCGCGCCGACAATAGACGGTGCAGAACGCGGCAATGCCGGTCTGTCCAATCCATCATCGGCGCGACGGCGAAGATCTTAACCGGGTTTGGCAACGGCGATCCCAACGGAAGTTTGCGTGCAGGAAAGCCAATTACCGCCTGCGCCGACCCATTTGCAACAATGTTGCCCCGGCTGTTCAGCCTCGCCCATTCGCGTTACCGTCAGGCAAACAACAATCATGTCCGAAACGGATAATCGGGGAGAGCCATGAAACCCATCTCGCAGCGGGCAATAGCAATCCTGTTTGGCTCGGCTGTTTCGCTGACCGCACTCGGGGCGGCGATCGCGCAACCGAACTTCGCGCCCGTCACCGATGCGATGCTGAACAATCCCGACCCGGCCGATTGGCTGATGATCAGCCGGACCTACAACGAATGGCGCTTCAGTCCGCTCAATCAGATCACAAAGGCCAATGCCGGCCAGCTTCGCATGGCCTGGGCGCGCCAGCTTCCGGGCGGGACGCAGGAATCGACGCCCATCGTCTATCGCGGCGTGATGTATCTGTTCGCGCCCGGGGCCACGATCCAGGCGGTGGACGCGACCAATGGCGATCTGATCTGGGAATATGCGCGCAAATATCCGGCTGGCGTGACCGGCACGCGGGCGCGCGAAAAGAGTCTGGCGATCTACGAGGACATGATCTATTTCGCGGCGCCCGACGGGTTTCTTGTGGCCATCGATGCCAGGACCGGCAGACTGCGCTGGGAATCCAAGCTCGACAATGGCGGCCAGCAGGCGGGCGGGCTGCTGCTTGCCGACGGCAAGGTGATCTCGAACCGCACCTGCGATCAAGCCAAGCGCGAAAACTGCTTCATCGCCGCCAACGATGCCAGGACCGGACGTCTGGTGTGGAAATTCTTTACCACCGCGGGCGCGGGCGAGCCCGGCGGCGACACCTGGGGCGATGTGCCGACGGAGAAGCGCGCGGCGGGCCCGTGGGGGCAGGTGGGCTCCTACGATCCGGTCCGCAAGGTGCTCTATTGGAGCGTCGCCAATCCCAATCCCTACACGCGGCTGACGCGCCATGGGGCTGCCGACGCGGTGTCGCTCAATGCACCCGCCGATCTCTTCAGCAATTCGACGGTCGCCCTCGACGTCGAGACCGGCAAGCTCAAATGGTATTACCAGGAATTGCCGGGCGACGATTGGGATGCCGATCACAACCACGAACGCCTGCTCATCCACACCAAGGTCAGCCCCGATCCGAAAGCCGTCAAATGGATCAGCGCGAATCTGACGCCCGGCAGCGAACATGACATCGTGCTGACGGCGGCCGAAGGCGGCGGCATGTTCGCGGTCGAACAGGAATCCGGCAAATTCCTCTGGGCGCGGCCGTTTCCTTACGACGATCCCAACCTCAACATGAATTTCGTCGATGTGAAGACGGGGCTGACCCGCATCAATCAGGACAAGCTGTTCAAGAAGGACGGCGACCACATCATCGGCTGCTATCACAACACGCGGGCCATCATGCAGACGGCCTACAACCCGCAGAACAATTCACTCTACGTGCCGTTCCACGACCAGTGCCTGTCGATGACCGCCGATGTCGAAAGCCCGACCGGCTATGGGCCGCGGTCGGGCATCATGCGGCCCGGAATCGATCCCGGCAAATACATGAACATCGGGAAGGTGAATGTCGCCACGGGAGAAATGAAAGTCATCTACTCGCAGGCCATCGGCACCAATGGATCGCTGTTGACCACCGGAAGCGGCCTCGTCTTCACCAGCGATCTCAACCGGCGGGTGCGCGCCATAGACGGCGAAGACGGCAAGGTGCTGTGGGAAGCCGTGGTTGGCGGCATGGTGGTGACGAGCACGATCACCTATGCGGTGAACGGCAAGCAGTATGTGATGCTGTTTACCGGCGAAGGACAATCGCTGACTTCCAATGTGCTTGCGTTGACCAAGACCGTCATGCCGCCGCCGGTGCGCAACGCGAGCGGCATCTATGTTTTCGCGCTGCCATGAACCGCCGCAGCGTAAGTGCTTTCTGGAGAATATAAATTTCCTGTAATTAATTACGAGTCGAAAAATTTTACAGGTTGGACCGATCCCGGTACGGGATGGAACCTAAGGCATTGATAGTTAACCGGTGACCCATTCTGGCACGAACCTTGCTATCTCCTTAATGACGACAGATTAGCGACGCCTCACTGGCATCAGCAGGCTGCCGGTGAAGGCTTAGCAGGAGGAATATTTTGGACATCCGCTATTTATCGGCAAGAACCAGCAGGAACTCGTTGCCGCCGGCCTATATCGCGTGGCCTTTGCTGATTGCGTGCCTTCTGTCATGGGCGCTGATTGTGTACGGGTTTTCATTCCTGGTTTAGGTTTACACGATTGACGTAATGTCCCGTCCGGTCAGCGCTGATGGCTGCTGAGTTTGGATGTGCCTCCTATCGCGAAGCTTTTCCCGGCGCGAAACGAGTAATGCGCTCCGCAAATGCCGCACCGGTGGGCAGTGTCGAAATGTGCCGCCGCCTCCCCTCTCAAATGGGCTTTTAGCTTGCTGAACGCGGCAACGGTGAGGCGTGACTGCTTATCGGTGGCTGCGCAATTCGGGCAATAGGGCTCGTCGGGCATAGTGTCGCCTTCTGGCACATCTCATCCTGAAACGTGCAAGCGACATGCCGGGGGTATGGGAAAACCGAGGTGAGGCGCCGATCAGTCCGAATAGCCGAGGCGAAGCATTCCCGTTTTGCTCCCGTTTACCGTGCCCTTTTGCAGCCATTCCAGCGAAGCGCGGAACAACAGCAGGTGGTTCTTCTCCCACATCGCGTTGTGCGACGAGCAGGCGAGATCGATGAACACTTTTTGCGGTGAGCCAAGGTCGGCATACATCTCTTTCACGCGGCTCTGATCGACCTGTTTGTCGTGGGCGCCCGACACCATCAGCGTCGGGATCATGGTGGTTTTCACGACGTCGGAGGTCCAGCCCCAGCTTGTGGTGTTCGGCGCACGGCGCGCGCCCGGTCCCCAGGTGGCGCCCACCGGATCGGAGGCGATCATGCTGGTCCACACCGATTGGGCGGCGGCCGGTTCGTATTGGTTGGCGCAACCGACCTGCCGGTCCCAATTGGCATCGAAATCGGCGCGCGACTGGGTGTTCATGGCGACGCCCTTGAGCGGAATATCGCCCGGTGGCTTGGCGGATGCCGCACGGTTATAGGCGGGCGCGAGCAGCACCAGTTTGGCGATTTTGTCGGGGTGCTGCGCGGCATAGCCGGCCGAGCGCGGTCCGCCGAGCGACCATGCCACCAGGCTCACCTTGTCGACATGGCGCAGCGCGCGCACATAATCGACCGCCGCGCCGACATCGTTCCAATCCGATTCCAGCGTGGTCAGCTGATAGGGATAGCTGGCCGTGCAGGCCTTGAGCCCGAGGGATGCCTGCTGCTCCGGCGAAAGGTTGCAGGGATCGTTCATGGGGGCCGGACGCGTCGAACGGCCATAGCCGGTGGTATCCATGGAGAACACGTCGAAGCCGGCGCGGGCGAGATACGCCATCCAGCTATAATCCTGGTACGGAACATCGAAGGCGACCTCGGCCGGCGTGCCGGCGCCGTGGACGAACAGCACCACACGGTCGGAGGCCGCACCGCGTGCGACTGCGGCGGCGGTGGTGCGCTCATGGACATAGATCTCGGCCGGTTCTCCTTTGATCGCCGGGACGATGGATTTGGTCAGCACATAATGGTCGATGGAAAGGAGGCGCTGTCCGTCATCGGCCGAGGCGGGGCTTGCGACGGCAAGGAGCGCCGAAAACCCAAGAAGAAGATGCGGCGATGACAGCTTGCGCATGACGATTTCCCTCCCCGCGGGCGGCGTTCAAATCCGGATGCGTATTCTAGAGAGGCGCCGCTCCGCTGGCCAGCGCTCCGGCGGTAGGGGGTGATTGGGGCGTCCCAAAGGCGTGCTCGATCATGCCGCGGGCGATTTCGCGCTCGCCCATGATGACTTCGTCGGCCGACAGCCTCAGGAGATAGTCGACTTCGTCGTTGGAATGGGCGCGCGCCACGACATGCAGGTCCGGGTTGAGCGCGCGCGATTGCTCCACGATGGTTCCCGCCTCGAAGCTGTTGGGGATGGCGATGAACATCAGCCGCGCCTCTTTCACATTGGCCGCCTCCAGCACTGCGCGCTTGACCGCGTTGCCGGGAATGACCTCGATCCCGGCCTCGTTCAGCCCGGCCACCAGCTTGTCCGCGTCTTCGATGACGAGGAAATGCTCGTGCCGCTCCTGCAGCGCGCGCCCGATCAGGCTGCCGACGCGGCCATAGCCGACGAGCACGATGTGGTGCGCGAGCGCGGTCTTGTGCAGCTTTGGCGGGACATCTTCCTTGACCGGCTCGCCTTGGGGATGTGCGGGATGGATGCGGGCGGCTAGCGACAGCAGGAACGGATTGGCGATGATCGAGAGAATGGAGGAACCCAGGATCAGATCGCGCGCTCGCCCGCTGAGGAGATCGAGGCCGATCCCGAGATCCGCCAGAATAAAGGAAAACTCCCCGATTTGCGCCAGCCCCGCCGCGACCATCAGAGCGGTCTCGAGGGAATAGCCGAGAACGCGCGCAAGGCCGAACGCGATGGCGCCATTGCCGGCCATCACCACGAGCACGGATAGGGCGAGCACGCCGGTGTCGTTCACCAGAACGAGCGGATTGAACAGCATTCCGATGGATACGAAGAACAGCACCGCGAACGCATCGCGCAAAGGAAGGGATTCCTCGGCGGCGCGCGCGCTCAGCTGGGATTCGCTCAAGATCATGCCGGCGAAGAACGCGCCCAACGCGAACGACACGTCGAACAATTCGGCCGCGAAGAAGGCCACGCCCAACGCCACCGACAGCACCGCCAGCCGGAACAGTTCGCGCGAACCCGTATGCGCGACATAATGCAGGACGGCGGGAATCACGCGCCGCCCGACCAGCAGCATCAGAGCGATGAAGGCCACGAATTTACCCAAGGTCAGGGCGAGCGTTTCGGCGAAACCGGCTGCGTCGAACGCGGCGCCGGTGTCTTGTGCTTTCAGCAATTGCGCCAGCGCCGGAATGAGGACCAGCGCCATGACGGTGACGAAGTCCTGTACGATCAGCCAACCCATCGCGAGGCGGCCGCGCTCGGTATCGAGCAGGCGGCCGCCCTGCAGCGCGCGCAGCAGAACGACCGTGCTCGCGATGGACAGCGAGACGCCGAAGACGATGCTCTCGCCGAGCGGGAAGCCGAGGGCCGCACCCGCCGAGGCGCCGAGCATGGCCGAGAGCACCACCTGCAGGACGACGGTGGGGATGACAGCGCGTTTCAGCGCCAGCAAATCCTTGAGCGAGAAATGCAAGCCGACGCCGAACATCAAAAGGATGACGCCGATATCCGCCAATTGCTGGGCGAGCGCAGGATCGCCGACAAAGCCCGGCGTGAAGGGCCCAACCGCCACGCCGGCCACGAGATAGCCCGCAATCGGCGAAAGCTTGAGCCGATTTGCGAGCGTGCCGAATAGGAAGGCCAGCCCCAAACCCACGACGAGCATCGAAATGAGCGGCGCACCGGTCATAGGACGAGGTTCACGGTTATTGCGAGGCTCGGCAAGCGCGATGTGGTTCGAATCGCCCCTTCCCGGCTTGCGGCCGGACGTCCCCGTAAACGGGCGAAGAAATCAGACCGCGCCAATGTTTCCTCCCCTGTTTACGGGGGAGGTGTTCGCGGAGCGAGCGGAGGGGGCGGGAGTGCTACGTCCCGAACAGGTGTTCCACCGCGGCGGCCATGCGGAAGAGCTTGCGATCCTGGCCGTTGCGCGCCACCAGCATCAGGCCCACCGGCAGACCGCCATTGCGCGGCAGCGGCAGCGAAATTGCGCAGAGGTCGAAGAAATTCACCAAGGCAGGATTTCGCAGAAGAAGCAGGTTCCTGGGGCGGAAATTTTCCGCGCCCGAAACTTCTTCCATGGTGGGCGCGACGATGGGCGTGGTCGGCAGCACGAGCCCGTCGAGTTCGGCAAGACGCGCATCCATGGCGAGCACCAGTTCCGATCGTCCACGCAGCATGGCGATGTAGTCGGCGGCGGAGATATCGCGTCCGGCCTCGATGCGCGGCCGCACATTGGGATCGTATTCCGCCGCGCGCGCCGCAATCCATTGGCGATGAATGGCGAAGGATTCGACCGACGGGAACGTCGCTTTCGCCTGCACGCGCAGCATGTCGTCGAAGATCGGGAGCGCCTCGTCGGAAAGCCGCACGCCGGCATGGTTCAGGGCGGCGGTGGCCGCGGCAAAGCGCGCGCTGACGGTCGCATCCAGACCGCCCAAGGGCAGCCCTTGCGGAATGCCGAGCCGCAATCCCTGCAGTCCGAAGGGTTCAACCGTCCAGGGATCATCGCCCGCCATCACCGCGTCAGCCGCCGCGCAATCGGCGGCGGTTTTCGCAAGCGGGCCTATGGAATCGAGCGTGAAAGAGAGCGGAAAGGCGCCATCGGTCGGCACGCGGAATTTGCTCGGCTTGTAGCCGGTGATTCCGCACAGCGCCGCCGGAATGCGGGTCGAGCCGCCGGTATCCGTGCCGATGGCGATTTCGCACATGCCGTCCGCTACGGCGACCGCGGCGCCCGCCGAAGACCCGCCGGGGACACGGGCGCGGTCCGCGGGATTGGCCGGCGTTCCGTAATGGGGATTCTGGCCGGTGCCGGTGAAGGCGAACTCGCTCATGTTGGTCTTGGCGACGATGACGGCGCCCGCCGCGCGCAAGCGGCGGACCACGACGGCATCGCTCACGGCCGGCGGCGCATCGCGCAAAATCGTCGAGCCAGCCCGCGTCGGTTCGCCCGCGACGTCGAACAGGTCCTTGATGCTGACGATGGCCCCGTCGAGCTGGCCAAGGGGCGTGCCGGCACGCGCCCTTGCATCGGCCGCGTCGGCGGCCGCGCGGGCGGCATCCCGGTAAACCGTGAGGCAGGCACGGGCACCTTCGCCTTGGGGATCGGCGATCCTGGCGAGGGCCTCTTCGAGGCGATCACGGGATGAGCGCGTCGGCATGGTTCTTCCTTTGGGCAATTGTGCGGCGAGGCGGGAAGGCGCGGCCATAAGCGCACCCGCAGCCGCGCCGGCCAGGACTGCGCGCCGGTCTATCATGCCCGCTTTACCCCTCCCCCTGGCCCCCTCCCGCAAAGGGAGGGGGAACAGGCGCGAGGAACAACATCAGCGCGTGTTCGACGCGGTGTTCTGCATGCCCGTGAGCAGCGGAATGGTCTTGTAATCGGGCGCCTTCGGGATCGATTGGAGATAGGCGTAGATGTCGGCCAATTGCTGGTCGGACAGCACCTTGGGCGTATAGGGCGGCATGTCGCCGCTCGTGGTCCGCACCCAGCCCAGGAAAGCTGGCCACGCCAGCGGCATGGGATCGCCGATGCGCTTGCCTTCGCGTCCGCCCTGGCCCTGGAAGCCATGGCATTGATAGCAGCCGACGGTTTCGAAATTGACCTTGCCCTTTGCGGGGTCGCCCTGGGGCGCGGCAGCAGCGGCAAACGCCGAAGACGCGCCGAACAGCGCGGCAATGACGACAGCAGGGAAAATCGCGATGCGCATGATGTTCTCCCTTAGCGCGGCTGGGTCACGACATTGATGAGGACGGGCTCGCCCATCTTCACCGCTTCGATGCCGCGCTTGATGGCGGCGCCCAAATCCTTGGGGTCGGTGATCGGGCCGATGCCGACCTGTCCCAGCGCTTCGGCAAGCTTTTCGTACTGCACATACGGGTCCCAGATGGTGGTGCCGATATGGGCTGTCGTGACGTCGCGCTGCCGCCAGTTGGCCATGCGCTGCAGGTGCATGATCTCCTGATGATAGGCGCGGTTGTTCCACATGATGGTCAGCATCGGAAGCTTGTGATGCGATGCCGTCCACAGCGCGCCCGGCGCATACATGGAATCGCCGTCGTTCTGGATGTTGATGCACAGACGTGTCGGATCGATCGAGCGGTGCGCAAAAGATGCGCCGACCGCGGCCGGCAGGCCGTAGCCGATGCCCGCGCCGCCGGGGCCGCCGATGAACTGATGATGCTGGTCGAAGGTCCACAGCCGATGCGGCCAGTTGGAGGGGCTCGAATCGCGTGACACCAGCGCCCAGTTCTCGTTCCGGATCTGGTTCCAGATTTCGGCGGAGAAGCGCGCCGCGCTGATGGGGCTCGCGTTCCAGGCATTGTCGGCGGCCGCCTTCAGCGTGCGCTCGCGCGCCGCGGCCTGGCCCTTTTTCGCCTTGTCGCCGCGGGCGGCGATCATGGCTTTGCGGTCGGCGGGAATGGCCTGCTTCACATATTCGGTGAGCATGGGAAGGGTCGCTTCGGCGTCCGCGCCGATGGCGATGTCGACCGGCTGATAACGCTCGAAATCCTGGTAATTGGCGCGGATGTAAAGATCGCCGACGCCGATGCTGATGAGCTTGGTGCCGGGCTTGATCTTCAGGCGCTGCTCGCCGGCGGCGCTGTCGTCCATCGAATTCACCGTACCCCAGAAATCGGTGAGCTCGAGGCCGAGCACGCAATCGGAATTCGCGATCAGATCGCCCGCCCCGATGACGCACAGAGGATGATTGTTCGGCATGTTCATGCGGCCGAGCTGATCGATCACCGGCGCGTTGATGCTCTCGGCAAGTTCGATGAGGTGCTTGACGCCTGCGGGCGTGCGCCCCACCCGGTCGGCAACGATGACGGGATTGTCGGCCATGGCGAGAAGCTTGGCGGCTTCGCGCAACGCGTTGGGATCGCCCGCAGGCGGAGAGACCATGTTCAGCTTCGGAATCACGAGCGGCTTGGCGCCCTTTTCGATCGGCTCTTCCTGAAGCTTCTCCTCCAGCACCATGAGCACGGGCTCATGCGGCGGGGTCATTGCGATCTTGTAGGCGCGCGCCGCGGATTCGGCGAAATGCTGGAGGGATTGCGGGTTGTCGTCCCACTTCGTGAAATCGCGGATGAGAGAGCCCGGGTCCTGTACGGCGTGGATGGTGGGCACGCCCGGCTCGCGGGTGGCTGCGTCGGCCCGGTTGCCGACCATGATGAAGGAGCCCGCACGGTCGCACCACGCATTGTAGGCGGCCATGGCGGCGTGCTGCAGGCCGACCGTGCCGTGGCAGAGGGCGCCGGCAAGCTTGCCCGCAACCTTGAAATAGCCGTGGCTCATGGCGACGGCGGATTCTTCATGCATGCAGGTGATGAATTCGGGCTTCTTGTTGCCGCCATAATTGACGATCGATTCGTGGATGCCGCGGCAGGAGGAGGCCGGGTTCGAGAACACGTAATCGATGTCGAGCGATTTCAGCACGTCGACCATGAAGTCCGATCCGGGCGGGCCGGAGAGCGTGCCGGGAGAGGTGTCGACCTGACCGGCCATCTCGGCCTGCGCCGCGGCGGTCGAGGGGCGGCGCACAAACGCGGCCGTCGGTGGTCCCGCGGCGTTCTGCGCCCGCGCGCCGACGCCCGGAATCGCGGTTGCTGCGCCGGCGACGGCGGCTCCCGCCAGGAATTTGCGGCGGTCGACGCCGCTCGTTGAATTCTTACGTGCCATGTGTCCCTCCCAATAGATAAGCCCCCGGCGCCGATGGGGCGTACCCCCCACCCGAAGCGCCGCTCAAAGGGAGATATATCATGCCCGCGCGGCCTGTCCCATCAGACTGTCGTGTGCGGGCGGCGGTTTGCCTTGGGAGAGGGCGTTTGGCCCGAATGGGGTTAAGATCGGCGCTCCTTTGGGAGGGGGAAGCCAATGACGGCAGAACTGATGTATCTCGTATGGTCGGTCGCCCTGACATTCGTGCTGGTGCTGATCGCGGTTTCGGGCGCTACGCTGGAGGTGGGATTGCCGAAGCTCGCCGGCAACCGGGAGCACATGCCGGAAATGACCGGCTGGGCGGGCCGCGCCGTGCGCACCCACCGCAACATGCTGGAAAATCTGCCTCTGTTCGCAGCCCTCGTGCTGGTTGGGCAGGCCGCCGGCGTGCACAACGCGATGACGCTGTTGGGCGCGCAATTGTTCTTCTGGGGCCGGGTCGGTTTTGCGGTCATTTATCTGGCCGGAATCCCATGGTTGCGCACGGTGGCATGGGCCGTATCGGTCGCTGGTATGCTGCTGATCTTCCTGCAGCTCGTGGGGTGAGACGGAGAGTGCATGCCGGCTGACTTCGAGACCGCTTTGAATGCCCGCGCCGATGCGATGCTCGACGCCTGTACGCGATGCGGCAAATGTTTCGAGGTCTGTCCGATCACGGGACCGGCAGGTGTCGCCGACGCGGATCCGCGCGCGGCGATTGCCGGCGTGCTCGACATTGTGCGTGAGGGCGAAGGGCCGGAGGCGTCGCGCGTTTGGGCGAGCGCCTGTGTGCTCTCGGGCGAGTGTCTCAAGGCCTGCGATTACGGCGTCAATCCGCGTTTCCTGCTCAGCATGGCGCGCATCGCCATGGCCCGAAAACAGAACGAGCCGCGAAAGCAGCGGCAACTAGGTTTGGAAGGTTTCCGGCTCATCGCGCGCGACGTGATGCAAATGTCGCGGATGCAATTGACCGATGCCGAACTCGCGCGGCTGGGGCAGGGGGCGGGCGCGGATGAAGATGCCTCCGTCGAGCCTCCGGAGGTGGTGTTCTACACCGGCTGCAACGTGTTGAAGACGCCGCATATCGCGTTGCTGGCGCTCGACATCCTGGATGCCCTTCATGTGACGTATCGCGTCATCGGCGGGCCCGCGCATTGCTGCGGCGTGGGGCAGATGCGCACCGGCGATCTCGAAGTCAGCGGGCGCTTCGGCGAGAGCACCATGGACAAACTCGGGCAGAGCCGAAGCGGGCAGGTGATCGCCTGGTGCCCGACCTGCCTCGTGCAGTTCAACGAATACACGCTGCCCACCGCGGAGCGCACGCGAGGCGCAAAGCCGTTCGACATGGCGCCGTTCTTTCTGTTCCTGCGTTCGCGGCTGGAGGCGCTGCGTCCGCTGTTGCGCGTGCCCGTGCCGATGCGGATCGCGCTTCACCGCCACACGGGCGTTGCCGGCGTGATGGAAGCCGCGGCCGAAATCGTGTCGGCGGTTGAGGGAATCGAGCTGGTCGATCTGGGCCAGCCGTCACCGGGGCTGATGAGCAATTATCTGCGCGCGCTGCCCGCGTACAAGCGCGAGTTGCAGCTACACGAACTGGAGGCGGCCCGGGATGCGGGGCTGGACGCGCTGGTCACGGTCTATCATGCCGATCATCGCGAGCTTTGCGCGCATGAGCGCGACTGGCCGTTCGAGATCGTGAACGTGCTGGAGATCGCCGGCGCCGGCATGGGTTTGCGGCACGAGGACATCCACAAACGGCTCAAGATGAAGCAGGACGTGGATGGGATTCTCGCCGATTGCACCGATCTTATCGCAGCCCACGGGCTCGACCTGCATGACGCGCGGCTCGCGGTCGAGGCGATGCTGAAGGATCAGCCCCTGCCGCTGATGGGGAAGTGCTGAACTTTCAACTTTCGTTGTCATCCCGGCCAGCGCTGCGATAGCAACGCGTGAGCCGGGACCCACCGAGCCGCTGCAGGGTGGGTCCCGGAGCTCGCGCGGATGCGCTCGTCCGGGATGACATGCAGTGAACAGTTTATAAGACGCAATGGCTGGAGGACCTGCAGAGCATGCGTCTTTCGTCACCTAGGATTTCAGCTTCAGCATGCGTTCGGCGTTCATGTGATAGAGCTTCTTGCGCTCGTCTTCGGTGACGTCGATCTCGTCCAGCACCTTGATGATGTCGCGGATGAAGAGCGGTCCTCCCAGCGGATCGAACGGGCAGTCCGTGCCGAACAGCACGTGGTCGCAGCCGAAGAAATCGATGCCGCAGCGCGTCCCCGATTTCGAGCCGTTGACGGAGGTATCGGCGAAGAACATGCGGAAATAATCGACCGGACGGCGGCCCTTTGCCTTCATGTTGGCGATGATTTCGCCATATTCGGGAAGCGCGCCCTCGCGCGTGCCGAGCTGGTCGAGGCCGAGCCCCACGCGCGCTTCGAGGAACGGCACCATGGCGCCCAGATGATGGGTGATGATCTTCAAATTGGGCCAGCGGTCGAAGAAGCCGGAGAACACCATGCGGGCCATGGCCGCACTTGTCTCGTAGGGCCAGCCGAAGCACCACCAGATGTCGTATTTCGAGTCCTGCTCCACCGGATAATCGGCGAATTTCTGCGGCCGGGTCGGATGCATCCACACCGGCAGGTCATAGGAATGCATCAACTCGAAAATGGGCGCGAGTTCGGGATCGTCGAGCGGGCGTCCATTGACGTTGGTCATGATCTGGATGCCGCGCGCGTCCAGCGTTTCGACGCTGCGCCGGATTTCGGCGAGGGCGGCCTTGACGTTGTTCATCGGCACGGAGGCCGCGAAGGCCGGAAATTTCTGCGGGTGCGCCGCCACGATTTCGGCCATTCCGTCGTTGGCGAGCTTGGCCATGTCGGGCGAAGTCTCGGGCGGAGCCACATACTCGATGGCCGGCATCGAGAGCGTCAGGATCTGCTGATAATCCGGCCCGAACTCCTCCATCATCCGCAGGCGCGCATCCAGATCGTAGAGCACCGGAATCTCGAGCCAGCGGCGGACGGCGCCCTTGTTCGGGATCACCTCGACCATCTTGTCGAAATAGCTCTTGGGGAAGATGTGCGGGAAAATGTCGATCTTTTTCACGGGTCGCGGCCTTTTCGGATGCGGGGGTGCGGGCGCGCGGGACCTTAGCCACGGCGTCTCGAACCGGCAAGCGAAAGGGGTGCTTCAGGCGGCGTGAAGTGCGGCCGCGCCCATGGTGCATTCGGCCGGAAAGACGACCGTGATGGTTGTGCCTTGGCCGACCTGGCTGTCGAGCCGGATGCGGCCGCCATGCATGTCGACCAGACCCTTGACGATGGGAAGACCCAAGCCGCTGCCGCGCTGTCCGGTAGTGACGGCGGGGTCCATCTGGCCGAAGCGGTCGAACAGGCGGGGCAGTTCCTCGGGGCGGATACCGACACCCGTGTCGGCGACGGTAAGCTCTACCTCCCGAGCCTCGTTGACGCGGACGCGCACCTCGATCCCGCCGCCGGGCGGGGTGAATTTGACCGCGTTGGAAACAAGATTTGCGAGGATCTGCTGCATGGCGCGCAGATCGGCATTCAGCAAAGGACAGACGCTGGGGAGAACCGCCACGACGCCGACGTCCTTTTCCTGGGCTCTGGCGTTGGCGAGATGCACCTGCTCCAGGACCACGCCTGCGAGATCGACCGGCGCCCGGTCCAGCTTCTTGCAGCCGGCCTCGATTTTGGCGAGATCGAGAATATCGTCGATCATGGCCAGCAGATGGTGACCGGATTGATTGATGAAGCCGCCATATTCGGAATAGCGGTCGGGCGCATTGCCAAAGGCGCGCGTCTGTACGATATCGGAAAACCCGATGATCGCGTTCAAGGGCGTTCGCAGCTCATGGCTCATATTGGCGAGGAATTCGGATTTCGCCCTGCTTGCGGCAAGCGCGCGCTCATGGGCAATCCGCAGGTTTCCGATCAGGTCCTCGCGGTCGTGTTCAAGCTGCCAGGAACGGTGGAATCGCGCATGGATCATGCGGGATTGGATGCCCATCATCGTCATGTAGACGAGCGCCAGCACGATCAGCAGGGAATAGGTGTAGTAGCTGTTGGCGAATTCGAGCGTGGTGATTGCCGCGAACAGCGCAAAGGCCGCGGCAAACGCGGTTGCCGCGTGCGGGGAAAACATCGTGGTTGCTGCCGCCAGACTGCACGAAAGAATAAGCAGAGGAAAAATGTCGCTGCCCGGCGGTGCGAACAGCGAAAGCGCGAACACGCCCCATGTCCCCATCAGGAACGATGTGGCGATCACCACCAGGCGAGCGGCCTTCTTCGTGTGGGTTACGGGGGCGCCGCCGCGCGGCCAGCAGCGGCGGAGCAGGATCGTCTCGTTGAACGCGCTGGCCGCGAAAACGGCAAGGAGTGCCGCCGCCATATGAAAGAGCGGGGCGCGTGCGTTGTGCACGAAAATCACCACGGTGCCGGCAAGCGGCAGCGCATAATCGAGGCCCCTGAGGTTGGGCCGCACATAGGCGAGTGCCGCTTCGACCCTTTGCGCGTCCATGGCGGTCCGCGGGTTCAAGGAGTCCCGGACGGCGCACGGCAGGCCCGCTATGGCGGCCGCTCCGCGACCCCAGTGGTCTTTGAGTTTGGCAATCCAGTGCGACATCGGTTTGCTTGCTGAGGGCCATCTGCAACCGCACAGATGTGACACGGCGCGAGTTAACGCCGGTTTTCCTTTTCGGAAGGAAGCACGGTAAACAAACGGTTTCCGCGCAGCGGTTGCAGATAACGAAACCTGCTGCTACGCACGCGGGCCCCCGCAAGGTCGTGTCATGAGCCTTCATTCTCCCGCTGCCGATCCGACGCCTGGCGCGCAAGCGAAGAGGCGGCGGACCTTCGCCATCATTTCCCATCCCGACGCCGGCAAGACGACGCTGACGGAGCAATTGCTGTTGCTCGGCGGCGCGATCCGGTTGGCGGGGCAGGTGAAGGCGCGGGGCGAAGCGAGGCGCGCGCGCTCGGACTGGATGCGGATCGAGCAGGAGCGCGGGATTTCGGTCACCACCGCTGTGATGACGTTCGAGTTCGAAGACGCGGTGTTCAATCTGCTCGACACGCCGGGCCACGAGGATTTTTCGGAAGACACCTACCGCACGCTGACGGCGGTGGATTCCGCGGTCATGGTGATCGACGCGGCCAAGGGCATCGAGACCCAGACACGCAAGCTGTTCGAGATTTGCCGCCTGCGCGACATTCCGATCATGACGTTCATCAACAAGATGGACCGGGAGGCGCGCGATCCCTTCGAACTGGTCGACGAGATCGCCGACCAGCTTCAGCTTGAATGCGCCGCGATGGATTGGCCGGCCGGATCGGGGCTGAACTTTCACGGCGTGTTCGATCTCTTCACGGACGAATTCGTGAAATTCGGGCTGGGCGAGCCGCGCATGAAGGATCTGTCCGCGCTGCCCGATGATGTGCGCGCGAAATTGATGGAAGAGGTGGAGTTGGTGCGGCACGCGTCTTCGCCGTTCGATCTGGAGACCTATCGGGCAGGGCACATGACGCCGGTGTTTTTCGGCGCGGCGCTGAAGAATTTCGGCGTGCGCAATCTGTTGCAGGCCCTGGCCCGCTTCGCGCCCAGCCCTCGGCCGCAAGCAGCGCAGCCGCGCACCGTGGATCCTTCCGAAGACGAGGTCACCGGCTTCGTGTTCAAGGTGCAGGCGAACATGGACCCGAATCATCGCGACAGGGTCGCGTTCCTGCGCTTGTGCTCGGGGCGGTTCAAACGCGGCATGCGGCTGAAGCAATCGGGCACGGGAAAATCGATCGGCATCCACAACCCGATCCTGTTTTTCGCGCAGGAGCGCGACATCGTGGACGAGGCGTGGCCCGGCGACATCATCGGAATCCCGAGCCACGGCGTTTTGCGCGTCGGCGACACGCTGACCGAACGCGCCGATCTGGTGTTCACCGGGATTCCCAATTTCGCGCCCGAGATTTTGCGCCGCGTGCGCCTGTTCGACGCGATGAAGGCCAAGCATTTGAAGCGCGCGCTGGAGAGCTTGGCCGAAGAGGGCGTGACGCAGGTGTTCAGGCCGCTGATCGGCGCGCAATGGACGGTCGGTGTGGTCGGGCAGTTGCAGTTGGACGTGCTGAAGAGCCGGCTGCAGGCGGAATATGGGCTGGATGTGGACTTGGAAGCATCCCCCTATGAGACCGCGCGCTGGGTGGCGGGCGCCGCCGAAGAGGTGGTGAAGTTCCGGGACGCCAATCGCGGGCAGATGGCGGAGGACCGCGACGGCGGGCCTGTATTCCTGGCGAAAAGCGCGTGGGAATTGGGCTATGTGGGCGGGAAGTTTCCGAACATACGGTTTTTGAAGACCCGCGAACGCAGCCACGCGGCAGAGGCGGCGTAACAACGCGCCCTGACGATGTAGCTATATTTCTGTAGGTACAGGAGGCCCCGTTCAGCGCGCGAAAGGCCACCCGGCATGAAAGGAAAGCCTATGAAGAAGGCGAATTCTAGGCCGCGTGGACAAATTTGAGCCAGTAACGAGTTGAAGCCAAGAACAACATG
>CAZBRO010000027.1:0-81323 GCA_964494505.1 uncultured Bordetella sp.
GCCTTGAATCAATTCGGGTTTCACGCGTCAAGGAATTTGTCCACGCCGCCTAGTGTGGCTTTGAATCCGAAAATCGCTCGCGCGTTGCTCCAAGATGCTGCGAATTTCGGATTCGCCACACTAGGGCAAGCGCTCCCGAACCACACATGAACCCATGCCGCGCCCGCTGAAAGTCTTCCAGGCCCATCTCGGTTTCTTCGACACGGTGGTCGCCGCCCCTTCCCGGGCGGCTGCGCTGAAGGCCTGGGGCTCACGGCAGAATTTGTTCCGCGATGGCGCCGCAAAGGAAACCCGCGACCCTTCCGCGATTGCGGCGGCGACGGCGAAACCGGGCGTGGTGCTGCGCCGGCCGGTGGGATCGAATGCGCCATTCGGCGAGAATCCCGGCCTGCCGCAGGTCCCGCACGCGCCGAAGAAGAAAGCCGCACCACCCAATAAAGCCGAACCACCCAATAGAAGCCGGGCCGCGAAAAAGGCTGCGCCGCCTCCCCCGCCCAAGCCCGACCGCAGCGCGGTGGACGCGGGCGAAAGAGCCCTCGCGAAAATCAAGGATGAGGAACAAAAAGCGCTCGCCGATCTGGCAAGACGCAGGGCTGCGCTGGACGATGAGGACCTGCGGACGCGCAACGCCTTCCGCGCCCGCCGCAAACGCGCGGAAGACGCGCTCGCGGCTGCGCGAAAGCATTACGACGCCGCGCTCAGGAAACGCTGAAGCGCGGTTGCCCGTTTTAATTGAACGTCTTGCTCAATGTAACGCGGAAAGCGCGCGGTTCGAGCGGATGGATGTGCAAATCGGCGACGCCCGCCGCCGGTTCGCCCGGCAACCGGTCGGTGTAATAATATTCCGCTGCGTCATCCTTGGAATCGAACAGGTTGAAAATCCCGAGCGTCGCCTTCAGCCCTTCCCCGAAGTCGTAGCCGATATTCATGTTCCATTCCTGGTCGCCCTCGGACTTGATGGAGTTCGTATCGTCCAGGGGATGCTGACCGAGATAGCGGAATTCCAACGCGCCGAACCAGGGGCCCGCATCGCGGATATAGATGCCGAGATTGCCGATCACTGACGGCGCATCCGGGATGTAATCCCCGGTGTGGGTCGAAGGATCGACCCCGGTATAGCGCGCATGGGTCATTGCGACGCTGCCGTAGAATTCGAGCCAATCGGTCGCCTGATAGGTGGTGTTGATCTCCAGGCCCGTTCGCTTGCTCGGCGGACCGGCGGAGGTCTGACCTGCTTCGGGGTCATAGGTGAGCTCGGAATTAAACACCATCTGGAACAGCGTGACGGTGGCCGTGAAGCCTTTGATCGGATTGGCGCGCACGCCGATTTCCGCGCCCTTGGAGGCCGTCAGGAACTGGCCTCCGCCCGGCACGCTGCGAAAATCATTGCTGTGAAAACCCCGGCCGGCGCTGACATAGAATTCATAATCGTCCAAGGGCGTGAAGATCAGGCTCCCTTTCGGCTGGAACAACGACTCGTTGCCCGTGCCCGTATTGGTGCCCTGATCCTTGCCGCTGAAATAATCGTCCCGGACGCCCACGACAGAGCGGAACCACTCCGCCCAATAATTGGTGACCTGCGCATATGCTCCGGCGCTGAATTCCTGAACCCTGTCGTCGATATCCGTCGCGAGGTAGACGCGCTTCTCGGTGAACAGGCGCTGCACATGGATGTCGTCATAACGCGTCACGACGCCGAAAACGGTTTCGGCATTGTGGCCGAACAGCATGCGGTAATCGGTGTAGCTGGCTGCTCCGCCATAGATCATACGCAGATCGTTCTGGGCTTCCTGGTCGCCGTGGATGGGGTCGTTCAGGAAATGCGTGAAATCGTTCCACAGCGTGAGATTGCTGTTGATGACAAAGGCGCTGGCATCGACGTGCCAGTCGAGCGTGCCATGCGAATAGATCGTCGAAAGGCTCATGCGCTGAGCCTGGCCTGCGTCGCTCGGATCGAGCGAGCCGAACCGGCCGATGGGCTGAAGGCCGAGCGTCGCCATATAGGCGGGGTCCATGGCGCGTTCCGGCTGATCGGTGGTCGCGTTCCAGAGGCCGCGGTAATACATCGCGGTGATGGAGTAGCCTTCGCGCGCCTCGCCCTCGCTGTAGCGCAGGACCGCGTTGATCTTGCGCACATTGTCGGGGTGCGTCCACGGACCGTCATAGTGGTTGAGTTCCAACCCGCCCATCACGCGCCCATCCATGAAATCACGCGTGCCCGCCGCGAACAGCCGCTCATAGGAGAAGCTTCCGCCGGTCACGCTGACCTGATCGTCGACTTCGTTCGCATAGGGGATATGGACGGCGGCAACCGAGGCGTAGTCGCCTTCGGCCGCGAAATAGGGCCCTTTTGTGTAATTGATGCCGCTCGCCAATTCGGGAATGAAGAAGTTGAGATCGGTGTAGCCCTGGCCATGGGCGTGGGTGCGCATGTTGATGGGCATCCCATCGACAAAGGTGGCCAAGTCGGTGCCGTGATCGAGATTGAATCCGCGCAGCAGGTACTGGTTGGCTTTGCCCTCGCCGCTATGAATGGTGACGACGAGGCCCGGCACGGTTTCAAGCAATTGCCCGGCGCGATAGACGGGAAGCTCCTGCAGTTCCTCCTTCAGGATGATGCCCTGGCTGGACGTGGTGGCGGTTCCCAAGAGTTCGAATCGCGGCGCGGTAATCATCACTTGCTCGGGCACCTGCTCCATTTCGAGCGGCATGACCACTGGCGGCTGCGATGCGGGCTGGGCTTGCGAAACCTGAACCGTTACCGGCTCGCCCTGGGCGAGGGTCACCGCGGCCATGGGCTGGCTTTGCGCGAACGCGGGCGACGCCACGCCCAGACAGGCCGACGAACACATGAAAACAGCCCGGAGGCCCAAACCCAACCTCCGATTGCATCCCCGAATTCGCAAAGATTTCCCCCGACGATTGGAATTGTTGAACAATCCCCTTACGCAGGCGGGGAACGCTTCCCTCAAGCCCGCTGGAATTTAGCGAGACCGGAACGGCGCGCATTGATATGGGTCAGGCGAGCATAAGGAGATTGAACGCCATGGATCTGAACCTCAAAGGACGCATCGCAGTCGTAACCGGTTCGACCGGCGGCATCGGCTACGGCACCGCGCGGGAGCTTGCCCGCCTGGGCGCCGCCGTCGCCGTGAACGGGCGCACGCAGTCCCGCGTCGATGCGGCGATCGCCAAACTGAGGACCGAGGTTCCGGCAGCGGAGTTCATGCCTGCGGCCGGCGACCTCGCAGGCAAGGACGGTGCCGATGACATCATCCGCGCCGTCCCGGATGCCGACATCCTGGTCAACAATGCCGGCATCTTCGAGCCCAAGCCGTTCTTCGAGATCAGCGATGCGGACTGGCTGCGTTTCTTTGAGGTGAATGTTCTTTCCGGCGTCCGTCTCGCACGCCATTACACGCCGGGCATGGTCAAGAAAGGTTGGGGCCGTGTTGTCTTCATCTCTTCCGAGTCCGGGCTGCACATTCCCGCCGAGATGGTCCATTACGGCATGACCAAGACGGCGCAAATCGCCGTCGCCCGCGGGCTCGCCGAGACGGTCTCCGGCAGCGGCGTAACGGTGAATTCGGTTCTCCCCGGCCCCACGCTCTCCGAAGGCGTCGAGACCTTCATGCGCCAGATGGCGGCAGGCCAGAGCAACCCCGACCTCGAACAGATGGGGCGGCACTTCATCAAAGCGCACCGGCCAACGTCCCTCTTAGGCCGCATGGCGACCGTGGAAGAGGTCGCCAACATGATCGCCTATGTCTGCAGCCCGGCGGCGAGCGCCACCAGCGGGGCCGCGCTGCGGGTCGATGGCGGCGTGGTGCGGGCAATTCCGTGACCTGGCCTTCCGTTGGATTGACTCCCTTTTTCAAACCCTTATGAAGACATCCGCCAAACTACACAGCGCCGGAGGGGGAATGGAAACGCCACATCTCTTGGTCCACGACAAAAAGGACAGCGTGGGCGTGGTCGTGGTCGAAGGCCTGAAAGCCGGGACCGACATGCTTTGCGTGGTGACCGCCGACAATTCCTCGTTCCGGCTGACCGCAAAGGCCGATGTCCCCATCGGCCACAAGATCGCGCTCGCCAATATCAAGGAAGGCGACACGGTCTGGAAATATGGCCACGACATCGGAAAGGCCGTCGCCAATATCGGCCAGGGCGAGCACGTCCATGTCCACAATCTCAAGACCAAGCGGTGGTGAGAATCATGGCGAAGAACGGAAACGGAAGCATTCATGGCTGGCGCCGCGAGAATGGCCGCGTCGGCGTGCGCAATCATGTCGTCATCCTGCCGCTCGACGATCTGTCGAATGCGGCCTGCGAATCGGTCGCCAACAACATCAAGGGCACCATGGCGCTGCCCCACGCCTATGGGCGGCTGCAATTCGGCGAGGATCTGGAGCTGTTCTTCCGGACGCTGATCGGCACGGGCGCCAATCCCAATGTCGCAGCCGTCGTGGTGATCGGCATCGAGGACGGCTGGACCAAGCGCGTGGTGGACGGGATCGCCAAAACCGGGAAACCGGTCGCCGGCTTCGGCATCGAAGGCACCGGCGACATCATGACGGTGGCCAAAGCCTCGCGTCAGGCCAAGGACTTCCTGCAATGGGCGACCGAGCTGCCGCGTGAAGAATGCGACATGAAAGAGCTGTGGGTGTCGGCCAAATGCGGCGAGAGCGACACCACCACCGGCCTCGCCTCATGTCCGACCGTCGGCAACATGTACGACAAGCTGATCCCGCAAGGGATCTACGGCGTGTTCGGCGAAACCTCGGAAATCACCGGCGCGGAGATGCTGGCCAAGGCCCGTGCCGCCACGCCCGAGATCGGCGAGAAATGGTACCGCGTCTGGCAGGCCTATCAGAACGACGTCATCGAAGCGCACAAGACCAACGATCTTTCCGAATCCCAGCCCACCAAGGGCAATATCGCAGGCGGCCTGACGACCATCGAGGAAAAGGCGCTCGGGAATCTCGAGAAGATCGGGCGCGAATGCACCTATATCGACGTGCTGGAGCCCGCCGAAGCGCCGGGAAAAGGTCCGGGGCTTTATTTCATGGACACCTCGTCAGCGGCGGCCGAGTGCGTGACGCTCATGGGCGCGGCCGGTTACGTGGTGCATTGCTTCCCCACCGGCCAGGGCAATGTGATCGGCAACCCGATTCTCCCTGTCATCAAGATCACCGGCAACCCCAAGACGGTGCGCACCATGTCGGAGCATGTCGATCTCGACATTTCCGGCATCATCCGCCGCGAGATCACCATCCCCGAGGCCGGCGACATGCTGATCGACATGATCCGCCGCACCGCCAACGGAAGGCTGACCGCGGCCGAAGCGCTCGGCCACCGCGAATATGTGCTGACCAAGCTGTACCGCAGCGCCTGATGGGAGATGCACAAAATTCGCCTCCCCCTAAAAGGGGGAGGACGAGCCGCTCGCGCGGCTCGGGTGGGGGTCATCCCGCTTCGACCAGAGGGATGATCCCTCCCCGAATCCGCCTCGCGCGCGCGCGCTTCGGCGGTTTCGACCCTCCCTTTTCAAGGGAGGGATAACGAAGTGCCGCAGCTCACGGTTTCAGATGCCGAAACCCTCGTTGCGGCCGCCCTTCAGCGCTGCCGCACGAGCACCGAAAACGCCGCGCTGGTGGCGCGGGCGCTGGTCCGTGCCGAGGCCGAAGGACTGAAAAGCCACGGCCTCTTGCGCGTGCCGATGTATGCGGCGCAGGCGAAAGTGGAAAAGGTCGATGGCTTCGCGGTGCCCTCGGTCGAGCGTCCGCGTCCGGCGCTCATCGCCATCGATGCCAAGCACGGTTTCGCCTATCCCGCGATGTACAAGGCGGTGGATTTGCTGCCCCAAATGGCGCGCGAATTCGGCATTGCGGCGGCCGCGATTCGCCGCTCTCATCATGTCGGCGTCGCCGGACATCCGGTGGAGGCGTTGGCGCAATTGGGCATGATGGCGATGATGTTCGCCAACGCACCGGCCGCGATGGCGCCATGGGGCGGCAACCGCGCCGTCTTCGGCACCGATCCGGTCGCCTTCGCCTGCCCCTTGCCGGACGCAGCACCCATCGTGGTCGATCTGTCGCTCTCGAAGGTCGCGCGGGGGCATATCCTGACCGCGATTCAGAAAGGCGAATCCATTCCCGAAGGCTGGGCGCTCGACGAGAGCGGCAACCCGACCACCGACGCCAAGGCAGCGCTCGCCGGCACCATGGTGCCGCTTGGCGACGCCAAGGGGACCGCGCTCGCGCTGATGGTGGAATTGCTCGCGGCAGGCTTGACGGGTGCGAACTTCGCGAGCGAAGCGTCATCGTTCCTCGACGCCGAGGGTCCGCCGCCTGGCACCGGGCAGTTGTTCATCGCCATCGACGCATCCGCATTCGGCAACGCGCTGCCGCGTTTCGCTGCCATGGCGCATGCAATCGAAGAACAGGAAGGCGCGCGCCTTCCCGGCTCACGCCGTCTCGCGTTGCGCGCCAAAGCCGAACGCGACGGGCTCTCCATCAGCGACTCGCTGCTTGCCGAAATCCAAGCATTGTAACTCAATTAAAACCCTCCCCTTGAGGGAGGGTCGGCCGAGACGACGCACATCCGCTGCGAGGCGTCTTAACTTTGCCATCAGCGAGTCGCTGCTCGCCGAAATCCAAGCATTGTAACTCAATTAATACCCTCCCCTTGAGGGAGGGTCGAACGGCCGAGCGCAGCGAAGCCGTTCGGGGAGGGGACAGGTTTCAGGCGCTGCATTCTCCCCTCCCCGAAATTTCTCATGCCTCGCCCTCGAAATTTCGACCCTCGCGGGGAGGATTGGGACGGAGCTTCAATCCCCGAACATTCTTGAAATCCCACCGTGCCGATCCGATGTGCAAATGTTGCGCTCTTTGAAAATTGAAATATGCGAACAGGATCAAACGCTGAAGCAGCGGCGGAGCATGCGTACCGTAATTGCACCTCAACGCACCGCAATTGCACTTTATTGCACCGGAATCCGCCCCGAATAAACCGCCCGATTCTTTCATCAAGCCTTTGGAATCGTTGCGATTCGTGCGGCTGGAATCCCCTGGAAAGGGGGAGGGGGGTAGCACGGATTGCCACGGGCCATCAGCCGCCTCTTCCGGCCACCCATGTCTGCAGCACGCGCACATCGGAAGGATCGAGCGCCACCATGTCGGCACGATAGCCGGCCGCAAGCCGCCCAAGCCGGTGTCCCAGCCCAAGGAATTCCGCGGGCGCGCGCGAGGCCATCCGCAGCGCCCGTTCCAGCGGCAACTCCAGCAGCGTCACGCAATTCCGGACCGCGCTCGCCATGTCGATGCCGGAACCGGCGAGCGTTCCCTCTCTCGTCTCGACGCGTCCGCGGTTCGCGACGATCTCGCGGCCGTAAAGCGAGAACGGCTTCCCGGTGCCGCCGACCGGCGGCATCGCGTCGGTGACCAGCATCGGCGAACCCAAGCCCCGCAACGCGAGCTTCAGCATCGCGGGCGCGACATGCACGCCATCCACGATCAGGCCGTACCAGCAGCCGGGCGTTTCCAGTGCCGCCGCAATGGGCCCCGGCTCGCGGGAGGCAAGCGGCCGCATCGCATTGAAGAGATGCGTGAAGCCGGACAGCCCTTCCGCGATCGCGGCCTTGGTTTCCTCATAGGTCGCCATGGAATGGCCGAGCGATACGCGCACCCCTTTTTCCGTCAGTGTACGAATGAATCCTTCCGGCACGCGCTCGGGCGCGAGCGTCACCAGCACGGCCGCACCGGGCAACGACGTCAGCAACTCCAAATCCCGCGCCTCGGGCGCACGCATCGAACCCGGATCGTGCACGCCGCATTTTTCGGGCGACAGAAACGGCCCCTCGAAATGGACGCCGAGCACGCCGGGTTGATCCCGCATCGCGGCGGCCACCGCGTTGCGTGCCGCGTGCATCCTCTCGTCCGTGCCGGTGATCAGTGTCGGCAGCAGCGCCGTCGTGCCGAACCGCCGATGCGCGGCGACGATTGCCCCAATCCCCTCCGGCGTGGGCACATCGTTGAACAGCACATCGCCGCCGCCGTTCACCTGCACATCGATGAAGCCGGGCGCGAGCCACGCCCCTTCCGGCAGATTGTGCAGGACAAGCCCGTCCGGCACATCGGCGCGCTCGACCACGGCAACGATGTCGGCGCCCTCGACGATCACCGCGCAATTCTGCCTGAGCGCGACGCCATCGAAGACTGCGTCGGCCGCAACCGCGAAGCTCACATCCGTCATCGCGTGCGTGTGACCTTCTCAAGATGGCGCGGCCGGTCCGCGTCGATGCCCCTCAGTTTCGCCAATTGCGGCAGCGCCGCATAGAAGCTTTGGATGGCGCAGATGGCATCGGCTTCCGGCTGTTCGGGCGGCAACGCCGGCAAGCGCCCCTCGCCCGCGCCGGGTTCGACCGTGAAAACGGCGGCGTGCTGGCGTTTCAAATCGGCCGCAAGCGCGACCAGAGCATCGGCTGCGGCATCGCCCGGCATGAACATCAGTATCGGATAATTCGGCGCCACCAGCGTGATGGGCCCGTGCCGGAATTCCGCACCGCTATAGCCTTCGGCGTGCAGATTGCACGTCTCCTTCAGTTTCAGGGCCGCCTCGCGTGCGATGGCCAAGGTCGGCCCCCGCCCAATGGTCATCAGGTTGGACGCGTGCGCCACCGTTCCGCACCAGCCGTTCCAATCGAGCAAAGCTGCGGCCGCCAACCGATCCGGCAAATGCAAGATCGCCGCCGCGAGGTTTGTGACTTCGCCCCATGCCGCGGTCAGCCGCAGGATCGCCGCCAATGTGGCGATGAAGGTCTTGGTCGCCGCGACGCTCCGTTCGGGGCCTGCGCAAATCGGCAGCACGATGTCGCTCGCCTGCGCCAGCGCGCTGTCCGTCACGTTGACCAGTGCGACCGTGCACGCGCCCGCCCGCTTGGCCGATTTCGTCTGCTCGATCAGATCGAAGCTGGCGCCCGATTGCGACACGGCAAGGAAGAGCTGGTCCTTGAGCTTGAGGTCGCGGTGGTAAACCGTGGCGATACTGGGCGCGGCCGCGGCCACCGGAATCCCCAGATGCCGCTCGATCGCGTGCTTGGCGAAGGCGGCTGCGTGCGCCGAGCTCCCCCGCGCGCAGGTCACCACGACCTGAGGCGGTTTGGCCTTCAGCCGCTCCACCAGCTCGTTCAGCGGCTGGGCCAGCGCCGTCTCCTGCCGCCGGACCGCCTCAGGCGCCTGCCGGATTTCCGCGGCAAGCTGGATAGACTCTTCCGCTCCCATATTTACCCTCTTGCCGGGTTGGGTTGGCTGGAACTTTGACACTATGTTTCAGCGTGAACGCGGCAAAGCCAAAAGGGCTTCCCGCGCGTTCCAAAAAGTAGAGGTGCAGTCATAGAAACCGAACGCCCAAGCCCCCGCTATTCGGCCATCGATCTGTGGGAACCCGCCGACGTGCTGGACGCCATGATCGAAGGCCAGTTTGCGGCCGTGGCGTCGGTGCGCGCCGCCCGCGGTTCCATCGAGCAGGCGGTCGCCACGATGGAACTGCGCCTGGCAGAAGGCGGGCGGCTCGTCTATGCGGGAGCGGGCACCTCCGGGCGGCTGGCCGTTCAGGACGGGGCCGAGCTGATGCCGACCTTTTCCTGGCCGGCCAACCGCCTGATCCTGCTGATTGCGGGCGGCAGCCAGGCGCTGCTCCAGGCGGTCGAGGGGGCAGAGGACGAAGCCGGGCAGGCGCTGGCGCTGGTCAGGGAGCACGGAATCGGCGCGGACGACGTGCTGATCGCCGCTGCTGCGAGCGGCACCACGCCCTTCACGCTCGCCTGCTTGCGCGGGGCCAAGGCGGCGGGCGCGCTCACCGTGGGGCTCGCCAACAATCCGGGCACGCCGCTCTTGGCTGAGGCGGATCACGCGATCTTCCTCGACACGGGTGCGGAACCCATCGCGGGCTCGACGCGCATGAAGGCCGGCACCGCGCAGCGAATCGCGCTGAGCCTCCTCTCGTCGCTGCTCATGATCCGGCTCGGCCGGGTCTATGAGGGTCTGATGGTGGACGTCCAGGCGACGAACCAGAAGCTCGCCCGCCGTAGCGAGGCCATACTGACCCATCTGACGGGCCGCAGCGGCGAGGAGGCGGCCGACGCTCTCACCCGCGCCGAGGGCAGCGTGAAGCTCGCCATGCTGCTGCTCCAGGGCTGCCGGCCAGAAGAGGGCAAGGCGCTGCTCGACCGCTGTGGCGGAAGACTCCGGACGGCACTTGCGGAACTTCGGCGGGCGGACGGCGCCTAAATTATTATTCGGCCGCGCCAAACAATCCCTTCGCCGCCGCTGCCCTTATCGAACGCCATCGCCTGCTCCATATTGCAGCCAGCAACATGAACAGCGGAGGACCAGGGTGGTCCAATCCCAAACTATGACCAGAGACAGCACCGCAATGCTCACGGATTTGCCGGAGGCCAAGCGCGTGCTGGAAGTTCGTACGCCCCCACGCGGCCATTGGGTGGGCGACGGGTTTCCCGTCCGCACCATCTTCGCCTACGACAATGCGGCTCAAGCGAGCCCCTTCCTGCTGATGGATTATGCCGGGCCCTATCAATTTCCCCCGTCCGACAAACGGCGCGGCGTGGGCGAACACCCCCATCGCGGTTTCGAGACCGTGACCATCCTCTATAGCGGCGAGGTCGAGCACCGCGATTCCGGAGGCGGCGGCGGCAAAATCGGCCCCGGCGACGTGCAGTGGATGACCGCGGGCTCAGGGGTGGTGCATGAGGAGATGCACTCGTGGGATTACACCAAGAGCGGCGGCGCGTTCGAGGCGATCCAGCTCTGGGTCAATCTGCCCAAGCGGCTGAAGATGACGGCGCCGAAATACCAGACGCTGCTCGCAAGCGACATTCCTGATGTGGCACTGCCCAACGATGCGGGCCACGTGCGCGTCATCACGGGCGCATTCGACGCCGCCAAGGGCCCGGCCGAAACCTTCACGCCGATCAATCTCTGGGATGTGCGGCTGAAGTCCGGGCACGCGGCATCTTTCACAGTGCCTGCCGGGCACACGGCGACCGTGTTCGTCATGCACGGCAAAGTGGCCGTGAATGGCAGAGTCGCGCACGAAGCGGAATTCGTCGTACTCGACCGCAAGGGAGAGGGCATTCGCATCGATGCCGAATCCGATGCGACCCTGCTCGTGCTTTCCGGCGAGCCCATCGACGAACCGGTGTTCGGGTATGGCCCGTTCGTGATGAACAATGAGGGCGAAATCCGCCAGGCCATGCTGGACTATCAGTCCGGCCGCATGGGCCATCTGAAATAATCATCCCGCGCCAGCGCGGCGCTCCGAGCGGGCGCCGCCGCTGCGCAAGTTTTCTTTCAGGAATTCGATCAGCGCTTGCAGGGCCGCGGGATTCTGCCTCCGGCTTGGGTAATAGAGGTAGAACGCGTCCGGCGGCGGCGCCCAGTCCTCCAGGAGCGAGACCAGCTTGCGCTCCGCGAGCAAGTTCTGCGCGTAGAGATCGGCCGTATAGAACACGCCAGCGCCATCGGCCGTCAGACTCACGCCCAGACGCGGATCGCTGGTGACGACCGAACCATCGACCGCTACCTCCAGCCGCTTGCCTTTGCGCTCGAAGCGCCAGGGCAAAATGCCTCCGCCGGGAAAGCGGAAACGGATGCAATTGTGGTCGCGCAGATCCTGCGGCTCAGTGGGCGTGCCCTGCTCGGCCAGATAGGCCGGAGAGGCCACCGTGACGATGCGGATATCGCCACTCACGCGCACGGCCACCATATCGCGCTCGACGCGCTGACCCATGCGAATGCCGGCATCGAAACGCTCCGCCACGATGTCCTGCAGCGCGGTCTCTGCCAGGACTTCCATCCTGACGTCCCTGTACTGCGCCAGAAAGCGGGCGAGCAGCGGCGCCAGCAGAAACTCGGACGCGGGCGGCAGAACCGTGAGCCGCAGCAGACCGCAGGGGCGGTCGCGAAAATCGTTGATCGATTCGAGCGCCTTGTCATAATCGTCGAGCACGGGCCGCAAGCGGTCGAGCAGCCTCTCGCCGACCGCCGTCAACCCGACGCTTCGAGTCGTGCGATTGAGCAAGCGTACGCCCAGCCCGTCCTCCAGGCTGCGGATCGCCTGACTGAGGGTCGCAGTGGAAATACCGAGCTGCTGGGCGGCCTTGGTGAAGCTCTTCTGTTCAGCCACCGCAACGAAGGCCGACAATTCGGCGAATTGGGTTCCGCGCATTGTTCGGCTCCATCGAAGAGGTCGTTCGGATTATACGGAATTATCTGAAAGCCGCCCAGCCACCACCTTCTTCCCTGCAAACAGTGCAGGGGTCTTTCATGAGCAACGTCCTTTTCGTCACGTCGAGTATGTTCGGCGAACAATCCAAATCGCGCGGGCTCGGGCTTGAGCTTATCGAGCGCTGGCGGAACGCCGCCCCGGCAACGCGCGTGACCGTCCGCGACACCAATGCGATTCCGCATTTCAGCGGCGAATTGCTGGGCGCACTGATGACGCCCGCCGACAAGCGCACGGCGGAACAGGCGGCCCTCGTCGCGGGAGCCGACGCCCTGATCGCCGAAGTTGAGGCGGCCGATACGATTGTCATCGCCGCGCCAATGTACAATTTCACCATCCCCTCGACGCTGAAGGCCTGGCTCGACCACATCGCGCGCGCCGGGCGGACCTTCCGCTACACGGCGTCCGGCCCGGAAGGGCTGCTCAAGGGCAAGAAGGTGTTCATCGCCAGTGCGCGAGGCGGTTTCTATGCCGATGGGCCGGCAAAGCCGATGGATTTCCAGGAACCTTATCTGCGCGCGATGCTGGGTTTTCTCGGACTCGATGACGTGACCTTCGTTCATGCCGAAGGCCAGGCGGTCAGCCCCGAAGCCGCGGCGAACGGTCTCCTCAAGGCACGCGAAACCGTCGCCGCGTTGTTCCCCTTGAAACAGGCCGCCTAGCGCGGCGCGCCTTGGCGGGCTTCCAGCGCCATCGCGATGAGCGAAATTCCACCGAAAGCAAAATCGATCCCGATGAACAAGCCGAGCGCCCACAACGCGCCGGCCGGCAGAATCCAGACGATGATCCCCGCCAGCACGATGTCGATGAGGCCGTTCACCAGCAGCCAGCCCCATCGCCCCGGCATGGCAGTCCGATGTTCGTAGGCGAACATCATCGAGGCGATGCCTTCGGCCACCAGATAGGCTGCAAGCACGATGGTGAGCGAAATCGCCCCGGCGATCGGCCAGCCGATGAGTACGAGGCCGGCGATGATCGTGACGGCGGCCGAGACTAGGGACCACCAGAAGCCTGGCGCATGCCGGTGCATCAGGGTCGTCGCAGCGCCCACGATGCCGCCGACCAGAAACAGCCAACCTAGAAAGATCGCGACCGCCAATGTGGCGAGCACCGGGACCACAATCGCGGCCGCGCCGAGCACGATCAGCACAATTCCTTCGATCAGGAACAGCTTCCAATGTTCCCTGATCGATTCCGGCCAGAGAGCCGTCGGAGCGGGATGATGCACGTCAGTCATGTTCGCCTCCTGGGAAAACCGTGGGAACCGTTCGGCTGTACGAACGTATCTGGGCGCCTGCGCGTTCCACCCTTGAACATTGCGATAAGGAAACTTGAGGGCAGGCGCGCCCGAGGTCAGCCCAATTTGCCGACGTGACCTTCCAGCGCGGCCCAGGCCTTGGCTCCCAGCCGCTCCTTCCAGCGGCTGTAGAAATCGGCCAGCGGCGCGCGGAATCCCGACGTGTCGGCCGTATTGAAGATCATGCCTCGCTTGGTGAGCGCATCCTGAAGAGAAGCGTTCAGCGCCGAGTTATCCGCCCGCTGCAGCCGCACATATTTGACGGCGTTGCGTTCGATCGCGTCCCGCACGTCGCCGGGCAATTTCCGCCACATCGCAAAGTTGGCGAGCAGATTGTAGCCCGACCACATATGCGCGGTGAGGCTCACGTAACGCTGCACCTCATAGAGCTTGAATCCGTCGACGATGGCGAGCGGGTTCTCCTGCCCCTCCACCATGCCGCTCTTGAGCGCGTCATAAAGCTTGTTGGTGTTGATCGAAACCGGCTCCGCCCCCAGCGATTTAAAGCAATCGACGAACATCTGGCTCGCCGGAACCCGCAATTTCATACCGCGAAGATCGGCCACGCTGCGCACGGGATGAGTGGAACTCGTGATGTGCCGGAAGCCATTCTCGAAGCACGCCTTGGGCAGCGCATAAATGCCCTTGGCCATGGCGTCCTGGCGCAGAAGATCGCCGAGGTCGCCATCGAGCGCGGCATAGACCTGCCGGCTGTCGCGGAACGCAAACGGCAGACCCTGGATGTCGGCAATCGGCACCACCTCGTCCAGGATGCCGCCCATGAGCGTGTAGAATTCGAGTTCACCCGAGACCAGCATGTCGCGGGCCTGCGGATCGCCGCCGGGAATCTTGTCGTTTTCGGCAAACGTCCGGACCCGGATTTTTCCGCCGGTCTCCTGCTCCACCTGGGTCCACATTTCCTTCAGGCGCTTGTCGAGGGGCGTGCCTTCGGTCTGGTTGTGGAATTGGCGCATCTCGATGGGAGCCGCCGCCCGCGCACGGCGTGTCGAAACGTGCAGGGCCTAGAGTCGCACGAAAGGCGGGCTCCGCTCAATCGCGGCCGCCCGCCTCTGCGCAATTACCAAAATCAGGCCCAAATCAGGCCGAGATCACGGACGGATATAGACGTAGCCCTGCTCCTGCAACTCGGCCACCCGCACGATGCCGGCCGGAACCACGCCGACGCCCGGAAGCGGCGTAATCTCGTGGCCTTCGCGCTTCTCGGCTGCGGCCTTCGCATTGCCGCACATGCTGAGCACGATGCCCGGAATCGCTTTCTTCACGGCTTCGATGCGGTCCTTCACCGGCGATTTGTCATCGCGGAACATGGTGATGCCGGGGCCATAGGCGACGATCTCCACCTGGAACTGTTCGCCGCGCTTGTCGTAAAGGGCCTTTGCGTTCATCGCGTTGCCGATTGCGAGGTTCATGCCCTCTTCGTCCTCGCGCGAAACCTGGATGACCATCTTGTGCAGCTTGGGCGTGTTCTGCGATTGGGCGGTGTGCATACCGGCAAGGAAAACCGGGATCATCAAGGCGACGACCGCGAAAACGGCGCGGATGGATTTGAACATCGGGCTCTCCCTAAAAATGGCGCGCTAAGGTAGAAGCGGCGGCCAGCATCTACAAGCCTGAAGTGGAAATTGTACGGCTTTCGCCGTAAACTATAAAAACGTAGGTCCTCAAGCCGGCAGGGAGGGTATCCGATGGCCGAAGCAGATTCCGGATTACCGCTGGAACGTCGTTCCTTTCTTTCGCGCATGGGCTTCGGGGTCGCGGCCCTGAGCACGGCCGCCGCCTCGGCGCTGCCTGGCCGCGCCGAGGCCGCCGCTACCGCAGGCTGGCAACCCGCCGCGCACGCGCTCGACGACTGGTTTGAGGTGCCGAACGCAAAGCACCGCTTCGTCTTCGACACCACCACGCCTTTGGCCGCGGGAGCCGCCCTCGGCTATGCCAACAATTTCTTCGCCGCAAACAAGAGCGGCTACAATCTCGAACCCGCCGACCTCGCGGTCGTCATCGTCTATCGGCATTTCTCGACGCCCTTCGCGTATACGGATGCGATCTGGACGAAATACGGGCCGGGCTTGTCGGAAGCGCTTGAATTCACCGATCCCAAGACCAAGCAGCCCCTGACCAAGAACATCTACAATTCCGGCGATTACGGCTTTGCGCTGCCGAATTTCGGCATCACGCTCGACAAGATTGTCCAGCAGGGCGGCCGATTCGCGGTGTGCGATATGGCGACTCATTTCATCGCCGGGCTGATCGCCGACAAGACCAAGGGCGATGCGAACGCGATCTACCAGGAACTGGCACAAAATCTGATACCCAACGCCCATCTGGTGCCGGCGGGCATCGTCGCGGTCAACCGCGCGCAAGAGCGGGGCTATGCATTCTCGTACGTGACATGATTTGACGGCTCCGGGAGAGCATTTGAATGAAACGGCGAATGGTGAGTGCCGCGCTCGGCGCGGTGTTGCTTGCAGGTGCAAGTGCGGCCGTCGAGGCCCAGGCTCCCTCGGGCGAGCCCTGGCCGCAGCCCAATCCCGATCAGATTGCACCGGGCGCCATGAGGGACACGGTCCTCTACGGCCGTAAGCTGTTCAACGAGACTTACAGCGTCGTCGGGCCGGAAGTGGCGGACAAAGCCATGCGCTATGCCGGCAACAACCTCGCCTGCCAGAGCTGCCATCTGCAGGGCGGCACGCAGAAATTCGCCATTCCCATGATCGGCGTCTACGGCGTCTTCCCGACCTATATCGGCCGCGAGGACGAAGTGCGAACGCTGGAGGAGCGCATCGAAGGCTGCATGGAGCGGAGCATGAACGGCCGCCAGCTTCCCATCGGCGGCAAGGAGATGAAGGCGCTGGTCGCCTACATCCAATTCCTCAGCACCAACGTGCCGGTCGGCAAATCCATCGAGGGCCGCGCCTCTCCCAACCTGCCCCTGCTCGCGCGCGCGGCCGACCCGAAGCGGGGTGCGGAGGTTTACGACAAGAACTGCGCGCTCTGCCATCAGCCCGATGGCCAGGGCCAGAGAAAAGGAGCGCCCGGCGAGGCCAAAGGCTATGCCTATCCCCCGCTCTGGGGACCCGATAGTTTCAACGATGGCGCGGGCATGCACCGGGTGATTGCGTCGGCGAGCTTCATCCACGCCAACATGCCCTTCGGGACCCATTACGATAAGCCGGCCATTTCCGCGGAAGACGCCTGGGACGTCGCCGCCTATATCAACAGCCAGCCCCGGCCCCACCGCGATCATCTGGATACGGACTATCCCAACCGCGCGCGCAAGCCCGCGGATGCGCCGTTCCCGCCCTTCGCCGACACATTCAGCCTGGAACAGCACACGCTCGGGCCGTTCAAGCCCATCATCGACGCACAAAACGCTTCGTCCCAGGCCGCGCGTTGATTCCTCTGCAGTTGATTTCTCTGCAGGCGATTTTGGCGCTGATCTCGGGCGGCGTGGTCGGCTTTTCGCTCGGACTGATCGGCGGCGGCGGCTCGATCCTGGCCGTCCCATTGCTGCTTTACGTCGTGGGTGTCACGGACGCCCACATCGCCATCGGCACCAGCGCGCTTGCCGTTTCCATCAATGCGTTCGTCAATCTCTTCAGCCATTGGCGGGCGGGTACGGTGCGTTGGCCGTGCGCCATCGTGTTCGGCGCGGCGGGCGCGTTGGGCGCGGCTATGGGCTCCACGCTCGGCAAATTGGTGCCCGGCCAGAACCTGCTGTTTCTGTTCGCTCTGGTGATGATCGCGGTCGCCCTCGCGATGCTTCGTCCCCGCAAATCGGAAGGCGGCGAGCATGTGAGGCTCAACCGCCGCATCGCGGTGCGGTTGGCAGCGCTCGGACTCGGGGCGGGTCTGATCTCCGGTTTCTTCGGCATCGGCGGCGGCTTCCTGATCGTGCCGGGAATCATGCTCGGCAGCGGCATGCCGATCCTCAACGCCATCGGTTCATCGCTGTTCTCGGTCGGGGCGTTCGGCCTCACCACCGCGGTAAATTATGCAATCTCCGGCTATGTCGATTGGATCGTCGCAGCGGAGTTCATCCTGGGCGGCGCGTTCGGCGGCCTGTTCGGCATGCGGGCCGCGGTGCATCTTTCGACCGGCAAAGAGGCGTTGAACCGTCTCTTTGCCGGAGTCGTGCTCACGGTGGCGGCCTACATGCTGGTTCGGACCGGAATCCACCTTTTCGCCTAGCCTGAATCCGATTTTCAGCGGCCAAGACTGCTTTCGCGCCTTCCGCCACGCGATTGCCACAAAATCCAGCCCCAAAACCAAGGAGTTCCCGAGCCGCGCGCCAATTAACTATGCACGTAACCATGCACGCTGGGCCTACATCTTGATTGGGATCGGAAACATCCTACATTTTTCCTTGAACGGTGCCCTTCGGGGGCCGTTCTCTCAAGTAAACGGCCGCCCAGATGGGGGCTGGCAAAGCCGCTGAAAGGAGGGGCTTTGGCGATGAATCGGACCTTCTTCAACAGTCCGTTCCTGCTCGGCTTCGAGCACATCGAAAAGCTGCTCGAACGGACTCAGAAAGCGGACTCCTACCCGCCCTACAACATTGAGCACACGGCAGAAAACCGCCTCAGGATCATTCTGGCGGTGGCTGGCTTCCGGGCGGAGGACCTCAGCGTGAATGTGGAGGACAACCAGCTCGTCGTCCGCGGCCGCATGACGGATCCTGAAGACAAGACCTTCCTCCATCGCGGCATCGCCAGCCGGCAGTTCCAGCGCAGTTTCGTGCTCGCCGAGGGCATCGATGTGCTGGGAGCCGAACTCCGCCATGGGCTTCTGACGATCGAATTGGAGCGTCCGCGCCAGGAGAGCGTTGTACGTAATATACCAATTCGTTCAGCAGAGGTTCACCACGGCGATGTTACAAATAAAACCTGAATAGGAGGCTACCATGACACGCGAAGAAGAAATCTACGACGACGACTCACCGGATCTCGAAGAAATGAAGGCGCCCGTGTTCGAAGGCCACCGCCTCGCCTATATCAAGCCGATCGCGCTGGCGGACGCCAAGGCCATGGGCTTGGTCATCCCCTCGGAGATCAAGCTGCCGGAGAACGTGAAGCTCTACGCGCTCCATGCCGCGGACGGCACCACGCTCGGGATCACCGACAATTGGGCCTCGGCCTACAGCGCCGCGGTTCAGAACAACTTCGTTCCGGTCAGCGTCCACTGAGTGGGCTTATGGCTCGCGCTTGCGCCACGGCAAGCGCGAGAAACAGGAGCGCGACGAAGACCACGCCCGCCGACAACAAGAGCGCAGTGTGGAAGTCCGCTCGCCCCGCCGCGAGATAACCCGCAACCAGCGGGCCCGCTATCTGGCCTACGCCAAATCCCGCCGTCAGCAAGGCAAAGCCTTTTCCTTTTGCGCCCTCGCGGCCGACCGCGAGGATAAGCGCCGTTATGGCCATGAAGGTGCCGCCGAAGAACACGGCCGACAGCAGCGCAGGGATCGCGGCATCGGTCATGGCCGGCAGCAGGATGGCAACCAGCTGCATGACATAGGCAAGCCCGAGCGCGGTGGCGAAACCGATGCGCTCCGCCACCCATGACCAGAACATGCAGCTCGGCAGGCCGGCCAGTCCGACCACCACCCACACCCAATCGCCGACCGTCTCCATTCCCGGGCGGGCTTTGACGATTGCCACGATGAATGTGGCGACGATCGAATAGCCGAAGCCTTCGCATGTGTAATTGACCAGGAGCGGCCAGAACGGCAGCGGGCGCGGCACACGGCGCGGCGCCGTCTTCCGAAGATTCGGCGCAAGCGCCGTATCCTTCACCGTGCTCAAGATGAATGGCGCGAACAGGGCAGAGAGCACGCCCGCCGCCATCCACAATTCGCCCCAGTTCAGAAAGCGTCCAAGCCTGCCTGCCATCAGGCCCGACAATGCGATGCCGATGCCCACGCCGCCGAACAGCCAGCCGGCCCGCGCGCCCTGCCCCGCCGGCGTCAGCGCTTCGACGGCAATGTTGGCCGCGAACAGAAATACAAAAGCGCTCGCAAGTCCGCCAAGGCCGCGCAAGACGAGCCACAGACCAAGCGAATCCGTCAGCCCCGTCGCAAACGTCGTGGCGATGCTGACAATCAGCGAAACCCGGAACAGGGTGACGCGCGCGCGCCCTTTCGGAATCAGCGCCGCGATCAGAGCGCCCAACAGATAGCCAGTGAGATTCACCGCGGCGATCAGACCGGCGATATCGGACCCGAATCCCGCCTCGCGCTGCATCAAGGGCAAAAGCGGCGTGCAAAAGAACCTCCCGATTCCCACCGAGATCGCGAGCGCCAGAAATCCGCCGAGCAGAAGCCGCCCGGCCTTGCGACTGTCAGGATCGCCGGTGGCCAATTTGGCGCGGGTAAGGCTTACGCTGCCTGCGCCGCGGAGGGTTCCGTCAGCAGTGCGTAGAGCGTTGCGGCCTGCGGTGCTGCGCGCAGCTTCTCGCACATGGCCTGATTGCGCAGCAGCCGCGAGACGCGCGCAAGCGCTTTGAGATGATCGGCGCCCGCGCCTTCCGGCGCCAGCAGCAGAAACACCAGATCCACTGGCTGATCGTCCATGGAATCGAAGTCCACCGGATGATCGAGCTGCGCGAACAAACCCGTCATCTTCTGGATGCCTGGCACGCGCCCATGCGGAATGGCGATGCCCTGCCCCATGCCCGTCGAACCCAGCTTCTCGCGCTCGGTCAGCGTCTCGAAAATGCGCCGTTCGGGAAGACCGGTGAGGAGAGCGGCCTTGTGCGCCAGCTCCTGCAACACCTGCTTCTTGCTCGTGGCCTTCAAATGCGAAAGGACCGCGTCCGGCGAAAGCAAATCGGCGATTTCCATGATGTCCTGTCGTGTTACGCCGGCTGAGAAAGGTGCAAGCCTGTCCCGGCCGCGGTTGGTTTTACCCGCCCCTCGTCAAGACGCGAGCGAGACACCCCTCTTTCAAAAAAGGCGCGGACCATAGTGTCGGCCTCCCCCTTCTGTCAACCTGCGGCCATTACTTAACGGCCGACGTTTCCGACTGCCTCAAACGGCGCCTCTCCACCGAGGAGGGGATACGCAGCGCATCACGATATTTTGCCACCGTCCGCCGGGCGATATCGATGCCATCATTGCTCAAAATGGTGACGATCCTGTCATCAGACAAGACATCGTCGGCTTCGTTCTCCACGAGTTCCTTGATGCGGTCCCGTACAGCCTCCGCCGAATGGGCTTCGCCGCCATTGGCAGATTGAATGGCCGAGGTGAAGAAATACTTCAGCTCGAACACACCTCTGGGCGTGGCCATATACTTGTTCGAGGTGACGCGCGACACGGTCGATTCGTGCATGCCGATGGCGTCGGCGATCAGCCTGAGATTCAAGGGCCGCAAATGGCGCACACCGCTGGTCAAGAACGAATCCTGCTGGCGGACGATCTCGCTCGCCACTTTCACGATGGTGCGAGCCCGCTGTTCCAGGCTTTTCACCAGCCAATTGGCGCTGTTCAGGCAATCGGTCAAATAGGTTTTGTCCTCACGCGAGCGCGCCCCGCGGTTCACTTCCGCGTAATAACGCGCGTTAACCAAGACTCGCGGCAACGTGTCGGAATTCAACTCCACATGCCAGGTTCCGTCTGTGCTTTCCCGCACATAAACGTCGGGCACGACCGGCTGCACGGGTTCCGCGCCGAACGCGAGCCCAGGCTTCGGATTGAGCGTGCGGATTTCCGCGATCATGTCGGTGATGTCGGCGAGATCGAGACCGCAGAGCGCCGACAGCCCGGCGAGGTCGCGCCGCGCCACCAGATCGAGCCGCTTGAGCAGCGTCTGCATGGCGGGGTCCAGCCGGTCGCGCTCCTTGAGCTGCAGCGACAGGCACTCGACGAGATCGCGCGCGAACACGCCGGCCGGATCGAAGCCCTGCAGCACGGCCAGTGTCGATTCGCAATCTTCGATCGAGGCGCCGAGCCGCTCGGCCACTTCCGCAAGGTCCGCGCGCAGATATCCCGCTTCGTCCAGCGATTCGATCAGCACCTCGGCGATGAAGCGCTGATGGGGCGGAAGCCCCGCGATCGTGAGCTGCGATTCGATGTGGCCTTTCAGCGTGGTTTCGGCCGTCAGGCTGCCTTCGAAATCGTCGTCCAGATCGCCGCCGCCCGAACCGGTCCGCGACCAGTCGGCCAGCGGAGGATCGGAAGAACTCGGCGTGTTCCGTTCGGCGCGGCTTTCATCCGTATAAAGATCGTCACGGCCCGCATCGAGATCGGCAGCGGTGCCGAAATTCTCTTCGCTCAGCGTCTTATCCAGAGGCGCGGCGTCGGCGGGCTCGGCCGGCGCTTCCGGCGCCGGAGCTTCGGCTTCGGCATGTTCGCGATCCAGCAGCGGGTTTTTCTCGAGCTCGGTCTCGACGTAATCGGCGAGTTCCAGATTCGAAAGCTGCAGCAGCTTGATCGCCTGCTGCAATTGCGGCGTCATGACAAGCGTCTGGCCTTGCTTCAGCTCGAGACGTTGTGTGAGCGCCATGGATGCCGTTCCCCCTGTCCGGCCCTAGAGTGAAAAGCGCTCGCCGAGATAAACCCGGCGGACGTCTTTGTCGCCCACGATGTCGGCAGGGGTGCCCTCCATCAGCACCTGGCCCTCGTGGATGATGTAGGCGCGGTCGATGATGTCGAGCGCCTCGCGAACATTGTGATCGGTGATCAGCACGCCGATGCCGCGGTCCTTCAGATGCCGCACCAGCTCGCGGATGTCGTTGATGGCGATGGGGTCGATGCCTGCGAATGGCTCGTCCAGAAGGATGTAGGCCGGATGGGTGGCGAGCGCGCGGGCGATCTCTACCCGCCGCCGTTCGCCGCCGGAGAGCGCGATTGCGGGCGTGTGTGCGACATGGGTGATGGAAAATTCAGCGAGGAGACTGTCCACCAGCGCGGCGCAATGGGCCGAATCGGGTTCCACCAGCTCCGCAGTGGCGCGGATATTCTCCTCCGCCGTCAGTCCGCGGAAGATCGAGGCTTCCTGCGGCAGGTAGCCGATGCCCAGCCGCGCGCGCCGGTACATCGGCAGCCGCGTGATGTCGTGGCCGTCGAGCGTGATGGTGCCGTAATCGGCGCGGATGAGGCCGGTGATCAGATAGAAGATCGTGGTCTTGCCGGCGCCGTTGGGACCAAGGAGCCCCACCACCTCGCCCCGTTGGAGCGTCAGGCTGATCCCGCGCACCACCGGGCGCTTCTTGAAGCTCTTGCCGATACGGGTGACCGCAAGGCCCTGGAAGCCCTCGATGAGGCGCGGCGGCGGGCGCACGGTCCCGTCGCGAAGGTCAATCGATGTGATGTTGTCGTTCATTTGGCCCGGATTTTGCTTCTGTTAGCTTAAAATTGCATGAACCTAAGGTCTTTGCGTGCTTACGCCTGCAGGCGCGGCGGCGCCCGCCCGCTGCGCCGGAATGAACAGGCCCTGCACGCGGCCCGGCGGCTGGACCGGCTGTCCCGGTGCGGCGGGCTCGCCACCGGCCGTCAGCCGCGCGATTCCGGTCGCCATCGAGACTTCGAGCGCCTGCCCGCGCATGACGTTCTGCTCTTTGGTCAGCACGACATGGCCGTTCAGGTGGAGTATCTGCGAGGGCACATCGTAGATGCCGTTGTCGCCCACGGCCTGACCCGAGGGCGAATCCACGATGACGTGGCCCTGGGCTTCCATTTTGGAGGCGCGGCCATTGGGTGCGGTGACCTTCACCTCATCGGCATGCAGACGCACCGCGCCCTGGCTGACGATGACGTTGCCGGTATATGTGCCCGTCTCTCCGTTGAGATCGGCCAGGAACGAATCCGCGTTCACCGCGATCGGAGCATTGGAATCCAGACCCGCAGGAGCGACAGGCCGGCGGGCCGGAGCGGGGGCGGCAACGGCGCTGCCCGCCGCAATCGCGACGATGGAGAGAGCGCACAGGATGGCGCCAAATCGTTTCATTGCAGAGTTCCTCTCTCTGGCTCTCTCTGCGGCCCGATGGCCTTGGGGTTCAGCACCATGTGGACATTCCCGGTGAAGCGAAGCCGGCGCGTGTCGCGGTCGAGCGCGAAACGCTGCGCCGTGATGCGGCCGAAGCTCCCGTCCGCCTCGATGCCGTGCTCGCCATGGACGGTTCCGGCCTTGAGGTCGGCAACCGCGGATTCGGTGCGCGCATCATAGCCGTTCATCGACAGCATGCGCATTCCACCCGAGACTTCGAACACATGCGTCTTGGTGTCGACCACGCCCTTGACGGCGGTGACGTGCAGCAAAGTGCCGTCCTTCATGCTGATGTCGGCGGCGACATCTTCGAGCCGCACGCGATCGGAGCCGCGCGCTTCCTGGGTTGCGCGAGCGGCGGTGATGACGAAGGGCATACCGTTATCGTCGACGCCGGTGAGGCGCGGCTTGATCATGGAGAGATCGTCTTTCACCTGGCTCAAGCGTTCGAAAGTGAGTGCCATGTGCGCCGCGTCGCGCGGCTGCAGCACATAGACGAGGACAGCGGCGACCAATGCGAGCGCAGCCAGGGGCAAGGCGCCCTTCATGATCTTGACGAAGATGCTGTATCGGCGCGCACTGAGCAAAGTGGCGCGCGTGGAGATGCGCCATTCGCGCGCCCGATAGGAGGAACGCATCTGCCCCCGCGGCTTCGGAACCTTGGTTTCCGCCGCCGCCATCACTGCAGTCCCGCGCGCAGGCAATCGTGCACATGCAAAATGCCCAGAGGCGTCTTTGGACCATCACCGGGTTCGACAACGAACAGACACGTCACCTTCGGCAGGGAATCGTTCATGTAGGCCAACGCCTCGGCGGCAAGCATGTCCGGAGCGACGGTCTTTGGATGCGCAGTCATCACCGTTTGCGCTTTGCGCTCGATCAATCCGGGCTCCATATGACGGCGCAGATCGCCGTCGGTGATAATGCCCAGGAGCGCGCCTCCTTCGCCCACCACGCCGGCAACGCCAAAGCCCCCCGCCGTCATGACGATAAGCACGTCGCGCATCACGGTTTCGGACTTGACCAGCGGCATCCGCTCGCCGACATGCATGATGTCGGAGACCCGGATCAGCGCGCGGCCGAGGGAGCCGCCGGGATGCAGATCGCGATATTGATCGGCCGAAAAGCCTTTGCGCTCCATCAATGCAACGGCCAGCGCATCGCCGAGCGCGAGCATCAGGGTGGTGGAGGTGGTGGGCGCCAGCCCCATGGGGCAGGCTTCTTGCGCCTTGGGGAGCACGAGGGCCGCATCGGACGCCGCAATCAGGGCTGAATTGGGGTTGCTGGCAATGCCGATCAGCGGGATCCCGTAGCGCTTTGCATAGGTGATGAGGTCCGAGAGTTCCGCGGTCTCGCCGGAATTGGACAGCATGATGAGAGCATCGCTGCGGGTCAGCGCGCCGAGATCGCCGTGGCTGGCCTCGGCCGGATGGACGAATTGCGCGGGCGTCCCCGTCGACGAGAGGGTTGCCGCGATTTTCCGCCCGATATGGCCGCTCTTCCCCATGCCGCTGACCACGACGCGGCCGCGAACCGAGGTCAGAAGATCGAGCGCCCGGCTGAATCCGTCATCGAGCCCGGCGGAAAGGGCCGACAGCGCTTCTCCGGCAAAGCGCAGCACCCGGCGCGCGGCTTTGAGATCGGCCTCCTCGCGGGCGGGGTCGGGCAGCTCTTTCGGCCTGGGCATTGGCATTAGCGACTCACCGGGAGACAGATCGTCCTGGCCGCCTTCCATGAGCGCAAAAAATCGCCCAAGCGAAAATCATGCCAAGTTATGGTGAGATTATGAGCAGCCCGGTCCGGCCGATCAAGGGAGCCGCCGAAAGAAAGAAGCCAAAGCGGAAAAATTCCCTTACCGGAAGGGACTTAGCTTTCCGGCGGCGTTTGTTCCGACTCGGGGCCATCGAGCACGCCATATTCCCGCGACTTCGTCCTGACATTGCTGATTGCGACGCCTTCGGCGGCAAGACCCCGCTTCAGCAATTCCCGGATGGCGGCTGCCCGGCTTGGCATGTGCCGCTTGAAGCGCCATTCATCGAGAGCCGCCAGTTCTTCCTCGGCGAGCATGATCTGCAGGCGTTCCGGGCGCTTCAGGTCGCTCATTCGAGACCCCCGTTCTATCCACCCACGCTTTATACGTCTAAGACTAAGTTTTGGCTGCTTACTCATTTAGCTTTTTTTGCGTAGAAATCTCAATCTATGTGACAGCAGCACAATGAACAACGTGCTAAATAGATTGAAAATAATCATCGGACTACAATTGGATATTCGCTGTAAAATGAGATGGAAATAAATATTCATCAAATCTAAGAAACAGGCATCCAGAACGAATATTGTGTATTATGTAGGGTTGTGCCCGACAATAACGAAAAGCCGAGATGCCACCTTTAAGCGCCGTTTTGCACTTGGAACATGAGCAGGCTGCTCCCAAGACGGAAGCCTTCGATCCCGTCCGCGAGGCGCACCATCGCATCGCCAACAACCTGACACTTGTTCTCGGCGTCTTGCGTTTGGAAGCCGCCAACGTGACCAAGCGGGAAACCGACCCGACCTCTGGCGAGGTCAGGCTGATGCTTGCGGAGATTGCGGCGCGTATCGACGCCGTGGCCCAGCTTCACAGAATGCTCTCCGCAGAGCCTCAAGGACGGGTCGACGTGGCCCAGAATCTCTCCGCCATGTGCTTGACCTTCAAACCCTTCCTGTCCCCCTCCAGCCCGGTGGAGTTCGTCACAGACCTTTGCACCGGGTGTTTCGTTCACTCCGATCAGGTGATCCCCATCGCACTGATTGTCAGCGAGGCCATCACCAACGCACTCAAATATGCCCACCCCGCCGGTGTCCCCGGCCGCATCGATGTCGAGTGCCGCACGATCGACGGCAAGGTCGTCGTCGAAGTGGCGGACAACGGCGTCGGCCTGCCACAGGATTTCAACGTCGAACGGGACGGTGGCCTGGGATTCAAGGTGATCCGCACGCTCGCCAGACAGCTGGGCGCGAAGACCGTGTTCGACAGCGATATGCTGGGACTGCGGTTCGTGCTGACACTCCAGGAGGCGCAGCCGTCCTGAAGCCTCAATGGGCGAAGATGTCGCCTTCGCCCCAACCGGCAAGATCGAGTTCGGCCCGTGCCGGCAGGAACCCAAAGCACGCCTGCGCCAGCTCCATGCGCCCCTCGCGCACCAGCATGGCGTCGAGCGCGTCCTTCAGCCGGTGCAGGAACGCGACATCGTTCGCGGCATAGGCAAGCTGTTGCTCGGTCAGGTTCTCCGCGCCCCAATCCGAACTCTGCTGCTGCTTGGAAAGGTCGATATCGAGCAGCTCCTTCACCAGGTCCTTGAGCCCGTGTTTGTCGGTGTAGGTGCGGGCAAGCTTGGAGGCCGTGCGCGTGCAATAGACCGGTCCCGCCACGACCCCGAGATAACGCCGTATGGTGGCGAGGTCGAAGCGGGCGAAATGATAGAGCTTCAGCACGTCCGGATCGCCTAAGACCCGCTTCAGATTGGGCGCGTCGTATTGCGCGCGCTTGAACTGCACCAGATGGGCGCTGCCGTCGCCGGACGAGAGCTGCACGAGGCAGAGACGGTCGCGCGCCGGGTTGAGGCCAAGGGTCTCGGTATCGACGGCGACCGCGGGGCCGAGATTGAGCCCGTCGGGGAGATCGCCTTTGTGCAGCCGGATTTTCAAACGGTTTCGCCTTCATGTTTGTCCGGCGCGCCGCCGGACCCGGCCGGACCATAGGTCGCCGGTGCGCCCTTCGCAAATATTCCCCCCAAGCCGGATACTCGCTATGGCGGTCAATGCGGCAGGGGCGCCGGAGCAATGGAGCATCGAAGTCGCGCCCGCGAGCCGTCTTGCCTCGCGGGGCTGGGGACCGGGAACCGTCCTCCCCGGCGATCAGGTGGAGATCACCTTCCATCCCTTGAGGAGCGGATCGCACGGCGGCCGCTATATGTCGCTCAAACTGCCCGACGGCCGGATCATGGGCGGCGGCGAGCGCCTCACCCCGTAATCGGACGTCAGCGGGCCGGGGTTGCGGGCTGATTCGCCGGGCGGCTCGCCGCTTGCGCCTTGGGGGCGGGTTCTGCTGTCGCGATGATCTTGCCGCTTCTCGGATCAATCATTGCGATGACGTTCCCGTCCGCATCCCGCACGAGCATCGGCTGCGCCTCGTTGCGCACTTGGTCCGGCGTCGGACTGCGCGCCGAGCCGATATGCAGATTGATGTCCAACGCGGGATTGGAAAACCAATTTGCGGATGCCGGCGACGCCAGCACTGCCGAGAACAACAGCGCGGGAAAAAGAAGGAGGGTCCTCATGGTGTGCTCCATCGATCGGATCGACTGAACGGCCCCAACCACAACTCAGGATAGCACACGGTAATGTGAACGTCACGCCCGGGTAACGCGGGCGCATCTCATCCGACCGTCAGGTGCTATACTCACTACACGCCTCACGGGGCTCCGATCATGTCCCGATGCATTCATCGCAGCTGGATTGCGCCGACCCTCTTTGCACTGGGCGCGGGCATCGCTTTGGCCGATCCGATGGAGGATGGCCAGGCCGCCTACAACAAGGGGGATTACGCCACCGCGCTAAGATTGTGGCGCCCCCTGGCGGAGCAGGGAAACGCGCGCGCCGAGAACAATCTCGGCGTGCTGTACGAAAACGCAAAGGGCGTCCCGCAGGACATCCGCGAAGCCGTCAAATGGTACCGCCTGGCTGCGAAGCAAGGCTATGCCGGCGCACAGAACAATCTTGGATTGATCTACGCCATCGGGCGCGGGGGTTACCCGCGCAATCCCATCCGGGCCTATATGTGGTTCAGCCTTGCCGCCTCGTCGCTCTCGGGCGCAGTCGGTGCGGACGTCGCCCAAAGCCGCGACGTGTTCGCAAGCGCCATGACGCCCGGACAGATTGCGCAAGCAAAAACCCTGGCGGACCAATGTCAGGCGTCGCATTACAGCCAATGCGACGAGGACTCCGACGCCGCCGCACCAGACCCCACTCAGTCCGCCACGGTTTCCACGCCCGCCATGGCGACCACTTCCCATGCCGTCACCGTCGCCGATTACCCGTCTTCATCCATCCGCCTTCACGAATCCGGCGAGGTGACCGTCACCTACGTCGTCACCGAGACCGGCTCGGTCAGCGTATGCACGGTCCTGATACCGAGCGGCAGCATGCGGCTCGACGATGCCGCCTGCGCCATGGTCAAGCGGCGGTGGAAATACAAACCTGCGACCGAGGACGGCAAACCGGTATCCGTGCAGTACATTTCCAGGATCGTCTTTCCCCCCATCGTCGAATCGAGGGCGAGATGACCGGCGGGCGGGGGGAATGGCTTGGAAGGTGGCGATGGTGCGCCGCGAGAGACCGGGCTTGGGGCAAAATGGTAACGCTAAGCCTATATGGGCTCTCGGTTTTTTTGGGCGGCCATGCGACGATTGGCAGGACCGGGAACAGCCGCTAGACAATATGCATCGCTAAAGACGTGAGCCACCGATGATCAATCTCGTCCGGTTGGCCCTGCGCCGTCCCTACACGGCGGCAGTGGGGGCCGTGTTGATCCTTTTGATGTGCGGGCTTTCCGTTACCCGGATGCTCGTCGATATCTTCCCGGTCATCGACATCCCGGTGGTGGAGGTGGCCTGGAGCTATGGCGGCCTGTCCGCCGAAGACATGGAGCGCCGCGTCGTCTTCCTCGCCGAGCGCAACTACTCGACCAGCGTCAACGGCATCGAGCGGATCGAGTCGGAATCCATCCCGGGCGCAGGTCTGGTCAAGATCTATTTCCAGCAGGGCGCGGACATCGGCGCGGCCATCGCGCAGATCACCGCCGCCAACGACAACATCATGCACTTCATGCCGCCCGGCATTGCGGCGCCCTTCGTGCTCCAGTTCGACGCGTCCAATCTGCCCGTGATCCAGATGATCCTCGGAAGCGCCGTTCTGCCCGAACAGGTGCTCTACGATTACGGCGTCAATTTCATCCGTACACGCCTCTTCACCATTCCCGGCCTGTCGGTGCCCGCCCCCTTCGGAGGCAGGCAGCGCATGATCGCCATCGAAGCCGATCCCGCCCGGCTGTCCGCCCAGAGCCTATCCTCGGCCGATCTCGTGCAGTCGCTTCTGACCTCCAACGTGATCGTGCCGGCCGGCCTCGCCCGCATCGGCGACCGCGAATACAATGTGGCGCTCAATTCCAGCCCCACCGAAGTCGACCGTTTCCGGGAGCTGCCGGTCGGCGTGCGCAATGGCGTAGCCATCCTGTTGGGCGACGTCGCCAAGGTCAGCGACAGCTACGCGATACAGACCAATATCGTGCATGTCGACGGCCACCGCGCGGCCTATCTCCCCATCCTCAAGCATTCGGACGCCTCGACGCTGAACGTGGTGAATGCGACGCGCGCGATGCTGCCGCTGATCCAGAATGCGGCGCCCAAGGGCATGAAGCTCGACCTTGCCTTCGATCAATCCGTTTTCGTGCGCGCGGCGGTGGCCAATGTGCTGCGCGAAGCCGCAGTGTCCTCGGTTCTCGTCTCGCTGATGATTCTGGTCTTTCTCGGAAGCTGGCGAAGCACGCTGATCGTTTCCATGAGCATCCCGCTTTCGATCTGCGCCGGCCTCGTCGGCCTGTTCCTTACCGGACAGACGATCAATCTGATGACGCTCGGCGGACTTGCGCTCGCCGTGGGTCTGCTGGTCGACAACGCCACGGTGGTGGTCGAGAACATCCACCGCAATCAGGGGCTCGGAAAGACGCTTCCCGTCGCGATCGTGGATGGCTCGGCCGAAGTGATCCAGCCGCTCACCGTGGCGACGCTTGCCATCTGCATCGTCTTCTTCCCGGTCGTGCTGCTCACGGGGCCCGCACGCTATCTTTTCATCCCGCTGGCTATCACCGTCGTGCTGGCGATGCTCGCGTCCTACGTCCTTTCCTTCACCATCCTTCCGACCTTCGCGCGCTATGTCCTGACCGAGCACGAACCCCATGAGGGCGAGGGCAACCGCCTGGTGGTGCTGTTCGAGAGCGCATTTGCGAAGCTGCGCGACGGCTATGGCCGAGCGCTCGCCTCCGTGCTCCGCCAGCGCGGCTTCGTGCTCTTCGCCACGCTCGCGCTGATGGTGCTGACCGGCGGGCTCGGACTCATCGTCGGCAGCGATTTCTTCCCCACGGCCGATGTCGGGATCATCAAGCTCCATTTGCGCGCGCCGCCCGGCAATCGTCCCGAAACCACCGAGATCCAAGTCCTTCAGGTCGAAAAGCTCATCCGCAAGATCATTCCGTCTTCCGAGTTGCAGACCATCAACGATCTGATCGGCGAGCCCAATTCCTACAATCTCGCCTTCGTGCCGTCCGACAATGTCAGCGGGTCCGACGCCGAAATCCTGATCGCGCTGAAAACCCCGCACAAGCCCTCGCGCGACTACATGCGGCGGATGCGCGCCGAATTGCCGGGCGCCTTCCCTGCCACCTCCTTCTATTTCCAGGACGCCGACATCGTCAGTCAGGTGCTGAATTTCGGGCTTTCGGCGCCGGTCGACATTCAGATCCAGGACGCCAATTACAACCGCTCGTTCAAGATCGCCCAGCAGCTCATGCAATCGCTCAAGATGATCCCCGGCGTGGCGGACGCCCATCTTGTGCAGGCCTTCAACTTCCCTGGCCTGCAGGTGAACGTGGATCGCCTGCGCGCCGCGCAGGTTGGCGTCACGCAAAAGGACATCTCGGGCAATCTTCTGACGTCGCTCTCATCCAGCGCCGGCGTCAACCCGTCCTACTTTCTCAATCCGGCGAACAATGTGACCTACAATGTCTCCGTGCAGGTCCCGCTCGCCAAGATGACCAGCGTCTCCGATCTGCTCAGCATCCCGATCAGCTCCGGCCCCCCGCAGTCGAACATGAGACAGGAAGTCGGTCAGGGCGCCGCCCAGCCGAGCGAACCGGCCTCGCGCCTGTCCGACATCGCCGAGGTTCTTCCGGTCAGCAACATGCAATCGATGAATCACAACACCGTCCAGCGCGTCGTCGATGTTGCGGCCAATATCGACGGCCGGGACCTTGGCGGGGTTGCCGCCGACATCCGCAAGGCGATTGCGGAAGCCTCCAAGGGCCTTCCGGAAACCACCCGGATCGATCTCAGGGGGCAGGCCGAGACCATGGATGCGTCTTTCAGCAGCCTCGCGGAAGGACTGGCGCTGGCGATCTTTCTGGTCTATGCGCTGTTGGTTATCTTGTTCCAGTCCTGGGTTGATCCGCTCATCATCATGGTGGCTGTGCCGGGCGCGCTTGTGGGCATCGGGTGGATGCTCGCGCTGACCGGAACCACCATCAATGTCGAATCGCTGATGGGCGCGATCATGTCGGTGGGTATTTCGGTGTCGAACTCGATTCTGGTGGTCAGCTTCGCCAACGATCTGCGTTCGCGCACCAATCTTTCGCCCTTTGAAGCGGTTATCGAGGCCGGCCGTACGCGGCTGCGGCCCGTGCTGATGACGGCACTTGCGATGGTGATCGGTATGGTGCCGATGGCGCTTGGCCTCGGCGAAGCGGGCGAACAAAACGCGCCGCTCGGGCGCGCGGTGATCGGCGGGCTTACGGTGGCGACGCTGGCCACCCTGTTCCTCGTCCCCATCGTCTACACGCTCTTGCGCACCAAGCCGCCAAATCTGCACATGCTCGACCAGCGCTTCCGTGAAGAGACCAAGGGCGCGCTTGCGGGAGCGGCGAATGACTGAGACGACCGTACCCGTGGCTGGTCCCGTGCCTGTGAAGAAAAAGCGTGCCTGGCGTTTCAAGGCGGTGGCGATTCTTGCCCTGATAGGGGCTGGTTCGGGTGTCGCCACCCTCATCCTCGCCCAGGAAAGCAACATCGCGGCCGAACGCGCCGAACTGGAGGACGTCCAGTCGCGCGGGCCGCGCGTCGAGGTCACGACCGCGACGCCGGGTCCGACCGAGCGCACGATCCGCCTGTTCTCCGACGTGCGCCCGTACCGGGAGGTGACGCTCTACGCGAAGGTCAGCGGCTATCTCAAGACGCTGCCGGTGGACAAGGGCACCATGGTCAAACAGGGCGAACTCATCGCCGAAGTGGCCTCGCCCGAAACCGACGCCCAATATGCGAGCGCCACCGCCGACCTTGCCAACAAGAAGACGCTCTCCGAGCGCGCCGCCAAGCTTTACGACATCGGCGGCATGTCGAAGCTCGACGCAGAGCAGGCCGAGACCAATTATCAGGTCGCCCAAGCCCTGGTGAGCCAGCTCGAAACGCTGCGCTCCTATGAGCGGCTGGTGGCGCCTTTCGATGGACGGGTGACGGCGCGCTACGCCGATCCGGGCGCCCTGATGCAAAGTGCGGCCAACAGCCAGACGAGCGCCCTTCCCGTTGTCACCGTTTCGGACACCACACAGCTCAGGGTCCAGGCCTATGTCCAGCAGCAGGACGCGCCCTACGTCCATGTCGGCGACATGGCCGAAGTGGTCGACGCGGCCAATCCCTCGCGCCGCATCACCGCGCGCGTCAGCCGCACCTCCGGCGAACTCGATCCCAAGACCCGCACCCTGCTCACCGAAATCGACGTGCCCAACGCGAAGGATTTCTTCGTCGGCGGCAGCTTCGCCTATGTGACGCTGCATTTAAGCGTCGCCGCCGAACCGCAAATCCCGGTCAATGCGCTGGTGCTGCGCGACAACAAGCAATATGTCGTCGTGCCCGACGACAAGGACGTGGTGCATTTCCGCCCCGTCGAGATCGCCTCGACCGAAGGCGGCGTGGTGCGGATAGGCAATGGGCTGAAGAACGGCGACAAGGTGGTCGTCAACGTTCCCGACGATGTGTCCGACGGCAGCCACATCCAGCCGGTGCCAATGGTTCAGTAGATCAGGCCGCGATCTCCAGGCTTTCGATCAGGGTGGCCGGCGAGGCTGCCCGATCGAGATTCCAGACCGCGTCGGAAATGCGCCCGAGTTGCCCGGGCTTCAGCATGGTCTTGGCGTTGCGCTCGAACTTGGCTTCAGCGTCGGCGCGCTGCATCGGGCGGCTGACGAATCCCGGCAGATCGTCGACGCGCTCGGTGATCACGCGGCCATCGGCAAGAGTCGCCGTCACGCTGTTCGGGCTTTTCGCCGGAACCAGCGCCGTCATCGTCGCGTCTTCCTTGACGGTAATCAGCTTCATCAGAGCCGCAGCCTTGGGATCGCGCAACGCCGCTTGCGCATAGCTCGCCGTCGTGATCGTGCCGTCGAGCATCGCGCGCGCCACGATATAGGGCAGGCTGTGGTCGGCGGTTTCCGATGTCTTGGGCGCCCAGCGCTCCGGCATGCTCCCGGCCATCTGCCAGCCCAGATGCGTCGAGCGCACCTCGATGCCGCGGATTCGCGACAAATCGCCGGCCGTCTTGGCGACTTTCGCCGCGGCCGGAATCGCGGTCTGCGTCTGAGCCTGCGCCGGATAGGATTTGATGAAGCAATCATGGATGCGGAACGGCTTGCCGCGGCGGCCGAAATTCGCCGGATCGATGTTGAGCGGACCCGACACCTGTTTGAAGAAGCCCGCGTCACCTTCGAAAATCGGCGAAGGCCCGGTGATGCCTGCTTTCGCAAGCTGGGCGGCGAAAACGGCGGCGCGCGCGGCCTCAGGGCCCGCCAGCCCTTTCCAGTTCGACAGCGCACCGAGCCGGGTCTGGTTCATCGCCAGATGCCCGCTGAGCGCGAGGTTGACCGCTTCGGTCAGCCGTTCGGGGGAGAGCTTCATCAGTTTGCCCGCGCCGAGCGCACCGGAAATCAGCGCGTAATTGGGATGATCCCAGCCGCGATTGTCGAGATATTCGCCGTCGAGAAAGCGGCACTCGATTTCATAGGCGAGCACTGTTGCGAGAAGAAGCTCGGGCCCCGACGCGCCTGAGGCTTCGGCGACAGAAAGGCAGGCCGCGATGTTATCGCTCGGGTGCCCCGTCCCGCGCCCGACATAGACGTCGTTGATGTCGTCGGCGCGAATAGCAGCGCCATTCGCGAACGCCGCCCATTCGAGCGTGGCGCGCCGCTTCGTCCCGATGATCGTTGCCGCATTGCCCCCGCTCGCAAGCGCTATCTCGCGAACCGCAGCCACTGGACCTTCCTTGAACGCCGCAAGCCCGCAACCGAGCGAGTCCAGCAGATGCACCTTGGCGCGTTCGATGGTGGAGGGATCCAGATCGGAGACATGAAGCGAATCGGCATAATCGGCAAGCTGCCGGGCGAGCGGCGCTTTGCCGGCGCCGGTCCCGCCGGCAGAACCGGTTTGCCCCGACGCGGGAACCGCAGCGAGGCTTGCAAGTCCGGCGAGGATAACGCGGCGATCGGGGTTCATGGCCATGGGTTGGGAAGAGGAACCGAAGAGTCCTGAAACCTTCCGACGAACCTAGCGGTTTTCACCGATTTTCGCGATAGCCGAAGGGGGCTCAACGCCCCGCAACGAAGACCGCGAGATATATCACCGCGGCTCCCAGCACCGTCATGGTCGTGGTGAGGAGTTTCGGGTGCGCGTGATGGCTCTCCGGGATGAAATCGCTGGCGCCGATGTAAAGGAAAAATCCGAAGAACACGGCGAGCACAATGCCGAAGAGTCCGTCGGGGACATGGAAGAAAAGCGTCAGCGCAATCCCCAGACCGGGCGTGAGCGCATCCGCCGAAAGCCAGAACAGCCCCTGGCGCTTGCTTCCCCCATTCTTCAGGACGACGCTCATGGTGTTGATGCCGTCCGAGAAATCATGCGTCAGCACGCCGATGGCTACGATAATGCCGATTGCGGCGGAGGCCTGAAACGCAAGTCCGATGGCGATGCCGTCGAGAAAACTGTGCGCCGAGAGGCTGCCCGCGCCGAACCAGCCGCGCTGAGGCGTATGCGTCGTTTCTCCCTCTTCATGGGCGGCAGCCTGGCCGTAATAGAGAACGCCCCGATCCAGGATAAGATAGAAGAAAAAGCCGGCGGCGCCCCAGGCGATGATGCTCTCCGGCGTATTGTATTTCGTACCGATTGCCAGCGCTTCCGGAAGCAAATCGAAGAACGCGACCCCGATCACCGCTCCGGCGCTGAACCCGAGCACGAGGTGCAGCTTGTCTTTTAAACGAAGCGCAAACATCCCGCCGGCAAAAGTCACGCAAAATGCCGCAGCAGCGAGGAGAAGGAGGAGCATCCGTTGAAATTTTCCGAATTGGCGCTGTGCCGGCCGGCCATGAACGTCTTATGAGGCGTTGGTCGTCAGACGGTAAGCAGCGGCATCAAGAATGTGCAAGCCGCGCTTGCGTTCGCCGCAAAGGCCTTCGCCGCTCGGTGCGGCAAGCCAAGCGCCTCCCGGGAAAATCAGGCAATGGCGCCAGAGGAGCAACCAAACCGTCCGTAAGCTGTTGATGTCATAAGTGTATTTTCCTCAATTTGATAATGCCAACGGGCCCCGGGAAGCAAGTTCGCGACGAGACGCACACCAGGAGGGGCTGAAGAGCGTCGTTCATGAACATTCCCTGCCCTCATGCAGAGATTGGGAGAGTTCACCTGTTTCGTTGTTCGCTTGCATCCCTCGAACCTTCTGCGTACGGCCGATTCCACCAACCTCCGCCAAGAGCCTGGAACAGCGCAGCCGTATCGGCATAACGATCGGCCTGTGCCTGCACGCGGCTGATGAGAGCGCGCTGATAGGCCGCTTGGGCACTTAAGAATTCAAGGTGCCCCGTCTGTCCCAGCTCCAGCCGCCGCCGCGCGATATTGAGACTTCGCATGGCGGCAGCTTCGGTGGCTGCTGCGGCATTGAGGGCATTTCCGTCCGATTGAAGTGCATGAAGCACATCGGCGACGTTCTGGAAGGCTGCAATGACGGTGCTCCGGTAGTCGGCGGCGGCCTGGTCATAAGCGGCTTCCGCTGCGCGTCTGCGCGCGAGCAGAGTTCCTCCCTGGAACACCGGTTGAGCGAGACTGGCGCCCAACGTCCAGAAGCCTCCACCCGGCGACAACAGGCGCCCGATCTCCGTGGCGACGGATCCATCGACGGCAGTCAACGTGATGTTGGGCAGCATATTCGCAGCGGCAACACCAATCTCGGCGCTGGCGGCATGGAGAAGGCCTTCCGCTGCCCGAACGTCCGGGCGCCGCGCGACAAGCGCGGATGGCAGGCTGACAGGCAGGTCTTGCGGCAGGACAAGCGAGGACACATCGAAGGTCTGCTCGATCTCATCGTCCGGCAGGCGGCCAGCCAGTGCCGTCAGGAGGTCGCGCTGCTGAGCCAGCGCCTTTTCGAGCGGCGGCAGTTCCTGGCGCACGGCAGCAAGTGCTGCCTCCTGCGCGGCGACCTCGGCGCCTGCGATCTGTCCGAGATTGACCTGGCGGCGCAAAATCTCGAGCGCGTCGCTTGTCGACTGGGCGACGGACTGGATGGCTTCGATCTTCGCGCGCAACGCGGCTTCCTGAATCGCGGCGGCGACCACATTCGCCGTCAACGCCAGATAGGTGGCCTCCACGCGGAAGCGCTGTGCGTCCGCGAGCGCGGTCAAACTCTCGACCTGCCGCCGGTTGGCTCCGAAAATATCCGGCGTCCAGGAAGCCGTGAGTTGGGTCTGATAGAGCGAGAAAAGCAAGGCGTCCGAGTTGAGCGGAGGCGCGAGCGTCGCGGGGGCCTTTTCGCGGCTCGCCGATAGATTCGCGGAGACGGTTGGAAAATACGCGCCTTGCTGGGCCCGCACATTTTCCATGGCGGCTCGCAGAGCCGCTTCTGCCGATTGCAGATTCGGATTCTGCGCGAGTGTCTGGGCGACTAGCGCATTGAGGGGTTCCGAGTGGAAAAGACTCCACCAGTCCGCCGGAATGTCGCGTCCGGACAGGAAGCGCTGCGCTTGGCCCCCCGGCACGTCGGCGGAGGCGGTCATCGCCGGAAGAGGATCGCGCGTGTACGAGGCCGCGTTCGGCGGCGCCGGCTTGTGAAAATCCGGCCCGGCCGCACAGCCGGTTCCAAGCAGGACCGCCACCACCAACGGCACCGCGGTCTTCATGCGCCTCGACGCCGCGTGGCTCGTGCCGGTCATGATCGCTATTCCGCGGGTTCTGCCTGCATGACCATCTCCCCCTCCCTTTGTGCGTGGCGGGAAAAGAGATCGATCAAGACCGGCAATACGATGAGGATCAGAAGCGGCGCCAACAGAATGCCGCCCACCACGACGACGGCCAGGGGCTTTTGCACCTGTGAGCCGATGCCGGTGGAAAGGGCCGCCGGCAGCAGCCCTACGCAGGCGACGAGACAGGTCATCACCACCGGCCGTATCTGGGTTTCGCAGGTGTGCAGAATGGCCGCCGCCCGATCCATGCCTTCGTCGACCATGCGATTGTAATAGGAAAGCACGATAATTCCGTCCATCGCGGCGATTCCGAACAGCGCCACGAATCCGATCGCCGCGGAAACGCTGAACGGAATGCCCGAAAAGAACAGCGCGAAAACGCCTCCAATCAGCGTCATCGGAATCACGCTGCCGGCCAGCAACGCATCGCGAAGCGAGCCGAAATTGAGATAAAGCAGCGTCCCGATGAGAAAGATGCTGAGCGGCACCACCACCGCGAGCCTTTGCAACGCTTCAAGGAACTCGCCGAATTCGCCCGCCCATTCGAGACGGTAACCGGCCGGCAGGGAAACCTGTTCGGCGATTGTCCGCTGCGCCTCGGTGACTGCGCTGCCGAGATCGCGCCCCCGCACACTGAACTTGATCGGAATATAGCGCTCCTGGTTCTCGCGATAGACGAAGGACGAGCCCGAGGTGAGGGTGACGTTCGCAACGTCCGAGAGCGGAATTTGAATCACGCCGTTTCCGTTCGGACCGGGCACGCCAATCGTGATCCGCCTTATGGCATCGAGACTCTGGCGGTATTCCGGCGCAAAACGCACCTTGAGCGGAAAATAGCGATCGCTTCCCTCCTCATAGAGGTTGCCTGCATCCTGGCCGCCGATTGCGGCCTGCACGGTCGCGTTGACATCCCCAGGCGTGAGTCCGTAGCGGGCGGCACGCGCCCGATCCACGTCGATGGCGACGGTTGGCTGGCCCAGCATGGTGAAGACCGCCAGATCCGTGATGCCCGGAACGCCGGCCATGGCGTCCTTGATCTTGTTCGCGGTCTTTTCAAGGGTCTGAAGATCGTTGCCATACAGCTTGACCGAATTCTGGCCCTTTATGCCGGACGCGGATTCTTCGACATTGTCTTCGATATATTGCGAGAAATTGAAATCGATGCCCGGGAATTGCGCCTCCAGCCGGCCCTTCAGCTGTTCGGTCAGTTTTTCCTTGTCCACGCCGGGCGGCCAGGTGCCGAACGGCTTCAAGGGCACGAAGAATTCGACATTGAAGAAACCCGTGGCGTCGGTCCCGTCGTCAGGGCGGCCGTGCTGGGATACGACCGTCTCGGCTTCGGGATAGCTCGCGATCAGCTGCCGCATCCGGTTGACGTAATCATCGCCCTCTTCCAGCGAGACGGAAGCCGGCATTGTCGCCCGTATCCAGAGATTGCCCTCTTCGAGATGCGGCAGGAATTCTGATCCCAACTGCGTCACCGCGCCAATCGCGATGATCAGCAGCATGCTTGCCGAGCCCAGTGTCAGGAGCTTGTTGACGAGGGCGAATTCGATGATGGGTCCATACAGGCGCTTCAGACCGCGCACGGCGAAGGTTTCGATTTCGCTCACGCGGTCGGACAGGAGCAGGCTTGCAAGAGCGGGCGACACGGTGAATGTCGCAATCAATCCGCCGGAGATGGCGTAGGCATAGGTCCTGGCCATCGGCCCGAATATATGGCCCTCGATTCCGGTCATCGTAAACAGAGGCACGAACCCGGCAATGATGATGGCCGCGGAAAAAAAGATTGCGCGGTTCACCTGTGTCGCGGCATTGGCGATAGCCGCGAACTTCCCCCGCAGTCCGAGCACGGTCCGGGTCTCGTGCAGATGAACGTCGTTTGCGAAGCGCTGGCTGGCCTTTTGACCGAGATGGCGAAAGATGTTCTCGACCATGATCACCGTCGCATCGACGATCAGGCCGAAATCTATCGCGCCGACCGAGAGCAGATTGGCCGACTCGCCGCTCAGCGTCATGATGATGATGGCAAATGAAAGCGCGAACGGAATCGTTGCCGCGACCACGATCGCGCTGCGCAGATTCCCCAGGAACAGCCATTGAACCAGGAAAATCAGGAACATTCCGGCGAACATATTATGCAGCACGGTGTTGGTGGTGACGTCGATCAGATCGCTGCGGTCGTAGATCTTCTCGATTCGCACGCCGGGAGGGAGCAAACCGGACGCATTGATCTTTTGAACCTCCCCCTCGACTGCCTTGATCGTGGGTTTGCTCTCTCCGCCACGCCGCATCAGCACAATGCCTTCGACCACATCGTCGTCGCGGTCCTGGCCCGCGATACCCAGCCGCGGCTCGTTGCCCGCGCTCACGGCCGCGACGTCCTTCAACAGCACCGGGGTGCCGCCGGAAGCCGTCAGCATGGTGTTGCGAACGTCGTCGATCGAGCGGATCAGGCCGAGGCCCCGAACGACTGCCGCCTGCGGTCCGATGTTCAGCGTTTGGCCGCCGACATTGACGTTGCTGTTGTTCAGGACTTGCAGCACCTGCTGCAGCGTCAAGCCATAATCGATGAGTTTTCGCTGATCGATGTCGACATTGTAGACTTTGGTCTTGCCGCCCCACGACGTTACATCGACGACGCCCGGCACCGCCTTGAACCGCCGCACCAGGATCCAGTCCTCGATGGTCTTAAGATCGGTCACCGAAAATCCCGGCGGGCCGACCACCCGGTAGCGATAGATTTCTCCAATAGGGCTCTCATAGGAAAGGCGGGGCTGCACGCCATCCTTGAGCGGAGGGAGTTGAGAGAGGCGATTGATGACGTATTGTTCCGCCTGCTCGTAGCTCAGATCGTAAGTGAACTGGATCAGCGTGTCCGACAGGCCGAACATCGAAGCCGTGCGGATCGCGCTGACATGGGGCAGCCCGGACATCTGTATTTCAATCGGGATCGTGATGTAGCGCTCGATGTCCTCCGCGGAATCGCCGGGGCTCTGGGTGATCACATCGATGAGCGGTGGCACCGGATCCGGATAGGCCTCGATGTTGAGATTTGCGAAGCCCACAATGCCCGCCCCAACAAGCAGGGCAAGCAGAAGCACGATCACCACGCGTTGTTTGAGAGCGAAGGCGACGACCTGATTCATCGATCAGCCGCCGGTCGCGGCCCGATCGATGAAAATCGTTCCGCTGGTTACGATTTTTTCGCCGGGCGACAAACCGCTCAACACTTCGACCGTGGCGCCATTGGTCCTGCCGGCGCGAATCTCGCGCAGGGCCAGAACGCCATCCGAACCCATCACCCAGACGTGCGGCGTTTCGCCTTCATAAAGGATCGCGCTCTGCGGAATGGCAGGAGACATGTTTCCCTCGCCCGTGATGATGCTGAAGCTTGCAAACATCTGCGGCTTGAGCGCTCCGTCGTGGTTGTCGACATCGGCGCGAACGGAAAGCCGGTGTGTATTGGGATCGATGGATGGCGCCACATAACTGATCCTGGCCTTGAACATCCGTTCGGGATAGGCCAGCACACGGACTTCCAGCTCATCGCCGATGTGAATATGCGGCGCGTCCGCTTCGCGCACATTGGCAACCAGCCAGACGGTCGACAGATCGCCGATAAGGTAAAGGGCGGTAGAGGATGCCGCCTGAATATATTGGCCCAATCCGAGTTGACGCTGAAGGATGGTTCCGCCGATGGGAGCGCGGATCGTCGCTGCCGGGCTCGTCTTCTGCATGTCGGGCGCGTTTTCCAGTGCGGCGACCTCGTCATCGGATTTACCGAGGATGGTCAGGCGATTGCGAACCGCGGCTAGAGCGATTTCGGAGTTGCGGAGATTGCCCTCGGCGGTTGCAAGATCGACTTGGCTTTGCTGCCAATCGCGAAGCGCTGCCCCCTCGGAATCGTAAAGCGCGTGCTGACGCTGCTCGTTGGTCCGCGCCAGATCGAATTGGGCGTGTGCCGAATTCACGGCCGATTTTGCGGCAATCAGATCGTTCTGGGCCTGCACGATTTCCGAGGCTTCGACGACCAGCAGCGGCGCGCCTTTTGCAACGTAATCGCCGGGCTTGGCGATGAGCTGTGTCACGCGCCCCGTGAGCTGCGAAAACACCGGCGTGGTGAGATTGTCGTCGATTGCAATGGAGCCCTCGGTCTCCGTTTCCGGCCGGAACGACATCTGCTCGACCGGCTTGATGACGAGGCCGGCGAGTTCCTCGCGCGAGGGTTTGAAAGTTGTGACTCCTGATGCGGTTGCCTGCTGCGCGACGGAGGATGCCGGTGTGACGACAACATTCGTCCCCAACATCAGTGCGATGCTCAAAGCCCCGATCGCCGCAAGACCAAGCAAAATCTGCAGCTGTCGGCTTACCGTCAGCGCGCGCGGTGCGCGGGGGCGCTTCTCCGAACCGCTGTCCGTCATGGAGCTTCCTCATACCCGCCAAGTCGCCGGGCCGTATCAAGCAGGAACAAGCCTGATCGAGGTTGAGTGGGGCCGATCACGATTTCGTCTTAGCATCGAAGCTCTTACCGGCGGGATTTAATTCGGCTTTAGATTTCCGCCGACGCGTTCACACGGCCTGGAGCGTGGATAAACGCTAAAGATTAGTACCTTGTTAGATCGTGTAGGCTATCGCCCGACAGGCTCAAAATATTACGTATCGTTTAATGTCGCGACGCTCATCGCAATCGGTCGTTTCCTGCTCGATGTGTTTTCAGGTCCGGGCATCGCCGACGGTATTGGATATTCGGTCGTTCTTGTCCTGGGCTTGCCATATCCCGAACGCGGATACGCATTTGCGTGAGCGGCGTTTGCCCCGTTTCTGTTATTGAAGCTGGGCTGCTTGTGCGGGACGAATTCCGCCGGGCGTCGAGCCCTGTTGGACAGGACGGGAAGAACGCGCTCCACCTGAAGGGGACAGTACGAATAAAATTGGCGCTAAATAGCCCGGATACGCGGTTTCTGGATTCTCGCCGACTCAAGAAACTGAGGAGCTCCAAACGTCTTTCGCCAGAGCGTTACGGCCCATCGTGTGACGCCGCCAACCTATTCCCCCGGGCGGCAGCAGAGTACCTATGATATAATCTGAAAGTGCGATTCGTTTCGCGGCTTCCGCCATTCGCCAGCAGCGCAACATCGCGCTCTCCAGGAGGCCGAGATCGCGGACGGCGAGCACTCCTCAATCCAGTTCGGACCACGGTGATTATCCCTTGCGCATCCTTGTCATAGACGACGATTCCGCTGTTCTGGATTCGATCCGGGCTATGCTGATCGCTGAAGGGCACGATGCGGTCGGCGCCGATAGCGGTCAGGAAGGTATTGACGCCTTCAGCACGGCACTATCCACCGCGTTACCTTTTGACGTTGTGATGACCGACCTTACGATGCAAGGGGTCGATGGCAAGCAGGTGGCACGGTCGGTGAAGAAACTTTCTCCGTCCACGCCGACCATTCTGATGACCGGTTGGGATGTGGGAACCTCCGGCGATGCGACCGCTTATCGTGATATCGATCACGTACTTGGCAAGCCCACAAGATTGGCTGAATTACGGCAAGTCATGCGACAGTGCGGCATGGTCAGGGGTGGGGGGAGCGGGTAAGCGGTCGGCGTCGACAAACTCGAAGTGGAGCCTCGGCGACAGTGTCCCGGAGAGTTCATCGCGTGCAGTGATGTGATGGCACTGCCGCGGCAGGAATAATGCGATAGAGCATCCGGCTTAAACGCCGAAGCTTCGACTTAAGTAAATGGAACTTCTCAGAATTCCTTTGATCTTCACGCGTGCTTAAGCGTCGGGCTGTACAATTACGTCCTACAGTATGGATGTCACACAGCCCTCCGGTCTCGGGGGGAGGAATGGCAATGCTTTATGAGGTCGGTGGAGCGCAAAGTGACGATACATAGCGATGAGCGGAAGCTCCGCAATCACATCGACTTGGCGCAATATGCTGGTTTCCCCGTGTATCTCTTCGATTTTGAATTCTTGCTCGGGCACGTACCCCAGATCACGACGTGGAAAAGGGAGAAGATTGAAACGATTATCGGTGCGCGTGTTGATCATGTGCTCGACCGGGCCGACGTACGGATTGCAGGAGGTCCTGGTTTCTATGTCATCTTCTCGAGCCGGGATGCGGAAATTGCGCAGGTGCGCGCCAACGTGATCTCTACTGACATTCTGAAGCACTTCTTTGGCACTGAAAGCCTTATCCCCGAAGCGGCGCGTGCCTTTTGTCGCCTCTCTGACTTGAAGTCGGTAGCCGGCGATCTTGGGGTCAAGCTGCCGTCGGACCAAGAGATCGCGGCTGCTGCAGTGGGTGCAGCGAAGAAACGCGTGGACCAAGACAATGTGGCGCAGGAGCAGCAGCCGGCGAGTTCGCTAATCGCCGATATGAATGCGCTCTTCCGGCGTCATTTCGGAGAGCAGAGGCGCGAGCCGCCGAAATTTCTGTTCGCGCCAATTTGGGATAGCGCCCAAGAGAGGACGGCTTCGTTCGCCTGCGTGCCCGCGCTTTCCCGCGTTCGCGGAAATGTCGCTGAAAAACCCGGCTTGGCGGCAACCATCTGCGACACAGATATCTCAGCGCTTGCGTTCGGCTTGAAGGGGGCTTGGCACGTCGTAAGCCGAGGTGAAATTGCCCTGATTACGGTTCCGGTGCATATCGAGACGCTCTCCTGGTCCAAATACCGGACGGCCTATCTGCAAGAGCTTGCCCAGATTGAGCATTCTCTTTTGAACCTGCTCGCCTTCCGTATCTACGGACTGGATACCGGCGCCAGTCTCTCCCAATTGAAGCAAGGCGTCAGTGTGCTTCGTCGCCACGCTAAGCGCATATTCGCGTATCTGCCGAGCGTGGGTATTGATTTTTCGAATGCGGGAGTCATGGGCCTCACGGGAATTTTTGCCTCCGCGCCAGACCACATCTTTCGAAGCGGCGATCTCGCTCTCCTCACGGTGGTGGCAAGTAAGCTCAGACGGATTTGCGCCAATCAAAACGCCTTTGCCTGCGTCGACAATGTGCAGTGCGGCGCCGCCGTAGGCTTGCTCAAGTCACAGGGTATTCGCTTCGTTGCCGGCCCCATATTCGACCGGCCATCTGAGGAACCAGGCCCGGTAAAGCCACTTCCCTTGTCTGACATCATTGGAACAAGCTTAGTCGGGATCTGATACCCCGGCTCAGGCTTCTCGACATCTTCCGTCGCGCCGGCTCCGAAAATCGCTGCCTGAAAAGGCGGCGATGATGCCGGAAAGTCATCCGCAAAGCCTCCGCACCCTACTGTTATATATATGCATTTTCGTGATTGTCATTGGCGCTTATACCAACAGAAATACCAACAAACGGATTGGTCGACTGACCAATGTCAACCTGGATCTCGGGGCCTCTGACTAGACTTTGCCCTTGGTCTTGGATGAATGGCCGTGGATGCAACCCCGACTTTGCGCGTGAAAAGACGCAATCCCCAGACCGCTGAGGAGAAAGACATTCCCGCGTCCGCTTATAGCAACGGGGTGGAACACGCGCGCGAAGACGACAGCCAGGAGAGTTTGCTCGTGCGCGCCGCGAGCGAGCGGGAGTTGCTGGAGAAAATGTGCCGCGTTGTCGTCGAGATCGGCGGCCATCGCCTGGCCTGGATCAGATTCGCTCAGCATGACGAGGCCAAGACTGTTCGCGTCGTCGGATCGGCAGGGGAGATGGCTGAATTCGAGAGGCTTACGATGATCGGATGGGCCGACAATGAGCAGGGGCGCGGACCGACCGGAATGGCAATTCGCAGCGGGCGGCCCCAGATCAACCAAGACATCGAGATAAGCGAGGCCATGGGATTCTGGCGCGACGCGTTTCGCTCCGATGGCTATCGGTCCAGTATCGCGCTCCCGCTCAAAGATGGGTCGGGGACGTTCGGCGTTCTTACCATCTATTCCGCGGACGCCAATGCTTTCCAACCCGATGAGGTGAAGCTGCTGCTCGAGCTTGCCTCCAATCTGTCTTACGGGATCAACTCCCTGCGCGAACGCGTGTCTCGTGAAGACGCCGTGAAGGGGCTGCGTAAAAGTCTCGATGCGACCGTACAAGCCATCGCCAGCACGCTTGAACTGCGCGATCCCTACACGGCGGGCCACCAGCGCAATGTCGCCCGGCTTGCCGCCGCCATCGCCCGCGAAATCGGCATGGCGGAAGACGAGATCGACGGGGTTTATCTCGCGGGTACCATTCACGATGTCGGCAAGATCAATGTTCCCGCCGAGATCTTGAGCAAGCCCGGAAAGCTTACGAGCCTGGAATTTCAGATCATCCAAACTCACGCAGAGGCAGGCTATGATGTCGTGAAGGGTATCGAGTTTCCGTGGCCAATCGCGGAAATGATCCTGCAACATCACGAACGCCTGGATGGTTCGGGTTATCCGACGGGATTGAAAGGCGACGCCATACTTCCCGGCGCGAAAATCCTCGCCGTCGCCGATGTGGTGGAGGCGATGACAGCGCATCGTCCCTATCGCGCCGCACTCGGTCTGGATGCCGCGCTTGCGGAGATCGAGAGAGGCAAGGGCAGCATTTACGACCGCGCCGCGGTGGAGGCCTGCGTGCGTCTCTTGAGCAGCGGAGCGCTTAGGGTTGGCTGAACCCAAATCGGTGAGAGTCGGGACCGGCCGGGTGCGGTGCGCGGTCGCGATGCGTTCACCGGGCCACGCTGGACGCGTCTGGTCAAAAATTCCAGCCTATGTAAGGATTTTTTGTTTCTTTAGGACAGTCAAGAACGGCTTCGGATTATAATTTGGTGCCCAGAAGAGGACTCGAACCTCCACACCTTGCAGTACTAGTACCTGAAACTAGCGCGTCTACCAATTCCGCCATCTGGGCAGGCTCATGGCCTGGGCGGCGATGTTTAGGATCGAGCCTCCCACCTGTCAACGCGAGCGTTGCCCGGCCAAAGCCCGCCCCAAGGGACCGCCACGCAGGGCCCTCTATCGAAACCGCGCTCCGTTTGCGCTAAGGAAAGCCGCAAATCGTCCAACCTTCGGATTCCGCCCTCATGACCGCCATCCCCGTCTTCAAGCTTGTCACCATTTTCGGCGCCTCGGGCTTCCTTGGCCGGCACATCGTCAGAGCGCTTGCCAACGAGGGTTGGCGGGTGCGCGCGGCCGTCCGGCATCCCAACACCGCCCATTTCCTGAAGCCCATGGGCCGTGTCGGCCAGGTCCAGCTGCTCAAGGCCAATGTGCTCGACGATGCTTCGGTGGCCGCGGCCGTCCGGGGGGCGGACGCCGTCATCAACCTCGTCGGTATCCTCGCCGAAAGCGGGTCACAGCGTTTCGCTGCCCTTCACGCCGACGCCGCCGAACGCATCGCCAGGGCCGCTGCGGAAGCAGGCGTCGCGCGTCTCCTGCACGTCTCCGCCGTGGGCGCGAGCGCGGATTCGCCCTCTGCCTATGCCCGCTCCAAAGCCGACGGCGAGGCACGCGTGCGCGCGGCCTTTGCGGGGGCCACCATCTTCCGCCCCTCGATCGTGTTCGGGCCGGAGGACGATTTCTTCAACCGCTTCGCGGGCCTCGCACGGTTCCTGCCGGCCCTTCCCCTGATCGGCGGCGGCCACACCCGGTTCCAGCCGGTGTATGTCGGCGATGTGGCGCAAGCCGCCGCCCGCGTGCTCGCCGACCCCTTAACGGCGGGCAAGACCTACGAGCTTGGCGGGCCGGAAGTGATGACCATGAAGCAGGTGATGCAGCTCGTGCTGCAGGTCGCGCACCGCCGGCGGCTTCTGGTGCCCGTGCCGTTCGCGCTCGCGAAGATCAAGGCGGCGTTCCTCGGCCTTTTGCCGAACCCGATTCTGACGCTCGATCAGGTCAAGCAGCTGCAAACCGACAACGTTGTCTCGGAAGGCGCTCTGACATTGCGCGATCTTGGCATTCTGCCCACGTCTGCCGAAGCGATCCTTCCGGCCTATCTCTGGCGCTTCCGGAAGCAAGGAGAGTTCGAACCGCAGTCAACCTGAGAGCGCCAAACTCGCCAGCAGCGCAACGCCCGCGGCGATACGATACCAGCCGAAGGGTTTGAGCCCATAGCGGCCGATGAAATCGATGAACGTCTTCACCACGAAATACGCGACGATGAACGACACGACGAAGCCGACGGCGATCACCGCCAGATTGGCCGCCGAAAGCTCGGCACGCTTCTGATACAGCTCGAGCACGGATGCCCCCAGCATGGTGGGCACCGCCAGATAGAACGTGAAATGGGCGGCCGTCTTGCGCTCCACCCCGATCAGCTCGCCGCCCAGGATCGTCGCGCCCGACCGCGACACGCCGGGCAACAGCGCGACGCACTGGCAAAGCCCGATCTGGAACGCCTTGGCAAGCGGGAGATTGTCGGTTCCGACAAAGCGGGGCTTGGGCGCGATGCGCTCGAACAGCAGGATCACCAGCCCGCCGAGAATCCAGGACATCGCAATCGTGGGGCGCGCGCGAGACGGGTCGAGCAGAACCGCGTTGATGAACTTGATCAGCAGCACGCCGATGACCGCCGCCGGCAGAAAGGCGATAATCACATTGGCGGCAAACTGGCGGGCCTTCGGGTCGGAGGTGAGGCCCAGCGTCACGTCCCAGAATTTGCGCCAATAGACGGCCACCACCGACAGCACCGCGCCGAACTGGATCACCACGGTGAAGGCTTCCCACTCGTCCTTGTTGAGCTTGAGGATGCTTTCGGCCACCAGCAGGTGCGCGGTCGAAGAGACGGGCAGGAATTCGGTCAGCCCTTCCACCACGCCCAAGAGAATCGCGTTGACGAAATCGTTCATACCCTTCCCCGATTTTTCCTTTTCCTACGCGGATTTGATCGGTCAAGCGAGACGGAACGCCACGCCCCCAAGGGAAAACAGGTTATAGATGCGTAATAGTGGGGTAAGCCGGTGTTCTTGAGGGGATGATGAAACTGCTATCCAATTTGGCCTTCCATTACGGGCAGATGGCGCGATGGTTAACCGCGCTCGCTGCCGCAGTCCTGCTTCCGCTGCCGGGGTTTGCCTTCGATGCGCTCGCCCACAACATGGCCGGCAAGGATGCCGATTTCGTCGCTCATTCGGTGGGGCCGCAAATCCTTCCCTTCCTGTATCTCGGCGCCAAGCACATGGCGACCGGCTACGACCACCTGCTGTTCGTCATTGGAACGGTGTTCTTCCTCACCCAATTGCGGCACGTGGCGATCTACGTCACGACCTTCAGCATCGGGCACAGCACGACGCTGCTTTTGGGCGTGCTTGCGGGTATCCACGTCAATCCATATTTGGTGGACGCGGCGATCGGACTCTCGGTCGCCTATATCGCATTCGACAATCTTGGCGGCTTCAAGACGCTCCTGGGCGTGCAGCCCAATACCAAGCTCGCCATTCTCGTCTTCGGCCTGGTGCACGGTTTTGGCCTCGCCACCAAGGTGCAGGAGCTGAACCCGTCGCGCGACGGCCTCATCGCCAACATGATCTCGTTCAATGTGGGCATAGAGATCGGCCAGATACTCGTATTGAGCGTGGCCCTGATGCTGATCGTCGCGTGGCGCAAGGCGCGCAACTTCCCGCTTCAGGCGGTGCTGGCGAACGCTGCTTTCATGGCCGCAGGGTTCGCGCTGATGGAATATCAACTGGCCGGCTATTTCATATGAACGGAAGGCGTCCAATGACCGACGAAAGAAGAACACCAACGCTCGGCGGAGCGGCGCTTGCCGGCATTGCCGCAGGCGCGCTCCTCATGGGAAGCGCGATCTTCGTGCTGTTCGTGCTGCCGGCCGAATTCCACCGCGACCCGACCGGATTCGGCCGCCTCACGGGGCTCGACCGCCTGGCCGGACCCGACATCGTAACGGTCGCCGCAGCACCCGCCGGTCCCAACGCGACAACGCGCTTTTACACAGGCCAATTCCGCACCGACACCATCGAGATCAAGCTCCCGCCCGACGAAGGCAGCGAGCTGGAATACAAGGTCAGGATGCAGCCCGGCGACACGCTGACCTATAGCTGGGATGTCACCGGCGACGAGGCCCACCCGGAATGGTTCTATTTCGATTTCCACGGCGAATCGAAGCCTGCCGCGCCGGACGCCAAACCGACGGTCATGGAATACAAACAGGCGACGGGCTTGAATTCCAAGGGCGCGCTGGTCGCCCCCTTTGAAGGCATCCATGGCTGGTATTTCCAGAATCAGTCCGACAAGCTTCAGACCGTGCATCTGAAGCTCAGCGGCTTTTACGAACTGATCCCGCCCGGCGAATACGGCAACGAAGGCAAGGTCGAGCCGGCGCCGAAGAGCTAACCCGCCTGCAGCCGCCTCAAATAGGCCGTCTGCACGCCGCTTCCGGTCTTGCGGTCATAGGCGGCCAACGCATGCGCCGCGAGATCGAGAGACTGGTAATTCTGGTGCAGGATCGCTGCGAGCTTGAGCAGGGCGAGCGGCTCCTGGCGATCGAATTCCATGAAATTGCGGACGTAGACGGCGTCCGCCCAGAGAATCTGCCTGATCCAACCGGTGTCGGCGTCGTTCACCTTGAGCGGCTTGAAACTGCGCCCCGAGGGCACCAGCGTATGGAAGGAAAATCCCCGCGCGCGCAGGAACATATCGATGTCGGCAAAGAGCGGCTGGTTCTTGTAGAGCGGCACGAATTCGACTTCGGTATGAACCACGAGGGTCTGTTTCAGCCGCGCTTCCGCCCCTTGAAGCACCAAAAGCTCGCCGCCCTGCACATCGAGTTTGAGGAAATCCACGCCCTCGGTTTCTTCGATATCGTCCAGCCGCCGGGTCTCGACCTCGCGAATATCGACTACTTCGAGAAGCTCGGCGAGATTGTGGAACCGGGCCGCGAGCGCCGTGTCAGGCTCGAACAGAGATGAGCAATGCGGCGCGCTGCAATGATAGAAAGCATGGCGGCTCCCATCCCCGATGACGTAGGGAAGATAGGAATGTCCGGCCTTCGCCGCGGCGATGAGCCTCTCGAAGGCCGGCATGTCCGGTTCGAAGCCCACCACGTCGCAGGAAAGCCCCTGCAGCAGCCGCGCATAGGCCGGAGGATCGGAACCCGCCGCCGCGCCAACATCGACGATCTTGAGGGGCGGCAGGTTCGCAAAAAGCGACGCGATGGGAAACAAGCCTTGGACCTGCGTTTAAGAGAGTGCATGCGAACATATGACAAATTCTGCTGAATTCCCGTAGTTCGACTTAGTGTGAAGGGCAAGGATTCCCGATTCGCCATGGCCCGAGCCGCCCGCCGTCCCCGCCAGCGCACCTCCTGGCTCAAGCGCATCCTGCTCGCCTTTTTCGGCGTGACGGTGATCATTCCGGTGGCGCTGATCCTGCTGTTCCGCTTCGTGCCGCCGCCGATAACGCCCACCATGATCGCGGCATGGGTCGCGGACGGTGGAATCGCCAAGCGCTGGGTTCCGCTCGACTCCATCTCGCCCAACCTGGTCCGCGCGGTCATCGCGTCGGAGGACGGCAAGTTCTGCTCCCATTACGGGTTCGATCTGGAGGCCATCGACAAGGCGCTCGCCCACAATGCCGACGGCGGGAACCTGCGCGGCGCCAGCACGATCAGCCAGCAGACCGCCAAGAATCTCTTCCTTTCCCAGAACCGCAACTGGGCGCGCAAAGGCGTCGAAGCCTATCTGACGGTGCTTCTCGAAGCCCTGTGGCCGAAACGGCGGATCATCGAAACCTATCTCAACATCGCGGAATGGGGCCCGGACCGCTTCGGTGCGGAAGAAGCCGCAGAAGCCAATTTCAAGCACGCCGCCGCCAAGCTCTCGCCTCTCGAAGCCGCCCGCCTCGCGACCGTGCTCCCCAACCCGCGCGGCTACCGCGCCGACAAGCCCGGTCCCTATGTGGCGCGCCAGTCCCAGGTGATCGCCGCGCGCATGGAAGAGGTCCGCCGCGACCGGCTGGACGCCTGCATCTACGCGGAGTCCCTTCGCCCCGTCGGAGGGAAAGGATCGGGGTGAGGGGGATTGCCGAAGCGCAATCATCCACTAGATTGACCGCCATGCGCCGCCTCATCCATCTCGTGCTGTCGCCCCACTCGCGCCTCGTGCGTCTGATGCTGGGGGAAAAGCGCATCGCCTGCGATCTCGCGGCGCCCGAGGATCCGCTCGCCCATCTGCCGGTCTTGCGCGAAATCGACGGCACCCTCGTCACCGGTCTCTGGGCGATCGTCGATCATCTCGAAAACGAGCATCCCGAGCGGCCGCTGCTCCCGGCCGATGCGGTCACCCGCGCCGAAGCGCTTCGCCTGTTCGACTGGACGATGAGCAATTTCCACGAGCAGGCGACCAGGCGCATCGTCTTCGAGAAGGGCTCGCAAGCCCAGACCGGCAACTTGAACCGCCGCCCGCCCGACATGGAGACCGTGCGCGCCGGAAGGCTGGCGCTGAGGACGATCCTGCCCGGCCTCGGCACGCTGGCCGAGACGCGCGGCTTCCTCGCCGGGCGCGACGTCACGCTCGCCGATCTGGCGCTCGCCGCGCATCTCTCTGCGCTCGATTATTTCGGAGAAGTTCCGTGGACGGAATATCTCGCGCTCGGCGAATGGTATGCGCGACTGAAATCGCGGCCGTCCTTCCGTCCCCTGCTCGGCGATCGCGTGCCGGGCCAGCCGCCGGTGTCCCATTATGCGGAGCTCGATTTCTAGAGCCCAACCCGGCGCCGCCGGTATCTCCGAGGCGATCCGCGCGCGGGCCCGCGAGGAAGGCTTCGACGCGGCGGGCTTTGCGCGCGCCGAGGCGCCCCATGGCGCAGGCGAGGGATTGGCCGAGTTTCTCGCGCGCGCTCATCACGGCGATATGGTTTGGATGCAGACGAACGCCGGGCGCCGCGCCGATCCGCATGCGCTGTGGCCCGAGGCGAAAAGCATCATCGCGCTTGGCGTCAATTACGCACCGGCCGGCGATCCGCTGGCGCCTCTCGCATGGTGCGAGCGCGGCGTGGTTTCGGTCTACGCCCAAGGCGCGGACTACCACGATGTGGTGAAGCGCCGTCTGAAGCGGCTCGCAGGATGGATCGTCGAGACTTATGGCGGCGACGTGAAGGTGTTCGTCGACACCGCACCCGTCATGGAAAAGCCGCTCGCGGCCGCATCCGGCATCGGCTGGCAGGGCAAGCACACCAATCTCGTGTCGCGCGAATTCGGCTCATGGCTGTTTTTGGGCTCCATTTTCACGACGCTCGAACTTCCTCCGGATGCGCCCGAACGCGATTCCTGCGGTACATGTTCACGCTGCCTCGACATCTGCCCGACACACGCCTTCCCCGCCCCCTACCGGATCGACGCGCGGCGCTGCATCTCCTATCTCACCATCGAACACAAGGGTCACATCGCGCGCGAATTTCGCGAGCACATGGGCAACCGCATTTACGGCTGCGACGATTGTCTTGCCGTCTGTCCCTGGAACAAATTCGCGGTTACTTCACGGGAGGTAGCATTCCATCCGCGCGCCGAATTGACCGCACCGCTTCTGTGCGAACTGGTGATGCTCGACGATGCGGGCTTTCGCGAAATCTTCCGTGGTTCGCCGGTAAAGCGAATCGGCCGCGACCGCTTCATCCGCAATGTGCTGATCGCCATCGGCAATTCGAGCGAGGCTTCGCTTGCAGCAGCCGCCCGGTCACGCCTCGCCGACGAATCTCCGCTTGTGCGCGCCATGGCGGTGTGGGCCTTGTCGAAGCTGCTCGCTGCCGGTGAATTCGCTGCAATGGCCGCACAATACGCACCGGCCGAAACCGATCCTGCGGTCACCGGCGAATGGGACACCGCGCTCAACCCCCACCTCCCCCAACGCGGGGAGATCGAACCGCTGTAGCGAAGCGAAAGCGGTTCGGGTGGGGAGGCAGCGAATTACGGGAATCTGCGCTATTTCAAACCCTGCCCTTTGCGCGTCTCGACACGCGCGACCCACATGCCGCAGCCAAACGAGCCCACCGCCAAAAGCAAAACGGCTGTCACCCATTCCTTCGCGGTCTGCGGCGGCGGTTCTCCGACGATGATGGCCACGAGTCCCCCAAAAGCGATCAACCCCGCATAGGGTGGGGAGTGCTTGAGCGCCAACTTCAAAAACCGAGGATCAGTCATCTTCATGGAAAAGCACTGACGCATTGGGAGAGGTCGTTTGTGGGGACTCGGACCGAAGTGTTCGACCGGAGACTATCGCGCGGGTGCAGCCAATGGTGCGCCGCCGCGTCCTCCCGGACCCAGCAGGTTGGGCAGCAATGGCGGCTGCGGCCCCATCACCGCGCTCATCGCTTTCCAGGCGCAAATCTCGTCGCTCCATTCCGGAGGCATAAAGGGCGACCCGCCGACTCCGATGGCGCCAATGAACTGGTTGCCATTGACGATAATCGGCAATCCGCCGCCGATGGGCACCACACCGAATTGGGTAAGTTGCTGCGCCTCCGAGGCGCGCCCCTGAAGCCTGGCATTCTGCGCAGCCTTGCTCGGCTGGCGCGTGGCAAGAGCGACTTTTGCTTTCGCAATGGCGCCTTCCACCGCACCCTTGCCCTGTCCATTCATGCGGTAGAAATAGACCAGTTCGCCAAACTGGTCATAGATCACGATCGATAGTTTGACGCCTTGCTTGACCGCCAGATCGACACAGCCTTTGCCGATTTTTTCCGCCGTATCGATGTCGATGGCGTTTTGCTCGAGAAGCTGCTTGGCGGCATCGCCGCGAATAACGAAATCGCCGTCGGCGGCGTGCGCCGTACCGGCCAGGATGGCGGCTGCCGCGCCGAACGCAGTAAGTCTGCGGTTCATGTTTCCCCTCACAACATCAAGACCGTTAAGGATCGTGAACTTCGAGCGCCTCGATGCGCTTGCGCACCGCATCGGCCGCCGGGCCGTCCGGCGCACGCACCAGCACCTGCACGAAATCGGCCCGCGCCCCGTTCTTGTCGCCGGCCTCCATTTTCATGCTGCCGCGCTCGACCAACGCGTCGGGAAAGGTTGGATCGATCGACAATGCGGCATTGATATCGGACCTGTACCCCGTCTTGTTGCCTTGCGCCTGGCGAGCGCTCGCGCGCAGCACGTAAATCTCCGGTTTCCGCTTTTCGTAATTGAGCGCGAGATTGAGGTCCATTTCCGCGTTCGCCCAATCCTGACGCGCGGCCCGGGCGCGTGCCCGGTCGGTCAACAGCTCCGCGTCGCGGGGAGTCAATTTCAGCGCGGCGGTGAAGGCTGCTTCGGCATTTTCGATCTGGCTCGCGAGCAGCCAGGCATTGCCGGATTGGCTGAGCAGTGCCGCACGCTCTGCCGGCGTTCCGGAATCCCGCTGAGCGAGCGCATTCAGGCGCGAAGCCGCCTCACCCGGCTCGTCCAGCGCGATCAGCGCCAGGGCTGCGCAATGTTCGGCCGCGATGCCGCCGCCATGGTCGCGCCAGATCAGCGCTTTTTCGAACGCGTCGTCGGCCTTCACGTTCACCGCGGCAACGCAGTCCTGATAGGGGTCGGCGCCGCCGAAGGGGCTGTCATTATCGGCGGCCCACGCGATCGCCGCGCCCGCGAAAAAGGCAACCGGCAGAGACAGGATGCGGAGGCGTTTCCACATGGCCTTAGATGAGCCGGACACCGGCCCGAAAGCAAGTCTCACCCGTCTAATTCCGCCATGAGCCCATCCAACGCGTGCTCGATCCGCTTCAGGTTGGCAGGGGTGGAAAGCCGGTGATCGCCATCCTTGATGAGCGTGATGACGGGACTGCCCCGCAACTGGTCCAAGAGGTCCAAAACGTGCTGCAAGGGTACGTCCGGGTCGGCCATGCCGTGGACGATGCTGACCGGGCAATCGAGCGCAATCGGCCCATCGAGAATGAGGTTCCGCCGGCCATCCTCGATCAGCGCCCGCGTGATCGGATAGGGCTCGCCATAGGCGGACGGCCTCAGCCACTCGCCTTTTTCCATGACCTCGCGGCGCATCGACTCGCTCATGCGCGCCCAGATCAGTTTTTCGGTGAAATCCGGCGCCGGTGCGATCAGCAGGAGCCCGGCCACCTTCTCCGGCCTCCTAAGGGCCGTGAGCAGGGCGATCCAGGCCCCCATGCTGGAGCCCACCAGAACCTGCGGTCCCTCGCACAGCCGGTCCAGCACCGCCACAGCGGCTGATGGTCCCCTCCCGGAAAGCCCCCGACGAATGCCCGTGGCCGAAATAATCGAACCGCAGATAGGCCCGCCCCCTCCGCGCCGCCCAGGCGTCGATAGCGCCTGCCTTGGTGCCGGCCATGTCGGCCTTGAAACCGCCAAGCCAGACCGCTCCGGGGAGCTTCCCGTCTCGCCGCAAATAGGCGATGGTCTGGCCATCTTCGCGAGCCAATTTTTCCACCAATGAAATTTCCCTGGTCCAGAAAATCACGCAACCCTAAGCAGGCGCCCGGCCCGGCGCCAGCGAAGCCGCCTGCAATCCTGCAGATCGTGCCGTCGCTCAATGCCGGCGGCGCCGAGCGTACCACCGCCGACATCGCCGAGGCGCTGATCGAGCACGGGGTGCGCGCGCTGGTGATCACCGCGGGCGGCCGTCTCCAAGGAGAGATCGCCAGCTATGGCGGCGAGGTCATCAATATGGACGTCGCCACCAAGCTGCCCCACAGGATCGTCTCCAACGCTTCTGCCATTGCCGACATCATCCGGGACGAGAACGTGGTTCTGGTGCATGCCCGTTCGCGGGCGCCGGCCTGGAGCGCGCGGATGGCCGCACAGCGCACCGGCATTCCGCTGGTGACGACCTATCACGGCATCTACAACGCCAGGCTGCCGTTCAAGCGCTGGTACAATTCGATCATGGCGCGCGGCGATGCGGTGATCGCCAATTCCGAATGGACGGCGCGGCATATCCTGGCGACCTATCGCTTCAAGCCCAAGCACCTGACCATCATTCCGCGCGGGATAGACCTTCGCGTCTTCAGTCCGGAGGCCGTCGAACCCGCGCGCGTTGCGGCCATGCGCAAATGGTGGCTGGCGAAGCCCTCCGACCGGATTGTGCTGTTGCCCGGCCGGCTTACCAGGTGGAAGGGGCAACTCGTCTTCCTGCAGGCGCTTGGCCGCCTGAAAGCCGAGAGCCGGCTTGCGGACGTCAGAGCCGTGATCGCCGGCGATGCACAAGGCCGCGAGGCCTATGTCCGCGAAATCATGAACGCCATCGAGGATGCCGGCCTCTCGGACATCGTGACGGTCGCTACCCATTTGACGGACATGCCTGCGGCCTATCTCGCGGCCGATATCGTGGTTTCCGCCTCCACCGATCCGGAGGCCTTCGGGCGCGTGGCGCCGGAAGCCTCGGCCATGGGGCGTGCGGTGATCGCCACCGACCATGGCGGCGCACGCGAGACGGTGCGCCACGGCGAAACGGGCCTGCTGGTCAAGCCGGGCAGCGACCGGGCGCTCGCCGAGGCCCTCGACGACCTGCTCAGCCGCTCGCCCGCAGAACGCGCCCATATGGGGGCCAACGGCCGGGCCTTCATCGCCGCCAATTTCACGCTCGACCGTATGTGCGACGACACACTCGCCCTCTACAGCACGCTGATCGAGGAACGCACCGCGCGCGGCGCCGGTCACACCGGCCGGGGGCCTTAGACCTCCTTGCCCCTTCGAGCGACCAAGAGCATCGGCAGGAGAGCAATTCCGAACAGAACTCCCAACACCCCGATAGCTCCCGCCTCGGTATGCAGGAATGTCGCGATTTCGGCCCTTAGAGCAGGTGAGAGCAAGACCGCGAGCGGAAGGAGGCGCCACAGATTGCGAGCCAGATTCACAAGCAAGGGACGCACCTCAAGGGTTCCTTTCGCATCTTAAACCACCGGCCTTACCAGACGCAAAAGGGCCAGTAATTTCAGGCTGAGGCCGTACCTCCCCTTGAGGGAGGGTCGAATTGCGGTTAGGCAATTCGCAGGAGGGGACATTCCCCTCGACCTCAATGGAGACACCCGTGTCCGCGCCCGCGTCATCGAACCCCGTGAACATCACCCTGCCCGACGGCAAGGTGCTGAATTTCACGGAAGGCGTGACCGGTGCCGACATCGCCGCCAGAATCGGGCCGGGACTCGCCAAGGCCGCGCTCGTTATCGAGGTGGACGGCAAGGAATGGGACCTGTTCCGCCCGATTCGGCACGACGCCCATGTCCGCATCATCACCCGGAAAGACCCCGAGGCGCTGGAGCTGATCCGGCACGATGCCGCCCATGTGCTCGCGATGGCGGTGCAGGAACTCTTCCCCGGCACGCAGGTGACCATCGGCCCGGCGATCGAGGACGGCTTCTATTACGATTTCGCGCGGGACGAACCGTTCCATCCCGACGATCTGCCCAAGATCGAAGCGAAGATGCGCGAGATCGTGGCCCGCGATCTCCCGACCCGGCGCACCGTGTGGCCGCGCGACGAAGCCATCCGGCATTTCGAGGAGATCGGCGAGACCTACAAAGCCGAGCTGATCCGCGACCTTCCACCCGGCGATGAGATCACCGTCTATTACCATGGCGATTGGCACGACCTCTGCCGGGGCCCGCATTTCGCCTCCACCGGCAAGATCGGCCAGGGCTTCAAGCTGACCAAGATCGCGGGCGCCTATTGGCGGGGCGATCATCGCAACGCCCAGCTTCAGCGCATCTACGGCACCGCCTGGCGCGACGAGAAGGAACTCGAAGCCTATCTCAAGCGGCTGGAGGAAGCGGAAAAACGCGACCATCGCCGGCTGGGCAAGGAGATGGACCTCTTCCACATGCAGGAAGAGGCGGTGGGCCAGGTGTTCTGGCACCCCAAGGGCTACACCCTCTATCACGCGCTGGAAGACTATATCCGCCGCAAGCTTGGGCTCGCCGGCTATCAGGAGGTCAAAACCCCGCAGCTCATCGACCGCAAGCTCTGGGAGCTCTCCGGCCACTGGGCGAATTATCGCGAGCACATGTTCGTGGCCGAGGTGGAGGACGAGAAGAAGACCCTCGCCGTCAAGCCGATGAACTGCCCCGGCCATGTGCAGATCTTCAAGCAAGGCACCAAATCCTATCGCGAGCTTCCCTTGCGCCTGGCCGAGTTCGGCTCCTGCCACCGCTACGAGCCATCGGGCGCGCTGCACGGCATCATGCGCGTGCGCGCCTTCACCCAGGACGATGCGCACATTTTCTGCACCCATGAGCAGATCACCGACGAGACCGCCGCCTTCTGCGGGCTTCTGATGACCATCTATCGCGACCTCGGCTTCGAGGACGTGCGGGTAAAGCTCGCCACCCGTCCCGACAACCGCATCGGCAGCGACGCAGTGTGGGACCAGGCCGAGACCGCATTGAAGGACGCCACCGAACGCGCCGGTCTTGCCTACGCGCTCAATCCCGGCGAGGGCGCCTTTTACGGCCCGAAGCTCGAATTCGTGCTTCGCGATTCCATCGGCCGCGACTGGCAATGCGGCACGCTGCAGGTCGATTTCAACACCGCAGACCGGTTGGGCGCTTCCTACATCGCCGAGGACGGCGGCAAGCACGCCCCGGTGATGCTGCATCGCGCGATCCTGGGTTCCATGGAGCGCTTCATCGGCGTCTTGATCGAGCATTACGCGGGAAAATTCCCGCTCTGGCTCGCGCCCGTCCAGGCCGTGATCGCCACCGTCGTCTCCGACGCCGATTCTTACGCGGAGGACGCCGCGGCCGAACTCCGGCGCGCTGGAATCCGGGCCGAGACCGACCTGCGCAACGAAAAGATCAACTACAAGGTCCGCGAGCATTCGCTTGCTAAAGTGCCGTATTTGCTGGTCGCAGGCCGCCGGGAGGCCGAGAACCGGACCTTGACCGTCCGGCGACTCGGCTCGGACGCGCAAGAAAACCTTGCGTTAAGCGCCGTCGTTCATATGCTTAAGGCGGACGCGGTGCCGCCGGACCTGAAATGAGCCGGTGAAATTCGCTTCCGTGTCATGCGTATCGGAACCAACCGGTCCCGCACGTGCCATCATGGAGGGACGCTCGCGCAAATCCCCTGGAAACCTGCCGCGATCTCCCTTCCTGCCGATGTGCACGAGCAGGCCTTTTAAAGGGAGAATGCCATAATCAGGAAACCTGCCCAGCAGACGCCGCCGTCCAAAGAGGGCCCGCGCGTCAATGAAGAGATTACCTCCCGCACCATTCTTCTGATCGGTGCGGAAGGCGAGAAGATGGGGCCCATCGGACTCGATGAGGCCCTCGCCATGGCGGAAGAAAAAGGCTTCGATCTCGTCGAAGTCTCGCCCGGCGCAAAGCCGCCCGTCGTCAAGATGATGGACTACGGCAAATACAAATACGAACAGCAGAAGAAAGCCGCCGAAGCGCGCAAGAAGCAGAAGGTCATCGAGATCAAGGAGATCAAGATGCGCCCGACCATCGACGATCACGACTACGATACCAAGATGAAGGCGATGCGGCGCTTCTTCGACGAGGGCGACAAGGTCAAGGTGACATTGCGTTTCCGCGGCCGCGAGATGGCGCACCAGAACATCGGCATGGAACTGCTCACGCGGATCCAGAAGGAAACCGACACCTACGCCAAGATCGAGCAATATCCCAGACTCGAGGGCCGCCAGATGCAGATGGTGCTCGCCCCGCGCTGAGAGCGCAGATTCGGCCGTTTCCGTTCGCCTCTTTCCTCCTCCGTATTGACGGGGGAGGTGCCGAGCGCGCTTTCGCGAGAGACGGAAAGCTCACCCCCATACGATCCTCCCCCGTTTACGGGGGAGGTGCCGAGCGCAATTCGCGCGAGGCGGAGGGGGCGCGGATCAATTGAGTGGCGGAGCCGCAGACAGATGATCCTCGCCCGTTTGCGGGGGAGGTGCCGAGCGCAATTTCGCGCGAGGCAGAGGGGGCGCGGATCAATTGAGTGGCGGAGCCGCAGACAGATGATCCTCCCCCGTTTTACGGGGGAGGGGGACCGCCGGAGGCGGTGGAGGGGGCCACCCCCTCGTGAAAGCACATCCCCGCCAATGTGATGCCCCCTCCGTCGCTAACGCGACACCTCCCCCGCTTCGCAGGGGAGGACCCATCTGAACCTCCCCCGCTTCGCAGGGGGAGGACCCGGCAGGAACCGCCGCATGACGCAAAAGTAACCCGCAGACGAGCGCAGCGAACCGTCCCTCGTGGATATAGTTCGGCGGCTTGGGGTGGGGGGCTTGATGAATCCTGTCGTGACCTTGGCTCTCTTCGGGGCTGTCATCGGCGGCGTGATCGGCACAATTATCGCCGTCATCCGCGCGCGATCTTATCCGGCGAACGATAAGCGCCGCTGGGGACCGGCGATCCTTGGCGGAATCGTCGTCTATTGGGCCGTTCTGCTTTCATCGCTGGGCGTCAGCGCGTGGCTTCACGCTCCTACCCGGTACAGTACGGCGGTCAATTACACACTTGGCGGCTTCTATATCGGTTTGGCCACCTATACCGCATGTCTTCTGAGCATCGCCGTGGCCCCGCGCCTGAAGTGGCGGCAGACAAGTTACAGGGCCGCAATCGTCGCCTTTAGTTGGGTGCTGTTTTTCAGCCGTAACGACCGCAACTTTCTCGGCGAAATGCTGGGCACGGTTATTGGGGCAGCCGCAGCGTGGCCGACGGCCTACCGGTTGTTCGGGCAAGCGAACGCCAAACCTCAAATTGCCAATTGAGATGAACCGCTGGATCGTTCTGTCCGCCGCCCTCATCGCCGCGCAAGCAGCCGCACCCCATTCGGCCAGCGCGCAATCGGCGCGCGAAGATCCCCTCGTCGCCCGCATCCGCGCCTGCACCTTCACCCATCCCGTCCGCGCCATCGGTTCGCTGGCCGAGTTGCCTCAGCCGATTCGCGATGCACTCGGCGCTATTGCCGAAAAAGGCGAACCCTTCCAGTCCACGGATACGATCGGACCCGGTCCGCGTCTTCCGTTCCGGCGCTTCATAACGGCAGGGCAATGGGGTGAGTTGTACTTCGTTTGGTACGAACAAGGCGGCATCGCTTACGCACCCTACATCACGCTTTATCGTCTGCGCGCCGCCGACAACGGTCTTGAGCGCCTAGCCTTGCGTCCGCAGTTCGGGGACTGCCAGGCCGTTGACGACCTCCTCGACGGCAAACCGCCGCCGCCGCCCCCTCCTCCGCCGCCGAACCCCGATCTGGTGTGCACTTTTTCCCACCCCGTGCGCAGCATCGATACGGCGAAGGACCTGCCGGACGCGATCAATGGCGACCTTCTGGCGCATTTCGCGCCGCAACGCCTTGGGGAGCGGGATGGGCCGATGACGGCGAACGACACGCGGGCCACCGGCTCTCCCTCGCGCACTTTCATCCGGGCAGGCCAAGCCGGCGATCTCTGGTTCGTCTGGTACCGGCATTTCAAGGCGGCAAACGCGCCGGGCGGGACCGTCATCGAAAAGCAGATCGTGCTCTATCGTTTGCCGGACGCAAACGGGCGTGCCGTGCCGGTCGCAAAGGAGATGGACGTCACGGCGCGAGGAATGCCGGGGCTTTGCGCACACACCGATGACATGTTGGACGGGAAATTCAGGATGCCGCCCGATGTCGATACGAACTGGTAGCCGCCTGCCCTCGCGCGTGCTTCACGGAAGCCTTCCGAAGCAGGCCGTGCCGTAAACACACAGTTTCACGAAGACGCCCAGGAGCCCCGCAAGAGCGATCGGCAAGCCGGCGAAAAACCATAATCCGCGCCAGCGGAAATGCGCCAGCGCATAAACGAACAGCCCAAGCCAGCCGATAGGCGGAAGCAGCGTTAGAACCCTCGGATAACCGACAACTCCACCCCAGAGCCAATACAGCGATGAAACCACCGCGATTGCCGAAACGAGAGTGGAAAAGACAACCGCTGTAACGGCGGCGCCGGCGCGCTTCTGCGCAATCATATGCAGCCGCCGGCCAAGGGATTGCCCGGTGTCTTCATCGCCTCGCGAATTCCCTCCAGACTGCCGGCGCTCGTCATGCCTTCGATGGCTTTCTTCCGGGCTTGGAATTTCTCGCAGATATCCTCTCTCGGCGTGCCGGGATTGTGAGAGGCGCTCCGTTTCAGAGCGGCCAATAATTGGTCGCCATCCCCGCGCGCATTGGTGCGGATGTAATCTTCCATCTCCGAATGCATTGCCGCGTAATTGGCTTCGTGCTCGCTGTCGAAAGGCGCGTTGCAGGCAAGCGCGTCGTCATGGTCCGCCGTGACGACCATATAGAGGCAGGCAATGGCTGCGCCGCCGCGTCCGTTTTCCGCGGCACTCCCCGCGCCTGAGGGGAGTGCCAAGCAGGCGAGGGGGATGCAAAGAGCTATCGCCTTCAGCATGGGTTGCCGGCCTTTGGAGCAAACGGTCGAGGAATATTACCAATGGCGCGCGTCGAAAGCATGACCTTCCTTACCCGGTCTGTTCCTTGCATAGATACCAGATGATTTCGAACAGGAGCCGACCATGCCCGACTTCAAGCTGCCGCTATCAGGGAACGTCACCCAGACGATCAATCCGTGGACGATGTTCTTCAATCCCATCGGCAGCCAGATGGGCCTCATCAACGTCAATCTCGGGACATCGTCCAATCCCGCGGTCGAGGAACAGGTTCTTTCGGACGTGGCGAGCTACGGCAAACAGCTCGGCCGTATCGAGGATGCCCTTGCCGTGCTGCTCGCCCATTTCAAGCCGGAACGCGCCCTGACCAAGGCCGAGGACAAAGCGATCCGGGATTTGAAGCGCATGGTGGAGGACATCGCCGACATCAAGCACCGTCATTCGGGGGAAGCCCCCTCCAATCCCTGACGGTGGCCCGGTGCGAAGGCTTCATCGCGCCGCCTGCGATCCCCATATCTATGGGCGATTAGGCGAGATGCGGCGCGGCTCCGAGAGGTACCGGATTGGATTGTAATTGCACCTTTATTGCACCGTTATCGCACCCTTATTCCATCTTATTTTCCGGGCCGTTTGTCCGGAAAACCCAGGGAATGCGCGGCGTTTTCCGCAAGCGACACCGCCTTTGGCAGGGGGGAGGGGGGATTGCCGGCGTTCAGGCGTCTCGCCCGACGGAATTGATGCACTGCACAAGCATTTCGGGGTCGATGTTGCCGCCCGAGAGAACGACCGCGACGGTCTTCCCGCGGGCATCGAACCGGCCGGAGAGAAGGGCTGCCAACGCCGCCGCACCGCCAGGCTCGACCACGAGCTTCAGTCGCATGGCCGCGAAACCCACCGCCTGCATCAGCGCGGAATCGGACACCACGAGTCCCTGGGTGTCGCGCGCTTTGAGAATGGCGAATGGAATGGCTCCAACGCCAGGTGAGGTCAGCGCATCGGCGATGGTATCGCGCGCTCCGGCCGTGGCGGTGCGTAGGCCCGCTTCAAGCGACAGCCGCGCGCCGTCATACCCTTCGGGCTCGACGGTGATCACGCGCGTTACCGCCCTCGCGCCCGAAAGCCCGAGCGCGATGCCCGACGACAGCCCGCCTCCGCTGCAGGGCACGAGCACCGAATCGAGCGCCGCATCCTGTTCGGCTGCCTGTGCCGCGATTTCGAGCCCCGCTGTCCCCTGCCCCGCCACGATGTGCGGATCGTCGAATGATGGCACCACCACCGCACCCTTCTCGGCGGCGATTCTGGCGGCGATCTCTTCGCGCTTCTCGCGGCGGCGGTCGTATGGGACGACGGTGGCGCCATATGCCCGCGTGCTCTCCGTCTTGATGCGCGGCGCGTCGGCCGGCATCACGATGGTGGCGGGCATCCCGAGCAGCGCCGCCGCCGCCGCCACCCCTTGCGCATGGTTGCCGGAAGAGAACGCCACCACACCGCGCTTGCGTTCATCCGGCGAGAGCTGGACCAGCCGGTTATATGCGCCCCGGAATTTGAACGAGCCGGTGCGCTGGAGAATTTCGAGCTTGAGCAGAACGCGGCCGCCCACGCGCTCGGAGAGAAGCGCGCTCTCGACCAGAGGGGTCCGAACAGCCACGCCCTTCAGCCGGCCGGCCGCGGCCTCGACATCGGCAAAAACAGGAAGCATGACCCCGCTCATGGGCGCATTGTAGGCCTTCCTTTGCCCTCCGAAAGCCGGAAGCGTGGGCGTAAAGAAAATCTTAGAATGCGGCGAAATATCCTTCGCGCCGGCCGTTCCTTGAGTCTATATGGGGCGGCTGCGGCCGGGTCCGATATCTCAGCCGCTCCCCAATTCGAAATTCGGTTCACTCGTTCCTGCGGGAAGCGTCGCATGCTGAAAGCCTATCAGCAGCAGAACGGCGGCCTTAAAGGCGTGACCATTGGCGAGGGCGAATCCTTGCCGGCGGCCGCAATCTGGCTCGACATGCTCAATCCGACGCTGGAAGAGCGGCGGAAGGTGGATCGATTCCTCGGCCTCGAATTGCCGACCCGCGCGGACATGGAAGAGATCGAGATATCGAGCCGTCTGTACCAGGAAGACAGCACGCTCTTCATGACCGCGATGGTGCTGGCACAGACCGACACCGAACTCCCGACCGCCGATGCGGTGACCTTCGTGCTGACGGCGGAACGTCTGGTCTCGATGCGCTACATCGACCCCCAGCCTTTCCGCACCTATGCGCTCCGCTGCGAGCGCTCCGTGGTCAATGCCGGCCGGGCCGAGGTTGTGCTGATGCAGCTCCTGGACGCCATCGTCGACCGTATGGCGGACGTTCTGGAGAAGACCGGCGCCGACGTGGAAGCAGCCTCGGCCGAGATATTCTCGCCGGCGACGCACAAAATGGGAACACGGGATTTCCAGGGCATCTTAAGGCGGCTCGGTCAAAAGCACGGCCTCACCTCGAAAATGCGCGAGAGCCTTCTCACCATCATGCGGATGCTCACCTTCCTGACGCAGTCGCTGGACAACAAGGCGAACAAGGACGTGCGCGCGCATGTGAAGACGCTGGTCCGCGACGTGCAATCGCTGCAGGACCATTCGAGCTTCGTCGCGACAAAGGTGAGCTATCTGCAGGACGGCACGCTCGGGCTCATCAATAACGAGCAGAACAACATCATCAAGATCATGTCGGTGGCATCGATCGTGTTCCTGCCGCCGACGCTGTTCGCCTCGATCTGGGGCATGAATTTTCATCACATGCCCGAACTCGATCAGGGTTGGGCCTATCCTGTGGCCCTCGTGATCATCATCATCTCCGGCATCCTGCCCTACGTCTATTTCAAGCGCCGCGGCTGGCTGTAGCGCGGCTTCATGACCGCAGGCGGGACCCACGACCGGCCGTTCGTCGGCATCGCCTGCAAAGTCGCGGCGACGCTGTTGTTCGCGATCATGTTCTCGGGCATCCGCTGGCTCGGGCCCTATTTTCCACTGGGCGAGATCGTGTTCTTCCGAAGCACGCTCGGCATCCCCCCGATCGTCGCTACTGCCTGGTTCACCGGCGGATTGTCGCTGCTCGCGACCAAGCGGGTCGATAGCCACGCCCTTCGCTCTATAGCGGGCACGATGTCGATGTTCTGCAATTTCGCGGCATACACCTATCTCCCATTGGCCGATGCGACGGCGATCGGATTTGCCGCCCCTCTGTTCGTGGTGATCCTGGCTGGGCTCATGCTCTCGGAGCGGGTGCATGCGTATCGCTGGAGCGCGGTGGTGATCGGCTTTCTCGGCGTCCTCGTCATCGCAGGGCCGGAAGCAGGGCTGTCGCGCAACGCGCTGTATGGCGCGCTGTTCGCGCTGACCGGAGCAGGCCTGACGGCATTCGCCATGATCTTCCTCCGCCGCATGAGCGCGCACGAGCATTCCATCACCATTGCGTTCTATTTCATGCTGACGAGTGCCGCGGTGAGCGCAACGACGTTCCTGTTCGGCTGGAATTGGCCCACCGCCCACGAGGCGCTGGTGCTGGTTCTGACGGGGCTTGCGGGCGGGGTCGGGCAATTGTTCCTGAGCTTCTCCTATCGCTATGGCGAGGCGTCCGTGCTGGCGCCGTTCGATTATGCGGCGATGATCTGGGCGGTGGCACTTGGCTATTTCGTGTTCGACGAATTGCCGGCCCCGCAGGTCTGGATCGGAGGCGTCATCGTCATCGCGGCGGGGCTGCTCATCCTCTGGCGCGAGCGCAAGCTCGGGAAAGATCGTGCGATCTCGTCGTCGGCCCTATAGCCGCTTCCCGAAAATCGCGAGCCCGTCGCCGTCATCATGCCAATCCGGCACTTCGGCGAGCAGCCGGTAGCCTTGGTTCAGATAGAACCCCCGCGCCGGTGCGTAATCGCCCCGCGTCGAGGTCTCCGCGATCAAGATCACCCCGCCCATCGCGCGGACCGCGTCTTCGCTCGCTGCCTGAAGCCGCTTGCCCAGCCCCCCCCGGTGCGCATTCGGATCGACCGCGATCCAGAACAACTCCCAGCGGCCGGCCGTCCCCGGAATCGGACCGAAGCAGGTGTAGCCGTCCACACCATTCGGCCCGTCCGCGAAAAGGAAATGGTAGCCGGAGGCTTCCGCGCCCTTGGCGAGATTGTCCTCGACCAGCTCGCGTGCGATTGCGACCTCGCCTTCGTTGAACACGCCTGTCTGCCGGACCAAACGCTCGACCGCCTGTGCATCGGAGGCATGAACCTCGGTGCGGAATCCCTCAGACATGTGTCGCCGCCCGGACGACATCCTCGACGAGACGCGCATAGGTCAGGCCCGCCTGCTCGGCGGCCGCCGCAACCCCGGCATTGGGCTCCAGACACGGGTTGGGATTGATTTCGAGGATGAAGGGCTGGCCCTCCAGATCGACGCGGAAATCCACTCGCGCGTAACCAGTGAGCCCGAAGAGGGTCCAGCACGCCTTGGAAAGCCGCTCCAATGTCGCATAGAGGTCCGGCTCGCCTTCGCGCCAATCGAAGACGCGGCTGGTGTCCCGGTAATCGGCGGCGGTCTCGTCCCATTTTGCCGCATAGCCGATGATGCGCGGCCGCGCGTCATCCCACTGCTCGAACATCATCTCTCCGACGGGAAGGATCGCCGGCGCACCGTTCCGCTCGATCAAAGCCACGTTGAACTCGCGGCCTTCGACATAGCGTTCCGCGAACCAGCGTCCGCCGTATCGCGCGGCACAAGCTTGTGCGCGCGCCGCGACCGCTTCGCGCCCCTTGACCACGGAATCGTCATCGAGCCCAAGGGAGGCATCCTCGCTGACCGATTTGACGATGAAGCGCCCTTCGCCAAGCGAACGCCAATGCGGCGGCTCCGACCATTCCGGCGTGGGCAGACTCGCTCCCCGCAGCAGCCGTTTGGCGAGGATCTTGTCACTGCAGGCCGCGATGGCGGCAGCGCCCGCTCCCGTGAACGGCACGCCCAATTGGGTGAGCATCTGGGGCGCCAAAGGCGCATAGAGGCCGCGCCCCCACACCGTCTCGACGAGATTGAACACGAGGTCCGGGCACTCGCTCGCGATCAGCGACTCCATGGCACCTGGATCGGGCATGAACACCGCAGAGGTGGATTCATGGCCCAATTCGCGCAGCGTGGATACGATGGCCTGGGCCTGCAGCAGCGTGTCCAGTTCGTCCGGAGGCGCATCCGGCGGCACATCGGAATGAAGAACGAGCACGCGCATGATTCGGAGTGTAGCAGCCGGCATCGCCGTGTCATCCGCCAAGCGTCGTCAAGGGAAGCCGGCGAAAAGCGATCTTGACACTCCGCCGGAGCGGGGCGGCAATCGGGCCGTCATTCGCGCTGCACCCCCCTCCCCCCCTTTTCGCACGCACGATCGGCCAAATCGCCAGGGATTCCCTCGAAAAATGCACGGGAAGAGGTCGCTTATAAGGCCCCGATAAGGTGCATATAAGGGTGCAATAAAGTGCGAATAGAGGAGGCATTCCGTATCTGTCAGCGAGGCGATCCTTCGTCGTTCCTCCTCTGAATATAGGAAGTCACGGCGGGCTTTGCCGCCCGAGCGGCGCGCAGCAAGAAGGACGTTGCTTTCCCTTTTTCGGAACCGAGGGCCCATGATAGTTTGGATGAGGATGACGGCGTTCGGACATCGCAAAAACAACATCGAGCCAATCAGGGAGGCACCCATGAAAACAAACATCTTCGTCGCTTTGTTGTTCGCGTCCACGCTGGCAATAGGCAGCGCAGCCGCACAACCGGCCCCGTTCAACGCGACCGGGGTGACCATGGGTCACTGGCACCTCGCCTCAAAGGATTTGGAAGCCAACAAGAAGCTCTATCTCGCCATGGGCGGCAAGCTGCTCATGCCCGGCGGAGCCCCGCTGATCATGTTCCCCGGGCTCTATATCAATTTGAATCTGGGGACCACGAGCGGAGACGGCGGCACGGTCGGTACTGTCGTCAACCATGTCGGCTTCGTCGTGGACAACGTTCAGAAGCGGGTCGCCGAGTGGAAGGCCAAGGGCGTTAAGGTGCTGCCGGGCGGCAATGGCCGGCTGGACCAGGCCTATGTCGAGACACCGGACGGCGTGCGCATGGAAATCCTGGAAGACAAGACGCAAACCGTGCCGATCCGCGGCGAGCATGTCCACTTCTCCCTGCCGGAAAGTGAAATCCCCAAAGCGCAGGCTTGGTATGCGAAGACCTTTGGCGGCAAGGCGGGCATGCGCAACGGCGCGCCGGTCGTGGACATACCGGGCGTGCAGCTCCGGTTCGTGAAGGCCGATACGATGCAGGCGCCGACCAAGGGACACGTGCTCGACCACATCGGGTTCGACGTCAAGGACCACCCGGCCTTCATCAAGAAGATCCAGGCCGAAGGCATCAAGCTCGACGAAGGGCCTCGCAAGGTGCCCAACGGCAGCACGATCGCCTACATCACCGATCCGTGGGGCACGCGCATCGAGATCATCGAGCGGGCGCCGCCGGGACCGGTCGTGCAGCAATAATCGCGGGCTTGTAGAGCGGGGCGCGGCGTGACGAGCGCCCGCCCCGTTTTTCGCCTTTCGCGAGAAAGCCCCGCACCAATCGCGATTGCGTTTCGGGGCGCATCCCTTTTTGGCATTGGAGGGCCCGACATGAAGGAAGAGGCATTCGCACGAGAAAGCCGCGAGCAGGTCTCTCGGCGCGCCGCGATCGGGGCAATTGGAACGGCCGTCGGCGTTGCCGCCCTTGCACCGGACGCGCTGGCGCAGCAAGCCCCGGCTTCGAACGCAGCACGGACAACCGCGCCCAGCGTCATCTCCAATCCGCCGCGCGATTTCGGACCCAACGGGAATCCGGTCACCTATCCCGATCCGGACATCATCACGATAGATCCCGCCTTCAATGCGCTGAGAGTCAACAACACCGCCATCCATCGCCTGTTCACGGGCGGCCAGTGGGACGAAGGTCCGGCGTGGTGCGGCCAAGGCCGCTATCTCGTCTGGAGCGACATCCCCAACGACCGGCAACTGCGCTACATCGAAGACGACGGCCGCGTCACGGTATTCCGCCAGCCGTCGAACAATAGCAACGGCAACACCTTCGACCATCAGGGACGCCAGATCAGTTGCGAACATCGCGGCCGGCGGCTGGTCCGCTATGAGCATGACGGCTCTGTTACCGTCGTCGCCGAGTTCTGGCAAGGCAAGCACCTGAACTCGCCCAACGACGTCGCAGCCCATATCGACGGAAGCTATTGGTTCACCGATCCCCCGCCCGGCGCCACACTGTACGAGGGGATGCCCGACGCTCCGGGCGGCTTGCGCAACATGAATGGCCTCTTGAACGGCAAGGTTGGCCAGCCTGCCGGATCGGGCGTGCTAAAGGGCGAGCTCTCGTCCAATATCTACCGCGCCGATCCGAGCGGGCGCGTGGACATGGTCATCGACGAAAAAGACCTGCCCGGCGGCGGCAACGGCATCGCCTTCTCGCCCGATTACAAGAAGGTCTACATCGTGAATCGTGGGGTGGTGGTCAGCTATGACCTCTCGCCCGACGGCAAGACCGTGCGCAATCCCAAGCCGTTCGCCGATTTCATGGTGGACGGCATTCGCTGCGGCACCGACGGCATCCGCGCCGACATCTACGGCAACCTATGGTGCGGCAGCAACGCGGGCGCGAATGTCGGGTATTCCGGCGTGACGGTGTGGAACCCAGACGGCAAGCTGCTCGGGCGGATACGTCTGCCGGAAACCTGCGCGAACATCGCGTTCGGCGGACCCAAGCGGAACCGGCTCTTCATGGCGGCCGGGCAATCGCTCTATGCCGTCTACGTCAACACGCAGGGCGCATCCCCAGGCTAGAGCGTTCGCGTTCAGGCCGATCCATTCAAATTGGATTGTCATCCCGGACGGGCGCGTCAGCGTCCGATCCGGGACCCACCGAGGCAATTGCTCTGCAGACGGCCGAGAGCGAACTAAGTCCTCTGTCGCGTCTCCTTGATGAAAGCGAGAACATTGGTCACGCATTCCTCCGCGTTGGCGGCGGCGATGTGGTAGGCGTCGCTGTGCAGCACCACCAGCCGCGAATTGGGAATCGCAAGCTGGTAGGCCCTCACCTTCTCCACCGATTGCAGCGCGCTTTTATCCGCGGTGATAATCAATGACGGGGCCTTGATGCGCTGGAGCACGCCGTCCCCCTTGAGATCGAATTTCGACAGCGCGGTGTGCAGGCCGTCTACGCCTTCCCCGGGCGCACCGGCGAACATGGTGTTCCAGTATTCGATCATCTCTTTCGACGCGTGAGAGCCCAGTCTGTCGCGTTGGGGAATTGGCGAGGGGTTGGCAATCTGGATCACCGACGCCGGACCGCTGGCAACCGAAAGCGTGCGGGTGCGCGCCGGATAGTCCGCGGCAAACTGCATCGCGATAGCGCCGCCCGTTTTGGCCCCGATAATGTGCGCCGAGTCGACACCGGCTTTGTCCATCACGCGCGCCACGAAGGTTGCCAGACCCCGGAGCGACCAATCGAAACCCGGCGGAACCTTGGAGCGTCCGAATCCGGGCAGGTCGGGCCGGATCAGGCGAAACTCCTGCCCCATGCGCGGGAGCCAGCCATACCATACGACGCTCGATTCATCGTTGCCGTGGATGAGCACCGCGGGCTCGGGCTTTCGCCAGGGTTCGCCGAACCAGTCCTCGCGGTAGAACAGGTCTTCCTTAAGTTCGCTGTTCGCGGTTTGCGCGAGAGTCTCTGCCGGAGCGAGCGCCGAAACGCCGAACGCCGTGGCCGTGACGACTCCGGCGTTCAGCAGGTCTCGCCGGGAAACTGTGATCGCCATCGTTATCCCCTCCGTGAAGCCGTACGCATTCTCTCGGCCAAGGTGGTCCAGACGGGCGCGCCCGTCTGCCGCGTATTATATCAACATTCGAGGGAGGTTTCGCGCGCCTATGCCGCTTAGAAATCCGGCTTCGCTGCCATCGGCACCTTGGGGTCTTCGGCGACGCCGTAATTGTGCAGGTTCTCCGCACAAATGCGCTCCGGCCACGTCGCGATGTTCCGCCGATAGGTGACGGTCGCCGACCAGGGCGCGGTGAAAACATTCGGGTCTTCCACCGTGAAGGCGATTTGCAGCGCCTTGCCCGTGTCGTTGGGATCGGCGAGCCCTCCGCCCCCGTCCGGTCCGATCCGGCCGTTTTCCCGCTCATTGCGCTCCATCGCCACTTTCGCGGCGTCGCGATCTATCAGCCGAAATCGCTCGACGAGATGCAAGGCGCCGGAATAGGGCGTGCCGAAGCGGTCGATCATCGAGAATGGGCCGACCTTGATGCCGACGGTGTCGACCACAAGCGTGTCGCCTTCGAAGTGGCCGACGGAATCGCCATACCAGGACCGCGTGACGCGTGCAGGATGAGGTTGGTTCAGACGAATATGCCGAACCTGATGATCGAAGCTGTAGAGAATCACGATTCTGTCGGGCTGCTGTAGTATCTGGGTGTCCAGAACGCGGAAAATGTACGGAGGTCCTTCGGGCCAGCATTGATTGTTGGGGTCGGGAAACCCTATGCCGCTCTTTGAAATCTCGCCGAACCGCTTCACGATTTGCGCGGTACGCGGCGTCAGTATGGGATTGGCGATGTCGCCGACCAGCGTCGTCGAATCGCGCGCGCCGGAAGGAAGCCGCGAAGCGTTCTCCACGGGTCCCAGGCCAGCGCCGGGTGTCTCGTAGGCAAAGGAATTTCGTGCCCACCGTCCCGAGAAGTCGGGCATTGGCGCGTTGCTTTCCGCAGCTCGCGCCGGGCTCGCGAGCACCGGCGCAGCGATAAGCACAGCAAAGAAACGAGCGGCAGTTTTCCCCAAAGCGCGGCACGGCATGCTGGCCCCCGTCCGGTCCGTTGCTCTCTTGAGATTTTCTCACCGAGAGAGACCGCCAGCGAGAACCATATCGCTTCGGGTTGAACGGACGCTGACGCCTGGCTGACGATGGGCTGTATCTACGCCGCGCTAATTTCCCGCTTTCAGTTTGATCTCCGCGGTGTCGCCATTCACCACGACATTGGTTCCGAAAGGCCGGGACAAATCGGCGAGCCGCTCCAGGATATAGTGCGCCTGCTCGCCCGTTGCTGGCTTGGGTAGCCCGCGCGTCTGCAGGAAAAGATTGTTGGTGTGCTCGTCTTTGAAGTCGGCCACGCCCTCGCCGATCTTGTTCTGCGCCACGGGACGGAATTTCACGGACGTCAGCGTCTTGCCCTGGAAATCGACATAGGCGACCACGCTTTCCCAATTGATCGGTTCGTCGAGCACGATCTCCGTCGGCGGCACCTGGAAGATGAAATTGCCCAGATCGTAGAAGATCGGCTTGCCGCGATAGATCTCCACGCCATGCAAAAGCGGCGCTCCGTGCATCACGATGATGTCCGCGCCCGCGTCGATTTCGTCATGTGTCCATTTCTTGAGCCAATCGGGAGGCACCAGCCGTTCCGGCAATTCCTCCCCCATCATCGTCAGGAACGGCTTGTCGAAGACGTGGTTGTGTTCGTAGACGATGACGAGGTCGGCGTGGCTCGCGGCCTCCTTGATGCTTTGAAGAATGCGTTTCGAATCTTCCGGGTTTGGCCTGTCGCCTTCGACGCGGAGTTCGTTGACGCCCGGCCGGTTTGCGGTCGCCGAGCCGCCTTCCGCCACCAGCCCCGATGCGATAGCCACCAACCCCACGGTGCCTTTGGGCGTCTTCAGATAACCCGGCGCCACGGCTTCGGCGACATTGTTGCCCGTGCCGGCATGCACAAGGCCAATACGGTTCGCCTGTGCAATCGCGTTCTGAATACCCGGCACCTTGAGGTCCCAGGCATGATTATTGGCGAGCGACACAAGATTGAATCCGAACGTTTTCAGGGATTCGAGCGCTTCGGGCGGGGAGAGGAACCTTCCGTCTTTCGGCGACTGGCCTTTGCTGACATCGAGGATGGTCGATTCGAAATTCGTGAATACCACGTCGCCCTTCAGCAATGACGCGATCGTGGGCACGGCGGCGGGCACATGGGCGCGCACGTCGGACCGGATCATCGACTGTCCGGTCAGTGTGATGCTGAAATTGGGCGTTTGGGCTCCTGCCGCCGCGCTCGTGCCGAATAGAACAGCGAGACAGGCAGCCGTCCGCAGGAGCCGCCCAAATTGGAATGGCGTTGCCATCTCTCGTTCTCCTCCAAGCCTGGTGCTTTTAGAAATCCGGTTTGCCCGCGGTCGGAATACGCGATGGCTCATGGTCGAAGTCGCGCGGGTTCTCGGCGCAGATGAGTTCCGTCCACGGGTCTACCGAAGGCCGATAGGTGATCGTGGCCGTCCACGGCGTGGTGAAGACGCCTTCATCCTCGACCGTGAATTGGAGCTGCAGCACCTTGCCCCGGTAATTGGGATCGAAGTCCCAGCCCAGACCCGCGTGCGTGTTCTCCTTGTCGTTGCGGTCGATTGCGTCCTTGGCCGCCGCATAATCGAGGAGCCTATAGCGTTCGACGACGTGCAGTTTGTCGGTGAAGGGCGTGCCATACATATCGAGCATGGCGAATGGCCCCTTTTTGATCCCGACGGTGTCGATCACCAGCGTGTCGCCTTCATAATGGCCGACGGAATCTCCATACCACGACGGCGTGACGCGCGCAGGGTGCGGCTGGTTCAGGCGCACGCGGCGGACTTCGTCGCCCTGGCGGTACATCATCGTGATGTGATCGGGCCCCTGGAACATCTCGACCAGGAAATCCCAGAAAATATAGGGCACACCACCGGGCCAGCATTGGTTGCTCGGGGTCTGATAGCCCCTGCCGGACAACGACAGATCGCCGTGCTCCTTGACGATTTGCGCGGCCTCGGGTTTGAGGATCGGATTCTTGTAATCGCCGACCAGGCGCTGGAAATTGGCCCGGCCGTCAGGCCGGCGCGAGGTGTTGGTCACGGGACCCGGACCCGATGCCGGGGGCTCGAAACCCGTCAGGAAGGGATGCGACCACACGCCGGAGAAATCCGGAACGGGCGCTGCGCTCTCGCCCGGCACGGGAGCCCAAACAGCCGCCATCGCCAATACGCAGAGAAGAAGAAGTCCCCGCCGCAACATCAATCTCCTCCCGCCAATGGTCACGCGCTCATGCAGTCAGACAGTTTGGCATTTTACCGCCAAGAACGGGAAACGCGCATCACCAAACCATGTCATCCGTGACGGCCCGAAGGCCTGTCTATTGCGTCACGCGGCGGCGCGGGCCGATGAGGCGAGCTCGGGATGGCGTTTCAGGAACGAGGCGAGGATCAGCCCGATCAGCTGCTGATAGGAAAGGCCCTTGAACCCCGCAAGGAAGCACAGGTCCGAATGGTGCGGATTCAACCCGGCCAGGGGATTCACTTCCAGAAAATGCGGATGCCCGTCAGCGTCGCTGCGCAGATCCACCCGTCCGCCGTCGCGGCAGCGGAGCGCGCGCCACGCCTTCAGCGCCACCTCGGCCGCCTCGTGGGCTTCGGCATCTTCGACCAAATGCAGCGTGACGTGATCTTCCCAATGTTCCTTGTTCACATAGGAATAACCGCTCTGCGTGCCTTTGGGGGTCGCCTTGATTTCCATGACGCCAAGGGCGGCTGCGTCCGGCCCCGTCCCGGTGATGCCGACCGTCAATTCGCGCCCCGGCAGATAGGTCTCAACCAGCACCGGCTGACGGAAGCGGGATAGAAGATCGAGCGCAACGGCGCGCAGCTCGGCCGGTCCCTTCACGCAGGAGCGTTCGTCGACGCCCTTGCCGGAGCCTTCGGCCACCGGTTTCAAGAACAGCGGGAACGGCAAATCGACGGAGTCGATATCGGCCGGCGATTCGATGGTCGCGAAATCCGCCGTCGGCACGCCGCACGAGCGGACGATGCGCTTGGTCCATTCCTTGTCGAGGGTCAACGCCAGCGTCAACGGATCGGAGAACACGGACGGGATGCCATAGCCTTCGAGCAAAGCCGGCACCTGCGCCTCGCGGGCATAACCCTTGAGGCCCTCGCAGATGTTGAAGACGGCATCCCAGCGCTCGCCCTGGACCAGACGCTGGGTGAGCGCGCGGATATGGCCGATGCGCACCGGCTCGTGGCCGAGGCCGGAAAGCGCCTCGCAGATGGAGGCAATGGTTATCTCGGCGTCGAATTCCGCACTTTCTTCCTCGCTCATGCCTTGGGCGAGATAATCGGCCCGAAGATCGTAGGTTACCCCTATGCGCATGGGAGGCTCGTCAGTCTCTCTTTCGGCGTCCAAAAGATAAGGGCCTCACCCGCCTGTGTCGAAGGGTGAGGCCCATCCATCAACCGATTGTTTACTCAGCCGCGGTGGCGAACTCCCGGCCGGCGCCGATCGAGCCGCCGGGATCGGGATAGCGATAGACCTTGCCCTCGAAATTCCGCAGCAGCAGATCATCGCCGTCACGGCCCACGACGGGATCGGGCGCGAGCTGGATTTTGCCCCCGCCGCCCGGGGCGTCGATGACGAACATCGGCGTCGCGTAGCCGGTGGTGTGGCCCCGGAGCGCACGGATGATTTCAAGTCCGGTCTCGACCGGCGTGCGGAAATGGCCCGAACCTTTGATCGGATCGCACTGGTAAAGATAATAGGGCTTCACCCGGCGCATCAGCAGGCCGTGCATCAGCGGCTTCATCACCGCAGGCGTATCGTTGATACCCTTGAGCAGCACCGTTTGGGACCCGAGCGGAATGCCGGCGTCGGCGAGCCGCGCGGTGGATTCGGTAACCTCCGGCGTCAGCTCCTTGGGGTGGGTGAAGTGCAGGCTCATCCAGAAGGGATGATGCTTCTTCAGCATCTTCACCAAATCCTTGGTGATGCGCTGGGGAAGCACGGTCGGGATTTTGGTCCCGATGCGGAGGAACTCGATGTGCTTGATCGCCCGCAGGCGGCCCAACAGGTAATCGAGCTTGTCGTCGCCGATGGTGAGCGGATCGCCGCCCGAGAGCAGCACGTCGCGGACCTCGGTATGCTCTTCGAGATAGGCGAGCGCGAGTTCCCAATTGCGGACATTGAACTGGTATTCGCCGCCCGGATTGCCCACCAGCCGCGAGCGTGTGCAATAGCGGCAATAGGTCGAGCAGGTCCCGGTGGTGAGGAACAGGACCCGGTCGGGATAGCGATGAACCAGCCCGGGCACGACCGTATCGTGGTCCTCGCCGAGAGGATCGTCTTCCTCGCCGGGAAGGCGGACATGCTCGTCGCCGACCATGATGTGGGTGCGCCGGAGCGGTTCGCCCGCGTCCTTCAGGTCCATCAGGCTGGTGTAATAGGGCGTGATCCCGACGGGAAGCGAGCCGGTGTGGCTGGCGACCGCGGCCCGCTCGTCGGGCGAGAGGGCGAAGATGCGCTCCAGCTCGGACAAGGTCCGGATGCGGCTGCGCATCTGCCAGCGCCAATCGTTCCATTCGGCGGCAGAGGTGTCGGGATAGAAGTGGCGGTAGAAGGCCCGCGTGTCGCGATTGACAGGGAAGCTGAGTGCTTTCTTCCGGGCGGGCGCCTCGAATTGGGTTGGGACAGTATGGCTGGGAAGAGAGCTTTCGGAAACGGCAGGTATTCGCTCGCGCCGCGACGGAGGACGGAGATCGCGTCCTCGCAAGAGCTGGAGATTCATCGGTGTCTCATGTCGCTCTTCATGTGCGGACCTCGACGCCCCCTATGGCTACGTCCATCAAACGGTCCGGCGGTGAGTAGATTTAGAAGGGTTTTCCCATTCGTCAAGAGAAAAGCAGGATGAATACTGTGCAAGGCGCCGCGAATTCAAATATACAAACCATAAAAGCCCCCGCAATACTGAAATCTTTTGAAGAGAAACCAAAGATCGACCAAGTTTCTCAAAGATAGAGCCGGGGAGCGGGTTCAGGAAAAACGAAAGGTTGTGGAAGCAAATACGCACGCCTGCTCTCACCAAACCCTTGCATGAAGCTCCGCGCCTATGCGTGCGCATGACTTGACGGCGCTGCGGACAGTCCTCTCAAAGTCATCGCCGCGACGGGGTTCTTAGGCTTGCGCCCTGTGCACAACGCGATCACATGCCCGTTCGAGCGAGCCAGAGTCCGCGCCCGAGGCGTTCACGAATCACAGCGGGGCCTGTCCGGACTCGCTATGCCCCCGCGACTCAGTGCAGTGGAGCGACTCGATAGAGCGTTATCTTTGCCGGCTTGCCGCGCGAATAGTTGAAGCCGTCGATCTCTTCGAGCCGGTCCGCGCGGGCGCCGTCTTTGGCGAGCTCGCGGAGGAACGAGGTCTGCTGATCGTCCGAGACCAGCGCGAGGCCGCCCGCATTCCCAACGGCGTGAGCAGCGGTCAAGCCATCGTCGAGCGCCGTTCCGGTCCCGAGGAGAAACGCGATGCTCGGCTCCGCGTAGCCTGCGGTGGTGACCGGCGGGTCGCCGGCACGCGCTTGGCGCTGGACGGCTTCGGCGAGGCGCGGCGACAGCCACAGCGCGTCCAGCCGCGGCACGGTCGCGAAGCCCGCGACCGCATACAGCATGATCGCGCTCAGCCCCGCCGCCAGAACGGCTTCGCGGCGGCGGCGCGCAAGAATGGGCGGCACGACAGCGATGACCGCAAGCCCGCACAAGCCCGAGGCCGCGTACAGCCACCACGGCGTGCCCGTGCCGAAACGGGACGGCGCCCAGGCGAGGAAGCCCGCGAGCGCAAGCCCTACGCCCACGAACAGCGCGGCCGACACCCATTGCCCGATGCGGACCGCTTTCGAGTCACGGATGCTGGAGCAGATCCACAACGCGCACAGCACCGAGAGCGCCGGAAAGGCCGGCAGCACGTAATGCGGAAGCTTGGTGGGCGCGAATTCGAACATCAGCCAGGTGGTCGCTGCCCAGGCCAAGAGATAGCGAATGGCGGGGTCTTTGCGCTGTCCGATGCCGTAGACGATCGCCGGTAGAAGCACGAGGATTCCCGGCCAGAAAATCGCGGGCGCCAGCAGCGTGTAATAACCCGGCGGCGCGCCGTGGCTCTCCTGATCGCCCATCAGTTTCATCGCAAAATCCTGGCCGAGCGATTTCTGGTAGAACAAGCCGTGGCTCGCGATGCCGATGGCGACCGCCCAGGGCAGCACCATGAGCAGCACCACGCCGAGTCCGGTCAGCGGCCGCAAGGCGCCGAGCCATCGCCATTCGCGATCCCAGATCACGATCGCCGCGATGGAGGCAAGACAGACCAGCGCAATCAGCGGACCCTTCACCAGCACGCCGATCCCGAACGCCATCCAGCCGAGAATGAGAGCCGGCTTGCCGGGCAAAGCAGGCCCGCCAGGGACGCGCGCGCCGAGATAGGTCCGCATGATCACCGCCTGCGCGGTCGCGACCGCGCCCAGGAGAACCGCGTCGGTCTTGGCGATCTTGGCTTCCGACATCAGAAGCACAGACAGTCCGAGGATCAGGCCGGCGAAAAACGCGGTCTCGGCTCCGGCAAAAGCGCGCGCGATAAAGAATGTGGCGGCGACCGCGGCCATTGCCCCCAGGAGCGAGGGCACCCGATAGGTCCAGATGCGGTCTCGGCTGCCGGCCCCGAGAACGGCCGTGGATAGGCTCTGGAGCCAATAGATCCCGACCGGCTTCTCGTAGCGGGGCGCGCCGCCGAAATTGATGTTCACGAAATCGCCGCTCTCCAGCATCTGCTTGGTGGCCTGGGCGAAGCGGCTCTCGTCGCGGTCGAGCGGCGGCAGCGTGAAGAATCCCGGCAGCCAGGCGATGACGCAAAGCAGAAGAAGAACGGCCAATGGCCGCTTGCGGGCAATAACGGGAAGCGGTTCGGTCATCACCCCTCGAGGCTTGCGGCGGGGACAGCGGCATAACGCCTGTTTCGCATGCACCCGGACCTGTATAAGGCGCGGCGCTCAACCCGCAAAAGGCATTCTCGCGCGTGTCGGATTCGCCGCAAATTTCTGTCGTTGTGCCGGTCAAGGATGAGGCCGGCAACGTGGTGCCGCTGGCGCGCGAGATCGCAGCCGCGCTTGACGGCGAGCGCTACGAGGCAATCTTCGTCGATGACGGTTCCGGCGATGCGACCGCGGCCGAACTGATCAGCCTCAAGGGCGAAATGCCCGTTCGCGTGGTCGCGCACGGCAAGAACCTTGGACAAAGCCGGGCCGTCCGCACGGGCGTCCGCGCGGCCAAGGCGGAGATCATCGTGACCCTCGACGGCGATGGCCAGAACGACCCGGCCGATATTCCGAAGCTGATCGCCGCCTTCCGTGCCGCCGCCGCCGACCCCCGTTTCGCGATGATCGCGGGCGAGCGCGCCAAACGCGAGGACTCCTGGAAGAAGCGCATGGCGTCCCGTTACGGCAATGCCATCCGCCGCTGGCTGCTTGCCGACAACGCCAAGGACACCGGCTGCGGACTCAAAGTGTTTCGGCGGAGTGCGTTTCTGGAGCTCCCCTATTTCGATCACATGCACCGCTATCTGATCACGCTGATGTTGCGGGAAGGCTATGAAGTGCGCTTCATGCCGGTCGGCCACCGCCCGAGGGGTGCGGGCCGTTCGAAATACGGCGTGTTGGACCGGGCCCTGGTCGGGCTCTCCGACCTCATCGGCGTGATATGGCTGAAGCGGCGGTTCCGCGGTCCCGATACGCCCAGGGAGCTTTGAGGCTGACGATGGGCCATTGGCTGGATTGGATGAAAGGGGACGGCGGCTGGCTCCTCGTCGGCTTTCTCGGGCAGGGGCTGTTTGCGTGCCGCTTCATCATACAATGGCTGAAAAGCGAGGCTGCGGGGAAGAGCGTCATTCCCCTGGCATTCTGGTATTGCAGCATCGCAGGGGGGACGGTGACGCTGGCCTATACGATCCATCTGCAGAGTTGGCCGCTGATGATGGGCCAGGCGACGCCGTTGCTGATCTATGTGCGCAACGTCTATTTGATCTTCCGCGAGCGGCGTGGCGCCGGCCGGACGCTCGAGACCGAAACGCCGCGGGGGTAAGGCGGGCGCTTGCCCGGGCGAAACGAGCCGCTATAGTCCGGCGGCTTCTGAAGGACAGGTGGCCGAGCGGCTGAAGGCGCACGCTTGGAAAGCGTGTTTACGGGAAACCGTAACGAGGGTTCGAATCCCTCTCTCACCGCCAACGCCTTCGGGACGTTGAACCGCTCAGTCTCTCAGCGTCTGTGATCCCGTCCGGGAGGCGGCTACCTCGGCCGGCGCGGCTCGGTCCTGTGCTGGACCTTGTGGTGGATCGCGGGCCGGCCGCCACCCGCGGGCTCGGGCGATGGGCCGCCCCCCGCCGCGGGTCCGGACGTTGGACCGCCGCCCGCGGGTCCAGGGGAAGGGCCGCCGCCGGCGGGGCCTGAACCACCGGCGTAGGCCAGGTGGGAGCT
>CAZBRO010000028.1:0-77122 GCA_964494505.1 uncultured Bordetella sp.
GCGGCACGCCGCGCGAATTCTGCACCATCACCGTCACCGACGGCATCGCCATGGGGCATGAGGGGATGAAATCATCCCTCGTCAGCCGCGAAGTGATCGCCGATTCGGTGGAGCTGACCGTGCGCGGCCATTGCTATGACGGGCTGGTCGGGATCGCCGGCTGCGACAAGAGCCTCCCCGGCATGATGATGGCGATGCTGCGGCTGAACGTGCCGAGCGTGTTTCTGTATGGCGGCTCGATCATGCCCGGCCGTTTTCACGGCAAGGACGTGACGGTCGTGGACGTGTTCGAAGCGGTGGGGAAGCATTCCGCCGGCAACATGCCCGATGCCGAGCTGCATGAGCTCGAATGCGTCGCCTGCCCGGGCGCGGGCGCCTGCGGCGGGCAGTTCACCGCCAACACCATGGCCTGCGTCTCCGAAGCCATCGGATTGGCGCTTCCCTTTTCGGCGGGGCCGCCGGCCGAAGTCACCTCGCGCGACGATTACGCGTTGAAGGCGGGCGAAGCCGTCATGGCGCTGCTCGCGAAGAATCTCCGCCCGCGCGACATCTGCACGCGTGAAGCGTTCGAGAACGCCGCCACCGTCGTCGCTGCGACCGGGGGCTCGACCAATGCGGCGCTGCATCTGCCCGCCATGGCGAACGAGGCGGGCATCGCGTTCGATCTCTTCGATGTCGCGGCCATCTTCAAACGCACGCCCTATCTCGCCGATCTGAAACCCGGTGGGCGCTTTGTCGCGAAAGACATGTGGGAAGCCGGCGGCATGCCGGTCTTGATGAAGACGCTGCTCGACGGCGGCTATCTCCACGGCGATTGCATGACGGTGACCGGCAAGACGATCGCCGAGAATCTCAGCGGTGTGATTTTCAACGTGAACCAGCAGGTGATGCGGCCCGCCTCAAATCCGCTGGCGCCAACCGGCGGCGTCGTTGGGCTTTCCGGGAATCTCGCGCCCGACGGCGCCATCGTGAAAGTGGCGGGTCTGAAGCATCTGCATCATCGCGGCCCCGCGCGCGTCTTCGATTGCGAAGAAGATGCCTTCGCCGCCGTGCAGGAACGCAATTACAAGGAAGGCGACGTCATCGTCATCCGCTATGAGGGACCCAAGGGGGGCCCCGGCATGCGAGAGATGCTCTCGACCACGGCTGCTTTGTACGGGCAGGGTCGCTCGGACACCATCGCGCTGATCACGGACGGGCGCTTCTCAGGCGCGACGCGGGGATTGTGCATTGGCCATGTCGGGCCGGAAGCGGCTGAGGGCGGTCCCATAGGGTTGCTGCGCGAAGGCGACATCATCGTCATCGATGCGGAGAAGGGCACTATCGACGTGGAAATCTCGAGCGACGAAATGGAACGCCGCCGCGTGGACTGGAAGCCGAAGCCTGCCGCGTTCGGCTCCGGCTCGCTCTGGCGCTTCGCCAAGAATGTGGGGCCGGCCCGCCGTGGGGCAGTCACGCACCCGGGCGGAGCAAGCGAGGTACGCTGCTACGCCGACATCTGAAAAGAAAAAGCGGCGGGGAAACCCTCGCCGCTTTCTCTTCGCGCAGTGATAGGAACTACCGGACTCCGTGCGGGTGGCTACCCGGGAGAATTGGACGGCTGGCGCCGCTTTTGCCCAGATCGTCGGGTGCCACATCATGGCTGACCGCCAGATTGCTCGGTTCCTCGATGTCCGGTTCGAAATCGTCCTTCGGCTCGTCGCCCGCACCTTCGGCCGGTTCATCGTGGCTCTTGTCGAAGCTTGCGCCCTGCCGCTCGGCTTCGGCCTTGCCGCTCTCCTGTGTGGTCGCAGCAGCATCCGGCCGCGCGCGCCGGCTGGAGGCGCCGCGCGCCTGACCGCCCTTGCGGCCGGCTTCGGCTGCAAGTTCGCGGTTCTGCGAGAAGCTGCGGCCCTCGGGGGGGACGGATTCCCCGCCCTTGCGGCCGGCCTGTGCGGCGAGGCTTGGGTCCTGGGAAAAACTCCGCTTTTCTGGGGGAACGCTTTGTCCACCTTTGCTTGCGATTTGGCGTTGCTTGGCTCGGTCCATGGAAGCAAAGCCGCGATTCGACGTGCCTTTGTGCTCGCCATTTCGGGGCATGAGGTATCCTTTCTGAACTTTCGCGTCAGTCGTGGCGGCCGCGTATCCGCCGCTATTGGGTCGATAACGGGGCTGGGGGCTGCCCCGTTCCGGCTTGGCCCGCCGATATTTGGCTCTAGACAACTTGAGCATGGCATTGGAGCGGCGGCCGCAACCGAGGATAAGGCCACGTATCCCGCACTAAGCCCAAGGGTAGAAGCCGCCTATGCGGGCGCGGGTTGGGGAAGATCGACGAGCACGCGGCCTTCGAACAACCGTCGCGCCGTGCGCACCAGAAAGGCCACTGGAGCCCTGTCGCCGGGGCGTTTTTCCAACCGTACCTGCATCGTACCGGACGGGTGCTCGATGAGCACATCCACCGGCATGGCAGGGGTGCCCGCGACGTCCGCGATGATTGTTCCCGGAGTGACCGCCGCGGTACCAACCGCAACCGCACCTGTGGTGGCGAAAGCGTTGTGACAAGCGTGTGGCATGAAATATCGAGCCGCCAATGTGCCCCCGGCGCGGGGCGGAGCAACCAGCACCGGCTTCGGTATGACCAGCGCTCGAACATCACCAAGGCCCATCAAGAGGCCGGCTTGTATCCGGAGCGATTCCAGCCGCTCCATGAAGGCAGCGTCCTTTGCAAAGTCCGATGGCTGCTCATATCCCGTCCAGCCGAGGTCAGCAGCCCTGATGGCCATGATGGGCATCGCGGCATCGACGAGCGAGATGGGAATGCCTTGGACCACGTCCTTGGGACTGCCGGTCGGGAAGAGCTTGCCGGTCTTGGATCCCGCCGCATCGAGGAACGCCAGATGGATGGGCGCGGCACTTCCTGGGACACCATCGATGACGGCATCGCCGTCATACTTCACGTGGCCTTTGGGGGTCTGGATGCGCGCTTCGATGAGTTTTCGGGTGTTCACGTTATAGATGTGAACGGTGGAAACTCCGTCCGTAGGAGTAACCAAGCCCGCTTCCAGAGCAAAGGGGCCAACACCGGCGAGCATATTTCCGCAATTGGGAGACGTGTCCACGAGGCGCTCACGAACATTCACCTGCGCAAAAAGGTAATCCACATCGGCCCCTGGAACTTTCGAGGGGCTTACGATGGCCACTTTGCTGGTCAGCGGGTGCCCGCCACCGATCCCGTCTACCTGAAGCTCGTGTCCGGAGCCCATCACCTGAAGCAGCACACGGTCGCGCTCCGCCGGATCGGCCGGCAGATCGGAGGCGAGGAAGTAGGGTCCGCGCGAGGTGCCGCCCCGCATGAGGACGCAAGGAATGGCGCGCGTGGTCATAGTTTCACCAATGACGGAGGATGGCGTGCGACGCAAGCCGGATTGGTCGATGACCAGAATCAGCCTTCGACGACCCGATCCGGAAGCTCGTTGCGGTCGGTTGCTCCTCGGGGGAAGTGCCGGGAGAGCAGGGTGCCGGCTGTGCGGATTCCCGCGGCAAGACCATCGCTAAGGCGCCCGGCGCGGGCTTCTGCTGTGATCGCTGCGACGGTGCTATCCCAGGCTTCCTGGCCGACCTTGGCATGGATGCCGCTGTCGGCCACCACCTCGATCCGGCGGGGCCGCATGGTGACATAGATGAGAACACCGGTTCGAGCAGACGTCAGGTGGACGCCATGAGCCATGAACTGGGCAAGTGCCGCGCGATGGGCCGCGTCCTCGGCGATTGCGGGCGGCACGATGCGGTACCGCACCTGATGCAGCGACAGGATGCTTGCCGCGACAACAAATCCGAGCACCTGCAGCGAAAGAATCATCATCGCGGAAAGGCTCGTCGTCAGGTGCAGCACCCACGGGAGCAGAAGAGCAAAAACCGCCGCCCAGAGTACCGGGACCAGCCGGAACGTATCGGCCGAATGAGCGACCACCACATAGATCTCGCCCGACGTGCCCGCCTCCGCTTTGCGGATTTCCTCGGTCAGCCGCGCATGCTCTTCAGGAGCGAGGACGGGTGTCATCACCATCGCCCCGAGGCGCCGCCGCCGCCGAACGAACCGCCACCGCCTGAGAATCCTCCACCTGACCCACCGCCCCAGCCGCCGCCAACCCCGCCGGAGCCCCATCCTCCACCCATCGGGATGATCCACGGCAGGCCGCTGCGGCGATACCCGCGGCGGCGCGACCGAAGGGCGAAGAAAAGCCATAGCCCGAGGATGACGGCGAGAAAGATGAACCGCTGCAGACCTTCCGTTCCCGCCGGGCCGGTGTTCTGTTCGGCGGCGCGCCGCTTGAAGTCTTCCGCGTCTCCTGTGAGAGCCTGGACAATGTCGTCGACGCCACGCTCGATACCGCCGGCGAAATCATTGACACGGAAGCGAGGAAGAATTCCGTTCTCGATAATCAGCCGCGACACCGCGTCGGTGAGCGTGCCTTCCAACCCGTAGCCGACCTCGATGCGGACCCGGTGCTCGTTGGGCGCGACGATCAGAAGGGCGCCGTTGTTGGCGCCTTTCTGTCCAATGCCCCAGGCGCGGCCGAGCCTGTAGCCGTAATCTTCAATCTCGTAGCCCTGCAACGACGCCAATGTCACCACGACAAGCTGCCGGCCCGTCTTGGATTCCAAATCGGCGAGCTTGCGTTCGATTTGAGCCTTGGCAGCCGCGTTGAGAACGTTCGCCTGATCGACAACCCGGCCAGTCAGAGCAGGGAAGGTTGGCTCTGCTGCGTGGACGGAGCCCGCAAGGAATGCGAGGAAGCAAAATAGGACAGCCGATAGACGAATCATGGAGCCCATCAGAACTGCACGGCGGGCGGGCGCTGATTTTCCTCACCTGTGGTGAAGGTCGCCATCGGTTGAGCGCTGTACATCATCGCCCAGAAGCGGCCCGGGAAGGTGCGCACCTCGGTATTGTAGTTCTGGACGGCCTGGATGTAATCGCGGCGAGCCACAGTGATGCGATTCTCCGTTCCCTCAAGCTGCGATTGCAGGGCAAGAAAATTCTGGTTGGATTTGAGATCCGGGTAGCGCTCGCTAACCGCGAGAAGCCGGCCAAGGGCTCCGGAGAGCTGCGCCTGCGCTTCCTGGAAACGGCGAATAGCTTCGGGGTCGGTGAGTTGGTTGGCATTGACCTGCACTTGCGTCGCCTTGGCGCGGGCTTCAGTCACCTGGGTCAGGACTTCGCGTTCCTGCGTCGCGTAACCTTTGACCGTGTTCACCAGATTCGGGATCAGATCGGCCCGGCGCTGATATTGGTTCTGCACCTCGCTCCAGGCGGCTTTTGCCTGTTCCTGCTCGGTTGGGATCGTGTTGACCCCACAGCCGGAAACCGACACCCCAGCAAACAGGAGCAGAGCGGACATAGCGACCGTTCTCGGAGTGCTCGCTGTTCCTACAGACCATCGCATGAATTTGTTCCTCATCTTTTGCCGCAACGAGCCGAGGACTCAGATCGGATGCCGCGAATATATAGTGCACCCATTCGGCACTTCCTATGGCGGCCCGGTTCGCGAGCTCATGGCCAGACTCGCCCGTATGACGCCATCCCTTGTGGGGGCAAAGGAAAAGCCGAGTTCAGCGCAAAGCGCGAGCATGGCGCGATTCTCACTGAGGATATCGCCAAAAATATCCTTCAATCCACGAGAAGCCGCATAATCGATCAGTTGTCGCATCAGAAAGCGGCCTACCCCGCGGCGATGCAGTTCGCTGCGCACGACGATGGCAAATTCCGCACTGACATTATCGGGATCGGCGGCGAGACGAGCTACGGCAAGCAGTCGCTCAGGTGCATCGCCCGCGATTAACACGAATGCCATTTCGCGTTCGTAATCGATTTGCGTGAAGCGGGCGAGCGCCGTCGCATCGAGACTTCTGAGGGGAGTGAAGAAGCGCATCCGCGCATCCGTGGGAGTCAGACTGGCGATGAGCTCGGAGAGCAACGATGCGTCGTCCGGCCGAATCGGACGCAACGTCAATTCGCCCAATCCCGCCAAAGTCTGGCGCCGCTCGAGCTCCTTCGGATAGGGGCGGATTGAAAACCGGCCCGCTCTTTGTGCATCCGCCGATGAACGCGCCACGCGAATGCGCGCATCAACGGCGACCACACGATCCGCGTTCACGAGCAGCGGATTGAGATCGACCTCCACCACTTCGTCAATGTCCGCGATCAGTTGCGAGAGTTTGACCAGCGTGAGTGCAACCTCGTCCAAAGCCGCGCGTGGGCTGTCGCGATAGCCCAGCAGAAGACGGTGGATACGGGTTTGCGCCATCAGGGCGTGGGCCAGCCTGACATTGAGCGGCGGCAGCGCCAGCGCGCGATCCGACAGTATCTCCGCTGCGGTTCCACCTTGTCCAAACAGAATCACCGGCCCGAATTGACGATCGACGGTCACCCCTGCGATCAGTTCGTATGCGTGAGGGAGCCGAACCATCTCCTGTACGAGAATGCCGTCGATCCGCGCGGTGGGCCTGGCGCGGGCGACACGCGCGAGCATGGCTTCAGCCGCCCCCCTGACCATATCGGGTCCATCGAGATCGAGCGCGACGCCGCCCACATCGGATTTGTGCTGGATGTCGGGCGAGACGATCTTCAATGCAACAGGGCTCGCGAATTCCGCCGAGAGGCGCGCCGCTTCGGCAGCGTCCGATGCGATCCCGGAACGCGCGACCGCTATACGGTAACAGCCGAGCAATTGTTGAACATTATCCGGAGACAGCCAATTTTCCCCCGCCTCGAGCGCGCCCGTGATAAGCACCCGTGCGCGTTTTTCGTCAGGGCGGAACTCGGTCGCTGTCGAGGGCGGGACTTCGACAATAGCCTCCTGACCCTGCCGGTAGCGAACGAGATGCATGAACCCGCGAGCGGCATCCTCCGGCGTGGCGTAATCGGGTATCGAGGCATCGCGGAAAAAGGCGCGCGCCGTCGAAGCGCCCTGCTGGCCAAGCCAGGTCGCCAGAACCGGATGCCGGTTCCCCTTGCAGACGCGCGCGACTTCACTGGCGGCTTCGATGCTTGACGCAATCGCGGTCGGGCAGTTGATCACCAAGACAGCGTTGGTTTCGGGCGCGCTGAGCAGAATTTCGAGCGCCGCTACGTAGCGGGCGGGCGGGGCGTCGCCGATAATGTCGACGGGGTTACCATGCGACCACGTTCGCGGGAGAGCGGCGTCCAACCGCGCGAGCGTCTCGGCCGAAAGAACGGTCAGTTTGCCGCCGTAGTCCATAACGGCATCGGTCGCAAGGACGCCGGCTCCGCCGCCATTGGTCAGGACGACGATGTCATCGCCGGTCACCTTTAGCGGCCGCGCCAAGGTCTCGACGGCGTCGAATAATTCTTCCAGCCGATGCACGCGCAGGATGCCCGCCCGTCGAAACGCGGCGTCGTAGACGGCATCGCTTCCCGCCATGGCGCCGGTATGGGAAGCCGCTGCTTTGGCGGCCGCTTCGTGCCGGCCGGCCTTGATCGCGATCACCGGTTTGAGGCGCGCCGCGGCCCGCGCCGCGGACAGGAACTTTCGCGCCTGCGTGACTGCCTCGATGTAGAGCAGGATGGCGTTCGTCGCAGGGTCAGTGGCGAGATAATCGAGCATATCCCCGAAATCGACATCGGCCATGTCGCCAAGCGATACGAGATGGGAAAAGCCGATTCCCCGCGCATTCGCCCAGTCGAGCATTGTGGTGGCCATGGCGCCCGACTGCGTGACGAACGCGATCCCGCCCTTCAGGGCGTTGCCGGGCGCAAACGAGGCATTGAGGCCCAATGGGGTGGATATGACGCCCAGGCAATTCGGGCCGACGATTCGCAAGAGGGCCGGCTGCGCCGCCTGCAGCATGGCCGTTGCAAGCGCGCGCCCGGCCTCGCTGCCAAGTTCGCCGAAGCCTGCGGTGATCACGACGGCGCCCTTGGTCCCTTTGGCAGCCAATTCGGCCATCAGCGGCGGCACGGTCTGGGGCGGTGTGCAGATGACCGCGAGCTCCGGCACCAGCGGCAGCGCCGCGATATCGGGATAGGCGAGCACGCCTGCAACAGAAGCATGCTTTGGGTTCACGGGAACGATGGGCCCGTCGAATCCGCCCGCCAGCAGATTCTGCATCGTGACCAGCCCTGCCGAGCCGGGACGGTTGCTGGCCCCGATCAGGGCGACCGACCGCGGCCGGAATATGGCATCGAGATTACGAACGGACATCGGGCATGGACTCGAAGCCTCTGTGGTGAGCGCAGTGTATCTGAACCAAGGCGACAGTTCTGTGCTTGATCAGAATCAAGGCGGTGCGGCGGGCGCAATGGCATGAATGCACGCAGCTCGAGAATGGCGGGACTATGGCAAAGCGGATCGTTGTGATTGAAGGCCATCCAGACCCGGAAGGCGGCCATCTCTGCGATGGGCTTGCGGATGCTTACGCGCAAGGTGCGACGGAGGCGGGCCACACGGTCGAGCGCTTCGATATCGCCCGGCTGGACTTTCCGTTGCTGCGCACCAAGGACGATTTCGAAAAGGGCACGATCCCAGCCATGCTGCGGCCCTGCCAGCAGGCGATCGATCAGGCCGATCATCTGCTGATCATCTTTCCGCTTTGGCTGGGCGGAATGCCGGCGATCCTGAAAGCATTCTGCGAGCAGATCTTCCGGCCCGGATTTGCCTTCGATTACCGTGCACGAGGGCTTCCCGTGAAGAAGATGAAGGGCAAGTCCGCGCGAATCGTGGTGACGATGGGAATGCCGGCGGCCGTCTATCGCTGGTACTTCCGAGCGCACGGGCTGAAGAATTTGAAGCGAAATATTCTCGGATTTTGCGGCTTCGGCCCGGTCAGAGACACGCTGTTCGGAATGGTGGAAGGGGCGTCCGAGAAGACGCGGCGATCCTGGCTGGAACGGATGCGAGCGCTTGGCCGAAGCGCCGGCTGATCCACGTCCCCCCTCCCCCCGGCCTGGCTGGGGGGAATTGCATGAAAATACAAATAATTTCAATGTTTTATGTTGGATTCGCGCGGACGTTTTTAGGGCGAATAAGGGTCCAATAACGTACCTTTCGGCGCCCCGGCGCATCTCATTGCGGGCGGAAAACGCGAGCGCGAAGGGCGCATCGGTCCAAAGGGACGGTCTGCAAAGAAATCGGACATTTCAAAGAGCCTCTAAGAAGGTGGGGAGGGCGGGCGGCAATGCCAAGCCTGACCCGGCCGATGAGCAGCCATCCGGCAAATTGGCGGCAGGGGAACGAGATCCCCTTGATGAACGTCAACGGGGCCAACGCGCTTATGTGAGAAATACATTTGAAACTTAGGCTGGCGGTGTCCGCAATGTTCAAGACGCTCTCTCTCCTGATCTGTGCCAGCTTCCTGCTTCTCTTTTCCCTGCCATCACCGGCCCAAACTGCGAAAGGCGCGATCGAAGTCGATGGCCGGATTGTTCTTGGCGCCTATCAGGGCATGGTCGAGGAACATCTCTTCGGCATACTGCATGGCCTAAGCGCGCTTGCCGCAACGCAAGACGTCGTCTCCGGCGACTGGGAGCGGGTGAAAGGCCCGCTGGCGGCGTTCAAAAGGGATGCGCCGACCGCCACGGCCATGTGGTTCGCGAGGCCCGACGGCTCCTACTTCACGGTCGAAGGAGGACGGGCACGTCAGAGCCTCGAAGATCGCGATTATTTTCCCGTCCTGATGTCGGGGAAAGCCGTTGCCGGCAGCCTGGTCATCAGCAAATCGACAGGCGAACGCTCGGTCATCGTTGCGGCGCCCATCACGAAGGACGGGAAGGTCGTCGGGGCGCTGGGTGCGTCCCTCTCCGTGGAAGCTCTGGCGAAGCTGGTGGAGAGCCGGGCCGGGTTGCCGAAGGACTTGATCTTCTATGCCCTCGATGCGCAGGGCCGCACGGCCCTCCACCGGGATTCGTCTCTGATTTTCCAGTTTCCTTCCGATATCGGGGATCAATCACTGAAGGCTGCGGTGCAGACGATGCTCTCCGCGCCGGAGGGAGTGGTGAATTACACATTCCGGGGCTCGCACAGAACCGCGATCTTCGTGAAGTCCGAGGCAACGGGCTGGGTTTTCGTCCTGGGAAAAGTGCCGGCCGGGTAAATTCGCGGCAAAATAAATCGGCGGCGGGCCGTGAGGCCCACCGCCGGATAGTTTCAAACCCAGGCCGCCGAATTGTGGCTGCCCGTGCGCAACGCCTTAATGGAACAAATAATCAGAGGCGATGAGAGCGCCGGTAACGCCTGTGAGTTGGATGTGATCGTCGGTGAGGGAGATGCCGTCGTGGATGATGTAAATGTTTCCCGACCCCGAATACGCGATCGTCGACCCGGCGCCATAACCGAACAGGTCGAGATGATCGCCGCCCGCCACACCAGCACCCGTGAAGTCGGTCACGATATCGGCGGGCGCTGTGTCTGCACCGGACTCGCCCTTGTGGAACACGAAAGAGTCATTTCCGGCGTCGCCAGTGAGTGTGTCTGCGCCTGCGCCCCCATCGAGCGTATCGTTGAACACGCCGGTGCCGCCGTTGAGCGAATCGTTGCCGCCGAGGCCCGACAGATTGTTCGCCTTGGCATTGCCGGTGATGGTGTTGGCGCCGGCATTGCCGGTGCCGCTGATCGCGGTTCCCGTGAGCGTCAGATTTTCGACGTTTACCGCCAGAGTGTAGTTGACGCTGGAGAAGACGAGATCGGTTCCGCCCGATGCGCCCTCGACGACGGTGTCGCCGGCATTGTCGACGGAATAGGTATCGTTGCCTGCTCCGCCGTCCATGACATCCACGCCGCCGCCGCCGGTGAGGGAATCGTCTCCGATCCCGCCGATAATATGATTTGCGAGCGCATTGCCGGTACCGGTGAACGCCGACGTGCCCGAATAGGTGAGGTTTTCGAGGCCGGCGGCGAGGGTAAAGCTGGTGAGCGTCGTGATAACCGTATCGACTCCGGCGCTGTCGTTGATGACATCGGCGGCATTATCGATCTTGTAGGTGTCGTTGCCGGCGCCGCCGATCAGCGTATCCTGCTCGCCGCCGCCCCCGCCATCGAGGGTGTCGTTGGCCGTGCCGCCGGTGATGATGTTCGAGGCGCTGTTGCCGGTGCCCGCGAACGGAGTGGCGCCACCCGTGAAGGTAAGATTTTCGATGTCGGGATCGCCCGCGAGGCTGTAGGCGGTGAGCGATGTGTTGATCGTGTCGGTACCGGAGGTGTCGGTAATTGCGTCCGCGATGTTATCAACGACATAGGTGTCGTTGCCGTCGCCGCCCTGCATGTTATCGGCACCCCCCAAACCGTTCAGCGTGTCGTCTCCGCTGTTCCCGATCAGGATGTTGGCCAATCCATTGCCCGTTAGGAAGAAATTGCCCGGTGTCGTCACGCCGGCAAAACTGAGATTGTCGAGGGTTGCTCCGAGCGTATAACTGACCATGAGACTGGACGCGGCGATGTCGACCGTGTCGACGCCGCCCGCATCGGCAGCGATCGAATCCCCGCCGACGTCGATAATGTAGGTGTCGGCACTCGCCCCGCCGGTAAGCGTGTCGCTGCCGGCGCCACCGTCGAGCGTGTTGTTGCCCGATCCGCCGGTGATGACGTTTCCAAGGGCATTGCCGGTGCCGGCGAATGAAGAGGCGCCGGTATAGATCAGATTTTCGATGTCGGGGTGGGGCAGGAGACTGTAGCTGCCAAGCGATGTTTTGATCGTGTCGACACCGGCGGTGTCGGTGATCGAGTCTCCGGCGTCATCGACGATATAGGTATCGTTGCCGGCGTCGCCCATCATCGTGTCGGCCCCGGCTCCGCCATCGAGAATATTATTTCCGGTGTTGCCGGTGATATGGTTGGGATCGGCATTGCCGGTCCCATTGATGGCCGTAGCCCCGGTGAGCAGAAGATCTTCGAAGTTCGCCCCGAGGGTCCAATTCCCGCTCGATTGCACCGTGTCGGCGCCCCCGCCGAGACTTTCACTGGCGTGATCGGTGGCATCCACGATGTAAAGGTCGTCGCCAGCGCCGCCAAGCATCGAATCGGCCCCACCTAAACCGGTGATGGTGTCGTTGCCGTCGTTGCCGATGAGGGTGTTGGCCGCGGCGCTGCCGGTGATGTGATTGTCGAGTGCGTTTCCGGTTCCGGTCGAGGCACTGCTGGCTGTCAGCACCAGATCTTCGACGCCTGCCGCGTGAACCGACATGTCGTAGGTCACCGATGAGGTCACGGTGTCGTTGCCCGAGCTTTCGGTGATATTTTCAGCCGATTGATCGACGAAATAGCTGTCGTCGCCAGCGCCGCCAATAAGGACGTCCAGGCCGGCGCCGCCAACCAGCGTATCGTTGCCGTTGCCGCCCTCAAGGCAATCGATGCCGGCTCCGCCCATCAAGCAGTCGTTTCCGTCGCCGCCGATCAAATGATTGGCTCCGGTATTGCCGGTGATCGTGTTGTCGCTGCTGTTGCCGGTGCCGTTGATTGCGGCGGTGCCGCTGAGCGTGAGACTTTCGACATTCGCGGCGTGAACCGACATGTCGTAGCTGACGGAGGAGCTTATGCTGTCTAAGCCGGATCCGGCGGTTGAATCTTCGCCAATGTTGTCGTTCGGGTCATCGACCAAGTAAGTGTCATTGCCGTCTCCGCCGACCATCGAATCGGCGCCCGCGCCGCCGACCAGCGAATCGTTTCCGGCCCCGCCCGAAAGCGTGTCGATGCCGGCGCCGCCGCTCAGCGTGTCGTTGCCGATGTTACCGGTGATGCTGTTGTTGGAGGTATTGCCCGTTCCCGCAAAATCGGCTGTTCCGGCGGAGGCGAGGTTTTCGAGGCCCGCGCCGAGCGTATAGGTGGCGGTCGTCGTAATGACGGTATCGGTGCCCCCGGCATCCGTAATCGAGTCGGCAAGATTGTCGACCATATAGGTGTCGTTGCCCGTGCTCCCTTGCAGGGTGTCCGCTTCGCCCCCGCCGCCGCCATCGAGCGTGTTGTTGCCGAGCCCGCCAAAGAGCACGTTGCTTACACTGTTGCCGACGATCAGATTGTCCTCTGCATTGCCCGTGCCGGATATGGCCGTGCCGGTCAGGGTGAGGTCTTCCACATTGTTGGTCAGGGTGTAGCTGATCGAACTGAAGACGTGATCGTGTCCCCCAGCCACGCCAGCCAGCGATTCGGTTACCACGTCACTGGCATTGTCGACGGCGTAAGTGTCATCGCCTGCGCCGCCGATCATCACATCCGCGCCGCCACGGCCGTCGAGGCTATCCGCGCCCGATCCACCCGTGAGGGCGTTCGCGTTGCCATTTCCCAGAAGGGTGTTGCCGGACGACGCCGAACCCACCACGTTCTCGATGTTGGAGAGAATGTCACCGGCCGCATCGCCGCCGCTTTGCGCGGTCGCAAGCGTAAGGTCTACGTTCACGCCACCTGACGAGGAGGAATAATCCGCTGTGTCGGTGCCGCCGCCGCCATTGAGCGTATCGGCGCCGTCGCCGCCGATCAGCGTATCGGCGCCGTTCCCGCCGTCGAGGGAATCGGCTCCGCCGCCGCCGATCAGGCTGTCGTTTCCGTCCTGGCCGGACAGCACATTGGCGCCGCTATTGCCCGTGATGACGTTGTCGTCGCCATTGCCCGAGCCGCTCAGCGTATCGGTACCGGTCAATGTCAGGTTCTCCAGCGAGGCGCCGAGGGAATAGCTGACGCTGGAGAGAACCAAATCGGTTCCCTCATTGGGATTCTCGGTTACGACGTCGAGCGTGCTGTCGACGACATAGGTGTCATCCCCGGCGCCGCCGGCCATGGTGTCGTTGCCCGCGCCGCCGTCGAGCGTATCGTTGCCGGCATTGCCCGAAAGGGCATCGTTGCCGTTCGCGCCGTTCAGCGAATCGTTGCCGTCACCGCCGTTCAAGGCGTCCGATCCGTTGACGCCCGTGACGCTTTCGGCAACCGGCGTGCCATTGACGACCGCGCCCAGACCCAAGCCGATGTCATTGAATGCGGTGACATGGGTGAGGTCGATGATGTCGGGCGCCAGTGCCGCGGCGTCCGCCGTATCGAAATAGCCGGGGTTCGACGGGTTCGTTCCGGTTTCTCCGGCGGTCGGATCGACATAGAGCGCATAGCCCCAGCCGGCATGACCGTTGATCGTGGTGCCGGTGGAAGCGAAGCTCAATCCGTCGAGATTGGTGTAGCCCTGGATGTAGACCATCACTTTGGCATAGCTGCCGGTGACGTCGACATTGTCGAACACGACATTGCCGATGGGATGGGTGACGTCATTGTTCGACGGATTGCGCCCGTTGATCTGAATCGCGGTGTCGGCGTTGGCGTTGGTCGGAACCGCATTCGTGCCACCCTGGATCGTAATGTCCTGAAGCAGCGCATTTCCGGTGAAGCCGAACAGGCTGATGTCGCCGTCGCCGTTGGAACTCCCGTCGCCGTCGCGCACGAAGCTGGAACCCGTGATCTCGACATCGCCGAGATTTGGCGCGCCGCTTCCCATTCCGAGGCCGTTGATCGTGTTGGTCTCGAAGTGGGAATCCTCGACGATGAGATGATCCAGTACGGTCGTGGAGGAGACCCTCACGCCCGTCTGATTGCCGATGAAGGATATTCCGTCGATCGTGACGGTGGCATGGCCGCCGCCATCGGTCGCGTTGATGTTGCCGGTGATGTCGAATCCATCCGTCGCGGCGTTCGTGACGATGGTGTTGCCGGCCCCCGAGCCGACGATCGTCAGTTCCTTGTTGATGGTGGCATTGCTGAAGGTGCCGACGCCCACATGGATGGTGTCGCCTCCCGCTGCCGCGTCGACCGCTTGCTGAATCGTGTCGTAGGTGGCGACCAGGTTGGAATTGTGGAACAGCTGCACCTTATCGGCGAGGTCCAAGGTGGCGTCGCTGAACTGCAGCTTTTCGATGCTGTTGAGCGAATCGGTCCCTTCGTCGGTGCCGGTGACGTTGGTTTCCTGAACGCTGCTGAAACCGACGACGTTGCCGTGCACATCGTACGAATATCCGACTGCGTAGTGCGATACCTGGTCGTCATAGGTGGCCGTGTCGGTTCCGGGTCCTCCGGCGAGACTGTCGTTGCCGGCGCCACCATGGAAGGTATCGTCGGCCGAACCGCCGGTCAGAGTGTCGTCTCCGGCGGCGCCATCGAGACTGAGCTTACCGGTCGACTGCGAACCATCGATGCTGTCGGCGCTGCTGGTGCCGGTGTAACTGGTCGTATCGGCGGTGACATTGGTGATGTCGCCATGCGGGTTGACGCCGCCATTGTGCTCCGACCCGGAGATCGCGACGTTTCCGATGGAAACCGCGGGTCCGTCGGGATTGGCCTGCCCGGGTTCGCCCACCTGAATCGCGGTCGATGTGTGTCCGTCGATGGTGCCGTCATGGATGGAAACGGTGTCGGTGATCAGTCCCGCATTGGGTGGCGCATAGGAGCCCGCATCGCGTGCTTCCACGACGATCGCGCCGCCGTTCTTCTGACCGATCGCATCGCCTCCCTCACGGTCCGATGCGCCGGCATTGTGAAGATCGAAATTGTCGATCTCGATATTGCTGTAAGTTCCGTTTTTGAGATTGAGGTCGATGCCGTCGCCGCCTGAGCCTTCCGTGCCGGAGGTCGAGGGAGCCCCATATTGGCCGACATCGTTCATGGTGATGTTTGTCAGGTGCGCGTTCGACAGCGCCTCGAAATACATCCCCTTGTAGGCGAGGTTGCTGAAATCCGTGCCGTCAAAGGTGACGCCATCGGCTGTTCCGACGGTCGCGTTGCCGGCTCCGCCAAGGACCTTGTCGAAATCGATGCCGATCAGGCCATCGGAGATAGAGCCGCCATTGAACGCGAAATCGCTGATATTCTCCGTGGTTCCCTTGTGCATGCCGACCAGGCTGTCGGTGATGTCGACATTGTCGACGGTCAGGCCGTCGATGGTTGTGTCGACAGACGTGTTCAGGCCGATCCCGTAGGCGAAGCCATCGATCTTGAGGTCCTGAAGCGTGACATTGTCGGCGGCAATTTTTACCCCGCGGCCGGCTGCCTGCGTGTAGGGGTGATCCGCCTCCAGGTAAGCGGCGACGCCGCCATCGGCAATGCCGTTGTCGCTCTTGAAGGTGCCGTGGATGATGGTGGTGTCGCCCGCACCGATGAGCGTGAGCCCATCCTTGTCGACAACCACGTTCTCGTCATAGGTGCCCGCGGCGATCAGGATGGTGTCGCCCGCGGAAGCTGCGTTCACGGCTGCCTGGATCGTGGTGTAAGAACCGTCCTTGTCGACCAGAAGGATATGATGGCCGCCGGTCGCCACCATCTCGACGCCGTCGAGCTTATCGGTGCCTTCGGTACCTGTCGTGACGGTCCATACGCCCGCGGAATAACTGAAGTCACCCGTGTTAAGCGTCTCGGAATAGTCAACCGTGTCGGTGCCGGCTCCGCCATGGATGATGTCGTTGACCGCGGTATTGACGATGGTGTCATCGCTGCCGCCGCCGAAGAATTCGCTCGGGATCGTAGCGTCGCCCGTTGAATCGACGAGATGCAACACGCCCCCGACCGCGTCAGGCTGATAGCCGGAGTGGGTGACGTCGGTGAAGCTGTTGTCGTGGATGTCGATCGTGGACCCAGCGACGGTCGTAAACGGAACGCCCGACGTCCGCACGCCTGCATCCGTGTCGCTGAAGCTGTTGCCGCTGATGCCGATGGTGCCCGCGAAGGCAGGCTGGTAAAACACCACGCCTGCGGCAAAGCCACCGCCCGTGTTCGGGTCGGTCCGATGCATGTGCTCGAACGTGTTGTCGGTGATGTCGAGCGGCCCGGTGGTGTTCGCCACCAGCACGCCGATATCGACATTGTTGAATGTGTTGCCGCTGACCGAACCATGCACGCCGCTCAAATTCGCGATCACGGGAACGACGTTGTCGGCGCCGCCACCCTCATAGGCGCCGGCGGTGCCGTTGAACGTGTTGTTGTCGATCGTGACGTCCGTGTCCACCGTGCTGCCGACCGGCTGGAAGAACGCGCCGGTATAGCCCGTCACGTCGACCAGATTGTTCGTGAAGGTGAAGGCGTCGGCGTCGTTGAAGTAGAAATTGTTGTTGTTGTTCCCGGCGGCCGTGACATCGAAGACATCGTTGGTAAAGCTGACGTCGGTATGGGGATCGGACGCCACGATGACATGCGTTCCGGTCAATTGCAGTCCGTCCAATACGACCGGGCCGGTTGTCGAAACGCTGACCGCATTGCCCGATGTCCAGTTCAAGACGCTCTCGGCGCCGCGCGTGGCGGTCCCGGCGACGCCGTGATTTGCGCCCTCGATCGTCAAGGCTTTGTCGATGGTCAGGTTCTCGTTGTAGGTGCCCGCGCCGACCAGGATCGTATCGCCCGAGCTCGCGGCATCGATGGCCGCCTGAATCGTGGTGTAGGACCCGTCCGGATCGACGAGGAGGAAATGGTGCGTGCCGTCCGTGACCTTTTCGATGCCGGTCAGACTGTCGGTGCCGTCGCTGCCGCCGGTGGCGACAGTCCACACCCCTCCGGAGTAACTGAAGTCAGAGACCGACAGAGTCGTGGCGTAGACGGCCGTGTCGGTGCCGTCGCCGCCGTTGATCTTGTCGCTGCCGGAGCCAGCCGTGATCGTGTCATCATGGTTGCTGCCGACGATGAGGTCGTCGCCTGCGCTGCCGCTCAGTGCCTGGCCGGCCGGCGCATCGGACGCATTCACAATGGAGGCGTAATGGGTGCTGTCGGTGTAGTCGGCGGCGCCGACGGTCAACGAGGCGCCTTGCCCGGGAATGCCGTCGTAGTTGGTCTCATTCGACACTTGCCCGTTGTCGCCGGGCGCACCGGTAAAGGTGTTGTCGTGAATGCCGGTGTAATCCAGCTGCTGACCCGGGAGCACGTTCGAGAAATCGAAGAAGCGCAGTGCGCCCGGCGAAACACCGGGGGCGCCGAAGACGTTGTCATGGATGTCGAGCACGGCGCCGCCGGCCTGGCCGTCGAAGGCGAGCGCCGCAGATTTGGGCGCCCCGGGATCGATCGTCGAGTCGGTGATGGTGATGATGCGCGCGGGATTGCTCACATCGTCGTAGGCGTTGATCCAAGCGCCGTATTGCGTGCTGCCGGCATCGACGTTGCTGAACGGGGTGACGTGGACGTGGTCGACCGTGATGCTGCCTGTGCCGGAGGCGATATCGAGACCGAAGCCCTGGCTATCGCCGGCCTGCACGCTGAGCTCGGAGTTGCGCACGGTCAGGGTGTTGTCGGCGCCGGCATCGTCCTCGAACAGTATGGCGGCCCAATCGGGTCCGCCGAACGGCCGCGTGTTGGTGATAGCATCCACTTCGACCCCGTCGAGCACAAGGGACGCGCCGTTGGTCGTGATGTGGTCGATGATCACCGCGGGATGAGTCCAGGAGTTCGGATCGACCCCGGCATTATCGACGCTCTCGATGGTCAGGGACTTATGTTGAAATTCCACGGCGCCATAGGTGCCGGCAGCGACAAGGATGGTGTCGCCGTCACTTGCCGCATCGACGGCTTCCTGGATCGTTTGATAGGAGCCGTCCGGATCGACAAGCAGAATGTGATGACCGCCGGTCGCGACCTTCTCGATCCCGGTAAGGCTGTCGGTGCCTTCGCTGCCCGCAGCGACGGTCCAGGTGTTGGTGCCGGAATCGTAACTGAAATCCGCGGCGGACAGACTCGTGGCGTAGACCGCAGTGTCGGTGCCTGCGCCGCCGCTTAGCGTGTCGTTCCCGCCGCCGCCGGTCAGTGCATCGTCGCCGTCGCCGCCCGATAGGTTGTTGTCCCCGGAATTGCCGGCGATGTCGTTGTTGAGCGCATTGCCGGTCACATCGACATCGGCGCCCGAGCCGGATGTGTAATCGTCCAGCGTAATGTTGTGAATGCCGCTGCCGAGCGCGAGATTGAGATCGAGCGATCCTGCCTGCGCGTCGATGTGAAGATTGTCCGTGACAATGGTTTGGAGGGAGCTGTCGCTCCCGCTCTGCACGATCAGAGTGTCGCCGTCATCGGCATCGCCGGAGTTGAGACCCGCATTGATGTCGACGTAGTAATAGCTTGTTCCATAATAATCGAGGATCGTGAGCGCGCCGCCCGGATGAGTTGCGTAGGCATAGGTGCCCAAGTCGTTGTTCGTTACGAGATCGTGGATATAGGCGGCAGACGGCATGTTGGCCGAATCCTCGTCCCAGGCGAGGAACCGAGCACCGGCGATCGAATAGTCCGCTTCAAACGTGTTGCCGCTGATGTCCGGCAGCACGATCGGCGCCTTGTCCCAGCCAATGAACAAGGGAGCATCATTGAGTTTGCCATCGAAGATGAGGCCGATATTCTAGTCATCCGGAGTTCCCGGATTGAGGACGAAATCGTTGTCGGTGAGCTGGAAATCCACCGACGATTGTCCATAACCCGCGCCGTTATCCTCGCTGAAGTCGCCTTCGAGGATGTTGTTGGAGATGTGGAAGCTGGAGATGGCCGAAACGAATCCCGAAATATCGTCCGGCACGACGCGGTCATTGACGTAGACCGAGGCGCCGACCGGGATGTTGTCGGCGGCGCCGACATAGCTGTTTTCAAGGGTGAAATTGTCCGCGACGACCTCGAAGGCCTTGTTGACTTGGCCCGTCGACTCCGGGTTTTGGCCGTATTCCAAATCGGTGGCCTCGAAATCGAGGCCCTTGATCGTGACGTCTGCTGCTGTCACGAAGAAATTCGTGCCCCAATCGGACTCGATCGCCGCATTGACGGTCGCCGCCGTCGCGCCGGCGTCGGCGATCGCAGCCCCGGTTCCGTCCACCCCTTGGATGGTGACGCTCTTGTTCACCAGAAGGCCGACCGGATCGAACCCGCTGTTCGTATTGTCGGTGGCGTTGTAATTCGCCGATTCGGTGTAGCTTCCCGGCGCAACCAGGATCGTATCGCCATTGGATGCGTCGTCGATTGCGGTCTGCAAGGAATGCAAACCACCGTCGCTGCCCAGATTGTCGACGAGCAAGACCGTGTGGTCGGAGAACGCCAGTTTCTCGATACCGCTCAGCGTGTCGGTTTCTCCGCCCACCGTAACGGTCCAATGCCCGCCGGAAATGCCAATTGTTGCGTCCGAGCTGGCAGTCGTGGCGTAGCCGGCCGTGTCGAGGCCGTCGCCGCCCGCGAGCGAATTCGCTCCGCTGTCGCCTGTGAGCACGTCGTCGCCGGAACCGCCGGTGGCGTTCTCTATCGATGTGAATGTGACTGAATCCGGGTTGTTAAACGCATTGGATGCTGTACTCGCGGTGCCTGCGCTCAGATCGATGGACACGCTCGCACTGTTGTCCGAGAAACTGATGGCATCGCTGCCCGCGCCGCCCTCAATCGAGGCATCTCCACCGTGGTATTCGACATGGAATGTGGTGGGGACGTCGCTGCCGGTGACATCCTGTCCATCGGGCCCGTTCAGGTAGACGGTGATCGGCCGGGCATGATCGAGGAACGTATTTCCATCGACAAAATCCGAAATGTCGGTGGACACGAAGGGCAGGGGGGCGACTTCGGCGCCGACGGAATTGCCGAAGGTGTTGCCCGTGATGTGCATATCGACGGATTCCGTGACCACGCCATTGCCGTTTCCATCGAACACATTGCCGCTGATCGTTCCCGAATGGCCTTCGACGATGTAGGCGCCTTCGCCCCAACCGTGCACGTAATTGTTCGTGAAACTGAGATTGCTCACCGGCCCGGAGGTGCTGAAGGGGCGCTCCTCCACCGGTGTACCGACATATTCGGAGCCGGTGATCGTGGAGCCGCCGATGAATTGCGAATTTTCCACCGTGACGTTGGCCGCGCTGATCAGCATGCCGTTCGGGAGATCGGTTCCATCGGCGGTCTGGGAATCGTAGCTGCCGCTGATCAGGACGCCATCGATGACCGCGTTATCCGCGGCGATCTTCATCCCGCCGGTAATGGTGCTTTCGGCCCCGCGCAAGCCGTCGCCGGCGACGCCGGAATTGGCGCCTTCGATCGTGACCGCTTTGTCGACCAGCACGTGCTCGTTATACGTGCCCGCGGCAAGGATGATCGTGTCGCCGTCGGACGCGAGATCGATTGCGTCCTGAATGGATTGCCCGTCGCTGACGTTGTATATGGCCACGTTACTCTCCCTTGATTGCGCGCGCACGCGTTCACGCGTGCGCAAGCGTTAGCTGCACCCCGAAAAATCGTGATGATTTTGTTACTCGCAAAAACCGTCCTTACACGGACGATAGGCTACGCGAGATCGGCCGGACAAAATGGAATCGAGAGCGCCCCCCGGTACTTCCGATTCCATTGCGCAGGCGTGAACACAGGCTGAAAGACGGTAAAGAATGCTCGCAAACGCCCGGATGGGCGCTCGTCAGACCGTTGATGAAATGAAAAGAAAACCGGCGCTGCATGATCTGCCCCCCCTCGGCGATCAGGACAACCGTCTCAAGTAGTAGTTGAGCTTTTCTACCTTAGGGAGTCAATGGCGTCATATTCAATTCACGGGAGAAAAAATTCCGCGGATGGGAAATCGAGGTTGCAAATACAAGAAACAACGTTGTTCCAATTGCTTATAAGCAGACATTGAGAAAAAAGCGGATCGAGGCCTGCATTCCTTCGGGCAATGGTGCGGGTTGCATTTTTTGGCACCTGCACGCCCGACGATGTGACGGAGTCAACCCGGGGCTGCAAATTCAGATGGCGGATGGGGCGGGATTCGAACCCGCGAGAGGCGTGAACCTCTGCCGGTTTTCAAGACCGGTGCCTTCAACCGCTCGACCACCCATCCGCATTTAGAAACAATAACTTAATTCATGACACCCACTACCGGAATTGAGAATTGGCACCCGATTGGCACCCGCCGCGTAACCGTTCCCCGGCGGAAGCACCTGAAATCATTCTCCTAGCGTGTGCCCGAAGGCCGCTTCGATGACAAGCGCTGCTTGGTTGTCTGTATTCTTGAACAGGTGCCCGTACACGCCGAGCGTAATGGTTGGTGACGCGTGCCCAATGCGCCGGCTGATCGTCAGCACGTCCATGCCGGAGGCGATGAGCTGGGAAACGTGCGTGTGCCGTAGGGCATGAAAGCTGACCTTGGGAAGTTTCTTGGCCACCGTAAGGCGCGACCATTCCCGGGTGATGCTGTTGGGCTTCCTTGGGCCGCCGTCCGGCGTGCAGAACACAAGATCATCCGGCGCCGCCTTGCCCACGCCTAGTGCCAGCCGTAGCTCCTGCTGGGCTCGCCAGTGGCCGCGCAGTTCGGCAACCAGGGACGAGGGGAGGGCAATGTTTCGCCTCCCGTGACGCGTCTTCGGCTCTTTGAAGCGCAATCCCGCCTTTGTTTCCTCGAGCGAGCGCTCGACCTGGATCTTCGCGGCATCAAGATTCACGTCGCGCCAGCGCAACGCCAAAATCTCCCCGCGGCGCATTCCTGTCGAGAAAGCGGTCAAGACGATGGGATACATCGCCGCGCCCCTTAACGTCCGTAAGGTGGCATTGACCTGATCGGCGCTCAGGATTTCCATCTCAGCCGGAACTACCTTCGGCGGCTCGACAACGGAAGCGACATTTCGGGAAACGATGCCCCACTGCATCGCGTGCCCGAGCGCACGATGCATGATCCGATGTATGTGCCCAACGGTCCGTGGCGCGAGCCCGCCACCCTTCGCTCGGCCGTCTCGCTGCAATTTCGCATATAGCGTCGAGAGGCTGACTGGGCGAAGTTTCTGAACGAGTTCTGTGCCAATGTTGGGTGCGATATGGATTCTCACCAGTTCGCGGTAGCGCTCGATCGTCTTCGGCGACAAATTGAGCGACGCCCAATCGCGGTCCCACTGCTCTAAGAACTGCGCCGTCGTGAGCTTGGACGGATCAACATAGTTGCCATTGTTCGCGCCATTCATCAGCCGGACGAGCTCGGCCTCGGCATCCTTTTTGATGCCGCGAAATGTGTGGTAAGCGATTTTCCGCTTGCCATCGGCGGCGCGGCCCACATCGAATTTAAGGCGCCACGATGACTTGCCGCGGCGGATGATGGCGCCCTTCATGAATTCACCTCACCCTTTGGAGTGCGCCCAGGAGCGGCGCGTGACAGATCAAATTTCCGCCCGGCCTCAGCTTCCAGACGTGTAAGTTGATCGCGCGCACTTTCGGCATTTAATCGGGCAATCAAGGATTCCATGTTGGTTCCCGCTAGCTGGGCGATTTCCTTCCGCGACTTATTTCCTCGGACAGGAGGTATGCCCCGCCCGCGCCCCTTGAGCTCCTCGACAATCATCTGTGCGATGTGGGGGCCCTCTGTTTCGGCCGCCACGACAAAAGCACGCTGCCAAGATAACCCTATATGGTCCGTCTCCGGAACAACGGGGAGCGATTCATCTATCGTGCCAGGTGGCCTGAACTGGCTGAGGAGGAAGTTTATTCCTGCCACCGTCTGATCGAACTTTCTCGAGTCAGTTAGCCAGCTGGGTAACGGCGTCCGCCGGCGCGGTTTCCCCGCATCGATTGAGCGCGGCGCACGCCTAGCTGCTTTCGGCGCATTGTGCGGATCATTCTCGATTTCAATCACAAGTGCGATGAGTCGCAATAATGCGTACGTCTCCTTTGATCCAAATCGCTCTCTTATATCGCGATCTTCGTCGAATGAACGACGCAATCTGACCTCCACCTCCTGGGATAATGAGCGTCCACTTTGATCCTTGGCCCATTCCAAACTGCGCCTCGTCGCTTCTGTAAGCCGCGCACTGAAGACGCTGTTTTTGCTCGAGTAGGGCCCGCTCGGCTTTCTGCCGGCTTTCGATGCCATGTTCATTCCAGTCCGTGAATTTGACTTACAAATGTAAGCACATGGTCTTGAGCCGGTCAAGTCCGCCTTGGTATTCCTCTGTGCGAGGCGGTTATTTGCGAAGGTGGCTTATGAGCAACAAGTCTAGCGAATGCGGCACCATGACGATTGTTGAGGCTGGCAAACGCCTCGGCATCGGTAGGAGCGGTGCGTATGAGGCTGCTCACCGGGGTGAGATTCCTACCATTAAAATAGGTCGCCGCCTGTTAGTTCCGGTGGTGGCACTCAATCGGCTTCTCAACGGCGATCAGCAGAACCCCCGCGCGGCATAACGCGATGCAGCGCCATTTTCCTGGCCAGTCATTTCGCCGATACGGCCACCAGAGCACGCCGGAGCGTTTGCGGCTCGAATTGCGCCAACGGATCGACGGACTGACACAGGCCGACCTTCGTCGCGCGCTGGAGGGTAGCCGGGCCCGGCGGTGGTGGATCGAAGATCGCGAGGACGTCGATGGCTGACCTCGCCAACAATCAATTGCCCCCGCCGTTGGTTCCGAAGGATGCCGACTTAAGGTGCTTTCCATGGACTCCGGTTAATCGGGCCAATCTGTTCAACAGCGCGTTCCATGCGCTCGCAACAGACGCGGAGTGGCGGGCGGGCATCACGCTTTGGTTTAAGAGCTGGGATCAGATTCCAGCCGGCTCGCTTCCACAGGATGACGTGCAGTTATGCCGCCTTGCTGAGCTCGGCCGTGATCTGGAGGCCTGGCAGTCCGTAAAGGCGCGAGCGCTTCTGGGTTGGGCCCCGTGCTCGGATGGACGCCTTTACCATCCAGAGATAGCGCTTGATGTAAACGCCGCCCTCGCCAAGAAGCAGAACGCGAGCACGAAGGGCAAGGCCGGTGCGTCCGCCAGATGGCAGGCGAAAGCAATGCCTGCGCCTATGCCTGCCGATGGCACAGGCAATGCCGCGGCGATAGCTGAAGCAATGCCTGCGCCTATGCCTGCCGATGGCACAGGCAATGCCGCGGCGATAGCTGAAGCAATGCCTGCGCCTATGCCTGCCGATGGCAATAGACCTGACCAGAATAGACCAGACCTGAATAGCTCGCTTCGCTCGCAAGACGCGCGCGCGGGTGTGGTTATCATCGATCCCAATGAACTGATTGAGGCATTTGAGGTCGCCAGGAGTTTGGTTCGATGGCACGCGGCTACCGATGTGAATGAGTCTTTCAAGCAATTCACAATGGTGTCTTCCGAAATTTCGCCCGATCAACTTCTACAACGCATTCGGGCATACGGAGCAGCGCTGTCGAAAGGGCGGAAGGGCGAACCCGCTTTTGCCGTAACCCTCCAACGGTTCCTCGCCGAACGCATGTGGGAGCGCTATGCACCGGCACCGCAAAAGAAAAGTCGCCTCGCGCTGCCGAAATCCGTGATGTGGAAAGATCACGCTGAGGCGGAAGCTCGTCTCCGCGCGGAAATGGGAGATGAGGAATTCGAAACCGGCCCCGGACAGTGCCAGGTGCTGATCGAAGATGACCAGGTTGTCCTGCTGGCGAAATCATCTTTTGCCCTAAAACGCGCCGACGATCACGCCTTCCGGATTGAGCGCGTACTCGGAAAGCCCGTTACGGTGCGGCCTGCGCAGGTGGCCGCATGAGCGCTGCCGAATGTTTCCCGGAAAACAACGTCATAGAAATCGCGGAAAGTCGCGCGTGCGCATGTGGTCGACCGATTGATCGGCGCGGTCGTAACTGCCGCCGATGTGCCGCCCTGGCCTCAGCTGCATATCGCCGCCGGCAGCGCATACGAGCCGAACTGAAACAGGCCGAAGCGCTGAGAGCAATTCGCGAAAAACATAGCGGCTGCGCGGGGCGGCCGGGCACACCAAGCGAACCTCGAAACCCTGAAGCGATTGGGCAAAGCCGCTTCGCCGGAAATGGAAAGGTTCGCGACCCCGCAAATTGCCCCTGGCGCTCAGCGCAATGAGCAGCCCGCAGTCGAGAATCGATATTCGAGTCCGAAACCAGAATTCCCCAAAAGCAGAAAGGAAATATCACCGTGAACCTAACTCAGAAATTGGAACAGGCGCGAGTGGATAGGGACGCAGTGGCCGACCGATTGCAGCGCGCGCAAGAGGCCATGGTCGACGCCGAAAGCCGCCGCCGCGATTTTAGCCTCAAGTCCGCGCTGGGCGATTCCGCCGCACTGAAGGCGATGAGGGCCGCGACGACAGCTCGGGATGATTTACAAGCGCTGATCGAAGATTTGACGATAGCCATCGAATCGGCGGACGCAAGAATTGCAGCCGCAGAGCGAGATGTTATTTTGGCCGCGGCGAGCGAAGCCCGCCGCGCACTTTTGGAACTCGTAGCCGAGCGCCTGAAGGTGCTGGACCGGATCGCGAAACGCGAAATGGAGAACTGGCAGGATCTCGAAGAGCTCAAGCGCCTACGGCCGCAATTCGAAGTCTTCCTAAGGGTGCCGGAGATTTATGTCGATGTGAGATTCTCGAACCAAATTTGGGGCATTCTCACGGGCGACAATGTGAAGCTTGCACGGCTCGTCGCCATGCACATGCCCTGGCCTGTTTGGAGCGAATGGGCTTCATACCCTGTGCCGAAAGAAGACTTAATCGGCCGCGAGCGCGAGATGTGGGGGAGGGCGTTTGCTTCGAAAGATGCTGCCGCCTAAGCCCGAGAGCACGCCCGCCCAACGGCTTCAATGAGAGAGTGGAGAACGAGAACCATGACTTTACTTGAGAGAATCCGAAACCGGGTCAGCGTGGCGCATTTGGCCTGCAATTTTGGCATGGAACGCCACCCACGATGTGAGCCACCCAAGGCAGGGCACACCGAATTGTTTAACGCCGGTGTTGCCGAAGGTGCGGAGGTCGAGCGGGCGCGCGTTCGGCAAATTATCGAAGCAGGGCTTGCCGCCGGTAAGCTTGATGCGGCGTGCGCGCTGGCATTTAGGACGCCGCTTTCTCCGCAGCACGCGATTTCCATGCTCGCATTGATTGCGCCGAGCGAGGGAGTTTGTGGTTCGCTGGCTGCACGTATGGCCCAGGTCAGCATCCCACGGGTGGGGGCAGGATGGTGCGGCAGCGGAGGTGGCGACCCAATAGCAAACAGCTGGGCCCGTGCATATCAGGCAATCGCGCCGAAGACGGGAAGTTGAGATGTTCACGATTTCAGTCAGCCCGGATGTCCTCCGCCTTCGTGCTAAGCTATCCGCGATCGCCGACCGACAAATGCCTTTCGCAGCCTCGCAAGCCGTGAACCGTCTCGCAAAGCAGGCTGTCACCGACGTGCAGAAGGAGATGCGCCGCGCCTTTGACCGGCCCACTCCATTCACGCTGAAGGCAATCGCCAGCCACGGCGGAACGACGGCCACGATGCAGGCGATCATTTTTGCGCGCGAGTTTGCCGGCAAGGGCACGCCTGGCTGGAAATATCTCGGCCCTGGGGTGGAAGGCGGCGAGCGCCGGGTGAAGCGCTTCGAGCGCGCACTCGGGTCGAAGTTCGGAACGACGTTCACGGCCATCGGCCGCGGCGCCAAACTCAACGAGTACGGCAACATTTCAGAAGGCGAAATCGAGAAGATATTGTCGGCTCTTGGGGCGGCAGAAACACAAAGCGGCTATCGCGCGAATCGTCGCACTAGCGTGCGCATAGCGAGCCGGCGTCCGCCTGGAACGTTTTTCATCGCCCATAGCCGGATCGACGGCTCTCCACTTGGAATCTACCAAGTCATCAGCCGTGGGCACGTCGAACCTGTGATCGTGTTCACCAGGCCGCCCCACTATTCGGCGAGGTTCCACTATCGCGAGGCAATCATGACATCGATTGATCGGAACGCGGCGGACTTCGTGCGCGATGCCCTCTCGCGCGCATTGGCTACGGCACGGTGAGCACGCGCCGATCTGCCCCAATCGCTGCCCCTGGCACTCCCCGTCAGAAAGCGGCGGGTCCTTCCCCGCTAAACGGGCCGACCGCGGGCAATTCGCACCCCGGCCTTCCAGAGCGGCCGTCCAAAAATCCAACGTTACACGTTACGTTACACGTTACACGGAAGCGTTACACCGCACAGCAACATGGCCGCCCGCCCAAGCCGCCCCGCCGCCCCCAAAGCGCGTAGCGTCGGCAAGGCCGAGTTGGCATCTCTGCTAGGCTGGTCCAGGCCGCGGCTTGATCGCCGCCTGCTCACAGACCCGTCCTTCCCGGTTGTCAGGCGGGGCGACCAGGCCGGCGGTTGGGGTTTCGATCCCGCGGCCGTCCAGGCCTACCTCGGGGGTGAAGAACCGGCACCGCCGGCGGCACCCGTCGCATCGCCACCTCCGGCCATCGACCAAGCTCAACTGCGCGCCGCCGTTGCGCCGCCAGCCGCCAAGCCGGTCGCCGCTCCTGGCCAGCCGTTGCGCCGCTCCGCCCACCATGAGGGCGAGGCCACTGCCCGCCAGCGTAAGGGCGTCGCCCAAGCAAATTTGCTCGAAGACAAGCTCGCCCTTGAACGCGGCGAACTCCTTCTGAGGGATGACGTGGAGCGTGCGGCCACCGATCTGTGCGCCACCATGCGGCAACAGATCGATGCCATGCCTGAGCGGCTCGTGAAGGAGTGCGACCTTCCCGAACAGGCGGCAGGTCATCCGAAAAGTGACGGACGCCATCCTCACCGAGATGCATCGCGCCGCCCAACTGTTGTTTCAGGGATGAACGCGTTCGCGCCCAGCTACGAGAAAGGAAGAAGTGGAATACCGATTCTCGATTTGCGATCCGATCACTTTACCACGGCGCGCATCGACGCTTTGGATTACCTGACCGGAATCATGCTTGGTTTACACAACCCCGAAGCTGCCCGTCCCTGCCGCGTTCATCTCGAACGCGACATTCTCACCGGCGAGCCGGATATCTCGCCGCTCCTCGCCAAAATCTACCTGCGCGGTTTGCAGATTGGTGCGATGCTGATCGAAATGACCGACATCGCGATGCCGCGCAAGTCGTTCAAAGAGGTAAAGGCAAAATACGAAAAGCAGAGCCGCGGCACGACCGACAACATTGTTCTGCCAACGTATCGCCCAACGGCACACCTGTGGGCCGCTCACTTGGCGATGAGTGGGATGCGCTCGTTTCCGTGCGCTCCGGAAAACCTCGAATTGTTCATCGCCTATGCTGAAACGCTTCGAAAGAATGGCGAGGGTCTCAAAATTCGTCAGAGTCGCTACTACATGCTTCGCGTCGAGGAGACCTGGAAGCTGCCAGTGGAATTGTCCGACCTCGCTTATTCGAAGTGGCGCACCGTGTAACGTGTAACGCGCGTTATTTAGAACACTCTCCGCGTGACGCTACGCCCAGCTACGCCGACAATCACAGTGCGTAGGTCGATTCGTTTTCACCAACAAGCAATCGAAGAAGAAGGTCAACACAGATGCCAGCCTTCGACACGTTCAGCCACTTGGCCGATCGGAAGACCCGTGATGCGGAGATTGCGGCGAGTTGGGCCCGCGCCGCCGCGCCCTTTATGCCGAAGGAAAGTTTATCCGCTTCCACCGGGCCGTCTGCGGGTGAGGACGTTTGGGCCCACGCCATCGCACAATTCACGCCGGCAGATATGCAGAACAAAACTTTGGTCGATCGTCGGGAAACCGCGCCATCGGCTCGATTTCCGCTGATCCCGGCGGATTTTCGATAGTACCCCCGCTTACAGGCGCCGGGCGCGCGCCCAAAGCACCCCCACCTCATTCGCAAAAAAGGAACCGCAACCAATGTCCAAAATCACGCTTTCGAAACCCATTGAAGCCCACGGCGAAACGATCGCCGAGCTGAACCTCCGCGAACCGACAGGCGGCGACATTCGAGACTGCGGTCTGCCGATGAGGGTGACGCAGGAGGTGGGCGGCGGAGTCAGCAGCGACATCAATACCGCGTCCGTCGCGCGCTACATCAGCGCCCTCGCTCGAATTCCAGCGTCCTCGGTGGCAAACCTTTCGGCCGCCGATTTCATCGCTGCGATGAACGGAGTGCTGGATTTTTTCGGCTCGTCAATGCCAGCGACGCGCTCGACGCTTGCTGGGAACTCCTCCGCTTCTTCGGCACTCCCATGATCTTCGATCTGCCGATTTCGCAGATTGAGGCCGCCTATAACCAGGCTCTCCGGATTGCCAAACTCGAGAACTCGAAACAATGATCGCGAACTTCCCATCTCAAATGCCGCCGGCACTGTCGGCCCTTGCCCTTTCCGCGCGACCTCTCATGGCGCTCGCGTCGGCACCCGGAATTCGCCGAACGGTCAGCGCCATGAATTGCGCCACGGCCGGGCTTCGCTCGTTTCATCTAATACCGACAGATTGGAGCCCGTTAGCTCCGAAGCCGCGGTGACGGGCGATGGTAGACACACCCGAACAGTTCCGTTTCACAATCACGGCCGTCGATGGATGGTCGAAACAGTTCGCCTCGCTCGAAAAGCAAATCGGATGGCTGGAGCGTCAAAAGACGCTTGCCGGTTCAGGAGTATTCGGCGCCGCATCTCGCTTCGGCGCGGCAGTGAAGCTCGGCCGCGTTGGCGGCGCACTTGCGGAGGCCGGCGGTGATGCGAGCGGGATATTTGCCGATGCTGAAAAGCTGTCATCTATCGGGGCAACCTTGGGCCGTTTCATAACGACCGCAAAACTGCCCCAACTCGCGCACGCTGCTGAGGACGTCGGAAGTAAATTCGAAGGCGTTGTCAGCCGGGTGCACGCCCTATTGGGCCCAGTTGCTGCTCTGGGCGCGCTCGCAGGCGGGTTGTTTGAGATTGGAAAAAGTGCAGCGGAGGTGGGCGCTGGGCTGTATGACGCATCACAAAAGACCGGCGTGGCCGTCGATCAGTTGGCGCGGCTGCACTACATCGCCGGCGTAACAAATGTTGGGACCGATCAGCTCGATATGGGACTTACGCGTCTGAACCGAACCATCGGGGAAGTCGCGTCTGGTCGAGCTGCAGAAGCGGCCGGGTATCTTCGCAAGATGCACATCAACATCCGTGACGGCGGCGGGCATCTCAAGAATGCCGGCGCGTTGTGGGGCGAACTTTCTGAGCGCTTCAAGAACAATAAAAGCGACGCGGAAAAGACAGCGGCGGCGCTGGCGCTCCTTGGTCGATCCGGCGCCGCACTGCTTCCGATGCTCATCAAGGGTGCCGATGAAACGCAGAGACTCGGTGACGAGTTCGACCGTTTGCATGGGCGCGTAACCGGCGAGGGCGCGGCGGCTGCGAAAGAAGCTTCGGAATCTTGGCACCGATTGACTGTCACGTTCGGCGGCCTGCGCGACGCGATAGGCGCCAAACTCTTCCCGATGATGGAAAAGATCATCGAGCCGATGACGCAGTGGCTTGTCACAAATCGCCAGATCGTTGCCACGAAGGTCGCCGAATGGGTAAAGCGCGTCAGCGATACTCTGTCGAATGTCGACTGGGGTGGTCTAGCTGGTTCGATTGGGAAGATTGCGGGTGCCTTTGAAACCGTTGCCAACTTCCTGGGTACGAAGGGAATGATAATTGCCGGGTCAGCCGTGCTGTTCGCGCCGCTCAGCGTTGCAATTCTGGCCCTCGCGGCATCGTTCACCACTCTCACCGCAGCGATGTTGACGAATCCGTTTGTGGCCGCGGTCGCGGTGCTCGCGGCCGGCGCTGTTCTTGTCGTTACGCACTGGTCGCAGGTAAAGGCGTTTTTCGCCGGCATCGGGGAATACATTGCAGGCGTGCTGACCCGTATCAGCGAGCATATTCAGCCCTTGATCGACGATGTTAAATGGCTGCTCGGCAAGACCGGGGTTTCCTGGCTTTATGATTCCGTCGCCGATATTGGTGCGCACAACCGCGCTGCTGCAACACATGCAACCGTTGCACCGAAGGCGAAAGCGGCGATGGACACGCTTGGCGGTGCGGTGGCGACAGGTCACCAGGCATTCGACGCCATGGCCGCCCGTAACCGTGGGGCGACGCGGTATGCCGGGCGGCCGGACGCTCGCGCAATGGCGAGCATGCGGTCCATTGCGCTCGCGATCGGCGCAACGGCCGCCACACCAGCGGCAGCCGCGCCTCCATTGGCTGAATTGCACACCATCGTTGCAGCGGCGCCGGCTGGTACTGCCGATAAGGCGGGTCTTCCGGCGACCATGGCCGCAATGGCAGAGACGATGAAGAATTCGCGCGGATCGTCTGGCGCGGCAATGGCAGAGGCGCCTCGCCCATCGCTTGTTCAGGCGTCCACGGGGGCAGGACTAGCGTCACGGCAACAAATCCTTGGGTCTAGGCCCGGCACCGCCGTCCAGCCGCCTACGAACGGAAAAGTGGAAGTGGAGGTGACCGTCAATGCGCCGCGCGGAACCACGGTGGTCGCGAAGGCATCCGGGTCCAACCCGCCCGATCTGAATGTGGGCCGACGCTTCTAGGGCACCTGACGATGGAACCGAAGAGCGTCCCGAACGCGCCGGAAAAAGCGCTGAGCACCGCGGAAGCTGCAGAGCTACTTGGCGTGAGCACTAGGACGCTTGCGAAATGGCGGTGCAAGACCACGCGGAAACCACTTCCGTTTGTGAAGATCGGTCGACAGGTTGTGACCTACCTGCCGTCCGATATTGCGGCGTTTCAGCGAAGCCGGCGGCGCTCATGAGCATTCCTACGGAAGCACTTTCTCAGCACCTTGCGATTTTGGGAAAGACAGGATCAGGCAAGACGACGGCCGCCAAGGGCGCGGTGGAGAGCCTGCTCCGGGCGGACAAGCGCGTTTGCGCGATTGATCCGACTGGCGCGTGGTATGGCCTGCGGCTGGGCGGTGACGGGCATTCGGCTGGCTTTCCCGTCGTGGTCTTTGGCGGCTCGCATGCGGACGTCGATCTGTCCGAAATGGGTGGTGCAAAGCTGGCGGAAATCATCGCCGGCGGGACCTTCTCCGCCATCATCGACACGTCGCTGATGACTGTTGGCGCACGGACACGGTTCTTCACCGATTTTGCCGAAGCCCTTTTCCGCGCGAATCGCCGGCCGCTGCATTTGGTTATTGATGAAGCCCACCTCTTCGCGCCACAGGGTCGCGTGCCGGATCCTGCTTCGGGGCGCATGGTGCACGCGGCGAACAACCTGGTCAGCGGAGGTCGTTCACGCGGCCTTCGCATCATGCTGATTTCGCAGCGCCCGGCGAAGCTGCATAAGGATTCCCTGACGCAAGTCCAAACGCTGATCGCCATGCGTCTGATCGCGCCCCAAGACCGCGCGGCCATTGAAGACTGGATCGGCGAATGGACCGATGCAAAGCAGGGTAGGGAGGTCATCGCCTCGTTGCCATCGCTCGCGATCGGCGAAGGTTGGGTATGGGCGCCTGAGCTCGGTATCCTCGAGCGCCGCACATTTCCGTCGATTTTGACATTTGATTCCTCCCGCGCGCCGGAAGACGGGCTCGAGCCGGTCCTGCCGGCGAGCTTAGGCGACATAGACATTCACGCGATTACCGCCGCCCTCGCCCAAGAACCGGCCGTGGCGCCTGCTCGGATGGCGAAGACCATAGGAATCACGTCGAACGGTTTGGAAGCTGCGAAAGCGGAAGCCTATGCAGCCGGCTTGCGCGAGGGCATCGGACGCGGTTGGGACGCTGCCGTTTCGGATATGGCGAGCACCATCGAAGGCTTAGTCGGAAAGCTCCGGTCGCGCCGCGAGACCATCGCAGCCAACGGATTGCCGCCTATGGATGGTCTGCCGGTTGTCCGCAAGAAAGAGATTACCGCGGATGCTCCGGCGTCGCGTCGCACGCGCGAGGCAGAGGCATCGACGGACGACACCCGCGAGCCGCTGACGGTGTATGCGAAGGCCCTCCTTGGCGATGCGTGTCGCCTCCATCCCGTCCGCCTCAGTTGGGCCCAGCTCGCCACGATTGGCGGGCGCAAGGCGCGTGGTGGGGCTTTCAACCACGCCCGGAGACAATTGCTCGACCGCGCGCTGCTGGTCGAAGGAAACGGGCTCGCATCGCCCACGCCCGAAGGATTCTCCGCGGTGGGTGTATCCCCGGCGGGCGGTGGGCACGATATGGCTGCCGTGTGGCTCAAGGCGCTGCCCCAGCCGGCGAACCGGATGTTTGGCGAGCTGCTGAAGCATCCCCGAGGGCTTGCCGCGTCAGCGCTCGGTACGGCCTTGGGGATGGTGCCGCGCGGCGGGCGGTGGAACGATGGCATTGCCACGCTCCGGCGAAACGATCTGATCGAAAAGACGGGCGATCTCATGGTGGTTCGAAAATCGGCACGCGCCTAGCGAATCAGACGAAAATCAGCAACTCTTGGCGGATAACCAGGTGCAATGCCGTGCTCCCCAAGGCCATTGATACGCTAGTCCTTGATGATATTGAGCGCCTTCCGGCTGACCAGGTTTCCGAAAGCCGTACGCTCGACTTTAAGCGCGATCTTGTCGGACCGCGCGACGACGACAAGCGCGAATTTCTTGCCGACGTATCAGCCCTGGCAAACACCGCTGGTGGCGACTTGGTTTTCGGGATCGAGGAAACTGCGGGAATAGCTACGGCCTTCAGGCCTATTGCGGTTGAAGATACTGACTCGCTGATCCGTCGCCTCGAGGACATCCTTCGGACAGGGCTCGAGCCGCGCCTGCCCTCGTGTACGCTGCGCTGGGTCGGCGCCCCGAACCGTGGCGCATTGGTCATACGGACACCGCGGAGCTGGCTGGCACCACACCGGGTGATTTTTCGCGACCACGCGAAATTCTATGCTCGTAACAGCGCTGGAAAATACGCACTCGATGTGAGCGAGCTCCGCACAGCGTTTAGCGCGTCAGAGGCCCTTACCGACAGAATTCGTGCATTCCGCCGTGAGCGCATCTCGCTTATCAGCGCAGACGAAGGCTCGCTGCCTCTCCGAGCCGGCGCAAAATTGCTTCTCCACATCGTGCCCCTTTCGGCTTTTACGAGCCCAGCTAACATCTCTCCAAGTTCGAACGGGCCGTTTTTTCGCCCGCTTGGTGTTGGTGGTGGGTTCAATTCTCTTCACACACTCGAAGGTTTCACAACCTTTGCTGGCCCTGAGGACAGTACAGAGGGTGCGCGGGCATTCACCCTCTGTTTTCGGAACGGGATCGTTGAAGCCGTTGCCTGCATTGGTCGCTCCAACGCAGAAGGGTCATGGATTTTCCCGTACGAATTCGAGCAATATCTCATGCGCGAGGTCCCTGGTTTTTTTCAATCATTACAACGGATGGGCGTTGAGCCACCGTTCTATCTGATGATCACGCTGTGCAATGTTCGGGCCCATGCGCTTGTGGTCGAGAATAGATTTCCGGACCGGGTGGTGCGTCCCCTAAGACGGGACCTGCTTCTGCTCCCGGAAGCTCTGGTAACTGACCCATCTCCGAACATCGAAGCCCTACTGAGGCCTTTGTTTGATCTGACTTGGCAAGCGTTCGGATATCCCCGGTCGTTCAGTTTTGACGCCCAGGGCCGATACACGGGCGATCGCTAATTATCTTCCTCTACTGCGCTGCGCGCGCTTCTTCATCCGTACGCCCGCGCCGCCCCCATTCTCCGCGATGAATTCGATGCCTGCCTGTTCTAACGCGGTGCAAATTGCATCCACGGTTCGGTCCCGCCCGCCGATGGGGCCGTTCACCGATTCAAGCCGCTTCAGAGTTGGTTCGGACACGCCTGCGGCGCGTGCTAAATCAGCCTGGGACCAACCGAGGAGCGCACGCGCGGCCTTAACCTGACGGATTGATACTTTTAGTATTGACATAAAATCCCCAGCATATCAATACTAACAGTATCAATCCGTCAGGAGAAAGGCAATTGCCATGATCGATTCAACCGACACGCCAACCAAGCACCCGACGCGTCGCCTTCTGTTGCGCGTCGCCACAACCGCCCCAGCAGCGGCTCTGATCTCAGGAATCCCCGCTCTCGCGCACCCTGCGCGGGCTGATGCGGATCACCACATTGTCACCGTTATGCAAGAGCTCTGCGTCACCGCCCACCGCGTGTGTGACGCGACGGCTCGGAAGGAGGAAATCGAATATAAAAGCCGTGCCGATTACCCCGAGCCACCGAACTCCATCCTGCTGTGGCAGCGGAGCACGGGGGAGTTCATCGTGAGGACGCGCGACCAGCTTGAGGCTGAACGGAGCAACGCCCCTTTCTTTATCAGCGAAGAAAAGCACTTGAAGAGGATTGCTGATCTTGATCAATGGGAGGCGGCCTGTAGACGCATCGATGCCCAGCATGGCCTGCCAGAGGCCACGGCGGCGGAGGACGCGGCCGGTGCTATAGTTGATGCGGCTTATGATAAGGCCTTCGATCTGCCTGCTTCCGTGCTTGGGGCACTTGTCAAATTGTCGATTACAGCCTGCGCCACACACCCAGACGACGCCGCCCGGCCGGACGAGGACGCTCGACGAGGTTGGGAGGGCAGCGCCCGTCGTGACCTTTGGCAGCTCGCCGAACTTCAAAATCCGGAAGCAACCGCACAGGTGCGCGCCTCGCTGAAGGAAATGTATGGTGTGGCCGTCCGGGAGCCATCCGCAAGTCGAAACCAGGAGTGAGCATCACCATGGCTACGATAGCAAAAAGCGCCCCCGCCACGTTTGAGATGGCCTATTACGCATGGCACCAAGGGCGCGCATTGCTTAGGGCCGTCGACGAAAGCGACGACGGCGCCACCGATGAATGGGTTAATCGCAACGCCGGCCGGGCCGACAGCATCATGAACAAGGCGGCTCATCAATTGGCCGCCATCCAAGCCCAGAACATCGAGCAACTCGCGCGCAAGCTGGAAGTGATCGCTGACCGTGCCGACTATCATGAGGGCCATCTCAGCACGTTCGACGTTGAATTAGCAAAAAGCGCGGCCACCGATGCCGCCCGCCTCACAACGCCACCGGAGCCGGAAGGGACGCCGCATAAAATGGCTTGCGTCCCGTGCGAAAGCGCCGGGCGCTTGCCTTCACCGGGTAATGCGGGCGTCAAGAAGCGCATTCCCCGATGACGGGTTGTTCTGTGCCCTACGAAAAGCGCGAGTTCTTCGGCGAGGCCACAACAAATCGGCTCTGAGGGCGGTCAAGGCCGTCTTTCGTTTTTTGACCGCCTGCCGGTGAGCCCGTATATTCCGGGGCCATCCCCGGCGCGAACCGGGGAGGCCCTCCTTACCTTCTGATCCGGATGAAAAGCCACCAGCCAAACATCCGGACCGAAAGGAGGAGGACTGTGCGACCATTCATCGCTTGGTCCTCCGACGTGGCGGGGATGGCCCATCCGTCCCCTTCACCACGTCAGGCCGCGGGCGGAACGCAGAGCCATAGGCCCCGAAAAGGCGTCAGCACAGAGCCGAAACAGGTCGAGTCCGAATCACCAACCGCGCATCAAATCGGGGTTCGTTCACGCGCAACCGATAGGAGATCGGCCGCAATTCGAGGCGAACACTGGTGTCGTTTTCCATGGCTATGGTCGAAGCCTGTTGAGAACTCGCCTAGGCCCGTTGCCTGCTCATGCCGTGCGCGTTCCCATGGGCGATGCCCAGCCGACGCCCACCGCCGCCCGTGCCCACGCTCGGCCAGATGCACGCCGCTGAGCCCCGATGGTGGTGGGCCCATTGCGACGGCTGCCGGCGCGAGCGGGCGCTGCCGCTGGCCCCGTTCGTGATCCGTTGGGGAAAGGACGCATCGAGCGATCGCCTGCGCAAACGCCTCCGCTGCTCGTCCTGTGGCCATCTGGGCGCGAGCCTTCAGCATCCGTCCTGGGTGGACATGCAGTCCGGATGGCAGCCGTTTCCTCAGCCGGTGCTCCATGGGCAGGCCGGCGCGTCGTGCATCAATGCTACTTGCTCTTCAAGACCGCGTGCCTCGGCTTAGGACTGCGACGTTGGAGGCAGTGTTAGCGCAACCGCCGTAGTCGCAACAAAGAACCTCCAAAGACCATCCCTGTGAGGAGCATCGCAAGCGTAGGAGGTTCCGGCAAAGGTGGCGGTGGTGGAGGCGTGAGATCAACCGTATCCGTTGGGGGATTAGACGCCCAGATGTGAGGACGGGCGCTTGCGGCACGCGTCGTTCAAGGGTGTTCGCGAGGAACTAAGTGAACCGCCCCGAACGACGCGCTCGCGCCATGATGGCAACCGCTAATTTTGGGCAATGACGACGGGCGGGCTCTCGCGATACACCGCACCGACGATGGGCGCATCCATGGATGCAACTGCGCGATCCAAAACATCCGCCATGCAGTGACGATGCGCGGCACGCATCTCGCTCTGACGGATATCCGGCACGGGGCCGCAGACTTTGGATGCCGCAACTTTCATGCGGGCAATGAGAATCTCTGCACCCGCCGGGCGAGAAATGTCCAAATCCTTGTAGCTGACGACGATCTGTTGGTCTGAACTGGTTTGTGCCGCGTTCGATGCAGAGGCCGTCGTGACAAGAGATGCGACAACGAAACTGGTGTAAGCGATGAAGCGAAGCATGACATTCCTCCCGTATTGGTTGCCGCCTTTGTAATTGAGTCATGCGTCGCTGACAGTGCCGTGTAACACAGCTCAATGAAATAATTTCTTGGAACTTTTCGCGTGTTGGCCTGTGTTATTCGACACAGACAGTCGTGATGCTGGGTTCGTCTTCACGGTCTTCCGGAGTGCAGTACGACGAGGCCCAACAGGATGAGAATGCTCACTGCAATGAGCAATCCGAAAAAGGTTTTCGGTTTCAGAGTCATGGCTATCCCTCCTCGATTCCGGGGCTAGGATGCGCGACTTTTCTTTGCGGGCCCTGTGACAACTCAGGGTATCGTTGTGCCATGTGCGGCCCGCGTGCGCCTGTCGAGCGAGTTCTCGCAATCCCAATCCGGATCAGGCTGGATCCAGCGTTCCCGTCGCCAAACTTGCATTGCTGCGGGACGCTCGGTTCCGGGTCGTTGGCAGCGCCAATCGGCGACTGCTCAGAGCAGCTGCGGGAAGTCACGCATAACCTTGGCGGCAAGCTCGTGGCCGGGGAAGCGGGCTATAGCAGCTTTCCATACCTTAGCCGCCTGCTTGAAATCGCCTCCATTCCAGTAGGCGCCGCCGAGTTCAAACATGGCCAGTGCATAGTTGGGATCGAGGGCGATCGCCTTTTGGTAGGCGTTGATTGCCTCTGGCCTTCGTTTGAGGTTTGCGAACGCCGACGCGACTTGAAACCAGCTCATGGCGTCCGGCTGGAGAACCTGTGCCTGTTCCAAGAGTAGCGGCAGGCTCTCTTCATATCGACCAAGGAAGTTGAGCGCTGTACCTAGACAATAGCCGTAATGGCCACCCTCGAGATCGTCTGCCTTGCGAAAGCAGCGTTCAGCCTCTGCCCAATTCTCTTCGTCCTGGGCCCAATGACCCAATCGATCCCATGGCAGCGCCGCGTCACCTGGGTCGACATGCGCTATGTGGAGATCGAATTCGTCTCGAAACTCGGCATAGCTCTTTCCTACGTTCTCCCCCGCTGTTCGCAGATAGAAGATGGTCAGCAGAAGCTCCCGCCGAGCCGCGGAATGGCTGGGGTACGCAGTGACATAGCGCTGCCAGAAAGCGGTCGCCCGCACGGCGTTTTCCGTTGTAGTGCGACCAAATCCAGCTACTAGCCTGGCGCACCAAGGCCAAATCCAGTCCAAGGTATCGGCCTGGCTTAAAAGACCATTGATCTCTCTAAACGCTGCTCGATAGTCGCCTAGATTGAAGAGGACATTGGCGCGCCAGCCGGCGACCGACGATGTTTTGCCCTGGTTTCGCTCCGCATAGATGACGTGATCGAGGTGCAACAGTGCATCTTCATACTGGCCAAGACGGACATAGTAGTTACCTAGGGCGTTATGGGCTTCGGCGAGCTGCGGGTTCAGTCGCAAAGCTTCGCGATAGTGGCCAACCGCCCTTTGCTGCTCACCGAGCCGTTCAAAGCTCGTCCCGAGATTCTTGTGCACCTGAGCCGCTAAGTCGGCTGTTTCCCTGAGTGCCGGGTCGGAGAGCGCAGCTTCGTAGGCGAGTTTGGCCGATTTCTCGTCGCCGAGCGCGGAGAAGGCGTTTCCGATCGTGTAGTGCAAGCTGCCGACCTGGTATCGGCCGCAGTCGAGCTTGGATCGAAAGTAGCCGACCGCCTCTTCAATCCGCTGCGGGTGTTGGCTCATACTCGCCATCCCGAGGTTGATCTCGGCCATGTAACAGGGGCCCATCGCGTCGCTACCGGAGCCGAGCGCTGCCCCAAATTTGTCGAACCCGGCGCTGATCACGTCGTCAGCACCCTGTTCGTAGAGCTGCCTCAAGATCTGGCCAGCCCGCTCCGGATCCTCCGGCACATGCACATCTGGAGCAGTTCTCAGAACCCGCCGGGGCAGATCCGCCGGGCTCGCGCCGGATTGTTCGATCCGCCGGTCGCGCGAAGACCTTGCCTCGGTTTGCGCGAGCGCCGCGAGCTGGATGAGGCGCCCGATGGTCAACTCGTCGACGAAGGAGACCGTCAGCGACTGCTGCTCGGTCCACGTCTTCCCGCTGTGTTCATACTGGCGAAGAACGCTGTCGACCGGGCAGATGCGCAGCGAGCCTGTGGGCATATGATAGCAGACGTAGAAGCTGTATCTCTGCATAAGCAGATAGTTCAGGTTTGTGCGGCGCACCTCAACACTGAGCGATCCGTCCGCATTTAGCGCCCGTTCCGTACCCTTTAATTGTACCTAGACCCTAACATTCGTGGCCCGACCGCCGTCGATCACCTCGATCTGGCAATCTGTTCCGTAATCCTTGCGGTCTGCCCCTTGAAGGATCAAGACGCGGCTCTCTAAAAGCCGCCTCTGGAAGGCTATGATTGCCTCTTCCTCTATGTCGTGACTTCGGTCACGGCGCGGCAAGTCATCGACGTGGCCCATAGCACCTATTTTCGGCAGGCTCAGGCTGGATTCTACCACCCGTGTGCACTGTGATACACGGCCGGCGCGTCCCCTCACAGGTTTCTAAGCGGCAGCGGGCGCTGGTATTCTCCGCGCTGATTCGCGGACGAAATAGAGCGCATGACCGGCGCATTCCGACTGATCCGCAGAAGGGTACCATCCGCGGGCCACCACGCCGGCCGACGTCATCGCTGGCGCCTTTGAGCAGCTGGCCGACGCAATACAGCGCCGCGACCAGTGCCCGCGCCTGGTGGCCCTGCAGCGCGCCGTCGAGGAACACGGAGAGGAGCGACTTAGGCGAGATATTAGCTCCAGCGGCTTTCTATTTCCTCGCCAATGCATCAATCACTCGCTCGACGATGCCAGCCTGCATTCCTTCTTCCCCAGCAGCAGACGTCGGCCTGAATAATGGCTGTAAGATCAAGGGCCGTTCCACTTCCTGAACTTTGTTTTCTTCAAATAGGGCTAAGTAAGTCTCCACCATGGTCACCCGTTCGTAGGCATCTTCTGCGAGTGCAAACTGGGTTGTCGCCTGCTTGTGCAAGAGCCGTAATATCCACAGGACCAGAACGACGGGTAAGCCCACGAGCAACCACGTTTCCGGAGTGATGGTGGATGCTGCTGAGATCGCATCTCCAGCCCATTTTACTGTAAGCACTGCTGCCACCAGCCCTAATACGCACCCGCTAAGAAACCACCTTAGCCATAAGCCAGCTCTCCTTTTATGAGACGCTTGCTTGCTTGCCCAGTATTCACGTGGAGCACGTAACCCCATCTTCTGTTTGAATGTTTCCTCAATAGTCTTCATCCGCTCGACATGTGCTGCCTGCGCGGTATCGAACGTGCTCTTCGCATTCAAAAGCATGTCCTCCGAGGCCTGAGCGCGTTGCTGACGTTGATCGGCCAAAGCCGCCAACTCAGTTTCGCTCTTTGTTCTGAATTCACCCAATGCCGATTGCAGAGCCGCAGTTACGCCGTCAGCTTTTGACAGCATGTCTTGCAGACGTTCGTTATCTTCATCAGGGAAGGGAATTCCCCGTTTGGCAAGCACAGCGAGAATGACCCCAGTCAGCAGGGGAAAAGCAGCCACCGATTGGCCATTGTTGTCGTTGAGGAAGAGAGGGTTACGTTCGTTCCCCACCCCTCGCCTCGCAGCCCAAATTAGCGAAGGCACGTCCCCTGCATTTCCGGCATTGCAGAGGGTCATAGCCAGCCTGCCTATCTGCGACTCGGAATGGATGACCGACTCGTTCGCATACCTGGATAGGGTCTCGGCATATGCCACCGGATTAGTGGACTGAGCGTCCGGCTTCGGTGCGCTCCTTGTCAACTCGTTCTGAATATCTCGCAAGGCCGTCTGTTGGTCCGAAAATAGCCGGCCTAGTGAATTCCAAGCACTCGTCTTTCTGACCGTCGTCTCGATCTGCTCCCAAGCGGTGCGATCGTCTTCGGCAAACTTTGAGACTTCCTCAAAAGTGGCAAACGAACGTGGGCCAGGATTGTGGCCAAAATCCATTTCCAATGGTGGACTGAGCGCTGTCATCGCGATTGCCCCACAAGACGCACGGACGACTTAGCACGAGTCGAGCTGGGAGATTGGCACCCGAATTGGCACCGGACGGGCAGGCATGGGGCGTTACGGCGAGTGATCAGGTCCCGGCTAATCCCGCGAAATCCCGCTTAATCCTGGACAAATGGCCACTAGGAAAGACCGGGCGGGACGGGGGGGAGCGCCTTTCAAGACCGGTGCCTTCAACCGCTCGACCACCCATCCAACCTACTGCGAACGAATAATATTTTTGGCGTCATTCGCAAGCCTGAAACGCTCTTTGGTACCAATCAGCGACCGGACGGTTCACCCGGCCGCCCGGCTTATAGCAGAGCCGAGGGACGCGTCGAGACGCCCGGCGGCGTCCTCCTGCATTGTCTCGGTCCCAATGGCTGTAAAACGGCCTCGCCATGAAGCCATGGCGAGGCCGCTCGTTATCGCGCCGACCGTCGGGCTAGGCGAACAGGATGTCGTGCCCGACATAGAGCATTTCAGGCGTGACACCTTGGACGTCGACGACCGCATGCATTGTGCCGCTGTGCGTCGGGTCGACCGAGATGATCGTGCCGCCCACGCCGTCCGAAGCGATCGACATGACGTGATCGGCCAGCGGGTCGGTGCCATTGTAATGGGCGGTGTTCATCATCGAACTGAAGGAGATGAGGTCCTGCCCGATATGGAAGTCGGTGATCGTGTTGAGGCCGCCCACGGTCGGGAAGACGAACATGTCGTTGCCCGCCCCGCCGGTCAGCATGCTCGCCCCGGTTCCGGCCCAGATAAGGTCGTTTCCGGCGCCCCCGTCGATCGTATCGTTGCCCGCCTTTTCCGCGATCCGATTGTCGAGCGCATTTCCGGTCACGGACGAGCCCGCTTTGAGGGAGAGCATCATGTTCTCCACATTGTCGGGAAGCACATAGTTTGCGATCCCGACGTTGGCGGTGTCGGTTCCCTCGCCGGGATTTTCGACGATGCTGTCCTTCGCATTGTTGACGACATAGGTATCGTCCCCGGCGCCCCCTTGCATGGTCGCCGCGCCGCCACCGTCGGTCATGTAATCATTGCCCGTGGTGCCGACTCCGTGACCCGTGGCGTCGGCCTTGATCGTGCCCGACGTGCCGTGGCTCGTCGGGAGCGTGAACGGATCGGGCCGTGCGATATCGGCGAGCGTATACCCCTTGAGCCCGGTCACGTTCGATAGCCCGTTTGGCTGAGGAAAGGCGAAGTCGCTGGCGCTGAAGTCGCTGATTTGCTCGTTCAGGAACGTAAGCGTGTCGCCTTTCGCGAGGTGCAATACGACGTCGGCCCCCTGTTGGGTCATGGCGGCCTGCACCCCTGCGAAATCGGTGAAACCGTAGCCCTCCAGCCGCACAACGTCATGCAACCCTGGACTGTTGAACCCCGTGATCGTGTCGCTGCTGCCGCCGGCCTGGATGACAAAGGTGTCGCTTCCCGAATTGCCGACGAAGAGATCGTGGCCCGCGGTCCCGGTGAGAATGTTCGCAGCCGCGCTGCCCGAGATGACATCGGCCCATGCGCTTGCGACCCACGGATGCGAGGTGTCGGCAATGGGCGCCGAACTCAACGTGCTGTCGCCGCTTTGCGAAGTCGGGCCCACACCTTGCGTGAGCTGCGCCGCCGTCATGCCGTAGATCTGGTTGTTGACCATCTGGGCGGTCATGTCAGCGGCGCCATTCACGATGCCGATCGGGTTCTTGACGCCCTTGCTGACGATGGTGTTGCCCTCGATCAGCAAAAGGGACTGCGTCCATTGCGGTTGCTGGGGCTGATGCTCCTCGCCGTAGCGAATCATCATGTTGTTCACCGAGCGGGCATCCTGCTCGATGTAGTTGTTCTTGATGATGGCGTTGCCGCGGCTGGGGATGTCGATGCTGTAGCTTGCCGTGCCCGTGCCGTCGATGATGCGGCTGTTCTCGATGTCGGTGTTGAGAGCGCGGCTTTTGACCTCATGGCCGGCCAGAACATCGTGCACATAGCTGTTCGTGAGCGTGAAAGTACCGACTTTGCCGATATAGAGGTTGTGGCTGTAGCCATCGCCCGCGCCGTTATGATCGAACTCGCTGTGGTCGATGGTGATGCTGCCGGTGCCGTAATGCGCCGCGTCGGGCGTGGCGAGGATTCCGTCCTGATTGTCGTGAAAATACGAGTTCGTGACGGTGAGGTTTCCGGCCTGATAGCGGATGCCGGCGCCATTCATGTCCGGTACCTTCGCGCCGGAGAATTCGAGGTGATCGATCGTCAAATCATTGTTGACGACGAAAATGCCCTTGCCGTTCGGAATCGTTCCGGTGTCGACGAGGTGCACCATGCCGCCTACGCCAATGATGCTGATCTTGTTGTTGATGATGGAGTAATCGTCGACGTAATTGCCTGCCTGGACGTAGATCGTGTCGCCGTCGTGCGAGGCCGCAACGGCATCGTGGATGGTGCTGAATTCCTGTCCTATGCCAACGGTAAGACTGGTCATGGGTGTCCCTTCGGCCTGAAGCCGTTTGTGCGCGCGAGCGCGTGTGTTTTGGTGAGAGTTGCCCCCCTCGCCGTATGCGCGCCCTTTAGGCCGCGTCTCGAGAACCGCGAGGAACGCGTCCAGTAGGCGGTTTCATCGGTGCACGGTCTATTAATGCGGAGGTTGTGCGCGGGTGCGCTTCGAAACGCGGTTGATCGATGGTTAACGGCTCATTCGCGTTTGTTTCCAATGGGTTTGGCAAGGTCGGGCGCAACGAATTGGCGCAGCGCGGGCAAGCACGACGCGCTTGCCGACACCCGCCGCGTTGCGGCAGGATTCATTGCCCTTATCCGCAAGGGAGGGCCTACCCTTTCTCCCTGAAGGAGCGATTCCATGACGGCAGATGAGATCATCGCGGCGCTCGACTTGCAGCCGCATCCTGCGGGGGGCTTCTACCGCGAGGCCTTTCGCGATTACCCGGGCCCGGACGGACGAGCGCGTTCGACGGCGATTTACTACCTGCTGCGTGCGGGCGAGGTCTCGCGCTGGCATCGCATGGATGCGGCTGAAGTCTGGCATTGGTATGACGGCGATGCTCTGGAGTTGTCTGCTGTCGGCTCAGGAACCATCAGCCGGATGCCGCTGGGTCCGAAGTTGAGCGAAGGCCAGCGCCCCCAGATCATCATTCAGGCCCGCGCCTGGCAATGTGCGAAACCTCTCGGGTCATACGTCCTATGCGGCTGCACGGCCGCGCCCGGGTTCGAGGCCTCAGAACTTCAAATCGCCCCTGAGGGCTGGTCACCTCCCAGCCACTTTTAGAGCGCTGTCTTCTGTCGTGCGCTCCCATCGCCTAGACTGGCCGGGGCCCGCGATATGGGAATCGACGATGGGGATCATTTCGGCAACGCATATGAGGTTGGCGGCTTTCGGGTTGGTCTCGGCGGCCATGCTCGTTTGCACCGCGACGGGAGCGGAGAATTCGGCTTCCATTCCCGAGCTTTCGGGCCATTGGAGCCGCCCCAATTTCAATCTGGAACAGCCGGAATCGGGCCCCAAATTCATCGCCAACACGCTCAAGAAGCCCGACGGCACCATCGACGACGACACCGCGCGCGTCGGCGACTACACCAACCCGATCCTTACACCCGAAGCCGCGAAAATTTTGCGGGAGCACGGGGAACTGTCCCGCACCGGAAAGGCCATTTCCGACCCGCATAACCAATGCTGGCCGGAACCGCCGCCCTTCACGTTGACGATTCAGGTCGAGGTTCTATTGCTGCAGCGGAAGGATGAGGTCACGCTGATTTATGTAAACGGTCAGAATGTGCGCCACGTTCGCATGAATGCGCGGCATCCCGCACGCGTAACGCCTTCTTGGCTAGGGGATTCCGTCGGCCATTACGAGGGCGACACGCTGGTGATCGATACCGTGGGCATCAAGCCGAGTGCCTGGCCCGTCATCGACCGCTATGGCACGCCCCACAGCGACGCGCTGCACGTCGTGGAGCGCTACCGTCTGATCGGCGGGGAAGAAGCGGCAGCGGCGATCCGCAAACACCGGCGCGAATTCACCACCGCGGCCGCGATCCCGCGTTTCGGCATTTACGGCGCGGAATTCGATACCGACATGAGCAAGAAGGGTCTGCAGGTCGAAGTCACGGTCGACGATCCGAAAATGTTTACCACGCCTTGGAAAGGGCTCGTGACATACCGGCCTGCGGACGGGTGGCCGGAAATGACATGCGCCGAAAGCTTGACCCAATCGGCAGGGGTGGAAAGCAAACTTCCGGTCGCAGACAAACCGGATTTCTGACCGGCATTCCGCGTATGGAAAATGCGCGAGGCCAAAAAGCGGATTTTGCCCCTTCGGCTTCATCGAGCACGTAAGGCCTAAAAGAGGCTCACGAATGCCCCTTCCAGGTGGCGGGCGGGAACGTCCGTTCTGCCCGGAAGCCGCCATTCCCGGCGGTTAGCCCTGGGGCGGTTCGGACATTCGCTTTCATTCCGGTCGGTACCAAGCCGCCGGTCTTGCGTCTTGTGCGCGTTTCGGTCAGGACAGCGTGACAAGATCCGCCATGCCGCTTTTCCACTCCCGTCTTCTCAAAGTCCTCCGCGCCCATGCGGCTCTGCAATGGGCTTACCTGCTTGTGTCCTCCGCCCTCGTCGTGGCGGTGCTGGAAGTGCTGCATCTCTCGGCAGCCCTGCTGTTGGGGCCGATGATTGCCGCCATCGTGCTGGCCGCGGCCGGGGGCCGCATCCGCGTCAACGACGCGGTCTTTGCGGCGACCCAGGCAGTCATTGGATGCCTGATTGCGCGCGCGATTCCCGTTTCCATCCTGCACGAAGCGGCCAGGGAATGGCCGGTGTTTATGCTGGGCGTGGGCGCCACCATCGCCATGGCCGCTGTCAACGGGTGGACCCTGACCCGCTGGCGCGTGCTGCCGGGCACCACCGCGATCTGGGGTTCGGCGCCGGGGGGCGCCGCCGCCATGACGGTGATGGCCGCAGCCTATGGCGCCGACATCCGCCTTGTCGCCTTTATGCAATATCTGCGCGTGATGTGCGTGACGATTGTGGCCTCGCTGGTGTCAAGCGCGGCGGGAGCGCGGCAGCCGGCGGCCGCACTGGTTTGGTTTCCGGCGGTTGACGGGCTCGCATTCGTTGAAACGTTGGGCCTGGCCGCCCTGGGGCTGATAACCGCCAAGGTCTTGCGCATCCGTGCGGGCGCTCTGCTCGCGCCTCTGATCATTGGCAGCGCGCTTGCGAATACAGGATTGATGCACATCGAACTGCCGCCTTGGCTGCTGGCGACCTGCTATGCCCTATTGGGTTGGGCCATTGGCCTGCGCTTCACCCACGATATCCTTGCTCATGCCGCACGCGCGTTTCCGCGTGTTCTTGCCGCCATCCTGGTGCTGATCGCGGCCTGTGCCGGAGTGGGGTTCATCCTGGTCAAGGCGGCGGGCGTGGACCCGCTCTCGGCCTATCTGGCGACCAGCCCCGGCGGCATCGATACTGTGGCCATCATCGCCTCCTCCACCAAAGTGGACGCGCCTTTCGTGCTTTCGATGCAGTTTGTGCGCATCGTCATTGTGCTGGCGATCGGACCGTGGCTCGCACGTTTCCTCGCGGGACGACAGAGAGAGCAAATCGAATCCGCGTAGAGCCCGCGAATCCCCTAGCCCCTTTGTTTCGTCTCCTTGTTGAGCGGCGGCCCTCTCCCGTAAAGCGGCCTTGCGGTTGAGGCACGCCCCCTCAAGCAATAGTCTTGCGCCAGTTTGGCGCGTTCGATGGAGGTTGCGATGTGGAGCATCCGAAAGATTTCCGTGACCGCTGCGGCAGTCATTGCGGCGGCAGCGGCGTGGCACGTGCAGAGCTTTGCTCAGGAGAATGCGGCTTCGGGGGTGGGCGTTGTCACCGTGTTTGAGCACGCGAAGCTGGACGCATCATTTGCCAAAGCGCTGGCAAACGGTGGCACCGCGCCGCTTTGGAGCCGCACATCCAGCTATGGGACGTCGGACGTGAGCGTGCACAGCCGGGACTCAGCGAAGTCCGCATGCCCGCCGCAGGGATGCAGCCACAAGGGCTATACGGCGGTGGTGATTGTGACGAGCGGGGCGGCGACGCTGGTGGTCGGCGGAACAAGCAAGGCTGCGTCGGCCGACAAATTCGGAGGCCAACTGGTGCAAGGCGGTGGGTCGCATCGCATCAGCCAAGGCGATGTGTTCATCATGCCTCCGGAAACATTTCACTGGTACAAGGACGTGGCGACGCCCTTTCGCTATATCGAGGTACCGGTCCCCTAACTCCTCAATGTGGTGGCTTTCGCACACCCTTGCTGCCCTTGCGCGAATTGCGTATCGCTCGAGCGATGCCGGCGGCGGGTACGCCTTTGGTCGTGAATCTTTGCGTCCCAAGCTTCTTGATGGGGCGCGTGCCTTCGCCGCTGCCGGCAGCCGCGCCGGAGGGCTGCGATGCCGGCACCAGATGATGTTTGCCCGAGCCAATCAGATCGGCGCGGCCCATGGCGCGCAGAGTCTCGCGCAGTAGCGGCCAATTCTCCGGATCGTGGTAGCGCAGGAACGCCTTGTGCAGGCGGCGCTGTTTGAGCCCCTTGACCGTCTCCACGTTTTCCGAGCCGCCGCGGCGCACGCCCTTCAGCGGGTTCTTGCCGGAATGGTACATGGCGGTGGCGAGCGCCATGGGCGAGGGCAGGAATGTCTGCACCTGGTCGGCGCGGTATTTGTTCTTCTTGAGCCACAGCGCGAGGTGAAGCATGTCCAAGTCGGTCGTGCCGGGATGTGCCGCAATGAAATACGGGATCAGGTAATACTGCTTGCCTGCATCTTTCGCCGCCTCGTCGAACAGTTCCTTGAAGCGCTCGTAGGCGCCGATGCCCGGCTTCATCATCTTGGAGAGCGGCCCGGCTTCAGTATGTTCGGGCGCGATCTTGAGATAGCCGCCGACGTGATGGGTGACGAGCTCCTTCACGTAGGCCGGGCTTTCCACCGCAAGGTCGTAGCGCACGCCCGAGGCGACGTGAATCTTCTTGATGCCCGGCAGCGCGCGCGCTTTCCGATAGAGGCCGATCAGCGCGTCGTGGGAGGTGTTCAGGTTCGGGCAGATTCCGGGGTGGATGCAGGAGAGGCGGCGGCAGCTTCGCTCGATCTCCGGATCCTTGCACGCCATGCGGTACATGTTCGCCGTCGGACCGCCGATGTCGGAAATGACGCCGGTAAATCCCGGCGTCTTATCGCGGATCGTCTCGATCTCTTTGAGAACCGAGCCTTCCGAACGGTTCTGGATGATGCGGCCCTCATGCTCGGTGATGGAGCAGAACGTGCAGCCGCCGAAGCAGCCGCGCATGATCGTGACCGAAAACTTGATCATCTCCCAGGCGGGGATTTTCTCTTGCCCGTAGGACGGGTGCGGACCGCGCGCGTAGGGAAGTTCATAAACGCCGTCCATCTCGGTTGTCGTCAGCGGAATCGGCGGCGGCGTCACCCAGAGTTCGCGGGTACCGTGGCGCTGCACCAGCGTCCGGGCATTCCCGGGATTGCTCTCGCGATGCAGAACGCGCGAAGCGCGGGCGTAGGTTTCGGGATCGGCCTGCACCTGCTCGAACGAGGGCAACCGCACGAGCGCCTGGGTGTTGCGCAGCATCCGCGCGCCTTCATCGGCATTGTCGATGTCGTCGGCCGCAAGCTCGGTCCAACCTTCCGGGACCGCTCTTTTCATGACCGCCGCACCGCGAACGTCGTCGATCGCTGCGGCGTCCTCGCCATTGGCGATGCGATGTGCCACCTCGACCACCGCGCGCTCGGCATTACCGTAGAGCAGGATGTCGGCCTTGGCATCGACCAAAACCGAGCGGCGTACCTTGTCCGACCAGTAATCATAGTGGGCGATGCGCCTGAGCGAGCATTCGATGCCGCCGAGCACGATCGGCACGTTCGGGAAGGCCTCGCGGCAGCGCTGGGCGTAGACAATGACGGAGCGATCGGGGCGCTTTCCGCCGTGCCCACCCGGCGTGTAGCTGTCGTTGTGCCGCAGACGCCGGTCGGCGGTGTAGCGGTTCACCATCGAGTCCATGTTGCCGCCGGTTATGCCGAAAAACAGGTTCGGCTTGCCCAGGACCCGGAACGGATCGGCACTCTGCCAATCGGGCTGAGCAATGATGCCGACGCGAAAACCTTGCGCCTCCAGCAGACGGCCGACGATCGCCATACCGAAGCTCGGGTGGTCGACATAGGCATCGCCGGTGACAATGATGACGTCGCAGCTGTCCCAGCCGAGCGTGTCCATTTCGGCCCGCGACAGCGGCAGGAAGGGCGCTGGGCCAAACCGATGCGCCCCGTATTTCTCGTGCGAAAACAGCGGCTTCTGCGATTCCATGAGGCGAACTCCCGCGACAGCGGGGGGCAGGCGCGTGGCGGGCAGCAAGTTCTGCGCGAAGCACGCGCCGCGCGAGATCGATCCCGAACTGCGCGCGCGCATGATGGCGGGGCGATAATCCGCGCCGCGCAACCCGGCGTCTGCTTTCAGCCCATAACCAGACATTTGGCTAAGCCCGCAAAATGTCTGCTAATCGCCAGCAGCGGACATTCAGTAACCACCACCGCTTCCGAAATCTAGGTAACATCGCCAATGACGTGAGGGAAGTATTGTTTGTCCCACTCATCGGTCCGAAAAAGAACCTGACCGTATTCGAGAACTTTATCGTCTGCCCGGTATGGAAGCGAACAAACCTCCACCTCTCCCATACCAATGGGACCGATGTGGAAATGATCGCTCTTCTCGCTTAGGTGCTGCAATTCCCGAACGAGCAGGTCGCGCCCCTCTTCGTTCAACCAAATCTCAAATTGGCCTGTGGCCGTCAAATTGACGGTGATCCTTACGCTCATTGTCTCGCCATCCTCACCTAAGGCGCAATCTCGAACTCTACGTAAGCGTCAGTACGCCGCACTTTTCGGATCGCATCTGCCGTGAATTCGATTTCTTTTTTCAATTCCGATGACAACGCAACTGTCCCGACAATGCGAATGGTATAAGGGGGATCGATCGCATTGACACCAATGCGTTCAAAAATCATGGCATCCACTAGCGCATTGAGGTTTCGGCTGTGCCACGTTGGCGCTTCAATCCCGATGAAGAGCGCATCGTAGAGATCCGATACTGTTCGCCACTTGCGGGCATCAAGCTCAATGAACCGCATTGCACCCACTTGGACGTTGGCCAGCCAATTCAGCTAATAAACTCTGCCGCGCATTATGGATGACTGCAATGGGTCATCTCCAGCCGGTCGGCATGGCTGGCGCGACCGTCCGCGTTTCGCCAATAGTTGCCATCGGCCTGTTAATGGGTTGGGTCAGTCGCCTGTCCTTCTGACACCATCGGATCACAAGCAGGATCACCTGGAAAACGCCCCGACTTGTCGGGCCAAAGCAATTGCAGACAGGAGAATTGGGCGGGCGTCAATCCCTGACGATCTGCGTACCAAATTGCCCAACCAATGTGTTCGCGATACAGCCCCGGCGAGAAAGTTCGTAGCCGCACGATACGACCATCAAGGACTTCGCTTAACTCCAATCCTGAACTTGGTTGTACGGCTTTGTTCTGAAGCTCGCGGACCGCGTTGTTGAGAAGACCACCAGCTACGTCGAGATCGAGCCCAAAACAGATCAGTTTGGGCCAACGGAAGGTCACGGCTAATCCAGCGGTGTAGGCGAACCAACGAGGGTTTTCGCCTCCTCCGTTGGGACTTATTTTCATCACCATCCAGCCTATGCGGTTGATGATGTCGATGGCATTCCGTTCGGCCGGATCAAGCTCTTTTGCCATCCGCGAAGTTTGCCGAACCTATCAAGTCGCGTCAAAGCCCTATGGCGACTTTGGGTCAAAAACGGCCATAGCCGACTCGTCCCGGCAACGTCCGAATTCCCCCCGAGAGCGGACACTGCGATGGCTTGGCGGATCGGCCCCGCACCACGTCGAGAATCCGCGCACCTTCGCGCCTGGGGCGACGGTAGGGGCGTTTTCCGCGATCCCGACGACCCGCACGTCCCCCGGCGAGATCGACGCCAGCGACGTTCCCAGCGTCGGGACAGTCGCGATCTGCAAATGACGCGCGTCCCGCCGTCGTGATACAGTGGGGCGGCAAAAGAGAGAACGGGTTACTGGCGGGTTACAGAATGCGTTTTAAGGCGCGGTGCCGTTCGACAAATGTCGTCGTAAGACTTTGTTTTAGCGAGTGAATTAAAACAGCAGCGCAAACAAATTAAACCGGATTTCTGACCGGCGGATTAAGAGTACTCCACGCTCGGTTTGGGCTGCGGCGCAGTGCGGAACAATATCCGTGTGCGTGAGTTCCTATTGCCGCCCTCATGGGAAATCCGTCCGTGATCAAACCTCTTGTGGTTTCGTTATGCGCGTGTGCCCTCGCGGGATGCGCGCTGCCCGATGTTGCGGGAAACGATGTTTACGCAACCGTTGCGCGCGGCGATGATTCCGAAGCGTTGGCACGGGCGCATTGCCACGAATACGGCAAAGTGCCGCAGCTATTGGCGCAGGATGCACCGCAGGGGATGGTCACCTACGATTGCGTTTTTCCCCCTGCGTCTTCGCCCTCAGACGTCAAATAGCGCCATTTGCGCTGCCGCCGCTGAAAACGTTTCCGGCCGTTTGATATGGGTCAAACAGGGGCCCCCTGAATCATGCGCGAATGCCTCATGAAATTTGAGGAGTTTCGCCAATGACAAGCATGCCCCTGGATTTGCATCGCGCCGAGGCTCGGGAGAATGAAGCCAAGGCCGAGGAGATGTCGGACACGAAAATGGTCGCGATTCTTCTGGGCGGGTTTATCCCGCTCTATTTGTTGCTGTTCTACACCTATTTCCACCTCGATCACGTCTTGGGCAACGGGAATTGGTGATTGGCGGTTCATGAAACGAAAAGGGGCGCAGATGCGATGCATCCGCGCCTCGTTCGTCTGATCGCCGCTCAAACCAGATTGGCGGCGTTTCCATCGACCCGGTAAACGAAATTCCAGCCGCCGCCTTGGTTGCGTTTGCCCACGACCACGCCGCCCGTTGCATAGCTCACCACATTGGTGCCAGCTCCGCCGATCGGAACCGGCGTAATCATGAAGATATAGGCGTTTCCGGAAGCCAGGATAGCGGCTGCCCGTGGCGCAATCGGGACGACCGCAGCGGCGCTGCGCACATTTACATGCTCGACCGTCAGGTTGCTGTTGCTGGGTCCGTAGGCCGCGAACAGGCACCCGCTCAGGTCGGGCGTGAACATGGTGTCGGCCCCGTTGCCCAGCGCAATGGTGGAGGTGTTGTTGAAGACCGCCGGCAGGTAATAGGCCGGCACGCCCGCCTCTGAAAAGATGCCGTTGTTGCGCAGCGCATAATCCTCCAGCCGCACCACGTTCGGAACGATGCTGGAATCGACCATCACGAGGTCGATATTGGTCAGCCCGCCGGTCAAGGCGCGCGAGCCCACCGGCTGAGGCGCCACCATCAGATCGTGCGATTGCACAAAAGTCTTGGCGTTCGCCAGGAAGGACTTGTTCAGCCCGCCAGCCATCGTTTCCCCCCCCCGGGTTTGCTGAGGCGGCCCTGATCCGCCCGCTTGCAGTGCCTATTTCGCTACGTTGGAATCCTGGGCCCGTTTGATCAGCCGCTGGGCGTCCGCGTCCAGCATCAGCCGGTCGGCCTTGAGCGCATTTGCCGCCGCCGAAATCTTGGTCACGTAATCGTCGTGCGACGAATAGCGCTCCTCGATCGAGGGGCGGGGATCGTTCTTTTCCATACGCTCGGCCTTGGTCTTGGCGAAGGGGATCATCTGGCCTGCACCGTCGCAGCCATCGTCGCCGGAATTGGCCCGCAGCGCCCAGCCCGTATAGGTCGCGATCGGAACCGCAACCTCCGGCATGCGGATGCCGGCGATGTCGTTGCCGTCGGCATCCGTTTTGGGCACCAGCGCGGGGTAGGGCGTGCCGACATGCTTGGGCGGCAGAATGGTCATGATGCCCTTGTCGAACTCGGGACCGAAATCGAACAGGTCGCCATCGTGCATGCGGCCATTATAGGTGACGCCCTGAAGTTTCGGGAAACCCTGCTTCTCCTGCGGCAGCGGTGAGACGAGCGTGCCTTTGTTGGCGGAAGGAACGCGGCTTGCCGGCGGCTCGGCGCCCTTGGTGACCCACTCGTCCATGTCGACGGTGAGCGCGCGCAGGATCGCGTTGGGCGTCAGTGGGCTTCTGGTCTGCTGGCAGATGCCCTTGCCGGCTTGCGGGAAAGCGCCGCCGTGGAACATGCTCGCAATGAAGTAATTGCGCACGTTCGCGGGCATATCGGTGAGGTCTTTGCCTTTGGCATCGACGAGGCCGACAGCCATGTCCTTGGACCAATATTCGTTGGCCGAATTGGTCTCGAATATCTTCGGGCAGGTGTTGGACTCGGTGCAGCTCTTGAGTCGACCGTCGGTCTTGCCGGTGATGGGATCGAACCGCACCTGGTTGGTGAACGGCCCCTGGAATTCCGGGAACCAGCGGGCGATGTGCTGGCGCTGAGTGCGCCCGCCCTGTCCGAAGCGGTAATTGGTGAAAATGCCGGTCGAACCGCCGATCCAGTTCACGATGCCGTCGACCACCTTTTTGCCCTGGTCGTCCTGATTGAAGCCGAGCCAGAGATAATCGTGCATCGTGCGGCAGGGCTGCGACTGGCAGGCGGAGTAGACATACTGAATCGACCCCGCAAGCGGATTGGCATTGCCGGAATCGTCGGCTTTCGCGTTGCGCAGGAACGCAGCCATGTCGCGCAAGGCGGCAAATCCGAGCCCGGCGACTTTGGGATCCTTCGCCTGATAGACGAAGGTATAAAGCGTGCCCTGCTTGAAGGGCTTGCCGCCGGCAAGGCCGATGGCCATGCCCTTTTCGTCCGTGTACTGCCATTCTTCGGCAGGAACGGTCTCGGGCTTGTCTTCGTAGCGCGTCCGGACCGTCAGAGTCGCCTTGGACTTGTCGAGGGTCGCTGCGGGATAGGTGAGGCGACCCTGTTTCGTCGTGGCGTTATCGACGACGAATTCCTCCATGGAGGGGCCGACGATGGGCGAGCCGTCCGCGTTCTTCGCGACCGGCACGCGGATCTGGAAGGTGCCGGCGGGCGCGGAAGTGTCCCAGCCGGTTTCGAGGATTGCGTAGCCTTGGTTCATCAGGAAGCCGTTGCCGGCATCGTCGGCCGAAAGCTTGTCGGAAAAATCCGGATCGGCTTCGTTCATCAGCGAATAGGCCGGCGTGTTGCCGCGATTGTTGACCTCGAACCACAGGCGGTGATTGCCCTTGGTATTGTCGATGGGCTTCAGGATCGCGATGTCCGTGCTGTATTCGACCATGCCGCGCGCATTCCTGGGCGCATTGGCGATGTCGACGATGACGGCGTTCTTCGGATCTTTGGGATCGACTTCGCCGGTGGCGCGGCCATAGAGCTTTTCGTATTGGCCGGCCGAGCCAAAGGACTTGCCTTCGAAGGTGGGCGATTCCTTGCTGGTGATGTCTATCTTGGTAATGTGCGCATCGGCGGGCGCGGGCGAGAGTGCGGCCATCAGCAAAGCAAGCCCGGCCGGCGCAAGCGCCATTCCCGGCGTAATCTGACCCATCAGCGTTGTCCGAATGCCCTTCGTCGGATTGCGCATCCATTCCCTCCCTGGCGGTCGCTCCCGTAAACCAATTCTATTCCGATTTTGGCGAAAATTGCACCCTTGCAGGTTTCCTTCGCCCGGAGGGGTGATCTAGGATCGTTAATCGGGGCAGTGCGCCGGAGAGGCGGAGCCCCATGGGAGTGCGAGATGCGGAATATTATGTTTGGCGTGGCCCTCATGATCGCCTTTGCGGGCGGTACGTCCGTTACGACGGCGTCCGCAGCCGATGCATCCCCTGACGGCATGGAATCGTGCCGAGTTTCTATTCCCTATATCGGCTGTCTTTATCGGAGTGCGCCCAAGGCGCCGGACATGGCCGCCAGGGCCGAACCCGCCACCCCAGCGCCGGCGGTCGCCAAGCCGTGCCTGCTTCCCGCGACCCTCTGTGGCGAACCGGTGATCGAAGCCGCCAAGTTGGACCAGTTGCAAAATAGCCAGGAGTTGGCCGAGCGCACCATGTGGCTCAGCTTTTCCTCCGATCAGACAATCCGGGAAGCCCTCATCAAGAAGGCCGAGGAAGTGTGCGGCGTGGGCAAGGTGGCAATCCTCGACGTCGACCGCCCCGACTATATAAGGGTGCCGATGAGTCCCCACGGCTACGTCCACTGCGCGCCCTGAAACTGATCCGAGCGAACGGAAGATTCCCAGGTCCGCTTATTCGCCCGGCTGCACGGCCTGACGAGGGGGCGCAAAACTGTAGAAGCAGAGCAGCAGAACCAGCAGCGTGAGCGCGCTCAGCGAGAGCGACAAATGGATGCCGATCACGCCGCCCATGATGCCGACCGTGACGCCGGAAAAGGCCCGCAGACCCAACCCCGCCATGCTGTAGAGTCCGATGACACGCCCGCGAATGGCCGATGGGGCGTGAATCTGCACCAGCGCCTGCGCCATGGAATTGTACGAGAGTTCCAGAAATCCGGCCGCGAACAGCAGCACCAGCGACAGCACATAGGCGTGCGATAGCGCAAAACCCGCAATCGCACAGCACCACAACATGGCCAGCATGAAGGCGGTGCGCGGATTGGGATGCAGTCCTTTGGACTCCAGCACGATGCCGCCCGTGAGCGCGCCCGCGGCATCGGCCGCCAGCAGCGCGCTGTAGAGCGCCCCCGCATCGCCATGGCCGAGATCGCGGCCGAATTCCGGCATCTGCGCCTGATAGGCGTTGGCGACGATCAACGATGCCGTACCGGAGAGCAATATCATGGACACGATCGTGCGCTCACTGGCGATCGCGCGCGCCGTGGCAACGATATCGGCGATTCCGCGAATGGCCACCCGCGGGGCCGTGCTCGGGGCACGGAAGCGTGGCCCGTAAGGCGCTTTCCATAGCCAGATCGTCAGCGGCAGGTAGAGAAACGCGTTCAGCATCAGGCCGTGCGGCGGGCCGAAAAGGAGCAGGAATGCGCCGCCGACCGCCGGCCCTGCGAGCAAACCCAGATAGCGTGAGGTGGCCATCAGCCGGACTGCGCTCGGGAGCTGAGTGGGCTCGACGATGTCATGGATCAGCACTTGTCCGGGCGGCCCCCAGAACACCCCGGCGCAGCCATGGATAAGCAGAAGCACGGCGGCATGCCACTTCTGCAGCGAATCGGTCAGGATCAGCACCGACCAGGCGACCGAGCAGAACATGAAGAGACACATGCCGATCTGCACCAGGCGGCGGGGATCGACGCGGTCGGCGAGCGCGCCCGAAAGCGTCGAGAACAGCAGAAACGGCAGCCAATGGGATACGACTGCGAACCCGCCCAGCGCCGGCGAATGGAACTTCTGGAACGCCACCCAATAGGTGATTACGTGCTCGATGCTGTCGGCCATCATCGCGAGCGCGTTGCCCGAGAGATAGGCGCGATAGCCGGGATGGCGGAGCGCCGCGAAGGATTGGCGCGGAGGCGCCGCGTTCACATTTCCGCGGCTATTGGATGGGGTGTTCAGAACCCTCGTTCCCGATGTTCGGGCGGCTCGACCGCCCATGGATGCCTGTGGGTAGGGAATATCGGCGGAATCGGGCGGGGTCAATGCGAGCCGTCGGCCCTGTCGGAGCCGGAAAGGCGGGGCCGTCGCCTGCTCCCCTAGCAGAGCCCGATTGTGTTAGGAATCCCACCGGCCTTGCACGGGATTTTCGAATGGCGGTGGATACTGCAGACCAGAAGGTTGCCCCGGCAGGCGCGCGCGTCCGGCGCACGCGAACCGGCAAGGAGCTGATCTACCGGCATTCGCTGCTGGTGAGACTCACCCATTGGCTCAATGTGCTTTTCATCCTCGTCCTCTTGATGAGCGGACTGCAGATTTTCAACGCGCACGCGATGCTGCATTGGGGCATCAAGGGCGACGAAGCCGATCCTGCGATCCTCTCGATCTATGCCGAGGATCAGGTGGAAGGGCCGCCTATTGGTTGGCTGCAGATCGGCAGCGCGAAATTCAATACCACCGGCTGGCTCGGTGTCTTCCGCGACCGCGACGGCTTTCTTTCGGGCCGCGCCTTTCCCTGGTGGGTGACGCTTCCGAGCTACCAATCGCTGGCAGAGGGGCGGCGTTGGCATTTCTTCTTCGCTTGGCTGTTTGCGCTGAACGGGCTTGCTTATCTGGTCTATGGTTTTGCCGCCCGCCATTTTCAACGCGATCTTGCGCCCACGGGCGTGGATTGGCGCGGCATCGGCCGCTCCATTGTTGATCATCTGAAGTTCAAGCACCCTCGGGGCGACGAAGCCAAGCGTTACAACGTGCTGCAGAAGCTGACCTATATCGCCGTTGTGTTCATCCTCCTGCCGCTGATGATCCTGACCGGCATCTCCATGTCGCCGGGAATCGATTCGATGGCGACGTGGCTCCCCGATCTGTTCGGTGGACGGCAATCGGCGCGGACCATTCATTTCATCGCCGCGAGCCTGATTGTGCTTTTCGTCATCGTGCACGTTCTGGAAGTGCTGCTCGCGGGCGTCTTCAACGAGATGCGCTCGATGATCACGGGCTGGTTTGCGGTCAAGCCCGAGAAGGGAACCAAGCCATGAAACGCGAACTGATTACGCGGCGCGCGGCGGTATTGGGGACGATGAGCGCGGGCGGTCTCATTCTGGCGGGTTGCGACAAGCTTGGGCAGAACCAGACCTTCGCGAAGGTGCTGGAAGGGGCGGAGAAGCTCAATCTCACGGGCCAGAGGCTGGTGCTGAGTTCCTCGGCACCGCTCGCGCGCGAATACAGCACGTCCGACATTTCGCGCGTCTTCAAGGCGAACGGGACGATACGGCCCGACGGCGATGAATATCGCAATCTTGCGCTGACCCAATTCGCCAATTGGCGGCTGAAGATCGACGGGCTGGTGATGAAGCCCGTGTCGTTTTCGCTGGAGGAACTCAAGGCGATGCCGTCGCGCACCCAGATCACGCGCCATGATTGCGTGGAAGGATGGAGCGCCATCGGGCAATGGACCGGCGTGCAATTGTCCTATTTGCTGAATCAGGCGCAGTTGAAGCCGAATGCGAAATATCTCGTGTTCCGCTGCGCCGACGATCTGTTGATGTCGCAGGACGGCAGCGGGCTTTATTATGAAAGCATCGACATGGTGGACGCGTTCCACCCGCAGACCATCATGGCCTACGCCATGAACGGGCAGACATTGCCCATCGAGCATGGAGCGCCGCTGCGGCTGCGTGTCGAACGGCAGCTTGGTTACAAGATGGCCAAATATGTCATGCAGATTCAGGCGGTGGACGATTTTTCCAAGATCGGGCTCGGCAAGGGCGGTTTCTGGGAAGACCGCGGCTACGAATGGTACGCGGGGATCTAAGCCCGCGCCACGTGATATTCAACCGGGTATAATGCAGCCCGTCTTGGGGTTGTGGTAAGGTCTGCCGCCTTTATAAGCGGTCCGAATCGCGCGAGGCCCCTCGCGCAACGCTAAAGCCATGGGAGGCACTGATGGCGGTCACACTCAAGGTCAACGGCCAGACGCACACACTCGATATCGAGCCGGACATGCCGCTCCTCTGGGCCATTCGCGACGAGATCGGGCTCACGGGCACGAAATTCGGCTGCGGCATCGCGCAATGCGGCGCTTGTACCGTCCATATCGATGGCGTCGCGATGCGGTCATGCTCGATTCCGGCCAGCACGGCGGCGGGCAAGAACATCACCACGATCGAGGGGCTGGCGAGCGCGGACGGCAAACTCCACCCGGTGCAGGCCGCCTGGGTTGCCGAAGACGTGCCGCAATGCGGCTATTGCCAATCGGGCCAGATCATGGCCGCGGCCGCCCTCCTGAAGGAAAAGCCCAATCCCACCGACGCCGACATCGACGGCATCACCAATATCTGCCGCTGCGGCACCTATGTCCGCATCCGCCGCGCCATTCACCGCGCCGCGACGACCAAAGCCTGAACAGCGGTCAACCCTTTTAGGATCGGGAGAAAGTCATGGGACATATGGAGCCCGTCCGCGGTGACGACGCGCTGTCACGCCGCAAATTCATCGTTGCAGGCATGTCGGCTGCCGGCGGCCTTGCGCTCGGCGTCGCCTTTCCGGGTTTGGCCAATGCGCGGCCTCTCACCGGTGCGCCCTGGAGCAATGACGCGCTTGCGATCGCGACGGAGGTGAACGCCTGGATCGTCATTGATCCCGACGAGACCATCACGATCCGCATCCCGCATTCGGAAATGGGGCAGGGGGCGGCTACCTCCAATCCCATGATCGTCGCCGAGGAGCTGGAATGCGACTGGGCCAAGATCAAAGGCGAGTTCGCATCTCCCAACCGCAATGTGCGCGAGAACAACGTCTACAAGGACCAGAACACGGTCGGTTCGCGGGGCGTCGCCACCTCCTGGCAATATCTGCAGCAGGCCGGCGCTTCGGCGCGCGCGCGTCTGGTGCAGGCGGCGGCGACCCGCTGGAACGTGTCCGCGTCTGAGTGCACTGCCGAAAACGGCGCCGTGCTGCACAAGGCGACCAACCGCAAATTCACCTACGGACAGCTCGCGGCCGACGCGGCCAAAGTGAAGCTGGACAAGGAGCCCGCGATCAAATCGCCCGATCAGTTCAAGCTGATCGGCAAGCCGCTCCCGCGCCTCGACACGCCGGTCAAGGTCAACGGTGAAGCCAAATTCGGCATCGATACCAAGCAGCCGAACATGGCCTATGCCGCCATCATCTCGTGCCCGGTGGTCGGCGGCACGCTCGCCTCGGTCGACGAGAGCGGACTTGCCGGTAAACGCGGCATCGTGAAGGTGGTGAAGCTCAAGGACGCGGTCGCGGTTGTCGCCGACAACACGTGGCGCGCGATGCAGGGTTTGGAGGCCCTGAAGATCAATTGGAATTATGGCCCGGGCGCCAATTCCGACAGCGACTCCATGAAGACGATGTACCGCGAGACGCTGACCGAGCCGATGATCCAGGTCCGCAAGGATGGCGATACCGATCCCGTATTCGCGAATGCAGGCAAGGTGATCGAGGCGCGTTATGAAGTGCCGCATCTGGCGCATGCCCCGATGGAGCCGATGAACGCAACCGTCCATGTACAGCCCGACCGGCTGGACGTATGGATCGGCACCCAGAATGCGCTTGGTACATTGCAGCAGGCGGCCAAGGCCTCCGGCATGCCCCAGGAGCAGGTCTACGTCCACAATGCCTATCTCGGCGGCGGTTTCGGGCGGCGCTCGAACAACGATGAAATGGTCCAGGCCATTGCGATTTCCAAGGAAATCGGCCGGCCCGTAAAGCTGACCTGGAGCCGCGAGCAGGACATCCGCGGCGACCGCTACCGGCCGCAGGCCGCGGCGAAATTCCGCGCCGTGCTGGGCCCCGACGGCATGCCCCAGGCGGTGGAAGCCAAGGTTGCGGTCGGCTCGATCAACCGCTCCCAAGGACGGCCCGTGGACAATGGCATCGAAGGCCAGGCTGTCGATGGCATCGTCAACTCGCCGTATAAGATTCCGAACTTCTATGTCGGCGGCCAGATGAAGAATACGCATCTGCCGGTGAGCTTCTGGCGTTCGGTCGGCGGTTCGCAGAACTGCTTCTTCTACGAGAGCTTCATCGACGAGCTGGCGCATGCGGCCGGAAAAGACGCCTACCAGTTCCGCCGCGCCATGGTCGATCGCGTGGACTTTGTCGGCGTCCTCGAGAAGCTGCATGAAGCGAGCAATTGGGAGAAGAAGCTGCCGAAGGGGCAGGGCCGCGGCATCGCGGTCGCTGAGAACCATGGCTCGGTCGTGGGCACGGTTGCCGAAGTGACGGTGGACAATCGCGACCAGGTGCGGGTGAACCGGCTGGTGGTCGCGGTCGACTGCTATCATGTGGTCAATCCGAAGATCATCGAAGCGCAAATGCAATCGGGCGCAATGTTCGGACTCTCCGCGGTGCTCTACGGCGAGATGTCGGTAAAGGCCGGTCAGGTGCAGGAATTGAACTTCGACAAATATCGGGTCGTGCGCATGGCCGAAGCCCCTCAGGTCGAGGTTTATCTGGTTCCGTCCGGCGGTCCCAAATGGGGCGGCATCGGCGAATGCGGCACGGCCACGATTGCGCCGGCCGTCGGCAACGCGATCTTCTCGGCCACGGGAAAGAGGGTGCGGGAGCTGCCGCTGAAGAACGTCAAGATCTCGCAACTCGCGAGCCTGTAAGCCCTCCCTTACTGGCGGATGAAAACGCGGCCCTCGATCGGAAACCCCGGTTGAGGGCCGCTGGTCATTTGATTAACGTCCCGAGCGTGACTCGAATCGCATTCGGCACCCCAGCCAAGGTACTCGTCGCCATCCTCTTGGCGGCATCGGTGGGCGCGTGCGTCCAGATGCGCCCGATGCCCATGCCGCCGCCGGTGGTCGAACTGCCCCCGCCTGTGGTGGAAGCGCCACCGCCACCACCGCCGCCTCCAATTATCATGGCCCACCCGGTCTATCTGATCGGCGACCCCTATCAAGCGGGCGGCGTTTGGTACTACCCGAAGGATCAGCCCGATCTGGACGAGACGGGAATCGCATCCTGGCACAGCGGCGAGGGTCACGAACCGCTGACCGCCAATGGCGAGCTGTTCGATGTGGACGCTGTCACGGCTGCCCATCCGACACTCCCGCTCCCGACCAATGTGCGCGTGACCAATCTCGAGAACGGCCGGTCGCTGGTCGTGCGGATCAACGACCGCGGGGTCAATGCCAATGGTCGCATCATCGATCTGTCGGAACACGCAGCCGATTTGCTCGGTTTCAAGGATCAGGGCACCGCGCGCGTCCGCATGACCTATCTTGGGCGTGCTGCGCTCAATGGCCCAGGTCTCGCTACGGCGGCCGAGGCGACGCCGGATGACATCGCCATGGCGGTGCCCGCGGCCCCCGTCACCGAGGTGGAGATGATGGCGCTCGCGCCTGTCATGGGCGTGAAGATTGCGCCTGCCCGCATGGTGGCGGGACTTCCGATGGTGGTGCAGCATATCGACATTGCGCCGGTGGATGCGGTCGCCGATGGCCGCGTCATGGAGATGCCGGTTCCGGCTGCGACCTCCATTTACGTCGATCTCGGCGACTTCACGTCTCCCACCAATGCGGCCGTGCTGGCGCAGAGGCTCTATCGTGCGGGCGCCCGCATCTTTCCCAGCCGGAAGGACGGAAAGCCCTTCTACCGGGTGAGGATCGGACCGTTCCAGGCAGTTCAGGATGCCGACGCGGCGCTCGCCCAGGTGCAGGCGCTTGGTCATAATGACGTCCAGATCGTGGTCGATTCTACCGCGAGCTGATGCGGCATCGTCGCCGTTCTTGACGCGAATCCGAAGCGTTGAGCGTTATCGATTTCGGCAGCCTCAAGGAGGGGTTTGAAAGTGCGTATTTCTCGCGTTCATCCGTTGCTGTTCGGGGTTGCGGTTTCAGCAGCCGCGCTGTCCGCACCCGCCAAGGCCGAAATCCTGAGCGATGCGAAGGAGGCGATCCTGCTGGATTATACCAGCGGCGAAATTCTCTTCTGCAAATCCTGCGACGAACCGATGCCGCCCTCCTCGATGAGCAAGCTGATGACGGTGGAACTGTTGTTCCAGCGGCTCAAGGACGGGAGACTCAAACCCACCGATACCTTCCACGTCTCCGAGACCGCGTGGCGCCAGGGCCAGAAGGACAACGAATCCAAGATGTGGGTGGCGATCAATTCCGACATCCCCGTCGACGATCTGCTCAAAGGCATCATCGTGCAGTCGGGCGGCGATGCCTGCGTCGTGGTAGCCGAGGCGCTCGGCGGTTCCGAAGCCGGATTCGCGGATATGATGAACGCGCGCGCCAAGGAACTCGGTCTTACGCACTCGCATTTCGTCAATTCGAGCGGCCTGCCCGATCCCGGCCAAACCATGTCTGCGGAAGACATCGCGAGGCTTTCCGCCCATCTCATCAAGGATTATCCGGATTACTACAAATATTTCTCAATCAAGGATTTTACCTGGAGCAATATAAAGCAGCCCAACCGCAATACGCTGATCAATGAAGGCGGCGGCGTCGATGGACTGAAGACCGGCCATACCGACGCCGGCGGGTACGGTATTGTAGCTTCCGCCGAACGCAATGGCAGGCGGTTGATCGTTGTGGTCAACGGCATGAACAAGATTCGCGATCGCACCAATGAAGCTCGCCGGCTTCTCGATATCGGATTCCGCGAGTTCAAGGATTACAAGCTCGCCGACAAGGGCGCGGTCCTCGGCGACGCGCATTTATGGGGCGGCACGAAGAATGTGGTCGGCGTCACGGTCAAGGACCCGCTGATCGTCATGTTGCCCGTGGACTCGCGGCGCGACATGAAGGTGACGCTCCGCTATGACGGGCCGATGAAGGCCCCCATTGCCGCGGGCCAGCAGATCGGGACTCTCACCGTCACCGTGCCGGGCAAGCCCGACAAGACGGTCCCTGCGGTCGCGGCCGAAGACGTGCCTTCCAACGGCTTCCTGGATAAGATGATGATCGGGCTGCAGACCCTGATCTTCGGCCCCGACAAGGCGTGAATGGCAGAGGCGCGGGGCAAGTTCATTACGCTCGAAGGGGGCGAGGGTGCCGGCAAATCGACCCAAGGACGGTTGCTTCAGACCCGGCTTGAGGCGCACGGCCGCACCGCGATTCTGACGCGCGAACCGGGCGGTTCGCCGGGTGCTGAGGAAATCCGCAGGCTCCTGGTCCATGGCGAGCCGGAACGCTGGACGCCCTTGGCCGAGACGCTGCTGTTCCTTGCTGCGCGCGCCGATCATGTGGCGCGGCTGATAGAGCCCGCCCTGGCATCGGGGACCTGGGTGGTCTCCGATCGCTTCGCCGATTCGACATTCGTCTATCAGGGGATCGTGCGCGGGCTCGGCGTGGATTTCGTGCGGAGTTTGCAGCGGGCTGCCCTTGGCGATTTCGCGCCCGATCTGACCATCGTGCTCGACATCGATCCGCATGACGGGCTGGGGCGAGCGGGAATCAGAGGGCATCCCGAGAATCGCTTCGAGAAATTCGATGCGGATTTCCATGCCCGCCTGCGCGAGGGCTTTCTCTCCATCGCCGCGCGGGAACCCGAACGCTGCGCCGTCATCGATGCGCGCGGCAGCATAGAAACGATTGCCGCCAATGTCTGGCGCGCCGTTTCAGAACGGCTCGACCCATGAGCCGCGCCGCCCGCGATACCGAGACCGAAGAACCAGACCGCATCGCGGGCCATGCCCATCCGCGCCAAACCTATACGCTCTGGGGACAGGATGCGGCTCTGGCGAGTGCTGCCCGCGCCATTCGTTCGGTTCGGCCGCCGCAGGCCTGGCTGATTGCGGGTCCGCCCGGCATCGGCAAGGCGACGCTCGCCTATCGGATTGCGCGCTACATGCTGCGCTACGGCGCGACCGCCGATGGCCCGCCCGATCTTGCGGTTGGGCCAAGCGATCCTGTTTCGCGGCAGATCGAAGCGCAGGCTCATCCTGGTCTGCTGGTCCTGAAGCGGCGCGAGAACGACCGCGGCAAGCTCAAGACGGTGCTCGATGTCGAGGAGGTTCGCCGCCTCGGCGGATTTTTCGGCATGACGTCGGGCGCGGGCGGCTGGCGGGTCGCCATCGTCGATTCCGCCGACGAGATGAACGACAACGCGGCAAATGCGCTCCTGAAGATTCTCGAAGAGCCGCCGGCGCGCGGGTTGCTGCTTCTTGTGAGCCATGCGCCGGGCCGGTTGCTCCCGACCATCCGCTCGCGTACGCGGCGGCTCGATCTGAAGCCGCTTCCCGCTTCCATCCTGACCGAGGCGCTCACCCATTTGCTCCCGGACCTGAACGCCGATGACCGCGCTGCGCTGGCCTTGCTCGCCGAAGGCTCGCTCGGGCTGGCGCTCCGGCTCGCCTCCGAGGACGGGCTGAAGCTCGCGCGGGAGGCCGATGCGCTCATTTCCGCGCGGGGAAGCCCGGACATTCCTGCGATCTTCGCGCTTGCGGAGCGCATCGCGCGCGGGGCCGACGGCCTGAACCATTTCGGAGATTTCCTCTGCCAGGCCCTGTCGCGCCGCATCCGCGAGCGGGCGCGGGCAGGGGGCGGGGATATGCGAGCCGTCGTGCTGTGGGAACAGACGGTCGCCCTCTATGAGCGCGCGACGGGGTTGCATCTGGAACCGAAGGAAACCGTCCTCGTATCGGCACATGAAATCGGCGATGCGCGGCGCCGCGGCGCGTTGTAGGAAATGCCGGTCCGGACCTCACCCTTCGACAGGCTTAAGGTGAGGAATTGAGAAAAACCCCTCATGCTCGGCCTGTCGAAGCATGAGGACCACGGTCGATCATGCTCGTAGACAGCCATTGCCATCTCGATTTTCCCGAATTCGCGCCCGAATTGGCCGACGTGCTGACGCGGGCGCGCGCCGCCGGCGTCGGCCATTTCCTCACCATCGGCACGGGGCTGAAGCGCTTCCCCGCCGTGCGGGCGGTTGCAGAAACCTCGCCCGATATTCATTGCACCGTCGGCGTGCATCCCCATGACGCGGCGGACGAACCTCTATCCGGGCCCGATGTGCTGCTCAGCGAAAGCATGCATCCCAAGGTCGTGGGCTTCGGCGAAAGCGGCCTGGACTACTATTACAACCATAGCCCGCGCGAAGCGCAGATCGCCAATTTCCGCGCCCATATCGCCGCCGCGCGCGAGGCGCGCCTGCCGCTCGTCGTGCACACCCGCGATGCGGAAGACGACACGATTGCGATTCTGGGCGAGGAGATGGAGCGGGGAGCCTTCACCGGCGTGATCCACTGTTTCACGGGAACCGCGCGTCTGGCCGGCGCTGCGTTGGAGTTCGGCTTCTACATTTCGGCTTCGGGCATCGCGACGTTCAAGAAGTCCGATTCCCTGCGCGCGACCTTGAAAGAAGTCCCGTTGGATCGCCTCTTGGTCGAGACCGATGCCCCCTTTCTGGCGCCACAGCCCGCACGCGGCAAACGAAACGAACCGGCCTTCATGGTGCATACCGCGGCCATGCTGGCGGAGCTGAAAGGTGTATCGCCCGCCGCGTTGGCTGAAGCCACGACGGAGAATTTTTTCCGCCTGTTCTCGAAGGCAAAGGCCGCGTGACGCACTCCGATCGTCTGGAGGCTACGATTCTCGGCTGCGGGTCGTCCGCGGGCGTGCCGCGGCTTGGCGGGCCGGACGGCGCGGGCGATTGGGGCGCATGCGATCCGGCGAACCCGAGGAACCGCCGCCGCCGCTGTTCGATTATCGTGCGGCGCGGCGCCACCACGCTACTGATCGACACCTCACCCGATCTGCGCGAGCAATTGCTCTCGGCCCGTATCAGCCGCATCGACGCGGCGCTGATGACCCACCCCCATGCCGATCAGACCAACGGGATCGACGATCTTCGCCCGCTCACCTACCTCATGAAGAGGCGCGTCGAGATGCATACGGACGCGGAAACGCTTTCGCATCTGAAGCGGCAATTCTCTTATTGCTTCGAGACGCCGCACGGTTCGGGCTATCCGCCGATCATCACCGGGCATGTGATAGAGGAGCCATTCAGGATGTTCGAAATCGCCGGGGCAGGGGGCCCTGTTCCGGTGCTGGCGTTCTGGCAGGAGCACGGGCCGGTGCGCTCGCTCGGCTTCCGTCTTGGGGGGCTCGCTTATTCCAGCGACGTCAGCGAATTGGACGAAACGGCCTTCGCGGCGCTCGATGGCATCGAAACCTGGATCGTCGATGCGCTGCGCTACAATCCGCATCCGACGCACGCGCATGTGGAACGCACGCTCTCCTGGATCGCCCGCGTGAAGCCGAAACGCGCGATCCTGACGAACCTCCACTTCGACATGGATTATGCCGAACTGGCGGCACGGCTGCCCGCAGGCGTCGAGCCCGGCTATGACGGCATGGTCGTGGACGCGGCGCTTTGAGATAAACTGGCCCATGGCAGAGCGCCAAGCCTATTGGGAAAACGTCTATGCAACCAAGGCGACGGATTCCGTCAGCTGGTTCCAGCGCTCTGCCGGGACGTCGCTGGCGATGATCCGGGCGGCGGCGGTCGCGCACGATGCGGCGATTATCGACATCGGCGGTGGCGCATCGGTGCTGCTGGACGAACTGTTCGCCGCCGGATTTCGGGACATCACAGTTCTCGACATCGCGGAATCCGCGCTTGCCGCAAGCAAGACCCGCTTGGGGCCCCGCGCGAAGGACGTGCATTGGATAGTGGCCGATATCCTGTCGTGGAAGCCGGAACGCAGCTATGACCTTTGGCATGATCGCGCGGTCTTTCATTTCCTGACCGCGGCTGGCGAACGGGCCGTTTACCGCGCGACCCTCGAGCAGGCGCTACGGCCCGGCGGATGGCTCATCATCGGCACTTTTGCGCCTGAGGGTCCGCAACGCTGCAGCGGGTTGCCCGTGCAGCGCTGGTCGCCGGATGCCTTGGCCGCCGAACTCGGGGCGGGATTCCAGCTTGCCGCCAGCACGCGCGAGGAGCACCGCACGCCCGGAGGCGCGGTTCAGACGTTCACCTGGTGCCGCTTCCGCCGCGCGTGATCAGGGCCACAATGCGTGGGTGGCGAGGCGGGCGCCTTCCGTAAGGCTCCGGAACTTCGCCCACACGATGCTCGGATGCACCTCGACCACGGCGCGCGGCATGGAGGCAAAGCCGCAATCCGCGCCCGCGATGACGTTCTCGCGCCCGACCGCGCGCGCGAAGCGCTGGATGCGGTCGGAGACGAGTTCCGGGTGCTCCACCAGAACCGAGCAATGGGTAATGACGCCCGGGATGATCGCCTTGCCGGGCGGCAGCTTCACGTCTTCCCACAGCCGCCATTCATGTTCGTGCCGCGGATTGGCCGCCTCGAAGGAATAGAAGCCGGCCCGGATGTTCAGCACGATGTCGATCAGGTGCTTGAATTCGAGGTCGTGTACCCGCGGACCCATATTGATGCCGTAGCAGGTGTGGTGCCGGATGCGGTCGACCGGCAGATCGCGAAGCGTGTGATTGAGGATTGCGACGTAATGGGCAGCCCAGCGGCGGGTTTCCTCGACGCTGAGGCCGGGTTCCAGCATGTAATGCATGGCAAGATGCGGATCGTCGATCTGGAGCATGAATCCTGCGCCGATGATCGTCTGATATTCCTCCCGCAGCGCCTCGCCGATGGCCGCCAGGAATTCGTCGTTCGAGGCGTAATGGCGGTTGACGTGGTAGCGGAAAATCTGCCCCGGCGAGACCGCCGGCATGAACACGTCGGTCACGGGCAGTCCCTGAAGGGCAGCTTTCAGGTTTTCGATGTCGCGCCGGACCGCAGTCTGGCCGGTATAGCGCACAGGCCCGGTGCAGAGCCGCGGCGGCGGCCGTGAACCGGAATGACCGTGGGCGTAGAATTCGGGGAAGTCGCGTTTCTCGCGGGTGTCGAGCTGCGGCGGGTTGTCGGTCCGGGGTTCCATGCCCGACAGGCGCTCGTCGATATAGGTGATGAACCCGGGCTTGGATTGTTCGCCGTCGTCGATGATGTCGATGCCGCATTCAGCCTGGCGCCTGACCACATCGGTGACGGCGGCACGGACCATGGTTTCGTATGCCGGTCCCGACATTTTGCCATCGGCCATCATTTCGGAGAGCGCGTCGGGTCTGGGAAGGCTCCCCACATGGGTGGTCATTATGCGGCGCTGGCGTTCTTCGGTGAGGCCCATGGCGGTTCCTGTTTGGATTTTTCTGGGGCGCATGGTTACGAGAATGGCGAGCGGCCGAAAAGGCCAATCGATAATTTCCCATAATATTGCTTATACGAAAATTGGAATGCCGAATGGAAAGCCTGTGGGCCGAATCCCGCTCGCCTTTGCCTCCTGCTCCCGCGTCCCTAATCTCGCCCGATGGACCAATCCGAAGAACAGTCTGGCGACATCGCCGAACTCATCGCCATCATGCGGCGCCTGCGCGATCCCAATGGCGGCTGTCCCTGGGACTTGAAGCAGAACTTCGCGACGATCGCGCCATACACGATCGAAGAAGCCTATGAGGTCGCTTCCGCGATCGAGTCCGAGGATTACGCGTCGCTGAAAGATGAACTTGGCGACCTCCTGCTGCAGGTGGTTTTCCATGCGCAGATGGCCAAGGAACTTGGGATTTTTGGCTTTCCCGACGTGGTGCGGACGATTTGCAGCAAGATGGTGCGCCGCCACCCCCACGTCTTCGCGGCCGGTGCCGCCGACACCCCCGAGAAGGTCTCCATTGCGTGGGAGGAGATCAAGCGTCAGGAACGGGCGGGAAAGCCCGTCCAGCCCGAGGGTCTGCTTGACGATGTACCCGCCGCCCTGCCCGCGTTGATGCGCGCGGTGAAGCTGCAAAATCGCGCCGCCGAGGTGGGTTTCGACTGGCCTAGCGCGATCACGGTGGCCGACAAGATCGCCGAAGAGACCCGGGAGCTGGCGGAAGCCGTCGATTCCGGGAAAGCCAGAAAGGTTGCCGAGGAATTTGGCGATCTGCTGTTCGCCATGGCCAATCTCTCGCGGCATTTGAAGGTCGATGCGGAGGATGCCCTGCGCTCAGCCAATGCCAAATTCATACGGCGTTTCAAGTCCATAGAATCCGCACTTCAGGCGCAAGGCCGCACCCCAGACGAAGCGTCGCTCGACGAGATGGAGGCGCTGTGGCAGGAGGCGAAACGCGCGGAACGCGATCAATGAGAAAGCGCGCACATATCCACAGGCCTGTGGATGAAGGCAATTATATACGAGACTGACCCATTATTTTTTGGCAGACTTTCCCCCGTTCGCGAGTCGACGTGAAAAATCGAGTTGCCGGATGAGTGCGTATCCGGCAAGTGGGCCAATCGCGAGCGCCTGCCCCAGAAGCCTATCGGGGGTTCGTGCGTACCGAGGTTTTTGGTGCGCTTGGCAGTGAGGCGACTGGGAAATTCAACGCAACTGCGACACCGCAGCGGCGCTGGCTTTCCCGTGTCCGGCCAAAGGTCCGTGGAAATCCAACATCGCCTGCGGATCGCTTCAAAAAGGAGAATACCCCCACAATGGCTTCTTTTTTTCGAGTATGGATTGACCCCTACTACCGCATTCGTCACGGACGTTTAGAGCAAGTCAGAGGCCACTGGCGTAGTCACCGCCATACGGCCGATTTAGTGCTCCGGCGGTCGGCGGCGGCTGCGTAACGAAACAACCCCCTTCAAATCCGACTTGCCGCTGGGGGGCTGTTTTGCGCCTCCTGGCGGCTTCTTTTTCTTAGACCGCCTGATGTTCGCTTCCACCTCTTTCGGGTCCACGAAGGCGAAGCGCTCAAGCGCTTCACCAAATGGCATATCGATGTAGAGCTTTTCCTCGTGACGCTTGCCCACGGGTTAAACCTCTTTCGCGTTGCTTACGTACAAAGTCGCAACCTCTCCGTCGCGAAGGATTGGTTTCGCTGTTAGTTCCACAATTGCATCGGAATCAAGCGCCCGCGTGTAGATGTTCCCCGGCATGGCAAGCGCGGGATCAGTGATCTTGGCGTGAATGGGCCTTCCGGTACCCTCCAGCTCTAAGCGGCAGCTTCCCGCGAGCTTGTCCACGGCCATGATTTTTGCCCTGTATTTTGCTTCATCGCCCACTGCTACCTCATCTTTGGAGCGGAATACCTCTGCCGTTGGCTCGTCAATCACATACTCGTTCGGAGTGTTCTGGAAGTGAGTTATCATTTTCACGGAAGGCCCTACGGGTGCCGCTATATAACGAAGCGCTTGGGTATTTTGCTTCGTAAGCCGCTCCACAATGTCATAGAGCCTGGCTTTGTCTTGCATATGATCCCGCTGCACCGTCTTTGCAAAATCTACAAGGGCGGTCGTCTGGGCGCTAATGGTGTCCAGAGCCTTTTCCAATTCAGGCTTCCGTCCAGCTCGGCGCGAAAATATCGCCTTTACAAAGTGCGGAATCGTAAGGTCCGCCAATTCGCCCAGTAATTTGGGATGCAGGGCCATCTCGCCATGATTCATTAGGAACCATACGACGTAGGTAATTGATCCCTCTTTGGGTGGCCCGACCTGAATCCTTATGCTTGGCGGAACGCGGGACCGGATTTCTCCGCGAAACCAAAAGTGTGCGACGGAATTGTACAGCCGCGCCGTGCCTTGAAGGCTTTCTCCCAGATAGGCCGCGTCGATCAGATGGCCGGACGCGTCTTTCCCGTCGAAACTCAGAATAACTGGCTTTGCTAACGGTTCCTGCACCGCCGCCCCCCCGGTTGGCGCTACGCTGTGCAAGAGTGGCGTTCAATCCCACCATGGTCAATTCGCGATCAGCGCTTTGTAGGTCAGCCGACCGTCTAGGCGGGCAATGAACTCGTCCAGCCGGACCGCCTCTGCCACGCTGCGGCGGTTAAAGCGCCATGCGTTTTCGTCCGCATACCGGAACAGGTGCTTCGCGCTAACCCAGTGATGAATGCCGTAAATCTGGCGCTTCAATTGCGACCAGTAGCCTTCGATGCTGTTCGTATGAATGCGTCCACGGCCATATTCGCCAGCGCTGTGATTTACCGAGAGGTGCAGGTACTCGTCACTAAAGCGAGCATAGCCGGTGAATTCGTCCGTGATTACCGCCGACCCGGTGAAAACGTGCTCCCGAACGGTAGGTGCGGCCTCGCCAAGGTGGCGAAGGATGAGGGTCCGCAATTCCCCTCCCCGCTCTAGCATCCCGAGAACGATGGATTTCTTTTGCAGCCCGCGCTTGTCGGCGTGCTTGTTCTTGTCCTTGCCGCCCATGAAAGCCTCGTCCACCTCCACAATGCCTTCCAACGGGCGATTGAAAGAGCGAGTGCGGGCGGCGTGGCGAAGGCGGTGCAGCATGAACCATGCCGTCTTTTGGGTGACGCCAAGGTCCTTCGCGAGCTGCGTGCTGGCGATCCCCTTCTTGTGCGACGTGACCATCCACATGGCCATCAGCCATTCGCGGACGCCAATCTTCGTGCCTTCCATGACGGTGCCGACTTTGATGGAAAACCGCTTCCGACAGTCGCCGCACTTGTGGGAGCGCTTGTCGGCGAAATCATAGACTTTGACCGATCCGCAGAAAGGACAAAAAGCCCCGCGCGCCCAACGGACTGCGCGAAAATATTCAATCGCCTTTTCTTCGTTCGGGATGATTTTCGTCATCTCGATAAGGCTGGAAAAATGGCGCTGCATAAAGATTGTCCCGTAACGACTTGCCAATATAAGCATATCGGAAAGTGTGGGTCAAGCTCGTATATAATCCCCTGGATGAAATTATGAGGAAATTGCTCTACGGCGCTGATCAGGCTCGATAATTGTGAGTTTGCCTGGAAAGCGCTGGGTGAAACGATCCACAGCCGAATCATCTCCCGCGATCACCAGATAGACCACCTTATCGGTGTCCCGGCGCTCCAAGACCCGGCCATGGGCATGAGCCCAGGCAAGCCCTGCCCCGTCATCGGGCGTCAGCGCGAGCCGCATGGTGAGATCCTGGCTTCCGAGCAGCCGGTCGATACTCTGGACCAGGGCGTCCAGCCCCTCCCCGGTGATGGCCGAAACCGCGATCTGCTCGCCTCCCCCGGCTTGTCCGGACGATACCAGGCGAGGCGCCACCCGGTTGCGCGCGAGCATCGCAGCCCGCACGTCGGGCTCCAGAAGGTCGATCTTGTTCAGCACTTCGATTCCGGCCCTGCCGTCTTCCTTGACCCCAAGTTCCGCCAGCACCTTTTGAACGTCGGCCTTTTGCGCCTCGGATTCGTCGTGGGCGGCATCGCGCACATGGACGACGATGTCGGCCTCCAGCACCTCTTCCAGGGTCGCGCGGAATGCCGCCACCAGCTCGACCGGAAGATCGGCGATGAATCCCACCGTGTCCGACAGGATGACCCGGCGCCCCGATGAGAGCTTCAGCCCGCGCATGGTGGGATCGAGCGTGGCGAACAGCATGTCCTTGGCCAGAACCTCGGCCGATGTCAGCCGGTTGAACAGCGTCGATTTGCCGGCATTGGTGTAGCCCACCAGCGCCACCACCGGGTAAGGCACCTTCTTGCGGGCGCGGCGATGCAGGCCCCGGGTCCGCTTCACATCTTCCAGTTCACGTTTGATCTTGGCGATCCGTTCGCCGATCAGCCGCCGGTCGGTTTCGATCTGGGTTTCGCCTGGGCCGCCAAGGAACCCGAAGCCGCCCCGCTGGCGCTCGAGATGGGTCCAGCTCCTGACCAGGCGCGAACGCTGATAGGTCAGATGGGCGAGTTCCACCTGCAGCCGGCCCTCGCGGGTGCGTGCCCGCTCGCCGAATATTTCGAGAATCAGAGCGGTGCGATCGAGCACTTTCGTGCCCCAGGCTTTCTCCAGATTGCGTTGCTGGACCGGTGAAAGCTGCGCGTTGACAATGACAACTTCGGGCTCGACGGCGTTGCAAAGGGCTTTGATTTCCTCGACTTTACCGGAACCTATGAGGGTCGCAGGCGTCGCGCGGGCGATGTTGGCGATGACACCCTCCGCCACGTCGAGCCCGATGGCGCCGGTGAGCGCAATGGCTTCGTCCAGCCGCGACTGTTCGCTCCGGCTGCTTCGGATCGCGTCCGGGGCAGCACCCGACTTCCTCGCAACGTGCAGCACGACGGCGCGCCGCCGCTCACGCGAAGCGTGGCCGGAGCCCTCCCGCTTCTTCGTGGGAGAGCGCGTCAACCGTCCCCTGAGCCTGCGGATTCCGGATCCTGCAACTGGACCGGCCCCATCGGCATCACGGTGGAGATCGCGTGCTTGTAGACGAGTTGAACCTGCCCATCGCGGCGAAGGAGCACGCAGAAATTATCGAACCAGGTGATATTGCCCTGCAGCTTCACACCATTGACGAGATAGATCGTAACGGAGGTCTTGCTCTTGCGGACGGCATTTAGAAATGTGTCTTGGAGATTTTGCGGTTTGTCGTTCATGGGTGAACCCCATTTGTTTTGCGTTGATTACGCCGGAAAGGCGTCAGACACGGAACACGGGCTCCGCGTTGCCACCACCATATCGGCCTTTCCGGGCATTGCGAAGCAATAAAGCGTCTCAGGCTTTGGCAGCCTGGCGCGAGAATTCCGAATAAAGCATGTGGATTTGACGCGTTACCGGCCCCGGTTTGCCGTCGCCGATGGTCTTCCCGTCGATGGAGACGACCGGAATGACACCACCGGAGGCCGATGTGATGAAGGCCTCGTGCGCGGCAAGCGCTTCGGCGACCGAGAAGGGACGCTCCTCGAGCGCGTTGAATCCTTCCTGCTTCAGCGCGTTCATCACGCCAAGACGCGTCACTCCGGCAAGGATGTTGGACGAAAGGCTGCGCGTGACCACCACACCCTCTTCTGTCACGATCCACGCATTGGTGGAGGCGCCTTCGGTGACCTGCCCGTGGGCATCCGTGAGCCACGCCTCGAAGGCGCCGAGCTTGCGGGCTTCGGTCTTGGCCATGGTGTTGGGCAGGAGCCCGGTCGTCTTGATGTCGCAGCGCCCCCAGCGGATGTCAGGCAAGGTGACCACGGCAACCCCTTCGGCGCGGCGTTTTTCGACCGAGGTGAGGTTCATCGGCCGGGCGGTCATGATCAACGTGCTGCGGTGAACGGCCGGCATCGGGTGGTCGCGTTTGTGGCTTCCCCGTGTGACCTGAAGATAGAGGAGCCCGTCCTTCAGCCGGTTTCGCCGGATCATCTCCCGCATCACGAGCCTGAGCGGCTCGCGGCCCATGGGCATCCGGATGGAGAGTTCCCGGAGGCTCCGTTCAAGCCGGTCGAGATGGCCCTCCTCGTCCGTCAGGCGGCCGCCGAGAACCGCGCAGACCTCGTAGACCGCGTCGGCGAATTGCAGGCCGCGATCTTCGATATGGACCGAGGCGGCCCCATGCGGAAGGTAGCGCCCGTTGACATAGGCGACGCGTCCGGCGGGTGCGGGGCGGACATGGGTGGAACCGGCGTTCACTTGCAGGGCCACAGCGCTCCGGCCGCGATGGCGATGTCGTCCGCCGCATAGCCGGTCACGTCCTGCGGGCGGTCGAGAATTTTCTGTACGAGCTTGCCGGTGTCATCAAGCGTGAGCGGCCAGGGGGCGCAAGCTTTGTAGACCGTGGCCTGGTGCAGCTCGACTGCGGTCTTGAAGACCTGCAGCACTTCATTGGTGAATTCGCGGCAGGCGTTCTGGTCCTTTTGGCATTGGAGAAGGTACTGCGCCGTCATCGCGCCGACGATGTCCGCGCCGCGCGCCGGCACCGCCGCCCCGCCGAGGGCGCAAAGCACCCCTGCGGCAAGAATCGTTTTCATCAAGGAACCGCTCATCCCCCGCGACTCACGCATTGAACGCCTGATCGAGTCTTGCCGACGACACGCCCAGGGATTTCAGTTTACGGTGCAATGCCGAACGCTCCATCCCGATGAAGGATGCCGTGCGCGAGATATTACCTCCGAAACGGTTGATCTGGGCGAGCAAATATTCGCGCTCGAAAATCTCGCGCGCCTCGCGCAAGGGGAGCGAGATGATGAGATCGGGCTTTGCCCCTTGCGCCCAGGGCGAGGACGAGCCGTTGAAATGGGAGGGGAGCAGATCGGCCGAAATCGCGCCTGCGGCGTCGTCTGTGGCGAGAATCAGCAGCCGCTCCACGATGTTGCGGAGTTGGCGCACATTGCCTGGCCAATTATAGGCCTGTAGCACCGCCATGGCTTCGTCGGAAACCTCCCGCATGGGAAGGCCGGAGCCTGCCGACAGCCGCTTCATGAAATGGGCGACCAGCATCGGGATGTCGTCGCGCCGCTCGGCGAGCGATGGCACGCGCACCGGCACGACGTTGAG
>CAZBRO010000029.1:0-76562 GCA_964494505.1 uncultured Bordetella sp.
ATTCCGGCGGTCGATTATCTGATGAGCCAGGAGAAGGTGCAGCGCTGGGTGCTGGCGGGCACCGACTATGTCTATCCCCGCACCACGAACAAGATTCTGGAAGCCTATCTGAAGGCCAAAGGCGTCAAGGACGCCGACATCATGATCAACTACACGCCCTTCGGCCAGTCCGATTGGCAGACGATCGTGGCCAACATCAAGAAGTTCGGCTCGGCGGGCAAGAAGACCGCCGTGGTCTCCACCATCAACGGCGATGCGAACGTTCCCTTCTACAAGGAACTCGCCAATCAGGGCATCAAGGCCGAAGACATTCCGGTCGTCGCCTTCTCGGTGGGCGAGGAAGAATTGGCCGGCGTCGACACCAAGCCGCTGGTCGGCCATCTCGCGGCCTGGAACTACTTCGAATCCGTCAAGTCGCCTGCGAACACCGCCTTCATCACCCAATGGCACGCCTACACGAAAAATCCCAAGCGGGTGACCAACGATCCGATGGAAGCCGCCTATATCGGCTTCAATATGTGGGTCAAAGCGGTGGAAAAGGCGAAGACGACGGACACCAATGCCGTGATTGCGGCCCTTCCCGGAATCGAGACGCCGAACCTCACCGGCGGCGTCGCCAAGATGCTTCCCAATCATCATATCACCAAGCCGGTTCTGATCGGCGAAGTGCAAGCCGACGGCCAGTTCGACGTCGTCTACAAAACGGCCGGCCTCGTGCCGGGCGATGCCTGGTCCGACTTCCTGCCGGGTTCGAAGGATCTGGAAGCCGATTGGGTCACGCTGAAATGCGGCAATTACAACACCAAGACGAAGACCTGCCTTGGACTGAAGGCCATGCATTGATCAGGGGGCGGGTTGGCTTGCCAAACTGAGCCCCCAGGTAGGGTGAGCGCGGGCACCGGACGCGCTCACCCCCTTCTTCTGAAAATTCGGCCCTGAACTTTCGATTTTGAGTGAGTATACCCACCGTGTGTCGGATGAGATTTGTTCTTCTGGTCCTGGCGGCGCTGCTGCTCCTCCCCATCGCGAACGGCTTCGCGCAAGCCCCCCCATTGCCGCAAACGCTCGACGCGCTCCTGGCCGAACTGCCGGCAGCCGATTTCGACCGCAAGGCGCAGATCGTCAACACGCTGGCCGAATCCGGGAATCCCCGTGCAGCAACGATCATCGGCGCGCTCGCGGACGGAACATTGTTTTCGGCCCCCGACGGAAAAATCGTCGTCCAGTCGGGCGACAGCGCCAAGACCTATGCCGAAGCCCTGAGCGGCAAGCCCGTTGCCGGTCTCAGCGAGGATCGGCTGACCAAGATCGGAGTCAACAATCGCCTGCGCCGGGATTTGCGCGGGCTCTCGGCGCGGCTTTCCTTGCTGTCGCCCGACGCCGATATCAGGCGCAAATCCGCGAACGACGCTTTCACGGGTCACGATCCCGAATCGCTTCCGGCGATCGAGGAAGCCTTGAAGAAGGAGCAAGTGGCGGGCATTCGGACCATCCTCGAACAGGCGCGCGCCGCAATTCTTCTGCAGACCCCCGATTCATCCGAAGCCGACAAGCTCTCGGCGATCGAGACCTTGCGCGCACGCGGCGACCGCGATGCCCTGAATGCCTTGCTTGTGCTCAGAACCGCAGACTCGGAGCGCCTGCGCAATTCGGCCGCCGCCGCCGAGAAGGACATCGAGTCCTCGCTCGCTTATTGGGGCGTCCTGCAGAATGTCTATTACGGACTCTCGCTCGGCTCGGTCTTGCTGCTCGCCGCAATCGGGCTTGCCATAACCTTCGGCGTCATGGGCGTCATCAACATGGCCCATGGCGAGATGATCATGCTCGGCGCCTATACGACATACATGGTGCAGCAGGTGCTTGCCGCGGCAGCACCCGGCCTGATGACTTGGGCGCTTCCGCTCTCAGTGCCGGCAGCGTTCATGGTGGCGGGCGCCGCGGGCATCCTGATCGAGCGCGGGATCATCCGTTTCCTCTATGGCCGGCCGCTGGAGACATTGCTCGCGACCTGGGGTCTCTCGCTCATCATCCAACAAAGCGTGCGCACGATCTTCGGGCCGACCAACAAGCCCGTCAGCGCGCCTAGCTGGATGTCGGGCTCCTTCGACGTCGGACACCTCACCATCACCTTTTCGCGCCTCGTCATCATTGTTTTCGCGCTGGTCGTGTTCTCGCTCCTGACGATGTTCCTGAAGCGCACCTATTTCGGCATGCAGATGCGCGCCGTCACGCAGAACCGGAAGATGGCGGCCGCCATGGGGGTTCGGACCAATTGGGTGGATGCCTTGACCTTCGGCCTCGGCTCGGGCGTGGCGGGGATTGCCGGTGTGGCGCTGTCGCAGATCGACAATATCAGCCCCAATCTCGGACAATCCTACATCATCGACAGTTTCATGGTCGTGGTGTTCGGGGGCGTCGGCAATCTATGGGGCACGCTGGTGGGCGCCATGACGCTCGGCGTGGCCAACAAGCTGCTCGAACCTTACGCCGGCGCGGTGGTCGGCAAGATCGTCGTTCTGATCTTCATCATCCTCTTCATCCAGCGCCGGCCGCGCGGCCTGTTTGCCTTGAAGGGAAGAGCGGTAGAAGCATGAACAGGCTCGCAGGAGGCAATTTCGGCCGTTTGTCGCTCATCGTCTACGCGGTGCTGGGTGTGCTCGCCGTGGCGGTGCCGCTGCTCAATCTCGCGCTGCCGGCGGACGCCCCCTTTCATCTCTCGACCTTCATGGTGACGCTGCTCGGCAAATACATCTGCTATGCGCTGCTGGCACTCGCGCTCGATCTGGTCTGGGGCTATTGCGGCATCCTTTCGCTCGGCCATGGCGCGTTCTTCGCGCTCGGCGGCTACGCGATGGGTATGCATCTGATGCGCATGATCGGACCGCGCGGCGTCTACGGCAATCCGGTGCTGCCCGATTTCATGGTCTTCCTCAATTACAAGGAACTGCCCTGGTATTGGCACGGCTTCGATCATTTCGGGTTTGCGATGCTGATCGTCGTGCTCGTGCCCGGGCTGCTGGCCTTCGTGTTCGGGACATTCGCCTTCCGTTCGCGCGTGACCGGGGTTTATTTTTCCATCATCACGCAGGCGATGACGTTTGCCATGATGCTCGCCTTTTTCCGCAACGATATGGGATTTGGCGGCAACAACGGCTTGACCGATTTCAAGGACATATTCGGGATCGATCTTCAAAGCGCGCCCACGCGCAACGCCTTCTTCGTCGCGAGCGTCATTGCTCTGGCCGCCGGTTATGCGGTCTGCCGCGCGATCGTGACATCGAAGGTCGGAAAGGTGCTGATCGCGGTTCGCGATGCGGAGAGCCGCACGCGGTTCCTCGGCTATCGCGTGGAAGAATACAAATTGTTCGTATGGGTGGTGTCAGCGTGCCTCGCAGGCGTGGCCGGCGCCCTCTACGTTCCCCAGGTCGGTATCATCAATCCGAGCGAATTCGCGCCGGCCAATTCGATTGAGGCGGTCATCTGGGTTGCCGTCGGCGGACGGGGAACATTGGCGGGCGCGATCCTGGGCGCGGTTCTGGTGAACGGCTTCAAGTCGTGGTTCACCGGCGCCATTCCGGAGCTGTGGCTGTTTGCACTGGGCGCGCTCTTCATCTTCACGACGCTTTTCCTGCCTCGCGGGATTGTCGGCACGCTTCTGCACCGGAGCGGCGCGAAGCCCATTCCCCCAGCCGTGCAGGAGGCCATGACCGAAGACGGCATCGCCCCCGAAGCGCCGAGCGACCCGCAGCAGGAAAGACTGGCGAGGATGGGCGCATGACCGAGGCATCGACATCCGCTCTCCTGTACCTGAACGCGATCACCGTCAGCTTCGACGGGTTTCGGGCGCTCAACGCGCTCTCGCTCGCCATCGATCGGGGCGAGATGCGTGCGATCATCGGTCCCAACGGCGCGGGCAAGACCACCATGATGGATGTGGTCACGGGCAAGACGCGCCCCGACGATGGGGAGGCGGTTTTCGCAGGAATCCACGACCTGACCGCTCTGGACGAAGCCCGCATCGCCAATCTCGGCATCGGGCGGAAATTCCAGCGGCCCACCGTCTTCGAAAGCCACACGGTTGCCGACAATCTGCTCCTGGCCTTGCGGGCCAAGCGCGGGGTCTTTGCCACGCTCTTCTCCGTGGTCTCCGCCGGGCAGCGCGACGCGATCGATGAATTGCTTGAAACCGTGCACCTGACCCATGCCCAGCACACGCTCGCGGCCAATCTTTCCCACGGCCAGAAGCAATGGCTGGAGATCGGCATGCTGCTGGCGCAGGACCCGCAATTGCTGCTCGTCGATGAGCCGGCCGCGGGCATGACCGATGCCGAAACCGCGATGACCGCCCGGCTGCTCAAGGAAATAAACAAGACCCGCACGGTCGTCGTCGTGGAACACGACATGGCCTTCGTCCGCGATCTCGATGTGAAGGTCACCGTGCTGCACGAAGGCTCGGTGCTTGCGGAGGGACCGCTCGACCATGTCAGCGCGGATGAACGCGTGATCGAAGTCTATCTGGGGCGATGAACATGCTCGCCGTCGAACATCTGAATTTGAGCTATGGCGCCGCGCAGGTCATCTGGGACTTGAGCTTGACCGCCGAGCGCGGCCAGGTCACCTGCCTGATGGGACGCAACGGCGTCGGCAAGACCAGCCTGCTGCGCGGGATCGTCGGGCATCAGGCCATCGGCGCCGGCCGCATCCTGTGGCAGGGCAAGGACATCGCCAAGCTCGCGCCGTTCGAGCGCGCGCGCATGGGAATCGCCTACGTGCCGCAAGGACGCGAGATCTTTCCTCTGCTTTCGGTGAAGGAAAATCTCGAATCCGGCTATGCAGCCCTTTCGGGGCGCAAGCGGACGATTCCGGACGAGGTGTTCGAGTTGTTTCCGGTGCTCAAGACGATGCTGTCGCGGCGTGGCGGCGATCTGTCGGGGGGACAGCAGCAGCAATTGGCAATCGGGCGAGCCATGGTGACACGGCCTTCCCTGATGCTGCTCGACGAGCCGACGGAGGGCATTCAACCCTCCATCATCAAGGACATCGGCCGGGCCATTCTCTACCTCAGGGACAAGGGCGAAATGGCCATCCTTTTGGTTGAGCAATATTTCGATTTCGCCTGCGAACTCGCGGACCGCTTCGCCGTGATGGATCGCGGCCAGATCGTGGTGGCCGGAACGAAAGCGGAAATGTCCGAACAAAACGTTCGCCGCCATCTCACGGTTTGAACCAAACGGAACGGCGGCCGGTTGCCAATCCGTTTCGTCCGCGGACGCGGATCAACCATTCGATAACAATACCGACAATTGATTTCGCTGCGGTCCTCGCGAAGCGGCGGCCACGTGCGCAAGAGTATTAATAACTCAACGATACGGTCGGGCGTTCGTAGGCTCGCGTATCGGAGAGGCCGATGAGGCGGAAGACATCTGCATCGTTTTTAGCCATTGCAGCATTGTTTTTAGGCTTGACCTCGGCGTCCTCAGCCAAGACCGAGGCGATCAAGATCGGCTACAGCGATTGGCCAGGCTGGGTGGCATGGCAAGTTGCCATTGAAAAGGGCTGGCTCAAAGAGGACGGCCTCAATTTCAGCTTTCAGTGGTTCGATTATTCCGCCTCCATGGATGCCTTCTCCGCCGGCAGACTGGACGGCGTGATGGTGACGAACGGCGACGCGCTGGTGACCGGGGCCGCGGGCGCCCGGAATGTCATGATTCTCATCACGGACTATTCGAACGGCAACGACATGATCGTCGCCAAGCCCGGCAATGCGACCTTGCGGGATTTGAAAGGCAAGAAGATCGGCATCGAGGTTGGATTGGTCGAGCATCTTCTGCTGCTGGACGGGCTGGTAAAGAACGGCATGAGCGAAAAGGACGTGACCCTGGTCAATACCAAGACCAACGACACGCCTCAGGCTCTGGCTTCGGGCAAGGTCGATGCCGTCGGCGCCTGGCAGCCCAATTCCGGAGCGGCGATGAAGACGGTGGCGGGCGCGCGCCCCGTCTACACCTCGGCCGAAGCGCCCGGACTGATTTACGACGCGATCACCGTCAGCCCGGCGAGCTTCGCCGCGAACAAAACCGCTTACGTCAAGCTCGCCAAGGTTTGGGACCGCGTCGTCAAATACATCAACGACCCCAAGACACAGGACGACGCCGTCAGGATCATGGCCAAACGTGTGGGTCTGACGCCGGAGCAGTACAAGCCGCTCCTGAAAGGCACGCACCTGATCGATCTCGCGGAAGCGAAAGGCGTCTATAAGAAGGGCAAAGGGTTCGGATCGCTCTACGGCTCGTCCAAGATCGCCGACAATTTCAACGTGAAGTATAATGTTTATCCCAAGGCGCAGGACGTCAACGCCTATATCGACTCCTCGGTTACGGATGCCGCCATGAAGTGACGGCGAAGAACGGCATGCAGTCACACAGCGTCATTTCAACGTGTACGGACAATCTGCTGGCGGACCATTTATCCTCCCCGCCAGGTCCGCAGGTCCAAGGAAAAACCGGCCGGACGCCGCCATCATAACGCTGCTTTAACGTCGCTCGGCCTATCTTGGCCGACACCAATTCTGCCGGCGGTGAGAGAAACATTTCCATCGCACAAAACGGGGCCCGCCGATTTTGTCTGGACCGAATGCATCGGAGCGCAAAGCACCAGCGGCGCGGCTAGGCCGCTTGAGCACGCTTGTCGGGCTGATGATCTTCGTCACGCTCGCGATTCTGTGGATGCTCTATGGCTGGTATACGGTCGCCGAGCGCGGTGAGATCCTGGAACACGCAGAAGAGCATCTGGCCGATGTCGCCTCCGCCTATGGCGAACATGCCGCCACGCTGACGCAATTCGGCATAGCGATTCCCATCGAGAACATAAGCGCCGGACCCGCGACCGAAGAGGGCGCCGACGAATTGCAATCCTTTCGCGCGGCGCTGGGCGCGTCCGATATCGGGCTCGTCATCAGCGGCAGCGGCAAACCGCCGACGCTGGACCGGACGGCCTACCAAAGTCCGCCGAAATTTTCCGATAATGGCAACAATGTTTCCGCGGCCGTAGAACTGCCTCAGGCGGCAATCGTCGTTACGGCTTCTATGGGCAAGACCGCGGTCTTCGCGGGCGCGCGTGCGAGCGCCGTCTGGGAGTCGGTGCTCGTCGCGTTGTTCTCCATCATGGCGGGTACGGTCGGCGCCATTCTGGTGCTGCAATTGCGCCGCCGCGAGTCGATGGAAGCCGAACTCGTCGCGGCCAAGGATTTGGCGGATGCGGGCAACCGGGCGAAATCGGAATTCCTGGCCAATATGAGCCATGAGATCCGTACACCGATGAACGGCATTCTCGGCATGACGGGGCTGCTGCTTGACGCTTCCCTCAACGACGAGCAGCGCAAATATGCCGAAGTCGTGCGTGAATCGGGCGAGGCGCTGCTCACCATCGTCAACGACATTCTCGACATCTCGAAGCTCGAAGCCGGCAAGATCGAGCTCGAAAGCATCGATTTCGACATGCTCAACACGGTCGAGAATGCGGTTGGCCTGATGGCGGGCCGGGCGCGCGAAAAGGGCATCGACCTCGGTTGTTACGTCGATCCCCCGGCGCGCGGGGTCTACAAGGGCGACGCCGCGCGGCTGCGCCAGATACTTCTCAATCTGCTCAGCAACGCGATCAAGTTCACCGAAAAAGGCGGCGTCAGCGTCCAGGTCAATGTCAGCCGCGTCGAGGACCTCGCAACGGGCGCATCGCATCTGCGTTTCGAGGTGCGGGATACGGGGATCGGCATTCCGCAAAAGACCTGCGAAAGGCTGTTCCAGAAATTCAGCCAGGCGGACAGTTCCTACACGCGCCGTTATGGCGGCACGGGGCTGGGTCTGGCGATCTGCAAGCAGCTTGTCGAATTGATGGGAGGCCAAATCGGCGTGACCAGCCGCGTCGGAGCCGGCTCGTCTTTCTGGTTCGAACTGTCGCTGATGCGATCCAAAGCGCGGTTGCCCGATCTGCACAGCCTGCCCGGCCACATCAAGAATCTGAAGACGCTGATCGTGGACGATGTCGAAATGAACCGGGACATCCTCATGCGGCAGCTCGGGGCGTTCGGCATTGCCGCTTCGTCCGTCATCGACGGGTTCGCCGCGATTGCGGAATTGGAACGCGCCTGGCACATGGGCAAGCCCTACGACGTGGTTTTTCTGGACCATATGATGCCTGGTCTTGCGGGCGTCGATACCGCCGCGCGCATTCGCGCCAACCCGCCGCTGAGCGAAACCAAGCTCGTGCTGGTATCGTCCGCGGGCACGTTCGGCCTCGCCAAATCCGTACTCGCCGCGCTCGATGCGAAAATCGAAAAGCCGGCACGGCAGCACGAATTGTACGATTGCCTGGTGCGGCTCTACAGCCAGGAAACGGAAGGCGCGCAGCCCTCGTCCCTGTCCAGCACCAAAGCCTCGCCGCTGCAGACGACAGCCCCCTTGCACATACTTCTGGCGGAAGACAACAAGATCAACCAGAAATTCGCGGTCGCGCTGCTGCAAAAGGCCGGGCACATCGTCAAGGTCGTGGAGAACGGGTTGCAGGCCGTCGATGCCGTCCATCACGGAGATTACGATCTTGTGTTGATGGATGTACAGATGCCCGAATTGGACGGCGTCGGCGCGACGCGCGAAATTCGAGCCATGGCCGCTTCGAAAGCCGGCATTCCGATCATCGCGATGACGGCCAATGCGATGCCGGGCGCGAAGACGCAATATCTCGCCGAGGGGATGGACGATTACATTCCCAAACCGGTGCAGCCGGACCTGTTGTTTGCAAAGCTGGCGCGAATTGTCGGCACCGCCCGTCCGGCCGCCGCAATTTCACGTCCATCGCCCGAGCCGGACGATGAGGGCGCCACGCATGTGCCGGTGCTCGACTTGGGTGTTCTCGCGAGTCTCGAGAACAATCTCCCGCCGTCCGCCCTTCGGAACTTGCTGCTGCTGTTTCTGTCCCATGTGGACAATCACCTCGCGCGCATCAATGAGCTGCTCGTATGCGGCGATTTCAGCGCCGCTGCGCGCGACGCGCACGACATGGTCAGCACCGCCGGTAATGTCGGTGTTGCACGGGTGAGCGCGCTGGCGCGGCTGCTCGAAGGCGCCTGCCGCAAGGACGACGCCGAAGCCGCACACCGGCTCGCGAGCGAATTGACCGCAGCAGGCGTTGCGGCTTCCGAGGCCATTCGCGCCCGCCTCGGCGGGGACATCGGCGAACACGAGTCCGAAAAACGGCACGCGTGATCGGGCCGCGTCTGTCCGCACACGCTGTCGGGAAAGTTCCGTCCGTTCAACACCCGCCTTGCATTGGCGCGCAATGTCTGCACATAAGCTTTGCGCAGATATGATGGAGGTTGACTAATTGAGACCGAGAACCAAACTGCGAGACAAAGTTGAAGCCTTGAGCCGTGGGAAAAGCGTGCGCGTTTCCGGGGTGGAAAACAGCAAGACCCCCGAATACCGGCAAGCCGTATCCACCGCCGCCAATGTTCGGGTGAGCACCGGAAGGCAGTTTTCGGTGAGCCTGGGACCTCGTGCCCTGACGATCACGCGAACGAGATAAAGCGCCGGAGTTTCTGCTTCCGTGGCGCGGGCGCCGGCTCGGCGCCGCGCCGAACGATCCGTCAGACAATAGCGGGGCGACCCGGGCCTATTGGTATGGAAGGCTGCTTGTGCGGAAAACGCCATGGCAGTCGAGCCTGGGCATGGGACCCCGTGGCTCAGCGGGATGGAGCGGCAGATTCCTGACCGTCGCTTGGAACTTGCTTGCCCGCAGCTTCGAGGCCCCAGCTCCCAACTGTAAATGGATCGTTGACCTTACCTAATTCATGGGCGGCGGAAGGCTGGCCTCCATGTGGGGGCAGTGGCAGATCTGATCTCGCGGCATGCGGCGGGCTGGTCGATGAGCGCGACGATGATGGCTCAACGGACGAAGCCAAAGCGGACGTGTTCGATTCTACGAAGCGCAGTCACTCGAATATCAAATATTTGAGCCCCATGGAGTTCGGGATGAACGCGGGATCAGCCTGGGCAGCCGTCAACCGAACCGGCAGCCGCCTAATGCAACCACAACTCGTACGACTCGTGCCCGGCACTTCAAGGTCCGGCGCCCTCATTCTCATTCAGCCGCCACACAAGCGACGATTCGCATCTTCTGCGAGGTCTGGCGAATTTGTTGTGCGAGATTTTCCGATTCCAAAGCCGAGTTTGTTCCGCACTTTATGATCAGACCTTGCATTTTCATGTAACTCATTTTGTACGTCATGGTAGATTACAATAGTCTTTTATCGGAGCGAGAACCTTGGCCGATCGTATCGTTGCAGCCGATCCATATCTCTGGCCCTATGACGGGAGTTTGGCACCGGAAAATACCGCACTGCTCGTCATCGATATGCAGACGGATTTTTGCGGAAAGGGCGGCTATGTCGATGTGATGGGGTACGATCTGTCGCTGACCCGCGCCCCGATAGCACCGATCCAATCCGTGCTGGGCGCTATGCGGGCTAAATCCTATCACATCATCCATACGCGCGAGGGGCATCGGCCCGATCTTTCGGACCTTCCGGCCAATAAGCGCTGGCGGTCCCGTCAGATCGGCGCCGGTATTGGCGATCCCGGCCCATGCGGCCGCATCCTGGTTCGCGGAGAGCCCGGCTGGGAGATCATTCCTGAACTATCGCCATTGCCTGGCGAACCGGTGATCGACAAACCCGGCAAAGGATCTTTTTGCGCGACCGACCTCGAGCTGATCTTGCGGACACGCGGGATCAGCAACCTTGTCCTGACCGGCATCACGACGGATGTCTGCGTTCACACCACGATGCGCGAGGCAAACGATCGTGGATTCGAATGCCTGCTGCTTGAGGATTGCTGTGGCGCGACGGACAGGTCCAATCACGACCATGCCGTGAAGATGATCAAGATGCAGGGCGGCGTGTTCGGCGCCGTATCGAATTCTGCAAGCCTCATCGAAGCGCTGTGATCCAGCCCGGAAAATCGTCGCTTATCGTGGAGGCGCTCCACGACACCATCGCGGCGGTTGCTCCTTCACAGCACCTCTACCGCGGGGCGCTGGTCGCAATCCTGGACGACATTCGCGCGATGGCAGAAGGGCGAATGCGCCCTGAGCCTCACGCGAATTCCTGGGACGACCTTCCTTGGACACATTTTCGCGGCGGAATCGACCAAATCGTTCTCTCCTGCCCGGCGGGTGGAGAGTCAGTCGCCGCTCTCTTGCGCTATCGCGCAGGCGCCTCAGTGCCCCATCACTTGCACGTGGGCAATGAGCACATCGTCATTCTTGCAGGAAGTCAGCAGGATTCGCACGGGCGATATCGGCGTGGGACTGCGACATGCAATCCGGCCGGCACGGCTCATAGCGTGCTCAGCCTCAAGGGCTGTGTTGTCGGCGTCTTCTGGGAAAAGCCCGTGCGATTCCTGGCGAGTTGGAAACAAGATCCACGTGATCCAACCCGCCAGGATCGCTGACGCAACCGTTACTCCGCCGCAGCGTGCTCGAGTTCGGCCGCGGGCATCGACGAAACCGTCTCGCTTCTGCGGCTGAACGCCAGGCAAACCGCGCCTATCATCAAATATCCGAGCGCCACCGGGGCCGAATTACCGATACCGAGCGAAGTGCCGTGGATAAAGCCGAAGAATGAGAAGACGGCTCCGGCGCCGGCATAGATTGCGGCCCATTTGAATCGCTGGTCGATGATGAACACGGCAATCGCGCCGAGAATCAATCCCGCCAGCACCGCCCCGCCGCCGAGCAGGGCCATGCCATGGTACACAACGCCGTTGCCTGCGAGCTTATCGAAGCCGACGGCGGCGGCGTTGGTTCCAGCTGCACCGAGGGCGCCGTCGATCTGGGTTTGCGCCCAACTCGCGATGTTGGGCAACAGCGCCAGAACCACCGCCGGAGCATGCTTCGACGGCACGGCTTGGAAGGCCTGCGCCCCGATCACCAATCCGATATAGAGCAGGATCGGAAGGATCGCGACCAGGGGGATGACGGCCAGCAATAGGGCCGTCAACCCGAGAAAGCAGACAATGCTGATAACGCCACCGGTAGCGACCGAATAGCCAATCCGGCCGCCGACCGATTTCCAGCCGGGGTGACCGATATAAACAGCCGGTGGAAACGGACTGCCGAGAACCGCGCCGATGATCGCGCCCGTTCCGTCGGCCAGCAGGATCTTACGCAAGGAGTAATCGTCACCCGCCGCCGAAGCGCTCTCTACGTTGTTCATCCCCTCAGTGAAATTGTAAATGCCGAGGGGAATCGCCGTAACCAGCAGCGGCCCGACGCCGTTCAGGGCTTTGAGGAAATCGCCCGACGGATAGGGCAAATGCAGTCCGAACTGCGAGAACGAAGCCACCACTTGGGCGGGCTGCATCAGTTCGTCCAGATGGAGGAGCTTTGCCACCCACGCCAGCACGGTCCCGACGACCACCGCGGCGAGGCCACCCGGGACGCCGCCGGGCAGCCGGACGTTGGCGGTCCAGCTCAACAGGACGATCGTAAGCGACAACATGAACAGCCACGGCTTCTCCCAGCCCTGGAAAATTGGCGAGAGCGAGATAAAGGTGATCGAGATGCCGGCCAGAGTGCCCAGCATCGCCGCCCTTGGTGTGTATTTGCGAACGGTTGGGCCGACAAACGCGCCGATCAGAACGATCGCTCCAATGACCAGGCACCAGATCAAGCCCGATTCCCAAGCCAGGATGGCGTCATTGGTCTTGATGTAGACCGGCAGCATAATCAGGAATACCACGATGAACATATGCGGTACGCTGGGGCCGTAAGGCATGGCCGTCACATCGCTGCGGCCGCTTGTTTTCGCGAGCTGCCACGCCAGATAGGCGTAATACAGATTGCCGATGGGAAGTGCGATGCCGAGTGCCGGAAGGATCCGGCCATACACGATCCCTGCCGGCAGATGAACGACACCGAGGCATAGTCCCGTCAGCACAATGACGTTGAGCAGGACATTGGTGAACAGACCGAAAAATCCGTTCCAGTCGCCGGGCACCCACAAACGCGGCCCGGTGCGGAGAGAAGCGAGAGTGCTCATGATGGTCTCCTTTCGTGAGCGAAGGAATCAGCCGAGAGCGGCCAGAACGGACGCGGAAGGTGCGACCCAGCCAAAGATGCCGCCTTGCGCCTTGATCATGCGCAACCCCATGTCCTGGAATTCGGGAAAGTAGGAACCGACGCAATCTTCGAGCACGAGGCAGTCGTAGCCGCGGTCATTCGCCTCGCGCACGGTCGTATTGACGCAAACCTCTGTCGTGACGCCGCAAACGATCAGTTGCGATATCCCGGCGTGCTTTAGAATCGCGTCGAGATCCGTCGCGTAGAATGCGCCTTTGCCCGGTTTGTCGATGACCGGTTCGCCGGAGATCGGATAAAGCTCGGGAATGATGTCGTGGCCGGCCTCGCCTCGCACCAGGATGCGGCCCATCGTCCCTTCGTCGCCGATGGCGACCGCGGGGTTGCCGCGGACTTTCTTGGCGGGAGGAAGATCGGCAAGGTCGGCACGGTGGCCTTCCCGGGTATGGATGATTTTCAGCCCCGCTTTGCGCGCCGCTTCCAGTAACCGCCGGGCCGGGGCGATGGTGCGCCTCAGCAGCGAAACATCGTTGCCCAGAGATTCGCCGAAGCCTCCGGGCTCCATGAAGTCGCGCTGCATATCGATGATCAGAAGCGCCGCTCGCGCGGGTTGAAAATCGAACGCATAGGGTTCAGCAGGAATCGCAACCATGCTCGCCTTCCCTCCGTTCAATAGCCGAAGCTGAAGCCGGCGAAACCGTTGATTTCATCCCGGTGGCCGCCGGAACCGGGTCTTGCCGTTCCGATCAGGGTTTGTGCAAAACGCAGGCGCTCGTTGATGAAGTCGTAGTATTGGAAGCCGGCCTTGGCGCTCCAATGGCCGAAGCGGGCCGCGAATGGCAGGGGATAGGTCAGGGTCAGACCGGTCGAGAACACGCCGACACCATTGTCTCCGCCCCAGTAGCTGCTCGGACCGACCGTCACCCAGGTTGGCACGGAGAGCGTGAAGGGCATGAGGTCGACCGACGGCGCCATGCCGATCTCGACATCGTAGGTGCCGCCGCGCCGGCCGGTGACCACTGTGGAATCGCCGGATATGGCGTAGAACAACTTGACGTAAGGCTTCAGGTGAACCGGCAGGCCCAGACCGGAATCGTCAAACGACAAAGCGGATTCCAGGTTGGTTTCCGTCTTGAAATTGCCCGGCGGACTCAGGAACTGGCCCAGTTGGACATCGAGATTCCAGTTCTTGCCGAAGTGGAAGCTGGGCCCCGCGAACCAGTCGAATTCGTTCCAGGCGCCCACGGGACCGTTGTGCTGCGTGGTGTTGATATCGTTGAATGTTCCCACTACGAACGAAACATCGTCGATAGCTTCGGCGGGGTCGTGGTAAAGCCCAAAGACCAGACCTGTAATGATCTGGACGGTGAGGCCTTTATTGGTCACCATCAACCCGCGCGGGGTGATGTAATCATTCGAAAAATTGACGATGCCAAATCCGTGAATGGCGGAGGGTGCGTCTTGGGCGTGGGCGACGGGAACGGCAACAGAGAAGGCAGCCAGAATCGAGGCCGCGAGAAATTTCCATTTCATTTGACATCCTTATGGGTTGAATATGCGTGACGCCTCCTTCTCCCCGGTGTCTCGAATGGGTCGCGAACCGCCAAAAAGGGTGCGGCCGGGCTGTTGGACACCTTCTTGTATACAAGATCATAATCGGTGATTTAGCAAAATCCGTGCCAGCGAGCGGATGCGCCGCAAACCAGGATGCTCGCGGGCGGCGCGGCGCGAAAGCGCAGAAATCCGCCAAAAATCGCAGGCGAGACGCGGACGCTGCCAACGCGTTGGCAGCCATGCCGGACAGCCCGCCACGACAATCGCCTCAATCTGCATCACCGGTGACTGATTCTAAGGCAATCGGGCGTCCGAACGGCCATCGCCCCGCCGCTCCGGGCGCAACGGGTTACAAATCAGGCGACGATTCCGTCCGATTTGCCGGCGCGCCCCGCAGAGGCCCCAATTTTGGCGGTGCCGCCCGACGAGCGCGCACGCTCGCGCGCTTCATGCAACATATGAATCGTGATCTTGCGCGCTTCCATTCGGTTTTGAATAATATGCGCGCGCAACAGAATGCATGCTTCCGACACGCGGTGATTGAGGATGAGCTTCAAAAGCTTGGCGTGCTCCTCATAAGTCGCGTCGATTCGCTTCTGCTTGAGAAAGCCGAGACGACGGATCACGCGGATCTTTTCCGTTACATCGGAATGGACGCGCCCCATTTCCTTATTGCCCGCAGCTTCAAGCAGGCGGGTGTGAAAGGCTTCGTCGAGCGCGGCGACGGCACGGGCATCCCGCTGACGTTTGCTCAAAGGGACGAGCCATGTCGCCTCCAGATCGGCCAAAGGCGGGTTGTCCATCTTGCAGAGACGCTCGACGGCCGCGGTCTCGATGACCACCCGTAGATCGTAGAGTTCATCGAAATGATCGAAATTGAAGGGCCGAACGCGCCAACCGCTGCGGAATTGAACCTCGAAATAGCCTTCGTGTTTCAATCTATAGAGGGCGCCTCTCACGGGAGTTCGCGAGGTTCCATAGCGCTCCGCCAACTCCGTCTCAGTAAAACGATCCCCAGGCAACAGAAGAAAGTCAAAGATTTCCTCTTTGATTTTCTTGTAGATTCCTTCAGCCGCTTGGTTTGCTTGTTGCGTCACTTCAATCCTCCGCAGCACATGTGCGCGAACTTGGAGGTCAAGCTCGGCCGATCCTTGGCGGACAGGCAGAGTGAAGCGCACCACAGAAACCGTAAGATGAACGGCCCTACAAAACAAGCGGAGGCAAAAAATCTAATATTGCGGCACTCGGCGATTTGAAAATGAGCAGATACCAACTCTGCAACTCCCAGTCCCCGAGAAGCGGTCTCAGCGTTGCGGCGCGCGCAGCGCAAACCCCGCAGTCCTAATACCTGTTCGCTCGGCGTGAAAGAGCCAGCCGTCAATTCGATTTTATGTCCGTCTCCTTCTCGCTCTCGACTGGATTCGGGCCTAGAGTACAGTTTGCATGCGACTACCGGTTTGCGCGGGTCGGAGCCGGGCCGGATGATTGGGTAAGCGTAACCATCTCTGAGAGGTTGACGCACTCATGTATGCTCCGAAGGTCGCCAAGGCCCGCACACCGCCAGGAGGAAGTCCGGCCGGCAGGCGACACTCGCATGTGATGTCTCTCAAACAAGGGTTTGGCGATTGCGGCGAGAAGCAGAGAGGAGCCGCAGGAGAGGGCACGAAGACTCGAGGAGGACTGCAAGGAAGCGCCTTCGATTTCGGCAAAATTCCGGCACATGCGCCGGATCGACCGGACCTTTCCGAAAGGCCATTATCCTTCGCGGCGCCAACGCCGGCCTCAGGTCATAATCCGTCGAATCCCGTGATGGGGCAGGCCAATTCCCCGCGTGAGCACGAAGCGGACAGCATCGCCAACCAGATCGTGGCTGGCCCCACCCGGCCGGCCATGCGAAGCAGAGCGCCGCATATCAATCTCACGCCATTCAGGACCGAGGACGGCAAGGGCCGGTTCGCACCACGCAACGTGCGGCGGGCAGTCGCCGAGCCGGGCCGTCCGCTCGATACCGGCACGCGCACATTCTTTGAACCCAGGTTCGGCCGCAGCTTTGCCGATGTTCGCGTTCATGATGACCGCGTCGGCGGGGCCGCCGCCAAAGAAATCGGCGCGAATGCCTTCGCCTTGGGCAATCATATCGCTTTCGCGCCCGGCCGCTACGCACCCGGCACCATCGCAGGCAAGCGGCTGATTGCGCACGAGCTGGCACATGTCGCCCAATCCGGCGGGGCGCATGATGTCGTGCGCCGCGATATCGCCGAGGCCAATTTGCCCACAACGCCGGTTTCGCAAATTATGGCGGATCCCGCGTATTTCGAGAATGGGATAGCGCGAATTGAGTTTTACGGCGCCGAGATGGCGCGACTGATCTATTCCAACGGTCAACAATATGATCTTGGCCTCGTGCCAGGGCAGATCCATGCGCCTATCGAGGCGGTCGATTACCGCACGCCGCGCACAGCTCATGCGATAGTAACCAGAGATGGCGCCGGCCCGGCGGTCGGAACGATCGATTTCGTCCCGCGTGCCCGCGATATCCAGGCCGGCCCCGGCGTGACGGTCGATCAGGTTGTCGATGCCACACATCGGGTTATCCGCTTCACACACGACCCCGTGACGGGCCGCATCATGCCGACTGAGGTGAATAGCATCTCCGCCCCGCGCCTCTGTGAGGCGTTGCGCGGCGCGGAAGCGGAGTATGTCCGCAATACCGACGCACTGGCGCACGGAATGGTGCGCGCTCTCACAATTCTGGACTACGCGCTTATGATCTACAGCGCGGTGGACGCCGTGATTGGGATCGCGGGGCGCGTCGGGGGTACAGCCGAAGCCTCTGCGGCCGCCACCGCCGCTTCAGCGTCTCGCGCGCAGGCCTCGCTCACGAGCCTGTTCCTTCAACTGTTGCGCACCGGGGGCGTCGAAAGCGCAACCGTGGAAGGCGTCGGCCTGGGGGGCGTGCGGGCGACGATGCGGGCAACGGAGCTGATCGTTGAACGGGATGCCATCGTGAACGTCGGGCGCGTCGCCGGTCAGGGACGGCTCGTGACCAGCGCCTTCGAGCAGGCAGCGATCGCCGCGGCCCGGCAGGCCGGTGCGCTCAGTGCGCGCGTCGCCTACCACACCGTCGTCAACGCCGAGTGGGGTGCCTACCTTGAATCCATGGGTTACAGCTATGAGGTCATCGCGGGGACAACGCCGGGGGTCATCGTGACGAGGGTGCTGACCAAAGTCTTCACTCTGTAGGGACTCCTTCATGGGGAGCGCGTCTGAAAGTATGGATCGCAACGAGCTTCGCGGTCGTCTGTTCGGATAAGCTTGGTGGCCGTTTCGAGCAGATATCGTGCTTTTGCGCCCTGGCCAGTCGGGACTAAGACCACATTCGAGAAATGCCATGCCTGATAAAACTGTGCGACGGCGCGAAGTTCTGAAGGCGGCTGCCGGAACGACGATCGCCGCCACTCTCGGCTCAAACGCGGCGGCTCAAACGAACGCGCAAGCCGCGACATCGCCGGCATCGGTCAGCACGGTCACCCGTCCCGCCGACCTGGTGCTCCGCAATGGCAAGATCATCACCGTCGATCGGACCTTTGGGATCGCCGATTCCATCGCCATCGCCGGAGACCGCATCGTGGCGGTGGGTACGAATTCGGCGATAGCCGCGGCCTCGGCTCCCGCAACCCGGATCATCGACCTCAAAGGTAAAACGGTCATTCCGGGCCTCATCGACGACCACGCGCACATGGATCGGGAGGGGCTCAAGACCATCTTCCCTTCGCTGGGGCCTGTCCGTTCGATACGCGACATCCAGGATCGCATCGCCGAGCTCGCCCGCCAGACCCCGCCTGGTGAATGGATCGTGACGATGCCGATCGGCGATCCCCCCTTCTATTTCGATGTGCCCGATATTTTAGCCGAGAAGCGCTGGCCAAACCGGCAGGAGCTCGATGCCGCTGCTCCCAATAATCCCGTGTTTATCCGGTCGATCTGGGGTTTTTGGCGCAGCACGCCGCCGCTGGTCGCGTGCGCCAACACGGAAGGCTTGAAGCGCGCCAGCATTACGCGTGACACAGTCTCGCCGCTCCCGGAGCTCACAATCGAGAAGGACGCCCGCGGCGACCCGACCGGCGTGTTCATCGAGAATGGCATGCAGCCGACTGCCGAGCTAATCTGGTTTCGCGGGGCGGCGGAGTTTTCGCGTGCGGCTCGCGCCAAGGCGCTGCCGATCTCCGCGCAGGCCTATCACGCGTTCGGCACCACGAGCGTGTTCGAAGAACATGGGGTCGCGAACGAAGTCGTCCGTGCCTACAAGGACGCCTATCGCGATGGCACCTTGACGATGCGCGCATCGCTGGTGTTCAGCCCGAACTGGAAGGCTGCCGGGAACGCGCCGCTCGGCCCCTTCATCGAAGCCTGGGCCGGATGGCTCGGCGAGCCGGCGTTCGGCGACGACTGGCTCAAGCTGACTGGGCTTTACGTCAATATCGGGCGGCAGCCAGGCGACGATTTGCGCGCGTCGGCTTCCCCGTACACCGGATGGGCCGGGTTCAACTACGACACCGGCCTGCCGCGCGCGCGGGCCAAGGAAGTGCTGCTGCACTGCGCAGCAAACGACATTCGCGCGATCTGCAATTTCAACATCTCGCCGGGCCTCATCGATCTTCTGGACGAGGTCGATCACGAAGTGCCCCTGAACGGACGGCGCTGGGTCGTGGGCCATATCAACATCCTGTCCCCGAGGGATATCGAGCGGATTGCCCGCATGGGTTTGGTCGTCACGCCGCACACCAACTCGAACATCTATAAGGAAGGGCACACGTGGCAAACCAGGCTCCCGCCGGAGCGGCAGCGGGAGAACACGCCGTTGCGCGATCTGATCGATGCCGGCGTCAAGGTGGGGCTTGTTACCGACAATGTGCCGGTGTCCCTGTTCTGGCCAATCTGGGAATCGATCGCCCGGCTCGGCCGAGTCGCAAATGAAGCGATTGCACCGGGGCAGGCGCTTACCCGCGCAGAGGCGCTGCGATGCGCAACCGCCAACGGAGCCTATCTCACCTTCGACGAGGACAAGAAAGGCTCGTTGGAGCCCGGCAAGCTCGCCGACCTTGCGGTATTAAGTGCCGATCCGCTGACTGTGGCCGAACCGGACATCCGCGACATTACCGCCGATATGACCATGGTGGGCGGCAAAGTCGTACATCAGACGCCGAATTGGCCCGGGTGAAGGCTTGCCCTGCGACCGCGACAGCGCGGTTTACAAACCACCGAAAGCACTATGCCCTGTCGAACACAAACGCGTCGTTGTGGAACAATCCACCCAGAACGGACCAAAATAATGGGGCACGTCAGGTAAATTGTACCAACTTGTCTCAGCACACCTATGACTTTAATCAATTGCGGGCGGCGCTCGATCACTAACATCCGGCCTGATCGCTGCAATCAGGCCTTCTGATCCCCAGGGAGCGGAGTCACCGGAACGATTGCATTGAGTTCGGACTGACTATCGAAAGAATTACCCATGCCGCCCCCGATGGTTAAAGACCGACTTTTAGGGCTCTTTGCCGCAGCTATCTCAATATGTCGAAGCGTAAAAGCTCTTTCTCAACGAAAGGACACGCGCATACAGAAACGCGGTGCCGCAGGCGAAGAGCCGGCGATTTCTCCAACGCGCCGGCATCGTGTGCCCACTCTCATATCGGCTGCGGTGGGTACCGTGCTTTCCATTGTGGCATGGTCGTCCGTCGAGAATTGGGAGGAACGATCCGCAGACCTGGCGTTTCAAGCGGGCGCAAGCAACAGCGCCTTGATGCTGCAAAGTGGAATTAATGAATACATCAACAAGGTTGTCGCGCTTCGCGCCCTTTTCGATGCGGCACCGGGCCCCGTAGATCGCCGTGAATTCGAATCCTTCGCGCGGGAACTCCTGAAAGGGCAGAACGCCATACGAAACGTCTCCTGGTCTCCGCGCATCTTGAACGAAGAACGTGCAGCGCATGAGATGGCTGCAGTCGGAGAGGGGCTGGCGGGGTATCGCATTAAAACGGCAGCCGCCAATGGCTCTTATGTGACGTCTCCAATCAAGACCGAATATTACCCCATTTATTATCGATTTTCGAATGAGGCATTAGACGCTTTATATGGCCTGGACATCGCGGACAGAGGCTCCCGCCAATGGGCCTTCGAACGCGCCCGGGATACCGACCAGTTCGCGGCTTCCGAGACACTTGCGCTCCGCACCGGCACGGGCGACCGGCGTGGCTTTTTTGTATTGCTGCCGGTGTTTCGACAAGGCGCGCCGCACGCCTCCGTCGCGGACCGGCGCCGCAATCTCGAAGGCTTTCTTCAGGGTGCGTTCCAGACAAGAGTGATGGTAGAGCAAATTCTCGGCTCGATCAGAACCCCTGTAGGTGTCTATGCGATCACGCCGCGGGCTGGCCTGGCTCCAATCTGGGTGTACGCGCCCCAAGCGCACCAACCGGCGCTAGCGTCCGAGGCGTCCAAACGCGGAATTCGGCATTGGTCTGGTTTTCTCAATGTCGCCGATACACGGTGGCGGCTCGATGCATGGTCGGGTCCGGGTGAGGCCGTTGCGTCTCACATCTCCGCTTGGATTGTGCTCGTTGCCGGCCTCATTCTCACCGCCGCAACAACGGTATATCTTTGGTCGTCCATCCGGCATGCATTTGGTCTTGTCAGTGCGAACGAGAGAATTTCTCAGCTCGCCATGACAGATACGCTCACGGGTCTTGCCAACCGTCGGGCATTCTCCGAGCGACTGTCCGATGCGTGTTTTGCCAGCCGGCGAAGCGGCATCCCCTTCGCAGTACTCTATGTCGATCTGGATCATTTCAAAGACGTCAATGATACGCTGGGCCATGCCATTGGCGACGCACTTTTGCAAGAAGTCGCAAAGCGCCTCAAGAAATTGATCCGAAAGACCGACGTTGTCGCCCGGTTTGGTGGTGACGAGTTTGCCGTGCTGCTTGCGGATGTGACCAACGCGTCGATGTCGCGAACACTCGCCGATCTTATCGTTGAGACGCTCGAAGCTCCTTATATGATCGAGGGCAATCACGTGCGGATCACAGCGAGCGTCGGGATATCCTCCCATTCCGCGGCAATATCAGAGCCTGACTCCATGATGGTGCAAGCCGATCTCGCCCTTTTCCATGCGAAAGAGGATGGCCGCAATTGCGCCAGATTTCATACAAGCCGTCTCGATCAGGTCGTTAGGGAACGCGTGACAATTGCCGATGATTTACATTTGGCATTGGAGCGCGGCGAATTGGAACTATATTACCAGCCTCAAGTGGAATTGGCATCCGGAAGAATCATCGGGCTTGAGGCTCTCGTCCGGTGGAATCATCCCGAGCGCGGTCTTATCTTTCCCGCCACATTCATCCCCATCGCGGAGAAGTCGGGAATTATTGTGCTTATCGGAAAATGGGTATTCGAGCAGGCATGCCGGCAGACCGCGGTTTGGAACGAGGAAGGCATCGCGCCGGAAGTCCTGGCGTTTAACATGTCTGCGATTGAGTGCAAGCGCGCTTCTATCATTAGCGAAATGAGCGATTGTCTCACAAGGTGGAACATCAAACCTCATCAGATCGAGGTCGAACTGACGGAAACGGTGTTGATGGAGGCAACGCAGAGTAACGGCGATATTGTCGAACGCATTCGGAGGCTTGGCCTCAGAATTGCGCTCGACGACTTCGGGACGGGTTATTCATCGCTTAGCTATCTCACCAATTATCCCGTGGATCGTTTGAAGATCGCACAGGAACTCGTGTTTGGAGTGACTGTCGACGAACGGAATGCTTCAGTGGTTAAAGTCGCGATCCGTCTTGGCAATGAGCTCGGAATCGAAGTGATCGCCGAAGGTGTGGAGACGGACGCTCAAGTATGCTTTTTGGCCGCCGCCGGCTGTAAGCGCGCGCAAGGTCATTACTTCAGCAAACCGGTACCAGCGGAACGTGCTACAAAATTCCTTCGTCGACGCTTTCTTGCACTCGGCATAAGGCACACAGATGGCGGTGTTCCGGGCAGAGAAGACCCGGATCGACATCGGCAAAGAAATGGACGCGGGCAAGGTCATCATCATCGACAACAGCGTGGCGACGCTCTCCGCGGGGTCGGAGTTCTTCTCCCGTTTCTTTATCGCCTTGGTTCGATCCGCCGCCGAACAGCGGGCGGGTCGCAAACAGGCCGACAAAATGCCAGTTTACTTCTACATCGACGAGGCGGATACCGTCATTTCGCGGGATGAAAGCGTACGAGAGATCATTCAGCGGTGCCGGTCGCAAAACATCGCCATGATCTTCGCCCACCAGGCGCTCCAGCAGATCAAATCCGACGACGTGAAAGCGGCGCTGACAGACTGCGCAATCCGCTTGGCGAATTCCGATGAAGAAGCCCCCCAGCTCGCGCCGCGCATGCGAACGGATCCCGAGTTCTTACGGGGCCTCAAACGCGGCCAGTTTGCAACCTTCATCCGCGATAAGACGAAGAAGGCTATTGCACTCTCGGTACCGAACAAATCCGTGTCGAAATGGCCGAAGATGTCGCTGGCGCAGCTCGACGAAATCCGGAGCGAGATGAAGGCGGCGTATTGCTGCACGCAAGAGAAGCCGAAGGCCAAGCCCGCTTATGGGGATGGTGTTGACGACGAGCTTGAAGACGACGAAGAAGAAGAGGAGTTTATCGACGCCGAGTTCGTTGAAGTGGGGTACGAAGAGAAGCTTCGTCTGACCTACGACCCGAACGAGCCGCCCTCCTCTCCCCAGCCTAAGCGCCGCCGACGGCGCAGAAAAAAGTGATACCGAGCCAAGGCGCATCATACTAACCGTGCGCCTGTACCCATTCGCGGAAACTGATTACGAGCGAGGACATGCGTATTCCTCGCTTCGAACGGCATCCCGAGCTCATCGCACCGCCCGCTATCACGGCTCGACTGTTGGACACGCTCTCGGCAATTAACCGTCACGGGCCACTTTCCACGCCCTACCTCTTCCGGCTGGTCTGCCCCGGCACCAAGCACGACGCCGGTTTCATCGACATGCTTCAAGCCGCTTATCACCATGGGTACGTGGACCGGCCGAACAGGCTGAATCATCCGAAGCTGTGGGGTAACCCAATGGTCTATCGGCTGTCGGATAAGGGCAAAGCGACGCTTAAGCGCCACGGCCCGGCGCTCGCGCCCGTCAACGTCTCCTCACACACGACACACGATTACATGGTGTCGTGCATCACCGCGTCAATTGAGATGGGGGCGCGAAGCGCCAGCTACCGCTACATCCATGCCGGAGAGATCGTCGACGAGAGGAAGAAGCCCTTTCACATTCCTGCGTCTGTAAAGCGGCGGTTCGAATACGACGGCGAGGAGTACAATTGGGACTTCTCCAAGCCCCTCATCCCCGATGCCCTGTTCGGAATCGACTACGGTTCTACAGAGGGCTTCTACGTCCTGGAGGCCGACCGCGACACAGAAGACGGCTTCAGCCCTACGATTACCAAAAATTCCATCATCTCGAAGCTGCTCCGGTACCAGGACGTGATGACGAAGCGGGCGTTCGAGAGTCATTTCGATATTTCGAACCTGATGGTGCTCATCGTAACGATGCCGCGGAGCCGGGTTGAATTTTTCGAGGAGCTGATCAAACGCTTCATGCGACTGCCGATGCGCGAAGGCGGTGAACCTGGCTCCTCCTACGTCGCCATAACGGATATCCCGCCATTTAGCGACTTCTACACGCCTCCCATCATGTCCGACCTCTTTACGCGAGAATGGGTTCGCGCTGGCACCAAGGCGTTTCGGTTCGGCTAGACAGAATCCGGCTCTGTGACGCTCAAAAAGTGATCCCTGCCCAAGCCGCAGCACTCCGCCTCATAACCGCTCATGCCGTTGTCGTTTCGATCCGCGCCCCCGCGCGAGGGGCGACATGCCACAACGCCGAGCCCGGCACGTTCGGCCACGTTTCGATCCGCGCCCCCGATGATGGACGCCTTCCGGGCGTCCGTGGACTTCGATGCGTCTATGATGTTTTCACCCCTCCCGGTCAGGAATTCCTAAGTAGAAACTGCTACCCAAAACATATCTGGGTTCGGCGCCGGGATGAGGGTTTCAGTCGAAATCAGAAACCCTGCGTTGCCGTCTGGCTCGACTGGCGGCGCCATCGCTGCCTCGTTCGCGGACATTGATCCATCGTTGCGACAGAACCATTCCCTGGAGTCTCGGTGATTGGCAGTCGGAAACGAAACGTTACGCCCTCCTTTAGGTTTGACGTAAGCCAGATTCGTCCACCGTGGGCTTCGATGATCGATTGGCATATGTTCAGGCCGATGCCCATGCCGTCTTGTTTCGTCGTTGTGAACGGTTCGAACAGGCGGCTCATAAGGTCAGGGGCGATACCAGGTCCCGTATCCGAAACGGCAACGCAAACAAATTCTGACCCGTCCGGCTCAATCATGACCGTCAATTCGCGCCGCTCCGAGCCGCGCATCGCTTCGATGCTGTTTCGGAAGAGATTGATCAGTACCTGTTGTATCTCGACCTTATTGGCGAAAACGAAAGGCGGTATGGGAGCGAGTTCCACGCGCACCTTCAAATCGATATTGCCTCCTCCGACGATACCGAGAGCGATGGCCTCTTCGACCACCCTGTTGAGGTTCTCGTACCTGCGGTTTGTCTCCCGTTTTTCGATGAATTCGCGTAGGTTCTTGATGATGGCGCCGGCCCGTGTCGTTTGATCGACGGCTTTGGCCATCAGTTCCTTTGCGCGTCCCGCCTGCGGGGTGTCGAGTCCGTCAATCGTACGGCGTGCGGTCGATATGTAGTTTCGAACGGCGGTCAGAGGCTGCGTGAGTTCATGCGCAAGCGTTGCGGCCATCATCCCCATCGCATTCCAGCGCGAAACATGGGCAAGCTCGGCTTGCAGATTGTTCATCTGCACCTCGGCGCGCTTACGCTCCGCGAGGACGGCCTGCATTTCTCCCAATTGCTGGGCCGCGCGAGCCTCGATGGCTTCCAATTCCATTTGCGCCAACTGCCTGCGAATGAGCCGCGTCTCGTCTTCGAACTGCCGCCGCGCAAGCACCATCTGGATTGTCGCATGCATTTCTCGCTCGGAGAATGGCTTCAGTAAATACCCATGCGGTCTAGTCGCGGCTGCGCGCTCCAGCGTTGCCTGTTCGGAATAGGCCGTCAGATAAATGACGGACGCACCGCTTTCCGTGGGAATGCGCGCGGCTGTCTCGATTCCATCGATATCGCCCTCGATATTGATGTCCATGAGGACAACTTCAGGATGGTAACGCTCGATTCCTTGAAGAGCCGCCGCGCCGCATGCAACAACAGCGACGACGTCATAATCCAGTTTTGACAAACGTTGTTTGAGGTTGTGTGCAACAATGCGCTCATCTTCAACCACCATCACGCGGGTTGCGGTCGTCATTGGGTCCGTCTCACCGGGAAGCGTAACGCGAAGCGTGTTGGCATTGCGCGGTTAATCGTCATCTCCCCACCAAGTTGATCCGTGAGGAGGTTCACGAGTTGAAGACCGAGGGTGGCGCATTGCGTCAAATCGATTTCGTCGGATATGCCTATGCCGTCATCAGTGACTGTCAGGATCGCAAACTTCTCGGTGTCGCGTGCCATTTTGATCCTGATTTCGCCTTGCCTTCCCTTTGGAAAGGCGTGCTTCAATGCGTTCGAGATGAGCTCATTGACCACAAGCCCACAGGGGATAGCTGTGTGAATAGATAATTGCATGTCGAAAGCATCGATCACGAGTGAAATATGTTGTGCGTCCATCCCGTATGACGAAACCAACATCGGCGCCAAGGTGTCGAGAAAATTGCCGAAGTCCACCTGAACGAAATCTTGCTGCTGGTAGAGAGTCTGGTGTATGAGGGCCATCGATTTGATACGGTTCTGACTTTCGCGCAGCATATTCAGGACCGCTTCATCCGTGACGCGATCGATCTGCAGGTCAAGCAAACTGTTGACGACCTGCAAATTGTTCTTCACGCGATGATGAACCTCACGCAGTAAAATATCTTTCTCGGCCAGGGCGGCATCGATGCGTGCCTCTTTGTGCTTTCGATCGGAAATATCTACTATCGCCGACAGCACCATCTTGCCATCCTCGGTCTCGATCGGGTTGAGGCCGATCTCGATCGGGAACTCGCTACCATCCTTCTTCAGCCCAAACAGGTCGCGACCCGCGCCCATCGGCCGCGACTCCGGCTGGCCGAAGAAAGAAGCCCGCAGATTCGGATGGTTGACCTTGTAGCGTTCTGGAATCAGCATCTCGATCGAATTGCCGAGGAGCTCCGACCGTTCGTACCCGAACACGCGCTCCGCCTGGACATTGACCATCTCGATCGTGCCCCCAGGGCCAATCATGACCATCGCGTTCGGTGCAGACTCGACAACGAGCCGGAAACGCTCCTCCAGACGCTTACGCAAGGAGATGTCGACGATCGCAGATAACACCATAATGCCATCTTCGGTCTCGATCGGATTCAAGCCGATCTCGATCGGGAACTCGCTACCATCCTTCTTCAGCCCAAACAGGTCGCGACCCGCGCCCATCGGCCGCGACTCCGGCTGGCCGAAGAAAGAAGCCCGCAGATTCGGATGGTTGACCTTGTAGCGTTCTGGAATCAGCATCTCGATCGAATTGCCGAGGAGCTCCGACCGTTCGTACCCGAACACGCGCTCCGCCTGGACATTGACCATCTCGATCGTGCCCCCAGGGCCAATCATGACCATCGCGTTCGGTGCAGACTCAACCACTTGCCGAAATCGCTCTTCGCTCTTGCGAAGAGCTCGTTCAATCGCCAATTCTTGGGTTTGGCTTCCTGGGTTTTCTGGAGACTTGTGTGCGACCGTGCCAAGCATCGACGTCTTCCCTTAGCGCGCCTTAAATAACCAAAGTGGCTCCGAACATGTCGGATCAATAAAATCAATAGGGACAGGACAATAATCAGTATGCGATCTATTTTGCTCAACATGCAAGGGCACTCATTCCGTAATTCATACTGATGACGATTATTCTCAGTCGGGAACCGGATGGTGCAAGGGATCGCCAAGCTGTTCCGCCCCAGCCGCGGCCGTCATTGCTCGGCATTCGACGTCAACCAGCACTTCGGGATTGATCCCAGGTTGCCTGGCGTTTCCTCACTAGCTTCGAAAGCGGCCCCTTTCGCGCTGAACTGGGATCCTCCCGGCGTTCGCGAAGGCCGTGCCGCTTCGTCCGTTAGTTCGAAAGTGGCGTTTCCCCCGCAAACTCACTGGATTTCCGCAATTAAATAGCCGGCACTTGGTGCGGTACCTGGTGCCGAGCACATAGGGAGATGCGCGCGGCCGCGCTTTCTCGGTGACGATGTGTCGGTCGTGGCCGGGCGCCCTCAATTGCCAACATTTTCTGCTCGTTCTGCGAGCCCAAAAGCTGGATCAGCATCGGCATCCATGACGATGTCGGCGATGCGTCTCGCGAAGGAAGCATTGTGGGTAGCAACCACAACCGTGCAATGATGTTCGTTTTCCGAAGGTAGAAAACCGACTCAACTGAGCCATATTTCTGGTCTAGTGGTGGAAATGACTAACCATATCTACCATTTCCCCTACATGTGAACCCAAGCGGTTCAAACATCGAACTTTCCGGTGACAAATCAAACGAATGGTAAGCGCCATCATAGCCCACGCCGAGTCAGGCCCGGGCTAAATTTCGGATTTGAACGTGTATCGCCCGGCAGTAATCCTCATTCTGAAGTATGGAGCGTGTGGTGCACGTAATCAGATTGAGCCAAAGCGCTCCTGCCATTGCTCTTCGGCGGTGCACGAAGCACCGTCAATTGACCGTTATTGGTGAGCACAGACCAGAATGCGGGGCGTTCGCGGCATACTGTATCCAGAACATCCGCAACATTGCAGTAGCATGGCTGGCGCATACCGTGGAATTCGACCAACGGGCCCACCGGGCGGAAGCGAATACCCATCGCGCCCAGCATACGGAGCAGCGTCGGTTCCATGATCGCGCACCAATGCGTGATTCCGTGCTGCACGCTCATGCGGACCAGCCCCTGAATCAGGCCGAGCCGCATCAGTGGTCCCGAATTCTTGAGCACCGCCTGATCTTCGGGGGCAGCGCCATCGAGGATGCGGCGAAAGTGGCGAGAGATGCTGAAGCGGGATACTTCGGCGGCGGAGTGCAGCGGCAACTTCTTGAATTAGCGCCAAGCGGAATCCCCGACCACGCGGCGCAGCGCGAAACTTGCGTCTACGTCCTCGGGCAGCGGCAATATCGCCCGCACGGTTCCCAGAGCCGCATTGGCGGCGCGATACATCAGGACGCTGTGCACGGAATGGGCGTCGAAGCCGTCGGTCTCGATGCGCTCGTCGTTCTCGATGTCTTCGAGCGGGTTCTCTACGCAATAGACTTGGTAGCGTATCATCTGCGCGGCCCTGACGAGCTCGGGGGTGTCAGCGGTAAGGCTGGAAAAGTAGGCGTCGAAGCGCGTAAGCAACGAGTCGTCTCGTGGCGCGGGTTCGGACGATTGGAGCGGCGTCGGGTGCATTCGGAAATCGGCAAGCGCGTGTGGTGACTCGTTGAGCATTTCTGTCCTCTATAGCGATGCCATCTGCACTAGCGGGAGCGGCGATCCGACCGCGATGCATCGGCTTTCCTGAAGAACTATAGTGAAAGAAACGGACCATCGAGTGACAATTGCCATCCCCGTATTCGTACGTATACGGAAGGGAGTTGAGGGCCGACGTAAACGACGTTTCGGACTAGCTTGAGCATTGCGTTAACAAATGCCCACCGCCTCTTGTTCAGGCTGTGTTGTCTCCCTGTGAAAACCCATGTTGGGGGATCTGCCACGGCGCCCATTCCGCCGATGTACGCTGCCCTTTCGCACGATTGCAGGGCGTGCATGAAGTCGTCAGGTTCGCAAGCAGATTTGATCCGCCCCGAGAGAGCGGGGACGATGTGGCCGCACTGCAAGTCGCTGTGCGGGCCGCAGTACGCGCACATGCCTCCTTCGCGCTCGAATAGGAGCTCACGCAAATGCCCCAGTCCGACCGAGGCAGTTGTCGGCCGTTTCCGTCAGGAGCAGAATTCACGTGCGGTATAGCGTCTGGCAGTGGACGAGCAATTACGCTGAAAAGTCGATAAGACGGTTTGCTTGTATCTCCGCCTCATCGCGCGACAGCCGCTCGTTAAACGCGTGCTCTCAAACCCGTATGAAATCGTCAATTTCCTCGGGTGTGATTTTCATACGCGCTTGAGATGATAAAGGTCTCCACTAAGGCGCGATAGCGGTGGAAATGGCAGAGATGTCTGCCATTTCCACCGCTATCCGGGGCCTGAATCTCACGCGACCATAGTCGCGGACCCTGTTCCTTTCGGTCCGCAAGAGGCGTCCCGCGTGCAGTAGCGCGTTCGGATGTCATCGCCCGTTATCCAACCAAATCAGGAGAAACCAGATGAGCAACGCGCTCAGAATGATTCCGCTTTGCCAATTGAAGCGGTGCAAGAACAATGTCCGGAAGACCGACAGGTCTTCCGACATCGAACAGCTGGCCGCCAGTATCGAGGCGAACGGCGTACTCGAAAACCTTATCGTCCGTCGCCTCGACAGTAAGGATACTGAGGGCCCTGACCTCTACGAGGTCGTCGCCGGCGAACGCCGCCGTACGGCATTGAAGCTGCTAGCGAGACGCAAGAAGATTCCCGCCGATCACCGCGTTCCCTGCCTCGTTCTCAAAGGGGATGCTCAGGTGACAGAAGTGTCCCTTGCCGAGAACATCGTCCGGGCTCCGTTGCATCCTGCCGACCAGTTTGAGGCGTTCCTGAATCTCCAAAAAGACGGCCTCCCCGTTGAGGACATTGCGGCCCGTTTTGGACTTTCGTCCAATGTCGTGCTGCAACGTTTGAAATTGGCCGCTGTCTCGCCGCGGCTGATGGCAGTGTATCGCTCCGGAGAGATGAGCCTCGAACAGCTCATGTCCTTCACGATCTCCGACGATCATGGCGCGCAAGAAGCGGTTTGGTTCGAACGCCCGTTCTCTGACCTCTCATCCCAGGATATCCGAAATACACTTACCGCTATCAGGCCGAAGCCATTGCCCCCATTCAAAACAAGGTCGGCGCCTTCCTGGCCGACCGCCGGCTGTATCGCTTCTTTGTGCAATCGGAACGCCCGCTGCGCTTTCGGCAGCTGATGGACGAAGGCAAGATTCTCGTCGTCAATCTCGCCAAGGGTCAGATCGGCGCCGACAGTGCCGCGCTTGCGGGCGGCTGATCGTCACCTTGCTATCGCTCGCCGCATTCACGCGTGCGTCGCAGGTGGAGAGCGAGCGGCGGCCATTTCATGTCTACGCCGATGAATTCCAGTCCTTTACGACGCTCGCCGTCGCCAATATGGCGGCGGAGCTGCGCAAATACGCGATTGGGTTGGTGTTCTCGCACCAATACCTACACCAACTGGATCCCCCAGTACGGCACGCGGTACTCGGCAATGCGGGCACGCTTATCTCTTTCCGATTGGGTGCTGAGGATGCGGCCTATGTTTCCCGCGAGTTTGAACAGCTGTTCTCGGCAGAAGACCTCATTCGTCTGCCGAATTACCGAATCTACCTGCGGCTGATGATCGACGGAGAGCCGTCAAAGCCCTTCAGCGCGACAACGTTACCGATCGGAGCGTGATTTTTGAGAGCCTCCCAAACGAAAAGGAGACCCGGACAAGGGGGTTGCCGGGTCTCCGAACGGGAGCGGCGTCCCGGGGGCCGGCTGGATTCCGGAGGGCAACCGCTCAAGAAAATTATACCCGCGTGGAGCTTACGTAGAACTGTCCCTCTTATGACGAAGAACATGTATTGGCGATTCCCAATAAGATGCCAATCAATGTGCAATGTCGCGCGTATCGGAGGCGCCTTCGTCCGCAACCCCGCTCCGGCCACACGCCTAACGGGGTTACTTTTGCTAATTCCCGAATGCATCGTGGTACAGTGTCTCGGCTTGCGGATGAGGCGAAGATCGGTGGGAAACGCGCCCAGGCCAGAACTCCATGTCAGTGGCCCAAAAGATTCATCGCGCACGCACAGGAAGCCATCTTGGACGGGGCGGGTATTCACCCGCAACGGGGCTCACGAACTGCACTATCGCGCGCTATCCAACCAAACCCGCTTCAGATCGCCTGTCCCAGGAGGACGAAAATCGTATTTTTGCGTTGGCCGAGCGCTGCCTCCGGAGAGCGGACCGGAGGGCCGCAGTACCTTGCGTTCGAGCTTCTGTCCGCTGGCTTCCAAGTCTCCGGAAAGGTCCTCTCGGGGGGGTGGATATTGGCTCAGCCTCATCGGTTTGATAAACGTGACGAAGAAGCAGAAACGTGACATCCGTGCCTATACCGTGCCTAAGAGGTAAGGAAAGAGCAAAAAACCCTTGAGACCCCGTAGCTCAGCAGGATAGAGCGGCAGATTCCTAATCTGTAGGTCGCACGTTCGAATCGTGTCGGGGTCGCCATTATCGCGGCGGGATGCTCGCGCCGGCTGAATGGGATAGCGCGGTACGTTCAATCGAGATCGATCGGTTTATGGCTGTTGTTCTCGATCTGGTTAAACCCCGACGCCAGTTTGCCCTCGGCATTGCGCGTGGGGTTTGCCAGGATTGTCAGTCCCGGTTTCACGTCGCCCAGGGATTGCGGCTGGTGGGTGAAGCGGATAGGGATATCGTTGGTCAGCTCGGCTTCGATTTTGCCGGCGCCCTTCTGCAGATTCACCGCGACCTTGATGCCGTTGGCGGTAGGCGTCGCGGCCGTCACCACGCCCAGATAGCGCATGCCGGCAGGATTATCGCGAAGCGGCTGCTTGCCCGGCGCACCGGCGCCATGGGGAAAGGGTTGCGTATCCACCTGAGTAGGTTTGTCCATGACTTCGCTGAAGGCGATGGAATCTCCAACCTTGATAGTCTTCACGTCCAGCGGCTGGTCCGAGACGATTCGGCCCTGCTCGGCGAGATCGAATGTCACGGTTTGACCGTCCTTGTTCATGACCGTGACGGTGCGGCCTTCCACCTTCGTGATGGGGCCATAAACATGCACCCGCGCGTTTTGCGCCTGCGTCGCGGCCGTGAACGACAGACACAGTGCGGTGGCGATAAGCAACCTGTTCAACACGGGCAATCCCTCCGTTTCAATCGGGCGCAAACCTAAAGAAAGGGCGAATTCGCTTCAAGACGCATGCCGTTGCCGGGCCGATAATCCACAATCCCAAGAAACAGGTGCAGCGTGGCACCCTGGTTTATGCCGGATTGTGGAAAAACGTTCCGTACCCAGCTCTTTTCGCCGGCCGCCCGAGTCACGCCTGCGCCTCTGTCCGCTGGCCGGCAAGCCCTGCGGGCAGACTCATCCCGTCAGCGGCTTTAACACCTGCGGAGGAGAGTGGTCCCTAAGCCATCACCTTCAGGCGATACGGCTTCGGAACCACTCCGGCCTCCCGGTCAACGCGGCGGGCTTACGCCTCTGCGCGTGTGTACTGGTTGAACCATTCAATGGTGCGCGTCCATGCCTGCTGGGCCGCGACCTTGTTGTAGCGTTCCGGCGTGGCGTCATTGAAGAAGCCATGAACGGAATTCGGATAGATGTGGCCTTCGTAGCGGATGTTGTTCTTCTTCAGCTCCGCTTCCTGGGCCGGATATCCCCCCGCCAGCATCTTATCGAGCCCACCGTGATGGATGAGGATGGCCGCCTTGATTTTGGGCACGTCCTCCGGCTTGGGCGGGCCGCCATAAAACGGAGCGGCGGCTCCCAGATCCGCGCCCATCAGAACGGACAAGGTATTGGCCATTCCGCCGCCAAAGCAAAAGCCGGTCGCAGCGATTTTCCCGGTGCAGTCCGGACGCGCCTTCAGCCAGCGCGCGGCGGCGAGGAAATCCTGGGTCCTCTTGGCGCCGTCGAGCTTACCGAAGAGCTGGCCGCCCCTGTAATCGTCGCCCGGATAACCGCCGACCGACGAAAGTGCGTCCGGCGCAAATGCCATGAAGTTCTCCAGGGCAAAGCGGCGTGCAACGTCTTCCGTGTGCGGATTCAGTCCCCGGTTCTCGTGGACGATGATAACGCCCGGCAGTTTCGATGGGGTCTCCTCGCGTGAGCTGGCGCTGTCCGGCCGCACGAGATAGCCCCGAATGTACCCATTGCCATTTGGCGAGGGCACGGTCTCATAACTCGCCTTGATCCGCTCGTCGGTCTTGGAAACCTGCTGCCCCAGCGCGTAGTTCGGCATCAACGCATCGATAATCGCGGTGGCTGTGAGACCGGCGACGGCGAAACGCTTCACCCCTTCGCCGAATGCCCGACGGCTGATCTCGCCATGAATAAACTGCGAATACAGTTCTACCGCTTCCGCGGGAATTTTCTTACGTTCCGTCCCTTGTTCCATAGTTGGCTCCCTCTTGTGCCCGGGCCACCATACCACCGCTCGCGCGACTTCTGAAGCCTGTAACGGCTTGGGGACTCGATGGCATAAACCCGCGCCCTTCGAACCGGCATCGCTAGTTCTTGACGTATTTCGTCACGCCTCTGAGGTTGGCTTCCGCCGTGAAGATGTTGCCCGCGGCATCGACCGCGATCCCCTCCCCCATGGCGCCTTCGGGGGCATCGGTCTTGTGCGGCGGAATGAATGTCGTGACCTTGCCGTCCTTCAAATTCCCGATGCGGATGCCCCGAAGCCAGCCCGGATGAACCCGCGGCGCGGATTCCGAATCCGCCACGTAGATATTATCGTTCGGATCGATCGCGAGCCCGCTCGCGCGGCTGAACTCGTGGAATTCGCCGATATATTTCCCGTCCTTCGTCAGGATCTGGATGCGGTGATTGTGGCGGTCGGCGACGATCAGCCGGCCCTTCGAATCGAACTCGATTCCGTGCGGCGTGCGGAATTCGCCCGGCCCGGTGCCGGTCTTCCCGATGATGCGCAGGAGCTTGCCATTCTTGTCGAACACCGAGATGCGCCCGACAAGATTGGGGTCCTCGACGTCGGTGTGACTCTCGGCGATGTAGACGTCGCCATTGGCGGGATCGGTGACCACGTCGGTCGGCTCGGTCAGGGCTTGCGGCGGATTTCCCTTCACACCCGGTTTGCCGATCGTCATCAGCACCTTGCCTTCGGGGCTGAACTTGAAGACGACGCTGCCCTTTTTGTCGGCGCCTGGATATTTCTTGAGATCGTCGGCGCTCGGCATGCGCGCGTCGGTCACCCAGACGTTTCCGTCCTTGTCGACATGGATGCCATGGGGCCAGGCGAACATGCCGCCGCCGAAGCTCCGGATCTCCTTGCCGTTCTCGTCGAAATGGTGGATCGGGTTTGCCTTGGTGTCGAGACAGCCCGGAACGGTCCCAGGCGAGCACCGGTCGGTCGCCCACACCGTCTTGCCATCCTTGTCGATGGCTACGCCGTTGGAGCCGCCCCAGGCCCGTTTCTCCGTCGTGAACTGCGCCCAGTCGCGAATGACGCGATAAGGATCGGCGCCGCTGTTGACCGGCGGAACGCCCCTCGTCTCAGCCGTGCCCGACGGCTCGGCAGCCTGGGCTCCGCCCGCGGCCATCCACACGACAATCGCCGCGGTAAACGAACATCTCGCGAAAGCTGACAGCGACATCGAAAGACGCTCCTTTGGTTGAGGCTCGCTTTGCCCACTTGTGACGTGAGGGACCGCAGGGCTCACGGACCCCAAAACTACCACATCGACAACGAAGGACCAGTGCAGCGTCACTGTTGGGCGGGGTTGAAGCAACCGCGGGCGTCTCTTTTTTGGCAGCCCGATTTCATGCGCGATGGACTTTTCGGGCCGATCCGTCAATGCTTGGGCGTGGACACAGCGCTCTGTCCGCCCTTTCGACAAGGGTTGTAAATGCGCGAAATGGCAGGAGGCCCCTCATGAATTCCAAACGCGCGTGGTTTATCGGCACCGCTCTATCGAGCCTGTCCGTTCTGATGCAGCCGGCACAAAGCGCACAGGACGCGGCGGCCCAAAAACACAAGCCTGTCGTAATTACCCGGCTCTATACGGGCCCCGACGGACAGACGCACGCCGAAGAAATCGAGGCCAAGTTCGCTCCGGGCGGCGGCAACGACGTCTACAAGCTGATGGCGAATTCCGGCGCCGAGCTTCATCGTGCGCCTCCCGGCCGGGTCGCGGACTGGCACACCGCCCCACGCCGCCAATATGTGATGACGATCAGCGGCCACGGTGAGATCGAGTTGATGGGCGGAAAGAAGATCGAAGTCGGGCCCGGCAGCATCGAATTGGCCGAGGATCTAACCGGCAAGGGCCACATCACCCGAACCGTCGGCAACGAAGATCGCGTGACCATTCAGATCCCGCTTTCCGAACATTAGGAGTTAAGGGCCGGATCGAGTTTGCGGCTCGATCCGCCCCTCGCCCGGCGCCGGCTCGCATTGGCCTCGGCTTGGGCAGCAAATGTCGCGAAAAATCGAATTCGCTGCCGCTTTGTTTTTGTCATTCCCTCGCGCCCGAAAAGAGTCTCTTATTCGAGCGTTCTCACGGACGCACCGGACGATGCGATGCCCTGCCGAATGCCGCCGGCCGGGCCCCGAGGTGCGGCCGGTTTTCGGCGGCTTGGCCCGACGCGATTGCCGCGCATCATGACCTATAACGTGCATCGGTGCCTTGGCCTCGACGGCCAGTTGTCGCCGCGCCGGATCGTCAGCGTCATCGCGGCGTGCAAGCCCGACATCGTGGCGCTTCAGGAACTCGACGTCGGACGCTTGAGAACGGGTCAGATCGACCAAGCCAGGCTGATCGCCCATGAACTCGGCATGGCCTTCCACTTCCAGCCCGCGATTCACGTGCTGGAGGAAAAATTCGGCGATGCGATCCTCACCGCCGGCGATTGCAGGCTGATGCGGGCGGGCCTGCTCTCCGTACGCGGCTGGCTGCCTGACATCAGATCGCGCGGGGCATTGTGGGTGAAAGTGACGCTTGGCGGCCGCGACATCCATGTGATCAATACCCATCTCGGGCTTCTCCCGGCCGAGCGCACCGGGCAGGTGTCCGCTCTTCTGGGGCCGGATTGGCTCGGTCATCCCGATTGCCGCGATCCAGTGCTGCTGGCCGGCGATTTCAATGCCGTCCCGCAAGGCAAGAGCTGCCGCCGGCTGGCGAGGCGGCTCGGCGCGAAATGGCAGGGGCTCGGGAGAGGGCCGCTTCCCACCTTCCCGAGCAACTTCCCGGTCGCCAAGCTCGATCATGTTTTTGCCAGCGGCGTACGCTTCACCGCCATGGAGGTGGTGCATACCCCCCTTGCGCGCGTGGCTTCCGATCATCTGCCGCTGATTGCGGATTTCGAATTCGGCGCTGTGCACCCGCACTAAGGCCAATGGGGGTAATGGGGGCGGGAACTTTCCCTGGCCTTAAGCGTATTGAGGTTCTTCCCTGGGGAGGGGGGCGTGATTCGTGGAATCGCTGTATCTGCTTGCCTGTTGTGCGCCCTAGCGACGGAAGCCGCCGCGCAGGCGCAGAGCGTCCCCGATCTCAGCCGGCTTTCCATCGACGAACTTGCCAATGTCGAGATCAGCACGGTTTCGAGGCGTCCGGAGCCGCTCAGCGGTGCAGCGGCAGCGATTTACGTCATCACGGCCGAGGACATTCGCCGCTCCGGCGCGACCAGCCTGCCGGAAGTCCTGAGGCTCGCTCCCAATCTGCAGGTGGCGAGGCTCGATTCCGGGGCCTATGCCATCAGCGCGCGCGGCTTCAACCACAATACCGGCACAGCGAACAAACTACAGGTCATGATCGATGGCCGCGTCGTCTATACGCCATTGTTCTCCGGCGTGTTCTGGGACGAACAGGACATCCCCCTTGCCGACGTCGACCGCATCGAGGTGATCAGCGGCCCCGGCGGTGCGCTGTGGGGGTCGAACGCCGTCAACGGCGTCATCAACGTCATTACCAAGAGTTCACGCGAGACGCAGGGTGCGCTTGTCGACGTGCAGGTGGGAAGCCTCGACCAGACTGCCACCGCCCGCTTTGGAGGTAAGATCGGAGAGGATGCGAATTTCCGCCTCTATATGATGGGCGCCAAGCGCGGGGCACTGGAAACCTCAACTGGCGCGGATGAGGGCGATTCCTGGGACAAGCTTCAGGGCGGCTTCCGCACCGATTGGAGCCACGGGAGCGATGCGCTCACCTTCCAGGGCGACATCTACAGCGGGACGACGGAAGACCAGCCGGGGGCCTTGCGCAACGGCGCCATTTCCGGCGGTAATCTGCTGGGGCGCTGGACGAGAGCATTTGCCGGCGGGTCCATGCTGCAAACCCAGCTCTATTATTCGCGCTCGCGCCGCACCACGACTTCCGGAATCGTGGCCACTCTCGACAGCTACGATCTGGACCTTCAATACAATTTTGCCGCGGCCGGCGGGCAGAATTTCGTGATCGGCGCGGGCGATCGTGTCACCGATGACGATTTCGTGCCCGGCCCGAAAACCTCGTTCCTCGATCCTGCCAGGCGCACGCTCAATCTCGCCAACTTCTTCGTCCAGGACCAGATCGGCCTCGCCGAGGGCCTGGCGCTCACGCTCGGCATCAAGGCCGAGCACAATGATTACACGGGCCTCGAATACATGCCCGATGCGCGGCTTGCCTGGAGCGTGTTCGACAACGCTCTTGTCTGGGCCGCGATATCGGGGGCGGTCAGAACCCCGTCGCGCTTTGACCGCGATCTGTTCATCACCGGCACGTTCGGAGGCGGACGCGATTTTGTTTCCGAGCATCTCACCGCTTACGAACTCGGCTATCGCGGACAAATCTCGAGCACGGCGTCCTTCTCCGTCTCAGCCTTCTACAATGCCTACGACCGGCTGCGCACGGTCGAAGCGTCCACCCCGGCGGTCTTTCCGCTCGTCGTGTTGAACAATATGAGCGGAAGCACCTACGGCGTCGAAATGTGGGGCAATTATGCGCCGCTATCCTGGTGGCGCTTGAGCGCCGGTCTCAGCACCCTCACCAAAGACCTGCACCTCGATTCCGGCAGCCGCGACATTTTCGGCGTCCAGTTTGCCGGCAACGACCCCTCCTATCAGGCCTCGCTTCGCTCCAGCATGGATGTGACCGACAGCGTCGCGTTGGACGTGGATCTGCGGGCGATAGACGATCTATCGAGTCCGCATGTGCCGGGCTATGCGGAAGCCGATGTGCGTCTCGCCTGGCGCGTGAGCGACACCCTCGAGCTTGCAGTGACCGGCGCCAATCTGCTGCACGCCCGCCACACGGAGTTCATCAATCCATCGCTGCCGGCGCAGGAAATTCCCCGCAGCATCGACGTCAGCGCGCGCTGGCGGTACTGAAGGAGGCCGCTTGACCGGAGGGCGCATCGCTTCGGCATCGATCGCAGCCGTCCTGGCGTTCGCGGTCCGGGCTTCCGATGCCGCGCCCGCCGACTCGCTCGAATACGCCGTCAAAGCGACCTTCGTGTACAAGTTCGCGGCCTTCGTGGATTGGCCTCCCGCCGCGTTCGGAGCATCAGCCAGTCCGTTCGAGCTCTGCGTCGTCGGAAACGATCCGGTTGCGCAGATCATCGATTCGGTGGCCGCGGGGCAGATCGCAGGGGACCGGCCTGTCACGGTCAGGCACCTTGCGGCCGTCGCGCGCGATTCGGGGTGCCACATCCTTTATGTGGCGTTCAACGGCCTGCCGGCGGAAGAGGCGCTGGACGCGGTACGCAGCGCTCCCGTTCTGACGATCACCGATTCGGTTCATGGCGGGCCCGCGCACGGCATCATCAGCTTCGTCGTTCAGGCCAACCGCGTGCGGTTCGACATCGACGATGCCGCGGCCGCCGAGAGCGGGCTTTCCATCAGCTCGAAACTGTTGAGCCTGGCCCGCGCGGTCAGGCCAAGGCCATAGGAGCGCGAGCCTCGATGCTCACTTGGCCAAAGATGCGGCTCAGCAGAAAATTCACCCCGTCGGTGGCGCTGGTGAGCGCGCTCGCCATCGTGCTCGGCGGTATCCTCGCGACGTTCTACGAAGAGACGCTCTACCGCGCCCAGCAGGTTCAGGGCGTTGGCGTTCAGGCCCGTATCCTGGCGGCGAGCGTCACGGCGGCGCTCGTGTTCAAGGACGACAAGGCCGCGCAGGAATTCGTCTCCGCACTGCAGGCGGTTCCCGAACTCGAGGCGGCCGGCGTCTATGACGCCACCGGCCGCCGCGTCGCGGGCTTTGTCCGCGCGGGCGCGGAGCCGCTTCCCACCAATGCCGAGATCGGCACTTCGCGTGTCGCCAACAACCGCATTTATGTCGTGCGGCCGGTGGATCAGGACGCGGATGAGGTCGGCGCGGTCTATCTCAGGGGCGTCATGGAATCCTTTGGCCGCAGAGTCGTGCGCTATAGCGGCATCATGCTGCTCGTCGCCATGGGCGTTCTGGTGCTGGCAGTGTCCTATGCCGCGCAAAACGCGCTCTCTCTCGCCAATGCACGGCTGGAAGCACAGGCACGCGAGCTGACGCTTTCCAATCAGAAACTGCAGGCGGAGATGCAGGAACGCGAAAAGGCCGAAGACGCCCTGCGCCAGAGCCAGAAAATGGAAGCCATCGGCCAGCTTTCCGGCGGCATCGCGCACGATTTCAACAATCTGCTGAGCATCATCAAGGGCAATCTGCAATTGCTGCAGCGGCGGGTGGCCCAAGGGCGCAGCGATGTCCAGCGTTATATCGACGGCGCCCATGAAGGAGTGGACCGGGCCGCCAGCCTGACGCAGCGGATACTCGCCTTCTCCCGCCGCCAGCCGCTGTCGCCCAAGCCCGTCGATCTTTCCAGTCTGCTCGACGGCATGACCGATCTCCTCCGGCACTCGGTCGGCGACGGCGTTCAGATCGAGATGCGGCTTGGGGCCGACTGGCATGTTCTTTGCGACGCCAATCAGATGGAGAACGTCATCATCAACCTTGCGGTGAATGCTCGCGATGCCATGCCCTCGGGCGGAAAGCTCACCATCGAGACATTGAACTGCCCCGCGAAAGACAGCGGCGAACGCGCCGGTACGGCCGGCGATTGCGTGGCGCTCGCGATCACGGATACCGGCATGGGCATGTCCGAGGAAGTCCGGCAAAAGGCTCTCGAACCGTTCTTCACCACCAAGCCGCAGGGGCGCGGCACCGGGCTTGGCCTCAGCATGACCTTCGGTTACGTGCGCCAATCCAATGGCGATCTCATCATCGAGAGCGAGTTGGGCAAAGGCACCACGATCACCATTCTTCTACCCCGTTACGAAACCCAACCCTTGCCAGTGAGTGTATGATGGTCCCCATGGAAAAAACCGAAAACCACCCCGCCGTCCTCGTGGTCGAGGACGAGCCCTTGCTGCTGATGGTGGTGAGCGAAACGCTGCGCGATGCCGGCTACGCCGTATGGGAAGCCTGCGACGCCGAAGCGGCGCTGGCCATCATCAAGGCGGAGTCGGGGATCGATCTCTTGATCAGCGACGTGAAAATGCCCGGCATGACGGGCTATCAGTTGGTCGATGCCGGGCTCTCGCTTCGCCCGCGTCTCAAAGTGCTGCTGATGACGGGCTATGCGCACGAACCTGTGCCAAAACGGATCACCGACGCCGGCATAAAGATGCTCTACAAACCGTTCGATTTCGAAAGGCTCCCGGCCGTGGCGAACGAAATCCTCCACCGCGCGTAGCCGGAATTTCCCCGTCACGGCCAGGCCGCCCCTCGCGCCACCATCGGGGGAACGACCTCGCCCCATCGCGCGTAGGTAAGGAGACGGCACAGGGAGTTAGACCCATGAAGATGCTGAACCACGCACTCTTTGGCGCGATTGCGATCACGCTCCTCTCGGGTTGCGCCTATCGCGTTTACGACCGCTACGCCTATGACGAACCGTATTATGGCGACCGTTACTATGAGCGTTATGGGTATGACCGCGACTGCTGGTACGACCGCCTCAACGTCCGCCATTGCGAAGCCCGCTAGATCCAGCTTCTAGGGCGCGAATTCGGTCGCAACGAAATCGGCCGCTTTCACGCGCGCGAAATCAGGCGCGCGAGGGTGAGCGGGATAAAGCCTCGCATCGCGTTCGATGCCGGTGACCGAGATTTTCGGGCCGGCCGGCACGGCGGCCGCGTAGATTTGGGCGATGACTTCGAGCTGCGGCCGGGCGGCTTTCGAGAAACCCGAAGCAAGGATCGCATCGACGCTGGCTTTGGGATCGGAATGGATCAGCCGTTCGGCGCGCGCGATGGCCCGGGTCACGGCAGCGATCCGCTCCGGGTTCGCGCCGATGGCCTCGCGCGTCGCGGCGAGCGCGTGGACTTGGCCCTGGGCAAGCTCGGCCACTTCGCCGCCGGAATTGTCGGCCACCAGGACCGCGCCATCTTCCACGAGTACGGTTTCGAGATAGGGCGTGTGCGCGAACAGCGCGTCCACCCTCCTCTGCCGCAAGGACGCCACCTGATCGGGACCGTCCACCACGACGAGCTTCGCGTCCTTGTCCGGGTTCATTCCGGCAGCGGCGAACAGAGCGCGCAAGCGCGGCGCCACTTCGCCGGCGAGCCCGATTCTCAGACCGGCGAGTTTGTGCAAGCGGTCGCCCAACGGCGCGGCGGGTGAAAATGCGCGCGCTTGCGCCACATCCTGGCGCAGCACCAGATCGATGGGCTCGTTGGCGAGCAGGCTCGCGAACAGCCGGATCGGTTTATCCTCGGCCATGAGCCCGAGGAACATCGGCGGCGGCAACAGCGCGACATCGGCCTCGCCCGTGAACAGCCGGTCTCCGACACTGCGAGGGGCCGGCGCGACGAGAATTTCCGGCATCAATCCTTCCTGCTCGAAATAACCCGCGCCCAGCGCCACCCACAGCGTGAAGAATTGCAGGTTCCCGATGTTCGGCACCTCGATGCGCACGCGCGTGAGGGCAGGCGCAGCCGACGCGAAACCGCCCGCAAGGCCAAGCACGGCCGCAAATGCCATCGGCAGCGCCACGCAGAGGCGAGCGTGCTTGGCAACCGAAGACCAACAGGATTTGCTCATGTCCGGACTCTGAGAGAACGCAAACCTTTGCGGGTTCTATTGCGGCGGCGGACCTTGCGTGATGCGCACCAGATCGTCCGGGCGGATCCATTTCTTGAACGCCGCCTGGATTTCCGCGGGCCCGAGCGCGATGTACCGCCCGGCCGCCAGTGTCGGCTCGTCCAGCGGCAAATCCAGGTCCCAGCGCCCGGCGAGCCCGCGCGCAATTCCCGTGACGCTCGATTCGCCGAGCGGTATCTGGCGGATCATCAACGCCTTGACGCGCTGCAGCTCGTCGGCCGTCACCGGCTCGTTCTGCATCTTCCTCAGTTCCTGCACGACGATGGTGCTCGCCTTGGTCACGTTCTCCGGGTCGGACGCGTATTGCACGAAGTAATTGCCGCGCGTCTTGCCGGCATTCACATCCGAACCGACCGAATAGACGAGACCCGCATTCTTGCGCAGGTCGATGGAGAGCCGCGTCGAATAGAAGCTGCCGCCGAGCACAGCGCTGCCCAATTCCAGCGCGTAATAATCGGGGTCCGCGCGCGTAATCCCGATGGTCTCGGCCAGAACGACCGTATTCTGGACACGGCTCTCGTCCGGCACGGCGACCGTCTTCGATCCGTTGGGCGGCACGGCCGGAAGGTCCGTCGGCGGCTTCGGTCCCTCGCCCTTCCAGGCGCCGAAATATTTCCCAATCACGGCGCGCGCCTGTTCCGGCGTCACCCGGCCCACCATCACGATGGTGGCGAGATCGGGCCGGTAGGCCTTGTGGAAATAATCCACCACATCGGCGCGCGTAATGGTTCGCACGCTTTCCGGCGTCGCATCGCGCAAGGAAGGATCCCCCGCCGGGAAGAGGGCCTCGCGCAGATTCCGCTGCATCAGATAGCCCGGGCTCTTGAGCTGGGCCGCAACCACGCGCGAAACCTGCCCCTTGATCACGTCGAGGGCTTCTTGCGGCAAAGCGGGATGCAACTCATTGTCGGCCAGCAATTGCACGCCGCGGTCGAGATCGCGCGTCAACACCTGAACCGTGAAGTCGGGGCCGGCGTCTTCCTGCGCGCCAATCTTATCCAGCGCTTCCTGGTAGGCGATGCGGTCCAGGCTCTCGCTGCCATAATCGAACAATTGGCCGAGCACCTGCGACATGCCTTCCTTGCCGCGCGGCACTTCCAGTTCAGCCCGCATCTTGATGTGGCCATAGACGGTGACGGTGTCGCTCACGTCTTCGGGCTGCACGATCAGGGTCAGCCCGTTCGGGAGCGTGGTCACCACCGGATGCACGCTGGACGGCGGCACGGCGAGCCGGTTCAGCGCGTTCTCTGCCCAATCGGGCAATTTGGTCGCCTGCGCTTCGCCGAGCGCGATGCTTTCCTGTCCGCCGAAACCCGACGACGCCACCGGACGCCCCGCGCCGCGCGGCACCAGCACGGCGGTGACGGCATGGCCGAGATCGAGATATTGACGCGCCACACGGTTCACGTCGGCGACGGTGACCTTTCTGATCCGCTCCAGGTCTTCATCGGGCGAACGCAGATTGTAGACCGCAACCGCCTCGGACCAGATCGAGGCGAGACCGGCGATGGAGTTCTTCTGGAATTCGGCCTCGCGCTCTTCCTGCGTCTTGGCCGCGTCCACCAGCTCCGGCGCTACGCCGTCGCGCAGGATTTTTTGCAGCGTGGCGCGCAGGTCGGAATCGGCCGCCTTTGCATCGCCGTCCGCCGGATAGGAGATCGACGCGTAGGCCATGCCGACTTTGGGCAGCGGATCGAGCGAGAAACCCGCCGCAAGCGCCTTGCCCTGCGGCACCAGCGCGAAAAGATCGCTGCGTTCGCTGTTCAGGACGTCGGAGAGGACTTCGAGCGCCGGGAAATCCGGGCTGTCGAGGCCGGGCATGCGCATCGCGAGCACGGTGCCGCCATTGGGATTGTCGGTCGGAATGGAAATCGGTGCGCTGGCCGCGATGGGCTTGGGATCGATCGGCGGGTGGGTGCCCAGGTTCTTCTTCGGGATCGCGCCGAACAGGGTGCGGATTTTGGCAAGCGTTGCCTGCGGATCGAGATTGCCGACCACCACCAGGATGGCGTTGTTGGGCGCATACCATTTGTCGTAGAAGGCATGGAGGTCGACGGCCGTCGTCTTGTCGAAGGACGGCCGCGTGCCGAGCGCGTCATGCTCATAGGGCGTCCCCGCGAACATGATCTCGCGCAATTTCTGGAACATCACATAGTTCGGGCTGGAGACGTCCTGCGCCACTTCCTGCTCGATGGCGCCGCGCTCCTGTTCCCAATCCTTTTGGGTAGCTGAGAGGCCCTGCATCCGGATGGCTTCGATATGAAGCGCGATGTCGATGTCGTCGGACGGCACGGTGAACAGATATTGGGTCAGGTTTTCGCGTGTATTGGCGTTGAAATTGCCTCCGATGATGCTGCCGATATTGGCAAGCTGATCGGCCGTAAGCCCCGGGCTGCCGCGGAACATCACATGCTCGAGCGCGTGCGCGGTGCCGGGGAAGCCGTTGGGCACGTCGTTGGAGCCGACGAGATAATTCACCGAGGTGGCGACCACGGGCGCCAGCGTGTTGCGAACCAGGATGACGCGAAGCCCGTTCGGCAGCGTGGCGCGGAGCACGCCCGGCTCGTTGGCGGGCGCCGCCGCGGCTGCGTTGGCGGGTTCGGCCGGAGGCGAGCCGAAATTGGCAAATCCCAGAACGGCAAGGGCGATACCGCCCAGCATTGCTCCTGCGAAACCGAGTTTGCGCGCACGGCGCGCGCGGGAATTGCCCATTGTCTTGCTCCGAAAAAATGGATTCGTGGCGGGCGGCTGTCTGCCCCCAGGGACGAGCGAAATCTATCTTAGTGCGGTCATGGCCGCATTGTTACCTTTATTCACGGTCTTCACTTCCCCGTAATTCCCGTGGAACGGCCGGGGCCAGGCGGTGTCCCCTGTTCTATTTGCCGAGCGCGGTAAAGCCAGCACGTGCCAGCACGCTTCGCGCTTCCGGCCCTTTCAAATAGGTGAGAAAAGCCATTGCCTCGGGCTTGCCCCCTTTGGTCAGGGCGGCCGGATAGACGATCGGCGGATAGCTGTTCGTAGGGAAGGATCCAACCACGCGAACCTTCGGCTCGATGCGGGCATCCGTTGCGTAAACGATGCCGAGGGGAGCCTCTCCGCGCGCCACATAGGCAAGGGCGCCGCGCACGTCTTCGCCTTCGGCGAGCCGGGTTCTGACGCTCTCCCAGACACCCAGTGCAGTCAGCGCGGCCTTTCCGTAGCGGCCGGCCGGAACGGTTTCCGTATTGGCCATGGCGAGGCGCCCGCCATTGAGCGCCTCCGCCAGTTTGAACCCCGGGGCGATGGTCAGTGCGGTCTTCGATCCGGCGGGTGCTATCAGAACCAGGCTGTTGCCGAAGAGATTGGTTCGCGTGTTCCTGGCGATGAAGTTCTTGCCGTCCACATAATCCATCGATTCGGTATCGGCGGAGATGAACATATCGGCGCCTGCGCTTGCCTCGATCTGCTTGGCGAGAATCATGGAGCCGGCGAAGGAAAAGGCCACCTTCCTGCCGGTCGCGGCCTCATAGCGCGTGGCGATGTCCTGCATGACATTGGTGAGGGAGGCCGCGGCAAGCACCGTGATGCCGCCCGCGTTCTGTGCCGCAGCCGCGAACGGCAGCAGAAGCAGAAGCCCGGCGACGGCAAATTTCCTCAGCCAGCGAAGCGGAAACATCGGCGCATCCCTTGATATCCGCCCCAACATAACGCAAGGCGCGCGAGAAAACATCCGCGCCGAAATCAAAACCCGCCGTTCGATTCCGGGTTGGGCGACGCTCTGCGCTCTGGACGAAAGGGCCCAGGCCTTGCAACATCGGCCCATGACGCGGCTTTCCATCCGGATCGATTTCGAAGGCGCCGAGGCGTTCGGCCCCGGCAAGGCGCGCCTGCTGGAACTGATCGAAGAGCAGGGTTCCATCCGCGGCGCAGCCGCAGCGATGAACATGAGCTATCGCCATGCCTGGCTGCTGCTGCAGGCGGTCGAGGACACGTTCGGCGCGGCCGTCATCAACACGGCCACGGGCGGGGCCAAAGGCGGCGGCGCGAAGCTGACGGAATTGGGCAAGACGGTCGTCGCGCGCTACCGCGCCATCGAGGCACAGGCCGCGAACGCCGCAGCGGGCGAATTGACGGAACTTTCGAGGGCCGCGTCGGGCGCGCTACCCGCCGAACGCAAGCGCAAAGACAAATCCGCGCGGTAGAACCGGTTTACTTGCCCACCATGACGTCGGATGCCTTGACGATGGCGGTGACGTGATCGCCGACCACGAGGCCCAATTCGTCCACGGCTTCGTTCGTGATGGAAGAGGTGACGTGCAGGCCGTTGCCCAGGTCGATCCGGACATGGGCCGTCGTCTGGCCCTTGCGTACATCGACGACCATGCCTTTGAGTTGATTGCGCGCGCTGATCCGCATGGCATTCTCCGTTAGACCGATGAAACGGCGTGAACGCGAACCGGTTTCATTCGCGCGCGCGCCCCCGCAAGATAGCACCTTCGCTCATGCCAAGGATGGCCCATGGCCTTAGGCCGGTTCCGAGCCGCCGCGCATCTCGTCCGCCGGATGGCTGCAGCGCAATTGAAACGGCGCCGCGTGCTCACGCTCGACGAACGGCTTCAAATGCTGCCGCTCAAGGGCGCGCCCGTGTCGCGTCCTGTCGGGATTTTCTGGGACGAGCATCAGATCCCGTTCATCGAGGCGGAAACCGACGAGGATTGCGCGGCAGCGCTTGGCGTCGTGCACGCGCATCTGCGGCTCGGCCAAGTGGAACTGATGCGGCTGATCGCGAAGGGGCGCGTTTCGGAAGCGGTGGGCCGCTTCGGCTTGGGCATCGATTCGCTGGTGCGCACCTTCGACATCGGGCGCGCCATGCCAGCCATCATTGCCGAGTTGCCCGCGGAGACGCGGCGCTGGCTCGAAGGCTTTGCCCGCGGGCTTAATCATTACACGGACAAAGCGCCGGCGCGGCCTGAGGAATGCGCGCTGCTGGGCATCGCGCCTGAGCCTTGGACGCTTGCCGACATCGTGCTTCTGGGACGGCTGGCCGCGGCGGATGTCAATTGGATGGTGTGGATGCGGCTGATGAAGGGGCGCTCGCGTCCGGATTGGCCGGAGCTGTGGAAGCGGCTGTTACGCCACGATCTCCTGTCGTTTGAAAGCGGGACCGGCGTTTCATCGGCGGCGGGCCAGGCAATCGCGAACGCCGCAATGCGCTCGGGCAGCAACTCGCTTTGCGTTGCAGGCGCACGGAGCGAAGCCGGCGCGGGCTTGATCGCGAACGATCCGCACCTTCCCATCATGCTGCCCAATGTCTGGCTGCTCGCCGGGATGAAATCGCCCTCCCATCACGCGGTCGGCCTGATGGTGCCGGGCATTCCCTTCATCGGGCTTGGGCGCAATCCGGAAGCTGCCTGGGGCGGCGCCAGCCTGCACGCCGCAAGCAGCGATCTTGTGGCCGTGCCGAATGACGCGCCGCTGCACGAGCGCGTGGAGCGCATCGCCATTCGCGGCGAACCGGACCTTGTGCTGCGCATCCGGGAATCGCCGTTCGGCCCGGTGGTGAACGATTTGCCTGCCTTCCGTACACGGAACGAAACCCTTGCGCTGCGTTGGATAGGGCATCGGCCGAGCGATGAATTCACCGCCATGCTCGGGGCGGCCCGCGCGAAGAATTGGGAGGAATTCCGCGCCGCCTTCGCCGGCTATGCGGTTCCAGGCCTGGAAATGAATTACGCCGATTCATCGGGCCACATCGGCCAGCTCATCGCGGCCAAGCTGCCGCGGCGGACTGCGCCGGAGCCTGACGATATTCCGAGCGCGCCCGAGAACGGCTGGGACGCACCGATGACGAGCGCCGATCTTCCGAGCCGCTTCGACCCGCAGGAAAGTTTCGTCGCCTCCGCCAATGCGCGGCCCCAGGGCGGGAACGCCATCGTCGGTTTCCATTTCTCGCCGCCCGACCGCATAGCGCGTCTCAGCCAAATGCTGACGGCGGATGACCGCATGAATGTGGCCAAGCTGATGCGGATTCAGGGTGACGTACACCTGGCGCAAGCCCTGCAGCAGCGCGATGCGCTGCTGTCATGGCTGGGCGACGCGGCCAAGGGCTCGCGCGTGCATCGCCTCTGCAACGCGATCAGCGATTGGGACGGCAATTACGATGCGGATTCAAAAGGCGCGGCCGCTTTCGAGCTGTTGTTCTTTCATCTGGCGCGCGCGCTGGTCTCGCCCGCCCGCCGGGCGCTCTACGATTCCGCCTGGGGAACGCGCGGCCTGATCTGGGCCGACATCCTCGCCGCTCCCGAAGAAGAACGCCGGCAAGCGCTTGCGCGTGCCGTGTCCCGTGCTTCCTCCGGCTTTGGCGGCCGGCCTTGGGGTGCCTGTCACCGCTTGCTTCTGTCGCATCCGCTCGGGATGATCCCCGCGCTCGGGCGGCGCTATCGCCTGCCCGATTTTCCGGCTGGCGGCACCTCCGAGACATTGATGAAGACGGCCCACGGTCTCACCAACAAGCGCCATCGCGTCCGCTATGGCTCGGTCGCGCGCCACATCTCGGATCTGTCCGATCCGGATGCGAACTACTTTGCGCTGCTGGGGGGACAGGATGGCTGGTTCGCCAGCGCCAACTTCGCCGATCAGGTGGCCCTGTGGCGGCGCGGCGATTACATAAGCCTGCCGCTTCGACCCGAAACCGTCCGCGCGCGCTTCGCCCGCAGGATCGTGCTCACGCCATGATCGATGCGACGCTTGCGCTGAAACTCTATGCGCGCCGGCGCGCGGTCCGGCTGAACGCGGAAAATGCCGTCGAGGCGCAGGAAGCCGAACTGTTGAATCTCGTGCGTCACGCAGCGAACACGCGGTTCGGTGTCGACCATGGCTTCGACAGGATCAACTCCGTCGCCGATTTCCAGGCACGCGTTGAACTCAGGCGTTACGAGGACATGTGGCGCGACTATTGGCAGCCCGCTTTCCCGAGGCTTGTGGATTGCACCTGGCCGGGTCTCATTCCCGCCTTCGCGATGAGTTCCGGCACCAGCAGCGGCACGACCAAATACATTCCCTGCTCAGCGGAGATGAACCGTTCGAACAAGAACGGCGCGCTCGACATGCTGGTGCATCATCTGCGCAACCGCCCCCATTCGCGCCTGCTTGCCGGGAAAAATTTCATGCTCGGCGGCAGCACCGATCTGACCACGCTCGCGCCTGGAATCGTGGCGGGCGATCTCTCCGGCATAGTCGCCGCACGCATGCCGCCCTGGGCGCGTGCCTTCGTCTATCCGCCGCGCGAACTTGCGCTGATCGCCGATTGGGAGAAGAAGATCGAAGCAATCGCCCACGGCATCGTGAAGGAAGACATCCGTCAGATCGCCGGCACGCCGAGCTGGCTCTTGATCTTCTTCGACCGCCTGTTCGCGATGTATCCCGGGCGCCAACCGAAGCTTTCTTCGTTCTTTCCGAATCTCGAACTGATCTGCCATGGCGGCGTGAATTTCGCGCCCTACCGGCCGCAATTCGAACAGCTGATGGAAGGCACCCGTGCGGAAACGCGCGAAGTCTATGCCGCCAGCGAAGGCTTCATCGCGTCGGCCGACCGCGGGCCGGGCGAAGGCATGCGGCTGGTCGCCGATAACGGCCTCTTCTTCGAATTCGTGCCCGTAAGCGAACTGACGGCGGATAATCCGGCGCGCCACTGGGCGGCGAATGTCGAGCTCGGCGTCGACTATGCCATCGTGGTCACGAGCTGCGCCGGACTGTTCGCCTATGTGCTCGGCGATATAGTGAAGTTCGTCACCCGCACGCCGCCGCGTCTGGTCGTGACCGGACGCACCTCCTATTACCTTTCCTCCTTCGGCGAACATCTGACGGGCGACGAAATCGAGGACGCGGTGAGTGAAGCCGCGCGCTCGATTGGCGCGACGCTCGCCGATTTTTCCGTCGGCGCCGTCTTCCCCGATGCCGGACGCAACCGCGGCGGGCATCTCTACATCGTGGAATTCAACGGCCCCCCGCCGGACGCAGACCGAAGCCGGCGTTTCGCCGAACGCATCGATTCGGTGCTCTGCCGCCGTAACGACGATTACCGCGCCCACCGCTCAGGCGGGTTCGGGCTCGACCCGCCGCAAGTGATCGCCGCCAAACGCGGCACGTTCGAGGCGTGGATGAAATCGCGTGGCAGACTCGGCGGCCAGAACAAGGTCCCGCGAATCATCGCCGATCCCGACCTGTTCCAATCGCTGCGGCATTATGCCGAGCGCTGAAACCTCATCGGGACGGTGTTTCGAGCGATTTCAGATAGGCGATCAGATCGTCGATCTGGTCGGGCTGCAGCACGAAGCGAGGCATCGGACGGGGACCGCTATGGGCCACCACGACGCCCTCCGCGAATGCTTCGGCAAGCCCCGAGACATCGTATTTCTCGTGCAAGGTGCGGAATGGCGGTGCCGGAGCATAGGGGCTTTTTCCCCCGCGGCCGATGGCGTGACAGGTGGCACAATTGAGCTGGGCCAAAACCTGGCCGCGTTTGGCGTCGCCTGCGGCGTGTGCGGGGAGGCCCGCGAAAAGCAACGCGGCCACGGCCAGGCTCGAAACAGCGGCAACGAATCTCATAAATTAATGATTAGATAGAGCCCGGATCGCCGCCTTGATCTGTCTCAACGGCCACTCGGCCGAGTGAGTGAGCTGTGGCGTTTCCATGGCAAAGGCGCCGGTCACCGCCCCAATGGCGCGACAATCGCACCGCCTTCGCGCCCAAATCCCAAGCGATGATCCTCCCTCACGGCGAACCCGCCCCGGGCGCCGCTTGAAGAGGAAAAGTGAAAAAACATGCGTAAAATTTTGCTTGCAGCGAGTGTTGCTCTCGCTCCTTCGATTGCTTTTGCCGCCGGCGCGGGCACGGACGCGAGCGTTTCCGCCCCTGCCAAGGCCGAAGCGCAGGTTGTCAAAACCGATAATGTCATCAAGGCCGACAATGTGAAGGCCAATGACAAGGCTGCGGTGAAGACCGACGCCAAAGCGGACGTGAAGGCCGATGCATCCAAGCCGGTCACCCACAAGGTTGCGGCCAAGACGCACAAGAAAGTTGTCAAGGACGAGCACAAGACGGACGAAACCGCGACGCATTAATCGGCGGATTTGTGCCAAAAGGGCTCCGCGCGGGTTCGCGCGGGGCCCTTTTCCGTTTGCGCCCTCCCCCATCTTGGCGGTTGACGCTGCTTGCGCTGGCTAGCACCATTGGCGCGCCGGTATTCGTCAGGAGGAACGCGTGAGGTTTTCCAGTTGTTTGTGTCTCGTATCGCTCGGAGTGGCCGTCGCGGGCTGCGCATCGCCCGATATGCCAAGGCCGCCCCAGGACGTCGCGCTCGACCTGATGCCGGCCGCTACGCAATGCGACGCATTCCAGCACGGTGTTGCGATTGCGCACACCGACGCTGCCAAGGGCTCGATCACGCTTCCGATGCGCGATGGCAGCACGGACATCGTCTGTTCCGCCGCCGGCTACAAGGAAAAGCGCGTCAGCATCGTGGCCAATCAGGGGAAGTACGCGTTCTATCTCGCGGATTTCGGCGGCGCCAATGTGGGGATGTACCCACCCCGCCTCGCGATTGTGCTGGACCCCACGGATAAACCAGGCTCTCCGGGCTAGGGGCGCGCGCGCCAGACATCGGCAGCGGAACGAGCAGCCCCTAGACCCGCCATGAAGGAGGATCGCCCATGAAGCCCTTCACAGCCATCGCCGGCGCAGCCCTTCTGCTTGTCGCATCGGGATCGGCGAATCTGAGCGTCGCGGCGCCCGCCCCGAAGGTCTGCCTCATCCTTCAGGAAATTCAGCGCACAGAAACGCCGGACGACCGGACCATCATCTTTCACATGCGCGACGGCAAGACTTGGCGCAACACGCTGAAGGCGGCGTGTCCGATGTTGAAGCTGAGCCCGTGGACCGAAGTCACCCATAGCGACCTGGTGTGCTCCAACCAGCAGATGATTCACGTCGCGTTGACGGGCGACACCTGCGCGCTCGGCGATTTCACGCCGGTCCCCCCGCCGGAGCACTGACCGGTTCCGCCGCGCGAAAGCGGCATTTCCTTCGGTAGATCACAAAATTGCGAGCCCGCCAGGGATGGCGGCGTGTGCCCTTTGGCGTCCCCACGTGCGGCAAAAATGTGCCAGGGGCCGGCGAAATGGCCCTTCCTGTGGGTGAAGTGGTTGTCATGACCACCCGGTAATGCTGTCGTTAACAAAACGCTAACCGCGTCCGGGAACCGGAGTTTCCAACAGCGGCCGGCTATCGGGGAACACGCACCAACAACATTGCCAATTGAATCATACACCGACCAAAAGGGGGGGATCCGAAAATGAATTCCACGACGTCGCGGCTTGGCACGCTGCTCGGCACTGCATCTTTCATGGCCATCGCGGTTGCCGGAGGGGCGCGCGCGCAAGGGCAGATGACGGCCCAGGCAGCGCCGCAAATGCCTCCCGAACAGGTGCTCATCACGGGTTCGCTGATTCAGGGCGCAGCCGCCGTCGGCGTGCCGGTCTCCGACATTCGTCCCGCGGACATCGTGGAAACGGGCAAGCTTACCGTCACCGAAGTCCTGAAGACCATTCCCTCGCTGCGCATCGACGCGGAAGCCTCGCCCACCTATGGCGGCGGCACCCTGAGCTTCTTGCAGAACGTCCAGATCCACGGTCTCGGCACCGGGTCGGGCGTTGAGACTCTGTTGCTGGTCAACGGGCTTCGCTGGCCGCCGCAGAATTACAGCAACGACACCGTCAACCCCTCCATCATTCCCCCGATCGCCATCGAGCGCATCGACGTGCTGAGCGCGGGCGCGTCGGCAACCTATGGGTCCGACGCAACGGCCGGCGTGATCAACGTCATCCTGCGCCGCGGCTATGACGGGGCCATGTCGCAGGTGAGCGTCACCACCAATCCCGACATCGGCTATCTCGCCGAGTCCGCGGCTCAGCTCTATGGCAAGTCCTGGGATGGCGGCAATGTCACGCTCAGCTATTCGTTCACGGATAACAGGAACGAACCGACCAGCAAGCGCAGCTATTACACACAGGATTTCACGCCCTGGGGTCTGATGGACCTCACGCCGCGCGGATCGAGCCTCCCGGCCATCGCCCATGTCGGCAATGCGACCAATGTCGCGGCCGCGCCCGGTCTCACTTACCTGCCCGCGGGCGAATCCAACGCCAACGGCACGCTGTTTTGCGCAAATTGCTTCTCCGTTCCGGCGGGCCAAAACGGAAAGAGTCTCACCTGGGCATCGATCATCGCCAATCCCGGCATCAAGAACGAGTTCAATCCCTGGGCTTACGCGGACGCGCGCCCCCGGCAGCAGCAAAATGCGGTCACCGGCACCTTCGATCAGCAACTGACCAACGACTTCTTCGGCTTGGGCCCGGTGGCGTTGTTCGCGGACGGCTTCTATTCCAACCAGCGCGGCAAGCAGATCTATCCCTCCGGACAGGGGCAAGCCCGCGCGGAACAGCAAACCAACCTTCTGGTCCCGACCATCAACCCCTACTACCCGGTCGGCGCGCCGTCGGGCGTGCGGGTGGACTACAGTTTCGCGCTCGAAATGCCCGCCATCGTTACCGGCGGCGAAGTCGCCACCCACTGGGACGTGGGCTTCAATCTGGACAAGCTGCCCTTCGACTGGATCGGCAAGCTCACCTATTCCATGAGCGACGACCGCAATTATGGCGACGTGGCAAATTCGATCAATCCGAAAAACCTCAGTGCCGCTCTCGGCAACGTCGTCACGACGACAGCCATCGGAACATTCGTGAAGCCTGCCGCCATCCCGTATCTGAACGTGTTCTGCGATCCGCGCTCCTTCACCTGCAACGATCCCGCCACCCTGGCTTACATCGCCGGGTATCGTCTCCAGCACGAGACATTCAAGGTCCAGGAGACCGGCTTCAATTTCAACGGTCCGGTGTTCGACCTTCCCGGCGGCCCCCTCAAGCTCGCCATCGCGGGCCAGACGCTGCGGGAGCATTGGACCTACGTCAATATCGAGAACGACAATACCGACAGCACCATCGTCGTCACCAATACGCCGTCGGCGAACTGGCAATACAGCTACGCCTTCTTCGGTCAGGCGGACATTCCGATCTTCGGCGAAGCCAACGCGATTCCGTTCTTCCAATCGCTGGTCGTCGAACTCGGCTACCGCTACGACAAATACAACAATCTGAGCGATCCCGTGTGGACGCCGAAGGCCGCCGTGAACTGGGACGTCGGCGAAGGCCTCACGCTCCGCGGCTCCTGGGGCAAATCGTTCCGCGTGCCGTCTTTCGCGGAGAACGATCCGGGCGGTTCGCGCGTCGCCGGCTACAACCCCCTGGGCGGGTTCTCCAATGCCACCAACGTGGCCCTTCTCGACTGCAAATCCGTCAATGGTTCGCCGGCGGGCGTCGCGATTCCGGGATCGCTGACCGCCCTCTTGAATCCGACCTGTTCCACCAATCCCAGCCTCGTCCAGCCGGGCGGCGTCAGCGTCGAACTTTCCGGCAACGGCGCGGCCGCGCTTCTGAGGGGGCATGGCCTCAGCCCGCAGCATCTCAGCCAATGGAGCATGGGCTTCAATTTCACACCGCAGCAGCCCATTCTTGGCATCAATCTGTCCGGGCTCAATCTCGACGCGTCATTCTTCCGGTTGGAGTTCACCGGGCTGATTGCCAGCAATTCGCTGGGACAGGGCCCTAACGACCCGGTCTCGTTCCCGCGCTACACGGTGATCCCGCGTCCCGACCTGCCGATCACCGCACCCGAGAACAAGTCGTTCCTGGATCTCGTGACGGCGCTTTCGGTCTTCCCGCAGCGGTCGGGCTTCACCTTCGACCCGGCGTTCATTCCGAACATCAAATTCATCCAGGATATTGCGCTGACCAACTTGGGATCGCGCGTGTTTTCCGGCATCGATTTCGACGGCCGCTACGATTTCGATCTCGCCAATGTCGGCCTTACCAATATGGGCTCGATCAATATCGGAGCGGCGGGCTTTTATGAAACCATCGACAAGAGCCGCGCAACCGCCGACCAGCCGCTGGTTTCTGTCTTCACCGGAAAGGACTCCGGCAACCATCTGCAGCGCGTGCGCTATCGTCTGGGCTGGTCCGACGATACGTGGAGCGTCACGGCCTTCGCCAATTATTTCGGCCATGGCGCCAACACGGCGACGCTGGGCGTCAATTTCGCCGGCAACAACCTGATACCAGGCTGCTTCTTCACCGCGGCTTCGAGTTCCCTTCCCGGATCGGGTGCGCCGGGCGCTTGCTACACCGGTTCGCCGTTCTACGGGCCATACAGCACCTATCCCAACATGGCGCCGGCCCAGGTCTTCTTCGATCTGACGATTGGGTATCAGACCGGAGAAAAACCGGCGAACGAGTATCTGCGCAATCTCGGCATCCAGTTCACCATCAACGACCTGTTCGACAAACCGCCGCCGTTCGAAGTGGGCGCCCGCGGCAACGGCTCCATTCGTGCCTTCGAAAACGCATTCTCCGACCTGCAGCGGACCTTCACCCTCACTCTCACCAAGACCTGGTAGATTTCAGCAGCATGCGAAAGGGCCGCGATCCATCGGGTCGCGGCCCTTTCGTTTTGGCCACGCTCAAGCCCGCGTCTCGGCGCAGCGTTAGGCTTTGCCCTACATGCCCGGGCGGCGAATCCGTACACAGAGCGATTTGAGGCGCATCTTCCGCGGATTTCGCGGTTTTCCTTCATCGTTTCCATACTGCGTGTGACGTCCTTACGCGCGCTTAATCATTATTTCAGCGTGCCGATGTCATATTCGCGGCCGTCGTTCCGCCGTAGCCCGCAGGATTTCATGCTCCGACCGCTCTACGCCACGCTACCCCTTGCCCTGCGCGACAATGCCGAGTGGACGTGGCGCGCATTCCGAAAGACCAAGGCCTACGATCTCATGGTCGCGATGCCGCTGCTGCTCTGGTACGGCGCCTCGGTCGGACAGGTGATTCCGTCGCTCGCGGCGAAGCTGCTGACGCTCGATCCGACGGCCATGGATTTCGCCTTCATCGTCTCGGTGCTGGTGGAGATGGCGAGCGTTGCGATCATCGTGCTGGCGCTCATCTGTCTCCTGATGCGCGGTCCTGCCCGGGCCAAGGCAAAAGGGGCCACGCCGCGCATCGCCGCCCTTGGGGGCAGCTATCTGGGCGTGGCGATCGTGTGGCTTCCGCCCGCCGCCATCGGTATCCCGCTGTCGCTTGTTTCGCTCGTCCTCATGCTCGGCGGCATCGGCTTTTCGTTTCTGTCGCTGATGCATCTCGGCCGCTCCTTCAGCCTGATGGCCGAAGCCCGCGCGCTGGTTACCGACGGGCCTTATCGCCTGATCCGGCATCCGCTCTATCTCGGCGAATTGCTGACGCTGGTCGGATTCATGCTGCAATATATTTCGGCCTATGCGGTCGTGGTCGTGGGCCTGCAATTCGCCTTTCAGACCTACCGGATGCGGAACGAGGAACAGGTTTTGGCCTCGCAATTCCCGGAATATGAAGGCTACCGCTCGCGCACCTATCGCATTCTTCCGTGGCTGTATTGACGCCGCGCACTGGCTGGTCGCGAACGCCCGGCCATTGTCGCCCGTGCGGTGGATCATCATCCAACGCCGATATGAAGTAGGAGCTTTGGAGGCACGCCTCACCTCCTGAAGCCTTCACCGAAAGCTGTAGTCGTAGCCTTCCAACTGGCTCAACAGGTCCGGCGGTGCATCCGTGGCCGTGATGCGGCCCTCGACCCGAGGCGCCACCGGCGAGAATCTGCCCAGATATTCGCGCATGATGTTGTGCATCGTGATGCCAGCCCGGCGCGGATTTGTCACGTTTTCCAGCCGGCAAAGCGTATCGACGGGATCGCCGGAGCGTTCGCACGCAGCGAGCCGATAAGTCTTGTCAAGGTCGATGGGCCGGTCCGCGATTTTGATCCAGTTCACCCGCTTTCCAAAATCATTGCGCATCGTGAAATTGGCCGTCATGCCCTTGAAGCGCACGAGCCAACCGCCAAACCGCGAAGCTGGGTCTTTGGCAAAAACATTATCCAGTTCCTTTTCCAGCCAGTTCCACAGTTGCCGCCCGGTCGCTTCGCCATATTTGGCTTCGCTGTCTTCGGGGATCATGCTCCAGAGGTCGTCATTGGTGATCGGCGTCGGGGTCTTTCCATCGGCTGCGATCGGCGGGCAGAAGCGAAAGCCGTTGCTCAGCGCGACGTCGGGTTGCAATTTCCACATGATCGCGTCGGTGATCAGATTGTCCAACGGGTTCTCGATGACATAGTAACGGACAAGGGTTGTGTTCGTGCTTCCGACGACGGTACGAAGCCGTTCCCGATAAGGCGCGCTCACTTCGGCCACCAGGTCGAGCATGGCCTTGTCTGCCGGATATTTTTCCGGGTCTACTTCGAGAAGTTCGTAGTGGCTATCCTTGAGCTTGCCGTCTTCCAGGACCACGTCGAGACGCGCCACAAAGGAACCGAACGCTCCGGGTTCGGTCACGCGCGCATATTTGCCGGCAATCGGCTTGCGCACGCGTTCATGCGTGTCGGCGCCCAGGATGAAATCCACGCCTCTCACTTCGGGCTTGTTGGCAAGGTTTACCTGTTGCGCGAGCCCCATATGCGTCACCAGGAAAACCATTGCGCATTGTTCGTAATCGCGCAGTACGCGGATGTAGTCCGCGACGTTCGCTTCCGGTTTCGTGAATGCGATGCCGTAGCTGTAAGCCGGCGACTGACGGTTCGACGTCAGCGGGTCGTTGTATCCGATAAAACCTATCTTCGCCCCGCCCACTTGTCCGATCCAATAAGGCGGAAAGATAAGTTCGCCCTTGAGACCGGCGTTCGGATCGGAAGCGATCTGGGCGGTTGCCGGATACGGCGCGTGAAACATGTTCGCGCAGACCTTTTGCGCGCGATAGGCACCGAGGTTCTTCAGCATCATTTCCTTGCCGTAGATCACCTCCCAATTGCCGGGCAGCACGAGGTCGTAACCGATCCGGTCCATGAGGGGCACAAGCGCGCGGCCCTGACTCAGCGCCGCCACGCCCCCGCCCTGGAAGCAGTCGCCGCCATCGATCAGAATCGTGTTGCCGGGGTCCTCCGCCCGCAGCGTGTCGATCATGGTTTTGAGCACACCAAATCCACCGCGCTTCCTGTAGACGGCTCGCCGGTTCTCGTAGAAGAACTCGTCGTGGGTTTGCAGTTGCGCGTGGATGTCGGCCGTGTGCAGGATGGTAAACTTGCTGGCTTTGCCGTTCAGCACCGCCCTGCTTCTCACCAGTTCATCGCGCCCGTCGCGCGATGCAGCCGAGGCCACCACTGGGCCCATTGCAAGGCCCGCACCCAGCGCACTGAACAGACGCAGCATCTCGCGACGCTGGAAGCGGTTGCCGGGTTCGTTGGCGCTGTTGCAACCGTGGCCTGCAGGGTGTTTGGCGTCGCTCACAATCGTCTCATGCCGGGCAAGAATTCGCCGCGGCGGTTAGATCCGAGATAAAACCGTATTGTTCCTAACGCGCGGTTTTTTCAACTGTCGAATGCCCCATCCTCGCGTCCCCGCGCGACCATTCTAACCAAGTTGTACCTGCTGCCGACTCTTATGCCCTAATTATCAGGGGGGCGATGGTGAGATTCCGACGCAGCGCCCGGCGCAAACGCGATTCTGCCGCCCAATCATCGTCCTTCCGAACACGCGCTGCTGTGAATCGACGCCGATCCTGAGTGGCAGTGGGAGCCATTGTCCCGTTTAACTGGCATGGATCCCATGCGGCGGGTACTATGCGCGGGGTAAACCCCGTCCGTCGCGATACAGTGCAGCCATCTCGACCAGTGAAGGAGCCGTTGCCATGATTCGACAGGCGCTTATGACGTTGACCCTCGCGCTGGCCGCGGGCCTCGGCGTCTCCCCGGTCGTCGCCCAGACTCCACCCAACACCGTTGCGCTGCAGCCGGCTCCCAACATCCCCGGCGTCATCGCCGGCGGCACGATGCCGGAGGTGGTCATCAAGGGATTGACAAGCTCGGACGACCCGTTCTGGTTGCCGAATGTCGGCCTCATCTTCTCGGAGTCGCAGGCCAACCGCATCGTGCGGCTGGACGAGCACGACCAGCCCGTCACCTTCCTGGGCGATCTGCTCAACCCGCTCGGCATGACCTTCGACGCGAAGAACGGCGAGCTCGTTTCGATCCAAACGAAGCCCGGTTTCCTCGGACCTCGCGTCGTATGGCCGAAAGGGAAGGAGAGAATCATCGCTGACAATTACCAGGGGAAGAGCTTTGGCCGTCCCAACGACATCGTCGCGGACCTCAAGGGCGGCCTGTACTTCACGGACCCTCCGGCCTCCGCGGTGTATTACGTGCCCCGCGGCGGCGCGATAATCCGCGTGGTGGAGGAAGGGATCAAATCTCCAAACGGCCTGCAGCTCAGCCACGACGAGAAGACGCTCTATGTGAACGACACCCAGGGCATCAACATCTACGCGTTCGACGTGCAGCCGGATGGGCGCCTCGCCAATCGGCGGGTCTTCGCCACCTATACAGGGCGCGACATGTCGCTGCCCCCGACGGCACCGCCGGTGTCGAGAGCCGATGGGCTGGTCACCGATGACGACGGCCGGCTGTATGCGCTGACGGATTCGGGCATCGAGGTCTTAAGCCCAACCGGACAGCACCTCGGCGCCATCCCGGTCTGGTGCATCACGCGGCGCTGTCAGAACCTGGGGTTCGGCGGCCCCGACAAGCGGACGCTCTACGTGGCCGGTGGCGGCACGCTGCTTCGGATTCCGATGCTTACGCGCGGGTTCAGCGGCCGCGCAAAGTAGGCAGACTGTCCGCCAAAAATGGGAGTCCCCTTTACGGGTACATGACCTAGAGCGGCACCTGCAAGACGCACTCCAAACCGCGTGGGTCGAAGTCTATCCTCTCTCCCTCGGTATTACCGAAGGCGTGCCCGATAAGTCGCGAGCCGAAACCTTTGTGCTCGGGTGGTTTGACGGGAGGACCGCCGCGTTCTTTCCAATGCAGCGTTACGCAAGGCCCTTCTGCGGATCGCGATTGTTTCCAGAGCACGCTGACGCGGCCGGTTTGATTCGATAGAGCGCCGTATTTGACCGCATTTGTCGCGAGTTCGTGCAACGTCATCGCAACCCTCAACGATCTGTTCGAATCCAGCCAGACATCGTCGGGACCTTCGATGAGGAAACGTTCGCGATGTTTTTCCTGGAAAGCATTGAGTACTGCGCCAATCACGTCCCGCAAGGACGCGCGATGCCATTGCTCCGACGTCAGGAGATCATGCGCACTTGCGAGCGATTGCAGCCGGGCGACGAATGCCGCGATTTCTTCCGCAGATGCGCTGCGGAGCGTTTGCATTGCTATGGCCTGCACCGTCGCGAGCGTATTCTTGACGCGGTGCTTCATCTCCAAGAGCAACAGCGTTTTCTGCTCTTGGCTGCGTTTCAGCTCGGTTATGTTACGGGCAACCTTCGAGGCACCTATGATTCTTCCGTTGGCGTCCTTGACCGGAGACACCGTGAGCGAAATATCGACCAGGCTTCCGTCCTTGCGCCGGCGAACTGTCTCGTAATGATTGATCCGCTCGCCCAGCCTTATGCGTTGAAGAATGCGGACTTCCTCATCGAGCCGGTCCGGCGGAATCAATATGGTCACCGGCAGGCCGATGGTTTCTTCAGCGGTATAACCGAAGAGCCGCTCCGCCCCATTGTTCCAGCTGGAGATAACGCCATTCAGGTCCTTGCTGATGATTGCGTCGTCACAGGACTCGACGATCGAAGCAAGACGAAACGCGGACATCTCGGCTCGTTTGAGATCGCTGACATCCACCAACATATTGACCGCTCCGATGAGTCTGCCGGACTCGCCGTAAAGCGGTGTCGGATAGGGAATGAATGGCACACGGCTGCCGTCCGGACGTTCGGCGATAGCCTCCATGCCGCGAATCGGCCGTTCCTCTTTCAGCGCCAGTGCCATGGGACATTGACCATGCGGCAAAGGCCGCCCGTCCGGCCAATAGAGTTTCCAGGAGCCGCACCACTCGCTCTTGCCCAGTTCCGGACGGCAGCCCCAAAGTGCCGCGGCGGCTTCGTTGAAATAGGTTATCCGCCCCTTGGCGTCGGTGGCGTAAATCGCGGCTGGAAGCTCGTCCAGGACCTTGCGAAAATATCCCTCGCTGCGAAGCGCCGTCACATCCGTTTTTCGCGGAAAAATAATTGGCTGGTCAAGCTCCAGCTCTGGCGTGTAACCGAGACGTTCACTCATATATTCCCCGAGCGCTTTGGCTGACACGCGATTATTCCCCACAATTCAACTGCTTGAACGCATCTTTGTTCCTTTCATGGGTGCTATTTTGTGCAGGTCATTTGGTGCGCCATCGTGCAATCCCCCAATCTCCCCAACGCCCAGCCCCCTCTCTCCACGCTGCGATGGCCCCTCGTCATCCTGATAAGCGGTCTGCCTGACGCCGGCAGGCGTTACGGAAAGCAGCCATGGAACGCTTCCAACTGCGATTGCAGGCGGTGCGCTGCGGACTGACCGAATGCCAAAAATTGGCGATCGCGCTGTGTGGCCGAACCTCGTTTTGGCCCCTGCCCCAACCCCGACGCCTTTACGAAACTCTTAGCATTGCGTGAGGCTGGTTTTCGCAACCGTTCCGGCGCGCCGCGGGTACCTTTTCCCTCGCTGAATGAGGAGGAACCACTATGATTGCTGCCCCGCGATATGACATGTACCGGCTCATCCATAAGGCCCTGCGCGTCTGCATGGCCGAAGCCCTTGCCGCCGTCGGACGGATGGATCCGGAGGACGACGGCGAGCGGAAAGCCGCTTTGGCGCAAGTCGGCGAGATGCTCGGCTATTGTCAGAGCCATTTGAAGAAAGAGGATGCCTTCGTCCACCCCGCCATGGAGGCGCGCGCCCCGGGATCGTCCGGGCAGACGTCCGGCGACCACACAAGCCACGTGCATTGGTTCCGGGATCTCGAAACCGCTGTCGTGGCCGTCGAACAGGCCGAGCACGAGACGAAAGCGGCCGCTGCCGCTGCGCTCTATCTCAGCCTCGCGCTATTCGTCGGCGAGAACTTCGTCCACATGCATGCCGAGGAGACTACGAACAACGAGGTGCTCTGGCGGACGTATAGCGACCCGGAACTGATTGCCATCGAGCAGGCGATCGTTGCCTCGCTGTCGCCGCAGGAAAAGGCGTTCTCGTTGCGATGGATGCTTCCGGTGCTGACCCCCGCGGAACGCGCCCAGATGCTCCGCGCCATGCGGCCGGCCATGCCGGCCGAAGCCTTTGCGGGCATTCTGGCGACGCTCAGGCCGTGGTTGAGCGACGTGAATTGGTGGAAGCTCACCGCAACGTTCGACGCGCCGGGCCTTGCGGTCTGATTTCCGAAGCGATTTTCGTTCAGGCACCGCCGCCCGGCATCTCGACCAGCTTGACCGGGCGGCGGACAACCAGCCGGAAACGGCCGCGCGCTGTCTTTTCCAGGCGCAGGAACGAGCAGCGCTCCGTCAATCGCCGCTCGAGCAGGATCAGGCGCGCCTCGAGATTCTCCGATAGCGAGGGGAGACGGAGCCCCGGGTCGAGGCGCAATTCCCTGTTGGTGAACTCGTTCCGCCGGCCGGCCGCGTATTGGAGCAGCAGCTTCCAAATGATCGCACCCGCGACCCCTTTGATGAGATAGTCGTCGTCGATGAACACGCTTCCGTCGGCGGCATAATGGCGAATGACGGCGGGCGAACCCGAAGGGGGAGATATGTGCGTGCCGGAAACCGCACCCTCATCAGCCGCAGCCGTGCTCTGCTGAAGCGCCGACAGCGCCACGCCTAGCTGCGCCGTCACCGTCGCGAGCGCGTCTTCCTCGTCATATCCGAAGCGCAGATCCTCCGCACTCTCGACGAACAGCACGCCGAACAATCGCCCGCCGGCAACGATCGGCACGGCGAGCTGGCTGTGGGGCTCGGCAAGGCCGGGCAAGGGGATCTTCGCCTCGATCGCGCCCGGCAATCCGACGGCGGCGCTGCTTTCCTGAATCGCCCGGCTGTAGACGTAATCGGAGGCAAAATGACTGATCCGGATCGGGGTGCGCTCTCGCGCGGCGACTCCGACGATGCCATCTCCGAGCGCAATCTCAGAGCCTACGCCGGAGACATCATAGCCTGAGCTGGCGACGGTATAGAGCCGGCCGGCCGCATCGTCGACCATGAGCAGCATTGCATGCTCGATGCCATACAAGCTGCGAAGGTCGGAAAGGAGCTGATCGAGAATTGTGGACATCTCGGTGCCGGCCGCCAGGCGCTCGCAGCAGGCGCGCGTCGCCGACAGCAGGCTCGGGCGTGGCTCTTCGGGCAACTGCGCGCCGGGCACGGTCTGGATCGTGAGCACCTCATAGATATCGGCGCCGAGCAGGCGGAAGATGCCCTGCATACCGGTATGCGATGCGGTGCCGGCGAGCTTCGCCTTCATGTTCTGGAACAAGGCCCCGGCGGTTTCGGTTCGGAGATATTTGAGGGCCAGCTGATAGGTCGCCGCGGTGACCGGATGTATTACTTCGACCGTCGCAAAGGGGTTGGCGAGGATGTTCTGGCGGGTCTTGTTGAAGAACTGATACGAAAGCCCAACGTGGCGGCTGTCGACATACTGCACCTGGGACAGCATGGTCACATTGGGCGTGCCATCGGGGGCACAGGTGGCGATGCTCGCTGGAAGGTCGCCGTCCAGGCAGCGGCGGATCGCATCAACGGTGAGCTTCGTCATGTGTCGATGCGATTCCCGGCGACCGGCCCAGGCGTTTGGCTGAATGCGGCATATGGCGTGAAGGCGATCGCAGTGAGATCGGCGGGCGCCGTGTCGACAACCGTTCGCGCGAGCACCCCCCGGTGCCCAACTCTCTCGATGTCCGCAGCGAAGAGATCGAGATAGGCCGCAATCCGCCCGGCGTCGCAGCTCTCGACTTCGACCAGTCGCGCCGACTTGGCCTTGAGCTGAAGGCTGCGGTTGCTGCTCGGCTCGCTGAAGCTGACAGCCAGCGCGCCACTTCTCCGGATCGCGTCGAGAACAAGCGGATATTTCCGTCGCGACAGAAAAATGGTGACCCGCGACCGGTCGGGCGCAACCAGACAGCCGGCGCACCGTCCGAGGAGCGGCCGATTTTGCGAATCCCGCGACGCAACGATGATGCTTACGCCGCTCTCGAGGAATGCGGAGTGCTCGATGCTGATCTGCAAAAATTAGCCCCCGTGACCCGGAAATAGCGCGTGTCCCATTCTACCGGGGCTGGGCCAGACCTGCCAAATCAGTGCCTCTGGCCGCGAACCGGTCCAGGAAATCGGGAAGGATCATCCGTCTACAAATCGCAAACCGCGCTCTTCTTATGCGCTTTCTATTTTCGAGCCCTCCATACCCCATCGAATTGCTATGCGCGGATCGCCAAATTCCCACTCGGGCAATGGAGTGATTCGTATGAGCAATCGGAATCGGGCTTGGGCGGCGGCGAAGACGGATGAGCCCCCCGGAGCGCTTATCGATCAGTTGATCGCGCTTTCAGGCGCTCGTCAGGCAGATCGCATCACGATTGCCGGGTGCAAAGCGCTCGATGTGCTATTGGGGCTGTGCCGCCGCGGCTTCCTGAACGTAACCTGCCAGACGGCGACCCAGGGCCCTCACGTCGCGGAGAATTCCGCCGACAGCCTGTGGATACTCGGAACACAGGACGCCGCCGAACTGCGTACGCTGGTCGCGAAATGTGGCCGTGATTTGCACGCCGGCGGCACCCTGATTATCGGCTTCGATGCCCATTCCCCCGCCGACAGGGCGGTTCGCTTCGGCGAAGTCCTGGTCAAATGCGGCTTCGCTTTGGTGCGCCAAACCCATTCGGGCGACCGTCAGTTCCTGCTCTGCGCCCGCAATCCGGGACGGCAGGAAGCCGCAGCGGCTTAGCGCCACTACCCGGCCGGCATCAGGCCCGGCCGGGACTTCCTTCGATGGCAGGCATCGTCTTCGGACGAATCCGTCCCTCACCCAGCAGCAGCAGAATCGGCGCCGCGATGAAGATCGAGGACGAGGTTCCGATCACGATTCCGGTCAGAAGCGTGATCGCGAATTGCCTTATGTCGCCCTGGCTCATCAGCGCCAGCGGCAGGATGGCGAGGAACACCGTGCCCGAGGTGGCAATGGTGCGCGAAAGCGTCTCGTTGATGCTGCGGTCGATCAACTCGCGCAAGGACATGCGCCGGAACAGGCGCAGATTCTCCCGCACGCGGTCATAGACCACCACCTTGTCGTTGATCGAATAGCCCATGATCGTGAGGATGGCGACGATGCTGGTCGTGTTGAACTGGAACTGCGTCAGCGCATAGAAGCCCACGATCTTCGTGATATCGAGCAGCAGCGTCATGGTGGCGGCCACGCCGAACTGCCACTCGAAACGGAACCAGATGTAGACGAGCATCGCCATCATCGCGACGCCGAGCGCGGTCAATCCGTCCTGGAACAGTTCGGTGCTGACGGTGGCGCCCACCGCATCCACGCTTTCCACATTGGTGCCGGGGAATTTCGTCTGCAGCGCGGTGCGTACCGCGGTCGCGGCCGCCTGCTGCACGGAATCATCCCCCGGCTGGCGTTCGAAGCGGATCGACACATCCTGGGGCGTGCCGAATTGCTGCAGCTCGACGGAGCCGAGATTGAGCTTGCCAAGTTCGGTCCTCAGCGCCTGGAAATCGGCCGCCTGAGGCAGATGCGCCTGAATTGAGAGGCCGCCGCGAAAATCGATGCCGTAATTCAGGCCCGGATAATAACAAAGCAGAAGCGAACTGATGCTGAGCACGGCCGATACGATCAGGCCGGCATGGCGGCCCTTCATGAAAGCGACCGTGGTGTCGTCCTTGACAAGGCGCGGGCCGAACAGATTGCGCTGCTGCGGCGAAAGCACCTTCGGCCGCGTGCGCCGGTACCACAGCGCGATCATCGATCTGACCAGCACGATGGCCGTGAACATCGAAGTCATGATGCCAAGGCTGATGGTGATGGCGAAGCCGCGCACCGGCCCCGAACCGAGCCCGTACAGGATCACCATCTTGAGCAGCGTCGTCATGTTGGCGTCGATGATCGTCGCCATGGCGCGCGAGAAACCCGTCTGGATCGCGGAAAGCGCGGTCTTGCCCTTGCGCGCCTCCTCCCGGATGCGTTCGTTGATGAGCACGTTCGCATCCACCGACATGCCGACGGTCAGAAGGATGCCCACGATGCCCGGCAGTGTCAGGCTCGCCTGCAACAGCGACAGCGCGCCGATCAGCATCGAGAGGTTCAAGATCATCCCGATCGATGCGAACACGCCGAACAGCCGGTAGAAATATAGCATGAAGGCGATGACGAGGAAGCCGCCGATGGCGCAGGCGTAAACCCCAACCCGGATGGCGTCAGCCCCGAGATTGGGACCGACGGTGCGTTCCTCTATGACTTTCAGCGGGGCCGGAAGGGCGCCGCCGCGCAGCAGGATGGCGAGCTCGTTTGCCGATTCGACCGTGAAATTGCCGCTGATCTGACCGCTGCCGCCGAGGATCGGCTCGCGAATGACGGGAGCGGAGATTACGCGGTTGTCGAGAACGATGGCGAAAGGCCGGCCGACATTGGCCTTGGTAACATCGCCGAATTCGCGGGCCCCCCGGGAATCGAACACGAAGTTCACGACCGGCTCGCCGCCCCGCGGATCGAACCCCGAACTCGCCTGCGTCAGTCGGTCGCCGGCCACGGCAACCCGGCGCTGCACCAGATAGGGGACCTGGGTTCCGGCCTTGTCGGCCTCGTAAAGAAGCTCATCGTCGGGCGGCGCCCGCCCTTTTGTGGCATCGGCAGCATTAGCGGTCACGTCGACCAGGCGGAACGTCATCTTGGCGGTCGTGCCGAGCAGCCGCTTCAGCCGGTCGGGGTCCTGCACGCCCGGCAGCTCCACGATGATGCGGTCCGAACCCTGACGCGCGATGGTGGGTTCGCTGACACCGGTTTCATCGACGCGGCGGCGGATGATTTCGATCGAACGCTGAAGAATATCGTCGGTGCGGCCTTTCAACGCCGCTTCGTCCGGCTTCAGCATGAGGCCGCCATTGCCATTGTCCGTAACACTGTAATCAGGCGTTACCCCGGTTCCGGTTACGGGCAGGAGCACCTTGCGGGCATCGGCAACGCGGTTGGGATCGGCAATCCGCAACGCTACGGAATCGCCGGCAACGCGCAGATCCGTGTAGGGGATGCGCGCGCCCCTGAGAGCGCCGCGGATATTGTCGAGCGTCGCCTGGGCGCGTTCCTTTTCGGCCGCCGGGATGTCGACCTGAAGCTGCAGATAGGTGCCGCCCTTCAGATCGAGGCCGAGATAGATTTGCTGCGCGAACGGCAAATAGCGCAAGAACCCAGGACCCACGAGGTTCGGCAAAGCCGAAAACACCCCGATAAGGACGGCAACAAGGATGGCGGCGATCTGCCAGCGTTTGTAGATCATCGAATTCTCCCGCGAGCGTGTGGCGGACGAGGAGGTTGGCCCTGGGGCGCGTGTCCTTTGGATTCCCGATGCCGGAGAGGCGCGCTGAAACCGACGAAAGGGGTGAGCGCGAGCCATGCAATCCCGAGCAGGAGCGCGGGTCCGCCTTCGAGGAGAAGCGCCTCGCGTTCGTCGAACAACCAATGCAGCATGTCAGCCATTCGCCAGCCCTTCTCGATCCAGGGGAATCAGCGGATTCCGGCCCATTGGACGAGCCAGGCGAGAAAGACGCCGGTGCCCAAAGCCGCGGCGAGAGCCTGACCGGTTTCGAACAGGATCACGCGGGAATCAGGCAAGCCTTCAAGGGGCTGCTCAACCGGACGATCGGCCTCTACGCGCGCCACGAAGGAGGTGTCGTACAGGCCAGCCTCTTCTTCAAACGCCCGCCTCGCCATTGGGATGAGTCCATTTGCGACCGTCCGCAAAATGGGGATGAATCCCATATAAAATCGAGAATGTTCGACGGCGCACTTAATATATGGCGCATATATATGAGCGAGTGCAGAGAGGAATTTCTTCCGCCAATGACCCACCTGAGACATTGTCCCCAAGGGGGACGGCTTCGACCGCCCGGCATCGCACCGTGAAAATGCAAAAGCATCTCCGGCAAAACCGGCTATGATCCTTGTTGTTGGCGACGAGGTGGCGTTGGCCTACGGGCGCGGCGGTGTTCGCGAACCCCGCAAGCGATGGTGATGAGCGACGAGGGTCGGCAGAGCAGACGGGTGCAATGCCATTTCCAAACGCGCGCAGCTTGCGTACAACGGCTTGGGACAGGAGCCGCTGCTCGCAGCCGAATGGGAGGAGCAACACGTGCGGAAAACACAGAGCCTGAAAACAAAACTGCTTGGGATAGCGGCGGTCGCGGCGACGGCGTTGGCGATCGGATTGACTGCCCATGCCCAGGGACAACAGCAGGTTCTTGTTATCCAGGGCGGCACGCTGATCGATGGCAATGGCGGGGCGCCGGTGCCGAATTCGGTCATTGTTATCCAGGGTAGCCGCATCACCGCGGTCGGGCGCGCCGGAGCCGTACAGGTGCCTCCAGGTGCAACAATTATCAACGCGGCGGGCAAATGGATCACGCCCGGCCTGATCGATTCCATGGCGATCGGCTATTGGATGTATGGCGAGGCCTATCTCCATTTCGGCGTCACTTCGACCGTGATGAATGTCGCCAAGGGGGACCAGGGGCTGGCCGAGCGCGACGCCATCAATCACGGGATGTACGAAGGCCCGCGGCTGTTTCAGACCGTCATCGATTACGGCGGGCAGGTCCTCAAGACACCCGAAGAAGCGCGCGCCCGCGCCAAGGCGGTTCTTGCCATGGGCGCCGACGTTCTGGGCGCCTCTGACGGCGCCGCACCACCGGAAGTATTCGCCGCTTTTGCCGATGAGGGCCACAAGGCCGGCAAAAGCGTCATGATGCGCTGCGTCGGTCCGCAAACACGCGGCAAGTCGTGCGTTCTCGCCGGTGCAGACGTGATGCTGCACACCGGTCTTGCCGGCGTTGAAATGAACCGCGATCCGGACAAATGGAAGGATTATGTCGGCCTGCCGCCGGACGTCTATTGCGACATGGACCCGGCGAAGGAGAAGGATATGGTCGCCTTTCTTGCCGCGCATAACGCGGCGGTCGTGCCCAATCTGATCGCCGCCGACCGCGGTTTTCCTTCGAGCTGGAAGCGCCTTCAGCAGGAAGATCGCGAGCTGCTCTCCGATCCCGCCCTGCGTACCTATTACCCCGAAGCTGCGGTGCAGGACCTGATGGAGAATGTGAGATCGCCGGAGGAGTATCTGACTCCGGACCAGATTTCGATCCGCTCATGCGGCTATAAGAACCACGCCAAATTTATCGGCGATCTGATCGCCGCGGGCGGACACGCCTTGGCATCGATGGATGACCCGCAGTCGGCGCCGGGTCTGGGCGTTTTGCAGGAAATGGCGGCTTTCCAGGAAGATGCGCATGTGCCGCCGATGAAGATCATTCAAGCGGCGACAAAATGGCCAGCCGAGCATTATCACCTGAAGGATGTCGGCACGATCGAAGCCGGCAAGTTCGCCGATATCGTCATAGTCAGCGCGGATCCGACGCGCGACATCATGAACATGCGCAAGATCGACGACGTGATCAAGGATGGCCATGTGGTGGACCGCGATTTCCATCCCTGGTATCGCGGCGGGATGTTCGCCAATGACCGGGTCAGTAACGATGGGGCCCCGGTCAGCGATCTGCCATTCTTCAACGCAGTCAAGCAGATGCCGGCACGCGGACAGAACGATCCGAAGCCCTATATGACTGTCACCGCGCCCAACGGCAATACGGTCGGAATCCTGCCCGGCGTCGCAGAAGTGCGCAGGGCAGGCTTTGGTCCGGTTCAGGATTTTTCTGTGTCACCGGCTCCGGGAATTGAGACGATCGCGCCGCGCACGGTCCTGCAGGGCTCACCGGAGACCAGCGTAACATTGACGGGGGCCAATTTCGTCAAGCGCTCGGTCGTCTATGTGAATGGCGAGCCGGTGCCGACGCTGGTGGACAGCGCAACGAAACTCCGTTTCGTGCTGGCGCCGGGAAAGTTTGCCGACGCTGGAAAATTGCATGTCGTGGTGAAAAATCCGCATCCGCTGCTCAATTATCAGTGGGGCGACACGTCCAATATGGCGCATATCCTGGTGCCATACGCCTTCTCGACCGAGTTGGCCCGACCTGCCAATCGGGCCGCGGAGTAACGCCAAATCGCTGATGACATTCACGCAGCCACCGTAGATGTCCTGCGGCGGCTGTTGCCTAAGGATGAGAGCCGGAGATTGCCGTTCTCGATTAGAGAACCGCTACGTTCGTTCATGGCGATGAACAGACTTCCTCCCTCCGCAGGGAAATGTCCGGCTTACGCGGACCAGCGGACGTCCGTAGCGCCAAAGCGCACCGGTCTCTGCCCATGAATCAGTCTCAGGACGTAAAGCGCGGCATTTTCGGAACGCACAAAATTCCCTATGAGAATTGCCGGCTCTCAGCGCCATTCACGGGGGACATGAGCCTCTAGCGCCGAATTTGTCGCTTGCAGCACGCCGCAAGCGACCGAAATCGCGGCGAGATTTCACGCGCCGCGCAAGCGTCTCTGAACTGTGCGCACTGTCCGATGAGTCGCTGGTGGGTGTAGCAGGACTCGAACCTGCGACCCGATGATTAAGAGTCATCTGCTCTACCACCTGAGCTATACACCCGTGCCCCCGCGCCGCATTGCCGGAACCCGAGGGAGCGGGGGTCTTAGCAAAGGCCCCCTCCCCTGTCCAATACTCCGTAGTCCGCGCCCAGAGCCCCACCCTATTTCGGGTGAATCATGTCCTCGGGCCGCACGATGGCATCGAATTCCTCGCTCGTGACGAGGCCCGTCTTCAGCGCCTCCTCGCGCAAGGTCGTGCCGTTCTTGTGCGCGGCCTTGGCGATCTTGGCCGCATTGTCGTAGCCCACCTTGGGCGCGAGCGCGGTCACCAGCATCAGCGAGCGCGCGACGCCCGCCTTGATGTTGTCGAGGCGGGGTTCGATGCCGACGACGCAATTCTCGGTGAAGGAAACCGCCGCGTCCGCCATCAGCCGCACGCTCTGCAGGAAATTATACGCCATCACCGGATTGTAGACGTTGAGTTCGAAATGGCCTTGGCTGCCGGCAAAGGTGATGGTCGCGTGATTGCCGAAAATCTGCGCGCAGACCTGCGTCATCGCTTCGCACTGGGTCGGATTGACTTTGCCCGGCATGATCGAAGAGCCGGGCTCGTTCTCCGGCAGCGACAGCTCGCCCAACCCCGAACGCGGGCCCGACCCCAGCAAACGAATGTCGTTCGCGATCTTGAACAGGGACGCGGCCACCGTGTTGATCGCGCCATGGCTGAACACCATCGCGTCGTGGGCGGCCAGCGCCTCGAACTTGTTGGGCGCGGTCTTGAACGGCATGTGCGTGATGTGCGCGATCACCTCCGCCACCATCCGGTCGAAGTCCACAGGCGCGTTCAGGCCCGTGCCCACCGCGGTGCCGCCTTGGGCGAGCTGCATCAGCTTGGGTAGCGTCATCTCGATGCGCTCGATGCCGTTCTCTACTTGCTGGGTGTAGCCGGAGAATTCCTGACCCAGCGTCAGGGGGGTGGCGTCCTGCGTATGCGTGCGGCCGATCTTGATGATGTTCTTCCACATCTGCGCCTTGTCGTTCAGCGCATTGCGCAACATCTGCAGCGCGGGCAGCAGCCGGTGATGAATCTCCTCGGCACAGGCGATGTGCATGGCGGTCGGATAGGTGTCGTTGGACGACTGACTCATATTGACGTGGTCGTTGGGATGGACCGGCTTCTTCGAGCCCTTCTCGCCGCCGAGAATCTCGATCGCGCGGTTCGATATCACCTCGTTCGCGTTCATGTTCGACTGCGTGCCGGAGCCGGTCTGCCACACCGCCAGCGGGAAATGATCGTCGAGCTTGCCCTCGATCACCTCCTGCGCCGCCTGAACGATGGCGTTGCCGATCTTCGGATCGAGATGGCCGAGCGCCATGTTGACCTCGGCCGCGGCGCGCTTGACGATGCCGAGCGCGCGCACGATCGCCAATGGCTGTTTCTCCCAGCCGATCTTGAAATTGCCGAGCGAGCGCTGCGCCTGCGCGCCCCAATAGCGGTCGGCGGGGACGTCGATGGGGCCGAATGTGTCGGTCTCGATGCGGGTCGGAATCTTGGTGGCCATGGCGGGCTCTTTACGATGGAGATCGCGCTTCGTTTACGCGATGGGAAGCGGCGCAAACAAGCCTTTCTTGGTCCCCGGCGACCCGCAAGCCGTTGTACCGGCACGGCGCGCGGGGCAAGATCGGAACCGCTTCAAGGGAGGAAAACCATGAAACCGATCGTTGCATTGGGACTGCTCGCCACCAGCGCTTTTGCGCTTGCCGGCGTGGCGATGGCACAGAACGTGCCGGCGCAATTCGTCGTCAGCGGCAAGAACGCCGAGAAAATCCAGGATTTCACCACCATCAATGCCGCCACCGCCAAAGCAATCGCGGATTCCTGCGAGAAAGCGGCCCAAGCCCAAGGCGTGCAGATCAGCGTCGCGGTGCTCGATAATGACGGCAACCAGGTCTACATGGACCGCATGGATGGGCAGGGTTATCTGAACATCATCACTGCCGACATGAAGGCCCGCACAGTCATCCTGGGGCGCACCGCAGGCAAGGCGCGCATGAACCGCGTGCTGCAGGACCCGGACGGCGAGCTTCAGGAAACCCAACTCGGCTATTTCGCCAATTCGGGCAGCCTACCCATCGTCATCAACCATCAGCTCATCGGCGCCGTCGGCGTCGGCGGGGCGGCGCCCAAGCCCCCGGTGTGGAGCGACGAGATCTGCGCCCACAAGGCGCTGACGGAGGTGATCGGCGCGGCCAATGTGCCGCCGCTCCTCCCCGACCTGCCGCGGAAGGCGCCGCCTCCCGCCAAGGTCGTGGTGCCGAAATTCGAAGCCACCATGGCTCCGAAATCGACTCTTCCCGCCGAATGGGTGGTAAACGGCAATGGCGCATCGAACGTCTTTGACGGCAACCAGATTTCGCTCGCCGCGGCCAAGGCCGTCGCCAAGGGCTGCCGCGATTGGGCGGAAAGCAAGGGCGGCGGCATGGCGATGTATGTTCTCGATAATGCCGGCGAGATCGTCCACATGGAGCGGACCGACGGCGAGACCGTCAACAGCATCAAGTCCGCGATTCTGAAGGCGCAATCGGCGTTGAAGCTGAGACGGCCGACATCCATCAATCAGGCACAGCTCAAGAACGATCCGAGCGGTCTGGTGCGTTCGGCCGTCAGCTTCGGCATCTTCGGCACGGAAGGCGGCATACCGATCGTGGTCGACGGCCAGATGATCGGCGCGGTGGGCGTGGGCGGCGTCGGCGGTATCGGCGTTCAGCATGGCGACGAGCTTTGCCCCATCGAAGGGCTGAAGGCGGCCTTCGGCAACCGCGTCGCGGTGCCGGTCTATCCGGCGGGCGGCCCGGGCAGCAAGCCGGGCTGACGCACGATCACGCGCGAAAGAGGCGCTGCGTGGGCGGCGCCTCTCTTCCGCTTTTCTGAAATCCGGTCACTTCTTCCGGAACTTATCCAGGCTGACCACTTGCGGACCCCCACCTTGGGACTCGGCAGGCTTGGCTGCGGCTTCCGGGGGGGCGGGAACCTTGGGGCTCTCCGCCGGGACCGCCGGCGGCCCGGCCTGCGCCACCGTCGCGTTCTTGAACTGGAGCCCGAACTGAACGCTCGGATCGGCAAAGGCCGTCAGCGCTGCGAACGGCACGGCGAGCGTGCAGGGAAGCTTCTGGAAAGTCAGCATAACCTCGAACCCGTCCGCGCCGACCTGGAGTCCAGAATACTGGTTCTGGAGCACGATGGTCATCTCGTCGGGATAGCGTTCTTTGAGGAAATCGGGGATGTCGACGCCCGGATCGTGGGTCTTGAAGGTCAGGTAGAAATGGTGGCTGCCGATCAGGCCCTGCTTCTGGACGCGGGCAAGGGCATCCCTCACCACGCCGCGCAGGGCCTTGTCCGTGAGCGCTTCGTAACCGATGTAGTCTTTTGCCATGTCTTATAGAAACCCTAACCTGTTGTTCCATAAATAATATTATAGGCTTCAAAACCTCCGTGCTGGCGGTATTGCTGGCGGTAGAGCGAAACCATCCCGGAAAGTCCCAGAAAGTCCCGGCGGGTCCCGGAAAGTCCCTCCGCTACCGTTCATTACGCTCCACTGCCCCGAAAATGCAAAGGGCGCGCCGAGTCGCATCGTCGGCGTAGCGCGCCTAGGACGGGAGAGCCAATGCGCACCGCGCGCGAGTCATGTTAAGGGGCAAGGTGGAGATAACGCTGGGCGGCCGTGTTTTACTCAATTCTGAAAGGCCATCCTCTGGAAATAGAGGATGGGGAAGACGGCTCCAAATCCGTCACTGTTGAATTGGCGCAAAATGCGGACGGCCGCATCTCCGCCCTTTCCTGTAATCTGGCCCCTACGGCTGTGGGGGACGAACTCTTCTGGGAATTTTCGTTCAGTATTGAAGTGTTTTCGCTGGACAATAGCTTTGAGCCGTTCAGCACGCAGGACAGAAGTATGGCGGCTCCCTATATCCCGTCCGACGTGCGGCCGATGGCGATGACCATCGTTTGCAAGTCGTTAAGTGCGCTAATCCGCCACGTACAGCCAAGGCGGGTATTCTGGGTCACAAAAGAGAGGGAACTACCTGAAAAGGCTCTTCGCAAGTATGATCTATTAACCCAAACCCTGGAAAATGCTGGATATTCCGTGCGAGAGGTGGGAACTGACCCCTATGGGAGGCGTTTTTGCTCCATGGAGTTGGCCTAGGTAACGCCCCAATTGACGGGTAAGGGTGGCGCCCTTTAGGATTAGATGGAAATGCACCAAGGAGGGTGCGATGTTAGCTTTCAAACGCAAACCCACCGTGAAGGACTACGCGAGCGATCGCGTTTTTGACGGCAAGCGAGTGATTTCGCCTGCCCGCTTGGCACAACTTCGCGCCAACTATAACCGCAAGCATACGACGGCGGTAACTCGATTTGTGGCCCGTTTCGGCGAAGTCATCAGAATAGGCCTAGCCCACGCTCGTCATTGATTGGCGAAAACCCGTTAGCGACCCACCTCTCAAATCCATCGCATGTTGCCGCTGTTACGGTCGTAACGGTCCGCGCGTAGCGCATTCTCACCACTTAAGCAGACAGTAGCGCTGGCTACAGCGGCGCTCGCGTTATGATTTAGGCGATTTCTTCGGCTGCGCGCGCGTCAGTCGTGAGCACACGCTGTCAGTTATGACAGGGCAGGAAATCAAAATCCCAGTCTCCGCCGATACGTCCGGTGCCGAGTCCGGTATCAAACGAGTCGACCGCGCTGCGGCCGGGGCGGCCGGATCGGTCAACGATATCGCCACTGCGGCCCATGCCGCCGGCAAGGCAATAGACGACCTCGGCAGCAAGATCGACGGCATCGGCCGGAAGTCCCAGGCGGCATCAGACGGTGCCGTCAACCAGGTCAAATACACCGCCGACCGCCTCAGAGCCATTCAGGAGCAGTTGTCGCGCGAGTTCGGCGGCGATGTCTCGATGAACGATGCCCGCACCGCGGCGCTGAATTTCGAGCGGATGCGCGCCGGGAGAGGGCTCGGCAGCCGAAGCATGCGGA
>CAZBRO010000030.1:0-58723 GCA_964494505.1 uncultured Bordetella sp.
GTGCCGGATGATCTCGACTACGCTGCCGTGACGGGACTCTCGACCGAATGCCGGCTCAAGCTTTCCGCCGTCCGGCCCCGGACGCTCGGTCAGGCGGCACGGATCGACGGCATGACGCCTGCCGCCCTGACACTCGTGCTGGCCCATATCAAGGCCGCCGCTTCCCGCCGCCATGCCGCCGGATAGCAACGCCGCGTTCGGACCGGAGGCTTTTGCCGCCGCGTCCGGTGTTTCACGTGAAACATTGGCCCGCCTCAAGCTCTACGCCTCAATCCTGGAAGACTGGAACAGCCGCCATAACCTGGTCTCGGCCGCTTCGCTTACCGAGGTGTGGCGGCGGCATTTCTGGGATTCGGCGCAATTGGTCCGGCTCATTCCGCCAGAAACCCGCTCCATGGTCGATCTTGGGAGCGGTGCGGGATTTCCCGGTCTTGTGCTGGCCGAACTGCTTCGCGACCGGCCTATGCGGATCGTCCTCTATGAATCGACCGCCAAGAAATGCCGCTTTCTGGAAGAGGTCGCTAACCGGCTCGACCTGACGGTCGAAATCCGCCAATCCCGGATCGAAGACGCCGAACCCGAACCGTTCGACGCCATCGTCGCCCGCGCCTGCGCGCCGCTTCCGCTTCTCCTCGCTTATGCACAGAGGTTTTGGCACAAGAACTCGATTGGCCTGTTCCTGAAAGGACAAAATGTAGAGGCTGAATTGACGGAAAGCCATAAATCTTGGAGGATGAACCTGAAACGGCATCAAAGCCTGTCCGATCCCTCTGGTATCATTGTCGAGATTCGGGAGCTCAAGCGTGCCACGAGAGAACGAGATGAACCCCGCCGCTGAGCGGCAGCGCCCCCGCGTTCTGGTCGTCGCCAATCAGAAGGGGGGCGTGGGAAAGACCACGACAGCCATCAATCTCGGGACGGCGCTTGCCGCTGTCGGCCAGAAGACGCTGGTCATCGATCTCGATCCGCAGGGAAATGCCTCAACCGGCCTCGGCATCCCCAAGGCCGAGCGCAAGCTCAGCTCCTATGACGTGCTGATGGGCGGTGTGCCGCTTAAGGATGCTATCGTCCGGACGCGAATTCCGGGGTTGGAGATCGTGCCGGCGACGGTCGACCTATCGGGCGCGGAATTCGAACTCGTCACACAGGAGGGCCGGAATTTCCGGCTCCGCGCGGCGCTCGCGGCGTTCGCCGAATCGGGTACGGACTTTGCCTATGTGCTGATCGATTGTCCTCCGGCGCTCGGGCTTCTAACCGTCAACGCCATGGCAGCAGCGGATGCGGTCGTTGTGCCGCTGCAATGCGAATTTTTCGCGCTTGAGGGCCTCAGCCAACTGCTCAAGACCATCGAACGCGTGCGGGCCAATCTGAATCCGGATTTGGAAATCCAGGGTGTTGTCCTAACAATGTTCGATAAACGGAACAACCTATCGGAAGAGGTTGCGTCCGATGTCCGGGCGCACCTGGGAGACAAGGTTTATCAGACGGTTATCCCTCGCAATGTGCGGATTTCCGAAGCCCCGAGCCATGGTCTTCCGGCGCTGGTTTACGATCTTCGCTGCCCCGGCAGCCAAGCCTATATCAAGCTTGCCGGCGAGATGATTCAGCGCGAGCGGACCCGGGTGCCGGGCCCGCTGGCGGCATAACCCATGGCCGAAGAACCGCGCACGCGCAATCTCGGGAGCCGGGGTCTTGGCCGCGGGCTTTCCGCCCTTCTCGGCGATGGCGACGGAGACGCAGGCGAGAAATCGGAGAGCCCCGCCCGTTCCCGAACGCTGCCGATTGCGTTTCTGAAGCCCAATCCGTTTCAACCGCGCCGGACCTTCGACCCCGAAGAATTGAAAGGCCTCGCGGCTTCGATTGCCGACAAGGGCATCCTGCAGCCGATCCTGGTCCGCCCGACGGGCACGCCGGACCGTTACGAGATCATCGCGGGCGAACGCCGCTGGCGCGCCGCCCAGGCCGCCAAGCTGCACGAAGTCCCCGTGATCGTGCGGACGCTGACCGATGCCCAATCGCTCGAAATCGCGATCATCGAAAATGTGCAGCGGGCCGATCTCAACGCCATCGAAGAGGCCGCGGCCTATCAGGAGCTGATGACCCGGTTCCACTACACGCAGGAACAGGCAGCCGACGTGGTGGGCAAGAGCCGAAGCCACATCGCCAACCTGCTGCGTCTGCTGACCCTTCCCGACAGCGTCAAGGCCCTGATTGCCGAGGGGAAGCTCACAGCAGGCCATGCCCGCACATTGGTCGGGACGCCCGATCCCGAAGCCCGCGCCAAGGAAATCCTCGCGCAAGGGCTGAACGTGCGCGCGGCCGAGAAAAAAGCAAAACAGCCACGCGCCGGCCGCAAGCACGCACCCAAGGATGCCGACACACGGGCACTGGAACATAGTCTTTCCAATGCCTTGGGGATGAATGTTGAGATTGCGGATCAGGGAAAGAGCGGGGGAGCGGTCAAAATCCGCTACCGGACGCTCGAACAACTGGACGAGATCGTGCGCCGTCTGAACTTCTACGGCGAAGTCGATTGATTCATTGAGGATTCATCCTACCGATACGCCGGCCTATCTCCCGGCCGCGGCCAGCGCTTCCTCCGGATCGATGCGCCCATCGTAAAGCGCCCGCCCGATCACCACGCCTGCAATTGGCGCGCCGGACCCGGCCAAGGCGGCAATATCGGCCACCCCGCTCACCCCGCCGCTCGCGATGACCGGAATGGAGATGGCGCGGGCAAGTTCGGCCGTTGCCTGGACATTCACCCCTCCCATCATGCCGTCCCGCGCAATATCGGTGAAAATGATCGCGGCCACGCCCGCATCCTCGAAGCGCCTAGCAAGATCGAGCACGGAGAGCGAGGATGCAGTGGCCCAGCCTTCCACCGCCACGAACCCATCGCGCGCATCGATGCCGACCGCAATCCGCCCCGGATGCGCCCGCGCGGCATCCTTCACGAGCGCCGGATTGCGAAGCGCCGCCGTGCCGAGGATGACCCGCGTAACGCCCACCTCGAACCAGGCCTCGATCCCAGCGGAATCGCGAATGCCGCCGCCCAGCTGCATCGGAATCGTGATGGCGGCACGGATAGCGCGAATGGCCGGCACATTCACCGAATGGCCGGCAAAGGCGCCGTTCAAATCGACGACATGCAGCCATTCGAAACCCGCATCCTGAAACTTTCGCGCCTGAGCCGCCGCGTCTTCGTTGAACACGGTTGCTTGCGCCATATCGCCTTGGCGGAGCCGGACGCAGCGTCCGTCTTTCAGATCGATTGCCGGGAAAAGGATCATCGTGTCAGGCCTCACCCTTCGACCGGCTCGGGGTGAAGAAATTCCCTTCAATCCTCATGCTGAGCCTGTCGAAGCATGAGGTTCCCACGTAAGCAATCACGGCCGCCATTTCAGGAAGCGTTCGAGGAAGGCAAGCCCGACGGCCTGACTCTTCTCGGGGTGGAATTGCGTGCCCGCGATATTGTCCCGCCCGACAATCGCCGGGATCGAACCCGCATAATCGGTGGTGGCGAGAATATGCGCCGCGTCCTTTGGGCGGATGCAATAAGAGTGGACGAAATAAACGTCGGTCGCATCCTCCATGCCCTCGAACAACGCATGGGGCTGCAGCAGTGAAAGCGCGTTCCAGCCCATATGAGGAACCTTCAGCTCTCGCTCGGCCGGTTCGAGCTTCACCACATCGCCGGGAAGCCAGCCCAAGCCCTTATGATCGCCGTGCTCACGGCCGACCTCCGCGAGAAGCTGCATGCCGACGCAGATGCCGAGAAAGGGCTTGCCCCGATGCAAGACGGAGTCTTCCAGTGCATCCACCATGCCGGGAATCGACGAGACCCCTCTCATGCAGTCGGCGAAGGCGCCAACGCCCGGCAGCACAATGCGCTCGGCTTCGGCGACGCGGGTTGCGTCCGACGTGACGACGATCTCCTGCCCGGTGCCGGCATCGAAAGCCGCGCGCGCCAGCGCCTTTTCGGCGGAACGCAAATTCCCCGAGCCGTAATCGATAAGGGCGACTGTGGCGGCCATAATCCGGACGTATAACGCCACGGGGGAGCGCCGTCACCTGTGGTGTGTGTCGTTATGCTTGACGTAACACGTAATGGCCATATACTGGCCCATGATCCTGAGTTACGGAGACGCTCGGACCGCGCGTTTCGCCGCTGGCGAACGGGTCAAGCAATTCGAGCCGTTTCGCCGTCAGGCCGAGAAGGTCTTAGACCGCCTCGACATGGCAGCGAGCTTGGCCGATGTCTCAAATTTCCCCGGCCACAAATTAGAAAAACTGAAGGGTGACCGGAAAGGAATGTGGAGCATCAGAATCAACAACCAATGGCGCATTTGCTTTAATTGGCAGGGGTCCGCTGCTGGTCCAAGTGACGTCGAAATCGTGGATTATCATTGAGGTGAATCATGTCGCGCACTCCCATCCATCCCGGCGAACACCTTGCCGACGCACTGAAAGAGCTCAGCATGTCTGCGGCAGAGTTGGCTCGCGAACTCCAAGTCCCCACCAACCGAATCACCGGTATTTTGAATGGCCAGCGTGCGGTGTCAGCCGATACCGCGCTTCGTCTCGGTCACTGGTTTGGCACCAGCGCCGAGTTTTGGTTGAATTTGCAAAAGCTCTATGAGCTGCGTTTGGCCGAGAATGAAAAGGGCGCGGAAATCAGGAAACTGCCGAAGCGCAAAGCGGCTTGATTGAGACGCTACAGTCTAATCCGCGTCCATCTTGAGCGCGGCGATAAAGGCTTCCTGCGGAATCTCCACGCTGCCGAATTGGCGCATCTTCTTTTTGCCTTCCTTCTGCTTGTCCAGAAGCTTGCGCTTGCGCGTGATGTCTCCGCCGTAACACTTTGCCGTCACGTCCTTGCGCAGCGCCTTGATGGTCTCGCGCGCAATAATCTTGCCGCCGATGGCCGCCTGCACCGGAATGACGAAGAGATGCCGCGGAATCAGATCTTTCAGCTTCTCGCACATCGCGCGCCCGCGCATCTCGGCGCGCGTCCGGTGAACGATCATCGAAAGCGCATCCACCGGCTCGCCGTTCACCAGGATCGACATCTTGACCAGCTCGCCTTCCTGATAGCCCTCGATGTGGTAATCGAAGCTGGCATAGCCGCGGCTCACCGATTTCAGCCGGTCGTAGAAATCGAACACCACCTCGTTCAGCGGCAATTGATAGACCACCATGGCGCGCGAGCCGGCATAGGTCAGCTCGACCTGGCGTCCGCGCCGGTCCTCGCAGAGTTTCAGCACCGAGCCCAGATGCTCGTCCGGCACCAATATGGTGGCCTTGATCCAGGGTTCCTCGATGAAGTCGATGCGGACGGGATCGGGCATGTCGGCGGGGTTGTGCAGTTCCTTCATCGAACCGTCGGTCAGATGGATGCGATAAATGACCGAAGGCGCGGTCGCGATCAGGTCGATGCCGAACTCGCGGTCGAGCCGCTCCCGGATGATTTCGAGATGAAGCAAGCCTAGGAAGCCGCAGCGGAAGCCGAAACCCAGGGCCGCGGACGTCTCCATCTCATAGGTGAAGCTCGCATCGTTCAGATGCAGCTTGGAGAGCGCGTCGCGCAATTGCTCGAATTCGGCGGCGTCCACCGGGAATAGGCCGCAGAACACCACCTGCTGCACCGGCTTGAACCCCGGCAAAGGCTGTTCGGCCCCATGGCGCTCGTCGGTGATGGTGTCGCCCACTTGCGTGTCGGCGACCTGCTTGATGGCGGCGGTCATGAAGCCCACTTCGCCGGGTCCCAGCCGCTCCACCGTCTCCTGCTTGGGCTTGAAGACGCCGACGCGCTCGACCTGATAGAACGCGTCCGCCGCCATCATGCGGATCTTCTGACCCTTCTTCAGCTCGCCGTCGACCACGCGCACGAGCACCACCACGCCGAGATAGGGGTCGTACCAGGAGTCGATCAGAAGGGCCTTCAGCGGGGCATCGGCCTCGCCCTTGGGCGGCGGCAGGCGGTGGACGACAGCTTCCAGCACGGCATTGATGTTGAGCCCGGTCTTGGCCGAAATCGGGATGGCTTCGGAGGCGTCGATCCCGATCACATCCTCGATCTGCTGGCGCACCCGGTCCGGTTCGGCGGAGGGAAGGTCGACCTTGTTGAGGATGGGGACAATCTCGAGCCCGGCGTCGATCGCCTGATAAACGTTGGCGAGGGTCTGGGCTTCCACCCCCTGGCTTGCGTCCACCACCAGCAGCGCGCCTTCGCAGGCGGCCAGACAGCGCGACACCTCATAAGCGAAATCCACATGGCCCGGCGTGTCCATCAGGTTCAGCACATAGGCCTCGCCGTTCAAGGCGGTGTAGTTCAGCCGGACCGTCTGCGCCTTGATGGTGATGCCACGCTCCCGCTCGATATCCATCGAATCGAGAACCTGCTCCTTCATCTCGCGCTGCGTCAGCCCGCCAGTGGTCTGGATCAGCCGGTCGGCGAGGGTGGATTTGCCATGGTCGATATGCGCGACGATGGAGAAATTGCGGATGTGGGCGAGGTCGGTCATGTGGGGGGAGAGATAGCGGCGCGAACCCTTCCGGTCCAGTGCACCGGTCGCCTCACGCCTCGCTGGAGGCGAGTTGGAGGCGTTTGGGTTCGGGTTTCATCCGCCATAGCCCGATGGCGGTCACGATTGCGCCCACGCCCCAGACATACCAGCCGGGCCGGATGCCGGCCCGGAAATTGAAGTCGAGCGCCAGCACACGATAGACCGGCGCATGGAAGGCGATCCAGAAAGCCACCGCCTCGGCCAGGAACACGAACGCTCCCACACCGAACCAACTCGCAGCGATGGCCCACAGCGGGAACTCGGTCTGGCGCGGATAGGCCCAGTGCAGCACACGGTAGAGCATCAGCCAGAGGAAGATGCCGGCCATGACGGTCGGCTCGTACACCTCCAGCTTGGACTGCATGAAATAGTGGATCCCGCCCAGGATGGTGATCGGATAGACGAGCCAATGCAGCCTGCGCCAGCGCATGCCGCCCATTCCGCGGGTGGAATAATCGTTCGACGTCATCGCGAGCGCGAAAAGACCGATCCAGGCGGTGAAGCCGATGGTGAGGTAGTAGCGCAGCACCACCTCGGAAACGACCTTGCCCCAATCGAACGTCTCGTCGGCGATGTAGAGAATGAAATGGAGCAGGATGTAGAGGAACGAGGCGACCCCGATCATGCGCCGGACATCGACCAGCAGCGCATAGCGCGCGATTCGCCGCATCGGGGTGACGAACAGCGACAGCAGCAGAAAGCGAAACGCCCACAAGCCGACCTCGTGGATGGCTTCAGTGCGGGGGCGGGGACCGAGATCGTGAGTCAGCGTGAAGTAGATCAAAGCCAGCAGAGGCGCGACAAGCAACGCCAGGGTCGCCGCCCTCAGGACGGAGAAGCGGCCTTTCCTGTCATGCCACAGCGCCATGCCGGACATTTCCTCATCCTGAGCCTGTCGAAGGATAAGGCCCTCATGGTTCGACAGGCTCACCATGAGGAAATATGGAATCAGCTTCGCAATATACCGCCGGTGGCCTTCGTCACCGCATTCACGATCTTTTGCGCGACCGCATCGATTTCCGCATCCGTCAGCGTCTTTTCCTTGGGCTGCAGCCGCACCGCGATGGCGAGCGATTTTCTGCCATCCGGGACGCCCTTGCCCTCGTAGACGTCGAACACATCGACGGCCGCGATCAGCACCCGGTCTACGGCGCGCGCGGCCTTGACCACCGCTTCGGCGGCGACGCCCGCCTCCACGATGAAGGCGAAATCGCGCTCCACCGCCATTAGATCGGAGGCGTCCTGCTTCGCCCTCGCCTTGGTGGGCTTTCCCTTCGGCTCCGGGATTGCATCCAGGAAGATTTCGAAGCCTGCGACCGCACCTTTGAGGTCGAAGGCTGCCGTGACGCGGGGATGCAGTTCGCCGAAATATGCCAGCACCTTCGGCCCCAGCAAAATCGTTCCCGAGCGTCCCGGATGATACCAGGGGGCCGCGCCCTGCTGCACCGGCGCGGTGACGGGGCCTCCCCAGGCGGCTTCGAGGGCGGCGAGGCAATCGGCCTTGGCCGCAAACAGTTCGGGGCGCGCGGCCGTCTTGGTCCAGTGGCGGGGCGGTTCGCCGGCGCGCAATCCCGTGGCGGCCAGCGCTTGGGCGCCGGGCACGCCCGAAGAAAACTGCGGACCCACCTCGAACAGCATCGCGTAGGCAAATCCGCGGGCCTGATTGCGCGAAGCAGCCGCAAGCAGCGAGGGCAGCAGCGAGGGTCTGAGCGCGTCGAGATCGGCGGAAATCGGGTTCTCCAATTCGCGCGATTCGTCGCCGCCCCCGAACAGAGCCGCCTGCGCCTTCGCAATGAAGGAGAAATGCACCGTCTCATCGAAGCCGCGAACGCTGAGCGCGCGGCGCGCAAACGCCGCCCGGCGCTGCGCGGGCGTCAGCACCGCTTTGGCCACCGCATAGGGCCGCGTCATGGCCACGGACGGAACGTTCTCGATCCCGTGGATGCGCACGATCTCTTCGACAAGGTCGGCCGTTCCGTGCACGTCCCCTCGCCAGGAAGGCGGCTCGACGGCGAGCACGTCGCCGTCACCGGCCGCAAAACCGAGCTTCGTCAGGATACGGACGATCTCTTCCTTAGACAGCGCAAGGCCGGCAAGCCGCGTCACTTCCTTGGGCGAAAACGCAATCGTGCGCCGCCATGCGGGCGGGCTGCCCGCCACCACGATCTCGGACGGCTCCCCGCCGCAGAAATCGAGGATCAATTGGGTTGCAAGTTCCAGCCCCGGCACCACGAATTCCGGATCGACGCCGCGCTCGAAGCGATAGCGCGCATCCGACACGATGCCGAGCTTGCGCCCCGTCGCGGCGGTGCGAACGGGATCGAAGAACGCGGATTCCACGAACACGTCCGTGGTGTCCTCGGTGCAGCCGGTGTCCTCGCCGCCCATGATGCCGGCGATGCCCCGCGCGCCCGCCTCATCGGCAATCACCGTCATTTCAGGATCGAGCGTGTAGGTCTTGCCGTCGAGGGCGAGAATGGTTTCGCCCGGTTTCGCGAGCCGGGCGCGGATGTGGCCCACGAGCTTCTTCGCGTCGAACACATGCAGAGGCCGGCCGCGATCATGCGCCACGAGATTGGTGACATCGACCAGCGCCGAAATCGGACGCAAGCCCACCGCCTTCAGCCGCTTCTGCACCCATTCGGGCGACGGTCCGTTCTTGACGCCCCGGATGTAACGGCCCGCGAACATGGAACAGGCATTCTCGGCCCCGGGCGGAAAATCGAGCGACGTCCGAATGGGCGATTCGAACCGCCCCGGCACAACGGGAACCGCAGCGCCCTTCAGCGTGCCCATATCGGCCGCGGCAAGATCGCGCGCTATTCCGTGTACGGACGTACAATCGCCGCGATTGGGCGTGATGGCGATATCGATCACCGGATCGGCGAGGCCCAACGCGACAGCGGCCGGGCTTCCCACAACCGCGTCGGGGGAAAGCTCGATGATGCCGTCATGCTCGTTCGACAATTGCAGCTCGCGTTCCGAGCACAGCATGCCGCGGGATTCGACGCCTCTGATCTTGGCGATACCGAGCGTGAAATCGCTTCCCGGGATATAGGTCCCAGGCGGTGCGAACACGCCGATCAGGCCCTCGCGCGCGTTGGGCGCGCCGCATACCACCTGCACCGTCTCGCGGCCCGTATCGACCATGCAGAGGCGCAATCTGTCGGCGCTCGGATGGGGGACGGCCGACACCACGCGCGCCACCGTGAAGGCGGACAGGGAGGCCGCCTTGTCCTCGATGCTTTCGACTTCGAGCCCGATATTGGTCGCCTTCTCGGCGAGGGCTGCGGCATCGGCAGCGGTCTCGAGATGGTCCTTCAGCCAGGAGAGCGTGACTTTCATTTTCCTCTCCCTCCCTTGAAAAGGGAGGGCCGGATCGCGCGTGCGCGATCCGGGGAGGGATCATGCCACGGCACATGACGTAGACCCCCACCCTCGCCGCTCCGCGGCGCGACCTCCCCCTTCCAGGGGGAGGAGCGTTCTTGCGCACTCATCGGCTCAAGCCCTCATGCAGCGCCGGAATGTCGAGGGCCGAAAAGCCGTAGTGCTTCAACCAGCGCAAGTCTGAGTCGAAGAAAGGCCGCAAATCGGGGATGCCGTATTTCAGCATCGCGAGCCGGTCGATTCCGAACCCGAACGCATAACCCTGGTAGCGCGCGGGATCGATGCCGCACATCTCGAGCACGCGCGGGTGCACCATGCCGGAGCCCGCGATCTCCAGCCAATCGTGCCCCTCGCCGAATTTGATCTGTCCGCCCGAGCGGTCGCATTGGATGTCCACCTCCATCGACGGCTCGGTGAACGGGAAATAGGAGGGGCGCAGGCGCATCTTCACCTGCGGCACCTCGAAGAACGCCTTGCAGAATTCCTGAAGCACCCATTTCAGATGTCCGAGATGGGTTTCCTCGTCGATCGCCAGGCCTTCGACCTGATGGAACATCGGCGAATGCGTCGCATCCGAATCGCAGCGATAGGTGCGCCCGGGCGCGATCACCCGGATCGGCGGCTTTTGCGACAGCATCGTGCGCACCTGGACCGGGCTCGTATGCGTGCGCAGCAGCGGCCGCGAACCGTCTCCTTGCGGCTTCAGATAGAACGTGTCGTGCATCTGGCGTGCTGGATGTTCGGCCGGGATGTTGAGCCTGGTGAAATTGTAATCGTCGGTCTCGACGTCCGGCCCTTCGGCCACCTTGAAATCGAGATCGGCGAGAATGGCGATGATCTCGCCCATCACATGGCTCACCGGATGGATGGTGCCGCGCGGAATTTCTGGCGCCGGCAGCGTCACATCCACGCGTTCCGATTGCAGCCGCGCGTCGAGCGCCGTTTCTTCCAGGCGCGCCTTGCGCGCGGCAATCGCGGAGGCTACCCGGTCGCGCAGACCGTTGAATTGCGGTCCCTTCTCCTTGCGCTCTTCCGGGCTCATGCCGCCCAGTGTCTTCAGAAGCTCCGCGACCGCGCCTTTCTTGCCCAAAGCCGCCACCCGAATCTCGTCGAGCGCGCGTTCGTCGCCGGCCGCTTCGATGGCAGCCAGGGTCTCGCGTTCCAGCGTGGCGATATCGGTCATGGAAGTCCCTCAAGCTGAATGACGCGAAGCGGCGATTCCAGGAAATTCGCCTGGAAGGCCGCTTCTAGCGCACGCATGGGGAAGTCAGCTCGCTTGGGCGACGGCCTGTTCGACCAGGGCTTTAAAGGCCTCGGGCTCGCGCACGGCAAGATCGGCCAGCACTTTGCGGTCGACCTCGATCCCGGCGGAGGCGAGACCGGCGATAAATCGGCTGTAGGTCAGGCCGTGCTCGCGGACCGCGGCATTGATCCGCTGGATCCACAGCGCGCGGAAATTCCGCTTCTTCAGCTTGCGCCCGACATAGGCGTGCTGCATCGAGCGGTCGACGGCGGCGTTGGCCGTGGTGATGTTGTTCTTGCGGCGGCCGTAGAACCCTTTGGCCTGCTTGAAGACGCGCTTGCGGCGAAGGCGGGACGGGACCGCGCGGGGTGCTCTTGACATGGTTCGCTCCTATCCGGCGTAAGGCATCCAGCGCTTGATGCGCTTGGATTCGGAAGCATCGAGCACGGAGGTGCCGCGAAGGGTGCGGATCTGCTCGTTCGAGCGCTTGATCATGCCGTGGCGCTTGCCAGCCTGGCCGCACTTGACCTTGCCACTGGCAGTGAGGCGGAAGCGTTTTTTCGCTCCCGACTTTGTCTTCATTTTGGGCATTTTGCGTCTCCTTCTTGGGGCGCTTAACCCCGGTCTCGCGTCTTGGACCGCCTCGGCATGCCCTTACGCCGGGCGGTCGATGAGAGGGGCGGGTTATACGGAACCGGCAAGGATTTGCAAGCGCCTGGATGTGCAGGCAAACAGGGCCCATGAAAATCCCCCGGACCCTGCTGCATCGGCTGCGCGTCGCCGACATGGTGCTGTTCTACCCGGCCCTTCTCCTCGTCATCTGGGGGGAGCTGGCGCCCCAAGTCCCCGATGTGTTCGAACAGGCGAGCGATAAGCTCCTGCATTTCATCGCTTATTTCGGTCTGGCCGGGATGGCCGCGGTGGCCTGCAAGGGGCGGAAGGGAGCCGTGCTGGCGGTTATCGCGCTGATGGCCGTGGGTGGCCTGCTGGAGATCGTTCAGGGCTTCGTCGGCCGGGATGCATCCATCTATGATGAGCTTGCAAACATGGCAGGCGCGCTCACGGGCGGCATTGCCGCGCGCGCTCTTGTCGAGGCGTTGAGCCGATGGTTTACCTGATGCCTGCGGGGCCGGGAGGGGACATATGAAACTGTTCGAAGAGTTCCAGAAATTCGCGATGCGCGGCAACGCCATCGATCTGGCGGTCGGCGTCGTGGTGGGCGCGGCCTTCACCGGCATCGTCAATTCGCTGGTCAAGGACATCATCAACCCGCCGCTTGGGCTGCTCCTGGGCGGGATCGATTTTTCCAATTTCTTCGTCGTGCTCAAGGGGGCGGCGGGACCATATCCGACGCTCAAAGCCGCGCAGGACGCGGGTGCGGTGACGCTCTCTTATGGGTTGTTCATCAATGCGGTGATCAATTTCGTGATCGTTGGTTTCGCCCTGTTCCTGGTGGTGCGCCAGCTCAACCGGCTGACCACGCCCAAGCCGGCCGAAGCGGGCGAGCCTCCGCCTCCCCCGCCCCCGCCGGAAATTCAGCTCCTGACCGAAATCCGCGACTTGCTGAAAGACGCCAAGCCAAGCCAATAATTTCGCCCCGGCTCAGATGATTTGCAGAATGCCGAAGGCAAGCGCGGACACCGCCATGATGGTGTAGACGCCGATCCGGGTCGAAATCAGCAGCCCCGTCGCGACAACAGTGGTGAATATCTGGAGCGCATTGACATGGGCCGCCTGCAGCACGGCGAGTGCGCCCGCGAACACCAGCCCGACGGCCACCGGCATCAGCCCACGCTCGAGCGCCGTCCGTAACGGCGATTCCTTGGTCGCGTGCCACCATCTGACCGCCGCATAGACCACCAGCGAGGACGGTACATAGATCGCAAGCGTCCCCACCACCGCGCCGACGAACCCAGCCACCTGCCAGCCGATCAAGGCCGCGATCAGCGTGCTCGGGCCGGGCGCTGCCCGCGACAGCGCGAAAATGTCGGCGAATTGCGGGCCCGTCATCCAATGCTGCACGTCTACGACCTGGTGCTGCATGTCGGCGATGATCGCCTGGCCGCCGCCGAACGACATCAGCGACAGCGGCGCAAAGACCAGGAAAATCCCGAGCAGCCGGTTCATTCGGGCTCGCTGTTCCTGGCCGCGTACCATTCGTACCCGACGCTGAACGGCGCCAGAATCAGCACCACCGGAATCATGGACAGGTGCATCACGCCGACCGTGGTGAACAGCGCCATCCCGACCAGGATCGGAACGGGGCGCCTGATCTTGCGCGCCAGCTTCACCCCGATGGAGAGCGACATGCCGACGCCCACGGCAGCGAGGCCGGCCAGCACCGCATGCGCAACCGCCGAGTTGCCGTATTGGCGATAGAGGAAGCCCAGAAACAGCAGCACCACGAAGGGCGGCCCCACCATGCCGACGACGGCCGCGAGACCCCCGATCCCGCCCCGGAGCTGCGAGCCGACATAAATGGACAGGTTGACCGGGTTGGCGCCGGGCAGGACCTGGGCCAGCGTAAGGGCGGTGACGAAGTGATCGTCGTCCATCCATTTGCGCCGCTCCACCAGCTCGCGATAGAGCCAGGCTGCGGTGCTGCCGCCGAAGCTGGTGATGCCGACGCGAAAGAACACGCCCATCAGCTCCAGGAGCGGAATGCGGCGGTCGGCAAGGCCGGGTTCTGGATCCATGAATCTCGAGGGTCGAATGACTGTCGAAGGGGGGTTTAGCATCCTTCCGAACCCAGTCCATGAACCATATGACGCGCCCGGCCGGGATACCGGCTCTTACAGCACGAGCATGCCGAGCGTTGCCGCTGCCATCAGGAGAGCCGTCAAGCCGCCCATCACCCGCAAGGGCCAGGAGAGCACGAGCTTGCCCATGATCTTCGTGCTCGATCCCAGCATCACCATGATCCCGATCATGGGAGCAGCCACCGCCCCGTTGATGACCGCGCTCCAGAACAGCGCCTTCATGGGATTGAGGGGCGTGAATACGATCAGCGTTCCCACCGCGGTCGCGAGCGCAATGAAGCCGTAGAACAGGCGTGCCTCCAAGGCGGTGTAATGCAGCCCGACGCGCCAGGAAAATGCCTCCCCCACCGCATAGGCCGCCGAACCCGCGAGCACGGGCACCGCCAGAAGCCCCGTCCCGATGATGCCGACGCTGAAGATGACCGACGCAAATCCCCCGGCAATGGGCGCGAGCGCCTGGGCCGCGTCGGCTGCGCTCTGGATGTCCGTCTTGCCGGCGGCGTGCAGCGTTGCCGCGGTGCCGAGCATGATCGAAAGCGCGATCGAGTTGGAAAAGATCATGCCCGTATAGGTGTCGAGCCGGATGCGCTTGAACTCGACCTTTGCATCCTTGCGGTGTTCGCGAAGGGGGCGGGAGTCGGCTTCGCCCTGCTCGTCCTCGGCTTCCTCGGCCGCCTGCCAGAAGAAAAGATAGGGGCTGATGGTGGTGCCGAGCACGGCGACGAGCGCGGTCAGGGAATCGCGATTAAGCCCGACCGTTGGGATGAACGCGCCGGCAAGCGCCTCGCGCAGCGGGGGATGCACGACCACGACGAGCGCCACATAGGCGAACAGCGCCAGCGTCAGCCATTTCAGGATCAGCACGTAGCGCCGGTAGGCGAAATAGATTTCGCAGGCCGCGCAGAAGATGGCGATCAGTACGGCGTAGACGTTCTCCGCGCCGCCAAACAGCAATTTCGCCGCCGCCGCCATGGCCGAGAGATCGGCCCCGAGGTTGAAGATATTGGCCACGATCAGCAGCAGCACGATCGCAACCGTGAGCCAGCGCGGCACGCCCCGGCTCATGGCTGCCCCGAGCCCTGCCCCCGTCACGCGTCCCATTCGGGCGCTGATTTCCTGCACAGCAGCCATCAGCGGCGTCGTCAGCACCACCGTCCAGCCTAGCTGGTAACCGAATTGGGCGCCGATCTGGGAATAGGTGGCGATGCCGGAAGGGTCGTCGTCGGCGGCGCCCGTGATGATGCCCGGCCCCAATTGGCGCATGAGATGACGCAACCGGGGCTCTTTGCCGGCGGTCTTCTTGCGGGGCGGCGGCTTGGCTTCGGTCATGAATCAGCGGTGACTATCCCGACCATTCCTAACACGGATGCTTCCATGCGACATTCCCGCGCCCGCGCTGGCGAAACCGAGGAGCGCATGAGCGACGAAAAGATCTTTCTGAAGTGCGCTTTCAGACTGATCCCGTTCCTGACGCTGATTTACGTGGTGAATTTTCTCGACCGCGCGAATGTGGGGTTCGCGGCACTTAACATGAACGCGGATTTGGGCTTTTCGCCCACTGTGTTCGGTTTCGGCGCCGGCATTTTCTTCTTCGGCTATTCGGTGTTCCAGGTACCGGCCAACGTCATGCTCGAACGCATAGGCGCGCGGCGCTGGATTTTCTGTATCCTCGCGGTCTGGGGCGCGATTTCGGCATCCAACGCGTTCGTGCAGAGCGCCGCCGGTTTCTACATGTTGCGGTTCTGCCTGGGCGCGGCCGAGGCGGGGCTGGTGCCGGGCGTCTTCTTCTATCTCACCCTGTGGTTTCCGCAGAGCCATCGCGGCCGCTTCATCGCGAGCTTCATGGCGGCTGCACCGCTATCCGGAGTCATCGGCGGGCCGCTTTCCGGGTTCATTCTGGGAATGGACAGCGTGGCAGGCTTGCGCGGCTGGCAATGGCTGTTCCTGATCGAAGGCCTGCCCGCCTGCGCCCTCGCCTTCGCGGTGCTGAAGCTTCTCCCCGACCGCCCGGCCTCCGCCGCCTGGCTGAGCCCCGGCGAGAAGCAGGCCATCCAATCGCGGCTCGCGCGCGACGACACAACCGAGCACCGCATCCTATGGCGCGCCCTTGCCGATCCGCGCGTGATCGCGCTCGGGCTGGTCAATTTCGGGGTGCTGGCCGGCGCCAATGGGGTTGCGCTGTGGCTGCCGCAGATCGTCAAGGGCATGGGCTATTCCAATCTCGTCACCGGCTTCATCGTGGCCCTCCCCAATCTTGCGAGCGCGATCGTGATGATCCTGTGGGGCCGATCCAGCGACGCCAGGGCTGAGCGCGTCTGGCATGTGGCCATTCCCGCCCTGATCGCGGCTTCGAGTTTCCTGGCCGCAAGCCTCACGCAAGCCGATATCGCCGTGCTGCTGGCCCTGTCGCTCACCCAGATCATGCTGTGGTCGGCGATTGCGCCGCTGATCGCACTGCCCTCGTCTTTCCTCGGTGGGTCGGCGGCCGCGGGCGGCATAGCGCTTGTCGTTTCTATCGGTCAGTTGGGCGGGTTTCTCGGCTCCACGATCATCGGCGTCCTGAAGGAACGGACCGGCGATTACGCGGCCGGCATGGCGGTGATCGGATTCATCCTCGTGCTCGCCGCCGCCATCGTGCTGGCGCTGGGGCGCGCCATGGCGCCGCGTTCCGCGACCGTTCAATCGCGCGTCAGCTGATCGAGCACGCTCGCGACATCGCCTGTGCGGAAGCCGTAACCCGACACGGCAGCGAGATTGCCGAGGCCGGCAAGAAGCCGCTTCCGGTCCTGGCGGCTCGCCCAGAACAGCGGCCCGCCCTCGTGCTTCGGGAAGCCGTAGCCGTTGACCATGACAAGATCGACGTCGGAAGCGCGCGCGGCAATGCCTTCACCGAGAAGAAGCGCGGCCTCGTTCACCATCGTCAGAACAGCGCGGTCGCGGATTTCGTCGACCGTGAAGCTCCGCCGTTCGATCTCTTTTGCCGCCGAGGCTTCGCGGATCAGCGCGTGAACATGCGGGTCGGGTTCGCCCTTGCGTGCGCCATCGCGATAGCGATACCAGCCCGCGCCCGTCTTCTGACCGAGCCGCCCCTGTTCGCACAAACGATCGGCGACATCGACGTAGCGCTCGCGCGGGTCCCGCGTCGCGCCAAGCCGCTGCCGCATGCGCCAGGCGATGTCGAGGCCCGACATGTCGGCGACCTGAAACGGCCCCATGGCAAATCCGAACCCTTCCAGCGCGGCGTCGATGTCTTCCGGGTAGGCGCCTTCCTCCAGCAGAAATTCGCACTGACGCCGATAGGCGGCGAAGATGCGGTTGCCGATGAAGCCTTCGCCGACGCGCGCGACCACTGCGAGCTTGCGAATACGTTTGGCCACGTCCAGCGCGGTCGCCAGCGTCTCCGGGCTGGTCGCCGCACCCCGCACGATTTCCAGGAGCCGCATCGCGTGCGCCGGATTGAAGAAGTGAAGACCCACGACGTCGCCCGGCCGCTCGGTCGCGGCCGCGATCCGGTCGAGATCGAGATAGGACGTGTTGCTCGCCATGATCGCGCCGGGCGAAAGAATGCGGTCAAGCGCGCGGAAGATTTCCGTCTTCACGCTCATGTCTTCGAACGCGGCTTCGATCACCAGATCGCAATTGGCGAGTGCCTTGAGATCGGCCGCGAGCGTCACGCGTTCCATCCGGCGCGCTGCCTCTTCTGCGCCGATGCGGCCCGACGCCGCCATACGGTCGTAATTGCTCCGTATACGGCTTAGACCGCGCGCGGCGGCCTCCTCGTTTTGATCGACAAGCGTGACGGAGAGCCCCGCATCGGCGAAGCACATGGCAATGCCCGACCCCATGGTGCCGGCGCCCGCCACGCCCACGCGCGTCACCGGACGCGGTGAAACGCTCTCCACACCGGCGGCCTTTCCTGCCTGCCGCTCTGCGAAGAACAGATAGCGAAGGGCTGCAGCTTCGCTGCTCATGCGCAGCGTCTGGAACACCGCGCGCTCGCGGGCCATGGCTTCGTCGAACGGCAAGATGGCGGCGGATTTCACCGCGTCGATGGCGGCCAGGACCTGGGGCCGGTTCTTTCCGGCGCGCATCTGATCGCGCGCTGTCTGTTCGATTATGGCTGCATCCTCAGGCGGCACCGGTTCGGCGGCGAGCGGACGCTTGCGTCCGTGAAGCGCGCGCGCGAATGCCACCGCCCCCGCGCGCATCCCGTCCGTCTCGACCACGCTGTCGATCAACCCGCGCCGTGCGGCTTCATCGGCGCGCACGCGGGCGCCCGCGCAGATCATCTCGATTGCCGCGGAGACGCCTACAAGCCGCGGCAGATATTGCGTTCCGCCCGCGCCTGGAATCATGCCGAGCGTCACTTCGGGAAATCCGACGACAGCGCCGGCAGCCGCCACACGCGCGTCGCATCCGAGCGCAAGCTCGAAGCCGCCGCCGAGGGCTGCGCCATGGATCGCCGCGACGAACGGCTTGGGACAGTCGTGGATAGCAGCGATCACTTGCGGCAATTGCGGGTCCTCGATGGGCTTCCCGAATTCCCGAATATCGGATCCGGCGACAAACGTGTTTCCGGATCCGATGATGACGGCGGCTGCGATGGCCGGGTCTTCGCGCACCGCGCGAATGGCGGCGAACAATGCGCGGCGGACTTCGACTGAACCGGCGTTGACCGGCGGATTGTCGATGGCGAGGACGGCAACATCTCCGTCGCGTTCCATCCGCACCGTGCCGTCGCCGGCCATCGTCACGCGAGCCGCACCACGGCATCGACAGCAACGACGCCCTTGCCTTTTTCCAGCACCATCAGCGGATTGATCTCGGCTTCCGCGACGATGGGATCGTCCATCGCCGCAAGCTGCGACAGCGCCACGATTGCGGATGCGAGCGCGTCGAGGTCGCCTTGAGGCCGCCCGCGATAACCGGAAAGCGCTTTGAGCGCCTTCACCTCGCCGATCATTTCGCGCGCGGTTTCCGTATCGACCGGCGCCAGACGCAGCGCCCGGTCGCGATAAATCTCGGTCAGCACGCCGCCTGCCGCCAGCATCACGATGGGGCCAATGTCCGCTTCGACCCGGTAGCCGATCAGAACCTCGCCCACGCCCTTCACCATCTGCTGCGCCAGCACGCGCTCCACGGCTGTTCCGGGTAGATGCTTTTCGATATTTTGCCCAATGCGCGCGATTGCCTCCGCCAATCCTTGCGCATTCGCCACATCGAGCACCACGCCGCCCGCATCGCTCTTGTGGGCGATTCGGTCCGACAGAACCTTGACGGCGACGGGATACGGAATCCTCAGCGGCGCATTCGCTGTTGCATCGACCGCTACGCAGGGCGCGTGCGGCACGCCGATGCGGGCGAGCAGCGCGTAGGCGCCCATTTCATCGAGCAGCCGCCCCGCTCCGGCGGCGCGCGGCAGCGAAACGGCCGACGCGCGCGGGCTACGGCGTGCGAATGCCGCGGCGATCGAATCCGCGCAGGCTTCCGGGGTGCGGAAATTCGGCACGCCCGCCTGCGTCAGTTGCGCCAACGCCTTGGGCGCGTCGGGCACGATAAACGCCGCAAGCGGCTTTTCCGCTTGCGCGCATTCGACCAGGGGCTTCACGGTCAGCTCCGGATCGAAACGCGCCGAGGAGCCGGGAACCGCAACGATCAGATCGAATTCAGGCGCAGTCAGCAGAACATCGAGCGCGCGCCTCACGATCTCATAACGCGTGCCGGCGAGCGTGAGGTCCATGATACGGGCCGGCGCAACGTCCACGCCCGCATCCTTCAGCCGGCGAAGCGTGTCCGCCGTGGGTGGCTCGGCCGCGATGCCGCGCACACCCAACTGATCGACGACCATCGCCGCACCTCCCGCCGTGGTGGTGACAATGCCCACGCGCGGACGCCGCCCCGCCGCTGGATTCGTCCGCATACGCATCAACAGCGGCAGCCCTTCCAGCATGCCGTCGAGCGTTTCCACCCGGGCGATGCCGCAATCTTTCAGGAATGCGTCCGCGACATCGTCCTCGCCCGCGAGCGCGCCGGTGTGGGTGACCGCAAGTTCGGCCGCCGCGGACGAACGCCCGAGCTTGTAGGCCAGGATCGGCTTGCCCTTCGCGGCTGCCTCGCGCGCGAATTCCCGAAGCTTTCCCGCTCCGCGCATGGTTTCGAGAAACAGCAGATAGCCGTCGATGTCCGGATCATCCAGCGTGGACGCGCAAATCTCGCCGATGGAAAGGTCGATCTCGTTCCCCACCGATACCAGCCCGGCAAACCCGATCCCGCGCGCGAGCCCCCGCGACACCAGCGCCCCGATCATGCTGCCGCTGTGCGAGGCGACGAAAATGCGCCCCGCCGGCAGATCGGGTTCGGCGAACGCCGCATTGGCGGTCAAGAGCAGATGCGCGCGCAAATCCACCACGCCGAGGCTGCTCGGCCCGACAATGCGCACGCCGTATCGCGCAGCGATTTCGCGCAAGCTCCGCTCGCGCGCCGCACCTTCCTCGCCGGCTTCACCGAAGCCGCTCGCGAGAATCGTCACGACGGCAACGCCCGCCCGCCCGCATTCCTCGACCGCTTCCACCACCGTTTCGGTCGGCGAAAGAATGTAGGCATGGTCGGGCACTTCGGGCAGCGCGGCCAGCGATGGCCACGCCCGCTCGCCCAGGACCGTGTCGCGTCTCGGATTGACTGGATAAATCTTCCCTTGAAATCCGGCGCGGCGCAGGAATCGCAGCGGCCGCGACGCGGTCTTCGTCACGTCGTCGGACGCGCCGATCAGCGCCACGCTCCTGGGCGACAGCAGCGCCCGCCGCAACGCCTCGCGCGACACCTTCAGCCCTTCCTTTGATCGAAGCGCCGGTCGAACACCGATTCGGCAATGCGGTTCTTCAGCATCTCGACCGAGCCGCCCGCGATCATCCAGCCGCGTGTGCGGCGCACGCAATATTCGACCAGCGTTTCCTTGCTGTAGCCCATGCCGCCCATCGCCTGCATCGCGTCGTTGGCCACTTCCCACCCCGCCATGTTGCAGGAGAGCTTCGCAACCGCCGTGTCATAGGCCGAGGGCAAGCCGTCTTTCGCATTGGCGATGGCGCGGTAAAGCAGCAATTGCGCCGCATCGAGCTTGACCGCCATATCGGCGAATTTCCATTGCAAGCCTTGGAATTCACACAATTCGCGCCCGAACTGCTTGCGTGTGAGCGCGTGCTCGCGCGCCACATTGAACGCATGGCGTCCCAAACCCAGCGCACGCGCCGCATTGCCGATGCGCTCGACATTGAAGCCGGCGATCTGTTTCTTGAAGCCGCCCTCGCCGAGCAGCACATTCGCCGCCGGTATCCGGCAATTGTCGAAATAAAGCGGGCACCATTCTTCGTCGCTCATGAAGCGCGAGGCTTCGCCGATTGTAAAACCGGGCATGCCCCGCTCCACCAGCACCGAACCGATTCCGTTCAGCCCCGGCCCATAGCGCACATAGATCAGGAACACCCCCGCGTCGCGGCTGTGGGTGGTGAAGATCTTGCTGCCGCTGATGACGAAGTCGTCGCCGTCGCGTTTCGCCGAGGTGGCGAGTTCGGTCACCGCCGAACCGGCATCGGGCTCGGTCATGCCGAGGCTGATCAGCATCCGCCCCGCCAGAAGATCGGGAAGGAAGCGCGCCTTCTGTTCGGCGCTCGCATATTCGGCAAAGGTTCGGATCGGCCCGAAATTCCCGGCCTGCACGATGTCGGCGCTTTTCGGACACAAGAGCGCGATCTGCTCGATTGCGATGACCGCATCCATCAGGGTGCCGCCGATGCCGCCATCCGATTCAGGGATCGTGATCCCGAGCAACCCCTGTTCGGACAACATGCGGGCGACGCCCCAGGGATAGGCCGAATCGTGAGCGCGCTTCAAAGCACCGTCCGCGAGCTTCGCCCGCGCAAAGCGCCGCACCGAGTCGGCAAAGGCCTTCTCATGTTCGGTCAGTTCGAAATCCATCGGTCTACCCGCGCCTCGCACGCTGCCGAAGCCAGAGCGCCTCGCTTTCAGGCAGAATCGCCAGACCCTCACCCTTCGACAAGCTCACCTTTCGACAAGCTCAGGGTGAGGAACTACACAAAGTCCTCATGCTGAGTTTGTCGAAGCATGAGGGCTATAGCCGGACGGAGGCTTGAGCGCAAAACTCAGTGCAGATCGAGCCGGTCCAGCCTGTCGAGCCGCCACAGGCGTTCGAGCACGGATGCCGCCTTGGTCCGGCCGATGACGGGCACCGTGAGCTCCAGATATTTTTCCTCCAGCTCGGAATCGCTCAGCGGCTGGTCCGGATCGCCCTTGCGGGTCGTCTGGAAGAAGTCTTCGCGGCGGCCGTCCTTGGTTTCCATGGTGACGCGCGCGGCTCGCTGGGCCGGGAAGGCCCTGTCGATCGCGTCGTCGATACCAACCTCGACCCGGCCCATCAGATCGCGCGTCAGCAGATCGGCGACCCGATCCTCATCGAACGCCGCGAGGCGGACACTGCCGTGCACGAGCGCAGTCGCCACGACATAGGCAAGGCTGAACCGCGCCTCGGCCGGTGTGGCGGGATGGGCATTCCCCGCCACGTCCAGCGCCGTCCGGTAGGTGTCGATGCGGACCCGCGCGATGTCGCGCGCTGCGACACCCAGCCGGCGCTGCGCCTCCAGCGCCCCATCGATTGCCGCGAAGGTATGCCCGCAACAGGCGTGGTTCTTGAACGTCATGCGCGTGATGTTGAACTCCCGGCCGAGGCTCGCGAGCGCCTTGTCCCAATCGGGCGCCGCCCCCATGGCGCGGCCGAATCCGGCCTCCCCTTCCAGGATGTCGAGCGAGCCGGTGACGCCTTCGCGTGCCGAGATCGCCGCCAACAGGCCGCCCTCTGCCGCGCGCCCCGCATGAAGCGGCTTGGACATGGAATCCATCCGGAAGGCCTGCTGCAGGCCGGCGGCAAAGGTCGCAGCCGTCGCCAGCGCGTGCGCGAACCGCGCGGGGTCGAGACCGTGAACCGCTGCCGTCGCGGCCGCCGCGCCGAACGTGCCGATGGTGCCGGTGTTGTGCCAGAATTTGTAATGGGCCTTTCCCATGGCAAGGCCGATGCGGGTCGAGACTTCGTAACCCACGATAACCGCGCGCAAGAAGGCTTCGCCGGTTGCACCGGCCGCTTCTGCTGCCGCCAGTGCGGCCGAGATGGTGGGCGCTGCCGGGTGATAGATGGCGTCGCGGAAAATGTCGTCCACTTCCACGGTGTGCGCGGCGGTGCCGTTGATCAGGGCCGCCGTGCGGGGGCTCGCGCGGCGCCCGAGCGCCAGCGTCGCGCCGCCTTGGTCCAACTCGCCGGCAAGCGCCCTCTCCAGCAGGGTCGCAGGTGCGACGACCGCACCGGGCAGCAGGGCCGCGTACCAATCGATGACCGCGCGCTTGGCGTGGTGGACGACTTCGGGCGGCACGGCACGCGTACGGAAATCGGCCGCGAACCCGGCAAGCGTTTGAACGATGGTCACCGCGGCGTCCGAGGTTATTTCGGCGTCAGCATCATCAGCTTGCCCTCGTCGGTGATGACGTAGACCGCGCCTTCCGGCCCGATCCGCACATCCCGGATTCGGGAATGCTGGTCCACCAGCAGCGGCTCTTCCGAAACGACCTTGTCGTTGCCGTCGAGGGTCAGCCGGTCGAGCATCTGGCCGCGCAACGCGCCCACGAGAACGCTGCCCTTCCATTGGGGAAACATATTGCCTGTGTAGAAGGCCAGCCCAGACGGCGCGATCACCGGGTCCCAGTAATAGCGCGGCTGCTCGATGCCCTCTTTTTCGACAATCCCTGCGCCGATGGTCTGGCCGGGATAGTCGATGCCGTGCAGCGCCACGGGCCAGCCGTAATTCTTGCCGGGTTCGATCAGGTTGAGTTCGTCGCCCCCGCGCGGGCCGTCTTCGACTTCCCACAGCCGTCCGGCCGGGTCGATGGTCAGCCCCTCCTCGCTGCGATGGCCGATGGACCAGATTTCCGGCAGCGCGCCGGCTTTACCCAGGAAGGGATTGTTCGGCGCCGGGTTTCCGTCGGGCGTGATGTGAATCATCTTGCCGAGATCGGTGTCCAGCCGCTGCGCCATGTCCCAGGGCGGAGACTTGGAGCGGTCGCCAATGATGACGAACAGATTGCCCGCGCGGTCGATGGCGATGCGCCCGCCCTGATTCGAGGAAAGCGCCCTTGCCGGCAGCGCCGGCGTCGCCCGGAAGATCACCTTCACATCGGACAGCGCGCGGCCCTCCAGGCGCGCGCGCGCCACCACGATGTTGCTGTAGGTCTCGCCCACCGGCTCGCTATAGGTGAAGAAAATGCGGTGGTTGTTGGCGAACCCCGGATCGAGCGCGACGTCCAGAAGACCCACCTGCCCGACGGCCAGCACTTTGGGAACGCCCGCGAGCGGTTCGGACAGCTCACCCTTCGCATCGCGGATGCGCATGGTGCCGCCCTTCTCCGTGATGAGCATCTCGCCACCGGGGAGGAATGCGAGACTCCAGGGCGCTTTCAATTTGTCGGACAGGACGGTGACCTTGACGGGAACCGAGGCGTGAAAGGGCGCGCGCGTCTGCCCGGGAAACACCGGGTGATCGTCTTCCTTTTCGGGGGCGCGCGTTTCGATGGGCTGGCCTTCGATCGCGCGGGGCGTCGGGAATCCGATCGAATTGCGATTCTGCATCGGCATCACGCCCGGCGGCGTGCCGGTCGGATCGTTCACCTGATTGACGGGCGGGTTCGGCACCGGCTGGGCCGAGATGGAGTTCGGAATGACGGTCAGGCAGGCGAGCCCGACGCTCATCATCAACAGCCGTTTCATGTGCGGAACCCTTCGGAAGAATATTGCGAGGCGGAAATTAGCCCGTCCGTTGCGTCAAGTCGATGAAGCTGTGCGATGCGCGTTGCGGCAGCCGGTGATTTCGCCGTCCCGGAGGTTCAGCGCCCGTACCAGTCTAGCACACGGAGCGCCCGCAGCGTGTTCCAGCGGCTCGCCCTGCCGACGCCTGGCTCCATGTCGAAGGGGACCCGGTCGGCGTGAATGCCGTTGAGCGGCCAGCGCCCGTTCTGGTGCCGCCTCTGCTCCACCACGTCGACCGCCTCGGCCATCCGCTCGTCGGGCTCGACGCCGGCGCTCCTGAAATAATCCAGCCCCCGCAGCACGTCGTAGTGCCACGTGATGGGAAGCGAGAAGCGCATCCAGCGGCGGTCGACCACCTCGCCCGATGTCAGCGACCGGAACATGCGGCGCTCCAGAAGATAATCCTGTGCCCGGGCGCGGGCGTGCGTCACGGCGGCCGCGGCGCCCTTCGCTTTCTCGTATTCGAGGAGCCCTTCCAGGACGCAGATCGTGGAGTGGAACGAGGATCGTTTGCTCCGGGGCGCCTCGCAGTTCCAACCGCCATCCTGGAGCTGTTCGTCCAGCAGGCGATCGGCCAGCCGGTCGCTGGCCTCACCGAAATACGCGCCCGCCGCCAGAATCCTCCCGTTGATACAGGCCTCCGTCTCTCCGTCGAAATAGGGCCGCCCGTCGAGTTGCCACCAGGTGATGCGGTCGCGCACAAGGCCAATCGCTCTGCGGACGGTCTCACCCTCGGGATCGGCGCCCAGATCCTTCAACAAAGCGAGGGCCGAGACGGTGGTCATCCAGCCCTCGTCATCGTCTGCGCCCCACTGGCCGCCTTGCGCCTGAAGGCCGAGGAGCCGGGCGCCATAACCCTCCGAAGCCACGCGCGCGCGCTCGGCCGCGACCGCTTCGCCGGGCTCATCGGTCAGGTCGCGCATGACCTGCCACCGGATCGCGGGATCGGAATCGAGCAACCACTTCAAAATCGCTCTACGGCTCGCCATGCCTCGCTCTCCGCTCACGGCCGGAGACGCCCTTGTCGCGTCACCGGGCTTTCGGCGAATTTTGGACGAGCGCGTCTCGATGACAAGAGGTGTCGTTCGGCGGTGTCCGGCGCACCCGGCGGGAACCGGCGACCCCGTCTTTGTGCGGCGTATTTCCTGGTATAGTCGCGATCCTCGGCATGAATTGAATGCTGAACCCTCTATCTGTATCTGCGCCGTATCGATGCATTTCCAGGGCTCATTAGAATGGGTGCGCGGCGTCTGCATCGCGTTGATAGCGCTCGTCATTGCCTCACCTGCCATTGCCGAACGGGGCAAGCTGCGCGAACGGCTTACGCCTGCGGTCATGGCGGTGGTCTATCCTGGCGCGGGGCGTTACGGGCCGGAGGAAGGCTCGCCGCCCGCGGTTCCCATCTATAAGGGCGACAAGATTGCCGGCTACGTTTTTTCCACCGTAGATGTCATCGGCTCGCGCGGCTATTCGGGGACGCCGTTTGACGTGATCGGCGGCGTGGATCTTCAAGGGCGCATCACCGGGGCCAAGGTGGTGTTTCATACCGAGCCTATTATCGTGGAAGACCCCGCGCGCCAGCGCGAACTCGATGCCTTTCTCGCCCGGGAAGCCGGCAGATCGCTCACCGGGGGCGGCAACGCGGCGCCACCGGATTATGTCGCCGGAGCAACCATCAGCTCCCGCGCCATGCACGCTGCCGTCCTGGCCGCGGCGCGGCTGGTGCTGCGGGCGCGCCTCACGCGGTCCCCTGTGGGGGTTTCGGGTGCCGCTCCTGCTTCGGGGACTTCGGCAAATGTTCCGGCCGCTCCCACGGTCGATCTCGACACTTACAGCGTCAGGTCGTTGGACGATCTCATTGCTGCGGGCGCCGTGGTGCAGCGGCGGGTGACCTCGGGCGATGTTGCGGCGGCCCTTGCCAATCAAGGTGCGTCAGGAGCCAAGCTCGACTGGCCGCTCGGCAAGGACGGCGATCTTTACATCGAATTCCTGACGGCGCTGGTCACGCCCACCGCCATAGGCGGAAACCTGCTCGGCGTGGTCGCACTCGAAGAATACAAGAGCCAGCTACCGAAGGGCGCCGAGGCGATCATCGTCGCCTCTCGCGGTCCTTATGATTTCTTCGGCACGAAATATGTTCAGGCGTCCGAGGGCAATCGCTTCGATCGCATGCGCATAATTCAAGGCGGGAGAATGTTCAACTTCGTCCAAAGCGACTACACTTATGCCGTGCCGATGCCGGAATATCAGTTCGCCGGACTGTTCGCATTGCCCGTCAATTCGGGCTTCGACCCCAAAAAGCCGTGGCGGCTGGAAATTTTGGTCAATGGCGCCGGCAAGCCGCCGGTGACGGTCGCGTTCGGGGCCGATTACAAACTGCCCGAGAGTTTGCCCAACATCGCAGCACCCGCAGCGGCCGCGCCCGCGGCCGATTCGAACGTGCAGGTATCCTCTGCGCTTGGGCAGCCGGATTTGGATTTGGATCAGCCGCCCGTCCCCGCCTGGGTCGAGGCCTGGAGCGACGCCAAGCTGAACATCGCGATTCTATCGGTGCTCCTGTCGGTGCTCACCCTGATCTTCATATTCCAGGCGGCATTGGCGCGCTTTCGGATTGCACATCGGCTCGTGCGCACGGGATTTTTGCTGGTTGTCCTGGTCTGGCTCGGCTGGATTGCCGGCGTGCAGCTCTCGATCGTCAATGTGATGAATTATGTGAAGGCCCCGTTCGATCGCCTCGATATCGGTTTCTATCTTGCCGAGCCGCTGATGGTCATTGTCGCCTGCTACACGCTCATCTCGCTGCTGTTGATCGGGCGCGGCGTGTTCTGCGGTTGGCTGTGTCCGTTCGGGGCGCTGCAGGAACTGCTTGGTCAATTGGCCCGCGCGCTCGGCGTGCCGCAATACAATCCTCCGGCCGCACTGGAGAAGCGCCTATGGATGGTCAAATATGTCGCCGCCGCTGCGGTGCTGGCGCTGGTGTTGTCGGGGATCGATTCGGCGCAAGCTACGACCGAGCTGGAGCCGTTCAAGACGGCGATCACCTCGAAATTCGTCCGCGCCTGGCCCTTTGTGATTTATGCCGGTGTGTTATTGGGCATCGGTCTGTTTTCGGAGCGCGCCTATTGCCGCTTCCTGTGTCCGCTCGGGGGTGTGCTGGCTGCTCTCGACCGGCTGCATCTGCTCAATCTGCTCAAGCGCCGCCCGGAATGCGGCAGTCCCTGCCGTTTGTGCGAGCGCGCCTGTCCGGTTCGGGCGATCGAACCGACGGGCAAAATCGTCACCGCCGAGTGCTTTCAGTGCCTCGATTGCCAGGTCGAATATTATGACGACAAGCGCTGTCCGCCGCTGGTGCAGGCGGCCAAGCTGCGCAACAGCGCAAGACGCGCTGCCGCAATGGTGAAAAATGCTTGACGCAGCGGCACCCGATACCCGTCCGACGCGCCGGCGCGTGTTGCGCATCGTTGCGGCCGTTGCAGGCCTGCCATTGATGATCGCAGGCGTTCGCGCCGCCGCGCCCAAGGGTCAGCTCTTCACTTGGCAGGGCGAAGTGCTTGGGGCGGTGTCGGAGCTCGCTTTGTGGCACACCGATGCCGCGTTCGCGCGAGCGACGATCCTCAAGGTTCGCCTTGAAATCGAACGCTTGGAAAAGATTTTCAGCCTCTATCGGCCGGAGAGCGAAATTGTTCGCCTCAACAAGGACGGCAAGCTGACCAGGCCGTCGCCCGATCTGCGGGCTCTCATCGAGGAAAGCCAGCGCCTTGGCGAATTGAGCGCCGGTGCCTTCGATATTTCCGTACAACCCCTGTGGCGGCTTTATGAGGCCCATTTCTGGTCGCATACCGACGCCGGGGCGGATATCGGGACCAAAGCGCGCGACCTTGCACACGCCCTCGTGGATTTCCGCCAGATCGACAGCGGCCCGGCCGCAATTGGGTTCGCCCGCGCCGGCATGGCCATTACGCTAAACGGCATCGCCCAGGGCTACATTACCGACGCCATAGCCGGCATGCTGCGCAATGAGGGCTTTGAGAGCGCTGTCGTCGATCTGGGCGAATTCCGCACCCTTGGCCGCCGCCCCGATGGGCGCGCCTTTCGGATTGGGATCCGCGATGGCAGGACCACCGACGGCGTCGCTCGCACGGTCGAACTCGAGGACATGGCGCTGGCTGTATCCGGTGGCTACGGGACGACATTCGAGCCGACTGGCCGCTTTCACCATATTTTCGATCCCCACACCGGTGCGAGCGCCAACAGGCTTGTCGACGTGGCGGTGATCGGCCCGAGGGCGACGGCCGCGGATGGGCTTGCAACCGCCATCTGTGTCGCCGGCGAGTCGCGCGCGCCGGCGCTGCTTGCGGCATATCCGGACATGCGGGCGATCCTGACACGCTTGGACGGGACGTCGGTGACGCTCACGGCCAAGAGGCCTGTCACGGCATAAGCCGGGAATCGGCCCTAAATTTCCTGTCCGGCCACGGACTGAACCTGACGAAACCTTGGATCGTGTTATCGTATGGGCGGGCGGCAACAGCCCGACACGCAGATCTCGCCGCTAGGGGGCCGGCGAGGAGAGAGTCGAGAAGGATTACGGGAAAAAAGCCTACAAAACCCGCGGGAGCCAATTGGGGGGATTTTCCATGCACGTCATTCCTCAGTCCTGGTCGCATTTGCACATACTCATAAGCGTTTTTCCGTCCATCGGACTTGTGATCGTGCTCGGTTTTTACATCGCCGGAATTCGAGCCGGCAATGACTTCACCCGGCGGACCTGTCTCGCCTTGATCGGCTTGTTGGCCTTGCTGTCCATCCCGATCTTTGTCAGCGGCATGGGATCGATGGCGGATTTGTCCGGGAACCCCAGGTTTTCCAAGGACGCCATCAACAAGCATTATCTCTGGGGGGCGGTGGCGCTTTCGGTTCTTGTGACTGCGGGTGCGGCCGCCACGTTCGAGTTGTGGCGATCCTGGCGCGTCCGCCGTCCGTCCGGCGATCCGTTCCATCTGGTGCTGAGCCTGGCGATCGCCGCTCTCGGATTCACAATTTTTGCCGACGAGTTCGGATGGGAAATCAATCACCGGGAACTGGAATCGGTCATCTCGATTGCGGACGTTTCCACGCCGCAGGCCTGGTCGCATGTCCATATCATCCTGAACCATGTCCCGACGGCCGGATGGGTATTCGCAATGGCCTTTTTTGTTGTCGCGCTCGTCGCGAACAATGAAGTCCTGAAGCGCGGCAGCCTCACCCTCTTTGTCGTATGCAGCGTCATTGGCGTGCCCACCTATGTTGCGGGGACCGCAGCGATGTGGGCCCTGACGCAGCCTCCGATCCCCGACCTCCCAATATCCAAAGCCATGATCAACGCCCATCGCGACATGGCGTTATGGACCTTGTTCGGACTGGCGTTCACCGGCTCCGCCGCGTGGATCGAGCTGTGGCGGTCCCGCTATCGCGGACGCTTCTCGCAACGTTCGCTTTATTTGGTGCTGCTGTTCGCCTTTGTCACGCTGGGCATCATGACCGAAACCGGGCACCGCGGGGGGCTTATCAATCACCCCGAAATCCGCTTGGCGACGGACATATTGCCGACCGACGATAACGCCGGCATCTCCACCACCCTTGAAACGACGATGAAGGAGATGGCCTGGTTTGCATCCTGGCAAACCGTGCATTTCTTTGGCTACTGCTTGATCTTCGGGGCGGCATTCGCGGCTGCGCTGCGTGTTCTGGGCTTCTGGAAGTCGGTGCCGTTTGCCGCCATGCACCAGCTGCTGGTGCTCGGATTTCTGGGCGTGCTGATGAATGTCGTCAGCGGAATGCTCATGATGCTTTCCGACAGTTACCGTTACGTCGTGGGCGATGTCGGGTTCGCGCCGAAGATCGCTCTCATCATGATCGGCGCAATCGCGGTAGTGTACTTCTCGCTGTCAGACCGGCTTTGGAACGTCAAGGCCGGAGAAGACGCGCCGGCAGCCGCCAAATGGGTCGCCGCAGTGGTGCTGCTGGCGTGGGGCGGGGTCATCGTCTTCGGCCGGTTGTTGCCCTATCTCTGATCGGGCGAGCGCTTCATGGACACCACAGCCAAGGGGGATTGAGCAGTGCTTGAATGGCTGGAAAATACGCAGCTTTCCGCTTTGATCCGAAACGAATTATGGGGTTGGCCGCTCGCCTTGACGCTTCACGCCCTGGGGACGGCGCTTATCATCGGTTTCATCTTGATCATCGGTCTGCGGCTCTTTGGATTGTTCAAGCTCTTTCCCTATACCTCGCTCAAGCGGCTGTTTCCCGTCATCTGGGTCGCGCTGGTGTTGCAACTTCTCAGCGGCTTCCTCCTGTGGATGACCAAGCCGACACAATATGTCGCCGACGGCGGCTTCGTGCTGAAGTTCCTCCTGGTCGTCGTTGGAACGATCCTGACGCTGTCCTTCTACGGAACGATCATGCGAGAGGCTGCCTCATGGGAAGCAAAAGGGTCGGCCTCCTCGCGAGGCGTTAAATTTGTCGCCGCTACGGTTTTGGTATGGTGCGGCGTACTTGTTGCGAGCCGGCTGATCGCCCATTTGGGGGCCATCTGACCGATACGAAAACGGCCTGCCGGAACAATCCCCGGCAGGCCGCCATGTCGTCAGTTCTCTACGCCCTGGGGCAGAACCTATTTTCCGGCAGAGACATCGTCCCCGGAACGCTGAAGGACGACCACGACGCCGGATTTGGCGAGCGGGGTGGCGCCCAATTTCAGGAGAAGCTCGGCCGTCTCCTTGCGGAATCTGCGCGGGATCTGAAGCCGCCGGGCGCCGATATCCTTGGTCAGGACGGACATGGAAATGCTCAAGGGCGTCTGACCGAACTTGTCCATCTGATCGATTTTCGCGCCCTTGCTGACCAGGAATTCGATTTCGTCGTTCAATCCCTGATAGGCGGCAGCGTGCAGCGCGGTCCAGCCGAACTGGCCGGCGGTATTCACCTCGGCGCCATGGTCCACGAGATACTTCGCGGTCTGGACCACCATCGCCCGCTCCTCGGGCTCTCTTGCTCTCTGTACGTCCGTGCCGGCGCCGGACGCCATGATCAGCGCCGTCGTGCCGGACTCTGTCGGAATGTTGGGATCGGCTTCCGCTTCGACCAAGGCCTTGATCACGTCGAGATTGTTGACTTCCGCGGCCAGCACGAGCGGCGTGGCGCCTTGCAGAATGATTTCCGTAACGGTGACGGCGGTGCGCTTCCCGTAGAAAGCGTTGGCGCCGGCTTTGATTTCGGCGGCCGCCTTTGACTTGTCCTGCTTGATGCGCAGATTTGGATCCGCGCCGTGCTTGAGAAGCGACTTTACGATGGCCAGGACGGCGTCTTTTCTTTCCACGTCGATTCCGTAATCGGAATCCCGCACGGCCTTATGCAGCGGGGCATAACCGTTCGTATCCACCGCGTTGGGATCGGCCCCGTTGTCGAGCAGCAGGTCTACAGCTTTCGCGTTGCCCATGGCGCTGGCGATCAGCAAGGGCGTCAACCCCGATTTCGGCTGGGCCTCATTCGGTTTCGCGCCGGCATGAAGCAGAATGCGGCCACTGTCCGCATCGCCTTGCTGGGCGGCGAACATCAGGGGGGTGAATCCGGATTTTGAAGCGAGCTCCACGTCGGCGCCGTGCTTCACCAGCTCGTCGACGACCGCGGCCTGACGGTCCGAAAGCGCCCACATGAGGGCTGTTTGTCCGCCCATTTCTTCTTGTGCGTTGGGATTTGCGCCGCCCTTAAGCAAGGCGCGCACCGTCTCGAGGTTTCCCCGCTTGGACGCCACCATCAGCGGCATCTCGCCCGACATCAGGGGCTTATTGGCATCGGCCCCGGCCGCCAGCAGTTTCACGGCCATTGCCGGATCGGCTTGCTCCGCGGCCGCGTAAAGCGCCGTTGCACCGAATTCATTGGCCCCCTTCGCATTTGCGCCTGCGTGCAGGAGAAGATCGGCCATCGCCAAATCGTTGCGGGTGGCAGCCCAGACGAGCGCTGCCGTGCCGTCGGCACTGGCGACATCCTGCTTCGTGCGGCCCTTCAACAAAGTCTGGACGGCGGCACGGTCCCCTTCCTTCGCGGCAGTCGCCAGCGACATGTCGCTTCCGCCCTGTGCGAGCGCGGCGCCCGCAAGGATCGTCGAGCCCATCAATGCCGCAAGAATCGTTGCTCTCATGTTCATCGCAATTCTCCCGCTGGACCGTGTTCCGTTCGTATCGAACTGCGAAGGGCCCCGTTTCCCGAGGCCCTTCGTTCAAAGGTCGTTCAAGCGCCAACCGTCGGCAAAGCAAGCCTTCCCGTGCTGTCTCCGAGCTTGTCCACATGGGGCACACCGGCCTTGTCCAGCATGGTGAGAAGCAGGTTGGTCATCGGCGTGCGGTTGGGATATTTGACATGCATTCCGCCCTTGATCCCGCCAATGCCGCCCGCGACAAGCAGAATCGGCAGATTGGTGTAAAGGTGCAGATTGGCGTCGCTGAGCCCTGCGCCGTAGAGGATCATCGAGTGGTCGAGCAGCGAGCCGTCGCCATCCTTGGTGTCGCGCAGCTTGCCGAGGTAATAGGCCAGCAACTTGGTATGCAGACCGTTGATCTGCGTGGTCTTCACCTGCTTCTCGCGATCGCCCTGGTGATGCGTACAGGGGTGATGGGCGTCGCCAAATCCGAGCTCGGGATAGGCGCGGCCGCTCATTTCATGGCCCATCTGGAAACTGATGACGCGTGTCATGTCGGTCTGCCATGACAGCACCATCAGGTCGGCCATCAGTTTGAAGTAATCCGAGAAGACTTCCGGGGCGCCGACGGGGCTGCCGACCGGCAGAGCGTGGACGTCCTGCTTCTCCGCCAGTTGCATGCGCCGTTCGACATCGCGCACCGCATCGGTGTACTGGTCGATCTTGGCGCGATCGGTTCCGCCGACCTTTCCGCGCATCCGTTTGACGTCCGCGTTGACGGCATCGAGGATGCTCTTGTCCTCCTGCCTGATGGCCAGCCGCGCCTTCGGATCGGTACCGCCGTCGCCGAACAGACGTTCGAAGATGGCGCGCGGCCGGTTCTCCATCGGAAGCGGCGTGGTCTCGTTGCGCCATGAGATCGTGTCGTAATAGGCGCAGCCATAAGCGGACTCGCAGGCGCCCACGATCTCCGCCGATTCCAGGCCTATTTCGAGAGACGCGAGCTGGGTGTGCTTGCCGAATTCCTTTGCCGCGATCTGATCGACGGAAATTCCGCCGCGGATGTCGGCGCCCGAGGTCATTTTCGCGTGCGTTCCCGTCAGGAAGGCGGTGCAGGCGCGCGGATGATCGCCGCCCACTTCGCCATCGCGGCCCGCGGCCTGCTGATGATCGAGCCCCCCTATCACGACCATGCGGTCCCGGAAGGCCTCCAGCGGCTTGAGAGTGGGCGTAATCTCCCAGTTGGCGCCCTCGGCTTTTGGCGTCCACTCATTGTTCAGATCGAAGATGCCGTTCGGGTTTTCCATGAACGCCAGGCGAATCGGCCGTTTGGCTTCCACGGCAAAGGCCGGGGTCATCGCATCCAGCATGGGCAAGGCAAGCGTCGCGCCAGCCCCGCGCAAGAACGTCCGGCGGGGAATGGATATCTTATGAATTGCCATCTTTAACCCTCCTCATTTGGAACGGGGTGCTGTTGACGATGCCAAGAATTATCGACGACCATTTTTCGTTATCCGCGGACGCGTCGCGCGCGATCTTGCGAACGACGGCGTGGTCGTATTCTTCGACCCCGCGACCCAGCGCGTAAGTCAGAAGCCGTTCGGTGAAGTTTTCGACGAACATGTCCTTCTTTTGCAGCAGGACATGACGCAAGCCCTCCGGCCCGTTGAACGGAGTGCCATCGGGCAGCGTACCGGAGGAATCGATCGGTCCCGAACCCGGTCCAAGCGTGTCGCGCCAACTGCCGATGCCGTCGAAATTGTCGAGCGCGAAGCCGAGCGGGTCCGTCATGCGGTGGCAAGCGGCGCATTGGGGACTTGCCCGGTGCATTTCCATCCGCTGGCGCATGGTCAGTTTCTGCGTGGTCTGATCGTCCTTCAACGATGGAACATTGGGCGGCGGAGGCGGCGGGGGCGTGCCCAGAAGCTGCTCCAGGACCCATTTGCCGCGGATGGTCGGCGCCGTCCGGTTGGGATAGGAGGTCACCGCGAGGATGCTCGCCTGTCCGAGCAGGCCGAAGCGCTTTGGGTCTTCGAGCTTAACGCGGCGGAACTCGTTGCCGTAAATGCCCTTGATCCCGTAGTGCTCAGCCATGCGCTGATTGAGGAAGGTGTAGTCGGTGCTCAAAAGATCGACGACGCTATGATCTTCCTGCACCTGACTTTCGACCAGAAGCTCGGTTTCCTTCGCCATCGACTGGCGAAGATTCTCGTCGAAGGTCATGAAGGTCGTCGTATCCGGCGATATTCTTGAGACATTGCGCAAGAACAGCCATTGGCCGACGAAGTTCTGGATCAGCGCCTTCGAGCGAGGATCGGCCATCATGCGCGTAACCTGCGCCTTGAGGACGGACGGGTCGTGGAGCTGTCCCTTCTCGGCAAGGCCAAGCAGCTCGTCGTCGGGAATGCTGCTCCAGAGGAAGAAGGACAGGCGCGATGCAAGTTCGACGTCGCTGACCCGATATACGCTTCCGGGCGCGGCGTTCGGCGGATCCATCTCCGCGCGGAAGAGGAACTCGGGCGACACCAGAATCTTCTGAAGCGCCAATCTCACGCCCGCCTCGAAGCCGCCATTCTCCGCGCCTTCTTTGTAGAGCGCGAGCAGTTGCGGCATGTCGTCGGCGTTCACGGGCCGCCGATAGGCGTGGTGGGCGAGATTGGAGAGGATTTTCTCCGCGCAGGCCATTTCGTCGGAAGGCCCGGCCGGATGACAAATGAAGATCTTGTCGCGGGTCACCGTATGACCCGGGCCTTCGACATTGAACGGGCCCGCAACCGTGACGCTGGCCACGCCTTCGAAATAGGTCTTTACGTCGTCGTCCCGGACCTTGTCGATGATGCCTTCCTGAAGCAGCGTATCTTTCAGGAACAACGCACCGATCTCCCGCGTGCCGGCCTTGACGGACAGGCGGACCTTAAGCTTCGCATCGGGAGGCGTTCCGCTGCCGAGCACAATCTTCTTTTGGCTGGCCGGAATGGTGAACAGCTGGAGCCTTTGATCGTCGAGTCTCAGATCGAGCTTGCGTTCCCGCTCCAAGCCCAAATATTCGTCGTTTCGGTTCCTTTGCAGGCTGACCGAAATTTCGTATTCGCCGTCCACCGGGAAGAAGTGGCGAATGGCGGTGCCGCCGCGCGAACCGACCGGCGCGGTTTCGCTCAAACGATCGTCCTGAATGAGCCCGTGAGGAACGGTGTAGGTCTGATAGGACGCGGGCAGCGTCATGTCGCCGACGGCAGTCCGGCTGATCTTGCGCGCCGCCGACAGGTAGCGTTCCAGCAATACGGGCGATACCTGCAACACGTCGCCGATATTGTCGAAGCCGTAGCCGATATCGTCGGCCGGCAGCATCTCTGAAACGTCGATGTCGAGCGCCAGCAGATCGCGAACGGCATTGGCGTATTCGGTGCGGTTGAGGCGATGAAGTGTGGGGCGTCCCGGATTGGGTCGGACCTGCGCCACGCGATCGCGTTCGGTTTCGATGGCCGAGACCAGCGCCTGGTACGTAGCCTCCTGCGGCCGCGGCATGCCGACAGGCGGCATTTCACGGTTGCGCAGCTTGCGCAGGATCTTCTCCCAAGTCTCGCCATTGTTGCCGAGATTGGAGAGATCCAAGGATTCCAGGTTCAGTTTTGCCCGCGCCTTGGGACCGAAATGGCAGGTGTCGCAATATACTTTTGTGGTCTGCCAGAAGGTCTGTTGATCGAACACCGCGCTATGGGCGGCCGCCGCTGCAGCAGAGGGGGATCGTTCAGCCGGCGAAGTCGCTGCGGACAGGAGAACCCCGCCAGCGATTACCATACCTGTTGTAATCAGTAAGCGGGTTCGAAGCATGGTGACGCTCCTCCCACTTGCAACCAAGTTGCAAGAAGTGGGAAGGCTACACCCACCCGTGTCCCTCTTACAAGCTTCCGGGCTGCGTTCTGGGCCGATTTTTCTTGCTGAAATTGAGGAACTCGGACATTCGCGGCGACGGCTCGATTTTGACCGATGGCGTTAATAAATCAGCGCCCGCCTGCGAAGGCGACTCGTTTCGAAGTTCCAAGGGCACGGCTTTCTTAAGCCAGCACCGGGCGGACGCGGTCATGCGGCGCGCCCAACAGCGGGACTAAGAGTTTGCGAGAGCACGGAAATGCGGCGCGGCCTGGATCGGCTGCGAAACGCCTCCGCGGACGATGCGCGAACGGACTTTAGAGTTTGCCGATCATCACCAACACCAGCACAACGACCAGCACGACGCCAAGTCCGCCGCCGCCGTAATAGCCGGTACCGTAGAAGCGGCCTCCGCCAAAGCCTGTAAAGCCACCGAGCAAGGCGATGACCAGAATGATCAGCAGAATAGTTCCTAGCGACATGACGTCCTCCTTGGAAAAAAGCGCTTTGCAAAGCCCGTCCCGGCGTCGTTGGGCCGAGACGGGATATTTCAGAATTCGCGAGGCTTACTTGGCGCTCGGCGGCAATTCGGCCGTGACGTTGTAGCCAAGGTCGATGACGGCGCGGCGGTTCTGCGGCTCGCGCACGCCCGGCCCGGTCGACACCAGAGGCTCAGAGAAGCTTTTGCCGACGGTTGCAATGTCGCTGGAATTCAAGCCAAGACGCATCATCTCCGCCTTTACGGCGCCGGCGCGACGCTCCGAAAGGGCTTGATTATAGCGCTGCGAGCCGACCGTATCGGTGTGGCCGGTGACCAGGATGCGGGCCATGCCTGTGTTCTTGGCCGAATTCACCGCAGCACCGATGACCTGCTCCGCTTCCGGGCTCAGATTCGATTTGTCGAAATCGAAGAAAACGATGTAGCGGCTGATTGCGGGCGGCGGCGCAGGGGCAGGTGGAACCTCGGCCACGATAAGCGCCGGAGGCGCGGGCGGGGGTGCGGGCGGCGCGACGGCCTGGGTGGTCGCTTCGGTCGTCTGCGCGGTGACGGTGGTCTGTTCTTCGACGGCGGTCCCCTGACGGAGCTGCGCCGGGGTCGGGTTGGGCGCGGAGCCGATGTTCAGATTCATGCCGATGTGCGGGTTGGAGAAATAATTCGCGGCTGCGGGCGTGATGGCGGCAGACAGCAACAACAAGGATAGGATTGTTCTTTTCATGATCTTTTCTCCGTCTAGGACGGGACTCCTACTGGTTGGTATGGGAAAGAGTGGCGCAATGTCGAAAGGACCTTACCGGTACGGCCAAGTGCTGCCGGGAAGCGGCCGGTTATCCGCGCGGGTGGTCCCGTTTATGTAATAGCCGCCGATCGCTCCGCCGACGCCGCCGCTTTGATGGCGAACTTCCTTGTCGAAATTGCGAGGCTGGGCCGGCATTTCCGGAAGCAACACAACCCGATGAGTCACGATTACGGGGCTCGTAACCACGACGGTGTCGGTCGTGACAATTGTCTCGCCTGTGACGCGGCCGGTATCCTGTGCAACGACAGGCCCGGTCATCCCGATGATGCTGCCGGCAAGCACGGCCATAAGAGATTTCTTCATAACCATTTCCTTTTTTTGAACCGCGGCCTGGAACCCTTGCCTTGAAGGTGCCGATCCGGACATGTGTCACGGGTCACCGCGCTTAACAGAACGCACCAGTCGCTGCGCCGAGTACACAAAAGGCCGTGTCGGAAACTACTCAGCAAATAAGCTGCCGACGCGGTTGTTTGCCGGCTTCGACCATGGGGGCGAAAGGCCGGCCGCCTTGTTTGCTAAACAGAGCGGCGCGAGGCGACAATCATGCCGAGGCCGGCAAGGATTGCCGCGATCCCGGCAATGGCTGGAATGGGCACATTGTGCTGTTGCTCGGACCGGATCGAAATTTTGGCAAATCCGAGAGGATGAAACACGTCAGTGGATGACCACCGCAGCCACCAAAAGAGAGAAGCTCGCGATCAGGCTGGCGGCCGCCATGCCGAGCAGGATGGCTGGTACCAATCTGGAATTCGGCCGTGCGAGTGTTGCTGTTGCTGAAGTCATGGGAATCTCCAAAAGTCCGTTGCGGTTCGCTGGTAATCAACCGTCAGGCGCCCGATTGGGCCGCTCTCGCACCGGCACGCGCACCATCCAAATGGCTGAGCTGGCTGAGCTGCGCCAGCATTTCGCTCATGGCGTTGCCATTGGCCGGGGCCGATTTGACCGACCGTACATTCTGACTTTCCAGAATCGCCTTCAGGGCCTGGCGGCCCCGGGCGACCCGGCTCTTCATCGTGCCTGTCGCCGCGTTTGAAAGCGCCGCCGCGTCTTCGTAGGAAAAGCCGCCCAGCCCGACGAGGATCAGAGCTTCCCGCTGCGAATCCGGCAGTTCCTTCATTGCGCGGGCCGTATCGGAAAGTTCCACCGCCCATCGCTGCTCCTCGGACACCGCCGGAAGAGTTTCGAGCCACTCGGGATCCCACGGGGCTTGCCGCCAATCGCGACGCTGGTGGGAATAGAATTCGTTGCGAAGGATGGTAAAGAGCCACGCCTTGAGATTGGACCCTGCCTCGAACGACCGGCGGCTTCGCCACGCCTTTGCCAGCGCCCCCTGGGCAAGATCCTCGCCAAGCTCCCGCGTACTGGCCATTGAGATGGCCAAACGGCGCAGAAATGGCATCAGCGCGGTCAGGCCGGCCCCGAACCCGGCGTCCCCGGCGTCGGCGCCCAATTCGTCACACGATGCGTCTGCAGTGGAATGAATTTCGTAGGGTGCCATATCGCTCTTCCTCGTTACCTTGAGTGACACCGTGGTAGCCGTTGGAAGACAAAGGGCACCAGCCTCGGGATGTACTCACCGGCATTTCGGCATGCTCAGGCGCGGTGCGGGCACCCGATAACGTCGCGTAGGTAGTTTCCGAACCTTGGCGATATTGTGAGCTTCCGGTAACAAAAATCTTCGCAATGCGCATGGCGAGATTGTCTTCAATGATGACCTGTTCGATCCGATATTACCGGCCGGGCCGACGCGAGGACGCAGGGTTGCTGATCGCGAGGAAAACCGAATTCCTGGCCTATAAAGCGCGCTTGGAAGCGGCAGGCTACGTCGTGGTGGACCCCGTGGCGGTGTCCCCGCTCGCAATCGCGAGCGAGAAATTGCTCTGAATTGCACACGGATGCGAGCTTCCATCATGCCTAAGCTCGCGGCGGCGCGGCTTTTGGAGTAGTGTTTCCGGGCCTTCGCCGCGCCACCAGGCGCTGGGCAAGCAAAGAAAGCAAAAATGTCCAAAATGACTCAGAAGCCCGCAGCCGCGAGGTCCGGCCCGCGGGCTTTGCCGAGGGCCGCTCCCGTCAAACGCAAGGAGGTTAAACGAAACGATTTCCCCGTGGTCGGCCTCGGAGCTTCGGCCGGCGGGCTGGAAGCATTCATAAAGCTCTTCACCGCTCTTCCCGCCGACAGCGGGATGGCGTTCATCCTCATACAACATCTCGATCCGACACATGAGAGCATGATGGTGGCGCTCCTCAGCAGCCACACGTCGATGAAGGTCCTGCAAGCCACCGACGGAATGGCGGTCGAGCGCGATCATGTTTATGTCATTCCGCCGCGTGTCTATCTTTCGATCCAGGACGGTCTGTTGCACCTTTCGGTCCCGCGCGAGCGGCATGGTGCGCGCATGCCGCTGGACTATTTCCTTCGCTCATTGGCGGACGGTTATGGCCAGCGAGCCGTTTGCGTGATTCTGTCCGGAACCGGCGCCGATGGAAGTCTCGGGTTGAAGGCCGTCAAAGAAAAGGGCGGTCTGGTCATCGTCCAGGAGCCGGCAGAGGCCGCATTCGATGGAATGCCTCGCAGCGCCATCCAGACCGGTGCCGCGGACTTCATCCTACCGGTGGAGAAAATCCCCGATGCCCTCAAAACATATGCAACGCAGTCCGGCTTCAAGAGCACGAGCGGCGGAGGCGCGCCATCGTCATTCTCCCAGACAGGATTGATCGAAATCGTCGATCTCCTGCGCGCCAGGACGAGTCACGATTTCGCCTTCTACAAACCGGGCACGCTGCTGCGCCGCATGGAGCGGCGAATGGCAATTGCAGGAATCCCCGATAGCGCCCGCTACATGGAGGTCCTGCGTGGGGATGCAGAGGAAGTCGAACGCCTCGCCAAGGATCTGCTCATCCATGTCACGAGCTTTTTCCGCGACACGGCTGCCTTCGAGGTCCTCGCCAAATCGGTCATTCCCGATCTTGTGCGTCAAAGAACGTCGGACCAATCCTTGCGCCTTTGGGTACCGGCATGCAGTACCGGAGAAGAAACCTATTCCCTGGTCATGCTGGCGCTCGAGGAGATCGCCGCAACCAAGCGCAATCTCAAACTGCAGGTCTTCGCGTCCGACATCGAAGAGGATGCCGTTCAATTCGCCCGCAACGGGTTGTATCCGGCATCGATCGAAGCCGAAGTGTCGCCCGGCCGTCTTGCCCGCTTCTTCGTCAAGGACGGCGATGACTACAGGGTCGCGCCTGAGCTGCGCGAATCGGTTATTTTCACCGTGCAGGACATTCTGGCTGACGCCCCGTTTTCACGGATCGACCTCGTTTCCTGCCGCAATCTCCTGATCTATCTGCGCCCGGAGGTGCAGGACAAGGTCCTATCGCTGTTTCATTTTGCGTTGCGCCCGGGCGGCATCCTCTTCCTTGGCGCCGCCGAGAAGATCGGTAGCGCGGGTGCGCATTTCGAGCCGGTTTCGGATGGACAGCCGATCTATCGCCATCTCGGCCAAAGCCGGCCCGGCGAGGTCATTTTTCCGATCGGTGGCGGCGACGGCGTTCGCGCCCCCCCCTCGCAAATCGACCGGCCGCCGGCATCGCGACGCGCCAGCATGGGCGAACTTTCGCATAAATTGCTGCTCGAGGCCTATGCACCGGCCTCGGTTCTTATCAATCGCCATTGCGAGGGGCTCTATTATTTCGGGGCCACCGACAATTATCTGAAAGTTCCCGCGGGCGATGCCAGCGGAGACATCCTCTCGATGGCGCGCGAAGGATTGCGCAACAAGCTGAGGACAGCAATCCACCAAGTTGTCCGGGAGCATAAGCGCGCCCTTGTGGTGGGCGCCCAACTGCGCCGCGAGGGCAGCACCATCGCGGTCAGCATCGACGTCCGGCCGGTGGAGAGCGACGCCGGGCCGATGTATCTCGTCAGTTTCATCGACGAACCCGAGCTTGCAAAGCGGCCGGAAGCGGCCACCAGATCCGAAGCCAATGCCTCGCAAGTCGCCGAGATCGAGCAGGAACTGGCCGCCACGAGAAAAGAGCTGCAAACCGCCATTCGCGACCTCGAACTGTCCAACGAGGAGCAGAAGGCGATCAACGAAGAAGCCATGTCGGTGAACGAGGAATTCCAGTCCACCAATGAAGAACTGGAAACCTCTAAAGAGGAATTGCAATCGCTCAATGAGGAGTTGACCGCCCTCAACAGCCAGCTTCACGAGACCGTCGAACAGCAGCGCACCACCGCCAATGATTTGCAGAATGTGCTCACCAGCGCCAATGTCGCGACGATCTTCCTCGACGGCAAACTGAACATCCGCTTCTTCACGCCGGCGGTGAAATCGCATTTCAGCATCGTCCCCGCCGACGTCGGCCGCCCGCTTTCCGACCTCGCCAGCCGTTCCGACGATAAGGGTCTCCTTGTCGATGCCGCCTCTGTCTTGACGAATCTTGCGCCCCTCAACCGCGAGATCAAAAGCGACAAAGGCACGTGGTATACGCGCCGCATCCTGCCCTACCAGGCGAGCGACGATAAATTTGAAGGCGTGGTCATCACCTTTTCCGATATTTCCGAGCTCAAGGTTGCGGAAAGGGAGATCGAAGCGGCGCGGGCCTATTCCAACAGCATCGTCGAGACCATCCGGCAGCCCCTCGTGGTGCTGGACGACGAACTTCGGGTGATTTCGGCCAGCCGCGCCTTCTACCAGACGTTCGGCGCCAAACGCGAAGACGCGGTCGGAAAACGCATCGGCTCGGCGGGCGCGCTGGCGTTCAACGATCCGGGATTGCGCACATTTCTCGACCGCATTCAAGCCGGAGAGAACAGCATCGAGGATTATGCGGTCGAACTCGATCTGCCGCCGCTGCCGGACCAGCGATCCCTCCTTATGGCCGCCCGCGAAATCGCCGGGCCGTCGGCGGGCCGGAAGGTTCTTGTCACCATAGACGATATCACCGAGCGCAAACGCTTGAGCGAAGTCCTCGAGGTCGCCAAACTCCACGCCGAGCAGGCCAATCTCGGCAAGTCGCGCTTTCTCGCCGCCGCCAGCCACGATTTGCGCCAACCGCTGCAGACCCTCAGCCTGCTGCGCGGAATATTGGCGAAATCGATCAAGGATGAAGACACCCTGGCGCTGATCCGCAAGCTGGACGAGCCGCTTCAAGCCATGTCCGGCATGTTGAATACGCTGCTCGACATCAACCAATTGGAAGCCGGAATCGTCAATCCCGAGATCGTGGTCTTTCCGGTCGATGCGCTGCTGGATCGGCTTAAGACCGAGTTCGGCTATCACGCTGGAGCCAAGGACCTCGAATGGCGTGTGGTCGAGAGCAGTCTGCATGTCCGCAGCGATCCGCGGCTGCTTGAGCAGATGATTCGCAATCTCTTATGGAATTCCGTGAAATATACGCCGCGCGGCAAGATCCTTCTCGGCTGCCGGCGGCGAGGCGACAAGCTCCGCATCGAAGTCTGGGATACCGGCCTGGGCATCCCGCCGGAACATCTCCAGGCGATCTTCGAAGAGTTCCATCAGGTCGACAATCCTGCGCGCGAGCGGAGCCTCGGTCTCGGCCTGGGCCTGGCCATCGTGCAACGCATCGGGAATATGCTTGGCCACGCGATCGATGTTCGATCCCGCCCGGGCAAGGGCTCGGTTTTTGCCGTGGAGGTGCCGCTCGCCTGCGATTCACCGGGAGCCTGGGCCTCGAATGGCGGACAGCCCGCCGAGGATAACGCCGCCACGCCGAGCACAGTCATGATCGTCGAGGACGATCCGATGGTGCGGGAGATGCTTGAGCTTCTGTTCAAGACGGATGGGCATCGTACGGCGTCGGTCGCGGACGGCCGAATGGCGCTCGAACTGATGGCGAGCGCCGCCATGGAGCCTGCCATCGTGATTGCCGACTACAATCTGCCCGGCGGCTTGACCGGACTGCAAACGATCGCGGCGCTGCGCTCAATTCGCCATCGGGAAATCCCGGCCATCATTCTCACCGGCGATATCTCGACCGGTACGCTGCGCAAGATCGCCAAAGAGCGTTGCGTCCATCTCAACAAGCCTGCCAACGCCGAAGAGTTGACCCGTCTGGTCGGAACGATGATCGCCGCGCAGAATCGCCCCGTCGAAATCGCCCCTGTCCAGCCGCCGAAGGCTCTTGCAATCAAGCCGCCACCCGTCGAACCGAACAACGATGCGTTACTGCCAACGGTTTTCGTGATCGACGACGATGAGGCCTTGCGCGGGACGATGCAGCAATTGCTCGTGCTGGATGGACGCAACGTCGAAACCTATTCCAGCTGCGAAACATTCCTGGACAACTATACGCCGTCGCGGAAAGGGTGCCTGATCGTCGATGCCAAGATGCAAGGCATGGGAGGACTTGCGCTGCTGGAGTGGCTCAAGAGCGAGCGGAGCGATCTGCCGGCCATCATGATTACGGGCTATGGCGACGTACAAACGGCCGTCAGAGCCATGAAGGCCGGCGCGGTGGATTTCATCGAGAAGCCGGTGGACCCGGACGAACTGATCGCCAGCATCCAGAACGCGCTCGACGGGGCCTATGATTCGGGAAAGCGCGCCGCCGGACATGCGGCCGCCGCAAAATGCATCGCGGGCCTGACGCCGCGGGAACATTCGGTCATGGATCTGGTGCTGGCCGGCCGCCCCAGCAAGAACATCGCCTTCGACCTTGGCATCTCTCAGCGCACGGTCGAGAACCACCGCGCTTCCATCATGAAGAAGACCGGCTCGAAATCCATTCCCGCGCTCATCCGCCTGGCGTTGGCGGCGGCTTGAATCGTCTGGCGGTCATGGGCGCTACAGCCCGATCAGGAAATCCGCGCCCTTAAGGGTGGCCCAGGCCTCAACGCCCGTGATTGCAAGCGAGCCGAGAGACGTTCCCAACGCGACGCAAAGAAACACCCCGTCTTCTTCCAGATACGCGAATGCCAACAGCATGATCGCCGCGGCGGGTACGATGTTGGTGAAGGGAATCGGTACCAAAAGGGTCGCCGCGAGCACCACCACAATGAGACCGATAAAGCGTTTGGCAGCCATGAAGGCCGTGGACCATCGCGGCCGGATGATCTTCTCCAACGCCCTCATCGCCGGGATCGAACGATCTATGAGCCGCGCAATCCGGTGCGTGGGCAACGATCGGGAAGCCAGAAAGTGCGGCAGCGTGATCGCCTCCTGGCCCATCGTCATCTGAAACCCGAGAACGGCAAGCATGATGCCGGCGGGAAACGACACTCCTGGAACCATCGCAATCAGCCCCAGGAGAAGCATGACCATGCCGAATGAGTGGCGGCCAAGGCTGCGGAGGAGCCATGCCGGTGTCACGCGTTCGACGGGAACACCTTTGAGGACCGCGTGGAACAGTTGCGATGTCGGCGTATGCGCAGCGGTCGGCGGACCCGGCGCGCGGCCGGGCAGCGTGAAGGGCGGACGCGCGCAGAGCGGGAGATTAAGCAAGGGTAGCCGCTTCCAACTCCATGGGAGGAGTTGCGTGGGCCCCGTCCTCCGCTGGGGAGGACGAGGCCGGTATCGCAAGTTCAATCGTCTTCGTTCAGCGCTTGATCTTGGAAATTTTCGTTCCTTCGATGCTCACGCCGGCCATCAGACCTTCCTGATCGAAGATAAAGGCATAGGCATCGTCCTTCAGCGTCGAGGTCGAAAGGTTCTTGGCGACTCCCTCGTTCACAACGACAACGGTCGGCCCGACGCCGATTTCCCAGCCTTCGGACTTGTTGAGATAGGACTCGGCCGCGTTGCTCATCAGAAACACCACGTAGCCATAGGACTGTGCGCCTGCCTGCAGGCCCCATGATCCGGAAACCGAGTTGTAGTAATTCACAACTTTGGGACCCTGCTTGAGGACGCCTTCGCCGTAGCTGCCGCCGAACACAAGGCCTGCCTTGATGATTTTCGGAAACACGAGAACCGCCCGCGCCTGCTTGGAAATCTTCTCGGCCACGGGGTTGGATTTGTAGAGCGTCCTCAGAGCCTGATCGGCATCCTTGTTCAGATCCTCTGCCGTTGCGGCATTCGCGCTGGCGAATGTGGCTGCCGAGAGGGAAAGCACTGCTGCGCTTGCGAGCATGCAAGCAAAAAGCCTGTGTTTCACATGAGACATTGCGTTTTCCTTTTCGTGAAAGATGAACGGGTTTCGGCTTTCGCTCGACCCTGCCAAATCGTAGGGCCCCGGATTGTGGCCTTGGCGCCATCAAGCAGCGGAATCGGCAAGAGCGGTAGGGTCGGGAACTACTCACTTGAGCGCGGGCTCGCGCGAAAAGCGGCATGCCGAGGCGGGTAACCGATCCGGAAAACGCGGTGAGTAGTTTCCGATGCTACCGGCAGATTGCGATCGCCCATATGGATGGCAGCGAGCCAGAACAGAAATGGTTCGCCCGCGACATGCGGCTCGCTCACCTCCCTTACTAAAGAGCGCCTTACTAAAGAGCGCCAAGAAGGCAGGTCGAGAGGCGAAACGCACGAACCTACGATCGAACAGAGGTAACACGATGAAAAATATCCCCATCATTCTCCTTGCGTCCGTCGCATTGTTAACCGCGGCTTGCGGCACAAGACCGGGCGAACGCGCGGTATCCGGCGGCTTGCTCGGCGCGGGTGCAGGCGCTGCGATCGGCTCGCTCTCCGGCAATGCCGGTGCGGGTGCTGTCATCGGCGGTGTCGCCGGGGCAGCCACAGGCGCTTTGACCGATCCTTGCTCGCTCGATCTCTCCGAGCGGCCCGCCCGGTGCAGGTAATCGCGCGCGCAAAGGCAGCCGGTGCGCCGCCGCATCAAAGGAGATAAAATCATGCTTCGCTTCACGGCACATACGCTTCGCGCGGCTGCCATCGTCGTTCCCGCACTTCTTGCGACATCGATCGCAGGTCCCTCGAGAGCGCAAAGCTACGACGATTTCCACACCCGGCTCGCGCCCTATGGGACCTGGAGCAACAACGCGCGTTGGGGCGAAGTCTGGCATCCCACGCGGGTCGATGCGGGTTTCAGGCCGTATTACAATGGGCATTGGGAAGATACCAACGAGTATGGTTGGCTCTGGGTATCCGATGAGAGTTGGGGCGATGTCCCCTATCATTACGGCCGCTGGGTTTCCGATCCGAGCGAAGGTTGGCTTTGGGTTCCGGGCTATGTTTGGGGGCCGTCCTGGGTCGTGTGGCGTTCGGGCGGCGGCAATATCGGCTGGTTTCCGATGCCGCCCGGCGACAATTATGACGGCCAAGGCGCCTATGCCGGCAATTACGACAACGAATACGGCTATCGCGATTGGTACGGCCCGGGCTTTGACAACACCAAGTTTCTATCGCTCTGGGTGTTTGTCGGCGAGACTCATTTTCGCGACCGGAATTTCCGCGCCTACACGGTGCCGCAGCGCGATTACGGCCGCTTTATCTCGCAAACCAGGGATACGACCAATTACACAACGGTCAACAATTATGTCGTCAATCGCAGCGTCGACGCAGCTCGCCTCCAACAGGACACCAAGCAGCGCTTCCAGCCCGTAGCCGCGAGCAAAGTGATGGACCGCAATGCGCTGGTGACGCAGGTCTCCGCTGGCCGCCAGGTCGAGCAGCGCGAACGTCAACAGCACCCGATTCCGGTCAACATCAATCCGGCGGAACAACGCGGCCGCGCCGCTGTGAATTCAAGCGTGCAGCAGCAGAATGCGAAGCGGACGCCGCAGGACACCGCAAATGGCCCCGGCCGCGCGCCCAATTCCAATGGCCTGGCTCAACCCAGTCCACAAGCCGGCCGCGCCGCGGCAGGAGCCCCGGTGGCTCCGGCAGCCGAAGCATCGCGCCAGAACAACCGCGGCCAAGCCAACCTTAATCCGGCCGAACACGCCGCACCGGTGGCCCACGCACCGCCGCCAAAAGCAAAAGAGGCGGCTCCGGTTCTGTCGGAACGCCGCGAACCGGCCCCGGCCGCACAGCCGCCTCAACGCGGAGCCCAGGAGCAGAACGGCAAAGTCGTTGCCCAAGAGTCCCGGGCGCCCGCACGAGTTCAAAGAAGCCCTGGCGCGGACGCGCCCGCGAGGGAGAACAAGCAAGGCGAGACGAAGAGCCCTGAGGAACGCAAACCAGCCGAGGAAAAGAAATCCGGCGGCGGCCGCGGGCAGAACTAAACCCAACGGAAAGGGCGGACCGAACCGGTCACCCTCTTCCTTCACCATCGAATTTCACTCTCAGGAGAAACCCCATGAAGTATTTGATGCCATCCGCACTGTTGATTCTGTCGCTTGGACTGAGTGCTTGTAATGTGACCACTCCGGCTGCCGTCGCTGGGCCGCCAGGGCGGGCAGGCGCCCAGGGAAATCAAGGCAATCAAGGAAATTCCGGCGCCACCGGCGCCACCGGAGCCGTTGGAAGTCAGGGTAACACCGGCGACACGGGAGCCACCGGGAATCAGGGCAACACTGGCAACACCGGCGAGACGGGTTCAACCGGAGCCACGGGAAGCCAGGGCAACACCGGGGACACGGGCGCGACCGGCGAACAGGGAAACCGAGGGCGTACGGGCGGCACCACCGTTATCGTCCCGAATCGATAAGCCCTGGGGAGTGTTGGTCGGCGCTGAGTCGGGCGCCGATCGGCACGATTATTGGCGCACCCGACAGGATTCGAACCTGTGACCTCTGCCTTCGGAGGACGCGCATTTAAGCCAAAAAAGCCCAGTTTATAAGGGTTTTTGGTGCACAAAAATGCGGAACACTTCATAAACATCGCCCTATTACGCGGACATAACGCGGACAGAATTTGGCCGCCTGCCGATATTGTCGGCGGCTTCCTTTTGCAGGTCGGGATGATGGTGCCCGTAAACCTTGAGCAGCGTGGTCAGGCTCATCGAAAGGAAGCCCGCGGCCTGCCATGGATCGGTTTTCTTTTGCATCAGCCATGTCGCCGCCGTGTGCCGGAGCGTGTGCGGCGAAGCGCCCTCTATCTTCGCGCGCTCGCAGGCGGCCCCGAAGCCCCGTTGCACGTCGCCAAGCGGTTTTCCGTTTTCGTGAATTACATACCCAAGATCGGTGCCGCGCTTGCGAAGGCGGCGCAGGTGGGGAAGGAGCCGGTCGGGAATCCGAATCTTGCCTCGCGCCTTTTTGGTCGGCTTGCGGCCCGTGATCTCGAAATTGATCGTTTTATTTTCCAGGTCCACCTGAGGCCACCTGAGAGACAAGATCGCTTCCTTGCGCCGCCCGGTGTAGATGCCGATCAAGATGAACATGGGCAGGTACAACCGCGCTTGCGGCGTGCGTGCTTCGCGGATTATGCGCGCGACCTCTTGGCGAGTCAGCCAGCGATCACGAGACTTCGGCGGGTCCGGCAGTTCAACCGCAACCGGGCGGGTGATACGCCCATTATCGTGGGCCGCATTGATCGCCGCCCGCAGCGCGCCAAGTTCACGCCGGACGGTTCCAGGCGCTCGCCCGCGCTTCTTCGCATATGCTCGGCAGGTAAGCTTCGTCACCTCGGAAACCTTGCGGCCTTGCCAAAAGTCCGTCAGGGCCGAAATGGCATAAGCGATACGATCACCGGCAAACACTTCGCCGTCGCGTTCCTCGGCATATTCGGCCAACAGGTCCGTCACGAGGACCTCAGTCGGATCACTTGGGCCGGTGCTTGTGCGTCGTCCTTTGTCCTGCATCCAGTTTGCGAAGAACGCTTCAGCTTGTTCGCGGCTCGCCGTGCCCGTTGAGCACTCGCGGCTGCGGCCATGCTCTGTCCACACGACATAGAAGCACTCGCGTCGGTCGAACCAGCGGAGGCGTGGTCCCTGGTTTCGTCTTGCCATGATGTCACCTTCTTCGCGAGAAAACGGGGGAATGCTTTTATCGGAACGTGCACGCGGCATCCGATCCTTACGAATTCAAGTTCACCGGCATCGATAAGGTATCTAACCTGCCGCTCGCTGATGCCCACCCGCGCGGCCAATTGCTTGGGGGTCTCTAAGCGGACATCGTCGTCGGCTATATCACTCATGATGTCGCACCTGCCGCCGCCGCCGGGAATTCATCGCCGCCGGGGCGAGGATTCCAGCCTTCTTCCTCGCGGATTTCGTTCGGCGTTAAGATTCGCGCATCGACTGCGATCTTGTGAGAAGCCCACCGGGTCTCGGGGTCGCCGCGCAGAAGGCCCGATAGATCGATCTCAATTTCATGGGTCTGGCGGTCCGATTCGGACAGCAGCGAACGCATGAACGCGGCTTCAATTTTCCTGCACCACGATGACAAGGTCGATTGCGCAAAGAACCGGATCAGCGTCTCGGAATTGGTGAACGTGCCGTGCGTGAGATCGCCAACAATAGGCGGGGGCACCTGATAGAGCCGCGCCAATTCTTCGCCGCTGAATCGACGGGTCGCGAGCATTTCCGCATCTTCGGGGCTGATGCTGATTTGCTTCCATTTTACCGCTTGATCCAGCACCAGAGTCCGCGCCGCATTGTGCGAGCCGGTAAAGGCTTCGCGGAAATTCTTCGCCAATTGTTTCAGCGCTTCGGGCGAGAGTTTGCCTTCCACTTCGAGCGCGCCGGATGGGTTGATTCCGTTTTCGTAAAGCGACGCGCTGAATTCCTGGACGGCCAGCGCGACGCTCACGACGGATGCGCAACGGGACAAACGTGAGCGTCCGATCAAGCCATCATCGCTACGGTCGCGGATGTGAAGCACTTGGTCCTGCAAAAGCCGCCGCGTGCGGCCTATAGCTCCATAGTACAGGCCGTTGGTGTCGCTCACGTCATAGGCGAGCCTCCCATTCCCGAGAAGCTGGATAGCAACATCGGACCACGGGAAGGCGCGCAATTCGCGTATTTCCCCGGTGCCGTTATCGGCGACAATTTCGGAAACCCCATTACCGCGCAACAGGATTGACGCGACGATGAATTCCATAAAGTCGGGCCAGCTTTGATGCGGGTTCGGACCCTCGCGCACCAAGCGCATGATGGGATGGTTTTCATCCGCAACGCGCCCGGCGGGCGTGCGGCGATAGACCCAGACAGGCAAACTTGAGAGGGCGGTCGCAATCGCCGAAACAGGCGCGAGTACCATGCTCAGATTTTCCGCCAGCCGCGCATTGACTGGCCGGGTGCCCGCCAGCATCGCGGGCATCAGATGGTCCGCGCCGACCATCGAACGGGTTTCTACGGGATCGATGGCATCGACGATGCGCCGGAGCATACCCATTTTCAGATCGTTGCCAGAAAGCGCCGCGCCGCCGCCAGCCGGGCCGGAGTTGCCATGCGTGCTCGCGCCGCGATGCTCGTGCCCGAATAGGCCGCGAATGAATGGATGACGCTTATCTCGGCAAGGTTCACGGCGCGAAGCTCGCGGGTGTTGCCCGTCCAGCGCTCGCCATCCTTGGCGACGATGAACCCGAAGCTCATGCCGCCAAGGTCGCCACGCTCGGCAAGCGCCAGCACGTCATTGGCGAGCGATGTGGTCGGCAGGTCGATACGGAAGGCAAGGCCGTCCGCATCGGCCCGCAGGTGCAGCGTCCCACTCTTGGTCCGGGCGAGCAGTGCCTTGGGATCGTGGTCCACAAGCGCCAGCACATCCGCGCCCGTCGCCAAGCTCTTATCGAACGCGCCCCTGGCGATCTTCTCGACAAAGGTGCCGATGCGGGTCTCGATCCCGAATCGGGCTGCATAGCCTTCCAGACGGCGTCCAGAGGCCCGCCATTCGGTCGCGGCTCGGAGTTCGACGTTATGCGGCATTGACGTTCACGGCGGCTGCAAAGGCTTCGGGGTGCCGAAGCGCAACGTCGCAAGTCACCATCCCGCGAATTTGCACATTGCCTTTGGAATAGGCCGTGGACTCGTAGGGGTTGACCAAAATGTCGAACACGGACCAGTACCCGATAAGCACCTGTGAGAAATCGCCGAAGATCAATGCGCTGCGATTGAACACGGGCACGCCGCCGCCATCGGTCAGGGTGCTCGATACGTTGTTGGTGCTCGCCAGCGGATAGCCCGCCAGCGCGTTCGGCCCGTCCTGGATCATGGCCGAGTCGGTCGCCGCGACCTTGCGGGTCGAACGCAACAGCTTCACCACCTTGGGATTGGTGAGAAAGGCCGCGCCCTCGGCGTTTGCTATTTCCAGGTCCGCGATCAATTCGAGCACGGTCGCCCAAGTCGGGCCTGCCGACATATCGACCACGCCTATCCCGGCGGTCTTCAAAATGCCGACAGGTTCATTTGCGCCGCCGCCGGAGATTGCCGCCGCGTCCACCGCGTTCGCGAGCACGCCCGCAAAGTCGTTGCGCAACAGTTCCTCAATGTCGGGCGACGATTGCAACAGCATGTTGCGGCTGTATTCCGTGATCGCCCCGACATGCTTGGGGGAAAGCGTCACCGGGTCCACTTCGGGATCGCTGGCCGCGATGGCCGCATTTTCCGCGACCCAATGTCCCGCCGCCGAAAGGCTCAATTTGGGGATTTCAACATCGCCACGAAGATCGCTCAGAACGCGAGCGCCGAGACGTTGCATCACCAGCTTGCGGCGAAGGATGTCGATATATTGGCCGCCCAGATGATCGACGGCGATCAAGTTGCCGCCGGGTCCGCCTGCCGGTGCCGCCGTGGTCATTACGCGGGTTTCCAGCTTGCGCCGGAAGACCTGCATCGGGACCATGATGCCTTGCGGCGCACGTCCAGCGCGCCGGGATAATTCGACGGAAAGCTCGCGTTCCCGCGCCGTGTCGATATGCGCGGCGAAGTCGGGAATCTGTTCGGCGATGGCATTGCGAAGCGAATAGGAGTCGAGCGCATCGTCAAGATTTGCATCGCCCGTGCCGGTGAGCGGCGTGCCGGTTGCGCGGCGCTCGGCTTCGTCCACAAGGGTCTGGCGCTCGATCTTTTTCTCGACGCCCGCCAGCTCCACTTTCAATTCGCCGAAGCGAGTCTCTTGCGCTTCGGAAAGATCGCCGCCTTCGCCTTCGGGTTTGTCGATAAGAGCGCGTAGGCTTGTGGCAACGCGGGCGCGTTGCTCGTGCAGGTCTCTCAAACGCATTTTACAATTCCTCTTTCGGGCCGGGGATTCATTTCCCACGGCGGGCTCCACTTGGTCTCCTTGTCTTCTTGGCCTCTGCGAAAGGTCGAGCTTAGGACGCGGCTAACGCCCCTTCTCGGGCATGCGAAGGGGGACGGCTATACGAGGCGGTCGGCCAGGTCTGGGCATTCCACTGCCGCTCAAGCGCGGCAAATGCTTTCACCGTTACGCGATGAATCAGATCATCCAGGGGCACCACGATCAGCGGCCCATGGGCGTATTGGACCAGCCATTTCATGCCGTGCATTACGGCAATTTTCGCATTGCCCGATTGGAACCAGACGCGCAAGAAAACCGGGCCGCTTTTGCCAATGCTCAGGATGTTCAGCTTGTCGCCGGGGTCGCGCTCCGCGCGTTGCAGGCAGCGCTTCCGGGTCCAGGTCGCAACCGCCGCCGCCAGCGCTGGGGGGACGGCGCAAATATCGGACAGTTCGACCAAGACGGCCAATTCGCAGGCGTCCACAACGGAATATAAATTCCGTCCGTTCGGTTGCTTTTTTCCGATGTCGATAATGTTGCGCGCGATCCAGTTGCCAGTGTCTCTTGGCGCGGCCCCGGTGATCTCGATGATCGCGGCACGCGTCAGCAACGGCCTTTCAAGTTCGACCTGGATGTCGCCGAAGGGCATACGCGACGATTCACGGGGCGCTTTCATGATTCGGAGCGTAGCGCACCGATTCGAATCAGTGTCAAGCGAGAGCGGGCTGCGGATTCAGTCTGCGGTCGCCCGCGAGTGTTGCGAAAATGTGCTCCCCGCCGTGGGGTTAGCCGATGCTCAGTGCTTCGCCGCCGCGAGTTCTTCAAGCTCTTGTTCCCAAGGTCCAGCCTTGTAGCTGGCAAGGTGAATTTCGCCAGCATCGGACCATTCGATGTTGAGCACCTTGCCGCTGGGCAGCCAGATGTCGAGCCCGTGCGGCAGATTGCCGGGTATCATCACCCCGTATTCCATGGCCTTGCGCGCCACCTCGCCGGACGATTGCGGAATCTTCTGAAACGGCGACCTATACGCGATACACAAATTGCCATTGTCGAACATCAGCGAGTTCTCGTTACCTATTTTCTGCCACGCGCCACGCGCCTTCACCACGGCAAGGGCCAGATCGCGAAGCTCAATTGCGCGGGTCCGCTTGGTCATGCCGATGCTCAATTCTTCACCGCGCCGCTGCCGTCTATCGCCGCGAGCCCGCTGAAAACTTCCTGGCGGGTGCCATCGGGAAGGATCAGCGTTGCGGAAAAGCGCATCCGCGTCGGGTCGGCGGTTATTTCCAATTCCGCGCCCGCATCAAGATGCGCTTTCATCGCCGCCTGTTTTTCCATCGGCAACCGCTCGAAGCCGGTCGCGAAAAGCAGGCGCGCGGCCTTGAAGAAATACACCAAGGCGTCCGCGTCCGATGGCTTGCCTTGGGTCAGGGTTTCGATCATCCGTCTCATCCGCCGATCAAACACTGATTTTGTTCTGTAACGCGAAGCACCTTGATCGTGACATCAATGGTGAGCCGCACCAAATGCTTATTTTTGATCGGATCGCCCAACAGCATGCCACTTTTTATTGAAACATCGGAAATTAGAGCGTCGTCCTCAAGGAGAACACACAGCGGATTTGCGGCGGGCAGATCGCCTTTATATTCGGCCTTTGGGTCCGGCATTCGCAGTCCATCGAACAGGGTCTTAAGTCTATTGTCGATGTCGCCGCCGTTTTTCATCAGGTTGAACGGCTGTTCATGGCGCAAAAAAAGGATGTCGAGGGCGCACGCCAGATGCAGCGACTTACGGATGACGGGATTAAATTGCCCGACGTTCGGCACGTCGATAGCCGCGCATAGGTCAATTTGACCTTCAAATACCGGTCTTATTGGCTCATTATAATCTGGGAGGTTTGGCGAGTTGTACTGCCCCGAGCCCCAGGTCGCGCCGGATTTTGTGGTTCGCGCGGTTCTTGCCAATTGGCGAAAAACGACATGGGTCTGCCAAAGGTCGAGCAATTGGGGATGCAATTTATTCCGAATCTTACTTGCGGGAACCGCAGGCGTGTTATTTCCCGCTGCGGGCAAATCGTCGTCATAAATAAGCGTGAATTTCATGAGTGTATCCCCGCTCGGTATAGCCCCAGAGATAATGCCTCCCTACGCGCTCAATACAAGCGGGCGCGAAAAGTCATACACCATAGGCGCGGGTTCACGGGCCGCGATACCCACGGCCATGCACAAGGCCTGCAGGCCATCGATGCGGGCGCGAGCGCGGCGCTTATTCAATTTCCGCGCTGCCGTGGCGTCAATGTCGCAAACCGCATTGCTCAAATTCCAGGTGAGCACGGGATGCGCGCCGTGCCGAAGTTTGCGGTCGATAACCAGGTCTTCGAGCGCGTCCAGCGCTGGAGCCATATCCTTGAAGCCCTGGCCCCATTCCCGAAGTGGCAGATCGATTCCTTCTTCGGCCAGCGTCACTTTGAAGTCTTCAATGCGCCATCGGTCATAGGCCACGGCCACAAGATCGAACGGCGCGGTAATTTCGGCCACGCGGCGCGCTACGGCTCGCTTGTCGATAGCGCGCCCGGCTGGCGCTTCGAGCAATTGCAGATCGCGCCAGACTCGATACGGCACACGGTCGGCCCGCTCGCGTTCTTCCAATTCCGCGCCAGGTATCCAGAAGAAAGGCAGCACGATTCCGGCATCGGGAAACCACAACACGAAGGCCGTCATATCGCGGGTGCTCGATAGGTCCAGGCCACCGAAACAGCGCTGGCCGCGCAATGCGTCCATGTCGATTACGCCCGCACAAGCGTTCCAATCGGTGCCCGAAATATAGAACGCGGTCGCATCGATGCGCTGGTTCAAATACAGGTTTCGGAAGATCGCTTGCCGCGCTGGCAACCGCTTCGCCTTGGCCGCGTAGGCGCGCATTTCGTCCAGGCTGCGGAAATCGCCGAGCGCCGGATTGGCGAGCGCCCACACCTTTTCGTCCCAGATGTCCGCGTCTGCCGGTGCCTCGAATATGAACCCAGCGAAACTGGCGTCCTCGATCACGCCAGCGTTCACGTCGCGGGCGTAATCGACAAGCTCGGATAGGATGTGCTTGGGGTCGCTCGATTGCGTGCTGATGATCCAGAAAAGCGGTTGCGCGCGCGCCCCTACCGATGTTTCGAGCACGTCGAACAATTGGCGATCTGGGGCCTGACTCAATTCGTCATAGACCACGAAGGACGCGCTGAACCCGTGCTTGGTGCCCACGTCGGAAGACAGGGCGTTGAACGTCGAACCCGTTTCGGAATCTTCCAATTCTTTCGAGAAGTCGCGCACGATCACGCGGCCCGACAGATAGGCGTCGGCCAGCACCATCGCTTTCATTTCCCGGAAGATGATCGCGGCCTGATTACGATCCGCCGCCGCGCTGTAGACTTGTCCGCGCGGTTCGGCTTCCGGCCCGCATAGATGCGCGAGCGCCAGCGCCGCGACGAGTCCGGTCTTTCCGTTCTTGCGCGCCATCGTCAAAAGCGCGGTTCGGACGATGCGCCGGCCATCGGCGGTCTGGGGATCGTAGACCCTGCGGATGATGGCCTTCTGCCAGGATCGCAGCCGGAAGCGCTTGCCCGCGTCCGCGCCCGCCGTGATGGTCAGGCTTTGCACGAAGGCGATGACGCGGCCCGCACGGGACAGGCCCTTGCGCATCCAGGTCGGGCGTTTGGGCTTTATCGTGATTTCACGAGGAACCCTTTTCACCGGCTTCGCACCGGGGCCGCGCAAGCCCATGGGCAATCTAACTATATGAAACTGGGGGAGCCGGTCTTTGGCCGTCAGCCCTGAGAGATTTATTCATCGCCCTGCCATCAGCCTTTCGCGCGTCGGGGGCGCGATGCTCGATCCCGCGCTTGCCTTCGGTGCCGGGCGCACGGGACGCGCCCGGGGGGCCTTGTAGAGCCCTACGCCGGTTCGGATGATCTTGTGATCGTCCCGGAGCCTGCTTATCGCGTAATGGGCCTGCCGGGTGCTGATGCCCAATGCCTCGGACACTTCGACCCGCCCGACAGAGCGCCCGTCCAGCGTGGCCGCCTGGATCACGACAAGCGCGCGCTGGATCACGGCTCTGACCTGCTTGGGCATTTACATCACCCACCAATGGGCAGGATCGAGCGGCTGCCCGTCCGCATCGCAACCGTTCGCGGTCAGCTTGCCTCCGTTGCGCCGGGTGCCGGTCGCGTCTTCCTTGGTCTGGTTATCGTGCAAGCGGCAGAGGGATCGCAGATTGTACAGCGCATCCGCGCCGCCGTTGCGCCGCGCCTTGATATGATCGACGATGAACGCGCGATGATGGCACCCGCCCACGACGCAAGTGTGTTGGTCGCGGGTGAGCGCGGCTTCCCGAAGGTCCAGCCACTTGCGCGTGCTGTAGAACGAGTCACGCGGCACGGTGTGCGCCGATGTGCGGCATTAAGCCCGACAGCCGGGGTACGCAAACGTACCAAAATTCCACTCGAAACCTTGGGCGGGGCTGTCCATAAAGGGCGATGAACGAGTATCGGCTGTATTTCCTCGATAAAGAGAACCACGTCGTCCGGCGCGAAGAGTTTCAACAGGCCGATGACGAGCAAGCCATCGCGCACGCAAAGCAATTCCTCGATGGCAAGGCGCTGGAATTGTGGTCCGGCGCACGCCTGATAAACCGCTTAGAACCCAAGTAGCGGACGCCTCGGCTTCGACAGTTTCCCTACGGGACCGAGCGCTGCGCGCGAGGGGAAGATGGGGAGATCGATTCAACACAACACCGGACCTTTATCTCTCGGGGCAATAGTCCGCCTTCCGCAACCCCTGCCCAATTGAATGAGCGCGCGACCCTCGGGGTACACATCAGACGCGTATAACCAACCTACGTTTTATCGTCCGTCACGACGCTGCCGCGCCTTTGCACTGCCGGGCGCACCGGCACTCTTTTGAGCTGGCATAAATTGGGTTGGATTCGTCGAAGTCCGTGTACTGACTGTCGAAGGCTCGGAAGCGCCCACCCACTCCCGATTCTTCGTTCCGATCACGCGGCGGCGTCGGACCTCGGGTATGCTGCAGATCGTGCATGGGGTTTGGCGTAAGTGCGCCCGCGTCGTTTCGGCAAAGGGGCCGAACATTCCCGTTGAGAACACATAAGGCTTTCGTTATATTCGGGGCACCTGTGATGATGCCCATGAATACCGGGCCGCTGGTGTTCCCAAACACGGCGGCCCTTTTCCTTTCAGCCATCCCCTTCGACTCAGTCGGCTGCATTGCAGCCGGGCCGCTTCGGTTCATGCTGATAGGCAGGGGAAAATTATGGGGCGCGCGCGGCGTCGAAACGCACAAAGCGCGCACGGGGCGTGAACGCCCAAGCACCCGATTCCGCGGACATAACGCGGACAAGGGGTTTTTAGGGGGTGTGGGTAAGGCCTCTAAAGCCTTGGAAGTATTGGCGCACCCGACAGGATTCGAACCTGTGACCTCTGCCTTCGGAGGGCAGCACTCTATCCAGCTGAGCTACGGGTGC
>CAZBRO010000031.1:0-57716 GCA_964494505.1 uncultured Bordetella sp.
GCGTCGCCGTCAGCAGCGGATGCAGAACCTTGATCGGCGCCTTGAACATTTCGACAAATTCGAGGAGCCCCTGGTTGGCGCGGCAGAGACCGCCCGAGAACGCGTAGGCGTCCGGATCGTTCTGGCTGAAATGCTCAAGCTTCCGGATGTCGACTTTGCCGACGAGTGAGGAAATATCCTGATTGTTCTCATCGCCTGGCTCGGTCTTTGCGATGCCGATCTGGCGCAGTTTGGAGGGATAGAGCCGCGCCACCTCGAATTTCGAGATATCGCCGCCGAAATCGTCCAGCCGCTTCACTGCCCATGGGCTCATCACACCCGTCAGGCGATGACGCTCAATGCCGTATTTGTCCTCCAAGAGGGCCGCGAGTTCGGACGAACGGAACAAACCAAGGGGGCTCTCGAATACCGGGCTTATCTGACTGCCCGCCTTGAGCACGTAGATCGGCCGCTTCTCCATCAGGTCCTTCAGGCGTTCGGCGAGCGAGGATTTGCCGCCGCCTACAGGACCGAGCAGATAAAGAATCTGGCGTTTCTCTTCCAAGCCCTGAGCGGCATGCTTGAAGTACCCGACGATACGCTCGATCGTATCTTCCATCCCGAAGAAGCCGCTGAATGCCTTGTAGCGCTTGATCGTCCGGTTGAAGAAAATACGCCCCAGCCGCGGGTCCTGCGCAGTGTCCATCAACTCCTGCTCGCCGATTGCGGAAATCATCCGCTCCGCCGGGGAGGCATAAAGCATTTTGTCGTCGCGCGCGGCCAGCAGCCAGTCGCGCAGGCTCATCGTCTCCAGCTGTTCCCGCGAATAGTCTCGGTTGAACAAATCAAATACATCGAGGTTACTCATTCTCTCCCGCTCCTTCCGGTCGGGCTGCAGAAAGCAGAACCGAACAACGTGTCGAATGCATGGCAGAGTTCGCGCTTTCCAGAGCGATCCAATTCTGCCGACGCAGGCGTGAACGCTTGATTAACCAAATGCTTCGCAAAGGCTGAGCGCAACCGGCTCCGCGGATCGAGTCCGCAAGACGCACAGCTTGCGACAAGGGCCACATACGCCAAAGGAGCCCCGCGAACTGCGGCCATTGTGCCGTTCGGCAAATCGTCGGCCGCTGATTTGACAAGTCATTGTACCGCGGGAAACGGCGCTGAAGAAGAGACGCCGTGCTTTGTCCGATTGGGCAAATGCGGCCTGGGGTCCGCATATCGTTCTGATTCACAGGAAAATCGCTTCAAGGAGCGAACTTGCGTCAATAACGCGCAGACGCGGGGGCCGTTCCGCTCAAGGCATGCCAGCGGATTTTTCTTGAACCGGCCTGCGCATACGGTCAAGCTCGTTTCATGAGCATGAAGCTGACCATCCGGAAAGCGCGTCCCACGGACGCCGAGGCGGTGGCCCGGGTTTACGTTGATTCCTGGCGCGATACATATCCACTGGTACTCCCCGCGCGCCTGCTCTCCAGCATGACTGTGGACGGACAGAGCGCCCGTTGGCGCAACGCGATCGCGATTGCGGCACGCGAGGCAGTGTATGTCGCCGAGGACGAGCGGGGAAAGATTGTCGGCATGACCAGCATGGGCCGTGCGCGCGATTCGGGTCTGGGCTATGACGCTGAAATTTACACGCTATACGTCGATCCGGCGCTGACGGGACTGGGCATAGGCCGCGTGCTGCTGGCAGGCGCGTTCGCAGCCCTTTCGGAGCGCGGCCACTCGCGCTGCGTGATTTGGGCCCATGCCGGGAATCCGGCCCGCTATTTCTACGAGGCCATGGGGGGCAGGCTGATTGCCGAACGCATGACCTCCATGATGGGCGTGCCGGTGCCGGAGGTTGCCTTCGGTTGGACGAAGCTGGCGCTCGCCGAAGCAGACCGAGACAACTAACGTCGCGTCGCATTTCTTGCCGCCATATTTTCGATGCGATGGGCCAATCGCATTGGCAGAAGGCGCGCGAGGCCGCTGATCAATTTGTACTGCGTACCGGGTATGCAGATCGTATCGTTTCGCATAACCGCGCGATAGCCTTCGTCCGCCACGCGCTCAGCGGAGAGCCACATGAATCTGGGAATGCGGCTCATCCCGGCGCGGGTACTGTTGACGTCGTGGAACTCGGAGTAGGTGAGGCCGGGGCAGAGAGCACTGACATACACCCCAGTTCCCAGTTGCTCGCTGTGGAGTGACTCGGAGAATTTGATCAGCATCGCCTTGGCCCCACCATAGAGCGTGTGGCCAGCAGAACCGGGCACCAATCCCGCCACCGACGCGATATTCAGGATGCGCCCATAGCCCCGCTCCGTCATCCCGGGCAGGAGCCGGTGCGTCAGTTCCAAGGGCGAGGTGACGAGGACCTGGATAAAATCCCGGTGCGTGTCCCAATCGGACTCGCGATAAAGGCGTTCGATGCCGTAACCGGCGTTGTTCACGAGTACGTCGATACGGATGCCCTTCTGGTCCAAGGCCCCAACAATGTCACCGCACGCGGTGACTCGGGCAAGATCGGCCCCGATGACGTGGGCTTGGATGGTGTGCTCATCCTGTAACTCCTTTGCCAGTACGTTCAGCCGGTCCGTCCGGCGCGCCGTCAGCACCAGGTCAAATCCGTGAGCCGCGAAGACGCGAGCGAGCGCCATCCCGATTCCGGCGGACGCGCCGGTGACAAGTGCGGTGCGCCCAGTGCCCTCACGTTGGCTCGTCATTCGTCCTTGCCAGCCCCTTTGAGATCCCTCGGACGCACGAAATCCGAGAGGCTGCCGGAGCCAGGTGCAACCGCGCTCCACTCCGCGACATCGAAGTCGATCACCGCAAGTGCGGCGGTCGGAAATTTCTCCGCCAGTTCATCCTCGCGCCGCTTGGCGGTCGCATCGGGCTGCGGCCGGATCAAGGCCGCCGCCAATTGCTCAAGTCCGGGGTTGTGGCCGACCAGCAGAAGCGCCGTGCCATTTTGAGGCGCATCGCGGATTGCCGTCAGCAGCCGGGGCGGTTCGGCGAGGTAAAGGCCATGGTCGTATTCGACTCGCGGCGCGCGGGAGAATTGCGGGAGCAGAAACGCCAGCGTCTCTCTGGCGCGGACCGCCGTCGAGCAAAGCGCGAGATCAGGTTCATAGCCCCGGGCGCGCATATAAGCGCCCATCCGGCTTGCGGCCTTCCTGCCGCGCGGCGCCAGAGGGCGCTCGTGGTCGCCAAGCTTCCCCGACCAATCCGATTTGGCGTGACGCAGCAACAGCAGCCGCAGCATGTGCGCCCCCTAAAGACGTGACAGTAGGAAGCGCGCACCGTTCACGCAAGGAAAGGCCCGGCCCTCTGCAAGGCCGGGCCATCACAGGCTCATTCCGATCCTGTTATCCGTGCTGTTTGTCAGCGTCGCGCACGGCGTCCTTCATTCCGCCCACCGCGTTGCGGATTTTGCCTTCCATCTTGTCCATTTTGCCTTCCGCCTTGAGCTTCTCGTCGCCCGTCATTTTACCGGCGGTTTCCTCAATGGCGCCCTTGCCCTGCTGGGCCATTCCCTTCACGCGATCCTTATCCATGACTTGTCCTTCTGGTTTACGGCCTCGGGTGAGAGAACGGCTTAGCTTCAAGGGTGGTTCCCTCCTTGCTTGACGCGCGGGCGGGCGAACCCTATCGCTTTCCGCCTCACGCGCACGCGGATGTGACATGGCGACGAACAAGGATTGGACACACTGGAGGAGGCAAACGCTCGCGGTCCGCGGCGGCCAAAGGCGCAGCCCCTTCCAGGAGACGAGCGAAGCCCTGTATCTCACTTCGGGCTATGCTTATGAAGGACCGGAAGAAGCCGAAGACCGCTTCAAAGGCGAGCCGGGCTACACCTATACGCGCTACGGCAATCCCACCATATCGGTGTTCGAGGAGCGCATGGCGCTGCTCGAAGGGGCTCCCGTCGGACGCGCGACTGCCTCGGGCATGGCCGCGGTCACCTCGACGCTTATGTGCTGTCTCAGCGCCGGGGATCATGTGGTGGCCGCGCGCGCATTGTTCGGCGCCATCCGCTACGTCATCGAGGATGTACTGGCCCGCTTCGGCGTGACCAGCACGATTGTCGATGGCACCGATCTTGACGCCTGGCGCGCGGCGATGCGGCCCGAAACGAAGATCGCGTTCTTCGAGACGCCCTCGAACCCGACGCTGGAGATCGTGGACATCGCCGCGGTTGCGGACATCGCGCACAAGGCCGGCGTCCGCGTCGTCGTCGACAACGCCTTCGCCTCGCCCTCCCTGCAGCGGCCGATGGAATTCGGCGCCGACATCGTGGTGCATTCCTCCACAAAATATATCGACGGCCAGGGCCGCGCGATGGGCGGCATCATTCTGTGCAAGGAGGATTTCCTCAAGGACCACCTCCAGATCTTCCTGCGCAACACCGGGCCGTCGATGAGCCCCTTCAATGCCTGGGTGCATTTGAAGAGCCTGGAGACGCTGGCCTTGCGGATGCGCGAGCATTGCAGCAATGCGGCACAGGTCGCGGAATTCCTGGCAGGCGAGAAAAACGTAAGGCGCGTGCTCTACCCCTTCAGCAAGAACCATCCCCAGGTGGCGCTCGCGAGGAAACAGATGTCCGGCGGCGGCGGGGTGATCACCTTCGAAGTGGCGGGCGGCAAGAAGGAAGCCTTCAAGGTCGCCAAGGCCCTGAAGCTCGTCGATATCTCGAACAATCTCGGCGATGCGAAGAGCCTCCTCACCCATCCCGCGACCACCACGCATCAGCGGCTCTCGCCGGAAGCCCGGCTCGCGGCCGGAGTGACCGACGGCATGTTGCGCATCGCGGTCGGGCTCGAAGACCCGGCCGACATTTGCGACGACCTCTCGCAGGCGCTGGCGAACATCTAAGGAGGCAATGATGGAACATCACGCCACCGTTCTCTGGCGGCGCCAGAGCGACACCTTTACCTACGACACCTATAATCGCGCGCATGACTGGCGCTTTCAGGCGGTGACGGTACAGGCTTCCGCGGCGCCGGATTTCGGTGGCGACCCCGCGCGCGTGAATCCGGAGGAAGCCTTTGTCGCTTCGCTCTCGTCCTGTCACTTGCTCACATTCCTGGCGATTGCCGCCAAGCGAAAGCTGACGCTCGATTCGTACGAAGACGACGCCGTAGGCTTCATGGAAAAGAATGAATCCGGCCATCTGGCGGTCACCCGCGTGATTCTGCGACCCCGCATCCAATGGTCGGACGGTGTGACGGTATCGGACGCCGATCTCGAGAAGCTGCATCATCAGGCCCATGACGGCTGCTTCATTGCCAATTCGGTGAAGACGGCCGTCAGCGTGGAGCCGCGTGCGTGAGCCGGCACCGCTACGAAGAGATTACGCGCGACATCAAAATCGCGGTCGAGCCGGATTTCCTGGACGATCAATCCGATCCCGAAGAGAGCCGTTATCTCTGGTCCTATCACGTGACCATCGAGAACAAGAGCGAGCTCAGCGTGCAGCTTCTGTCCCGGTACTGGCGCATCACCGATGCGCGCGGCCGCGTGCGCGAAATCCGGGGTGACGGCGTCATCGGCGAACAGCCGGTGATCGCGCCGGGCCGCTCCTTCGAATACACCAGCGGAGCGCCGCTCGAGACCGCGTCGGGCTTCATGACCGGCACGTACCGGATGCTCGCGTCCTCCGGCGAGAGCTTCGAGGTCGGCATTCCGATGTTCGCACTCGAAAGCCCGTATGAAGTCCGAGGGATGCACTGACATCACATCGCGCGATTGCGGATCCATTGCGAAAGCAGCCATTTCTCGCCCGTTTTCGGCGGCAGGCCCGCATGCAGCGTGCGGCGGTCCAGCGTGCTGTCCGGCAGCACGTTCCAGAAGAACAGCGCATCCCCTTTCCCGCCCTTGTAGCGGACGCCGGCAATCGGAAAGTCGGTCTCGCCGCCTTCGAAGCCGTCATTGAGATAGAGCAGGAAGGTGAGCACGCGCTGCCCGCCTTCGGCGACCTCTTTTGCGTAGCCCGGCTGCGTATCGTCCAGGAAATCGTGGTGCACGGCGAACTCCTGGCTCGGGAGATAATGCAGCATCGTCGGCACTTCGAAGAATTTGACGGGCAGTCCGACCAGATTGGCGATGCGCGCGCGGAGAAAGGCCAGCACGAGATCGGAGCGCGGCAGGACGAGATGGCAATCGCTGTTGGTGCGGCCGCTCTCGTGACGCTGAATGCCGGTTGCCGGGTCGTAGGTGGTTGCCGATTTCAGCCACGGCCGCGCGAGCTCGATCAGCCAATCGCACATCGCCGGCCGCGCAAAGGCTTCAGCAGCGAAAATCCGTGGGCCCGCCGGTATCGCGCGGGGCCGCGGCGGTGCGAGCAGGGCCGCGACATCCACCCTTTCGCGCAAAGCCTTCCAATCTCCGCATGCCGCGGCCTCCGGCGGCGACGAGCCGGCAAGAAGCACGAGTTCGCGCTGCGCCGGCAGCCAGCCCTGTTCGGCCGAACGCTGCAACAGCCCAAGCGCCGACTGCCAGTTCTGCTGAAAGCCGACGCCCTCCGCCACGAATACCGCGACGATGTGGTTCGATTCGCCGTGCCCCCCGCCGGCTGCAGCCAGAACGGCTTGCATCGCTTCGCGCGCCAGGTCGGGGCGGTGGATCAGGAGATGCTTTCCGAGCGCGGCCACCGCGGCGATATCGCCGCTCGAAGCGGCGCGGCGGAGGATTTCGGCGGCTTCGGCAACCCGTCCTTCCGATTCGAGCGCTTGGGCCCGCTTCAATTGCGCGTCCGTGCCGTGCGTCATGGCCGCCCCTGCGCCAGAATCTGTTGCGGCGCCCGGAAGCGCGTCACGACTCCCAGACGAAGCAGCGCATCCAATCGCGCCTTGTCCCCTATGGCCACGCGCTGCCGGTAGAACGACCGCGCCACCTCGCGGTCGCCGGTCGCCACGATGTCGCGCGCTTCCAGATGAAACCGCCCGATGGAGGCGGCAATATCGTATTTCTCCCACCAATGGTCCGCGAAGCGGCCGAGCGTCACATATTTCGTCCAGAACGCCTCGAAGCCGCAGCACGGGTAATGCAGCACGAATTGTGCGCGGGCCTCGGCCATCCTGTATTCACCCCGCGGATGGGCGAAATGGTGCACGCCGTTCGGCTGCATGCCGGGCGCCGAAAGCCGGACAGCGGATTTTCCGGTACCGTAATAATGGAAGAAGTCGGGATGAAGCTGCGGCGTCGCCTTCAATGTGGAGAGCAGCGCCGGCGTGACCGGGTTTGGGTTCAGCTCGCGGGGCACTTTGAAGAGGTCCACCTCGCGGAAGAAATCGCCAATGTCGTCGGCTTCGGGAAAGGCTTCGAAGTTCAGATAGAGCATGGTGTCGGCGGGCTGGTCCTCAAGCGAGCGGAAATGTTCGGCGGCCGATTGGGTAGGGGAAAAGAACAGCTCGTCCGAATCGATATGCAGCAGCCAATCCAACCCGTCCGCGCGCGCGAGCTCCATCGCCAATGCTGCGTTCAGCGCCTGGCGCGTCATGACTTCGCGGTCGATGAACGCCGCGTGCCCGGCATAGTCCGGGAGCGCCCGCCAGCGGTCGCGCAATCTCGAATCGTGGGGAATGGCGGTAACGAAAGGGTGGGCCGCGATGCGCGGCAGGTCGGGATCGGCCGGATCGTCGAAGAAAAGGTAGAGCCGCGCAAACCCGATCGCCCGATGATAGGCGATGAAGGAATCGAGCACCCTTCCCGCGTTGCGGAGCGTGGTGACGATGGCGGCTTGTCCGTTGCTCATGGCTCGTCAGGACGAAATCCCCGCCGAGCCTTGCATGGGAAATTGTGGCAGGTCGAGGGCAGACGCCCGGCCGAAATACACATGTCCCTCCCTCCCCCTGTCTTGGGCTCTATGCCGCGGCGATTTTCCAGGCAATCCGCGCCAATTCGCAAAATGCGAGCCGAAAATAAGCGGCGAATAAGGGTGCGATAAAGTGCAATTACGGTGCAATAAGGATGAGGAAGCGGCCGGACGTCTGCCCCTTTTTGCGGTCTTTTTCGACATTGCCCTCGCCGGGTTTGGTTGCGTGGGAATCATATGGGGTTTGACGCGCCCGGAGATAAGATTCCGCGGCGGCCCGCCCGCTGGATCGCACCTGGCGAATGCCATAAATTGCCCGCCGGATTGAGCCCAGGGGACCTTGATGAGACGATCGATTTTGGCTGCCGCTTCCGTTTCGCTTCTGCTCGCGGGGGCGAACGCCCACGCCGCACAATTGGAGGTGAAGGCGAGCGGGGCCATGTCCCACGCGCTTCAGGAAGTGAGCGAGGATTTCGCCAGGAAGAACGGCCACACGCTCAATTTTGTCGCGGGCACCACAGGTGTGCTGCAGGACAAGCTGCGCAAGGGCGAAAAAACCGACATCATCGAGGTGACGTCGGCCGGCATGGATGCGCTGGAAAAGGAAAAACTGGTCGTCCCCGGCACACGCGTGGAGTTGGCGAGCGCTCTCATCGGGGTGGCGGTGCGCGACGGCGCGCCCATGCCCGACATATCCACCGTCGATGCGCTGAAGCAGCGGCTGATGGCGGCCAAATCGGTCGCCTATATCGATCCCAAGGTTGGCGGGCAGGCAGGTGCTGCGATTGTCGGTTTCCTGAAGCAGATGGGCATCGCCGACGATGTCGCGAAAAAGAGCGTATACGGAAATACCGGCGCCGAAGCCGTGCAGAAGATGGCGGCCGGACAGGCCGACCTGGCGATTTCCTTCATCAGCGAGATCAAGCCGATCAAGGGCGCGAAAGTGGTGGGCCCGTTGCCCGCTTCGATCCAGAACCCCTCGACCTATGCCGCTGCGGTCGCCGCGAACAGCCCCAATCCCGATGCCGCCCGCGCGCTGCTGAAGGACATGACGAGCCCCGAAGCGCGCCGCATCATGGTGGATGCGGGGCTGGAGCCCATCGTGAAATGAATTCCAGAGCAGGTTTGCGTGCGGATGAGGCCGGCGCAGTCTCATGCTTCGACACGCTCGGCATGCGGATTACTTTTTCTTCCTCACCTTGAGCTTGCCTGACCTGGCGAAAAGGTCCCGTTGAAGCTTGCTGGCGAAGTCGCGCGTTTTACCTATATTGGGGATAGCCCCATCGGAGCCCCTATGGATACCTGCCGTCTTTCCTTGATCAGTTCCCCCCAGGTGCTGGGCCCCAAACCCAGCCGCGAAGAGGCCGAGGCCGCGGTGAAGACGCTGCTGCGCTGGGCGGGCGACGATCCCAATCGCGAAGGCTTGCTCGATACGCCGGCCCGCGTCGTGCGCGCCTATGAGGATTGGTTCTCCGGCTATGCCGACGACCCCGTGCAGTTCCTGCAGCGCACATTCGAAGAGGTCGAGGGCTACGACGAAATGGTGGTCCTGCGCGACATACGTTTCGAATCCCATTGCGAGCATCATCTGGCGCCGATCATCGGGCGCGCCCATGTCGGCTATCTGCCCGATAAGAAGGTGGTCGGCATCTCCAAACTCGCGCGCGTGGTGGACGCCTACGCGCGCCGCCTGCAAGTGCAGGAGAAGCTCTCCGCCCAGATCGCCAATTGCATCCAGCATATTCTGGAGCCCAAGGGGGTTGCCGTCGTGATCGAGGCAAGCCACGAATGCATGACCACGCGCGGCGTGCACAAATCGGGCGTCAGCATGGTGACGTCCATGATGCTGGGGGCGTTCCGCGAGGATTCACGCACGCGGCGGGAATTCCTGTCGATGATCAGAAGTCCGGCCGGAATCGCGGGAGCATAAGGCGGCAACATGCCTGCGAGTTCGCATGCGCTCGAATTGCTGGGAACGCTGATCGCGTTCGATACGACAAGCCGCAACTCCAACCTCGACCTGATCGCATTTGCGGACGGGCTGCTGCGGGGGGCGGGGGCCGAGACGCGGCTGACGTTCGATGCGGATAAGCGCAAAGCCAATCTGTTCGCGACGCTGGGGCCATCTTGCGACGGCGGCTACGTTCTATCGGGTCATACCGATGTGGTGCCGGTGGACGGGCAGGACTGGTCGAGCGATCCGTTCGCGGCCGATATTCGCGACGGCCGTCTTTATGGACGCGGCGCCGCGGACATGAAGGGCTTTGTCGCAACCGCGCTGGCGCTGGCGCCCGAATTCGCCGCGCTCGATTTGAAGCGGCCCATCCATTTCGCGCTGTCATTCGACGAGGAAGTGGGCTGCATCGGCGTTCGCCGCCTGCTGGACGATCTCACCCAAGCCCGCATCCGCCCGGCGCTCGCCATCATCGGCGAGCCGACCGAGATGCGCGTGGTCGGCGGCCACAAGGCGGGCGCCGTGATCGAAACGATCGCGCGCGGGCAGGAAGGCCATTCCAGCGCACCGGCCAAGGGCGCGAGCGCAGTGATGATGGCGGGGGAGTTTGTGGCTGCGCTTGGAAAGCTCGGGGACGAGCTGGCAACGGTGCGCGACGAATTCTTCGACCCGCCCTACACCACGATCCAGGCCAACATGATTTCCGGCGGCACGGCGGTGAACGTGCTCGCGCGCGAGGCCAAGGTGATCTGGGAATATCGCGCGCTGCCCGACCAGGACCCGGCCGCGATTGTCGCCCGCGCCGAGGAGCGTGCGGCGGCGATCCTGCCGCGCTATCGCCCAGGCGCGCCCGAGGTGAAGTTCGAGACGCGCATCAAGGCGGCCTATCCCGGGCTGAAGCGCGACACGGATTCGCCCGCCGTGCGTCTCGCCTCCGCGCTCACCGGCAGCAACGACCTGCACGCGGTGTCGTACGGGACGGAAGCCGGCCTCTTTCAGGCGGCAGGGATTCCGGCGGTGATCTGCGGCCCGGGTTCGATCGCGCAAGGGCACAGGGCTGACGAATTCGTCGCGCTGGATCAGCTCGATCAATGCGCGGCCTTCCTGCGCCGCGTGGCGGAGAAAGCAGCGGAGTGAGGTGTGACGAACTTGAAAGATTGGCGGCTGAAACGAAAGGTTGAGGCGCTCGATGTCGAGGAACTGCGCCGCTTCGTGCAGGAAGGCATCGACAGCGGACCATCGATTGACACCGACACCGTTTTTGCCCGGCTGCGCGAGAAATACGCCCCAAAGAAAAACGGCAAGGAATGACTTCGCTCCGGATCAGTCCGCGGGCCGCGGCCGATCTCGACGAAATCAGCGGTCAGGCGCCGAGTTTCGCCGCCGCCGGAACCGGAAAATCGCCCTGCTGCAGCAAGACGCTTGCGGTATCGAAAAACCCTTGATGCTCGACGATCTTCCCGTCACGCACGCGCCAGCGCATCGCGAAATCGGTCCGCACCGTCGCGCGCGCCGGCAAGTAAACCGCCTCCACCTCGAACAGTCCCCACACGATATCGTTCTCGGCGACGATTTCCTTGGGGTCGAAACGGCGGAACAAATAGGTCGCAAAAATCAGCGCCAGCAAATCGTTGATGTGTTCGCGCTTGCTGCGTTCGCCCCCGAAACGGAATAGCGGCGCCGGCGCGGTCGACTTCCAAACGATGTCATCATGGATCACGTCTTTCAGCACGCGCAGATCGCCGTGCTTGAAAGCCTCCATCACCGCGATCATCAGGGCTCGATTGGCTACTTCCTTGGACTTGCTCACGCAACGGGACCCGTATCTTCAACCGGCTGCCACAACTAACAAGGTTCATTGCGCGAAAACAACCGCGCAGGACCTCAATTGAACAGCGACTCGAGCGGGAATTCGTAGACCGCGCCGCAGAATTCGCAGCGCGTGCGGATGACGCCATCGGGATCGGGGAGATCCTTCAATTCATCCCGCGAATAGGAGTTGAGCACCGTGCGCACCCGCTCCGGCTCGCAGCCGCATTGGAAATGCAGCGCCTGACTCGGATGCACACGCACCTCGTCTTCATGGAACAGCCGCCACAGAATCGATTCGGCGGGAATGGACGTATCGAGCAGCTCGACGTCTTCCAGCGTCTTCATGAAAAGGCCGACGCGCTGCCAATCGTCGGAGGTCCGCACGTCGCCGATCTGTGCACCCGGCACCGCCTGCACCATCAGCGCGCCGGCGCGCCAGCCATAGCCGCTTCCTGCGCGGTAGATCGGGCCTGCGGCAAGCCGCAGCGTGGTCGCGAGCTGCTCGCTCTGCGCGAAATAGGTTTCGGCCGAGGCGGCGAGCCCTTCCTGCGCGAGCGGCACCAAGCCCTGATAAGGCGTTCCAGCCTTCTCTATGGTGATCGCCAGCGCGCCGCCGCCGACCAGGGCCCCGAAATCGGCCGGGCGGCCCGCGTCGGCAAAGCGCTTCTCGTCCACCCGCGCATAGCCGCGCAAACCGCCGCCCGCGAAATAATCCGTGACCAGAAGGTTGAGCGGCCCGCTCCCCTTGGTCTGCACGCTCAAGCGGCCTTCGAGTTTGAGCGCCGAACCGAGCAGCGAGGACAACGCCAACGCTTCGGCGAGCACGCGCTGCCCCGCTTCGGGCAGGGGATGAGCGGAAAGTGCGCGCGTGGCAACGGCATCCAGGCGCAGGATGCGCCCGCGCAAACCCACATCGGGCAGCTCGAAAGGCAGCACGAAATCGGCGGGCGGGGCGGGCGTGTAGCGGGGTTCGGGCATGGGTCCCCTATCTGGGATCGCGCAGTACGGCCTGCAAGGGGTGGGCGCGGGATGCCTACCCCATGCACCAAAGCAAAATGGCCTTCTGGATGTGCAGGCGGTTTTCCGCTTCGTCGAACACCACCGATTGCGGACCGTCGATCACTTCGTCGGTGACTTCCTCGCCGCGGTGGGCCGGGAGGCAATGCATGAAAATGGCGTCGGGATGGGCGCGCGCCATCAGACGGCCATTCACCTGATAAGGCTTGAGCAAATTGTGGCGCTTGGCCCCTTCCTTGTCGCCCATGGAGACCCAGGTGTCGGTGACGACGCAATCCGCGCCCGTCGCCGCCTGCTCGGGATCGTCGGTGAATGCGATCTTGGCGCCGGAGCTTTCCGCCCATTTGCGCAATTGGGGACGCGGCGCAAGCTCGGCGGGCGTTGCCACGCGCAAGCTGAACTCGAAGCGCGCGGCAGCATGAATCCACGAGGCGCAGACATTGTTGCAATCGCCCGTCCAGGTCACCACGCGGCCGCGGATCGGCCCCTTCTTCTCTTCGAAGGTCATCACGTCGGCCATCACCTGGCAGGGATGCGACAGCTTCGTCAGGCCGTTGATCACCGGCACGCCGGCATTTTCGGCAAGCTCCGTCAGCGTCTCGTGATTCAAGGTCCGGATCATGATGCCGTCGACATAGCGCGACAGCACGCGCGCCGTATCGGCGATGGATTCGCCGCGCCCGAGCTGCATCTCGGCGCCGGTGAGCATGATCGACTCGCCGCCAAGCTCCCGCATGCCGACATCGAAGGAAATGCGCGTCCGCGTGGAGGGCTTCTCGAAGATCAGCGCCAGCATGCGCCCTTCGAGCGGCGCGTCCTTGTCGATGAGCCCCCGAGGGGCCCCCACGCGCGCATCCTTGCGGCGGCGCGCCGAGGCGATGAGGCTCTTCAGCGTCGTGGAGTCGAAATCGGCGAGATCAAGGAAATGCCGCGGGGTCGCCGGTTGAGGTTTGCGCTGCCCGATCGCGCGTGAGGCGGTCATACCGCTTCCCTTTCGGTTTCGAAGGCCGCACATGCTGCGCCCAAAGCGGTTATCGCTTCCTTGACGTGCTTCTCTTCAATATTCAACGCAGGCAACAGGCGTGCGACATTCTCGGTGGCGCCCACCGCCAGCAGCCGGTTCTCGCGCAGTTTCGCGACGAAGGCGGGTGCGGGGACGTGCAGCCGCAAACCCAGCAGCAGGCCGCGCCCGCGCACCTCGGCGATGACGCGAGGATGTTCGGCCGCAAGCATCGCCAGATTCTGCTGCATGAAGCCCGAAATCGCACGCACATGCTCGAGAAAGCCCGGTTCCAGCACCAGATCGAGCACCGCGTTCCCGGCGCACATCGCAAGCGGATTGCCGCCATAGGTCGAGCCATGGGAGCCCACCGTCATGCCCTTGGCGGCGCGCTCGGTCGCAAGGCACGCACCCAACGGGAAACCGCCGCCGATGCCTTTGCCGATCGGCATGATGTCGGGCGCGACGCCGAGTTCTTCATAGGCGAAGAAGCGCCCGGTACGGCCCACACCGGTCTGGACCTCGTCCAGAATAAGCAACAGCCCCTTCGCATCGCAGAACTCGCGCAGGCGCTTGATGAATCCCGGCGGCGGCACGCGTATGCCGACCTCGCCTTGTATCGGCTCGATCAGGATGCCCGCCGTCTCCGGACCCGTGGCGCGCACCACCGCATCGAAATCGCCGAGCGGCACCTGGTCGAAGCCGTCGACCTTGGGCCCGAAGCCTTCCAGATATTTCGCGCTGCCGCCGGCCGCGATGGTTGCGAGCGTGCGGCCATGAAAGGCGCCCTCGAAGGTGATCAGGCGGTAGCGCTCCGGCGCGCCGGCCGCGTAATGGTGGCGGCGGGCCATCTTGATCGCGCATTCGACCGCTTCGGCCCCGGAATTGGTGAAAAACACCGTATCGGCAAAGGTCTTCTCGATGAGCCGTCGCGCCAGTTTCTCCTGCCCGGGCACACGATAGAGGTTGGAGGTGTGCCAGAGCTTGCCCGCCTGTTCGCGCAATTGCGCGACCAGATGGGGATGGGCATGGCCGAGCGCGGAGACGGCGATGCCGGTGCCGAAATCGAGATAGCGGCCGCCCTTCTCGTCGAAGAGATACGGCCCCTCGCCGTGGTCGAACGCAATATCCGCCCTGTTGTAGGTCGGAAGAACCGGCGAAATCACGAGAGCCCTCCTTGGGCTGATCAAAAAGCGAAAACGCGTCTTATAGAGTCACGCGCTGTAAATCAGAAGCGGTAACTCCGTCCGGGCACGTACCAATTTGCGAAGCCCACGCCGGGGGCGCGGTATTTCCGCGGATTTCTCCGGCCCCGATTCGAGCATGCTGTGGACAAGGGCTGGTGGCTTGGCCGCATAGCTTGTGATTTGGTGCCCATCTGCTACGATATTTTGTGGCAGCTAGCCAGGAGAGACGGATGGGCTGGACAGACGAACGCGTCGAGCAATTGAAGGCACTTTGGGCCGAAGGGTTGTCCGCGAGCCAGATTGCCCGCGCCCTTGGCAGCGTCAGCCGCAATGCGGTGATCGGCAAGGTGCACCGCCTGGGCCTTGCGGGCCGGGCAGGCCCCGCGCGCACCGAGCGGCCCCGCGCCACGGTCGCGCGCAAGGCGGTAGCCCATCTCGCTGCGCCGCCGCCGCCGGTGGTGGAGGAAGACCCGATCCTGCTTGCGGACGGAAAGTTCGCAACCGTGCTCACCATCAGCGACCGCATGTGCAAATGGCCCATCGGCGATCCGGCGGACAACGAGTTCCACTTCTGCGGCCACAAGCCCAAGCTCGGCTCGCCCTATTGCGAGGCACATGCGCGCAAGGCCTATCAGCCTCAGCCGCAACGCCGCGACAGAAGGATTGCGAGCTAAAGGCTGATATAAACATGAAACAGCCCGGCGTTGCGGCCCGGGCTGTTTCTATGCGCGAATGCACCGCTCAGTAGAACGCGTCGTAGATCACGTCGAGAATGCGGTCATTATAGATATTGACCAGCAGCGCGTCAGGCCCATAGCGCACCCAGCGATAGCCCGGAGGCGGCGGCGGCAATCCCAGATAGGCGTAATCGATGAAGTAGGGGGCCGCGAGAAAGAAGCCGGGCAGGAACTCGCCCCTGGCCCAGTGGCGATAGCCCCAGCCGCGCGGATAGGCGAAAGCCGGACCGCGCACCGCGGCATATTGCCGGCCACGGAACGAAAAGGCGCGGCCACGAAAATCCGGCCCCCGGCCGGCCTCGCGGCGGTCGCGGACATCCGGTCCCCGCTCGAAACCGCGATCGCGGACATCGGGGGCGTTACGCCCGTCGCGGCCATCCCGCCCGTCGCGATCTTCAGCGAGATTGCGTCCACCGGCCTGGGGTCCGCCGGCCTGGGGTCCTCTGGGCGCCGCATTCGGGGGAGGCGGAGCCGGCTGGGCCGGGTTCTGATTGAAGGCACCGCCGGGACGGCCGATTCCACGAGGGGCGGTACGCCGGTTCTCCTGTGGAGCGGGCGCCTGCTCGGTGCTTTGGGGCCCCGCCTGGGTGTCGCGATCCTGGCCACGACGCCCATCTTGGGCCTCGGCGATGGCGGGCAACAAGGCAAGAGCGGCAACAATGGCTAAAGCGCGTCTCATGGCGACCTCCGGTGCGTCCATCCCCTGCAACGTTCAGGCAGGAGGACGGTTCATCTAAACTTTGCCGGTTCTGAGGATTAATACTTTGATTTCGCGCAATTCGGGCGCTCGCACGGCCTTATTAAGGCATGAGAGGTCTGAGCGCGCTTATTTTGCGCTGCCCGATGGGCCGGGAGATTTCTCGTCCCGCTAGGCCGCGAAAGTCTCGTCGAAGGAATAGCCGGCCGACCGCACGGTGCGGATGGGGTCCTTTTCGCCGGGCTGGTTGAGCGCCTTGCGCAGGCGTCCGACATGGACATCGACGGTACGCGCTTCGACATAGACGTCGGAGCCCCAGACGCTGTCCAGCAATTGCTCGCGCGAAAAGACGCGGCCGGGATGCTGCATCAATTGATCGAGCAGCCGGTATTCGGTGGGCCCGAGATGCACGTCGCGGCTGGCGCGGCGCACACGGTGGCTGCCGCGGTCGATGCTGATTTCGCCGACCGAAACCACGTCCTCGACCAGGCTCGGGCGGATGCGCCGCAGCACGGCGCGAACCCGCGCCAGGAATTCGGTCATCGAGAATGGCTTGACGATGTAGTCGTCGGCGCCGGTATCGAGGCCCCGGATGCGGTCCGTTTCCTCGCCGCGCGCGGTCAGCATGACAATAGGCACATTGCGCATGTGGCCGCGGCCCCGCAAGCGGCGGCAAACCTCGATTCCCGAGAGCTGCGGCAGCATCCAGTCGAGCACGACGAGATCGGGGCCTACCTCGTCGGCGAGAAGCAGCGCCTCCTCGCCGTCCTTGGCTTCAAAGACCCGATAGCCCTCGCGTTCGAGATTATAGCGCAGCAATGTCGAGAGTGCGGATTCGTCCTCGACCACAAGCACGCTGCGTTCACCGCTTTCCTTCATGCAATATCCTGAAATCCCTATTTGGGTTCATGTGGAATGGGTGTTGTCGATGTCACGTCGGCCTTGGGCCGATCGGCCCGCAAATAGGTGCCGGTCGACATGTGGTAGACGGTTTCGGCGATGTTGGTGCAGTGGTCGCCGGCGCGCTCGATGTTCTTGGCGATGAACAGCAGATGCGCGCATAGGCCGATGGTGCGCGGATCTTCCATCATATAGGTCAGAAGCTCGCGGAAGAGACTGTTGTAGAGTTCGTCGATCTCCTCGTCATGGCCCCACACGGTCTTGGCCGCCTCCGCGTCCCGGTCGGAATACGCGTCGAGCACCGCCTTGAGCTGCGCCAGCGCCTGGCGGCCCATGCGTGCGAGGCTTTGCGCAAGGCGTATGGGCGGCTCGCGGTTCAGCACCAGCGCGCGCTTGGCGATGTTCTTGGCGAGATCGCCGATGCGCTCCAGCTCGTTGGCGATCTTGAGGGCCGCAAGCGTGGTCCTGAGGTCGACCGCCATGGGCTGGCGCAGCGCGAGCACGCGCAATGCCTGGTCCTCGACCGTCTGCTGGATGCGGTCCACGCGCTCGTCGCTGCCGATGGCGGCTTCGGCGAGCTTGGTGTCGCGCTTGGCGATCGCTTCGATGGCATTGGCAAGTTGGGCTTCGGCAAGCCCGCCCATCTGGGCCACGGCGTTGGCGAGCGTTTCCAGCTGTTCGGTAAAAGACTTCACGATGTGCTCGGTCATGCGGGGCCTCCCCGGCGGTTCCCCGCCAGATGTCATGGGCTCTAGGACGATTCCGTCACTGCTTTGCGACGATTATATAACAGTTTAATGACGAGCTTGGCCGTCAGCGGATTTCGCGGCTTCCGGCACGGCCGGAAGGAAGACCGTGAAGGTGCTGCCTTCGCCCGGCGTGCTCTCGATTTGCAGCCGTCCCTGGTGGCGATTGACGATGTGCTTGACGATGGCGAGGCCAAGTCCGGTGCCACCCCGTTCGCGGCTTCGTTTCACATCGACGCGATAAAAGCGCTCGGTCAGACGCGGGATGGCCTCGCGCGGAATCCCCTCGCCCTGATCCTGAACGGCGACGAAGACCTGACCCGGGCCGTCGCGCTTGCTCGGTGCGGTGCGCCCGAAACGCAGGCACACCTCTCCCCCGGCGCGCCCATATTTGATGGCGTTGTGGAGCAGGTTCTGGAACACCTGAGTCAGTTCGTCACGGTCGCCGACCACCCAAAGGGGGGCCGAGGCATCGATCTTCAGGGCGGTGTCGTCGGCTTCGGCGAGCGGGGAGAGGACGGCCGCGGCGTCGCGCACCACGGCAACGACGTCCACCTCGCCGGCCGGCGGATTGTGCTCGTTGAGCTCGATCCGCGTCAGCGACAAGAGGTCGTCGATCAGCCGTCGCATGCGCAGCGCCTCGACCCTCATGATTTCGAGAAAGCGGTCGCGGGCGGGCGCATCGTCCTTGGCGTGTCCGCGCAGCGTATCGATGAAGCCGGTGACGGCGGCGAGCGGCGTTCTCAGCTCATGGCTGGCGTTGGCCACGAAATCCGCCCTGAGCTCCTCGGCGCGGCGGAGTGCCGTGAGGTCGCGGATGCGGATCACCACAAGGGCGGCCGGCGTGCGCGCGATATGGGCTTCGTAATGCCGCTCCAGCGGCACCAGCACGCTGAAGCCGACATCTTCCGGCTCCCCTCCGGCAAGCGCGCGCTCGATGGCTTCGAGCAGCGCGGGCGTGCGCAGGACGGCCGAGATGTGCTTCCGTTCGGAGTCGGCGCCGATCAGGGGCAGCGAAGCCCGGTTGGCGAAGACGACGCGGCCCGTCCGGTCGAGTATGAAGATGGGCTCGTCCACGCATTCGAGAACGTCGCGCACCGTCCCCGAGATGAGCGCGCCCTCGGTGAGCGGCTGGAGCCGCGTCGCTTCTCCGGTGTTGGGCGCCAAGGGAGCCGCGAGATAAAGCCCAAGGCTGGCGATCGCGAGAAGCGCGAGGATGAGGATCGAAAATTCCGTGCTGCCCCAAAATGCCACTGCGATCAGCGCAAGCATGGCCGCTGCAAAGAGCAGCAAATAAGACCGGCGCCAGCCGCGCCACCGCATCAGGCCGACCTCACTCATTCCTGACCGCAACTTTCCGAATCTCTCGAAGCCGGGCTTATATCATGCGTGCGCGACAAATCTTTGCGCCCTCCGCGGGCACGGCGTCCCTATAATGGGGCATGACCGTTTCGCCCGATCAGCTCGACGACTTCATCCAAGGGACGCTCGCGCCCACTGAGGCGAGCGAGATTGCCGAAGCGATCGCGCGCGATCCCGAACTTTCGGCCTATGTGGAAGACCAGAAGGCATTGAAGTCGGCGCTCGCTTCGCCCGTCTTCGAATGGCTCAAGCAGGCGCAAGCCAAGACCGGCCGCCATGGGCCAAGCTGGATTCCGGCGGGCGCCATGGCGTGCGGAATAGCGCTCGGCGTTCTCCTGGCGGCCTCGTTTGGCATCGGCACGGATTTGCGCGGCGATGGGAGTGCGCCGGTTGCGCAGGGCGAGCTCGCACAGGCGCTCTCGACCGCGCTCTCCGGCGATGAAGGCGCCGGACGCGCGTCGGGGGTGCGCGTCGGGCCCTCCTTCTGGAGCAAGAACGCCGCCTTCTGCCGCGGCTTCGAGACACGGGGAAATGCGGCGAGCGCATTTGCCGGTATCGCCTGCCGGGAAGCCGGCGCCTGGCGCATCGTCGCGGGGGTGGCGGTTGCGCCAGCAGATCGCGCAGGAGGCCCGCTGGTGGCCGCTTCGCTGCCGCAGGCGGTGCGGGAGATTCTGGAGAATCTGATCGTCGGGCAAATGCTGGACCCGGACGCCGAACGCCAGGCGCGCAGCCAGGGCTGGCGCGCCCGCTGAATAACATTCTCTATACGTATATTCCTTATACGGATTAAACTCCGGAAAGCGGCAGCGGGGCGGCGCTACTCGCGCGCGGGCCGCAAGTTCCCGTCCGCGGTCAAAATTATTTCGTCGAGCCTGCGGAAAAGAATCCGCGGCATCAGCCGTTGTGAGTCGTTGTCAGACCGGATCCCTCCAGAGCCGGACGCCAACCGGCCGGGAATCGCTCATGGCCTGGAGCCGGCCATTCCGGCGCGTGAGTATCGAGGCAATGAAGGAGACCAACATGGCAGGCACATTCCAAAAGGCGTTTGCCGCAGTGCTGATGTGCGGTGCGGCCGGGCTCTCCGGGGCTGCGCTGGCGCAGACCGCGGGCACGAATACGGCGCCGGGCGCGTCGACGGCGAGCGCCGATGTTGCGACCGGGACCGGACAGGGGGCGCCATTCCTCGCCAGCGTGCAAAGCAAATCGACTCCCGCAAAGGGGTTGAACCGCGCTGCGATGGCGCGCGTCGACCGCAACGAACGCCAAATCACGGTGGCGTTGAACCGCGCCTCGGCAGCAAGCACGGGCAATGCCAATGCGTCGGCCCAGGCCTCCATCAACGGCTCGAGCGGCACCGTCACGCAATAAAGGCAAAGCGCGCTGCCCTGCGGCCGCGGGCGTAAAGCGGCAATCATGCGGGCCGGACGCGTGGCCGGACAGGACTCTAAGTGAGGTCCTGTCCGGCTTTTTTCCTGGGCGAATCGGCGGGACGCGCGCCCTCCAGGAACACCTTAACCGCGCGCTCCACATTGGCATCGATCAGTTCCGGCTCGGGCATGCGCAACTCGCCCACCAGAAGCCGCATTTGCAGTTCCGCAATCGCCATCGAGCACAACATGCCGGCGTCGCGCTCGACGTCGGGGACGTGAAGCGAGCCGGCCCGATGCTGGCTGGAAAGCCAGGCTTCAAGTCTTTCCCGCACCTTGCAGGGACCTTCCCGATAGAACGCATGGGCAAGCTCCGGCGCCCGGAGCGATTCGGCGATCACCAGGCGATAGAGCGCCGCTTGCCGCGGCGACAGCACGAAGCGGGCGACCTTGCCCAGATAGCAGCACAGGACCTCGGCCGGGTCCTTGTCGCCCGCGCAATCATTGCCGGCGATCATCGCTTCGAGCACGGCCCGGCGGGCGGCAACCACAGCGGCGAACAGCGATTCCTTGGTTTGGAACAAGCGATAGAGCGTCTTTTTCGACATACCCGCCCGGTGCGCGATGTCGTCCATGCTGGCGGCGGCGTAGCCCATATCCAGAAACGAGGTCTCGGCGGCCTCCAGAAGCCGCTCCCGGCGCTCCGGCTCGGCAATCTGGCAGGGCCGGCCCCGCCGCGCGCGAGGCGGGTCAGCCTCCTTCAGCGCCATGCCGCCATCGTCGCTGCGGCTTAACGTTGAAACTTTTACCCGCATCAATCGAGTTCCTTGTTCCTACGAGAAGGCAAATTTGGGATAAACGCCCTCTATGCTTTCGCAATGCAGCATACACGTTGACAGGGAATTGGGAACTAGATAGTTTCCGAATTATGCGTTTCCTGTCTCCTTGGGTGCGATCCCTGCGAAGGACATCCGCCGGCGAGGCATATGTTCGGCGCGCACAGGATTTTCGGCTATAGGACGCATTGGAATTAGAGGGGCAGCGGGCGTGCTTAAATCCTATTGTTCGGTTCTTTTGACATCCGTGGCAGCGGTGGCGCTTGCGTCCTGCACACTCGGACCCAATTTCGAGCGGCCCCAGGCGCCGGTGGTGATGGGCTATACGTCCTATCCCCTGCCGCCGGTGACGGCCTCGGCGGACACCCCGATTGCCGGCGACGCGCAGCGGTTTCTTCAGGACAGCGACGTACCGGGCCAATGGTGGTCGCTGTTCCGTTCAGGCGTCCTGAACGATCTGGTCGAACAGGCGCTCAAGGCGAACCCCGATATCGATGCGGCGCAGGCCGCGCTCCGGCAGGCGCATGAGAACCTGATCGCGCAGGAAGGCTCCCTATTCCCGCAGGTCAGCGGAAGCGGGGGAATATCGCGTCAGGCGCAAAGCTCCGGCGGAAGGACAACCTCGCCCGCGTTCGATCTGTTCAACGCATCCGTCGCCGTTTCCTATGTCCCCGATGTCTTCGGCGGCATTCAGCGCTCCGTGGAAGCATCAGGGGCGCTGGAGGAGAATTCCCGGTTTCAGCTGGAAGCGACCTATCTCACGCTGACCTCGAACGTGATCACGGCCGCCATCCAGGAAGCGGCATTGTCGGCGCAGATCGCCGCCACCCAGGACATCATCACCGCGCAGGCCCAGGAGCTGGACCTGCTGAATCAGCAATTCGAACTCGGCGCGGTCGCGCGCGGCGACGTGCTGGCGCAGCAATCGCAATTGGCGGCTACCCAGGCGACCCTTCCCCCGGTGCAGAAGCAGCTTGAACAGGTACGCAATACGATTGCCATCCTGACCGGCCGTTTGCCCTCTCAGGCGCAAATCCCCGATATCCAGCTTGCCGATCTGGCCTTGCCGTCCGATCTGCCGCTCAGCCTGCCTTCCAAGCTGGTCGAGCAGCGGCCGGATATCCGCGCCTCCGAAGCCTCCCTGCATCAGGCGAGTGCGCAAATCGGCGTCGCGACGGCCAATCTGTTTCCGGCCTTCACCGTCACCGGGAGCCTCAGCGACAGCACCAATGTCGTGGGCACGTTTTTCGGCAATCCCAACACCGCCTGGTCGCTTGCGACCGGGCTGACGGCGCCGATCTTTCGCGGCGGCACGCTCCGGGCCCAGGAACGCGCAGCCTATGATTCGTTCGACCGTGCGGCCGCGCAATATCGCGGCGTGGTGCTGAACGCGTTCGCCAATGTGGCCAATGTGCTCGCCGCGCTGCAGCTCGACGCGGAGACGGTCAAGACCCAGCTCTATGCCGAGCAGACCGCCCAACAGTCGCTCGACATCACCCAGGAGCGTTTCCAGGCCGGCGCCATCGCTTATTTGTCACTGCTGGACGCGCAGCGCGTCTATCAGCAGGCGCGTATCGCTCTGGTGGTGGCACAGGCCAATCGCTTCGCAGACACCGTAGCCTTGTTTCAGGCGCTCGGCGGCGGCTGGTGGAACCGCGACGATATTCCGGAATTTCACGACCCGACGGGCATCGCGAGACTTCCATGAACAAACCAGAACGTCCCGAGCTGATGGTGGAAGAGCGGCCTCCGCGCAAGAGACGCTTGTGGCTGTGGATGATCCTTGTCGTGGTCGCAGCGGTGGTGCTGTTCGGCGCGATCTTCGCGTTTCCCATCGTCGCCTTCACGGCCAAGGGCTTCCCCTCGCCGCCCCCCGCTTCGGTGTCGACCACGATCGCGCGCTTCGATCAGTGGCAGCCAACCATCCAGGTGGTCGGATCGCTCAAGCCCGTGCGCGGCGCGGACCTGTCCGTGGAACTGCCCGGTGTTGTGGCGGAGGTCAATTTCGATTCCGGCGGCGATGTGAAGGCCGGTGAGCCGATCGTCCGGCTCATCGATGACGACGATGTCGCCAAACTGCACACGCTCGAGGCGTCGCGCGACCTCGCGCAGACCAATTACAATCGCGATCAGGCACAGCTTCAACGCCAGCTCATCAGCCAGGCGCAATTCGATGTGACGGCAGCCAATCTCAAATCCTATGAGGCTCAGGTCGCCGAACAGCGGGCGCTGCTGTCCAAGAAGACGCTGCGGGCGCCCTTCGCGGGCCATCTCGGCATCCGCTGGATCAATACCGGCCAGTATCTGACGCCGGGGACCGCGGTCGTCACCCTGCAGGTGCTCGACCCGATCTTCCTCGATTTCTACATTCCGCAGCAGCAGCTCGACCAGATCAAGGTCGGGCAGGCCGTCAACGTGAAGGTGGATTCCTATCCCGGTACGCCGTTTGCCGGCAAAATCACCACCATCGACCCCAAGGTCGATCCGGCAACGCGCAATGTCGCGGTCAGGGCGACGCTGCCCAACGCGCAGCGGAAATTGCTGCCCGGCATGTTCGCCAATGTCGAAATCATGACGGGCACGCCCCAGCGCTACATCACGCTGCCGCAGACGGCCATCACCTTCAATCCCTACGGCAACATGGTCTTCCTGGTGAAGGACGGCAAAGACGCGAAGACCGGCAAGGAGTCGCTCATCGCGCAGCAGACCGTTGTGACCACGGGCACCACGCGCGGCGACCAGATCGCGGTGCTCGCGGGGCTGAAGGAAGGCGACGTCGTGGTCAGCACCGGGCAGACGAAGCTGCAGAACGGGGCGCCTGTTCTTGTCAACAACGCGGTCCTGCCGGCCAACGAGTCCAACCCTCAGCCGCACGAGCAATAGGCGGAAAGGTCCATGGGATTCACCGATCTTTTCGTCAAGAAGCCGGTGCTGGCGACAGTCGTCAGCCTCCTCATTCTCGTGCTCGGCCTGCGCGCGCTCCTGTCGCTGCCCGTCCGGCAATATCCCCGCACCGAGAACGCCGTCGTCACCGTGACCACGGCCTATTACGGCGCCGATCCCGACGTGGTGGCGGGCTTCATCACCCAGCCGCTCGAAAACGCGATCGCCCAGGCCAACGGCATCGACTACATCACCTCGGCGAGCACCAACAGCCTTTCGACCATCACCGTGAATCTGCGGCTGAACTACGACTACAACCGCGCGGTGACGGAGATCACCAGCAAGATCAGCTCGGTGCTGAACCGGCTGCCGCCGCAGACGCAGCCGCCCGTCCTGCAGGTTCAGGTCGGCCAGGCGATCTCGGCGATGTATCTCGGCTTCCGCTCCAGCGTGCTGGAGCCCAACCAGATCACCGATTACCTCGTGCGCGTGGTGCAGCCCAAGCTCCAGGCGGTGCCCGGCGTTCAGACGGTGAACCTGTTCGGGGCGCGGAATTTCGCGCTTCGTGCGTGGCTCGATCCCTCGAAGCTTGCCGCCTACGGCCTGACGGCGGCGGACATCAACCAGGCGCTCGCCAACAACGACTATATTTCGGGGCTCGGCGCCACCAAGGGCCAGATGGTCCAGGTGAACCTGGTGGCCTCGACCGGGCTGCATTCGCTGGATGAATTCCGCAACCTTGTCGTCAAGCAGGCCAATGGCGCGGTCGTGCGGCTTTCGGATGTGTCCACCGTCGTGCTGGGCGCGGAGGACTACAACACCAATATTTCCTACAACGGCCAAAGTTCCATCGCGTTGTCGATCGACATCGCCCCAGACGCAAACCTGCTCGACGTGATGAAGCAGGTCCATACGGTCTTCCCGCAGATTCAGTCGCAGCTTCCCCAAGGGTTGGAGGGCGCGATCCTCTACGACGCCTCGCAATTCGTGGATACCGCCATCAGCGAGGTGGAAAGCACCATCGTCCAGACCCTGCTAATCGTGATGCTGGTGGTATTCCTGTTCCTGGGTTCGATCCGCACGGTGATGATTCCCATCGTCGCGATTCCGCTTTCGCTGATCGGCGCCTTCATGATCATGCTGGTGCTGGGATTCTCGATCAATCTGCTGTCGCTCCTCGCCATGGTTCTGGCCATCGGCCTGGTGGTCGACGACGCGATCATCGTGGTGGAGAACGTGCACCGCCACATCAACGAAGGCGCACGCCCCTTCGATGCGGCACTCCAGGCGGCGCGGGAATTGGGCGGCCCCATCATCGCGATGACGGCCGTCCTGATCGCGGTCTTTCTGCCCATCGCTTTCCAGGGCGGGCTGACGGGCGCGCTGTTCATCGAATTCGCCTTCACGCTGGTCGGCACGATCATCATTTCGACCATCGTCGCGCTGACGCTATCGCCCATGATGTGCTCGAAACTGCTCAAGCCGCACGGCGAGCAGGACCGCGGCATCCAGGCGGCCATTACGCGTTTCATCGACAAACGCTTCGACGGGCTGCACCGTTTCTACAGCCGCCGCCTGAACGGGGTGCTGAACTACATCCCGGTGACGGTCGCGTTTGCGGTGATCGTGATCGTCGGAACGTCCGCGTTATGGATGACGACCCAGCAGGAGCTTGCGCCGCAGGAGGACCAGGGCTTCATCTTCGCCTTCGGCCCGGGTTCGCCGACCGCTTCGGTGACGCAGTACAGCGAGTTCTCCGCCGCCGTCTACAACAAGATGAAGACAAATCCGAACATCGATTTCCTCTTCCAGATGGATTCGCCCAACCGGCTGATGAAATTCTTTGCGCTGAAGCCGTGGGACGCGCGGGCAGAAAATTCGGTTGAAGTGCAGCAGGACGTGCAGAACCAGCTGGTGCAATTCCCGCCCTTCAACGATTTCTTCGTGTCCCAGCCTCCGCCGCTGCCGTCGAGCTTCGGCGCGCCGGTGCAGTTCGTCATCAGCACGACCGAATCCTTCGACCGCCTGAACGAGGCGGTGCAGAAATTCATGACCGAGGTCCGCGACAGCAAGAAGTTCTTTTTTGCCGAACCCGATCTCAAGATCGACCGGCCCCAGGTCACGGTCGACATCGACCGCGACAAGGCGGCCGTGATGGGCCTTTCGATGAGCGATATCGGCAACGCGCTGGCCGCGATGCTGGGCGGCGGCTATGTCAATTATTTCAGTATGGAGGGCCGCTCCTATCGGGTGATGGCCCAGGCCGATCAGCCCTTCCGCCTCAACGCGGACCAGATTCTCAATTACTACATCCGGTCGCCGAACGGGTCGCTGGTGCCGCTGTCCACGGTCGCCAAGATCACCACCCAGACCACGCCGGAATCGCTTTCGCACTTTCAGCAGCTCAATGCCGCAACGATCAATCTCGCGCCGGGCTTCGGCATGACGCAGGGCGATGCGCTCACCTATCTGCAGCAGGTCGCCTCCCGCACGCTGCCGCAGGGCTACATCATCGATTATGCCGGCACCTCGCGGCAATACATGCAGGAATCGAGCGGCTTCCTGACCCTGCTGTTCTTCGCCGCGGTGATCATCTTCCTGGTGCTGGCGGCTTTGTTCGAAAGCTTCCGCGATCCCTTCATCATCCTGATCTCGGTACCGATGTCGATTGCCGGCGCGATGGTGGCGATGCATATCGTGGGAGGATTGCGCGTCTTCTATCCGAACGTGATGCAATTCGGCGGGGCGACTCTGAACATCTACACACTCGTCGGAATCGTGACGCTGATGGGCCTCATCAGCAAGCACGGGATTCTGATCGTCGATGTGGCGAACCGCCTGCAGCGCGAAGGCCATGCCAAGCGTGACGCGGTCGAACTCGCGGCCGGCATCCGGCTCCGGCCTATCCTGATGACCACCGCGGCGATGGTGCTGGGCGTGGTGCCGCTGCTGCTCTCCACAGGCGCTGGCGCGGTGGCGCGCTTCGCGATGGGGCTGGTGATCTTCAGCGGGATCTCGATCGGCACGCTGTTCACGCTGTTCGTGGTGCCGACGTTCTACATCCTGATCGCCAAGGATTTCTCGCGCGTGCGCGCCCGCGTCGCCGCACTCCAGGCCCATCCGGTGCCGGGCGAGTAGTTCGCCTCGCCTGACCGGTCCCGCCTGCCCGGCCATGCCCAAGTGGAAGCGCTCCTGAAGTTCGGCTACTTATTGTAGCCGGGGGCAGCCACCATGCCACCACAGGCGACAGCATCATCGCAACCGCGTATTCGGGCCGGGATATTCAGCCTCTTCGGCCTGATCGCCCTGATCGCGCTTGCCCCGTTTCAAGGACCGGTTGGGGGTTACACGCTGGCAGCGGGCGCGGCGGCGGCACTGTTCTATATCGTGAAGCATTGGATCACGCTGGAGCGTGTGTCCGGGCCGGCCGTAAAGGACCGGCGGTTCCGCCGCATTCCCGAGGAGCGCCAAAGCGCCATCCGGCGAATCGCGTCCGGCGCGTTCGGCGATTTCTCACAGATGGCGCGCGCGTGCATGCTGGCGGGCGCGCTGGTGATGACCGTTCAGATCGGGCTCAATTTCTGGCGGGATTGGATCAGCGCCGATCAGGTCGCGCACTGGGAATACGCAATCGCCCATTCGATGGCGCAGGCAAAAGCGGTTCTGTCGCTGAGGCACGTCACGCTTGCCGCCCTTGCATTGTGCGCCGCTTCCCTTGTGTTTCACTCGGCGCGGCCGATTGCGGTGGCGGCGCGGGCGCGAAAAATCGCTGCCCGTGTGCTTGGCGTGCTCGCCTTCGCGACGAGCTTCACGTTCGTCACGGCCGATCGCGCACCCGTCCTTTATGAGCAGCACATCGCTCCCATCAGGGCTGCGATCCTGGGAGACCTTCGTAAGACCGGCGAGGCGCGTCAGGATACCGCCGTCCTTCACTGGATCACCGCGGACTGGTCGGCGATGGACACCAGCGAAAGCGAGGCGGACCTCGGGGCCGATCTGCGTGCGCTGTTCGATGCGGGAAACGCAAGATGCAGGGAAACGCTGGATGCCTATGAGCGCGGTTTCAAGAAGATTTCGGCTGACCCGTTCGGGCGTCTGAACAGGACCTTGACCGGCAACAATTGCGAAAACCTTTTCAATGGGTGGCTGGCGGGGGAGATGGTGCGCCAGGATGCCGCCGCGCGCGGCAACGTCCAGGACGCATCTCGTCCCGTCGATCCAGCATGGATTTACGACGTCGCGACGGACGCCGACCCGGTTTCCCGCTATGTGCTCAAGGGTGGCGACCCGCCCGATCCGGATAGCCTCGATCGATATCGCCGAAAAGTTGCGGACGCGGCGGCGGATGCGGTAGCCGCGCGTGCCGCCATTCGCGGCATCCTCGTCGAAAATATCGTTTCTCTCGTCGGCCCGGATTCATCGGCCGAGGTCGCGAAATTCATCGACGCTATCGTGAGCCAGAGCGTCAGCCTCGTCGTATCGCGGGTGGAAGCGCGGGTGGCGCGGCTCTGGGCGGCATTCAAAGGCCGTCCTTCAAGCGCGTTCCAGCCCGCCGAAGGCGCTCGGACCGTGGACCGCCCCGCACCCTTCGTCGGCACGCCGCGTTCGGTTTTTGCAAACGAAAGCGGGACGGATCGGGACGTCCTCATTCGCGCAATGACGATGCGAGCCGAGGGCGCGGGCATTTTCAAGGATGCCCCGTCGGAGGAACAAAGGGGCGAGGCCGAAGCGAGAGCCGTAGAGTCCCGCAACGGCTTGCTGTCAGCGAGAAACAATGCCGGCAGGCTGGGGCGGGACCGGAAACCCTCGGATATTTCTCGTCCTGCGCAGCCCGAGTTCGATCGATAGGAACGTTCTACTCCGCGGCGATTTTCGCCGGAGGATATTGCCTTTCCGTCTCTTCGACCTCGGCGAGGGAAGGAAGCCGCGCCTCGTTGCCGAGATAGCGGATCGCGTGCGCGGACGCCGCGCGAGCAAAGCGGAAATGTGCATCCCAGGCGGCCTCGGGATGCATCATATGGAAATACACATAAGCCCCGTGAAAGACATCGCCCGCACCATTGGTGTCGACGATTTCCGCTTTCGGCACGGCAAGCGCCGGCATCATCGCGACCTCGCCCTTTTCGTCGTACCAGAGGAGGCCCTTTTCGCCCATGGTGACGCCGCCGATTTTGCAGCCCTTTTGCTTGAGCAGGTCGAGAGAGGCCTCGGCCGAAATCTCCAATTGCTCGCAGAAGCGTTCCGACAGCACCGCCGCATCGATGAAGGAAAGCACCTCCATGCTGTTGCTGCGGACGCCGCCGCCATCGAGCGAGGTGAAGATGCCCGCCTCCCGGCAGGCCTTCGCGTAATACAGCGCCGCATCGGTCATGTGCCCGTCGAGATGAAGCGCGCGGCAGCCGGTAAGATTGAGCGGCGGGAAGGGATGGACGTAATCGTCGTCGCGCAGGCGCAGGATGGCGCGCTTCCCGTCGTTCGGCATGACAAACGAGAGCGAGGAGCGTTTGACTTTGCGCGCCGTCACCGACACCTGATATTTCGCGGCCATGTCGAGGAACATGCGGCCGAGCCAATCGTCGGCGACCGACGTCAGCAAATCGGGACGGGTTCCGAGCTTGGCGCAGCAAAACGCCGCCGTGACGGCATTGCCGCCGAACGAGACCGAATAATCGCGAGCGACGCCCTTTTCATCGCCGGTCGGAATGTGGTCCGTCAGGAACGTCACATCGATATAGGTTTGTCCGATAAACAGGGCTTCCATCAAGCAACCTCAGGCATGGGCCGGGACGCTTGTCTTTGCCTGCACCGAAGGCCAGATCAGAGCGGCAATCGCCTGGGAAAAGATACGCGCGTCGCCGGAGAAGAAGGCGGCGTCGAGGTCGGCGTGCTGGACGATATCGGAGCAATGAGCGCGCCAGCCGGCATCGTCGATCATGCGAACGGTGGCCGCCACATACTCGTCCGCCGTCTTGGCGGCGAGTTCGGGCGGCAGACCGATCCGGGCGAAGATCGCGACATCGGCGTGGGCATGCGCCTCGGGTCCGTCGAGGCAGATACCCGGGAGTCCCAGCCGGAAGGAATCCACGATGCTGTTCATGTTCCCATAGGGGAACGGGCACAGGAACATGTCGCAGCGCGACAGCCGCTCCATATAGGTGTCATGGGGGGCTTCGGGAAAAACCTTCGCTCCGGGAATTCGCGATTTGACCACGCGGGCGAGCTCGACATAGGGCAAGCCCGTGCCGGCCAGCGGAAAGAACTGGAATTCGGTCGGCGTTCTCACCTCTCTGGCGATGCGGGCGAGCGCGTCGAACAGAAGCGGATTGAGCTTCATGGTGGAGGCGGGAATGGCGACGCGCACGGTCCCATCCGGAAGCGGGCGCGGCATCGGCGTAAAGGGGCGCGGCGCGAACGGCATCGCCGCGCGCGGCAGTCCCAGGACTTTTTCCGAAAACGTGTCCTCGGAGCCGACAAAATCTTCCGGCAGGATGAAATAATCCATCGCCGCGCTCATGGTCGTCGCCGTGTGGCCGAACGAAACACATTGGACGGGCGCCAGTCTCAGCGAGGCAAGCGCAATCACATGGGGCACCATGCCGACGCCCAGGTAGAAGACGAGCGCGGGCTTGCGCGCCGAAATCGCTTCCGACATGACGCGAATGCCTTGCATGAATTCGCCCGACGCGGCGGGGATGACTTCGTCGAAGAAATCCGCGACCTCCGAGCCCGTGGGATCCGGATAGATCAGACCCGCGACATGGAAGCGTTCGCGCAAGGATTTGACCGCTTTGGAATGCGTGCGGAACACGGCATGTCCGGGTAGCAGATGCTCGGCGACGACCACGATGGTCGGGCGCTCGCCGCGGCGCTCCTCGAGGGTGGCCTCCGATTCGACGCAGCCAGCATCCAGGCACGCCTGGCGCATCTGCACCATCAGGGGGCGCTTGATGGCGTGCTTCCTGGGCGACACCGCGTAGCTGCAATGCATGTAGATTTCCGGCAGACGCGCCAGCGTCATGCTCCCGAACTTGACGTCCGAAAGCCGGTCCGGAAGCCATTCCAGCAGCCGCTCGCGGAATTCGAAGGCGCGCGACGAGAATACATAACGCGAACTGATATATTGCAGGAAGGCAAGGGCCGCCCCCACCGGGTTCGCCCGCCAGAATTGCTCGAAATCGACCCCGATGCGCGAATTCAGCGACAGCAGAAGAAGAAGGCGGAGAAAATTCTCGCCTTCGAAGGTCATCTGATTGGCGCCGGCGCCGGCTCCCAAAACATGGAAGAAGGAATCGGAAATACGGAACCCGCTCAGCGAAAAGACCAGATCGATCCAGCGGTGGTGCAGCAGCAATTTTTCGTAATCAGCTGCACTTAAGGAAAATCCCGTATCGGTCAGAAGCCGTCCGAGCGCGGCGGCAAACCGGGTGCAGAAGACAAGCGCGATCTCGTCGTCATCGGTGATCGAGGCGAGATAGCCGAGATCGACATTGTCCAGCCGGCCATAGCGTTCGTCCATCGCATGGAGGATGGCCGACAGGAGCTGCAGCGCTGCCGGGTGGTCGCGCCGGGCAACCAGGCGTTCAAACTGTGCAAGCGACGGACGCGAGGTCACGGCATTTGTGGAGTCCAAGTCACGGTTCCTTGCGAAGAGAAGGGAGCTTGAGGGGTTTTGGGCTTTTCGCCGGGCGTTTGGCAAGTGTCGCTTGATGCGGCGGAAGCGTCAAACGCATGGTCCAGTACATCTCCCCGGCCGATTTCGCGAAATTCGCTTGCAAGGGCCGAAGCTGCCGGTAAGACAATGTATCTGTAACGGCGCCAAATGTTCTTGGCGACGTTATGCCGGACCGGCTTGGCGCGAGGGGCCGGAGCGGCGGGGTCAGCATTGGCGCGAACGGGGGCCTTTTCGGGCGCACCCCGAGGATTCGCGCAACTCCGGCCAAGGGGGAGGCGGGGGAGCAACGAGGCGTGTACGACGCATGGCGACCAAGGACCTTCTCGGCCTTTATATGCAGCAATTGCGCGACATCTTCGCGCCCACCATCCCTCGGGACAAAAGCCTGGCGCTGGTCGATTTCCCGGATTCCGCCAACTGCGGAGATCACGCGATCTGGCTCGGCGAGAAAAGACTGCTTTCGGAACTCGGCATTCCGGTCGCCTATGAATGTTCGGCCCAGACCTACGATCGCGATGCGATGGCCGCCAAGATCGGCAACGGCACGATCATGCTGCATGGCGGGGGAAATTTCGGCGACCGGTATCCGCTGTATCACGAATTCCGGCTGAGAGTGCTGAACGATTTCCCCCAGAACAAAGTGATCATGTTCCCGCAGCAGGTCACCTTTCTGGACAATGAATACCTGCAGGGCACGGCGAATGCCGTGTCCCGGCATCCGGACGTCACATTGTTCGCGCGCGGGCTGATCGCGAAACATGTTCTCTCCCGCTATTTCGGAGACATCGCGCACATCGAAATGGCGCCCGACATGGCGCTCATGCTGGGTCCCCAGAAGCGGCTTTGCGACCCGCTCTACGACATCGTGTGGATCGCGCGCACCGATCAGGAGCGCGTCGGCGACCAGACGGAGGTGGCGGCGCGGCTGGCCTCCCAATCGGCGGCGAAATTGCTGCTGCCCTCCTTTCCCGATGGCGTGGAGATCAACATCGTGGTGAAGGAGAGGCCGCCCACCGTGTGCCTCACCGACTGGTATTCGCTGGTGTTCGAAAACGAGGACGCGCGCATCGCCTATCAGCGGCTCAGTTTCGATCAACGCGCGCTCGCGTCCCTGACGCGCGGGCTTTTTGTTCTATCGCTCGGGCGCGTGGTGATCACCGATCGTCTCCACGGACATATTTTTTGCCTGCTTCTTGGAATCCCGCATGTCTTTCTCAACAATGATTCGGGAAAGAACTGGGATTTCTACGAGACCTGGACACGCGATTCTCCGCTTTGCCGGCTGGCGCGCAATCCGCAGGAAGCCTGGTCGCTGGCGCGCAACGCCGTCCCCAAGCTGAAGGAGATGTCGGGCGAGGAATGGACTTGGCAGGGCGCCGATTCGTCGGCGCCTGCGCCTCCGGAAGCAAACAGGGCGGGCGGCATAAGCTGGTGAGCGCAGCCCTCCCGTAGCTCAGTTCCGGCGGGCTTCCCCAGGGGGGCGCGCGCGATGGCCGCTGACCTCCGCACCCACATGCGGGGAAAGGCTTATGAAGCCCGGCAGCGACAGCGCCCCAATGATCGCGACGGCGACGAACGCGAAGCGGAAGTCGAACGCGGTCAACGCGTCCGCATCGGCTCCACGCAACAACAGCGAAGCCTGAAGCGCGATCGATCCGAAGGCCACGCCCAAGCCGATCCCCACCTGCCAGGTGATGTTGGAAAGGGTGTTGGCGGCCGTGCGTTGCGCGGGCGACACATCGACGAAGGGGAGCGTGAAAAGGCCCGTCAGTCCCAGCGAACGGAATCCGCCGGTCAGGATCAGCAGCGCGGTGGTCAGCCATTGCGGCGTGGAGGCCGAGACGAACCCGCACAGCAGGATGCAAACGCTGGACAGCACCGTGTCCACCGCAAGGGTCGCGCGAAAGCCGAAGCGCCTGAGGATCGGCGTGGTGAGCGGCTTCATGCCGATATTGCCGATGGCATAACCGAGTGTCAGCACACCGGCCGCAAAGGCGGTCATCCCGAAGCCGCGCTGGAACATCAAAGGCAGGAGCACCGGAGTGGCGCCGACCGCCATCCGGAACAGGATTCCCGTCCACACGCCCACCGAAAAGGAGTGCACGCGCATGGAGGAAAGCTCCACCAGCGGATGATCGTGGCGCTCCAGATGCCGCACCGCCAGCACGCCGAGCAGTACGGCCGCGGCGATCAAGGCCCCGGCCGCCCACCATTCCCGCACGCCGATGCGGTCGAAGCCGAACATCAGCGTGCCGAGCGCGAGCCCCGAGAGCCAGAATCCCTTGCTGTCGAAGGGACGCCTGCTGTCTCCGCGAAATTGCGGCACGTAACGCATCACCATCAGCACGCCGGCAATCCCGAGCGGCACGTTGAGCAGGAATATGCCGCGCCAGCTCGCATAGGTGGAGATGAACCCGCCAAGCGGCGGCCCGATCACGGGAGCGACCAGGCCCGGCCAGATGGTGATCGCGGCGGCCCGAAGGAGATCGCGCTTTTCGGTCGCGCGCAGCACCACAAGGCGGCCTACCGGCGACATCAGCGCCGCCGCCGCCCCTTGCGCGATCCGTGCGGCGATGAAGGTATCGAAACTTGGCGCCAGCCCGCAGGCGATGGATGTGAGCGTGAACGCCGCTATGGCGGCTCCGAACACCGTGCGGGTGCCGAAACGGTCGGCCAGCCAGCCGCTCGCCGGAAGAAAGATCGCAAGCGTCAGTATATAGGCCGTGATTCCGATGCTGAGCTGAATGGCGCCCGTGCCGAAGGACCGCGCCATGTCGGGAAGCGCGGTCGCGATCACGGTGCCGTCGAGCGTCTCCATGAAAAAAGCGGCAGCGACGATCAGCGCGATGAGGGTCGGGCGCGAAGGCGCGCGGTCTGAAGCGGCAGGGTTCAAAGACGTCCCGTATGCGGCGCTCGATGCCGCCCAAATCGGCCCATGCGATCCATGAGGCGGGCGATTGGTAGCCCAAAGCAGGCCAGTGCGAAACGCCCGAAAGCATGGGCCGGAAAGCGTGGGCCGGAAAGTGTGGGAACGCCAGCCTGATGAACCAACGAAAACGGCCGGTGGAAAAGGTCCGCCGGCCGTTTCACTTACCAAGAGCGCGGGATCAGAGCGCCTTCAAGTTCGTGGCCTTCACGCCCCGCGCATCGGGCTGGACATCGAAAGAGACGCGCTGGCCCTCGGCCAGGCTGCGCAAGCCCGCCGCCTGAACCGCGGTTGCGTGGACGAACACGTCCTTGCCTCCGCCTTCGGGCGCGATAAATCCAAATCCTTTGGTGGTGTTGAAGAACTTCACGGTTCCGATCGTCATAACAACAGTCCTGTCGTCAGTTCCCGCAAGGCGACATGCTCTTGCGGGTGCGGTCAGGCGCTATCGGAAGGAAGTTTCGGCTGTCACGGCCAGGCGCGCAACATAGGCGAGTCCAGTAGTCAACAGGTGCGCTTCTTCTGACGAGACGCCATCGCGACGGCCAGCATAAAGTCGGTCCAGAGCCTTTGCAATGCGCCGAGGTTTCAAGCTTCTGTCACACTCGATTTTTTTGCGGCCTCGATTCCGCTGCGCGCGACCTCGATCTTGTCGAGCAGGTTTTGGCTGTGCGCGATCACACCCTGGCTGTTGAACAGGGCTTCTTCGGCCTGCTCCAGCAATTCACGGCGGCGGGCGCAGACATCGTCCCAATTCTCCTGTAGTTCGGCTGGACTGCGATACGACGTGCCAAGGATGAAGCGCGCGCCCTGCCAGAGCTCGATCCCGATCTCGACATCGGAGCGCGCATATTGCAGCGCCAGCGCCAAAGCCAAGGCTTCATCGTCCTCGTTGGCCTGCAGATCATGAGGCCAGCGGAACTTGCCGAGTCGGTCGATGAAATAGATTCGATAGGCCGGGATCATCGCCGGACTGTACTCCCGTGCAATTTTGAACACACGCTTATTTTCCCGTGAATCGGCGCGTTCGCCGGGTACTCCGCAGACGGAACGTCCGTGCCGGAGATTTTGGACATGTGAAACTTCTTTCGCGGATCCCAAATGCCATTGAAAACGTTTTCATTGTTTCGCGCGGCACAAATCATGCCCGAATACACCGTGATCGAGAGCATAATCCGTCAAGCTGAGGCTTACCGCCTCCGGGCCGAAGAGATAAGAACCACCGCAGACATCACCCGTGACGTGCAATGCCGCGAGACCCTCGAACGGCTCGCAGACGGCTATGAGCGGCTTGCGGGAAATCTGGAGCGGGTCGCGGAAAGAACCGCGCGAAGCGGCGAAAGCGCCGGCACCGCCTAACCGCGCTCGGCTTAGCTCAGGGGCTTTGCTGCGAGCGCGAACAACATCTCGGATCGGCCGGAATCAAAATGCGGGCAGAGTGCCCGTGCCACAACGGACAGACCCGGCACGTCAATGGTGCCCCCGGCCGGACTTGAACCAGCACGCCCGTGAAGGCAACAGATTTTGAGTCTGCCGCGTCTACCGATTCCGCCACGGGGGCAATGTCAGGGAATGAACCGGCCGCCGGGATCATAGCGGCGGGGGACGACCCGTCAACAAAGTCACGCCCATTCCGGGCGGACAAAGAGGCGCGGTTGCTCCATGATGGGCGCCTGTGCACGCGCAAGGCCCCCGACCATGAGCATCACCAATCTGTTCTGGATTTTCTTCATCTTCCTGGCGCTGCAGCCGCTCATCGCCTCGCGCTGGCTCCAGGCGATGCGCGCGTCCAAGATCGCCAGCATCCAGACGGCGCGGCAATCCCGGGTCATCGCCGTGATCCACCGTCAGGAATCCATGCGCTTCCTCGGCTTTCCCATCGCGCGCTATATCGACATGGAGGACGCCGAAAAGGTCCTGAACGCCATACGCACCACACCGCCCGAGCAGCCCTTGGACATCATCCTGCATACGCCGGGCGGGCTTGCGCTGGCGGCCCTCCAGATCGCACGCGCGCTCCGCGCCCATCCCGGGCGCGTGACCGTGTTCGTGCCGCATTTCGCAATGTCGGGCGGGACATTGATCGCGCTCGGCGCGGATTCCATCGTGATGAGCGAACACGCGATGCTCGGGCCCATCGATCCCCAGATCAACGGCATGCCCGCGGCCTCCATCATCAAGGTGGCGAGCGAAAAGCCGCTCTCGGAGATCGACGACCAAACGCTGATTTTCGCCGATGTCGGGCAGAAGGCGATCGATCAGTTGCGGCGCCAGGCCTGCGAACTGCTGCGCCTGCCCATGACGCAGGAGGCGGCGATGGCGCTGGCCGAACAGCTCACCAGCGGACGCTGGACGCATGATTATCCGATTACCCCGCAGGAGGCCGCGGCACTCGGGTTGCCGGTCAGCAAGGAGATGCCGCAGGAAATGATGGATCTCCTCGCGCTTTTCCCGCAACCGCTGCGTACAACCCAGAGCGTCGAGTTCGGTCCCAATCGGGCTGCGAGGTGACGGTGCCCGTTCCCGGCATTGCCGCCGAAATGGAGCGGCTGCGGCATAAAGCGCGCGAACGGACATTGTCGCTTCCGGCGGGCACCGATTTTACGTCGAACGATTATCTTTCGCTGTCGCGGCATCCCGCATTGCGCGAAGCGATCCTGACCGCGCTGGCGAAGGATGGAGCGGTAGGGGCCGGCGGATCGCGGCTGCTGCGGGGGAACCATCCGGCGCATGAACAATTGGAAGCGTCCGCCGCAGCGTTCTTCGGCAGCGAAAAGGCGCTGTTCATGGGCAGCGGCTTCATCGCCAATTACGCGCTGTTCAGCACGCTCGCCGAACGCCATGACGCGGTGGTCTTCGATGAGCGCATCCATGCGAGCGTCAAGGAAGGCGTGCACGCCTCGCCCGCAGCGCGCTATCGCGCAGGGCACAACGATGCGGATGCGTTTGCCGGCGCCGTCCGCCGCGCCCGCGATGCCGGCGCGCGGCGTGTCTTCATCGCGGTGGAATCGGTCTACAGCATGGACGGCGATCTCGCGCCGCTAAAGGAGCTCGACGCCATCGCGCGCGCGCACGACGCCACCCTGGTGGTGGACGAAGCCCATGCCACCGGCGTATTCGGCGCGCGCGGGCGGGGCCTCGGGGAAGGCCTCCAGAACGAGAATTGGATCAGCCTGCACACCTGCGGCAAGGCGCTGGGCGTTTCGGGCGCGCTCATCTGTGCATCGGGCGAAGTCGTGGATTATCTCATCAACCGGGCGCGGGCCTTCATCTACAGCACGGCGCCGCCGCCGCATCTGGCCGCCGCCGTCTCGCGGGCGCTGGAATTGATCGATGAGGAACCCTGGCGGCGCGCGCGCGTGCTGAAGCTCGCGGAATTCGCCCATGCGCGTCTTTCGCCGGGCGCGCCTTTCGCTGGAAGCCAGATCATCCCCGTCATCCTTGGCGCCGAGGCGTACGCGCTGAAGATCGCCCTTGCGCTGCAGGGACACGGGTTCGATGTACGCGCCGTGCGTCCTCCCACCGTACCGGAAGGAAGCTCGCGTCTCAGGATCTCGATCCATGCCGACCGTACCGAGGCGGAAATCGAAGCCTTGGGCGCGACCCTGCAAACGGCAACAGCAACCTCATGAGAACGCTGATCGTCACGGGGACCGATACCGGCATCGGAAAAACCGTTGTATCCGCGATGCTGATGCTCGCGCTGGAGGCGCGGTATTGGAAGCCGATCCAATCGGGCACGGAGGATGGCACCGACACGCAACGCGTGGCAGCGCTGACCGGTCTGCCGCCGGCGCGTTTCCTCAAGGAGCGGCATATCCTGAGCCAACCCTTGTCGCCGCATCGCGCCGCCGAATTGGACGGCATCGAAATCGATCCGGCCGATCTGGATTTGCCGGAGGACGCGCGGGCGAACCGGCTGATCGTGGAGGGCGCGGGCGGCGTTCTGGTCCCGATCAACCGCACGACGCTGCAAATCGAACTGTTCGCGCGTTGGGGCGCACCGGCCATTGTAGTCGCGCGCACGGAGCTTGGTACGATCAACCACACGCTGCTCACGCTGGAAGCGTTGAGGCGGCGCGGTATCGGCGTGCTCGGCGTGATCTTCGTGGGCCACTCCATGCCCGACAGCGAACGCACCATCGCGGAGATGAGCAACGTGAAGCGGCTTGGCCGTTTGCCGATTCTCCCCGCGCTCGATGCCGCTTCCCTGCGCGATGGCTTCGCCGCCCATTTTGACGCGCAGGATTTCGAGGCGGCCGATGGCGGATGAAAAATCCCGTATCTGGCACCCGTTCACCCAGCATGGGCTCGCGGGCGAGGCGATTGAAATCGAGCGCGCGGAGGGCGCAACCCTCTACACATCGGACGGCCGCGCCATTCTGGACGCGATTTCCTCCTGGTGGGTGAACACGCATGGCCACGGCCATCCGCACATCGCCAAAGCCATTGCAGCCCAAGCCGGAAAGCTCGAACAGGTGATCTTCGCGGGCTTCACGCATCGGCCGGCAGAAACGCTTGCCCGCAAACTGCTTGCGGTCGCGCCCAGGGGGCTCGCACACGCCTTTTATTCGGACAGCGGCTCCACCGCGGTTGAAGTCGCGATCAAGATGGCGGTCGGCTGCTGGCACCATCGCGGAGCCCCGCGCCACCGCATCATCGCCATGGAGCACGCCTATCATGGCGACATGTTCGGCGCGATGTCGGTCGGTCAGCGCGGCATCTTCAACGCGCCCTACGACCCGATGCTGTTCGATGTCGCCTATGTTCCGTTTCCCGCGCGCGGTGAAGAACGGCGAACCGTGGAAGCGCTGGAGACGCTGCTGAACGCCGATTCCCGATCCTTTGCCGCGATGATCGTCGAGCCGCTCGTGCTGGGCGCGGGCGGGATGAAGATGTATCCGCCGAACGTGCTTGCCGACCTCGCGGCGTTGTGCCGGCAGCACGGGATTTTCTTCATTGCGGATGAAGTAATGACGGGCTTCGGCCGCACCGGGACGATGTTCGCCTGCGAGCAGGCGGGCGTGTCGCCCGATCTGATGTGCCTGTCGAAAGGATTGACGGGCGGTTTCCTGCCGATGGGCGTTACGCTCGCGAGCGAAGAGATTTACGACGCCTTCTATTCCACCGATCGGAGCAAGACCTTTTTTCACAGCTCGTCTTATACCGGCAACGCAATTGCCTGTGCGGCAGCGCTTGCCAATCTCGAAATCTGGGATGACGAGCCCGTGTTCGAGCGCATTCGGGCCATAGAAATTTACCATGAACGCGGGCTTGCATCGTTTTCCGGTCTGGATGTGGTAGCCGATACCCGCCATACAGGCACCATTGCGGCCATCGAACTGCGCGTTGCGGACGCAGGCTATTTGGCTGCCCTTGGCCCTGCGCTGAACGCGTTCTATCTTGAGAAGAACGTGCTGCTGCGCAGCCTCGGCAATGTGATTTATGTCATGCCGCCTTATTGCATCGGCGCGTATGAATTGGACCGCATATATGGAACGATCCATGACTCCCTCGCCCTGGTACACATTTGAAGAACGCAATCACCGGCTTGCGCCTCGTGTGCGCGAGCGGCTGACGGCGCTATGTGGGGAGCGGGCGTTGCATGCGCGGTTCCTGAATATGTTGTCGCTGCTCGAGCATATCGGCAACCGCAAGATCATGACCTGCCCGGCGATGCGCGAAGCGGGACTGGAAATGCTGAAACATCTCGCCGAGGAGGGCCGGCACGCGCTCTTCTTCAAGCGTGCCGCCGAGAAGATGGCGCACCGGCCGCTCGATTACATGCCGGCGAACACCATGGCTGCGGCTTCGGCGCGGGGCTATATGGACCGGCTGGATGCGGAAATATCCGGCGCGCTGGGCGAGGCCCCGGCGGAACTTCCTTATCTATACATGTCGCTGATCGTGGAGCTTCGCGCCGTCTGGATATACCGCATCTATCAACTGGTGCTGATGGAACAGAAGGCGGGGTTGACGCTCCGCAGCGTCCTTGGGGAGGAGGAACACCATCTGGCCGAGATGATGTCGCTGTTGAAAGAAAAGGACCCGGCGGCGCAGGAACGGATTGTGGCGTTCTGCGCATTCGAGGAGAAGCGATTCCGGACCCTGTGGTCCGAGGTCGAAGAGGCCTTCGCGGTGCATCGGCTGGCGGCGGAGTGACCGCGGGGGAGTACATGCTGAACCTGACGGCGCTTGGGAAAACGGCAGTGCCATGGATATTCGGCGCATCCTGATCGTGGCGGGGGTCGTTCTTCTGGTTGCCGGGTTGGCGTGGCCCCTCGTCACGCGGCTCGGGCTCGGGCGGCTTCCCGGCGATATCGCCATCGAGCGGCAGAATTTCCGGTTTTACTTTCCTCTCGCCACGTCTCTGCTGGTCAGCGTCGTTCTCACCCTTCTCTTTTGGCTGTTCCGGCGTTAAGAGCGGACGAAGTCTTTTCAGGCCTTCCATGACTAGGCGTCCCATTCGCCGCGCGCTTCTTTCCGTTTCCGACAAGACCGGACTCGCCCTGTTCGCGCGTGCCCTTTCGGATCGTGGCGTGCAGCTCATTTCGACCGGCGGCACGGCAAAGGCGCTGCGCGATGCCGGATTTGCCGTGACGGACGTGTCGGAGGTAACAGGCTTTCCCGAAATCATGGACGGGCGCGTGAAAACGCTGCACCCGAAAATCCATGGAGGACTCCTCGGATTGCGCGATGCGCACGCCGAGGCGATGCGGGCGCACGGGATCGAAGGGATCGATCTGCTGGTCTCCAACCTCTATCCGTTCGAGGCGACGGTCGCGAAAGGTGCTGCGTTCGGCGAGGTCATCGAGAATATCGATGTCGGCGGGCCGGCCATGATCCGCGCCGCGGCCAAGAACCACGAATGGGTGACGGTGCTTGTGGATCCGGAGGATTACGCCCTCGTGCTCGCCGAATTGGCGGAAGGCGGCGTGACCGCCGAGACACGGCTCAAGCTGGCGCAGACCGCGTTCGCGCGCACCGCGGCCTATGATGTGGCGGTTTCGAATTGGCTGGCGGAGCAGATCGCCGCCAAGGGCGATGCCTCGCCGCCCCGCCGGCGCAGCTTCGCCGGAATGCTGCGGCAGCAGCTTCGCTACGGCGAAAACCCGCATCAGGAGGCGGCCTTCTATGCCACGGGCGAAAAGCGCTCCGGCGTCGCGACCGCGGTTCAGCTTCAGGGCAAGGAGCTTTCCTACAACAACATCAACGACACCGATGCGGCCTACGAACTGGTGGCGGAGTTCGATCCGGCAATTCCGGCCTGCGCCATCATCAAGCATGCCAATCCGTGCGGGGTGGCGCTCGGGTCTTCGCTGGCGGATGCGTATGTGAAAGCGCTCGCCTGCGATCCCGTCAGCGCGTTCGGCGGCGTGCTTGCGTTCAACCGCACGCTTGATGGCGAAACCGCGGAGGAAATTGCCAGGCTCTTCACTGAAGTCATCATCGCCCCCGATGCGGACGAAGAAGCGCGGCGCATCCTGTCGGCGAAGAAGAATTTGCGCCTCCTGATCGCGGGCGGCCTTCCCGATGCGCGCAGTACCGGCTGGACGGTGCGCTCGGTTGCGGGCGGCCTTCTGGTGCAGGCGCGCGATGCGATCACCGCGGATACGGGCGCGCTGAAAACGGTCACCAAACGCGCGCCCACACCGGCCGAACTCGCCGACATGATCTTCGCCTTTACCGTCGCCAAGCACGTTAAATCGAACACTATCGTGTACGCGAAGGACGGCTCCACCGCCGGCATCGGCGCGGGCCAGATGAGCCGTGTGGACGCAGCCCGCATCGCTGCCGCCAAAGCGCGCGAGGCCGCAGACGCCGCAGGCTGGTCCGAGCCGCGCACCAAGGGGTCGGCAGCGGCATCCGATGCGTTCTTCCCCTTCCCGGACGGGCTTCTCGCGGTTGCCGAAGCCGGCGCCACCGCCGTCATCCAGCCCGGCGGTTCCATCAACGACGAAAAGGTGATCGACGCCGCGAACGAAGCCGGCCTCGCCATGGTGTTCACCGGCATCCGCCATTTCCGGCACTAGACTAGACCGCCGCGACGCGTTCCTCGCGCACGAAGAAAAGGCCGATCCAGCCCGCCGCCAGAAACGCGACAATGGCGGCCATGCCCCATTGCTGGCTGCCGCTCGTGCGCGTGACGTAGGCCACCGTCAGCGGCGCCATGAACGCGGTCGCCTCGCCCGATAGCGCATAAAGGCCGAAAAATTCGGTCATGCGCGATTCCGGGGCGATGCGGGCCATCATGGCGCGGCTGTTGGCATAGGTGGCGACGAGGCACACCGCGATTCCCATCACGCTTGCGATGTAAAAGAGTTCGGGCGCGGTGGCGAAGATGGGAAGGGCGGCTATCTTCGTCCCGGCCGCATAGGGAATCGCGAAGAACAGCCGATTCGGTGCGAAGCCAAGCGAAACGAGCGCAAACACGATCATGCCCCCGATGGAAAGATGCAGCGCGCGCCTGGTGCCTATACAATCGGAAAGCCGCCCGCCGAGCCAGCCGCCGAGCGAGGCAAACACCAGCACAAGAATGCCGTAGAGCGCGGTTTCGACCGTGCCCCAATGGAACACCCCGGCCGCATAGACGCCGCCGAATGCGAGCATCACGTTCTGTCCGTCATTGTAGATCATGCGCACAAGCAGATAGGCGCCGGCATTGCGGTAATGCTTGAGACTTCTCACCGTGCGCACGACCGACGACAGCCCGCGCCGGATCGCCGTTCCGGCCGGGACGTGCTTCGACTCGCGGTCCGGCGTGAACAGGAAGAAAGGAATGCTGAAGACGCCGAACCAAAGCGCGCATAGCGGACCGGAAATGCGCTCGTGCTCGTGCGTGACGCGATCGAGTCCGAACAAGGGCTGGGCCGGCAGATAGATGAAGACGAGCAGGAAAACGAGCAGCACGAGCCCTGCGAGATTGCCAAGGCCGTAGCCGAGCCCTGACCAGCGGCCGATCCGGCGCTCGCCCACCAGCGAGGGCAGCATGGCGCCGTGAAATACAATGGACGCGTCATAGGAAAGATTGGCGAGCGCGACGGCGGCGCCAATGCCGAAGAGCCCCAGGCCCGCCCCGCCCGGCCGCCCGAACCACAGCGTCGCACTGGCCGCGGCCAGAGTCAGGGAAAACCCCGCGACCCAGGGTTTGCGCCGCCCGGCCGCATCGGCCATCGCGCCGAGGAAGGGGGCCGACACCGCGACCACGAGGCCGGCATATCCCTGGATCGCCGCCCACAGCGCCTGTCCCTCGACCGGATCGCCGACGATGTCGCGGGAGAAATAGGTCGCGTAGATGAAGACGGTTATGACGGGGACGTAGGGGTTGCGCGCCCACTCGAACAGCACCCACGACACCCGCCCGCGGCGGGCCGTGCGCGCTTCAGAACTGCTGGCCGTCATGCACGCCCCAGAGCCGCATCCGGTCAACCCAGCCCTCGGCGCGCGCGAACTTCACCTCACAGGCGCTGGCGTCGCACTTTTCCAGCCGCCCGATGGCGCCCGGCTTCGCGTCGGCGATTACGGAGGCGCCGGCCTTCGCGCCGTCGCGGACCGGCGCATCGCCCGCCCCCACGATGACGGCCGTGCGCTCGCGCGAGAGCAGCGCCGTGTGGATCCAGCCGGTCTCCCCGTCCATGTCGCGCACGCGGCGCCACAGATCGTAGGACGCGATCACCTCCACCGGCAGGCCCTTGCGGTGATACACCCATTTGACGCGGTGATCCTCGCCCGGGCCTTCGCGCATGTTGGTGGTTTCGCCCTTCATGCTGGCGAAATAGGGAACCTTCACGTCCTCGGCCGCGCGCGCTGGCGCAAGCACGGGAACGAGGAGCATGATCGCAAAGCAAAGGCGCATCGACGCCGATCCCGGCATGAGTGATTCGGCGGAAGCTATCTTTGCCCCGCGGGAGTCGTTCTGGTAAGGAGAAAATCGCGTGAAATCGGCGAAATCGACCACATCATGATGGGAACCCACCCGCGCATCGTCGTAACGCGGAAACTGCCCGAAGCAACCGAGCAGGAACTCGAACACCGTTTCGGCGCGGTGCTGAACCCAACCGACACGCCGATGGATGCGGCCGCGCTGAAGCAAGCCGTGGCGGATGCCGACATCCTGGTGCCCACGGTTACCGACCGCATCACGGGCGAGATCATCGCGGCCGCCGGCCCGCATCTGAAGCTGATCGCCAATTTCGGGGTGGGCTTCAATCATATCGACGTGAAGGCCGCCGCCGCCCGTGGCATCGCGGTCACCAACACGCCGGGCGTGCTCACCGATGCCACCGCCGACATCGCCATGACGCTCCTCCTGATGGTGACGCGCCGCGCAGTCGAAGGCGCGAGGATTATCGCCGAAGGGGGGTTCGCCGGCTGGTGCCCGACCTGGCTGATGGGAGTGGGCTTGCGGGGGCGCACGCTCGGCATCGTCGGCATGGGCCGCATCGGCGAAGCGATGGCCCAGCGGGCCCGCGCCTTCGGGATGGAGATCCACTACCACAACCGCAAACAGGCAGTGCCCGAAGTGGAAGCGACTCTCGCGGCGACCTATTGGCCGGAACTGGACGCGATGCTTGCCGAAATGGACGTGGTCTCCATCAATTGTCCGTACACGGCGGAAACCTATCATTTGTTCTCGGGCGAACGGATCGCGCGCATGAAACGGTCCGCCTATCTCATCAACACCGCGCGCGGCGAGATCGTGGACGAGGCGGCATTGGCCGATGCGCTGGCCGGGGGACGGCTTGCGGGCGCCGGGCTCGACGTCTTCGAGCACGAGCCCAAGGTGAATGCGAAGCTGCTGACGCTTTCCAATGTCGCGCTGCTGCCGCATCTGGGGTCTTCGACCATCGAGGCGCGCACGGGGATGGGCAAGAAGGTGATCGCCAACATCGCAGCGCATTTCGAGGGCCGCCCGCTGCCCGACCGGGTGAACCCGCCGTAATGCGGCCACAGTCTTGATCGGTTGGCGGGGCCGTTTTCCGTGCCCCCCCTCCCCCCGGGCCATTCGGGCCGTGGACCCGGGGAATCTCCAGTATTTCAGCGGGTTTTTGTAGGAATCGGAGGGTTCTATAAGGGACGGATAAGGGTGCAATAACGTACGATTTCGGGACGACCTTGAGCCGAAACCGGCGTTCACGCTCGGCTCAGACCGGGCGTGGTCGCGCGCGCCCCGTCGGGGATGAATATTCTGGGACCGGACACTGAGAAAGAACGCCCCTTATGTGGGCACTCGCGGACCGAAGGCCAAGGCTGACGATGCTTACGCTATGCATCTCCCTAGCCTCCGCAGAGGGAGATGGGTCACACTATGCTACATTGCTGCGCATCGGGGGGCGTTGGGAAATTTCCGAATAGGCAAACGATCCGATCCGGAAAAAACTGAGGGGCCAGAAACAAATATCCAACGGTACGATAGCCGATGTCTCGGAAGACTACAAACAACTCATCGAGCTTTTGAAGAAACTGATCGAAGAGCTGCAGAAAAAGCGCTGCTACAACAGCATAAAGATTTCGCGTGATGCGCCCTTGAGCGGCGGTGGCGAAGGCACCGGTCAGGAAGCTCAATCTGCGCTGGACGATGCCATCGACAAGGCAACGATGGCCGCGACCGAGAAAGTTACAAAATTCGCCAACGAATGGTGCGCGAAAGGCAGATGCACGGCGGGCGAATGTCACCCGAGCATCGATTTCACGGTGGATGTGAGTGGAAAAGAAATCGTCATTCCCGAGCCCGGCAAGAAGGAGAAATACTCTTTTGCCGGGAAAGTGACCGCGACCGGCCAGATCTCGTGCAAATGCGAGGCTTCCTAGGGGTGATTAATGGGTTGTCGTTCCGGCCGGCACCGCATGTCACGCGGGGGGAAGAACCGGGACAACGGCAGAGGCGTTTTCCGTCTCCGGATTGTCAGGCAGGGGCAGGCTTACTATCCTCACACCCATCCAAGTGGCGAACGCGCACATTCAAGGAGGTCGCAATGTCGAAGACTGAGGCTCCTCACACATCGGCCGGTTGGAAATCGCGAGACATGCGCGGGAGCGCGATGCTGCTCGGGATCGTGTGCGCATCCGCGCTGCTGTTTCCGGCAAGCGCCGCCGACAAAGCGGCCAATTCCGCCGCCGCCATTCCGAACCTGATGCAGGAGCAGGGCGTCGCGTGGGCAGGCCGGTTCCCTGGCAAGGCGGCGGGCCAGGCAAAACTGCAATACGACCGGCAACAGAACGAATGGCTGCCGCCTCTAAGCGGAATCGGGCCCATCACGGACGACCCCGCGCACCCGTTCTACAACAACACCGTGGCGGACGATCTGGGCGTGCCGCCGACCTGGCGGGTCGCGGATCTGAACAATGAAGCCGCCAAGAATCTGATGCCCTGGGCGCTCGATGCACTGAAGAAGCAGAACGCGCTCGCGCTCACCGGCAAGAACGGGGAGACCCGCCAGGCGCGCTGCTGGGAGACCGGCGTTCCCGACATCCACGAAGCCCCCTGGGATTTGTATTTCATCCAGACTCCCACCGAAGTGGTGATGCTGCTGGGCGGCGCCGGCCCGCAGGTGAGGCGTGTGTATCTGAACGTGCCGCATTCGAAGAATCCGAAACCGTCATGGTTCGGCGAATCGGTCGGCCATTATGAAGGCGATACGCTGGTCGTCGATACCATCGGCCTGAACGACAAGACGTTCGTGGACGGATACCGCACGCCGCACACGAAGGACCTTCATGTGGTGGAGCGCTACAGAATCGCCGATGGCGGCAAGACGCTAGACGTTTCCTTCACCGCCGACGACCCGGGCACGTTCTACAAGGCATGGGGCGCGCGCAAGCCCCGCTACCGGGTGGCCGAGCATTTCTATCAGGAGGAGGCTTGCGCCTCGAACAACGACGACAAATTCCATCTCGGCTTCGAGCAGGTCCCGACTGCGGCGAAGCTCGATTTCTGAGGAGAGCGCTGGGGCGCAGCGCCCCCATGCTTCGACAAGCTCAGCATGAGGACTTATGTGTAAATCCTCGCTCTGAGCCTGTCGAAGAGTGAGAGGCTACGGCAGGGAGCGGGCGAGGCGGAAGCCGAGATTGTAGCTGCGAAGCGTCGCGAACTCGCGCAGGCGCAAGGCCGGACGCACATAATCGGGCGTCGCGTTCCAGCCGCCGCCGCGGAACACGCGCGGGCAGCCATTCACTTCCTTTGCCGCACTTCCGTCGGTGGGCGCGCTTACATAGTTCGACTGGAAACAGTCTTCCACCCATTCAAAGACGTTGCCCTGCATGTCGTAGAGGCCGAATTTGTTGGCGGCCTTCGTCCCCACCGGGTGGGTCGTGCGGTTGGCGTTTTCCGCATACCAGGCCTCGCGGTCCAGCCGGCCGTAATCCTTGAAGAAGGAATTCTCCTCCGCGTCCCCGGCACGCGCCGCATATTCCCATTCGGCTTCCGTCGGCAGGCGGTAGGTTTTTCCGGTCTTGGCGTTGAGCTTTTTCAGGAAGTCCTGGATGTCGGCCCAACTGACGGCGTCGACCGGCAAAGTGGGGCCTTTGAAGAAGCTCGGGACCTTGCCCATCAGGGCCGCCCATTGGGCCTGGGTCACTTCGTATCGCCCGAGCGCGAAGGATTTGAGCGTGACCGGATGCTGAGGCTGTTCCTCCGGCGGCGGCGGGGCGGGTGAATTCGGATCGGCCTTGCTGCCCATCAGGAATTTGCCGGCCGGAATCACCACCATGTCGGGACAATCGGCGCAATCCTTGAACACCGCTCCGGGCGCCTGCGCGCGCGCCCCGGAAATCCCGGGCAGCAGGGCTGCGGCCCACAACATCGCAATGAACGTCTTATGCATGCCCCGGACGACTCCGCTCGATGCGGCGATTATGAAAGGACGGATTTTCGCCGTCAAAAAATTCGGCCGCCGAAAAGCGCTTGGCGAATTGTAACCTATAGGTTACATTCGCCGCGGCGAGGATGGAGGCGCGAATGACCGGCGGTGAACCCGTATCCGACGAGGAAATCATTGCGCGCGAACGACGCCGGCTTCGGAATACCGGCCGCATCATCGTGGCCATCATTGCGCTGGCCGCGGCCGGCGATCTGCTTTTGTTTTTCGACGGCATGTCGGGAGCCTTGCCCGGCATCGGGATTTCGGCGCAAGGGGTCCGGCTTTTCCTGGTGGCCGGACTGCTCGCGGCCGTGATCGGGCTTGCCTGGGTGAGTTGGCGGGGACGACAAGCGCAGGCCCGTTCCGAACGGATCGTCCGTAGACAGATCGACGATCATCAGGCGCTTGGCGGGCTCGGCCTGGCCGTGCTCCTGATTCTCCTGTTGGAGTTCGCAACCCGGGCTTCCGAAGGCGCGCGCCCTCCCTTCTTTTTCATCGCGCTGGTGCTGTTCGCGGCGTTCACCTTTTTCTCCCCGAGGGCTCGGCGTTCGGGAATTGCCCGCCTGCTCGACGACGAATTGACGCGCGCTTTGCGGGGCAAATCCGTGTTGGTGGGCTATCTTGCCGCGATGGCGATGCTGAGCGGATTGTATCTCACGATCTTCTACAGCCCGGCGCTCGCGATGCAGGCGGGGCCGTTCCTTTTGGTCGCCGGAGTTGCGGTTCCGGTACTTTATTTCCTCTTCCTGCAATGGCAGGCCGGCCGCGGTGGCTGAGCGCCAGCTCAAGAACCGCCTGAAGGAATTGCGCGTCGAGCGGGGTCTCACCCAATCCGAATTGGCGGCACGTGTCGGCGTCTCGCGCAAGACGATCAACACGGTCGAGAATTCCGTCTTCGTGCCTTCGACCGCGCTCGCACTGGCGCTGGCCGAAGAGTTGGGCGCGCGGGTCGAGGATATCTTCTATCTGGCGCCGTGAGTCCGTATACGGACGGAGTCTTCGTCCTACGGACTTACGATGATCATCCGGTAGCAGGAGAGGCTGCTGCTGAGGAATTCATAGGCCGCCCCCCAGAGATAGAGCCGGAACCGGCGATAGTTGAAATCGCCGAACTTCTGCACCACGAAATCGCGGTTGGCGTCGAAATTGCGCGCCCATTCCTGGAACGTCAGGAAGTAGCTGTAGCGGTCGTTGAGAATCTCGGTCACTTCCATCTTCGTGCGCGCGAGCTTGTCCAGAAAATCGTGCAGAACCAGGAACGAGTGATTGCCGCCATAAATATATTTGACCATGAAGGACGACAGCTCGAATTTCTTGGTGCAGGCGCTGCCGTCGAGGAAGATGCGGCCGCCGGGTTTTACCAGCGTCTGGAATTTCTCCAGCACACGCGCGTAATCGGGCAGATGCTCGATCACGCCCATGATGACGATGGCGTCGAATTTCCGCTCGTTGCGGTATTCCAGGAGATCGCACAACTCAAGCTCCCACTCGAAACCGAGTTTTGCCGCCTTGGCGCGCAGGAAATCGATCGAGGTTTGGGAAATGGAGATGCCGCTGCAATGGACGCCGCGCTTCGAGGCGTATTCGAACCATGCGCCCCAGCCGGGGCCGATTTCCAGAATGCGGTCGCCCGGCTTCAAGCCGCATTTCTCGAAGCAATAATCGAACTTCCGAAGTGTGGCGGCTTCGAGGGTTTCGTTCTCATCGGCATAGACGCCTTGTGTGTAACAGGGCGTCTTGGAATCGAGAAAACTGAGAAAGAAATCCGGATCGATGTCGTAATGCGCCGTGATGGCCTGTTTGTTGGTGTGCACCTGCCCGAACAGCAGCGGCTGAAGGAAGCGCCAGACGGTCGTGATGGGGTGCACGTCCTTCATGGATTCGCGCAAGGCAAAAGCGCTCAAGAGGTCGCCGTCGAGATCGATGTCGCCCTGCACGAAGGCGTCACCGAACCGGCCCTCGTCCAGGCTCGCGACCGCGGTGAGCGCCCGCTGGTTCTTCAGCGTGATGCGGAAGCGCGGGGTCCCGGCGCCGAAGGGCTGCACGCTGCCGTCCGGCAGAACCACCGAGAACGAGGTCGGCGAATCGGAGAATTGCTTGGCGAAGCGGCCCAACAGCGAGCGGGCAATACTGTTCGTTTTAACAGGCAAGGATGCCTGCTGAAGGTTCGTTCCCGTTTCCATCGCACCCGCCCTTGTGTTCGCCGCACTCGATTACCGATTATTCACCCTCGGGGACGCAGCGCAAGATGCGGTCCGAGCGGCGGGTCAGTACAGCGTCTCTTTGAAGAACGAGGTCAGATGATGCCAGGCATGCTCGGCCTGGGCCTCGTGGTAGACATTATGGTCCTTCACGCACCAGCCGTGGCGGGCGCCGGCATAGGTCTCGGCTTCGTATGTGACGCCGGCGGCATCGAGCGCCGATCTGAGCTTCTCCACCGCTTCGGGCGGCATGGTGCGGTCTTCGATGGCGAAGCCGAAATACATCCGGGCCTTGATCTGGGGCGCGAGCGTGTGCGGGGAATCGGGCGCATCGGAGGCGAGCTGGCTGCCGTGGAAAGAGGCTGCGGCCGCGATATCGCCGGGTAGGGCTGCGGCCGTGCGCATCGCCATGCCGCCCCCCATGCAGTAGCCGACGGTGCCGATCTTGCCCTCGACCAGCTTCAGCCCGCGCAGGAACGAGACATAGGCATGCGCGTCGCGCGCTATGCCGGCCGGCGTCACGTATTTGCGCACCTCGCCCATGCGAGCGGTGGTGGATTCGCTGCCGAACTTGAAATCCTCGTACACGGGCGCGCGCGACAGCCGATAGAACGGGTTCGGCACCAGCACGACGTAGCCCTCTCCGGCCAGCCTCTTCGCCATTTCGACGAACACGGGCCGGCGCCCGCCGATGTCGGTGTAGAGAATGACGGCCGGCCAGGTGCAGCCCGGACCGATATAGACGAGGTCGCAGTCCGAGACGCCGTCTTCGGTTTTGATGTCGACTTGGGTTTCGATCACCGTGGTGCCTCCAACTCATGCTTCGACAGGCTCAGCATGAGGAAGTAGCAAAATCTCCTCGCCCTGAGCCTGTCGAAGGGGGAGGACAGAGGACAGTTCGTTCTATTCCACGGCTTTCGGATTGCGCGCCGGGCGTGCCAGGCAGCGGTCGAGCCAGGCAACCACATTGGGGGCATAGGAAATGTCGAGCTTGCCGTAGCGCGTCATGGCGACGACGCTCGCCACATTGAGATCGGCGATGCTGAACTTGCTTCCCAGCAGCCAATCGCGGCCCTTAAGCGCATCGTCCAGCACCTTCAGCACCGGAGGCAGGCGGTCGGCGGCGGCCTTGGCGCCGGCTTCGTCCTTGCTGTAGCCGAGCTGGAACATCAGCGACGGCATCGCCAGCGGCTCGATCTCCGCGGCCGCGAACAGCGTCCATTGGAAGACCCTGCCCTCGTCATCGATGTTGGCCGGATACAATTCGCCGGTGCCATATTTCTTGGCGATGTAGAGGTTGATGGCGAGCGATTCGAAGAGCTTCAGATCGCCGTCCGCGTAACCCGGAAACTTGCCGCAAGGGTTCACGGCCAGGAATTCCGGCTTCTTCTGATCCTCCCAGGCCACGTCCACATGTTCGAACGGCACGCCAAGCTCGCGCGCGCACCACATCACGCGCGAAGCGCGCGACATCGCACTACCGTAAATCTTCATGGTCATGGTGTTCCTCCCGGGGGTGTTCGATCGAGGCGTGAGGCAAGGCCGGTGCGCGATTTTTGTCAAGGCGAAGAGCGGGTTGTCGCCAAAGTCATTTCCGTGGTTCTCTTTTGGTGGTATTTTGGCACCAATTGGACTACGTTTTGGTTTCCCCTGGGAGATGGACATGCCTGTCAATCTGTCGATCAAGAACGTCCCTGAAGACGTCGTAGCGCGGCTGAAGCAGCGGGCGAAGCGCCACCATCGCTCCCTGCAGGGGGAATTGTCCGCTCTCGTCGAGGAGGCCGCCGAATTGCGCAGGCCCAAATTGACGGTACGAGAGGTCTCCGAACGGATTCGGAAACTCGGGCTTCCCCGCTACGACGAGGCCACCCAGGACATCCGGGAAAATCGCGATAGAAGATGATCGTGGTCGATGCTTCCGCAATTGCCGCTGTGCTGTTCAACGAGCACATGGGCGAGGAGATAGAACGTCGCCTGGAAGGTGAGGTGCTCGTTGCGCCGCCGCTGATACATTTGGAAATGGCAAATGCCTGCTTGAAGCGGATTATTCGCCACCCGGAGGCACGTGATCTTTGGTTTGAAGCGCTCATGACCTTGGGAGATTGGCAAATCGCGCTGGACGATGTGGATCTTCGGGAAACCGTATCGTTGGCCGCGCTGCACGGCCTGACCGCCTATGACGCAAGTTACCTCTGGCTATCCCGCGAGTTGGGTGCCGAACTCGTAACCCTCGATGCAAAGCTGGCGCGCGCCTATTCGGCGATGACGGGGGCCTGAAAGCGCCCTCGCCGAGGCCATCGCGCCGCACCCCATCAATGTTGCGCCACCGTAATGCCCGTGCTAAGTCCCGCGCGCTGCGGCGAAGGGGCTCCTTCCGCAATAATTTCTTTTGCAAAAATAATGGCTTAGCCCGCTTACCTGGGTCGAGCCTGACCCAGGTAAGAGCAAGAATTGGCCGACGACAGCCATATCGCAGGTCTGGCGCTGCGCTACGCGAATGCGGTCTTCGAATTGGCCGCGGAGGAACGCGCCCTCGACAGCCTTGCGGCCGATTTTCTCCAGCTCAAAACGATGCTGCGGGATAGCCCCGAATTGCGCCGGCTGGTGCGCTCGCCGCTGTTCTCGCAAGACGACCAGGCCAGGGGCATGGAAGCCGTGCTGAGACAGGCCGGCGCCTCCGACCTCACCCGCAGGCTGGTGCTGCTGCTGGTCCGGAAGCGCAGACTGTTCGCGCTTTCCGACGTGATCAGGGCGTTCGAAAACCAGTTGGCGCGCTATCGGGGCGAGATCGCCGCCGAGGTGACCTCGGCCCGGCCGCTGACCGGCGAAGAAACCGCCGAGCTGCGCGACATGCTGAAAGGCAAGCTCGGCCGCGAACCCCGCCTCACCGCCCATGTAAATCCCGATCTCCTGGGCGGGCTGGTGGTCAAGGTCGGCTCGCGCATGATCGATTCATCCCTACGGACCAAGCTCGAGGGCTTGCGCGCCGCCATGAAGGGACAGTGAACCCCGTGCCCCGCATGCTGAGACAAGCTCGGCATGAGGTCCTCATACAAACTCCTCCCTCAGCCTGTCGAAGGGTGAGGCGAGACTGAAGGAACGAAAACATGGACATCCAACCGTCCGAAATCTCGGCCATCCTGAAGCGCGAAATCCGCAATTTCGACGCCGAAGCCGAAGTCACCGAAGTGGGCCAGGTGCTCAGCGTCGGCGACGGCATCGCGCGCATCTACGGCTTGGATCAGGTCAAGGCCGGCGAGATGGTCGAGTTCCCCGGCGGCATCAAAGGCATGGCGCTGAACCTGGAAACCGACAATGTCGGCGTGGTGATTTTCGGGTCCGATTCGACCATCAAGGAAGGCGACACCGTCAAGCGGACGGGTACCATCGTGGACGTGCCGGTCGGCAAGGGCCTGTTGGGCCGCGTCGTCGATCCGCTGGGCAACCCCATCGACGCCAAGGGCGCCATCGCCGATGTCGCCGAACGCCGCCGTGTCGACGTGAAGGCGCCGGGCATCATCCCGCGCAAATCGGTGCATGAGCCGGTGCAGACGGGCCTGAAGGCCATCGATACGCTGATCCCCATCGGCCGGGGTCAGCGCGAACTCATCATCGGCGACCGCCAGACCGGCAAGACGGCGGTGGCCATCGACACCATCATCAATCAGAAGACCGTCAATTCCGGGACCGACGAGAAGGCGAAGCTCTATTGCATCTATGTCGCCATCGGTCAGAAGCGCTCGACGGTCGCCCAGATCGTCAAGACGCTCGAAGATGCGGGCGCGATGGAATACACCACCGTCGTCGCCGCGACCGCCTCCGAGCCCGCGCCACTGCAATTCCTGGCGCCGTTCTCCGGTTGTGCGATGGGCGAATGGTTCCGCGACAACGGCCTGCATGCGCTGATCATCTATGACGATCTCTCCAAGCAGGCGGTCGCCTATCGCCAGATGTCGCTGCTGCTGCGCCGTCCGCCGGGCCGCGAAGCCTATCCGGGCGACGTGTTCTATCTCCATTCGCGCCTGCTGGAGCGCGCCGCGAAGCTGAACGAAGACAATGGCGGCGGCTCGCTCACAGCACTTCCCATCATCGAGACGCAGGCGAACGACGTATCGGCCTATATCCCGACCAACGTGATCTCGATCACCGACGGCCAGATCTTCCTCGAGACCGACCTGTTCTATCAGGGCATCCGCCCCGCGGTGAATGTCGGTATCTCGGTTTCCCGCGTGGGGTCCTCGGCCCAGATCAAGGCGATGAAGACGGTGGCCGGCCCGATCAAGGGCGAGCTCGCGCAATACCGCGAAATGGCGGCCTTCGCGAAGTTCGGCTCCGACCTCGATGCCGCCACGCAGAAGATGCTGGCCCGCGGCGAGCGTCTGACCGAGCTTCTGAAGCAGCCGCAATACAAGCCCTTCGCCGTCGAGGAGCAGGTGGCGGTGATCTATGCCGGCACCCGCGGCTATCTCGATCCCTTCCCGACCAATCGCGTGGGCGCGTTCCAGGAAGCCCTGCTCGGCAAGCTGAAGACCAGCTATCCGCAATTCCTCGAAGGCATCCGAAAGGAAAAGGCGCTGTCGCCGGCGCTCGAAGGCATGCTGAGGGAAGCGCTGGCCGAACTTTCCAAGACCTTCGCCTGAGGAAGATAAGTCCCCATGGCCTCCGTCAAGGAAATGCGCACAAGGATCGGAAGCGTGAAGTCCACGCAGAAGATCACCAAGGCGATGCAGATGGTGGCAGCCGCAAAGCTGCGCCGGGCGCAGGCGGCCGCGGAAAGCGCGCGCCCCTATGCCCGCCGCATGGCGAGCGTGATCGCCAATCTGGCGGCCGGGGTTTCCGGCCCTTCGGCGCCGCGCCTGCTCGCAGGGACGGGCGCGGACCAGCGCCATCTGGTCGTGGTCGCAACCTCGGACCGCGGCCTCGCGGGCGGCTTCAATTCCGGCATCGTGCGCGCCGCGCGTGAAAGAATCGCCGCCCTCCTTGCCGGCGGCAAGGACGTGAAGATCATCACCATCGGGCGCAAGGGCCGCGACCAGCTTCGCCGCGCCTATGGCAACCGCTATGTCGAAACCTACGAGATCGGGATCAAGGCGGCGAACTTCGCCCTCGTCAAACCGATCGCGCAGAAGATTCTCGCCATGTTCGATTCCGGCGAAGTCGATGTGGTGACGCTGATCTACAGCCAGTTCAAGTCGGTCGTGACTCAGACCCCGACCGCGCGGCAGCTGATCCCGGCGACCGTCGAAGCAACTTCCGCCAATACGACGACGGCCGTCTACGATTACGAGCCCGACGAGAACGAGATCCTCTCCGCGCTGCTGCCGCAGAATATTTCGGTTCAGATTCTGTCGGCCTTGCTCGAAAACCAGGCCGGTTTCTTCGCCAGCCAGATGGCCGCCATGGACAGCGCCACGCGCAATGCCGGCGACCTCATCAAGGCGCTCACCATCCAGATGAACCGTACCCGTCAGGCGCAAATCACCAAGGAGCTGATCGAAATCATCTCCGGCGCCTCCGCCGTTTAAGTCGAGAAAGAAAAAGCCATGAACGCACCCGCCAAGATCAATTCCAAGGGCCGCCTCACCCAGGTGATCGGCGCCGTCGTCGACGTGCAGTTCGACGGGGACCTGCCGGCCATCCTGAACGCGATCGAGACCACGAATATCGACCCGCGCACCGGCAAGGAAGTTCGCCTGGTGTTCGAAGTGGCACAGCATCTGGGCGAAAATTCCGTGCGCGCCATCGCGATGGACGCGACGGAAGGTCTGGTCCGCGGCCAGGAAGTGATCGACACCGGCTCGCCCATTCGCGTGCCGGTTGGGCCTGCTACCCTCGGGCGCATCATGAACGTGATCGGCGAGCCAATCGATGAAGCCGGCCCCATCAGCTGGGAACACTCCGCCTCCATTCACCGCGAGGCGCCCAGCTTCGCCGAGCAGGCAGGCTCGGCCGAGATCCTCGTCACCGGCATCAAGGTCATCGACCTCCTCTGCCCCTATACCAAGGGCGGCAAGATCGGCCTCTTCGGCGGCGCGGGCGTCGGCAAGACCGTCACCATGCAGGAGCTGATCAACAATATCGCCAAGGCCTATGGCGGCTATTCGGTGCTGGCCGGCGTCGGCGAACGCACGCGCGAGGGCAACGACCTCTATCACGAGATGATCGAGTCCAACGTGAACATCGATCCGAAGAAGAACGGCTCGGCGGAAGGCAGCAAATGCGCGCTTGTCTATGGCCAGATGAACGAGCCGCCGGGTGCGCGCGCCCGTGTGGCGCTGACCGGTCTTTCGGTCGCGGAATATTTCCGCGATGTCGAAGGCAAGGACGTGCTGCTGTTCATCGACAACATCTTCCGCTTCACGCAAGCCGGTTCCGAAGTGTCCGCACTTCTCGGACGCATTCCGAGTGCTGTGGGCTATCAGCCGACACTGGCAACCGAGATGGGCAATCTGCAGGAGCGCATCACCTCGACCAACAAGGGCTCCATCACGTCGGTGCAGGCGATCTACGTGCCGGCCGACGATCTGACCGATCCGGCGCCGGCGACCTCGTTCGCGCATCTGGACGCCACCACCGTGCTGTCGCGCGACATCGCGGCCCAGGCGATCTTCCCGGCGGTGGATCCGCTCGACTCGACTTCGCGCATTCTCGATCCGCAGGTGATCGGCGAGGAGCACTACATGGTGGCGCGCCACGTGCAGGAAGTGCTCCAGCAATACCGCGCGCTGAAGGACATCATCGCCATTCTCGGCATGGACGAGCTGTCGGAAGACGACA
>CAZBRO010000032.1:0-57072 GCA_964494505.1 uncultured Bordetella sp.
GAGCACCACGTTCGGGACGTGGGGGCCGGAGGTTCAAATCCTCTCTCTCCGACCATTTTGGTCCATTCGATGCCGCCAATGATCCCGCCCGCCCTTTATCTGGCTTTTGTGCTCACGAGCGCGGTGTTTCTGCCGATTCCCGGGCCCAATGTCGCGCTGATCGTTTCGGCGAGCCTCGGCGGCGGGCGGCGCGCAGGGCTGGCCACGGTCGCCGGTACGAGTTCGGCCATGGCGGTACAGCTTGGCCTGACGGTTGCGGGCATGAGCGCGCTGTTGACGGTGTCGGCCGCCTGGTTTTCGGCTTTGCGCTGGATCGGGGTCGTTTATCTTCTTTATTTGGGTTTGCGCGCCTGGCGGACGGCGCCCACGGACCTGAGCAGGACGCAGGCCGAAGGCAGCCCGATGCTGAGGCATTTTCTTCGCGGTTTTCCGGTCGCGCTCACCAACCCCAAGACGCTGCTGTTCTTCGGGGCGTTCCTGCCGCAATTCGTGAGCCCCGGTTTGCCGCTGCGGCCCCAGCTCGTGCTGCTTGCGGCGACCTTTCTCTGCATGGCCATCGCGTTCGACTGCACATGGGCGCTCCTGGCCGCGCGCGCGCGTTTCGTGCTGGCGCGCTACGGTTCCTGGCGCAACCGGCTTCAGGGCGGGCTTCTGATCGGGGCCGGGCTCGGGCTCGCACTGGCGCGCAAAAGCTGAGATGGCGATCCCCTTCGACCGGACTTTCGATGCGCCTTATGAGCAGCTGATTCCGGTTGCCCCACGCATCCGCCGCCTGCTCGCGCGCAATCCCGGTCCGTTCACGTTCAAGGGCACAAGCGTCGCCGTCATCGGCGAAGGACGGGTCGCGGTGATCGATCCGGGCCCGGACGATCCGGCGCACCTTGCCGCGCTTAAGGATGCGCTCAAGGGCGAGACGGTTACGCACATTCTTGTCACGCACACCCACCGCGATCATTCGCCGGCCTCACGCGCGCTCAAGGCTTGGACCGGCGCACCCACCTATGGCTTCGGTCCGCACGGTGCAGGAAAGGCCGAACAAGGCATCGTGGTGGAGGAGGGCGGCGACCGCGATTTCATTCCCGACATCGCCGTGCGCGACGGCGACATCGTTGAAGGCGAAGGCTTCAGCCTCGAATGCGTGCACACGCCCGGCCACACCTCCAATCACATGTGCTACGCGCTCAAGGAAGAGAAGGCGCTCTTTCCCGGGGATCACGTTATGGGTTGGTCGACCACGGTGGTGGCGCCCCCCGACGGCGACATGGGCGATTACATGGCGAGTCTGAAGAAGCTGCTCGCGCGCGACGATGCCGTCTATTGGCCCACGCATGGCGGGCCGATCCGCGATCCTCTAGCCTTCGTCGCCGCTTATCTTCAGCATCGGCAGGAGCGCGAGGCGCAGGTGCTGGCTGCGCTGGCCGATGGGTTTGCGGAGATTCCCGACATCGTCGAGCGCATCTATACCGGCCTCGATCCGTGGCTGAAGCCAGCTGCATGCCTCTCCGTGCTCGCGCATCTGCTGTTGTTGACGAAGACCGGCCGCGCGGTTGCCTCCGGTCCGCCCGGACTGTGGGCGCGCTACGCAGCCGCGTGATTCAAGCGCGAAAGGCCTGGATGAACGCCGCCGTGTCGATGAATTCGCGAAAATCATCCTTTGGGCCTCGAATTTCCAGATTTCATGAGCGGCTAAAGCCGGCGCAAGCTCCGCTCAAGGCCGGGAACGGGCCGCGTCGCGGCGCGTTGAGGTTTGCGCAGCCGGAGCGCGCCCCGCGCTTTTGCATACCCTCACCCATTGGAGCCATGCCATGAACATTCTGACGAAAACCGGGCCTTTCACGCTTGCGCCGCTGCCTTATGACGAAAGCGCGCTCGCTCCCACCATCTCCGGCAAAACCATGAGCTTCCATTACGGCAAGCATCACAAAGCCTATGTGGACAAGCTCAACGAACTGGTGCTTGGCACCGAATTCGCGGAGATGACGCTTGACGCCATCGTGAAGGCCACCTCCGGCAAGGCGTCGAAAAGCGACATCTTCCACAACGCCGGGCAGGCGTGGAACCACACATTCTTCTGGTCCTGCCTCAACCCTCACGGCGGCAAGCCCACGGGGGCTCTGATGGCCGCCATCGAGAGCGATTTCGGCGATTACGACACGTTCAAGGATAAATTCGCCAAGGCGGGCGCGGCCCAATTCGGCAGCGGCTGGGTCTGGCTGGTCGCGGATAAAGGCAAGCTCGCCATCGAAAAAACGCCCGACGCAGACACCCCGATGGCGAAAGGCCGGCAATGCCTTCTCACCATAGATGTCTGGGAACACGCCTATTATCTCGATTACCAGAACCGGCGGCCGGATTTCCTGAAAGCCGTGATCGGCAATCTGTTGAATTGGGATTTCGCCGGCCAGAATTTCCAACGCGCGGGATAAGGCATCCCGCGCCCTTCATTGCAGTCGTGCCGCCCCTGACCTAGCCTGACGCGACGGACGTCGAATCAGGGGCGTTGCCGATGAAATGCTTCTATCATCCCGAGCGCGATGCCGTCGGGCTATGCAAGCATTGCCAGCGCGGTCTCTGCACGGCGTGCGCGTCGGAGCGGGACGGCGGGCTTGCCTGCATGGGCCGCCATGAGACGGAGGTCGATCAGGTCACCGCGCTCATCCGGCGCAATGTCCAGGTCGGCGTGAAGGCCCGCCCGCTCAATCTGGTGGCGCTGGCCATCTTTGTGACCGCCTTGATTGTGTTGATCGATTTGGCTCTGAACGAAGAAAACACAAATGTAAGGACTCTGTTCTACATGGGAGCGGCATTTTCTTTCGTGGCCGTGCTCGGACAGCTGCCCGTCTTGCGGTCGATGTTTGCGCAAAAGCGGAAATAGGGCTAACGGCGGCGCCCATCGGAGGAATGAGAATGGCAGATTGCTTTATCTACGATGCCGTGCGCACCCCGCGCGGACGCGGCAAGAAGGACGGCGCGCTTCACGAGGTGACCGCGGTCGAGCTTGCCACCCAGGCGCTGAAGGCCGTCCGGCAGCGCAACGGGTTCGACACGGACGAACTCGACGACGTCATCATGGGCTGCGTCGATCCGGTGGGCGAGCAGGGGGCGGACATCGCGCGCGCGGCGGTGCTGAAGGCGGGTTTCGCCGATACGGTGCCGGGCATGCAGATCAACCGGTTTTGCGCGAGCGGGCTCGATGCCTGCAACATGGCGGCGGGCGAGATCATGTCGGGCCAGTCGGAATTGGCCATCGGCGGCGGCGTGGAAGCGATGAGCCGCGTGCTCATCGGCTCCTCCGGCGGCGCCTGGCCGGAAGATCCTTCGCTCGCCATTCCAGCCTATTTCGTGCCGCAGGGGATTTCGGCCGATCTGATCGCGACCATCGACGGCTATTCGCGCGACGACGTCGATGCGTTGGCGGTGGAGAGTCAGAAACGCGCGGCCAATGCGTGGAACAAGGGTTATTTCAAGAATTCCGTCATCGCGGTGAAGGATGCGCTGGGCCTTACGATTTTAGACCGCGACGAGCACATGCGCCCCGAAACCACGATGCAGTCGCTGGGTGCGCTCAAGCCGGCTTTTGCCGAATTCGGCGCGCTCGGGTTCGACGCGGTGGCGATCCAGCGCTATCCGCAGGTGGAAACGCTGAACCATGTGCATCACGCCGGCAACTCGTCGGGCATCGTGGATGGCGCCGCAGCGGTACTCCTCGGCTCGCGCAAGAAGGGCAAGGCGCTCGGACTGAAGCCGCGGGCCAAGGTAAAGGCCTTCACTTCCATCGGGTCCGAGCCGGCCATCATGCTGACTGCGCCAGCCGATGCCACCCGCAAGGTGCTCGCGCGCGCCGGCATGACGGCAAAGGACATCGACCTCTTCGAGATCAACGAGGCGTTCGCCTCTGTGGTACTGCGTTTCATGAGGGAGCTGAAACTCCCGGCCGGCAAGGTCAACGTGAATGGCGGCGCGATCGCCATGGGCCATCCGCTGGGCGCAACCGGTGCGATGCTTTTGGGGACGGTGCTGGACGAGCTGGAACGGCGCGATCTCTCCACCGCGCTGATTACGCTTTGCATAGGCGCCGGCATGGGCACCGCAACGATCATCGAGAGAGTCTGAAGGGGCCGCCATGAACCTCGCCAATTTCAAATGGGATCAGGACCAGGACGGCATCGTCACGCTCACCTGGGACACGCCGGAGAAGAGCGTCAACGTGCTCTCGCGTGCGGCCATAGCCGAGCTCGGCCAGGTGGCCGACGCCATCGGCGCGGACGCTTCCATCAAGGGCGTCGTCATCACCAGCGGCAAGGCGAGCGGCTTTTCCGCCGGCGCAGACCTCGACGAGATGAATTCCTACACCGGCGAGGGCGGGCCGGACGCGGCGAAGACCGCATTCGAGACCATGATGAATCTCCACCGCACGTTCCGGAAGATCGAGACCTGCGGCAAGCCGGTGGTCGCCGCTATCAACGGCACCGCGCTCGGCGGCGGGCTGGAAGTGACGCTCGCCTGTCATTGGCGCGTCATTGCGGACGATCCGCGCATCCGCGTCGGCTTTCCCGAGGCGCAAGTGGGGCTCATTCCCGGCGCCGGCGGCACCCAGCGGCTTTCGCGCATGATCGGCGCCATGAATGCGCTTCCGATGATGCTGGAAGCCCGCCGCATCGATCCGGCTGCCGCTCTGGGCCAGGGAATCGTGCAGAAAATGGCGCCCGCGGGCGAGTTGATGGCCGCGGCGAAAGCCTGGATCAAGGCCAATCCCAAACCGCAGCAGCCCTGGGACAAGAAGGACTTTCGCATTCCCGGCGGCGGGCCTTATTCGCCCTCGGGCGCACAGGTGTTCACCGTCGGCAACGCCATGCTGCGGCAGCGCTCGTACGACAATTACCCAGCGCAGCGTTACATCATGTCGGCGGTCTATGAGGGCTTGCTGGTCGACATCGACACCGCGCTCAAGATCGAGGCGCGCTACTTCGTCCGTATCCTGATGGACCCGGCGAGCCGGAACATGATCCGAACGCTGTTCCAATCGATGCAGGAGCTGGGCAAGGGCGCGCGCCGCCCGGCGAACGAGCCCCCTGTGGATGTGAAGCGGCTGGGCGTTCTCGGTGCAGGCGTCATGGGAGCAGGCATCGCCTACGTCTCGGCGCAGGCCGGCATCGACGTCACGCTGATCGATACCACCGAGGAGAGAGCCGCCGCCGGCAAGGAGCACGCCGCCAAGCTTCTCGACCACGAAATCTCGCGCGGCCGTTCGACGCCGGACAGGAAGGCCGAGGTGCTGTCGCGCATTCATCCGGCCGCCGATTTCGGCCAGCTCGCCGATGTGGACCTCGTCGTCGAAGCGGTGTTCGAGGACCGTGCTGTCAAGGCCGAGGCGACCAAGAAGACCGACGCGGTCACGCGCGAGTCAGCGATCTTCGGCTCGAACACCTCCACGCTGCCGATCACCGGCCTCGCCGAAGCCAGCGCCCGCCCGAAGAACTTCATCGGCATCCATTTCTTCTCGCCGGTCGAGCGCATGGGGCTGGTGGAGATCATCGTCGGCAAACAGACCGGCGACCGCGCTCTCGCAACGGCTGTCGATTACACGCGCAAGATCAAGAAGACGCCCATCGTGGTTAACGATTCCCGCGGCTTCTACACGTCACGCTGCTTCATGACCTATATCGGCGAGGGTCTTTTGATGCTGGCCGACCGCCTCTCGCCCGCTCTGATCGACAATGTCGGCCGCATGACCGGGATGCCGATGGGATCGCTCGAAGTGCTGGATTCGATCGGCATCGACACCGCGCTGAAGATCATCCGCCAGACCCGGAAAGAGACCACCAAGAACGGCAAGCCCGACGCGGTGGAGGACATCCTCGCCTGGATCGTGGAGACATGCGGCCGCCCCGGCACCAAGGCCGGCAAGGGCTTTTATGACTACGACGCGAAGGGCAAACGCACGCGGCTGTGGCCGGGTTTGTTCGATTACGGCAAAGGCAAGTGGAAGACCGATGCCGACGTGGACGAACTGAAGCGCCGCCTCCTGACCGCCCAGGCGCTGGAGGCGGCCCGCTGCTTCGAGGAAGGCGTGATCACCGATCCCCGCGACGCCGATGTCGGCGCGATCCTGGGCTGGGGCTTTGCGCCCTATACCGGCGGGCCGATTTCGATGATCGACACCATGGGAGCGGCCGAATTCGTCATGCGCTGCGAGGCGCTGGCGGCCAAATACGGCAAGCGCTTCCAGTCAAATGCGTTGCTACGGGAAATGGCCGCTTCGGGCGAGAGCTTCTACGGCCGCTTCACCGCCGCCCGCGCCGCCTGAAACAGTCGGACGATCGCCTTACCCTGGCGGGCAGGCCGACGGGCGCGTGCGAAGCACACGCGGCCAGAGTTGAGGGAATTCAGCCCTTTTTGCGCGGGAAAACCGCTGCGACCAGGCGGGCGAGCCAGGAATGCTCCGCGGCCGGAGCAAGAGAGGGGCGGGGTTGATCTTCGCCAAGATAGCCGTACCGGCCGGTAACCAGACGCGCCAACAACATCGTGGCCTCCTCAGACGCGAACACTTGCGTCGTGTACGGATTATACGCTCCTTACACGGAGACGCAACAATCCTCGAGGCTAATGTAAACACAGGTTCGTTAACAAAGTTCGAACGTAGACGGAATATTTCCGCGCGCGGGATTGTCACAATTGTCATAAATGGCCGTCTGTGTATCAAACAGTCACAAATTCGGGCCGCCGCCCTGCATGCGGCACGCGGCATGGCCGGAAATCCATCCGGTCCTGTAGCCTTCATCCTTGGCGAAGAGCGCCTCGTCGCGCTGAGCCGGGCGCGGCACGGGCCCCATTTCTGCCGCCGCGCTCGCGCAGCCGTCGCCGAAACCTGCCTGGTAGAAGGGCGAGCCTTCTTCGCCGGGGCGTCCCGCACAGGCAGCCGTGACAAGAAGTAAAGCCAGAACGAGGGGCCTCACGCGCATGTCCCCTAAAAGAACCGCCATACGACATAGGCATGACAGATGAGGATTTGAAGGAGCATCAGCGGGAATGCCGTGCGATTGTAGCGCCAGAACGAGATCGCAGCCCCGCTCCGCTCCGCGATGCCCGCCACCGTCAGATTGGCCGCCGAGCCGATCAGCGTGCCGTTGCCGCCGAGACAGGCGCCGAGCGCCAGCGCCCACCACAGCGGCAGGATCGCGCTCTCTCCGCCGAAGGATGGCGCGATCCCCTTGATCAGCGGGATGAGCGTGATCACGAAGGGGATGTTGTCGATCAGCGCCGAAAGGATGGCGCCGCCCCACAGCAGCGCCAGCGCCGTCACGCGCAAATTGCCGCCGGTGAAGGCCAGAAGCTCCCGTCCGAGATAATCGAGGATGCCCGCCTTTGCGATCGCGCCCACGATCACGAACAATCCGATGAAGAAGAAGATCGTCACCCAATCGACATCCTGAAAGGCGCTCGCGACCGTTTCCGTATGCTCGTGCTTAGGCCTCGGCCAATGATCGATCAGCATCAGGATGGCGGCGGCGATCAGAGCAATGGTGCCGACCTCCAGCCGCAGCGGCGCGGCGAATGCGAGCGCTACGATCAGGGAGGCGATGACGCCGAGCGCAGGCCGAACCAGGCGGCCGTCGGCGATAGCGCTTTGCGCCTTCATCGCCATGATCCGGGCGCGTTCTTCGCTTCCCGATTTGAGCCTCCTGCCCCAGATCAGATGCATCATGATCGTCTGCACGGCGAAGACGGCGATCACCGCGGGCCCCAGCGCCACGAGGAAATCGTCGAAGGAGAGATGCGCCGCCGATCCGATGAGGATGTTGGGCGGATCGCCGATCAGCGTTGCCGTGCCGCCGATATTGCTCGCGAAGATTTCCGCGAACAGGAACGGATAGGCCGGTACGCCGAGTTCGGCGGCGATCACCAGCGTCACCGGTACGATGAACAGAACTGTGGTGGCGTTGGGGAGGAAGGCCGAAATCACCGCCGTCACCGCGGCAAGGGCGGCGAGAATTCCGGCGGGCGAGGCCCGCATTACTTGCGCTGTTTTGATCGCGAGATAGCCGAAAATGCCGCTCTTCTTGGTGATGGCGACGATGATCATGGTGCCGATGAGAAGGGCGAGCGTGTTGAAGTCGATCGCGGAGACGGCTTCTTCCTGGGCCAGGAAGCCGAACGCCACCGCGATTCCCCCTGCAAGGATGGCCACCACCGCGCGGTTCACGCGCTCCGTCATGATGACGGCGTAGCTCACCAGGAAAAGCGCGGCAGGAAACAGCATCGCGCTCGTGCCGGATGAATCCGGCTGGGTCATTCGCGGCGATCCCCCGGAGCGGCGCCGGCAATGAGACGCGCCGCATCCCAATAGGAGATCATGCCGACCAGACGCTCCGTGTCGCGTTCGACCACGGGAATGGTCATGTGATTGCGGCAGAAGAGGCGCACGGCTTCGATCAGCGGGGTGTCGGGATAAACGCGCACCGCCTCGCGGTTGACGGCGCGCCTGACCGGGCTCTCCTTCAATCTCGCGTATTTCTGCTGCAGATCGGAGACGTCGTCCTTCAGGAAGCGAATATTGGGCAGCAGGTTGCCGATCACGGCCACGCGCGGCACCAGCAGCGCCAGCAGGTCGTAGATCCCGAACAGCCCGACAAGGCGGCCATTCTCGTCGACCACCGGAAGATTGATATAGGCGTGCGCGATGATCTTGGCTGCGGCCTCGCCGATGGTGTCGCCTTCCCGCACCGCTTGCGGATTGGCGCTCATGATATCGCCACAACTCATGGAAAACGCTTTCCCGCGCGGCCCGCGCTCTGCCCGCCTGCGAATGCCGGATTCGCCGCAGCAGGCCAGCTTGGACCGATGACGTAACGCCCCGTTTACGGGCGCGAGGCAGAATGTGCCGATGCGCCCCGAAAGTTCCAGCACTCTTCACATTCTGATCGTGGACGGCAAGCTGGGAAACGCCCGCCTGCTGCGCGGGATTCTGCTGGAGCTTGGCATCAAGCAGGTGAAGATCGCCGAGGATACGGACAGCGCGCTCGCCGAGATGGCCGTGCATGCCTATCAGGCGGTTTTTTGTGACGAGGCAGCGGGGCCCATGCCGCTTGCGCGATTTGCACAAGCCATCCGGCGCCGCCGCGAAATCCGCAATCCCCGCGTGCCAATCGTGCTCATATCGGCCGGACCGCAGCGCGCCGATGTCGAAGCCGCGCGCGATGCGGGCGTGAACGATCTCATCGTGCGGCCGCTCAGCGTTGCAGCGGTGAAGCGCAAACTGCTCGGTCTGGTGTCGGCGCCCAAGCCTTTCGTCGAGGCCAAGACCTTTCTCGGGCCGGACCGGCGCCGGCATCGGGAGGGGCCCGCCGTGCGCGAACGGCGTCGCAGCTCCGACACGAACTGAGCGGCCGAGACTGTCCGCATCCCGACTTATCCCCGCGTTTTAGGGCCGATCCCTCAGCGATTCCGCGCCCTTTTCACGTTCTATAGGAAAGTATTCTCCAATGGGTATTTTATAGGATAATATTCCCAATATTATACTTGCCGTACCACGGAAGAGGGTATATAAAGGTGCCATAAGGAGTTAGGCACCATGTCTTCGATTTTGAGCGCCAAGCATTTCCACGATGAAGCAGCCGCTTACCGCTTCTTGGAAAGCCACATCTGGCCGGACGGCCCCGTTTGCCCGCATTGCGGTGTTGTGGGCGAGAGCAAGGCCTTGAAGGGCTCCAGCACCCGTCCGGGCGTCTACAAGTGCTACGCCTGCCGGAAGCCCTTTACGGTCAAGGTGGGGACCATCTTTGAGGCGTCCCATATCAAGCTGCACATCTGGCTTCAGGCGATCTTCCTGCTTACCTCCGGCAAGAAGGGCTTCAGTTCTAACCAGCTCTCCCGCGTGCTGGGCGTCACCCTCAAGTCCGCTTGGTTCATGTCGCACCGCATTCGGGAAGCCATGCGGGACGGCCTGCTCGCGCCGATGGGCGGGGCCGGTCAGGTGGTCGAGGCAGACGAAACCTATTTCGGCCCCAAGAGCGAAATCCGCACCGAAACCACCAGCGGGCGTCCGTTCACCAAGGGCGGCAAGACTGGCCCGTCCAGCAAGCGCGCCATCGTGTCCCTGGTGCAGCGCGGCGGCAATGTCCGCTCCTTCCACGTTGAGAACGCGGACAAGGCCACCGTTGCGTCCATCGTGGTTCAGAACGTTGCCCAGGAAGCCAAGCTCTATACCGACGAAAGCCGCCTCTACCTGGGCGCAGATGCGCACGTCTCAGAGCATGAGAGCGTGAAACACTCCGCCAAGGAATACGTGCGCTATGTCGATGGTGCGAAAATCCACACCAACACCGTCGAGGGCGTGTTTTCGATCTTCAAGCGCGGCATGAAGGGCGTGTACCAACACTGTGACGAAAAGCACCTTCACCGCTATCTGGCGGAGTTCGATTTCCGCTATAACAACCGCGTCGCGTTGGGCGTGCACGATGAAACTCGGGCCATCAATGCGATCAAGGGCGCGAAAGGAAAGCGTCTCACCTATCGAACAGTTGGTGGCGCCAATGGCAGAAAAGAAGCCGAAGTCTAAGCCAAAACAAAAACCGAAGCTTTCTCAAAAGCAGCGGTTCATTGAGGCGGCGCGCGCGGCTGACGCGGACGAATCGGGCGAGCCATTTAGCCGCGCGCTTCGCACAATATTGCCGTCTAGGGCAACTGCTGGATCGCCTGCAAAATCCCAGCAAAAGCGGCATCAGTAACCGGGATCAAATTCTGATACTTTGGCTGTTCAAATATCCGGCCTAGAGGCACGAACGGGTCTGGGCAGCCAATTGCTAGATTTACGCGAAGCCACGCCTTGTCGCGGCGTGATTGGCTATCCCACGCGTCCGCATGAGCTAAGGCCATCATATTGTCTGTCGTTGTCGCAGCGTGGCCATTTGCGCGGCGCGCCGCATGAAGGCATTGGCTTTCTAGGTGGCCGTGCTCCTGGTGCGTTGGCATCATCAAAACGAAGATCGGCGGCGCGTTGCCGCCGCTCGCCTGCATTTGCCCCCTTGGACGAGTGCCGGCGCCGCGCATTTTTTCAATCTGGTCGCAGACATCATCAAATCGCTGTGTGGCACTATCATCCTTGTCGGCAACGATAAGAATTGCGCGCAACAGTCGGTATTTCTGTGGGTATTCCAATTGGAATCCCGTGACAGCTTCGCGAAATTTTGAGTTGCCGCGGGCGTTCAAGACATGAAGGCCAAGGCCGTGCAGGTTTCTGCCATCGATGAGACGGCGAAAAAAGAGTTCATCTTTCTCGCCTTCGCAAACAAGCAGAATGCGCGTGTTATTTGGTGGAGCTGTGGCCACGAATTTCCGCACCATACTCGATGCCAGCCTTCATTTGATCGCCGGAGAATTGGAAAATCTCACTGGTGCCTTCAGGGCCTCGCTCTAACCGAAAAAGCATAATGTCGTCATTCTCATCGCCAACGGCATCAGCCACCGCGTTGAGCCATTCCTTACTGTGGGTCGATACAAAAAGTTGCGTCTCATATTTGCGCGCGAACGCAATGAGAGCTTTTGTTATCCCTGCGTGGCGGGTCCAATGAATGCCGTTCTCGATTTCATCGACTAGGACCACAGATCGGGGGCTTGTCGCGATTGCCAGAAACAATGAAATCATTCGGTTAACCGCACCAGAAAGGGCGGGCACAGGAAGCTTTATTCCGCGCCCCCTCATCGTAGCCAAAATGACAGGTGCGCCAGCAAGAACGCCAATGGATAGATTATCTATCCAGCCGAACTGTTCTTTGAAGATTTCAATAAACTCGACCTCCCCCCCGGTGCTAGCCAAGTCTGAGAATCGAGTCGCCGCCTCAATCGAGGGGGGGACAAAGCTTGCTCCATAAAAGAAGAAATCTTTTAAGTGCTCGCCCGTACCAGTCAGGCGTATACCCTTATTGTCTATTTCCGGCCGCGCAATGTGCTGCTCCCCGTTAGCATCGATCCACGTAAATACCATCTGACCAAGACTCGACGCTTCCTCCGGTTTTTCATGCAGCGGAAGCGTAGTTTCACCCACGCCTCTGGCAATAAATAAGGATCGCGCTTCGTCGCCAGACCCCCGCAAAACAATGGAGATTGTACGGTTCATATCCAGATTGTGAAAAAAATCAGACCAAAGCGCGCGCTCTATCTGGCGTATCGCCCCCTGGAACGAACCTTCTAAACCGCGACTTTGGCGGTGGCGTAGGGTCAGCTCGGAATTTGAGCCCAGCGCAAGAAATATGGCTTCTAAGAGGGCCGTCTTCCCGACTCCATTCTCGCCGACGATGATATTCACCCGTCCGCAGTTGGGAATCTGAAAGGTTTCAAAGCCGCGAAAATTCTTAATGTCGATGGAATCTATCATTCGGTATCCGATTGCACGGAAGGGCCGCCCCCGGGCAGCTTGGTGGGCTTCCACATTGGCAGATTCTAGGGTCATCGGTCACGCCCTCCCGGGGCGAGAGGGTGCGACCGCGATTCGTGACGGCCTGTCACCAAAAAGGTTAAACCGGCCTGCCGTGGTACGGCAAGTATAATATTGGGATAATATTCCTTATATGGTTCGCGGAACTCATCAAGCGGGGGGCAACGAAAAATGGCTGAAGCTTTTGGCACACAACAACAATTCCGGCCCCATCAGGGTCGCGAAAGTCTTCAATTGACACAATCCGTAGTTGCAAACCTGTACGACGTCCCCGCAAACAGCCTGTTCGGTGGAACCCGAGGCGGGCAGCGCGTGGTCTTCGCCCGGCATGTCGCCATCTACCTCATGCATGTGGTCTTCCGCAGCAGCCGGGCCGAAGTCGGGCGGTTCTTCGGCCGGGACCGCAAGACGGTCTCCTATGCCATCGACAAGATCGAGGACCTGCGCGAGGACCCGTGCTTCGACCGCCAATTGACCGCGCTGGAAGAATTGCTGAGCCGCGCCTCGAATCTCACGGTGACGCTGTGAGCGCGCGGATGCTTGCCGAGGGGGAGATCGCACGGGAGGGCCGCCGGGTGCTGCGCAGGCTGCTCGGGGCAGGCGCCCGGCTTCAGCCATCGCCGGATGGGGAGACGTTTACGTTGATGGCCCCTGGCCGTGGGCGGGTGAGCGAGCGCATGCGTCTTCCGGCTGTGCTGGTTGAAGCGTTCCGGCGGCGGGGGTGGATCGAAAGCGACCTCGGCGATTCCCCATGCTTCGTCATTGCGGATGTGGGAACAGGCTGGATCCGGCGGGCGCTCGCCGAAGACAACCCATTCGCCGCGCAGCATCGGATCGAGACAAGGTGCGCACTGGAAGCGGCCGACGGCACGCGTCACATGGTGACCGTGAACGAGGGTGAATCGCCGCTCGGCTGGCTGTTCCGCCGCAAAGGGCCGGATGGGCGGCCGCTGATCAGCGAATGGCAGTTCACCGCGGGAGAAAGGCTCCGGAGCGATTTCACGCGCGCTCAGCTTGCGCCCCGGCTGGGCGTCGACCTCACCGCGCCGGTGGTGGCAGGACGGCGCGGCGCGAAAGGCGACAGTCTTCCCGAAACCGTACTCGCCGCCAAGCAGCGTTTCGCCCGGGCGCTGTCCGCGGTCGGACCGGGCCTCTCCGACGTGCTGGTCGATGTGTGCTGCCACCTGATCGGACTGGAAGATGCCGAGAAGCAGAAGGGCTGGCCCCGGCGGTCGGCCAAGATCGTATTGCAGATCGCGCTCGACCGGCTGGCCGGGCATTACGGCATCGGTCCTGTGGTCGGGACCGGTTCGCGTGTGCGCGCCTGGACGGCGGAGGAGCCCGAAACGCCGCAGCCCGCGAACCTGGCGCGTCGGGGGGAGGGGTGACGCGGTCAGGCGGCGCGGGCTGGGCTCCAGGTCCGAAGGGAGCGGGGGAACTCGGACATGGCGACGATAGGGAACTCTTTACCCGCAAGAATTTATGCAATCCTAAAGACGACCGCTAAAAGTCGGGAAATCTGCAGATCGCGGCTTGACGGTGTTTCGCCCCCTGTTCGCGGAGGCAGGTTGACGAAATCGTTTCGCCAATCATGAAAATCCCAGGGAACCGCGGCCCGCTTCAGACTTCGTTAAGCATACGCTGAGAGCATGTGCAAAGATTCCTTAACCTGAGGAGTCGACCCGCGGGAGCGCGAGAGATCTACGTGTCGTCACGGAGCGATCCTTACAGGCAGGCCCTCTCGCCAAGGCGCCAATTTATCCGTACCCAGACCATCAAGGGCGGGCTCGGCCTCGTCTTGAGCTTCGCCTATGCGTTGATGATGGGACCGCCCGACGCAGCGGAGATGTTCGTGTTCCTGGGTCTGGTTTCGCCCTTGGCGCTGGTTGCCGCGGCAGCGGCTTCGGTCCGGCTCGAAATACTGGAAGGGGCGTCCATCGGGCTGGCGGCATTTCTGCTGATGCTCCTGTTCCTGTTCACCGGCGGGCTGTCCTCGCCCTTTTTGGTGTGGCTGGTGCTCGTGCCGTTCGAGGGCGCGCTGATCGGCCGGCGCGGCACGGTGATCTTCGCCGGTGTGCTTGCCTTCGCCGGGCTTGCCGGCGTTGCGGGCCTCGAATGGGCCGGATTCATGCCGGTCTCGCGGCTTGAGAGCTCGCCTTTGCTCTACGCCGCCGCCGTGCTGATCGCCATCGGACAGGCCGCCGCCATGGCTATCGCGGCCCAGGAGCGGCATCAGGCCGCCGATGCGGCGCTCGAAGCCGGCGAGGCGCGTTACCGGTTTCTGGCCGAGAGCGCGCTCGACCTCATCACGCTGCATGCCCGCGACGGGAAGATCAGGATGGCGAGCCCCGCCTCCTTGGGCCTCCTCGGCTATCCGCCCGCCGCTTTTGTCGGGGTTACGCCAGCCGAGATTGCCCATCCCGACGACAGGCAGGCGATCGAATTGGTCTTCGAGGAGGCGCGCATTGGCAAAACCGCCACGGTCGAGTTACGGCTGAAGACCGTGAAGGGCGGCTATGTCTGGTGCGAGATACACTGCCGCCCGGTCAAGGACGAGATCGTCGCGGTCACCCGCGACATCACACGCCGAAAGGCCCATGAGCGGGAGCTGATCGAAGCACGCGACCAGGCCGAAGCGGCAAGCCGCGCCAAATCGCGCTTCCTCGCCAATATGAGCCACGAGCTGCGCACGCCGTTGAACGCGATCATCGGCTTCTCCGAGGTGATGAACCAGGAATTGTTCGGGCCGCTCGGAGGCGTGCGCTATCTCGAATATACGCGGCTGATTCACGAGAGCGGCTCCCATCTGCTCGAACTGATCAATTCCATCCTCGACATGTCGAAAATCGAGGCCGGCCGCTACACCATCACGCCTGAGCGGTTCGATCTTGAGGAAACCATCAGCCAGGCCTTCGGCTTCGTGAGCCTGCTGGCGGAACGCAACGGCGTCACCCTGATCCAGAAGATCGCGCCATCCGCGCGGGAGGTGCATGCGGACAAGCGCGCCGTGCTGCAAATCCTGATCAATCTGCTGTCGAACGGGGTGAAATACACACAAGCCAGCGGCCGTGTCACCGCAGAGGCGGCCGTGAAGGACGGCCAGCTCGAAGTTGCCGTTTCCGATACCGGCATCGGAATAGGGGAGGCCGACCTTGCCCGGCTCGGCCAGCCCTTCGAACAGGTGGAAAGTGAATACACCCGCGCCAAGGAAGGTACCGGCCTCGGCCTCGCGCTGGTGCGCGCGTTGATCCATCTCCATGGCGGGACCATGACAATGACATCCGCGCTGGGCGCCGGGACCACTGTGCGGTTCTTGCTGCCGATGCAGGCCGCAGAAGCCCAAAGCCGTAAATCGCAAATCGGTGTGAAAGTCGGATAGGCTCTCTTCTCACGCCTGATTTTCGGTTCCGATGGTTCGTCTCAAGAGCGCGATTTTCGTTCAAGCCCTGATCCGGCGTGCCGAGGTCGCAGGAGCGTCCGCCTATCTGGTGCGCCGGGGCGCTGAGGAAGCCGGGGCCGTCTTCCTGAAGATCGACCGGCTCGACGGTACCTGCACCGTGCTGAGCCCGGCGCGCCGGGGCGAGGATCGCATCTGGACCCGGCCGCTCGGCGAACGGAGCGATGCGGCGCGTGCGGCAGACTATTTCACCCGGCAGATACGCTTCGATCCCGACATCTGGATCGTGGAGATCGAAGACCGTGAAGGCCGCGCCTTCGTCGACGATCCCGTCGTGTGATCGCCTTTAAGCCTTGCCCCTCAACTCCACGAGATTGCCTTCCGGGTCGCGGAAATAGAAGGCGTGCTCCGCGCCTTCGTCATGCTCTTCCTCGATGGCGATTCGCGCTTTCCTCAGCCGCGCGCGCAAGCCCGCCTCGTCGAACCGCGAAAGCCTGAGGCAGAAATGGTTCACGTTCTCGCCGTCCCCGCGCGGCGAGCGGGCCCAGGCGCCTTTTTTGCTTGCCGTGTTCACCAGCACCAGATCGGCATCTCCGGCGCTGATGGCGGTCATGCCCCATTGCGGCATTTTCGATGTCACCTTGAAGCCGAGAAGGCCGGTGTAGAATCGCAGCGTCGCCGCGTGATTGCGGCACGCCAGCGCCATATGATCGAAGCCTGAAATCGGAAGCCGCGCCATTTGCGAAAGTTAGCACTTCTCGCCGGCTTTTGCGCGGGGTGTGGACGCGCCGTATAGATTAGCGGGGCTCCTTTTCGCGAATCCGCCATGCCATGGCTTCAAATGCAAAGCGCGTTCGGACTGATCGTGCTGGTGGGAATCGCGTGGGCGCTGTCGGAGAACCGGCGCGCGGCCTTTTCCTGGCGCATGGTGGTGACAGTCCTCGCGCTCCAGATCGCGCTGGCGGCCCTGCTTCTGAAGGTGCCGCCGGCCCGCGCGGGCCTGCTTTCGCTGAACCATGTGGTGGATACGCTTTCCGCGGCGACCCGGGCCGGGACCTCTTTCGTGTTCGGCTTTGTCGGAGGGGCGGCGCCCCCCTTCGCCGTGATCAACGCGCAGAATCTCGGCAGCTTCGCGTTCCAGGCCTTGCCGATGGTGATGGTGCTGTCTGCGCTCTCCACGCTCTTTTGGCATTGGCGCATCCTGCCGATGATCGTGAACGGGATGGCTTATGTGTTGCAAAAGACCCTTCGGATCGGCGGCGCGGTCGGGCTGGGATCGGCGATGACCATCTTCTTCGGCATGGTGGAGGCGCCGCTTCTCATCCGTCCCTGCCTGCCGAGCTTGAACCGTGCCGAGCTGTTCATGCTGTTCACGGTTGGTTTGTCCACCGTCGCAGGCACCGTGATGGTGCTTTACGCGACCGTGCTCGAACCGGTGGTGCCGGGCGCGCTCGGACATATCCTGGTGGCCTCGTTCATCTCCTTGCCTGGCGCGATCATGGTCTCCCGCTTGATGGTGCCGGGCGAAAGCAAAACCGACGCGCATGTCCACAAGCAGGTGACCTACCGCAACAGCATGGATGCCATCGCTCACGGCACCGAGGTCGGGCTGAAGCTCTATCTCAATATCGTGGCCATGCTGATCGTGATGGTGGCTTTGGTCGCGCTGGCCGATTTTCTGATCGGCGTGCTGCCGCCGGTGGCGGGCGCGCCTCTGACGGTGGAGCGAATTTTCGGCTGGCTGTTCTGGCCCCTGGTCTGGCTCTATGGCGTGCCGGCGGCGGAGGCTTCCGATGCGGCGGCCCTGCTCGGGACCAAGACGATCCTGAATGAGTTCATCGCCTATCTGAAGCTGGCCGCACTTCCCAATGGCGTGCTCAGTCCGCGGTCGCGGCTGATCATGCTCTATGCCATGTGCGGGTTCGCCAATCTTGGGTCGGTCGGCATCATGATCGCCGGGATGTCCGCAATGATCCCAAACCGCCGCGAGGAAATCGTCGAGCTGGCCGTGAAGGCGCTGGTCGCCGGGACGATTGCGTCGGGGATCACGGGGGCGGTGATCGGGCTCTTGCCTGCCGTGCAAGGGGGGTGAGGGCGGTGCCGAAGAAGCCCAGCCTCCACGCGCTGCTCGCCGATATCCGCGCCTGCCGCCTGTGCGCCGCGCATCTGGAACACGGGCCGCGCCCGGTTCTGCGCCTGAGCCCGTCCGCGCGCCTGTGCATCGCGGGCCAGGCGCCGGGCATCCGCGTCCACAACAGCGGCATCCCCTATACCGATCCATCGGGCGAGCGCTTGCGAGCTTGGCTCGGCGTGGATCGCGACACCTTCTACGATGAAACCCGGGTCGCCATCGTTCCGATGGGCTTCTGCTTTCCGGGCTACGACTCGGCAGGCTCCGACAAGCCGCCGCGGCCCGAATGCGTGGCGCACTGGCACGACCGGCTGTTCGCGGCCCGACCCCGCTTCGAGTTGGTGCTCGCCATTGGAACCTATGCACAACAATATCATTTGAAAGGAAGCGCGCGGAAAACCATGACGGAAACCGTGCGCGCCTGGCGCGAATATGATTCAGTAATACCACTGCCGCATCCTTCGTGGCGCAACTCTGGATGGCTGAAGAAAAATCCGTGGTTCGAAACCGAACTTCTTCCCCAACTCCGGGCGCGGGTGGCGGGCGCATTATCGTCCGCACGCTGATGCTCGTGTTCTTCGCGCTGACCGCGGCGTGCGCGCCGCGGCTGGCGGAGGAGGGGCCCGAGATGCGCATGCCTTCCATCGAAAAAGGGGAGGGCACGGGCGTTGCGGCCGACCGCTATGTCACGCGCGACGGTTTGCGCCTGGGGCTCATGCATTGGGACGCGAAACAGCCCTTCGCCACGATCGTCGCGCTGCACGGCATGAGCGATTACTCCAATGCGTTCGCCATGCCGGCGCCCTGGTGGGCCGATCATGGCATCTCCACCTATGCCTACGATCAGCGGAGCTTCGGCCGTTCGCCGGAGCCCGGCATATGGGCGGGCAATGATGTCATGCGGCGCGACCTTGCCGATTTCGTCGATGTGTTGAAGGCGCGCCACCCGGGCCAGCCGGTCTATGTGCTGGGCGAGAGCATGGGGGGCGCGCTGGTAATGACCGCGTTTGCCTCCGGCGCGCCGCCCAAGGCCGACGGCGTCATCCTGGTCGCGCCCGCTGTGTGGAGCCGCAAGACCATGCCGTTCTCCTATCGGCTGGCGCTGTGGACGGTGTCGCACACCTTCCGCTGGTGGTCGCTGTCGGGATCGGGTCTGAAGATCGAGCCTTCCGACAACATCCCGATGCTGATCGCCATTGGCCGCGATCCGCTGTTTCAGAAGAGCGCACGGGCCGATGCCATTTACGGCCTCGTATCGCTGATGGACGAGGCCTACGAATCGCCGGCGCGGCTGAACAAATTGCCGCTGATGTTCATGTATGGCGGAAACGACCAGATCATCCCGAAAGGCCCGACGGAACAGGTACTGGCGAAATTGGGTCCCAATACGACGGTGAAGCGGTATCCCAACGGCTATCACATGCTGCTGCGCGATCTCGACGGGCCGGCCCGCTGGGCGGACGTTGCCGTCTGGGTCGCTGCGCAGGCGAGGAACCGCGCCGGGCCCGTCATGGCCTCGCGCTGAAGCCGTGCTAGTTTCTTCCGCGTGGAGACATACGGAGGAAATCATGCGGCGGGCATTGGCAGTCATGGCATGCGCCGGGTTTTTGGGTGCGGCGCCTGCGCGCTCGGCGGAAACGGCTGCGCTCGAAATCGCGAGCCAGGGCTACATTTTTGCGGGCGGCAAATATGTCGATGGGCCCGGCGGCAAATATATGGAGGGCCAGGCCTATGTCGAATATCTCGTGCCGGCTCACCGCACACATCCCTACCCCATCGTGATGATCCATGGCGGCGGCCAGAGCGGTTCCAATTTCACCGGCACGCCGGACGGCCGCGAAGGCTGGGCGCAATATTTCGTGAAACAGGGTTACGCGGTCTATGTGATGGACCAGGTAGGCCGCGGCCGTTCCGCGCTTTCGTCCGCATACGGAAAGACCGCGACATCGCCCGTGGCGACGGTCGAGCAGCGCTTCACCGCACCGGAACGCTCTAACCTGTGGCCGCAGGCGAAATTCCACACCCAATGGCCCGGCACGGGCATTGCGGGCGATCCCGCGTTCGATCAGTTCTATGCCGAGCAATTGCCCTCGATCGCAGATTTCCCCAAGCAGCAGGAATTGAACCGCGATGCGGGCGCCGCCCTGCTCGACAAAATCGGCCCTGCGATCCTGCTCACCCATTCGCAATCGGGCGCCATGGGCTGGCCCATCGCGGATTCGCGGCCCAATCTCGTGAAGGCCATTGTCGCAGTCGAGCCTTCCGGTCCGCCGGTGCGCGACATTGTATTCAAGGGTGCGCCGGTCTGGTTTGAAGACGGACCGCTCACCAAGCCTTATGGGATCAGCGCCATGCCGCTCGCCTATGGCGGAGTCGCGAATGCGTCTCAGTTAGCATTCGAGGAGCAGCCAAAGGGGGATTCGTCCGATCTGATGAAATGCTGGCGTCAGAAAGAACCTGCACACCTATTGACGAAACTTCAGAATATTCCGGTTGTGATTATTACGTCGGAGGCGTCTTATCATGCCTCCTACGATCATTGTACGGCGCAATATCTGGCGCAGGCCGGTGTGAGGAACGACTTCATTCGCCTGCCCTCGCGCGGCATTCACGGCAATGGTCACATGATGATGCTGGAGAAGAACAATCTGGAGATCGCCGCGGTCATGGCCGAATGGCTGGGCAAGAACATTCACTGAAGGTTTCCATGCGGACATCGATTGGTTTGGCCGCTGTGTGTATTGCGGCAATGGCAATGATTTCGTCGCCGGCTTCGGCGGGCGACGGGGTCAAGACGGCAGGCGAAATTCTTCGCATTGCGCTCCCGCTCGCGGCAGGCGGATACTCGCTCTACAAGGAAGACTATGACGGCGTGCTGCAGCTTGGCGTGTCGGAGGTCTTCAGCGAAGGCGCGTCCTTGCTGCTGCAGCATTTCATCCACGAGCAGCGCCCCGACAAATCCGACTACAAATCCTTCCCCTCGGATTCGGCTGCCGTGGCGTTTTCGGCGGCGAGCTATCTGCAGATCCGGTACGGCTGGAGCTACGGATTGCCGGCCTATGGCGTCGCGGCGTTCGTGGGCTATTCGCGCGTGGAGGCCAAGAAGCACCATTGGGGCGATGTGCTCGCGGGAGCGGTGCTCGGCTGGGGTATGAGCGAGATCACCACCATCCGGTATCAGAGTGTCCGCATCAACGCCTCGCCGGGCTTCGGCGAGACGCCGCTGGGCTTCACCCTTTCGGCCAATTGGTAACACACGTCCCGCGATGGCGGATCGCGAAGGCGCAGGGAAGCTCCAGCAATGGTGGATATTGCCGGTGTGTTGAACGATGGGGAGGCTCGGTGAGCGCCTGGCCGGCGCGCCACGCGTTGATGGCCGGCCTATTGTTGATCGCAGGAAACGCTTTCAGTCAGGCTGAAGATAAAGAGCCGTCTGCGATCATCGAAATCGGAGGCGCGGCTCAATGGGCACTCCGTGGCGGATCAAGCTTTGGACCTACGGTCGCCGCAGAAGTCACCCCTATCGAGAATTGGCTGGAACTCGAAAGCGGCGTCACGACGCTATTCAGCCGTGGCCAGAGGGAATGGGACGCCGACTTCCTGTTCAAGAAGCCCTACACCCTATCCAAAACGGTTGAGTTCATGTTCGGCGCCGGGCCGGAATGGGCCCACACAATCGCCCATGGAAAGATCACCGATTCCATCGGCGCGGAAGCGGTACTCGATTTCATGTTCTGGCCGTGGCCGGAGCGAAAGTTCGGCTGGTATCTGGAGCCGAGCTACGGATACAGCTTCGGCAGCGGACACGAACAATCGCTTGGGTTCAGCGCGGGGCTGCTGATCCCCATTCCCTGACGGGCGGCCCAATCGTATCGCTGAGACCTATTCCGGCACCTTCAGCTCGGTCGCGCCCTTTTCCGCGCGGTCGAGATTGAAGGTGATGGAATCGATGAACCGTCCGGCATCGGGCGTTGCGTAATCGCCATTGGCCGGAAGCACGGTTGCCTCCAGCACATACATGTTGCCCTTGGTGAAATAGAACGCCGCCGTCTCACGTCCTTTGTTGTCGGGCAGGTCGATGGTGATCTTGCGCCCGTAGATGGCTTCCTTGCCCGGCTCGACGCGGCCGAAGGTGTCCATCAGAACTTTCTTGTCGTTGGCGAACATGTATTCGCGTTCGCCGAGAATGGTCGCCGCATCGCCTTGGGCCTGCTGGAAGCTCATCACGGTGACCTTGTATTCGATATTGTCGTCGACGGAGCGGAACACCATCGTCTCGCGCGGGCCCGCGACCTGTCCTCGGAAGGTGCCCATCTGGCTTTTCACCTCGCCCGGCGCCTCGAAGGAAAAGCCCAATTTATGGCTGACGTAGCTTTTCCAGGCGGCTTCTGCGGGCGCCGCCGTGACGGCCAGAACCAAAGTGGATGCGAGCAGGAAAGTCGTGCGCATGAGATCCTCCCTCAAACCTTGTTCAATCTTCGAGCCCTTGACGCAGCGCCTATTTGGGCACCGGCACTTCGATGGCGTCGTCGGCCGCGCGAACCGTGTAGAACGTGATCGAATCGACGAAGCGCGCCATTTCGGGACTGTCGAAATCGCCGTTGGCCGGCAGCACCGTCGCCTGCAGCGTCACGATGCGTCCATTGACGAACCAGAACGCCGCCGTCGTGCGCCCGCCTTTGTTGGGCAGGTCGATGGTGAGCTTGCGTCCGTATTTCCCATCGACGCGGCCGAAGGCGTCCATCAGCAGCTTCTTGTTGTCCTGAAAAATATATTCCGCTTCGCCGAGAATGCTCGCCGATTGATTGGCGACGTTTCTCGTATCGATCACGATGACCTTGTATTCGATGTTGTCGTCGACGAAATGGTAGATGATCGAATCGTGAGCGCCTGCGACCGCACCCTGATATTTCCCTTTTTCGACCTTCATCTCGCCGGGCGCGGCAAAGGCGAAACCGAGTTCATGGCTGATGTAGCCGTGCCAAGCCGCCGAGGCCGGCGCCGTCAGCGCCAAAAGAGCCGCGCCCGCCAAAGCCGCGAATGTGAATGAACGCATCGTGCCCTCCCGGTTTCTTCTCCCTCGGTCCCTTTTAGGACCGGCCGCCGCAATCGGGTTAATCGTATCAAGAGTGCTCGCGTTAGCAAGCCGTCCCGTTGGGGTGCCGCAGGCTCCGTCCGGCGCTGTTTTCGCGCACACGCCTTGTCGCGCCCCTGCCAACCGCAATATAATGGCGGTTCAAATAACTGGGTCAAATCATCACCTCCGGGAGGCGCCGATGAATTTTAGAGCCCTTAGCCTAGCCACCATTGCGGCATTTGCGTTGACGGTGCCTGCATCTGCGCACCACTCCTTCGCGATGTTCGATGCCACCAAGAACGTGACGTTGGATGGCACCGTAAAGGAATTCGAGTGGACCAATCCTCATTCCTGGCTGCGCGTCATGGTTCCCGACGCCAGCGGCAAACCGGTGCTCTGGGCGCTTGAATTGAGTTCGCCTGCGCGCCTAACCACGATGGGCATGCATGCGGATTCGGTGAAGGCCGGCGACAAGGTTTCGGTGACCTTCCACCCCATGCGGGATGGGACACGCGGCGGCCAGTTCATCCAGGCAACGCTTCCGGGCGGCAAGCAGGTTATCCGCGCCAATGCCAAGGACGAGAACGACTAAGCGGCCTCGCGCAACTTAGCGCAAGAATATTACAAAGGGCGCTTCCCGGCCGGGGGGGCGCCTTTTTTGCGTCCGGGGATGGAACCGGTTTTTGGCACTCTGATTTTGCCTCCGCTACCGTATTGATTCACAAATGGGAATTGCGGCGGAACGAAATCGTTGCACAGGAATTACTCACGCATATGCAGAGCTGGCTCATCCGGGGTGAACATGCGTTTGGTGGAATCGTCGGAAGAAAGAAAGGTCCGGTACAAGCGACTGGCAATTGCGGCAGCAGCCGCAGCCGCCCGCGCCTCCGATGCCGGTGTCCAGACAGGTTATCTCTTGCTGGCGGAATCCTGGTCGACCCTGGCTGAGGCCGAGTCGCGGCCTCGTTCGGATTCGGGTTTTGGCATGGGGAATGAAACGAAGGGTGGCCGGCGCGCGCGATACGGATGATGCAGCGCCCGGCGCTGATGTGAGCCGGCACGCGCCCTGGTTCAGGTATTCGCGGGTTTCGAGATTGGGCTCCGAAGCGCCCGCCCACGCTCCCGCGCAAGAGTTTCCCAAGCCTCCGCCATCTTGAGGAGCTGGGCGCGCTGATCGTCATTCTGCGCACCCCGGGCAAGCGCCCGGCATTCGTCAGCGTGTAGGCTGTATTCGTCGGCCTTTTTCAAGATTGGCTCGCCCTACGCTTGTTGAGCTGGCGCAACTCCTCTTCGGCCGCCAGGATCCGCTGGAGGTATTCCTCGGTTTGCCGCTGGTAGGCTCCTTTGCGCATCAGGCCCCGGTACGTTTCAATCTGGCGGTTTAGTTCGTTGATACGATCTTCCATGGTTCCATGGGTATCAAAGTCCAGCTCAGGATATGTAGTCAGGAGATTTACGTAGGCGCGAAGGCCAAACCTTGCCGCCCGGCCGAAGAGCCGCAGTCAGGAATCTTTTCGGGAACAATAAGTTAACGCGTATCCGGCCGTGTCTTCGGGATAAGCTCGATGCCGATATGCCTTGCATCGGAGATATGTATGGACTCGGCCTCGACCTGCGCCGCCAGAGCCCGCCATTGCTCGGCAAGCAGCAGATAGGACTCGCGTGCGGCGGGAGTAGCCGCCTTCGCTGCCCATTCCTCCACGTCGCCAGCCAACGCCCGATATTTCGCAGCGCGTTGCTCCGGGGGAAGATCGATAAGGTCTTTAATCGTCACGCCCTCCCTGTCGCTCCCAGGGATTCGGGGCTTAACGCCCCGGCTCGAGTCCGGTTCCTCGCTTGTGGCAAATTCGCATCAAATTCTTAAGGCCGGAATAAAAAAGGCCGGGTGCGCGGTCGGCACCCGGCCTTGATCTTCATTGCGCCGGTTCGATCTCCGGCGAACAAGGGCGGGAGGCTGGGCTACTTCGCTTGCGCCTCGCCGGGCCGGACAGGCCGCAGGAGACGCGGACCGTCGGCCGGATTGGCCGGCAACGGAGGGGGAATGGTCCAATCGTGCTGCAGATCGAAGATCAAGGAGTCCTGGAAACGGGCTGCCTCGGGATCTTCCTGATCGCCCTTGGGCGAGATGGTGGTATCGAGCTGATAGAGCTTGCCTTGGGCAAGATAGACTTCGCTCAGGCGCTTGCTGCCATCCTTCATCGCCACGACGATACGGCGGCCATATTGCGCCTTCGGCCCCGCTTCAGACCGCGCGCTGGTGTCGGTGATGACCTTGCCGTCCTGGGTCAGAAGGAATTCGGCTTCGCCCAAGAGCGTCGGCCCATCCAGCGGCCGCTTGGTGAAATCGACGACGGTCGCCTTATAGGTGATCTCGCCGTCCACCGCGGTAATCTCCGTTGCCGGCACCCGTCCTGCGAGACGGCCGCGATATTCGCCCATGCCCGTTTTCGGCTGGGCGGGAAAATCCACGCCGAAGCCCAACTCCGGATATTTGAAGGACTTCCAGGCCGCTTCGGCCGGGGCCGCAGCCAGAACCGCAGCCGCCACTGTCAAGGCGATCAGACGCATCGGTGTCTCTCCCGTTTCTCGAATTCGCTGGGGGGCGCTCGTTCCGCCTCCGTTGCCGGTTTCTTACTCCAGCGCTCGGTCCGAAACCATAGCATTGTGAGCTTCGCATGGGACGGTTGGCCGCCTTGCAGGAAGCGAAGCGGCACAATATATGTTCGATCGCATCGGCTATTCCACTACGTCCCGGGAGGACTTTGATGAACGTGAAGATGATAAATCTGAAGTCTCTGGGCCTTGCGCTGTTTGCGGCGACCGCAATGGCGGCACCGGCCCTGGCGCATCATTCCTTTTCGATGTTCGACCAGGAGAAGGTCGTCGACCTCACCGGCACCGTGAAGGAATTGGAATGGACCAATCCGCATTGCTGGCTGCGCGTCATGGTGGAGAACCCGACCACCCATCAGGTCCAGCAATGGTCCATCGAGATGGCCTCGACCGGTCAGCAGGCTCGCATCGGCTGGAACCCGACCATCGTGAAGCCCGGCGACAAGGTGTCGGTCCAGATCAACCCGCTGCGGGACGGCACCCGCGGCGGCACGCTGCTGAACGTCACGCTCCCCGATGGGACCAGGCTCGGCCATGGCGGCCAGAGGGCGGACCCGCGCGGGGCCTGAGCCGCACCATACGGCGCGTTTCAAACTGGGCGATCCTTAAAAGGGGTCGCCCTTTCGTTTTGGCCCGCACCCCATGACAGAATCGCGTCCTTTTCCGCGCCTTGTAGGTGCTCCCCGGCTCGCCGTATAATGGCGGTTGCAATTCTCCGTTCATCAATTCCGTACGCGCAAATCATCTCAGAAGATTTCGGGAGGAGAGAGTCGATGAACTTCAAAGCCGGTTGCCTTGCTGCAATTGCCGCCGCTTCAGTCGCCGCGCCCGCGTTTGCGCATCATTCCTTCGCCATGTTCGATTCCGACAAAATGGTCACCATGAAGGGGACGGTGAAGGAGTTCGAATGGGTGAATCCGCACAGCTGGCTTCGCGTCGTGGTCCAGGATCAGACGAGCGGAAAGCAAATGAACTGGGCGCTCGAATTGGGTCCGCCGCAGCAGCAGATTCGCCGCGGCTGGAAGCCCGACAGCCTGAAGCCCGGCGATCCGGTCACCGTCAACATCCACCCCTTGCGGGATGGTTCGCGCGGCGGCCAATTGGTGAGCGCAACCCTTCCCGACGGACGGACGCTCGGCGGCGCAGGCGCACCTGCGATTCAATAAACAAACGCTTCGCCGGGAGGCGGCCATGAACAGCAAAGCCGTTGGTCTTGCCGCGGTTCTGATGTGCGCCGCGGCGCCTGCCTTCGCGCATCATTCCTTTGCCATGTTCGATGCCGATAAGACCGTCACCCTGAAGGGTACGGTGAAGGAATTTTCCTGGGCTAATCCGCATGCCTGGATCGAGCTTATGGTGGTCGATCAGGCGACCGGAAAACCGGTGAAATATTCCTTCGAGATGGGTTCGGTTGCGCGCTCGACCTATGACGGATGGAAAAAGGATTCGGTCAAGCCGGGCGACGTCATCACGGTGACGATGCATCCGCTGAAGGATGGTTCGCGTGGCGGCATGTATCTGTCGGCCGAATTGCCCGGCGGGCAGAAATTCGGCCGCACGGGCCCGGCCGTGGGAAAGCCGACCGCGCGGCTGCCGGGACAGGTGGGCGGTCCGCCGCTGGATTGATTGACAACACCGGCGGCGAGCCGGAAAGGGAGGAATAGGAAATGCGATTCCAGGCTTTGGGTTTGGCTGCGGTTGCGGCCCTGATGTTTGCGATGCCGGCGTCGGCGCATCATTCCTTTGCCATGTTCGACGCCGATAAGACCGCCACGCTTACCGGCACGGTGAAGGAATTCGAGTGGGTCAACCCGCATAGCTGGCTGCGCGTGATGGTTCAGGACCAGACCGGGAAGACCGCACAATGGGCCCTCGAAATGGGCTCGCCGGGGCAACAGGCCCAACGCGGCTGGAAGCCCGATTCGGTCAAGCCGGGCGACAAAGTGACGATCACCTTCCATCCGCTGAAGGATGGTTCGCGCGGGGGCCAGCTCCTGACGGCGACCCTTCCAAGCGGCGCCCAGCTCAACAATGGCGGCAACCGCAACAATCCGGTCGGGGAATAAAGGCGAGTTCCGGCCGTCCGAAGCAATCCCGTCCCTACACGGATGAACGAGAACAAACGATAAGGGGCGGTCCTCGCGGACCGCCCTTTATCATTCGCGACGATGCGAAGCTATTCCCCGGTCGTGCTCGGCCGCTGGCCGCCATTGCCGAGCATCGTGCCGCTCGGCAGTATCGCGGTGATGAACTGTCCGCCGCGCGAACCGTCCTTCAGCGGATGAATCATGACGGTGACCTTGTCGCCGGGCTTGACGGAATCGGGCTTCCAGCCGACGCGCGCCTGCTGGCCGGGCGAACCCATCTCGAACGCCCATTGCGCGGGCTTTCCGGTGGCCTTGTCGTCGATCATGACGCGCAGCCAGCTATGGGGGTTGGTCCATTCGAACTCCTTGACCGTCCCCGTCATGGTGATCGTCTTGTCGGCATCGAACATGGCAAAGGAATGATGTGCCAGCGCCGGCGCCGCGAACGACGCTGCGGCAACCGCGGCAAGGCTCAAAGCTTTGAAATTCATCTCCGATCCTCCCAGCCTGAAGTGGACGGATGATATCCAATTCTGAACGTCAGCTAAATCCCCGATTCAGGTTCGGTTCAAAGCGGGTTTGGCATTCTCCCGGCCAACGACGGAAGACGTCGAAGAGTTCTCGGAAGGGCCGAAAAGCCGGCCCCCGAGGGGAAAGAAGGAAAGGAAAGTGTCATGAAGAAAATCCTGATCGCCGCCGCTCTGGCCTTATCCATTGCCGGCACCGCCAACGCAGCCAGCGCCGAACCCTTTCGCGGTCCCATGCACGGACCGGTGCTTCATCGCGAAGCCGGCCGCTATGTTCCCGGTCACTGGGTGCGCGGTGAGCGCTTCGTGCCGGGCTATGCGCGGTTCGTCATGGTCGACGATTGGCGCCATTTCGGCCTGCCGCGCCCGGCCTGGGGTGCGCACTGGATTCGCGTCGGCGGCGAGTTCCTGCTGATCAGCAACGCGACGGGCCGCATCGTCGATGTGGTGCCGGCCTATTACTGAACGACCCCGACCCGCGCGCCTGACCCTCCCCCCCGTTAAGGCTGCGCGCAATGCCCATCCATCGGACCGGCCATGATCCGGTCCGGTGGATCGGGCAGGGGGTCATCCTTCCGGAGTGCGTGTCGCGGTCCTCGTCCGCATGGTGACCAGTTCTTCGGCCATGGTCGGGTGCACCGCCACTGTCGCGTCGAACTGAGCCTTGGTCGCGCCCATCTTCAGCGCGATTGCGACGAGCTGTGCCATTTCGCCCGCGTCTGGCCCGAAGAGGTGGCATCCGAGAACCTTGTCCGTCTTGGCATCGACCACCAGCTTCATGAGCGAGCGTTCCTCGCGGCCCGAGAGCGTGTTCTTCAGCGGCCGGAAGGAGCTTTTGTAGATGTCGAGACTGTGGCCGCGGTTCAGCGCAAGTTCCTCGGTGAGGCCGACCGTGCCGATTTCCGGCCGCGTGAATACGGCGGTCGCCACCAACTCATGATCGGGCCGCTGAGGCTTGCCGCCATAAAGCGTGTTCGCAAAACACATTGCCTCGTGGATCGCGACTGGGGTCAGCTCGATGCGGCCAGTCACGTCGCCGACCGCATAAATGTTGGAGGCGGACGTGCGCGAATATTCATCCACCTCGATATGGCCCGTTGCGCGCCGGGCCACACCGGCCGCTTCGAGGCCGAGGCCTTCGGTGTTGGGCTTGCGCCCGATGGCCAGCATCACCTGGTCGGCGTCGATGGCGTCGCCCGCGAACGTGGTGGCGCGCAAAGCCCCGCCATTGCGTTCGCAGCGCGCCAGCACCGTGTCGAGCAGAAGGCGGATGCCTTTCTTCGTCATCGAGGCTTCGAGCGCGTCGCGCAGATCCTGGTCAAACCCGCGCAGAACTTTCGGCCCGCGATAGATGAGCGTCACCTCGGCCCCGAGACCGTGGAAGATGTGGGCGAATTCGAGCGCGATGTAGCCGCCGCCGACGATCGCGATGCGGTCGGGAAATTTTTCGAGATGAAATGCTTCATCCGAGGTGATGCAAAGCCCGGACCCTTCCATTTCCGATTCGCGCGACGGATTGCCTCCGGTCGCAATAAGAATTGTTTCGGCACTGATGTCGCGGTCGGCGCCCGTGAGCCGGACCGTATGGGCGTCCTTAAGCACCGCGCGGTCCCTGAAAATGGCGACGCCCGCTTGGGTGAGCCCGCTGTGATAGGCACGCGAAATCCGGGCAACATCGCCGTCCTTATTGGCGACCAGATGCCGCCAGTCGAAGCGCGTACCTTCGATGGTCCAGCCGAAACCGCACGCGTCCTCGAAATCCTCGGCAAAGGCGCTGGCATAGACGAAGAGCTTCTTCGGGACGCAGCCGCGAAGCACGCAGGTGCCGCCGAAATCATCGGCCTCCGCAATAGCCACGCGCGCGCCCAGTTCGGCCGAGATTCGTGCGCCCCGAACGCCGCCCGAACCCCCGCCGATGACGAAAAGGTCGTAGTCGTAGGCGCCGGCCATCTGTCAGCGCTCGATCACGCGCACGCCGGAGGCGCCCGCGATAACGAGGGCCGAGGCCATCTGCACGAACAGCCCATGTTCCACCACGCCCGTGATCGGCGAGAGTGCGGCGGCCAACGCGGCCACGTTCAAAATCGCGCCGAACGGGCAGTCGTAGATGAGATTGCCGCTGTCGGTGCGATAGGGCGCCCCTTCCCGCGCGCGCAACACCGGCGCGAGCGACTCGTAACCGAGCCCGGCGGCGGCGGCCACAATGCGCGCCCGCGTCGTGCCGTGGCCGAACGGAACCACTTCGACCGGCACCGGAAAGGCGCCGAGCCTCGGCACCAGCTTGCTCTCGTCGGCAATCACCACCATGCGGTCGGCCGATGCCGCCACGATCTTCTCCCGCAGCAGCGCGCCGCCGCCTCCCTTGATGAGGTTGAGGCCGGAATCGGCTTCGTCGGCGCCGTCGACCACAAGGTCGAGACGGCCAAGCGCGTCCAGCTCTTCCAAGGGGATGCCGAGCGCACCGGCCTTCAGCGCGGTCCGTTCCGAGGTGGGCGTGCCCGTGACCTTGAGCCCCGCGTGCATCCTTTCGGCCAGGGCCTCCAGAAACAGCTCCGCCGTCGAGCCTGTGCCCAAGCCGAGTTTCATTCCGTCTTGGACGAAATCCAGCGCGCGCAAGGCCGCCGCGCGTTTCAAATCTTGCAGGTGGTTCGGGCTCATGCCGGGACTACAGACGAATCCGGCCACGCTGTCGAGATGGGCTGACTCAAGCGCTGAGATGGGCCGGGTTGGTTTCGCCCGCAGTCTTGGAACCGCCGTCGCCGGCACCGAGTTCGTACAATTTTTCGATCAGGCGTTCGCTCAAACTTCGCACCAGGGGGGCGGGCGAGGGCGGCACGCTGACATCGACGCCGTCGGGCGGATTGACCCACAACAGCCGCCGCCCATTCCCGAGGCTGGCCCGCCCGATGACGTTGCTTCGGATCGCCAGTCTCCCGACCAGGGCCGTGCGCGGCACTCTCAAGCTGTGGTAGCGCGATAGCGACCCCACTGCCCAGTCGAGCAGCAGATGGCGCGTGCACACGACGACGTGGCCGTCCCATTGGTTGGTCAGCGTCAATCCGCAGAAACCGATGAAATGAGCGCCTTCGTCGGCCAAGTGGATCAGCTGGCAGGGCAGGATCGCGCTCTCGATGCCGAAATGCGTCAGGGCTGCCTGCGTGACAGCCGAGGTCAGCGCGCAATAGGTGTGATATTCGCCATCGACAACCTGATAGAAGTTCGAGCACATCAGCCGCGCGATATCGGCGACCGTGCCATCGCTCGGGATGCTGTTGGACCGCGATTCTGCCGCGCCCGAAGTGCCGGGTGCCTGGCGAGTGTTGTGTCGCATAAGGCAATGTACTATCCGGACTGTCGGGCTTGGTATTATATTTTATGTAAGCCCCGTGTCATCGGATGCCGATGGTCAAACAATTTCAGCGTAACATCAGCACGTCCGCGAGCGCCTATTCCACGGTGACGCTCTTGGCCAGGTTGCGCGGCTGGTCCACGTCGGTGCCTTTCGCGACGGCGGTGTGATAGGCCAGGAGCTGAACCGGAAGTGCACACAACAGCGGCGTGATGAACGGATCGGCCATCGGAATCTCGATGGTCTCCCAGGTGTGGTCGCCGGCCTCGTCGATGCCCTTCCTGTCGGAGATCAGCACCACTTTCCCGCCGCGCGCCATCACCTCCTGCATGTTGGACACGGTCTTGCTGAACAGATCATCATGGGGAGCGATCACGACCACCGGCACGTTCGGGTCGATCAGCGCGATGGGCCCGTGCTTCATCTCGCCCGCGGCATAGCCTTCGGCGTGGATGTAGGAGATTTCCTTGAGCTTCAACGCCCCTTCGAGCGCAGTCGGGAAATGTACGCCGCGGCCGAGATAGAGCACGTCCTGCGCCTTGGCGATTTCCTTCCCCAAGGCCTCGATCTTCGGCTCCTGGTTGAGGAGGGTCACCATGTGCCGCGGCGTCTCCAGAAGAACGCTGCACAGCCTTTGTTCCTCGGCCCAATCGATCTGCCCGCGTGCCCGCGCCGCCGCAATCGCGAGCGATGCCAGCACCGCCAATTGGCAGGTATAGGCTTTGGTCGAAGCGACGCCGATTTCCGGCCCCGCATAAGTCGGCCACACCAGATCGGCTTCGCGCGCAATAGAGCTTTCCGGCACGTTGACGATAACGCAGACCGTCTGCCCGGCCGCCTTGGCGTCGCGCATCGCGGCCAGGGTGTCGGCGGTTTCGCCCGATTGCGAGACATAGAGACAGAGGCCGCCCTTGGGATAGACCGGGTTGCGATAGCGAAGCTCGGAAGCGACATCAGCCTCCACCGGCAGCCGCGCAATTCTCTCGAACCAGTATTTGCCGACGAGGCCCGCATAGAACGCGGTACCGCAAGCGGAAATGGTCAGCCGTGGCGCTTCCCCGAAGAGTGCGGCGGCTTCCGGCGACAGCTCCACGCGCGGCCCTGACGCATCGATGTAGCGCGAGATGGTGTGGCCCACGACTTCGGGCTGCTCGTGGATTTCCTTGGCCATGAAGTGGCGCTGATTGCCTTTGTCCACCATGGCGCCCGAGGGCGGAATGACATGAATCGGGCGGGCCACCCATTTGCCGCTCGCGTCGTAGATGACGACATCGGCCCCGCGCACCACCGCAAGATCGCCGTCTTCGAGATAGGCGACGCGATTGGTAAACGGCGCGAGCGAAAACGCGTCCGAGCCGAGATAGGCCTCGGTTGCGCCATATCCGACCGCGAGCGGGCTGCCGCGGCGGGCCGCGATCAGAAGCTTTTCCTCGCCCTTGAAGATCATCACCAACGCGAACGCGCCATGCAGCCTTTGCACCGCCTTGCGCGACGCATTCTCCGGCGAAAGACCCTGGTCGAGATAATGCGTAATCAAATGCACCGCGACTTCGGTGTCGGTGTCGGATTCGAATTGATGGCCGCCGGCGCGGAGTTCTTCCTTCAGCTCGCGGAAATTCTCGATGATGCCGTTGTGCACCAATGCGACGCGCGAGCTGGCATGGGGATGGGCATTGCGCTCGGTCGCCGCGCCATGGGTGGCCCAGCGCGTGTGGCCGATGCCGGTGAAGCCGGGAAGCGGCTTGTCGTGGAGGAGCTGCACAAGCTGATTGAGTTTTCCCGGGCTGCGGCGGCGGCCGATATGGCCATGGTCGAGCGTCGCCACGCCTGCGGAATCATAGCCGCGATATTCGAGCCGTTTCAGCGCATCCACGATCAGGGGCGCCACGTCCCGGGTTCCGGCAATGCCGATGATTCCACACATCCTCAAGCTTTCCTGTTCTTGCGGGCCTTGTTGCGGGCGCGGATTCGTTCCGCCATCCCGGATTTTGCCACTTGCCGCGCCCGCGCGATGACAAGTGCATTCTTCTCCACATTCTCGGTGATGGTGCTTCCGGCCGCAACATAGGCGCCGTCGGCGATGGTCAAGGGCGCCACCAGCGTCGAATCCGAGCCGATGAAGACGCCCGCGCCGATGTCCGTTCTGTGCTTGCTCTCGCCGTCGTAATTGCAGGTGATGGTGCCCGCGCCGATATTGGTGCCGGTCCCCACGCGCGCATCTCCGATATAGGAGAGATGGTTCACTTTGGCGCCGGCCTCAAGATGGGCGGCCTTCACCTCGACGAAGTTTCCAACGTGTACGGAGGATTCGAGCACCGCGCCGGGACGCAGACGCGCGAACGGTCCGACAATCGCGCCTTCGCCGATCTCGGCCCCTTCGATATGGCAGAAGGCACGGATTTCGGCGCCGCGTTTGACGCGCACGCCGGGACCGAACACCACATAGGGGCCGACCGTCGCGTCGGGCTCGATTTCCGTGTCGGCCGAGAGATGGACGGTTTCGGGCGCGATCAGGCCCACGCCCGCGTCCATCAGGGCCTTGCGCCGCCGCTCCTGGAAGCGGGCTTCGGCGTCGGCCAATTGCGCACGCGAATTCACGCCCAGCATCTCGTTTTCGGGGCCTTCCACGATAACCGCGCGAAGCTTTCGTGCCTGTGCGATTTGGATGACATCGGTCAGATAAAACTCGCCTTGGGCATTATCGTTGCGGACCTCGTGCAGGAGATCGAACACCAGCTTCGCAGGTCCGGCCAGCATTCCGGCGAAGCACAGATCGATGCGGCGTTGTTCGGCATCGGCATCCTTGTGCTCGACGATCCGGATCAGCCGGTCCCCGTCCGCGATCATGCGGCCATAGCCGGCAGGATCGGCGGCGCGAAAGCCCAGTGCTGCGATGTCCGCGCCTTTGCCCACCCGCGCCGTCAGCCGGCCAAGCGTCTCCGCGGTCAGGAGCGGCGCGTCCCCGAAGAGGATCAGCAGATTCCCGTCAAACCCTTTGAGCGCCCTTTCGGCGGCGAGCACCGCGTGTCCGGTCCCAAGCTGGCGATCCTGCACCGCCGCGTCGGCCCCCCAATGCTTCACGAGCGACGCAGTCTCGTCCGCGCCCGGTGCGGTCACCACCACGGTTCGCTCCGCACCCAGCGCCTTTGCCACCGTCAGAACATGGGCGAGCATCGGCCGGCCGGCAATTTCGTGCAGCACCTTGGGACGGGCGGATTTCATCCGCGTCCCCTGGCCTGCGGCCAGCACGATCACAGCTAAAGCGAGACTGTTCATATGATTAATACGTTTCACCCTGGCTTTGGCTTCCCGCGCAAAGCCTCTAACTCAAAACTAATCCCGGTAAATTGACGATTTGTTGCCTAATCTTTCCTCGTGACGAAATCTCGGCTAAGCGGGTTCCGGCGCTTCCGCCATCCGTTCCCCGTCCGCAGGGGCCCGAGGGTGAGGGGCATATACCCCTTGGCGGTTGAAAATTCATGGAAATACCCCTCGCGATCGTCTTCGACCTGGATGGAACCCTGGTCGATACGGCGCCCGACCTCCTGAGTGCGCTCAACGCCGTCTTGACCGCCGAGGGCCATACTGCCGTGGTCCCGTCCGATCTGCGCCACATTGTGGGCCACGGGGCGAAGGCGATGTTCGAGCACGCTCTGCTGAGGACCGGGGCTCCTGTCGCGCCGGACCGCATGAAAAGCCTGACCGAACGGTTCCTCGCGTATTATCGAGACCATATCGCCGATGACAGCCGGCCTTTCCCGCGCGTCCCGGAAACCTTGGCCGCGCTGGCCGGCGAGGGGGCTCTGCTCGGTATCTGCACCAACAAGGCCCAGGAGCTGACCGAACTGCTGTTGGATTCGCTCGATCTCACCGCGCACTTCGGATCAATCGTCGGCGGCAGCCGCACCCCCTATGCCAAGCCCGATCCGCGCCACGTGATGGAAGTGGTGACTCAGCTCAAGGGGGTGCGCGAAGGCGCCATCATGATCGGGGATTCCGGGATAGACGTCGCTGCCGCGCGCGCCGCCGGCATTCCAATCATCGCCATGAGTTATGGCTACACGCCCGTCCCGGCGCACGAACTCGGCGCCGATGCGGTGACCGACGATTTCGCCGAGCTGCCCTCGCTTATTTCCCGTCTGGTCCGGTGAAGTTGGCCGGGTCCTCGTCGCGTGCGCGTGCGGCTCCGTCGAGATCGAACAGGATGGATTCCACGAAGCGTTCCGGCGCGAAGGAATCCCTGTCGCCGTTCGGCAGGACGGTTGCTTCGGTCTGATAGATCTTGCCTTTGTTGTAGACCAGAACGGTGCGCATCAGGCTGCCGTCCTTCATCTGCATCACCAGTTGGCGGCCGTAATGACGCCCCGCGCCGGGCTCGATGCCGACGCTCTCATTGGCCAGCACCTTGCCCCCAAGCGAGGTCAGGGATTCCATCTCTTCGTAGAGATTGACGGCTTCCGGCAGCCGCTTCGAAATGTCGAGGATGCTGACCTTGTAGCGGATGTTTTCGGCCTCGCCGCTATAGGTGACGGTCTGAAGCCGCCCGGCAATCGCGCCGCGATATTGGCCGGTGCCCTTGGCCAGCGGCACCAGGCTCTCGATGGCAAAGCCCTGATCCCGGAACGTATAGGTCTGCCAGGGGGCAGCCTCGGCGGAGGACGCGGCAAGCAGCAGAGCGGCAATGGACAGAGCGATTCGACGCATGTCTTCCTCTCGTATGGGCCTATTCTTCCCGCAGGCCGGGACAATGTATAATATCCGCATAGTTCGGCCAATCGGCGGCTTTCAGGAGGCTTTGATGAAGGTTCAGACTCTGGGCGCGGCCTGTGTGCTCGGGTTGTTGCTCGCGGGGCCTGCTTCCGCCCACCATTCCTTCGCCATGTTCGATGGGGAGAAAACCATCACCCTCTCCGGCACCGTCAAGGAGATGGAATGGACCAATCCGCATATGTGGATTTATCTCATGGTCCCGGACGAAACCGGCAAAGCCATCGAATATTCGCTCGAGATGCAGGGGCCGGGGCAGGCGCTCAGACTCGGCTGGAAGCAGGATACCGTTAAGGCCGGCGACAAGGTGACCGTGGAGATTCACCCCTTGAGGACGGGCGCCCATGGCGGGCAATTGTTGAACGTGACGCTCGCTTCCGGTCAGAAACTCGGTGTCACCGGGAAGCCGCCGAGCCCGTTCGGGGACTGATCCCGCGGCGGCCGCTACGAAGTTAGCGAACGTTTACGGATTTTCAGCATAAATTAACTTATTTCTGTCACATCTGTCCGGCGGGGGGACTCCGGCGCGGCCAATCTTCGCTCGCGCGGGAACGTCTCATCAGGTCGGCGATGGCGATTTGATGATCAGTCACGGACTAAGGCGTTACCTTTCGATCCGTGTCCTGCTTCCGGCAGCGACCGGCTTGATGACGCTCGCTCTGGTGACGATTTTTGCCGTTTACGCGCTGAACGCCCTCAGTCGAACGCAAGAAGCCCGGCGAATTCCCCTCATCGTCAACGTGTCCTACGATCTCTTTGAGGCCATCCAGGACATCCGTCTGGAGCGGGGGGCCGCCAACCGCGCGCTGAGCGCATTTCCCGATCCCGACGTCCAGAACGAGATCGCCACCTTGCGCATGCGATCCGGCAAATCGCTGGATTCGGCCTTGGCCAAGCTCGACGCCATCAATGTGAGCGGAATCGCGGACGACGTCGAACGCGTGCGAGAGAGCCGCCAGGCCTTTTCGGTATTGCGGCCGCAAATCGATTACGCGCTGTCGCAACCGGTCGGCAGCCGCGCGGGCGGGCTGCTGGAGCAGTGGCTTGTGACCACCGCGCGGCTGGTGGACGCCATCGACGATCTGTCCCAGCGGTTGGAGGGCGAACTCAGCCGGACCGACAACTTCATGGCGGAAATGATCCGGGTGAAGCAGCTGGTCTGGCCGGTACGGTCCGATTCGGGCGACGAGCGGTTGCTGCTGCGGCAGGCGATGACCAGCGGCAAGCCGCTCCAGGACCCGGAGAGGCGCGCGCTCGATCAAATGGAAGGCCGCATCGATGCCGGGTGGGATCTGGTCCGGGATGTGGGCCAGCTTCCGGCCACGCCCGTCAAACTGAAACAGGCCATCGACTCTGCGGAAAAGGCTTATTTCACGGATTTTCGCAAAGTCCGGCGCCACGTGATGGACACCCTCATCGCCGGGCGCCCGCTCGATGTCGACATGGGCGATTGGCTGAAGCTGACCGCCGCCAGCCGGCAAAGCATCTATGTCGTGGCCAATACCGCGTTCGAGCTTGCGAGCACCCATGCCGCCGGTGAGTTCGCGCAGGCCGAGAAGGATTTCTACGCCGCCCTTGCCCTCATGCTGCTGTTTCTCGGCGTCGGCACGCTCACCGCCCTCTATGTGATCAAGGGGGTCGCGGGACCGATCACCGAGATCGCCCAAACCATGCAGGTGGTTGCGGGCGGAAATCTCATCTGTGCAATTCCGTTCGAGGACCGCACGGATGAAATCGGGCTTCTCGCGCGCGGGCTGCACACCTTCCGCGACAACGCCATCGAGACGCAGAACCTGCACCTTGCCAAGGCCGTCGCCGAAACCGCCAACCGCACGAAGTCGGAATTCCTGGCGAATATGAGCCACGAACTACGCACGCCTTTGAATGCCATCATCGGGTTTTCCGAAGTGATCAAGCGGGGCACGTTCGGTCCCCTGAATGACCGCTACCGCGAATATGCGTCGGATATCTTCAGCAGCGGGACGCATCTCCTGAAGCTCATCAACGAGATTCTCGATTTGACGAAATTGGAGGCCAGGCAGTTCGAACTCCATGAGGACGATGTCGATCTTGCCGCGCTTATTCTCTCCGCGATCCACACGATCGAGCCGCAGGCGGAAAAAGCCGGAGTACAGATGTCCAGCGCGATCGACGGGGACCTTCCCTTCGTGCGCGCCGACGATCGGCGGATGCGGCAGATATTGTTCAATCTGCTTTCGAATGCGGTGAAATTCACGCCCGATGCAGGCCGGGTCTCAGTCGTCGCCTCCGCAGGTGCGGAGGGCGTGACGATCACGGTCTCGGACACCGGCATCGGGATGGCGCCCGACCAGATTCCGCAAGCGTTCGAACCCTTCCGCCAGATCGACAGCAAGATCAGCCGCAAATACGAAGGCACGGGACTTGGCCTTCCCCTGACCCGGCACCTCGTCGAGTTGCACGGGGGCTCTCTGACAATCGAGAGCAAGCTGAACATCGGGACCGTTGTGACATGCGTCTTGCCGGCCGACCGCATCATCGGGGCCGTGGCGTTCCCATCCTCCGCCAGGGTGGCGGGGTGACCTGACCGTTTCCGAGGTAATCCGATGCCGGCCACGCCTTCGGTTGGGGCGGGGTACGCCTACCCTGTGGAATTCGCGCCGCTCCTGTCGTAGGACGCTTCCTACAAGCACCGATTATCCCAAGGGAGCGGCCATGGCCGACGTGAAGGTTTCCGAGGAACTGGCGAAGAAATTCGCCACCGAGAAGGACCGCGATACGCCCTATCAGCGCTGGGTGCGCGGGGAGGGGCTGGAAATCATCAGCGGCCACTACGTGGCGAACCTGCGCACGGTGGACCTCTATCCCTGGCCCCGGCGCGGGGGGCGCGGCGTCTATATCAATCACGACGCCTCGCGCACCTCCAACGATTGCTATGTCTGCGAAATCCCGCCCGGAAAATCGCTCAGCCCGCAGCGGCAATTGTTCGAGGAAATGGTGCTGGTGCTCGACGGCCGCGGCTCGACGAGCGTGTGGAACGATGCCGGTGCGCGCATCACCTTCGAATGGAAGGCGGGCGCGATGTTCGCCATACCGCTCAATTGCTGGCACCAGCACTTCAATGGTTCGGGTCAGGAGCCGGTGCGCTATGTGGCGGTGACCAATGGTCCGGCCGTGATGAACCTCTATGACGATGTCAATTTCGTCTTCAACACGGCTTACGACTTCAAGAACCGCTTCGCCGGCGAGCCCGATTACTTCACCCCGAAGACCGAGCCCAAAGGGTTCCTGCTGCCGACCAATTTCGTGCCGGATGCCGTGAACCTGCCGCTGATCAGCGCGAAGGAGCGAGGTGCCGGCGGCGGTCATATCCGCTTCAACATGGCGAAGGGCTCCATGTCGAGCCACATCTCGCAATTCCCGGTCGGCACCTACAAGAAGGCCCATGCGCATGGCCCGAGCGCGCATGTGATCATCCTGTCGGGCCAGGGCTACTCGCTGATGTGGGCGGAAGGCGAAGAGCCCAAGCGCTACGATTGGGAAGTGGGCACCCTGATCGTGCCGCCGAACAAGTTCTTCCACCAGCATTTCAATTCCGGCCCGACGCCGGCGCGCTATCTCGCCTTCAAGCACGAGGTGGCGCTGATCCGCAATTCGCAGGGCGTGCCGACGGCCTGGATCAGCCGGCGCATTGGCGGTGACCAGATCGATTATGCCGATGAAACGCCCGCAATCCGGAATATGTTCGAGGATGCGCTGGCTAAGCACAGCATGGCGCCCAGGATGGACGACGCCTATCAGAAGGAACTGGCCGACCTCCCGCCACCCCGCGTCGCGGCGGAGTGAACGCGGCCCTCATGCTTCGACAAGCTCAGCATGAGGGTTAGGTTGAATTCCGGGACTGAGGAAACGATGATCGGAAAAATGGATCGGCGGGGATTGCTTCGGACGGCATTGGCTGCAGCCCTCGCGCCCATCGCCGCGCGCGCGCAGAACGCGCCCGATCCGGCGCATTATGCGGGCCCTGATCGCACGCAGCGTTTGATCGCCGGGGCGAAGAAGGAAGGCTTCCTCAATCTCTATTCCTCCGCCATCACCGAACATATGAATGCCGTGATGGCCGGCTTCGAGAAGACCTACGGCGTCAAGGTGCGCCTGTGGCGCGGCGGCTCGGAGGAAATCCTCCAGCGCGCGGTAACGGAGGCCCGCGGCGGCCGCTTCGACCTGGATGTGGCCGAGACCGCCTCGCCCCAGATCATCGCCATCGGCCGCGAGAAGTTGCTGCAGGACGTGAGCACGCCGGTTTCCGCCGATCTGATGCGCGAAGCGGTCATTCCCGGACAGCCCTGGTGGCCGTCGCGCCTCATTGTCTTCACCGGCGCCTACAACACCAATCTGATCAAGAAATCCGATCTGCCGAAAACCTACGAAGACCTCGCCAATCCGAAATGGAAGGGCAAGCTCGGCATCGAGGCCGACGACAACAACTGGCTGATGGCGATGGCAAGCTCGATGGGCGAGGCGAAGGGCATCGCGCTTTTCCGCGATATCGTGGCCAGGAACGGCTTATCCGTGCGCAAGGGCCACACGCTGATGGCGAACCTCGTCGCCTCGGGCGAAGTGCCGATGGCGCTGACGATTTACTATCACGAAGTCGAGCCCATGAAGCGGAACGGCGCGCCTATCGACGAACTGAACATCGCCCCCGGCTTCGCGTTCCAGGCCGGCGCCGGTATGGCGCGCCGTGCGCCCCATCCGAACGCGGCGGTGCTGTTCCTGGATTATCTGCTCTCCGACGGGCAGAAAATTCTCGCCGAGCACGACAACGTGTCGACCAATGTGAAATTCCAGCGCCTGCCGAAAGACGTTAAGCTCTCGTTCATGGATGTGCCGAAATACATGGACGAAAGCGCGAAGTGGACGAAGCTGTACAAGGATCTGCTGGCGAACCAGAAGCGCTGAACCGGCGGCGCGCGCTCGGGCTGCTGTCGGCGGCTGTGGCTGCGCCTGCTTTTGCGCGAGAGACACAGGCGCAAGCGATCACCACCGCCGTCACCGGCCATCTCTCCGGCCCCGACCGGACCGCTCGTCTGATCGCGGGCGCCAAGAAAGAGGGAAGCGTCAGCCTCTATTGCTCGATGACGCCCGAGACGCAGGCCGCGTTCATCCGGGCATTCGAACGCAAATATGGGATCAAGGTCGACCTTTGGCGCGGCACCGCCGGCGACATCCTGCAGCGGCTCTCGACCGAGGCCCGCGCGGGGCGCTTCACGGTGGATGTCGTGGAAGGAGCGGGAGGGGACGTGGCGTCCCTTGCCCGCGAAGGTCTCTTCGAAGAGGTGGATTCGCCGGTCCACGCCGAACTGACGCCCGATTGCGTGATGCGCGGCCGGCCCTGGGTGCGCTCGCGCCTGTCGATTTTCGTCGCGGCTTACAACAGCGATGCCGTGAAGTTCGCCCAGCCGCCGAAAACCTATGGCGACCTTCTCACCATGAATTGGAAGGGCCGCATCGGTGTCGAAGCGGGCGATGCCAATTGGCTGATGGGGCTCTGCGATGTCCTTGGCGCGGCCAATGGGGAAAAGCTCATGCGGGACATCGCGCGCACCCGCGGTTTCTCGCCGCGCATCGGACATACGCTGATGGCGAACCTGATCGCTTCGGGCGAGGAGCCGTTTGCCATCACCATCTACACGGAAGCCGTGGGGCGCCTGAAACGCGCCGGCGCGCCGATCGAGATGCTGTATCTCTCGCCCGTCATCGCCATGGACAATTGCGCCGCCGTGATGAAGCGCGCGCCCCATCCTTATGCGGCCATGCTGTTCTACGATTTTTTGCTGACGGAGGCGCAGAAATATATGGCCGCCGATTTTTACCCGGTGAGCAACGTCAAGTACCGCAGGCCCGCCGAGGGCGTGCAGCTTTCCATGCTCAACCTGCCGAAATTTCTCGATGAAAACACGAAATGGACGAAGCTCTATAAGGACGTGCTCACGAACCGGGGCAGGTAACAGGGGCGGGCGGTCATCGCCCGGATTGCGCGGCCGGCCCGCGGATGGCCGTGTCCCCCGAACGAAAACCGTGGGCTTTCAAATATCGCGCGATTCCCACCGCCGACAGGATCGCGAGCAATATTGTGAGTTCTCCGAAGACTCTCACTTCGGTGAGCAGGCCGACGCAGCCCATCAGCACCACCCACGGAACCGCGACCCACAGGGTGCGCCGCAAGGGGCCTTTCGGCAGGTATTTGTATGTCGCAAACAGCGTCACCCACAGGAACCCGCCCGAGCTCAACAGGTTCGGCCAATTCTGCGGGTGCGTAAGGAAGATGAAATTCTCCTGCAGCCGCAGTCCGAACAACCCCCCGGCATAGGTTTCCAGCTCAAGCGGATTGCCCTCGTACATGCGGAACAGAATCCACTTGGTCAGCGCCAGAACCGCGCCCATCAGCAATATGTTTCCGGCGATCTGCAGGGGCGCGGATTTCAGACGGTCCAATTCGTAGAGAAGATAGATCGCAATCAGAAACACGCTGGTCTCGCGGCTCAAACACGCGAGAAGAAACGACACCTGCATGAGAACCAATTTGCGCTTGAGGATTCCGTAGATGCAGGCCGCAAAGAGCGGAAGATTGGGAATATCGTAGGGATAGGAATGCTTGAGGTTGCTCGCGAGCGCGACATAGCTGAAATACATCGAGAGCGGCATCAGAAAGGACAACACCGCCGTCAAAAGCGGGTCCTCGACGAAGATGGCAATCGACCGGCGGACGAACTCCGTAAGCGCGATGACCGACAAAATATTGATGCCCGTCAGAACGATGATTTCGGGCTGATCGAAGGGCGCGGGCAGTTGCGCTCTATGCACGATATCGACGAACGCTTGAATTTGCATGAAGGCGTGGATCGTCCACGCCATCAAGGCCCGATACATGAACGGCAGTTTCGCCATGCCGTTCTGGTATTGCGCGACATCGACGTAGAACTTCGGACCGATGGCGTAAGCGACGGCGAAATGGGCGGAGAGGGCAGTCAGGAATCCATACAGAAGCAGATTCTGCTTCAGGGTAAATTTCATCAATGTCTCCAACAGCCCGCTTGCCGGGATTCGAACGGCCGCACGAAGAAAAACATCACTTTCGACTATAGGGCGAGGCGCGGAAGTTCTACAAGAATTTCGCACCGGCCAGACCCGTCGATGCGTTGCGCCGGATTGCGGTCTGCGCGCCATCCTGGTTGTGCTGCTATTAACTCTGTCAACGGATGACGCCGGTGGATTTGAAGAAGTTCGTCGTATCGGCGGCGAACTCGGCGATGAGCGGCCCGTATTGGTCGTGCGCGAGATAATGCGGCACCAGATTGTCGGCTTCGTATGGTCCCCTGTTGCGGGCGACGCTACGACGCTGAGGCAATCTCGGCCAGGGTGCCATCGGGGCTCCGAACGCGGACGCCATCCTTGCTTTCCGAGACGATCGCGCCCCCCGCCTGGGTCGCTGCGGCCACGAAAGCATCGCGGTCGAAAGCGTCGATTCCCAGGTGATGCAGCTTGGAGCCCGCGGGCTCCGCATCCGCGCTTTCCCGTCCCATCAGCACGATCTCGAATTTACCGTCCGTCAGGCGGCGCATGTTTTGGCCGCTCGCAGCCGCGGGCTTGAACCCGAACACGGTTTCATAGAAGCGCGCGGCGGCTTCGAGGTCGCCGACCGCAATCGCGAGCTTGACGATACGGCAGCGGTCGGACTCGGCCAGCTTCTTGTAGCGGCCCGCCTTGACGATTTCCGCGATCGTCCCGTCGGGCGCGCGGAATTTCAGCGCCCCTTCGCCGGGGGCCGAAATGATGGTCCCGCCATTCTCGCGAATCGCCTGCTCGGTGGCGTTGCGATCCTCCACCTCGATCCCCCAATGATGGATGCAGGGACCGGGGCCTGAGAGGGTCGCTTCGTGCACCTCCTCATTGTCGTAAACCATCAGCGCCATATCCAGGGCGCCATCCGTCATGTGCCGCGAGACATGCCCTCGGGCATAGCCGGTGCCCGTTTGATGCAGGCCGTACACGTCTTCGTAGAAGCGCGTGGCGGTTTCGAGGTCTTCGACCTTCAGCGCAATATGTACGATGCGAGCCATGGCATCTCCGGGGGTTATGGGCGCGCGGCATTAGGCTTGGGGGCGTGATCCAAATCAATATGGCCACTGCGCCCTTGTGCGACAAAAGTGCAGCGATTCCTGCGATGAGTGCCCCATTGACACCGCCTGGAGACGAAGTTTCTACATGCGACCGCGCGGCTTCGGAGCTTGAGCGGCTGGCAGCCGCTCTGAAAGCCTGCCCCAATATACCGCGTTACTTCGCCAAAACGCTGGAGATGTTCGCCCTCCAGATGCGCGAGGAATGCTCCCTGCTGCGCAGACAGATCCACTGACAGCCCCGAGAATAGCCCCCCTCGTGCCTTTCCGTGCCCCATGTGCCGTTCGTACGGAAGGTGAACGCAGCCCGAAAAGCGAGCGTTACGCCGGTATCTTGCGTCTCGCGGTAACTGCGCGGATGAGCTATGCTTATAATTCCTACTGGTCTGGGGTTTTGAGGGGAATTGTCATGGCTGAAAAAGAAGAATCGGAAATGGAAGAAGTCCTTGGCGGTGAGAGCGTGATTATTCACGACCTCGGCAAGGGCCTGTTGGCTGGCTTGGCTGGGACCGCGGGAATGGCCGTTTTGTTCCTGCTGCAAAAAATGATCGGCATCGTGCCGCAGTTCGATTTCATCGACATGCTGACCAAATTTTCGGGTTCGAGCTGGTCCGGCGCGGGCTGGATCATTCTCTTCGTGACCGGAACCGTATTGGGGGCATGCTTTGCTCTTCTCGACGCGCGCGTAGAAATCCATCCCGGAACGGACGAACCGATCCGCGGCTTGTTCTTTGGCGCACTGATTTGGCTGACACTGATGATTGTGTTCATGCCGTTCTACGCCGGCGGCTTCTTTGCGCTTGGGCTGGGCATCGGCGCGCCCATCGTGATGCTGGTCGCCAACCTCCTGCACGGCTGGCTGGTCGGTTATGTGTATTGCGCCATGAATCCGGAGAACACCATTTCCTGAACCTCGAAGAAGGCTAGGCTGGCGAGCTGCCGCTTATAGGAACCAGCGCATTTCGTATATCAGTGCGGCAAGGAGCGCCGCGACCGGGATGAGCCACGGCAGTTCCGGGGAGAGCCGGGCGATGAGGCGGCGCGGCGCAGCACATGCGATGGCGCCGCCCGCCAGGCCTGCGGTTGCGAGCCAGCCATACCAGAGGATGGGCGGGCCGGCCGACGCCGGAAGCGGCGAAAAATGGATGCGCCCTTCGCTCACATAATATTGGAACAAGGACCAATCGAAATAATAGGCGAGCGTGTAGGCAATGGGCGCCGCCAGCGAAAACAGGATCAGGCGGCCGTGGACCTTCATAGGAACAGCCCCTTGATGGCGACAAGCAACTGCCCGACGACGAAATTCCACCACACGATCAGCGCCACGATCCAGGTGAGCCACACGCGCGCGGATTCGTATTCCGGCGACAGCGGCTGTTTCCAGAAAGCCCAATAGGCGGGCAACACCATCATCCCTATGGCGGAGAAATGCTCCTTGAGCTCGAATGCGCCATTGGCGCTGCGCAGATCCTGCGTTTGCAGGATGGGGCGGACGAGGAACCGATAGCGCGGATAGAGAATGGCGCCGACGATCATCACCGCACTGAACAGCACCACCACCGCGTTGCGATAGGCGGCCGCATCGGTGGCGCGAAAGCGCGCGAAGAACGAACGTGTCCGCAACTCGCCGCGCCGGGCGGTCGCTGCAAATGCCTGATGGGTGACGGCGCCCAGAAGCGCAACCGCAAGAAGGCCGTGCAGAATGAGAAGAGCGGTCATCATCCTCTCATCCTAGTGTCCCGATTCCGAAATTCGCCACATCTCGCTATCAGCCTCACGCGAATTTCGGAATCGAGAGGACACTAGCAATTTATTGATTCTCGTGTCGTTTTGGCCTTCGAAGTTCACTCGGAGCCCGATATCGACAATGGAGCGAACTTCGAAACCACGACACTAGCCTTGCGGGGAATCGCCGGTCTACCGGTCGACCCAGTCCAAACTGGTCCAGAAATTGTGATTGCCGCTATAGGAGATCACGCCGATGACGATGGAGGCAGCGCACATGACCGCGAGCAAGGCCGGGCGGGCTATTCGCGCGCGCCACCGGGATTGAGCCGGCGCCGGCCGGGGACCCAGATGCGACTGCGCCACCTGCAGGGCCTCCCATGCCTGTTCCAACTCCGCCATCGCGGATTCGTTCGCGGGCGCACGGCGCCAGGATTCATAGCGCGCGCGCTCTTCCAGGGTCATCACGCCGCGCCGGATGACGGCGAACCAGCGGGCCGCTTCGACGTCTTTGCCGGGTTCTTCAAATCTACTCATGACTGGTTTTCCCCGGCTTCGCGAAGGCCCCGTCCGATCCGCAGCATGGCTTCCGCGATATGCTTTTCAACCGTGCCGGTGCCGATGCCCATGCGGCGCGCAATCGCCGTGTAGCTCAAACCGTGGAAGCGGTGCAGCGTGAACGCCTCCCGGCAACGCGGCGGCAGCAGCTCGATCGCGGCGAGCACACGTTGAAGCTCCTGTTTGCCGGCAAGGATGCGTTCGGGATCGGCGGTGTCCCGTGCGTTCATCTCGGCCGCGGTGAAGGAATGCAACAACGCCGCCTCGCGCCGTTCGCTCCGCTTGCGGTCGATGAACACGTTGCGCGCAATACGCATGAGATAGCGCACCGGATCGTGCACCGCCTCGGGTTCGGCCCGGCCGAGCGCGCGCGCGCATGCGTCCTGGGTGACATCGTCGGCCGAGGCAGGGCGATTGGCACGCTGGCGCTGACGCAAGACCAGATCGCGGCAGGCATCCAGCAGAGTAGGCCCGTCTTCCGGTGCGATCCCTCGATTGCTCATGGCGGTCCTTCGATTGCCGGAACTATCCCATCAATCGCTAGGCTTCTGGCAAGGAGAATATTAGCGCATCCCATATGGGGGTGGGGAGGCGTCAGAACGTCTTACGGGCGACAGGCGCGATTTTCTTCGAGGGGACAGATGCCAGAGAACCGGGGCCGGCGCGGACGCACGGCCCACTATCGGGTGATGAAAGCACTGGCGGGCCGGCTCCTGGCGGGCACCGCCTTGGGTCTGGAGTTCGCTCTTCCGGCGGCAGCGCAAACCCTTGCCGCGAGCAGCCCCGCCCAGCCAGAGCAAGTGCTGATCACCGGCCAGCGGCCGGAGGACTACAAGATCGACATGCCCTCCCTCTCCAAGCTCACCGAACCCCTGGTCGAGACGCCGCAATCCATCGACACAATCTCGCAGCAGGAGCTGCGGGATCGTGCCGCCACCAATCTAAACGACGCGCTCCGCAACGCACCGAGCATCAGCCTCGGCGCCGGCGAGTTCATGTTCCAGGGCAACAATCCCAGCATCCGCGGCTTCGTCGCGCGCACCGACATGTTCCTCGACGGCATGCGCGACTTTGGTGATTATTATCGCGACCCGTTCAACCTGGAGCAGGTCGAGGTGTTGGAAGGCCCCTCCTCGATCCTCTTCGGACGCGGCTCCACCGGCGGCGTTATCAACCAAGTGAGCAAAATGCCGCAGCTTCAGCCGGTGGCCGAAGGGACGGCGTCATTCGGCACGGACCTGACGCGGCGCGGCACCGTGGATATCAGCCGTCCGATTCCGGAACTCGGGGAGGGTGCCGCCTTTCGCATCACCGCCATGGGAGATCAGGCCGATGTCGCCGAACATGACGGCGCCAAGATCAAGCGTTTCGGCTTCGCACCCAGTCTGGCGCTCGGCCTGGGCACGCCGACGCGGTTCTCGCTCAGCTATTTCCATCAAAGCGCCAACGATGTTCCCGATTACGGGTTTCCCTGGTATTTCGGCGCGCCCGCGCCGGTGCCGCGAGGCAATTACTACGGCTTCACCACCGATTACCTGAATACCGATGCCGATGTCGGCACGGCAAAATTCGAGCATGATTTTTCGCCCGGCCTCACCTTTCGCGATCAACTTCGGGTAGCCGACTACACTCGTCAGGAGCGCATCACACAGGCCGCGTTGCCGGCATCAGCCACGCTTTCCACGCCGCTCGATTCGATCATGGTGACCCGGAAAGTCTATGCGGGCCACAGCCAAGAGCAGATGCTGCAAAACCAGACCGATATCATCGCCCGCTTCGCTACCGGGTTCGTGCAACACGATGTCGTAGCGGGCGGAGAAGCCGCCCATGAAAGATCATCGCCCGAATTCGACAACGGCGCCAATGTTCCGACGACGAGCCTGCTTCATCCGGACGAACCCTCCCTTTTCAACGCCACCATATTTGAACGGTTTCACGCCGACACAAGGGCGAACAGTTATGGCTTTTACGCCGCCGACACACTCAAATTCGGGCCGCAATGGGATGTGATGCTAGGGGCGCGCTGGGACAGCTTTACAGCCCATTATCGCAGCCAGACATACTCGGTGCCGCCTGCGGCGACCGGCAATATCGTCTCGGTCAACAACCTGGACCGCACCGATGAAGCGCCGAGTTACCGCGCGGCGGTGGTCTACAAGCCGGCCGAAAACGGCAGCGTCTATGTGACCTACGGCACGTCGTTCAATCCATCCGCAGAAAACCTTAGTCTCTTGACCAGTGGCGAAACCTTCGCCGTCAGCAATGAATTCCTGGCTCCCGAAAAAAACAAAAGTATCGAAGCCGGGACCAAATGGAATGTGCTGAACAACAAGGCTTCCCTGTCGGCGGCAATCTTCCAGATCACCAAAGACAATGCGCGCGTGCCCGATCCCAACAATCCCGGATTCAACGTGCTCGACGGCGAACAACGGGTCAAAGGATTCGAAGTTCTGGCGGAGGGTTACATCACCCCGGAATGGCAGATCAGCGGGGGGTACGATTATCTCGATGGCAAACTCGTTACCTCGTCGGCGACCGGAGCGCCGCCCGGAAGTCCGCTGGTCAACGTGCCCAGGAACTCCTTCACCTTCTGGACGACCTATGCCTTTCCCATGGGCCTGGTGATTGGGGGTGGCGGCAAATATCTCGGAGAGCGGTTTGCGCAGACCACAAATCCGGTCTTGGCAGCTCGCGGTTATTGGAGTTTTGATGCCATGGCGAAATACCTTGTGACATCCAATATCAGCGTCCAGCTCAACGTCTATAACATCGCCAATACGCTATATTTCGACCAGTTGCATCCTCACTTCGTCATCCCTGGGGCCGGACGGTCGGCCCTGCTGACGTTGGAGTTCAAATATTAGGCCCTCATGCTGCTCCAGATCCCAAATGTCCTGAGTGCCGCGCAGGTCGCGGAATGCCGCGAAGCGCTCGAAGCCGCCGAGTGGGGCGACGGCAAGGCCACCGCCGGCTATCTCTCGCAGCGGGTCAAGGACAACGTCCAATTGCCCGAGGGTCATCCGCTCGCGCGCCGGCTTGGCGGCTTGATCCTCGACGCGCTCGACAGGAACCAATTGTTCATCTCGGCCGCGCTGCCCTTGAAAGTGGTGCCGCCTCTCTTCAATCGCTACGCCGGCGGTCAATCCTATGGCGGCCACATCGACGGAGCGGTGCGTCCGGTTTTCGGCACACCGCATCGGGTACGCACCGATCTCTCGGCGACTTTGTTCCTCTCGATGCCCGAGGATTATGACGGCGGCGAGCTCGTTATCGAAAGCGGGTTTGGCTCCCAGCGGATCAAATTGGCCGCGGGCGACATGGTGCTTTATCCCGGCACGAGCGTGCACCGTGTCGAGCCCGTCACGCGAGGCGTGAGGCTGGCCGCGTTCTTCTGGATTCAAAGCATGGTCCGAGACGAGGCCAAACGCGACATCCTGTTCCAACTCGACACGGCGCTGCAGCAGATCGGCCGCGATGTTGGCGATCACCCCTCACTCGTTCAGATTGCGGGTGCCTATCACAATATGCTGCGCCTCTGGTCCGATACGTAGACGTTGGCGTCCTGCACTCCGGCTTGCCCATCGGCCCGCCCGCCGCGATAATCATCGCGAGGCATCTTGCAAACATCCCCTTCCGCGTGGTCCTCATCGCCGGTAGCGATGCGTGGGCTGGCGGTTAAGGGGATTGAAGCCCGATGCAGCCATGTCTTGGGCATAACGGAAAGAATATCGATCATGACGAAGGAAGAAGACGTGCTGGCCGTGCTGGATAAACCCCGCGCCATCTATTCGCTGCAGCAGCGGCTCGATCCCAGCAACAAAAGCACCGACGCCCTGCAAGCGCTGCTGATGCGCATGCGGACCGAGGGAAAGGTGAAGTTCGACATCAAGACCGGCCGGTGGAGTAAAGCCTAACCGCGCGCGAGCGCCCCGAGGCTGCCTTCCGGCGCATCTTCCGGCGCTCGGCCCTTCAGCGCCGGGAGGACCGGTGCTACAAGGTTACATCTGGATCATGCCTGAAATCTGCCAGCGGCTTCTCAACCGATCCTGGCAACGATCGAGGAGGGCGCCGACATGGATCCGATCAGACGCAGCATATTGGCAACAGGCGCCGCGGCGACGGCAATGGCCGCCGCGCCACGCGTGTTTGCGCAGCAGGCCGGGCAAAGAGGAGCTGCCATGTCTTTCTACGAGAAAGGTCCCGTTCGCATTCACTATGAGGAGGCGGGTTCCGGCTTTCCGTTGTTGATCATCGCCGGCGGTGGATTGAACTCGACGATCTCGGGCCTCACCCGCGGCGACCCCTTCAATCCGATCGAGGAATTCAAGGGAGAGTACCGCTGTGTCTTCGCCGACCTGCGCAACGCCAATGGCGGCCAGTCCTCCGGTCCGCTGGAGATCGACCGGCCGTGGGATTCCTACACCGACGATCATCTCGGCGTCATGGATCATTTGGGCATCGGCAAGTTCATGGTGATAGGTTTCTGCATCGGCGGCCCACTTGTCTGGAGCCTTCTCAGGCGCGCGCCGGATCGGGTTGTCGCGGCCGTGCTGGCGCAGCCCAGCGGGTCGCGTCCGGAGATGCGCGACCTGTTCTACGAAACCAATATGGCGGGCTGGGGCCCGGCGCTGACTGCCAAGCGACCCGACGTCACGAAGGAGATGGTGGAAAAGTTCCTGACGAAAATGTACCGCACCAATCCCGACTTCGTTTTCACGGTGACTCGCGATTTCGTGCGCAATTGCCAGACGCCGGTGCTGATCCTGCCGGACGATATTCCGGCGCATCCCTACGCCGTCGCCATGGAGGCTGCGATGCTCGCGCCCAAGGCCGAAGTGAGCATGTTCCCATGGAAGGAGCCCAAGGAGCGGATTCCTCTGGCGGTGCGCCAGATACGCTCTTTCCTGGCGGCGCATCGGCCCGTTTCCGTTTAGGCGGACGGCGCCTGTATGAGTTTCGGTGGGCGGCTGATTGATTTCGCGTGGCGCTCGCGGGCGTCATCAATTCGCCATCGACGAGCGGCATTCGTAATTCAAACGGAGGCCAGAATGGAGGACGGAAAATGCCCGCTTATCGCAAGACCCACGAAGCCGTTGCCGCTCTGTCGCCGGAACAATATCGCGTAACCCAGGAGAGCGGCACCGAGCGCCCTGGAACCGGTCAATATCTCGAGAACAAGGAACCGGGTATTTACGTCGATGTGGTGTCGGGCGAACCATTGTTCGCGTCGTCCGACAAATACGAATCGGGATGCGGCTGGCCGAGCTTCACCAAGCCAATCGAGCCCGCCAATATCAATTCCTTGCGGGACGTCTCCCATGGCATGCTCCGCACCGAAGTGCGGTCGGTGCATGGCGACAGCCATCTGGGGCACGTCTTTCCCGATGGCCCGGCGGATCAGGGCGGCTTGCGCTATTGCATCAATTCGGCCTCGCTGCGGTTCATCCACCGCGACGATATGGAGGCCGAGGGCTACGGTGATTATCTCGATCAGGTGGAGGATGTGTGATGGCTGAGGAACGTGCCGTACTTGCCGGTGGCTGCTTCTGGGGGATGCAGGATCTGATCCGCCGCTACGACGGCGTGATTTCAACGCGCGTCGGTTATTCGGGCGGCGATGTGCCCAACGCGACCTATCGCAATCACGGCTCCCATGCCGAAGCGATCGAGATCGTCTTCGACCCTTCGAAGCTCAGTTACCGGACGCTTTTGGAGTTCTTCTTCCAGATTCACGACCCGACGACATTGAACCGGCAGGGCAATGACCGGGGATCAAGCTATCGCTCGGCGATCTTCTACACGAGCGACGAGCAGAAACGGATCGCGGAGGAAACCATTGCCGACGTGGAAGCCTCCGGGCTTTGGCCGGGAAAGGTCGTGACCGAGGTGACGCGGGCCGGCCCTTTCTGGGAGGCCGAACCCGAGCACCAGGATTATCTGGAACGCTTTCCGCAAGGGTATACGTGCCATTTCGTGCGGCCCGGCTGGCGCTTGCCGGTTCGCGCAGGCGCGCGCAAGGCAAGCTGAATTTTACGGCGCGGTGACGCTGGTTGCCGTGTCCTCATGGTGCACGGTTTCAGGTCTGCTCCGGCCCCGCTTACGTCCCGACCATGGTTTTCAACAGCCGGAGACGCACTTGCCTTTGCCGTCGAATTCCATGGTGCGCTCGCTGATCGCGAGGTAGGCCGGCGCCTTGACCTGCTTCATCAGCGCCGCCGTTTGGGTGTCTGACTTCAGCTTGCCGCCTTCCGTCGCGACCTCGTTCACATGCGTGAAGATCACCGAGGCGGGTTTGAGCAGGTCGTTGATGGCGTACGCGCCGGACTGGAACAGGCCCGGATTCGGCCCGAGGTTGATCACGGCGAGATTCGCCTTGTGGTAGTCGTGGATGACCGTCTTCATATCGCCGAAGACGGCCGTGTCGCTCGACAGATATGCAATGAGCCCGTTGGTGAACTTCACCACGAAGCCGACCGGTGGGCCGTATTGGAGCTGGGCGCCGTCGGCTTTCAGCAGGTCCTGTTGGGCCTTCGTAAGGAGGGCGGGCGAGACGGCATTGTCGTGCGCAGAATAAACGATGGTGAATTCCACGCCTTGCTTCGCGCCTTCCCTCCGGGCACTGAAAACACCGCCCATGTCGATTCGCGAACTGCACGCTGCCGGAACCGGGACGATGACATCCAGAGTGGGGCAGAAGTCCATCGGCTTGCCGCCGCTGCCGTGAATTATGTCCACCTTGTTGTGGACGAAGCCGGCCATCGCGCGGGTCGTCACCAAGACGGCGTTCTTCGCGGCGACGACTTCGGCGGTGGTTGAGTTCGGGGCCGGCACCCGCGCCGAGTTCGCGCAAGTGCCCTCGCCCGGCGCCTTCAGCTTGAGGTCGCCGACGTGGTCGCCGTGCATATGGGTAAGCAGCACCAGGTGAATGGTGCCTAGCCGCGGATCGTTGCCGCCGGTCACGGTGGGCCCCGAATCGTAGAGGAAGCGGACGCCGGTCGGATCCTCGAAAATGATCGCGCGGTCGTTCGCGCACAGCTCGCCCGGATGCGAGCCGATTGGCGTGATCTTGACGTTCTGTGCGAGCGCCGGGACTGCAGCGAGCAAAAAGGCGAATGCTGCGCAGGCGATCTTCATGTTGTCCCTCCTGAGAAGTTTGATTCTTGGTTCGCTCGTCGCGCGCCGTCCTTGACCGCCTGATGCGTCGCGCAATGGCTCGTCACTGCGGCGGGAAGTGGCGAATCCCGTAGGTGTATGCGAAGTACGCCGCCTCCTCAGCCGCCAGGTAGCTCTCGCTGGCATATCCGCGGAAATACCCCGTGAGCTTTGGGACATCATCCGGTTCGAGACTCCACGGCCACAGATCGTTCACGAAACCGCCATCGACAGGGATTCCGGTGAAGCTGGCAAATCCCGGACTGCGACGAAGGACTTGCTCATGGCCGTCACATCGAATCCGGTCCAAAGTTCGGCCCGCGGTTCAATACACAGTGAAGGTCCGCGGCCCCGTCGTGAATCCGGAAAAAACGGCATCTGCTGATAGCAGATACCGGCATCCCGGGATTCGTCGAGCCCCGCCAGAAAACCAACGAAACTCGGGCTAATTCGCCTTGGCGGCGCCCGCCTTGGCCTGCTCTTGGGCAAGAACTTTCTTGGCCTGTTCGAGCTGCTGCTTGGCGCGCGCGTCCCAATTCGCCGGATCGACGAAAGGATTCGGATCGCCCGGCTTGCGGTTGGCGAGCTTCTTGGCGCGCTCGTGGATGCCGCCGCCCGGATAGCCGTTCGGGTCCTGCCAGGCATGGGTCTGGATATAGACCTGGATGCCCTTTACGGCGTTCAACTTCTCGGCGTTCTTCACGCCCTGTTCGGCGCCGGCAAGACCCGGCGCGCCGAGACCGCCGCCGTTCCAGATGCCGCGATAGGTCTGCGCGCCGTCATGCAGAGCGAGGCCTTCGATGAACAGGTTGCCCGGCGTGTGGCCCGGGGCGGTGTGAATGACAAGGTGCTGATCGCCGAGGTCGAGATGGTCGCCCTCGCGCACGTCCATGTCGTGTTTCGGCACTTCGGTCGGCTTATTGCCGTCGCGGTTGTTGGGCTTGCCGGCGAAGGCTTCGATCATCTTCCAGTCTTCGGGCGTCGCCACGACGCGCGCGCCGGTGAATTCCTGCAGACGCTTCGCGCCGCCGAAATGGTCGATATGGCCGTGGTTGATGATGATGTATTTGATGGCGTGCGGGTCGACGCCGATCTTCTTGATGTTCGCCTCGATCATATCGACGAAGGGCTCCTGCGCGGTGTCGAACAGGATGTCGCCTTGCGGCGTCGTCAGCACCCACGACGACACGTAGCAGGGACCGACATGGTAGAGATTGTCGAAGACCTTGAAGGGCTCCATCTTCTGGATCTCGACTTCGCGCGAGCGGGGGCCGATGCGGCAGATCTTCTCGAGCGGATCGTTGGGCGAAACTTGCGCGTTGGCGCGGGCTTGGGCCGCAGCGGCGGCGGCACGGGCCGCAGCCGCTTCGGCTTCAGCGTTCTGCGCAAATGCCGCAGGTCCAATAAAACTGGCGGCCATGAGACAGCTCGCCGTCAGCATCCAGATTTTTCTCATTCCATCCTCCCTCGGCCCATGCCGGGCGCGCCGTTGAATTCTCGCAACTGTTGCCAGTCTACCGCGTAGCCGCCCGCTACGGAAAGGGTGCGGCACAACAGTTTTGATAGTCGGGATCCGGACCCTATTCAGATAGGCGTCGTTCGATCTTGCCGGCCCAATCCACCCAAGTCTTTGCAATCGATAGCCGGCCGCACATGGAGCAATGATCTTCCTGATATTTTGGTCGTTTTTCTTCTTCGCGGCGGCGATAGCGAGATAACATACCCCTTGGTATTTCCGCGGGCGTTCGCATTTCCGATCTGCTGTCGCTGAGAGTTGGCTTAGCCTCACCTTACCTCGACATAGCAACCGTAATGAGGCATGACACCGCTCTGTCGCTAGCCTGGGTGTGGATTGCCGCCCCTCGTACGCATGTCGTCCTGTTTGACGCACGCCACGAGCCCATTCTTCGAATAGATCTCGACCGACTGATACCCGGAAAATGCGTGGGCAACCTCCATGGCCTCAAAATCATCGACGCACGGACAGTCCGACTGTCCGACGACGCCGCCATTCAAGAAAAGAAGAAACGAATAGAGCGCCATAACCGCCCTCCGCCTCGTCATTGAGCGGGAGCGCGCACACTATTGTATGTGGCTTTAGGTCTCTCGGCCGCCGAGGCTCGCTAGGATAGGTGGGCGATAGGTGAAGGTTCGCGCACCGTGCGCTTTGAGTCCATAAATGTCCGATGTCAGGCATTTCGTACAATGTCTGATCCGGTCTTATGGCCCCTCCGCAAGGGGCTCCCCCATCTCGATTGGTTCAGCTCCTCGGTGTCATGCACCTCGCTGCGCCCCTGTACAGAAAACCTCCCATATTCTCGATCGCAGATTTCCAGGCAAAGCACACACAAATCGGATTGATAGTATTGGTGTACAGAAAATATTTGAATATCGTACACACTAGGGCTAAGGTTGTTGTGGGAATTGGGGGTCGTCATGAAACGAACTGCGCTCTACGTCCGGGTCTCAACCAGCGGTCAGACGACCGAAAACCAAGAGCGTGAATTGCGTGCCGTTGCCGGCAAGGCTGGCTGGGACATTGTGCAAGTGTATCGGGATACGGGGATCAGCGGCGCAAAGGGACGCGACCAGCGGCCGGAATTCGACGCGCTATGCAAGGACGCCGCACGTCGGAAGTTCGATATGGTGGCAGCGTGGTCGGTCGACCGCCTAAGCCGATCCCTGCACGACCTTACTGGGTTCTTGAAGGACCTCCATGCTTTACATGTGGACCTCTACCTGCACCAGCAAGGTTTGGATACGTCCACGCCGACGGGCAAGGCCATGTTCCAGATGGTGGGGGTGTTTGCCGAATTAGAGCGCGCCGTCATTCGCGAGCGCGTCATGGCCGGTCTCGCGAGGGCCAAGGCGCAAGGCAAGAAATTGGGGCGGAAACGGACCGACGGAAAAACCGAACGAAAGATCGAACATGCGCTCTCCCGCGGGGATCGTGGCATCCGAAAAATCGCGAGAGATATCGGCGTCGGCGTAGGGACGGTACAGCGCATAAAGGCAGCTATGACTGCCTGATAAGGCCTGCCACCCTAGAGAACAAAGTCTCCGGCCGGGCCACCGCCCAACAGCGTGAGGGTGCCGT
>CAZBRO010000033.1:0-57008 GCA_964494505.1 uncultured Bordetella sp.
CGGTGGAATCGGTGGTCTGGACCGTGGTGGTGTCGTCCCCGCCCGTTCCGATCACGCCGTCCGCGCCGCCCCCGATCAGGGTGACGGTGGCGCCGGAAAGACCCGCTTCGCCGCTGTCCTGAAGGCCGTTGTGATTGGCATCGATCCAGACGAAGTCGCCGAGGCTTGCCGTCTGATAGACGCCCGCATCGATGGTCGGGTTGTATTCGCCGCTCGCAAGCGTCACCACCTGGCTCAAGCCCGTCGCGGTGTTGGCGTCCGAATCGGCCGTGTCGGAACCGTTCGCACCCACGTCCTGCGTGGTGAAGAGATAGCCCGGGGTCGAGAACTGCACCTGGTACTGGACGCCCGGCGTCAGTCCGGTGAACTGGTAATGGCCGGTGGAATCGGTGGTCTGGACCGTGGTGGTGTCGTCGCCACCCGTCCCGATCACGCCGTCCGCGCCGCCCCCGATCAGGGTGACGGTGGCCCCGGAAAGACCCGCCTCGCCGCTATCCTGAAGGCCGTTGTGATTGGCATCGACCCAGACGAAGTCGCCAAGGCTTGCGAATTTGTAGAAGCCTGCATCGATCGTCTGGTTGTATTCGCCGGGAGCAAGCACCACCACGTTCGACAGCAACGCGTCGCTGTCGACGGCCGTATTGCCCCCGGCATGCCGTGGGCTGACCGCATCGTAGCCCGCGGGCTTGACGAACTCGACCTGGTAATTGAGGCCGGGCGTCAGCCCCTTGAATTCGTAGTAACCGTTACTGTCGGTCGTCGTGACGGCTAGAATTTCATTGGCGTCGTTGATGTCTCCGTCGTTGTTGAGATCCCGGCCCAACTCGACCGTAGCGCCGGCGATACCGACTTCGCCTGCGTCCTGAATGCCGTTGTGGTTGACATCGTGCCAGACGAAATCGCCAAGCGCTGCCGCAGTCGTCTCCATGATGAGCGGCTGCACATTCTTTCCGAGGTCGAGAAGGACGGCGAGCTTCTGGCCGGCATCCGGCACATAGCCGTCATGTGTGACGGCTGTGTTGACAATATCCGTTATCCGGCCGATGTCCGATGGGCCGAGATAGGCGGCATTATTACTCAAGCCATCGCCGAGCAACTCATAGATCGCCTGCTGGACATCCCCGTAGGTGTAGAGGCCCCCAAGCCCGTCGACGGTGTAATAGTGAAGCGTAAAATCTTGCGCGGCGGCGGTGCCGACTCGAACATGCGCAACGTAGGTGCTGCTGCTTACCTGCAGATCCCCCAACAGCCAATTGACGATATCCAAATTCGCCAGATAGGGGTTCGCCGGATGGGCGATATCATAGGGAACCGACGGCAGCACGGTATTGGGAAGACCGTTTCCCAGCGTCGCAAAATCGGGATTTGCGCGAAGGATGTCGTAGTCGTAGCTCGAATAGACTTCGACTCCCGTATAGGTCAGGGGAACCGAAACATCGGTCGATAGATCTATGCACCATGCGTCTACCCGCTGCCCGGTCTGACTCACCGGGTAGTCGGGAGAATCCGAAGCCAGGATATTGAGGTCGAAGAGGCTCGGGTCGCCGAAATTCACGCCAGCGGCGTTCACTCTGACGGTAAGGGTGGGGTTATTGGCCATGTTCCATTTCCCAACTGTTCTATTTCGTGGAGCCGAGCTGATCTTGCTTGTCGGACAGGTTCACAATGTTAGTTAATGCGCATTCCGTTTGCCGATGACGCCGCCAAGGCGGGTGGAGGTGTCGCTGCTGTTGGACATGGAAGCGGGTAGGGCGCGCGTCCCGACATGTCCTTGGCCAAGCAGACATCTGCAAGCGCCATGCCGCCATCGGCGCCGTCCGGCCACTCGTTGATGTTGTTCAGGCAGTGCTCCCCCCCCCCCGCACACGAAAATCGTGACTTTCGCATCCTTTCGAATGGCGAATACGCTGATCGTCTGGTCCAGCGCCTCGAGCAAATATCGTCAGACCTGAGGCAGCGGATACAGGGTGCCGGTTCTGGGCTCTAGGTGATGTCCCTAGCGCCATCGGCCGATTAACGCCGCGACCTTCCGCAATGGCCAGCGCCGATACTCTCCTACCTCAACCGGCACTACTGGCAGGCCACCGCAGAAAAGTTATTCAGGGCACAACACGCTGAAATGGCCGTTGGGCAAGCAGTAGATCCCCTACGATACGTATCCTCGGGGATCTGCTGCTCAGCCATTGGCTACGCGCGAACGCGTTATTTCTTTTTGCGGCGAGCGATCAGCGCCGTGGCCAATCCAACTCCCAAGAGCGTCATCGACGCAGGCTCAGGAACGGGCACCGGGTTGGCAAGCGCCGGGGTGGCCGCAATCGACAACAACAGAATCGCCAGTGTGGTACGCATTAAAGTCCCCCTGTGGAAGGTTACTGACTGACATGAACAAAAGTTGAGACCGCGGATTTAGCGAACCGCGAATTGCCCCAATTCGTACAAAGCAAAATTTGTACCAATTTGCTACGCAATTGAATTCGCTCATATTCGATTTCGATTGCCCGCAGAGTGTAAGAAACACCGACAAACTTGGACGGCGGACATTGTTGACAGACGGCGTGCGTCCGGCTTGCCGTGTTGTGAGTAGATGTCGGTGAGACAAGGGTGTCGAAGAGAGACAGCGTCCGCGTAAACATCGCTCCAAACCGAGACACGGCTAGGATCAAACTCAAGCGCAAACAATCGGCTTGAGCATTCCCAAAGCATCGAACCGCGTGCGCGCCGGAGCGGCGCGCAATTTCCATGATCACGGAACGGAACTCCCTTGTACGCTACGCCGCACGCTGATCGCGTAAATTGCCCCACGACAGCCCAAAACTGCGGAGACCTTTAATAGGTCCTTAACTGATTGGCAATCGCAGAACTTACTTGCTCGAAAGAGGTTGCGCCGTGACTCCAGGTTAACAAATATGGTTAATGATTTGGCGTGTGTAGACACTCGCGTGGGCAGCGGTATTGGCGAAGTGTTTGATGAACATTGGTTTCCCGGTATCGAACGCGGTATTGTCGCGGCGGCTCTGAGACATTGTTCTTAAGACAATTCCTTGCGGACAAAAGACATGACACGGAGCGGAGCGGCCCTTAGGTCATTTTGGCGCAGCATCATCGGGGCGGCTGCTTTGGCGGCCCTGCCCGCGTTTGCTCAGGGTCAAACGGGGGAAGAGTTCTTCAAGACCCACGCGCTGACCATGTATGTGGGCTCAGGCGCCGGCGGCGGCTACGACGTGCTGGCTCGGATCGTCGCGCATCATTTGACACGCTTTCTTCCGGGGAATCCCAAATTCGTCATCAAGAACATACCGGGCGCATCCGGGGTGGAGAGCGCGAATTTCCTTTTCAATACGGCGCCCAAAGATGGCTCTGCAATTCTTGCGGGAACAAATACCTCTCTTGTTCTACCGCTCTATGGCGCGAGCGTCGCGCACTACGATCCGCGCAAGTTCGAATGGATCGGCAGCACCGACAAGATGCAGGCCGTGTGCGTGACGTGGCGGGGCGTTCCGGTGAAAACCCTTCAAGATGCGCAGTCGCGTCAAGCCACCGTAGGCGCCACGGGGGTCAGCGCCGGCCCCGGCGTGTACCCGCGGCTGCTGAATGCGTTCCTCGGCACCAAGTTCAAGATCATCAGCGGCTATGACACTTCGGGCATGCGGCTGGCCATGGAAAAGGGCGAGATCGACGGGATCTGCGGGCTGTCCTGGCAGACCTACAAATATATCAGCCCGGATTGGATCAGAGACAGGAAGCTGAACGTCATCGTCCAGATGGGCCTCGAGAAGAATCCCGATCTTCAGTCCGTGCCGATGGCCATCGACATGCTGAAGAAACCGGACGATCGCAAGGTGCTCGAACTCATTGTGCTGCCGCAGGAATTCGGCCGCCCCTTCGTCGCGCCGCCGGGCGTGCCGCCCGATCGCATGGCGGTCTACCGCAAGGCATTTCAGGCAATGCTGAGAGACAAAGACTTCCTCGCCGATGTGGCCAAGGTCCGCGGCAATGTCGAGGCGCTCGACGACAAGCAGATCATGGGCCTCTTGAACCGGGCCTATGCGGCGCCCAAAGCGATCCGCGATCGGGCCGCGGTCTACGCCGCGGAGATGAATTAAGCCGGCACGTTCAACCGGCCGGGTACGGACGATTTTCCCATTGCGGGGGCCGAAGCGCGGATGCGGTTGACCGCCGCCCAAAGCACGGCCTAGTTGCTGCTGACCACGGGTTTGGCGCTCGCGCTTTCTATGGCGGCAACCGCTTGGATTTGGGTGGTGTTGGTGCAACTGAGGAAGAACCCGTCCGCGTCCGGCCGGTCGTTGGCGAGCGCCAATTCGACCCAGTGCTCTGGCGGCACCGTGATGAAGCGATCGCCGCCGGAAAGGCCCAGCGCCAGATCGTGCACGACATCGAATCCGGCCTCGCGCAAATACGCGATCTCGTGATCGTTGGTGGCCTGCACATAGGGCGTGACCAACACAAGCTTGCGCAAGCCGAGCGCCGAAAGCGCCTCCACCACGGCTTGGGCGGTAGACATGGCTGGGATGCCGGTCTCGCTCCGGATCACGTTCAGGAGTTGCGCGTCGCCGTCCGCACCTTCCTTCATCGATGTGCCGGTGCAGTTGAACACGATCAAATCCGGCCGCGCATCGGTGAGCGAGACCGCGGAGCGTGCGACTTCCGGGGCAAGTTCGGGAATAGGCTGCGCCCATTTGCCCGTGATGCGGGCGCGTTGGAAATGCACGCCGAGCGCGGGCGGCGCGTAATACTGGAACTGCGGCTCGATCAGGCGGTTGCTGGTCGGGAGGATCACGCCAATGCGCGCGAGCGGCGTCGCGAGCCGCGGGTCAGGAATCATGGCGCAACCGTCTGGTCCCATCGGCATCGACCGACAGATCGCTTCTCAGCACCACCTTATATACAGAGCGGGCGCTGCCGGCGCCGATGTAGCCGTTGGCCAGATCACGGGCGACCTCCTCGGGATCGCGCTCTGCCGGACGTCCGAGGCCGCCGCCGCCGGGCATTTCGACGATCAGGGTATCGCCCGCCGGCACGATCTGCGTGCCCCGCGATTTGATCGGTGCACCCGATTTCAGCCGGACGGCGCCCGCGGCTCCATCCATGCCGCCGCGCCGCCCGCGTGGCGGGAATTCCACCCGCTGGAAGCGCGCGAAAATTGCGAAGGGAGCGTTTTCGCGGCTCGCTATTTCCATCGTCTGGCCCAGCCCGCCGCGGTGCTGCCCAGGTCCGCCGGAATCACGCCGCAGCTCTTTCTTCCAGATGACAAGCGGCGTCAGCGCCTCGGTGATCTCGATGGCAATGCCTTTTACGCCCGAAGGGAACGGCGTCGCCGACAGCCCATCCAATTTCGGATGACCGCCCATGCCGCCGCTCTGGAAGGTCTGCGCCATGAAGGCAGTGCCCTTCCCGTCGGGGCTCGGCGCAACGCCGGGACCGGCAGCGAGTCTCAAGGTCCAGCTCGCGGCCGTGCCTTCGGCCGGCACCATGCCGGGCATGGCCTGGTCGAAGCAGCCAAACACGAGGTCGGGCAGCATATGCCCGATCAGTGCGCGCGCCGTGACGGGAGCGGGATAAAGCGCGTTGACGACGCAATTGTCGGGCGCGGTCACCTTGATCCGCGACAGCACCGCCGCGTTGTTGGCAAGCCGCGGCGCGACCAAGCATTTCACGCCGAAGCTGGTGTAGGCGTCGGTGTAGCACATTGGGCAATTGATCCCGAATTTCGACAGCTTCGACGTGCCGGAATAATCGATGCCGATGCTGTCTTCGCCGATGGTGAGCGTCGCCATGAGATCGAGCGGTACATCGAACCCGTCGATGCGCATGGCGTGGGTCCATGTGCCCTTGGGCAATTTTGCGATGGCATCGCGCATCGAGCGGTCGCTGGTTTCGAGAATGTGGCGGCTCAACGCTTCGAGATCGGCGAGGCGATATTCCTCCATCATGCGCGCGAGACGGCGGGCGCCAGCCTCGTTGCTCGCAACCAGCGCGTAGATGTCGCCTTCGAGGCGGTCGGGCTCGCGGCTGTTGGCGCGCAGGAGACGCATGAGGGGCGCGTTCATCTCGCCATCCGCGCACAGCCTCATGATCGGGATGAAGAGGCCCTCCGCCAGCACATCGCGCGAGGCAGGATCGGCGCCATTGCCGCCGATGTCGGCGACATGGGCCGTACAGGCAAAAAACGCCACGAGCCTGCCATCGTGAAACGCCGGCGAAAGCACCGTCATGTCGAACAGATGCCCGGTGCCCTTCCACGGATCGTTGGTGATGAAGGAATCGCCCGGGCGCATGGTTTCGGCCGAGATTTCCGCAAGGAAGTGCTTCACCGAACGGGCCATGGAGTTGATGTGGCCGGGCGTGCCCGTCACCGCCTGGGCCAGCATGTCGCCGGACGCGTCGAACACGCCGGCCGAGAGGTCGCCCGCTTCGCGCACGACAGGACTGAAGGCCACGCGCATGATGGTGCGGGCCTGCTCTTCGACCAGGGCAATCAGCCGGTCCCACATCACCTGATTGCGGATGCGCTGAAACTGATCGCTCATGGCAGGGCTTTCCGCGTGAGCATGAGGTGGCCGCGCGCGGTAACCGAGCCTTCAAACGAAGGCGGTACATAGGTCGTGGTCTGGCTCTCGGTGACGAGGGCGGGACCGGCGAAGACCGATTCCGGCGGCAACGCTTCGCGATTGAGCGCGGAAGCGGTGAGGAACGCCCCGCGCTCCACATCGAAGACCTGTCGCGTGTCCGCGACGGGCACGGCGGGCGCTGTCGAATCGGGGGATGCTTGATCGCCAGGCGTGTCCGGAGACGGAGACGAGAGGATCAGCGTCCAGGTCAGCGCTTCCACGTTCAGAGTGGGGATCGTACGGCTGTAGTGCTTGCTGTATTGGCGATTGAACAGCTCGCGGAATTCCGCCGCATCGGAACCGGAATAATCCCGGACAGGCAATTCGACGTTCAGCTCGTGGCCCTGTCCGCGATAGCGCATATCGGCGAAGCGGCGTTCGGTTATGGCGCCGGAGGGGCGCGCGAGAGCGATGATCTCTTCGGCTTCGCGCCGAAGGCCGGCGAACAGCGCATTGATCGCGTCCGCATCGAAACGGTCGAGCGCGAGATGGCGCGAATGCACCGCCTCATACGCGATCGCCGCTTTGAGAAAGCCGTGTGCTGAGCCGACACCCGCGCCCCTAGGAACGACGATGGTGCCAATGCCGAGCTTCTCGGCGATGCGCGCGGCGTGGAGCGGCGCGGCCCCTCCGGTTGCGATCAGCACGCGCGATTCCACCTCATCGCCATTGTCGCTCGCGTGCACGCGAACGGCATTGGCCATGTTCTCATCGACGATTTCGGCGATTCCGGCCGCGGCCGTAGTGATGTCGGCTGCGAGCGGGCCGCCCACGAAGGTGACTATCGCCGCACGCGCAGCCGCCTCGTCCAGACTCATGCTGCCGCCTGCGAAGAAGCGGGCGTCGAGCTTGCCGAGCACGAGATCGGCGTCGGTGACAGTCGCGCGCCGCCCGCCGAGGCCGTAACAGGCGGGGCCCGGATTGGCGCCCGCACTCTCCGGGCCGACGACGATGCGCTTCAACGCATCCACCTCAGCGATAGAACCGCCGCCCGCGCCAATCTCGATCATGTCGATCACCGGAATGCGCAAGGGAAGGCCGCTGCCGGCAAGGAAACGGTGAATGCGTGCGACCTCCATGGAGCGGCTGTGCCGGGGTTCGTAATCGTTGAGGAAAATGATCTTCGCCGTCGTCCCTCCCATGTCGAGCGCGATGGCATGCGGAGCGTTCAGCTCCTTCGCGATGGCCTGCGCGAGAATGGCGCCGCCCGCGGGGCCGGATTCCACGAGGCGAATGGGAAAGCGCTTGGCCGTCTCCACCGAGGTCAGCGAGCCGCGCGACATCATCATCAGAAGCGGCGCGTGAAATCCGGCATCGCGCAAGCGCACCGCCAGATTGCCGAGATAGGACGCCATCAACGGCTGGATATAGGCGTTCGCAACGGTGGTGGAGGTACGCTCATATTCGCGGATCTCGGGACAGACTTCGTGCGAGAGGCTGACATAGAGGCCGGGGCATTCCTGTTTCAGTATCGCACCCGTGCGCGATTCATGCTCGGGCGAGCGATAGGCGTGCAGGAACGAGACCGCGACGGAGGCGATGTTGCTGTCGCGCAACGTCCGCGCGTGGGTGCGAACGGCGTTTTCATCGAGCGGCAACAGCACGCTTCCGTCCGATGCCATCCGCTCCGGCACTTCCAGACGCCAGGGGCGGCTCACCAGCGGTTCGGGGCGCACCATCTCCAGATCGTATTGATCGAAGCGGTGGCCGAAGGCGAATTCGAGCGTGTCCTTGAATCCTTCCGTCGTCAGGAGTGCCGTGCGCGCGCCCCGCCGCTCGATGATGGCATTGGTCGCGAGCGTCGTACCGTGGATGATCAACCCGATCTCATCGGGCGCAACGCCCGCATCTGCGAGCACGGACGCGATGCCGCGGAGCACGCCCTCATCGGGCGCATCGCTCGTCGTCAGCACCTTGCCGGAAAAGGACCGGTGCGGTGTTTGCAATACGACATCGGTGAACGTACCGCCGATATCGACCGCGAGCCGGCACTTCGCTTCCCCTCCTCCTCCTCGCATGGCTCCGCTCAATCGTGACAATGGCAGCGGCTTGCCTATGATGAGGCCGCAGGTTTCGCATCATAAGGGGCAATGACCGACCATAGCGCAAGACTGAAGCGCCGCTTTCCGACGGTCGAGAGCCTGAGGCAGCGCGCGAGGCGGCGGGTGCCGCGCTTTGCGTTCGATTTCGTGGACGGCGGGGCCAATGACGAGGAATGCGCACTGCGGAATGCGGCGGCGCTGTCGGCAATAGAGCTGCTGCCCCGCTATTGCATCGACACCAAGACCGTCTCGACCGAGGTCGAGTTGTTCGGCCGGCGCTACGCGGCGCCGTTCGGGGTGGCGCCGATGGGTTCGGCCGGCATGATGTGGCCGGGCGCCGAAGAGTGCCTCGCCAAAGAAGCCGAATGCCGGAACGTGCCCTATATCCTCGCCACGCCTGCCAATGCTTCGATCGAAAAGATCGCGGCAATCGCGCCGAACGTGTTCTGGTTCCAGCTCTACCGGTTTCCGTATGACGATCACGCCATCACCTTCGATCTGGTGCGGCGCGCGGAGGACGCAGGCGCGCAGGTGCTGGTGCCGACCATCGACAGCGCGGGAAAATCGAAGCGTCCGCGCGACATCAGGAACGGCATCCGCGTCCCGTTCCGGATCGAGCCGCGGATCTTCTTTGACGTTGCGGCATCGCCGTGCTGGGCGATGGCACTGTGGCGGAAAGGAATGCCACGGACCGAGAACATCGTTCCGTACACGGAAGGGGCGGCCACGCGGGATTCGACGGGCGCCGTCCTGCAGAAGCGGGCGCGCGGCAGCCACACCTTCGATGAACTTGCGCGGCTGCGCGACCGCTGGAAGCGGCCGTTCGTGGTCAAGGGGGTGCTGCATCCGGCCGATGCGGAGCGGCTGGTGGCGTTGGGCGCGGATGGGCTGATCGTGTCGAACCATGGCGGACGCCATTTCGACGGCGCCCCCGCGACCATCGACATGCTGCCCGCCATCGTGGATGCGGTGGGCACGCGCGCGACCGTGATGATCGACAGCGGCTTTCGGCGCGGGCTCGACATCGTGCGGGCGCTCGCGCTGGGTGCGAAGGCAGCGTTCGCGGGCCGGCCGTTTCTGTACGGGCTGGGCGCGCTCGGGGAAGCGGGCGCGGCGCACGTGATGGATATGTATTTCGATGAGCTGCGCACCGAATTCCAGCACGTCGGCGTGCGCTCGGTCGAGGAAGCCCGGTTCGTCACGGTGCGGCACACCGCGGCCTGGCGGATGCAAGGCTGATCCAGCCACTTGCGGCTTCCAGAAGGAATCGTCAGCCCCTCACCCTTCGACAAGCTCAGGGTGGGGAGAATACTCATTCCTCATGGCTCGCGCCTGTCGAAGCATGAGGGCGCTCCGATCCTCTGTGCTCTACTTGGCGGCGGCTTCCAGGATTTTGCGCACGCGCGACGGTTGCGGGTTCCGTCTTATAGATTTGTTCGACAACCGATTGGATGTCCGCGCCGGTCGCAGGATCGAGGTCGAGATTGCGTTTGGCCGCATCCGCCCGAAAGGCCGCGTCTTTCATCGTGTCGTCGAAGGCATGGCGCAGAATCGCGACCGTTGCATCGGGTACGCCCTGCGCCACCATATAGGGACGGCCGAATTCCTGCGTGGAGAGCACGAGTTGCAAGGCCGCGCGGTCGGCTTCGTTGTGCGCGTAGTCGAAAATCCACGGCACGTTCCGAAGCTCCTTGTGCCTGGTCAGGCCGAACTGCACCAGGACGCGAAGATGCTTGTCGCGCAGCGCAGCCCCTTGCGTCGCCTTTACGCTCGCCCAAGTGATGCCGCCATTGCCGTCGACTTCGCCGCGCTCCATGGCGAGATTGCCTTCGGCCGTTCCGGGGTAGCCTGCGACGAGCTTGAACCGCGTGTTGAGGACGCCGTTCAGCAGCATGGGGTAGATCGTCGTCGTGCCGCCCGAGCCTGCCACCACGAAGGGCTGGCGGAACACGTCGTCGAAGCTTTTCACCTTCGACGTGTACCAGGCGGTAGCAACATGGGTCTCGCGCAGCGCGCTGCCGACCCAGCGCACCTGCCTCGCATCGAACTTGACGCGGTCGGGATAGAACAGCGCGTCCGTGACGATGGCCGGATTGGGGGCGCCGATGACGGTGCCGTCCTTGGGCGCGGAGTTGGCGATGTAGTTGACGGCGGTGAGCGAGCCGGCTCCGGCCATGTCCTGCACGATCACTACCGGATTGCCCGGATTGTGACGGGGGAGATAGGCTGCGATGACGCGCGAATAGACGTCGAAGCCGCCGCCCGCGGAAGCCCCCACGATCAGCCTTATCGTCTTGCCCCTGAAGAGACCGGTGTCTTCGGCCGCAGACGCGTGAAAAGGCGCGGCAAGCAACACCAAAGCGAGCAGCACGCGGTCGAGATGCGCGAGAACGCCCAGCTTAGAAATCCGGCGTCTTGGTCTGCGGAATTGGAACCTCGTCCTCGCTGAAATAATTCGCGTCATTGTTTTCCGCGCAGATGGATTCCGAATCGGCGATCGGCAGATCGTGCTTGATGAAATAATGCAGCCCAGACCATTTCGTGGTGAAGGTGCCGGGATCCTCGACCGTCATGATGCCCTGCATCCGCTTGCCGCCGTCGAGCAGCTTGTAGCGCTCGACCACATGGAGCTTTTCCGTATGCGGCGTGTGGTACCAGTCGATGAAGGTCTTGGGGCTGAGGCCGATGGTGTCGATCACCAGTTCGTCGCCTTCGTAATGGCCGATGGATTCGCCGAGCCAGGTCAGCGCCGGATTGGAGCTGTGCTGCGCGTTCATATAGACGTGCCTGATGTGCGGCCCGCGCGAATAGAGGATGGTCACCTCCTTCGGCGTCTGCAGGAAGAAGGCGGGCTCGGCGGTGAACAGCATCATCCCGGGCACGCCGCCGGGCCAGCACCGCGACATGGCTTCGAAGGACTGCTTTCCCTTAAGGATTTCCTCGTTGGCTTTCTTCATCGCGGCCGCCGCCCAGGGCTGCAGGATCGGATTGGTGGTGTCGGCGATAGGCGGAATGATCTGATTGCCGCATCGGGGCAGGATGCGATTGCCGCATTGGGGATATTTGGGATCGTTGGCGATGGGCACGTATTTCTCCCCCGGCACGGGGAAGAACACGACCCCGTCGGACGCCCAGCCCATATTGTTCGAGGAGAAATCCGGAACACCGGAGGGAAGCCGGGGAGCGCCCGGCGTATCGGCCGCGAAAGCGAGCCCGGCAAGGATGCAGGCGCCAGCGGCACCGGCGAGAACCCGTTTCGCATGAAGCTGTGTGCGACGCATGGAAGCCTCCTCCCACTTGGCGTGGAGAGGATAATAGGCGCGCCTATCCGGGGGAAGGGGGCGGAATCGGTGCGTCCCTTCTCAGGCAAGGGCGAAATCTCAGGCGGAGTCGTGCCGCCTCAAGTGCCGCCACCAGCGCAGGCGCTCCTCCCATTGGGCCGCACGGGCTTCCATCTTCGACGCGCGGCTCAAGAGATTCTCGCTCGCGTGCCGATCTTTGATCAACTCGGCGCGCTCGCGCACTTCCGCGGATTCCAGGAGATTTTCTACGATGCCGGAAGCGATGTCTTCTTCGAGGGACACGGGGCCTAAATCACCGCAAAACCACATCCATCAGAACGTGCCGTGAATGGCGCGGTTCCGCGATTTGGCCGCTAATGCTTGGTCGCTTCGGAAGTGCCGGCGCCAGGACTGTAAGACGGCGGATCGCTGGCGGGGAACGATTCATCGCTCGCCTGATCGACCTTGTCCCAGTCGCGTACCGGCTCGTTGCGCATTCCGTCGGGCCCCGCCGCCCGAACCCGGGTGCCGGCCCCTTTGGCCTCTCGCTCTCTCTCCAGGCCCTCAAGCACGACGCGGGCGTGTTCTTCTTCACCCGTCGGAAAGGGACGATCCGGCGAGTCGCCTTCCTCTTGGCCACCCTTGAGATATTTCCAGCCCAGGACCGAGAGCCCGGCCAGCGCCAATCCGATTCCGCCTGTCCAACGCATGTTGCACCCTGAAGGTTATGCTTGGAAGGAAAGGCATTTATGCCCGCATTGGTTCCCTGGCGGGCATTGGCGTCAGCTTTGCGGCTTCGAAATTCAGCCGTGGGTCATCTTGGTGACGCGGAGACGCGCGCGGGTATCGAGCGCGTCCTGAAGAATCCGATTGTGATCGAAAGCGAGCGACAGACCGTTCCAATTCTCGACGAATTCAGCCGAGGCCGCATCGTCGCCGGCGATGGCTACCGCCTCGTGGACGAACACGAGATAGGCGACGCTGATGGTGTGATGACGGGGATCGCGGGCGGGATCGGAATAGACGCCGATCAATTGCGGATCGCGCCCTTCGATTCCGGTTTCCTCTTTCAGTTCGCGCAAGGCGGCCTCCTCGACCGTCTCACCCACATTCATGAAACCGCCCGGAAAAGCATACCGGCCCTTATAGGGCTCGTCCTTCCGGCGGATGAGCAGGAGCCGCTCATGCGCATCGAAGACGACGCAATCGGCGGCGATCCAAGGCCGATCCTGCTCCATCGAATTATCCGGAAAGCCTCAATCGTGGCCGGCTACGCGAATTTCCACCTCGCGCAAAACGGGCACGGGCATTTCCGCCCGCTCGGCGATCGGCGCCCAACCGATCAGGCGCTTGTATTCGGATTCGGCCGCCCCATAGATACCCTCAGCCCGGCGGATGAGGCCGGCCCGGTCCCGGACCTGGATCATCCCTCTTTGGGTATGCACCAACCCTGCGCGCTCGAGATCGTGCAGGGCAACCGTGATGCCCGCACGTCTGACGCCCAGGATGAGCGCCAGGAATTCATGAGTGATGAGGATCTCTTCGCCCTCCAGCCGATCCTGTGCCATCAGCAACCACCGCGCCAACCTGGGTTCCACGTTCGAACGGCCGTTGGCGAGCGCGGTAAGGGCGGTCTGGGTCATGAAAGCTTGAGCGAAGCGCAGCAGGTAAGCCCTGAGCGTCAGGCTGTGGGCCATGGCCCGGTTCATCGCCTGCGCATCGATGCGCCAGGCAAAGCCGGAAATCTGCACGAACACTTCGAGCGGGGAGCAGTCGTCACCCAGTATCACCGGCAGGCCCGTCATCCCCTCCCGGCCAACGAGGCCCACTTCGATCGGCGCGCCGCCCGCCTGGGCGACCGCGGATGCAAGCCCGCTTTCGAGGAAGTAAATGTGCCGGATCGGCTCGTTGACCCTTTGCAGTCCCTGCCGCGCATCCAATTGGACCTCCAAAAGATGCGGTGCCAGCAGATGAAGGTCTTCAGGATGAAGATTGGCGAGAAGATGATTGCCCGGCCTGTACCCCATTTCCATGGCCTCCCTCGCAGAAGCAGTGAACAGCGTCTTGAGGCCGAACCCCACCGCTCCCCAGGTCTGGAAACGACTTGGAATTCCCCGTGTTCTGCCCGATATGACGCAATCAGTTCGGTCGTGCGTGCGCTTAAACGCACATCCGAAGCGCTAGTTCCCCGAGTTCCAGAAATTTTCTGTCAAACTCGCCTGGCTGATCCCCAGGACGCACAAAACGGGACGGAACAGAGCTTCCCGCGTCTGCGTTCTCGTCGTGCAGAGCGTGGGTTGCGTATGGTGATCCCCAATTACGAACAGTATTGCAGCGAGGCGGAGTACTGCATGCAGATGGCCCAGACCGCGCCCACTGAGGAGCTGAGGGTCAATTGGCTTCGGCTGGCGGGAAAGTGGCTTGCCATGATCCCGCACGGACCTGGCGCCCACTCTGACTTCCCCTCCTCGAACTTGGATGGCGCGGATTCGGGGTATGAGGACGGCAAGAAGGGCGATTTCCGGTCCCACTGACCGCTTTCTTACGCCGAGCGTGTCGCATGAGGAGCGGGAATGCTCCCTTCCGAGGTTTCTTTTTCGGCCAGGGGCACGTCCGGACGCAGGAAAAAGGCCAGCGCCGCGCCCAGCAGCAGCAGCAGAATCGAAGCAACGAAAGGCACGGTCCAGGTGCCCGTGACATCGATCATGGAGCCGAAGAATACCGGCGAGACGATGCCGGCGAAGGCGGAGCCGAAATTCATCATGCCGCTGGCCGAACCGGCAAAACGCGGCGCGATATCCATGGGCACCGCCCAAATCGGGGCCACGATCAGCTCGGCGCAAAAAAAGGCCAGCGACAGACAAAGTGCCGACACGGTCAGATCGTGCACCAGGATCACCGGGATCAGGAACAGACAGGCGCCGAGGAAGCCTGCAACGATGACGCTCCGCCGCGCCAGCACGAGGTTGCCCGTACGGCGCAGGATGCGGTCGCTCGCCATGCCCCCCAGCGTGTCGCCGACCACACCCCCGAAGAAGACGCCCGACGCGTATATCGCGGTGCTTCCTATGGGGAGGTGGTAGTTCTGCACAAAGAACGACGGGATCCAGGTCAGGAAGAGCCAGAGCGTCCAGCCGTAACAGAAATTGACGGCGGTAGCGGGCAGGATGCGGCGAGCGAGCGCGAACCAGGGAACGGTGCGGCTCCGTTCCTCGCGGCGCCGCGGCAGGATCGCGAGGTCGTTGGGGGTGACGGATGGGTGATCGTTCGGTGAGTCGCGAAAATAGGCGAACCAGATCGCCATCCAGATGAGGCTGATGCCGGCCAGGATGAAGAAGGACACCCGCCATGACGCCCAGCCGATAAGTGCTGCGACGATCACCGGCGTGACGAAATTGCCGAGTCTGGCGAAGCTGTGGGTGATGCCTTGGGCAAAGCCCCAGCGGCCGGTGGGCGTCCAGCTCGTCATCGCATGTGTTGCGGTCGGAAGGGCGGCGCCTTCGCCGAAACCAAGGGCGACACGCGCGGCGAACAGCGAAACGAATCCGCCGACCATGCCGGTGAGCGCGGTCGCGGCGCAGACGATCAGAATGGAAACGCACAGCGTGCGGCGCGCGCCGAAGCGGTTTCCCAGCCAGCCGCCGATCAACTGGAACGCCGCATAGGGATAGGCGAAGGCCGAGAAGGCAAGCCCGAGCCGGGTGTTGCTCAAACCGAGCTCGCTCTGGATCAGGGGCGCCGCGGTCGCGATGTTCACCCGGTCGACATAGAGGATGAGGTACATGGCGCAGAGCAGCAGCAGCACCGTATCGGGAGCGGTCAGCCTGAGCTTTCGCATCAAAACGCTACCCGATCGGGTCGAACCACATCGCCTTCGTCGCCGCTTCCGGCGGCGCCTCCCCCGTAAAGGGGGGAGGAAAGGCGCGCTGTAAAGCGTTCGGCGTGAATTTCGTGGGCCTTCAACACGTCGCGGTCGACAGACGGCGCGTAGCCGCGCGGCAGGAGCAGCGCGCCGTTCGAGAATACAAGCGGCTCGGTAAAAAGGCGTGTCTTGGGTTTCAGGAACCCGTTGAACTCGCCGGCATTGCGGATGGTGGTGCGTGCCACGCACGCCTCCATCCAGCAGCCGATTTCACCGCCAAGTCCGTCGCCCAGAACCGGCTCCATGCCGCATTCGCGCACGCGCATCAGCGCATCGTGCAGGAGATCGAGACCGCCAAAGCGTTTGAGCTTGAGCTTGCAGAATTTGACGTTGGGAATAGTCCCGGCGCGGTCGATGTCCGCGTTTGCGCAAATCGGCTCATCCAGCATCAGCGGGACTTTGGAGACGCTCGCCACATGCGCATTGGCGTCCCAATCCTCCGCTGCGCAGGGTTGCTCGAACAGCTCGATGCCATGGGGATCGAGACGTTCGGCGAACCAGCAGGCGTCGGCTTCCGAATAGGCGCGGTTGGCATCGAGCCGCATCGTGGCGCGGCCGTCTATGGCCTGTTGGACGGCGGCAACCAGGGCCAGATCGGCACGCGCATCCTTGCCGACCTTGATCTTGAAGGTGCGGAAGCCGTCAGCGAGACGGCGCTCCACTTCGTCTTGAGCGGCGTCCGGATCGGTGCTGCCAAAGGGCGTCAGCAGCGGGAGGCGCGAGTCCGTTTCGACGTTCAGCAAAGGATGGCCTTCGAGCATCTCGATGGCGGTCAGGAGCGCGGTCGCGGCGACCTTGCTCATCGCCATGTTGGCGGCGACCATGGCCTTGGCTTCGCGGGTGTCCTTGCCGGCGAGATTTTCGGCGTGCGCGGAACAGAATGCCCAGCCGCCTTCGCGCGTCTCGCTGCTCGACCCGGGCGAGATATGCCCCTCGCCCCAGCCGATACGCCCGTCCGGGGAGCGCGCCTCCACGACGAAGGGCTCGAATTCGGTGAAGGTGCGATAGGAGAGCCGATAGGGACGGATCAGCGGCAGGCGCAATTGCCGAAGGACGATCTCCTGCACGATCATGGCTGAACGCGTCCTTCTCAGGCGATCCGCTCTTCGCCTTTGATCTGTGTACGGTGCATGATGCGCCGGGCATTCTCGTCGAAGGGATCGCGCCGGTGCAGGACGGCGAGATTGTTCCACATCAGCACGTCGCCGACGCGCCATTCGTGACACATGGTGAAGCGGGGCTGGGTCGCGTGCGCCCACAGCTTGTCCAGCAAGGCATCGCTTTCGGCGACTTCAAGGCCAAGGATATAGCTGTTGTGGCGGCGGCCGAGATAAAGCGCGCGCCTTCCAGTGCGGGGATTGGCGCGCACCAGCGGGTGCACCGCGCCTCTGGTTTCGCGCACGTCAGCGACTTCGGTATAACCCTTGCGCAATTGGCCCGCACTGTTGCGCGAGGCGTCGTGCACGCTGCGCTTGCTTTCGATGGCGCTTTTGAGGCTTGGCGGGAGCGCCTCATAGGCCGCGTACATGTCCGCGAAATAGGTGTTGCCGCCGCCGTTCTTCGGGATCTCCAGCGCGTGCAGAATGGCAGCCTTGGGCGGCACGTCGATATAGGTCATGTCGGCGTGCCATACCGCCTCGCCTGCGCCCAATCCGCCGATCGGCCGGCCGTTCTCGACGACATTGGAAATCACGTTGATCTCGGGAAATTCCTTGTTGAACGGCTCGCCATAGGGATTGGGTCCCGGCGGATCGAGAGCGCCGAAGTTCAAGCTGAACGCCAGCAATTCGGGGTCGGAGAGGTGCTGATTCCTCGCGACGACCACGAGATGGCGTTCCAGCGCATCAAGGATCGCGAGTCTGTCTTCGGGCTTCAGCGGCTTGGAAAGATCGAGCCCCTGAAGCTCGGACCCGAGCGTCTCAAAATTCCTGATCGATATCCCCACAGGCCGGTTTCCCGCGTTTTCGTTCCGGAGAGAGTAGCCCACCTTCAGCCCGCAAAGAAGCCGCTGATCCGGATAGGAAAACCACTCGATTCGATGGGAAGCGGGGACGCGCTGTTCAGTGCAGCAGAAACAGCGGCAGGTCGCAGACGTCGAGCATCTCGCGCGTGAATCCGCCGAGCACGATTTCGCGAACCCGGCTATGGCTGAAAGCACCGGCGACCAGCAGATCGGCGTTCAATTCCTTGGCTTCGTGCAGCAGGGCTTGGGGCGCACCATGGGTTGCGGCCTTAAGACCGCGCGTTTCCACGGGAATACCATGCCGGGCGAGATAGCGGCCGAGCCGGTCGGCGGATTGCGCGCACATGTGGGCTTCTTCTTCGGCTCCTTCCGCAACGCTCAGCACGAGCACTTTCTTGGCCCGCAGCAGCAGGGGCATCGCGGCAGTGACGGCGCGCGCGGCCTCGGCTGTCTCCTTCCAGGCAATCGCAATGGTGTGTCCGATGCTGGTTACTTCGGCGTTCGGAGCGAGCAGCAGGGGGCGACCGCAATTCACCAGGAAATTGGCGATCGCGGCGGGAGCATATTGGCCGTGTTCCGGGGCACGCGCGAGCACGAGAAGATCGGCAAAGCGGGCCGTGGAAACCACGGCCTCGACGGGATTGCCTTCGATCTCGCGCCAGGACGCCACAACACCGCTGGCGGAATTACCATAAGCGTGCGCCCCGAAGTGACGTTCATAGAATGCGTCGAAGGCCGTTCTTGCGGCATGGGCTCTGGCTGCGGCCTCTTTTTCAAGCGCATGAATGAGTTCGCGATTGCCCATGCGCGAGCCGAACTGACGCACCGCGGCGGCGACAACGAGTTCCATCGCCTCGGGCCGGACATGAAGCGCCTCGATTGACGCGCTGAACGGCCAGCCGACGATATTGGCGGCTTCCAAAGCGCGGGCATCGTTTTCGAAACCCGTCAGCGGCACCAGGATGTTCTTGAGCATGCGCGTTCCCTTTCGCGTCCCCCTCATAGCGGGTCGGGGGGCGCGGCCGTTTGATCTTGCTCAAGCTTTCGAGCGATTTTGCGCGTGAGAGCGGCCTAGGGGACCACGAGCACCTTGCCAGGTGCCGCACTGACCAGCTTTTGCGAAACGCTTCCGAGCAATAGGCCGCTCACCCGGCCCCGGCCGCGTTTGCCGACAACGACGAATTCGGGATTTTCCCGCTTCGCGATTTCGAGCACGAAGCCGGCCGGATCGCCGAGCCCTCCATGGCAGCTTATGTCTCTAACGCCGAGGGCCTTCGCCTTTTCCTGCGCCCGCGTCAGAATCTCGGAGGATGCCGCGTAAAGCACTTCCTCCATGCTCGCGTTGTCGGGGAGCGCGGCCGAGCTGACCGTGCCATGGGGATAACCCTGCTCGACCGTCACGATGATCAGGCCGGAGGAATAACGCTTTGCGAGTTCGATGGCGGTATCGAGCGCACGCTCGCCGCCGTCCGAACCGTCTATTGCCACCAGCACGCTCTGCATATCCGACCTTCGTTTGCGCGGACGCGCGCAGGCGTCCTCAGTCTGGCTACACGATTTCCGCGGGCGATTATATGGCCCCGGCCAGCGCCCGCTTCACGCGGACGGGCGTAAAGGGGACGCGCCGGAGCCGCACACCAGTCGCATCGAACACCGCATTGCCGATGGCCGCAGGGACGAGGCCGAGCGCCATTTCGCCCGCCCCCGAAGGTGCGGCTTCCGGCCTGTCGATCAGGTGGATTTCGATCGACTGCGGCACGGAATCGATGTGCAGCACCGGGTAGGTCGCCCAATCGACGCTCGTGACCATGTTGGCATCGAATGTCACCTCTTCGAACAGGGCCCGGCTTGTGCCGTAAACGAGCTGGCGGTCGACGACATGGCGCAGCGTCTCGGGATTGACGATCAGTCCGCAGTCGTGCGCGCAGACATAGCGGACGGGTTCGATCACGCCGGTGTCGCGGTGCACGCGCACCTCCGCAATCAGCGCAATGAAGGTATCGAAATGACGGCGGAACGCGATGCCCCGTCCAACCACCACATTCGCGTCACGCCGGTCGGTGCGCGGGCCCGGACGCGGCGTCCAGCCATACTCCTTGGCGGCCCGTTCCACCGCCGCACGATCACGCGGATGGGTGAGATAGCGCAGGCGGAACGCGACCGGGTCCGCGCCGGTCCCGGCGGCGAGTTCGTCGATGAAGGATTCGCTGCCGAACAGGATCGGCGGGCCATAGGGGTCGCGCAGATGTGTCGTGCGCATGGGCGAGGCGCGGTCCATCAGAGGCGGCACGATTTCCCAACCGAGCTGCCAATGATCGAAATCGTAAGACGCCTTCGGAATTTCAAAGGAGAGCTCCGGCTGCAGCTTGACGCCCATCAGATGACCGGCGAGCACATGGGCGGCGCGGCCCTCATTGGTCGCCGTGTCGAGCCGCGAAAACGCCTTGCTGATGTTTTCGTAGGCGATCACGTCGCCGGCTGCATTCAGCCCCGCGCGGCTGCGGTTGACGGAGGCCGTGCCTTTCGGGTCCCAGGCGAGGCCCTCGTGGCGCATATATTGGACACGCACCGGACGCTTCAGATGCTGCGACAGCACGGCGGCATCGGCCGTCGCATCGCCCTGATCGTTGCGGCCATAGGAGCCGGTGCCGAACATCCAGACGGCGCGAACCTTTTCCGGCGGCATGCCGAGAAGGTCGGCAATGCCGTCGCGTGCATAATGCGGCTTCTGCGTGCTGGTCCAGACGGTGGCCGAATCGTCGCGCACGTCCGCGAGCCCACAGGCCGGACCGGTACTGGCATGAGATTGGGTCGGGTATTCGTACTCGCCCTCGACGATGCGCACGGCCTGTTTCAGCCCCTCGTCGAACGATCCCTTCTGCGCCTGAATGGTGCGCTTGATGACGGGGCTCTTGCGGATGTGATCGTGCAAGGCCTCATGGCCGGGGAAGTTCGGATGGGACTCCGACCATGTCACCTTCAGGCGCTCGGCGGCACGAACCGCGTTCCATTCCTTGGGCGCCACCACCGCGAGCAGGTTCTTGATCCACACGATCTGCGCGCCGGGAATATCGCCAATGGACGTCTCATCGACCGACACCGGCACGGCACCTGCGACTTTCGGACGGATCATGCGGGCGTGCAGCATGTCCGGCAGCCGCATGTCGGCCACCATGTCGAGCTTGGCGAACACCTTCAGAGGAAGATCCTTGCGGCGAAACGACTTGCCGATGGTCTTGAACGCGCCCGGCTCCTTCAGCGGCGGCGTGCCGGTGACGTTCAGCTCGTTGCCATATTTGCCGTTCCATTCGACATGGGAATCGAAATAGCGGCCGCCGATCAGTTCGGCATAGGAAATGCTCTTCGTGGAATCATTCGCCGCGTGAATCACACCATCGACGACAGTCAGGCGGGCCGAGGGGACGCCCAGCTTCTTTTCGGCCATGCCGAGGAGGAGCCTGCGAGCTTCGGCGGCGCATCCTCGGAGCAGCAGGCCGCTGCGCGAAACGCCGAGTGCGCCAGACGCGCCGCCCATGTTCACCGTACGGGCCGTGTCTGAGATCACCATACGGACGCGTTCGAACGGCACGTCGAGTTCATCGGCGACCATCTGCGCGATGGAGGTTTCGAGTCCCTGCCCGCCATCGATGCGGCCGTAGAACACGGTCACGGTCCCGTCCGGCTCGATGGCGAGATAGGAGTCGAGGCGATCCGGGGTCAGTGGCGGTTTCGCGGATGCCGCGGCTGCGGCCGCATGATCCGGCAAGGCCAGCGCCACGATGAGCGCGCCCGATGCGGCAATGAAAGCGCGTCTTGTGAGGTCCGGTTCGCCCATGGCCGCGGCCTTAGGCTGTCTCTGCCGCGCGCTTCACCGCGCGGAGGGCCGCGCCGTGCGTGCCGCAGCGGCAGATGAGGGGTGCCAGCTCGCGTTTGATCTCGTCATCGGAGGGCTTGGGATTGCGTTTGAGAAGCGCGGCCGCCGTCATGATCCAGCCATTGATGCAGTAGGCACATTGCGAGACCTGCTCTTCCAGCCATGCCGTCTGCAGGGGATGGGGATGCTCCGGCGTGCCGAGGCCGGCCAATGTCGCGATTTTGCCGCGCGCCGCGGCCGACACCGGAGTGAGGCAAGAGCGGACCGCCACGCCGTCAAGATGAACCGTGCATGCGCCGCATTGGCCGAGCCCGCAGCCGAACCGTGGATTGTTCAAGCCGATTTCATCGCGCAGCGCATAAAGCAGCGGCATGTTCGGGTCATCGACCTCGATCACATGCGATTGACCGTTCACCTCGAGCGTCAGGCGCTCCGGCATCGGCGGCTTTCCCTTGGGACCGTGGGCTTGTAATATCAAAAAACACGGGTTTTCGACAGCTTGCCTGCGGAATGCGCGGGCAGGCGGTCTAGAAGCGCGAATCGCGCAAGGAAAAGGGAGAGATTTTCGATGAGATACCTCGCATGGACGGCTGTTGCGGCGATGGCGCTGCTTGTTGCAGGCGCAAACGCGGCCCAGCAGCAGGATTTTTCCAAGGTCGAAGTCAAGACCACCGACCTCGGCAAGGACGTCTATATGCTGGAAGGCGCCGGGGGAAATGTGGTCGTCGCAGTGGGCACGAACGGCGTCATCATGGTGGATTCGGAATTCGCGCCGATGCACGACAAGCTGAAGGCGGCCATCGCGAAGATCACCAACCTGCCGATCAGCTATCTCATCAACACGCATTATCACGGCGACCATACGGGTGGTAACGCGGCCTTCGGCAAGGATGGCGTCATCATTATTGCGCAGGCGAACGTGAAAAACCGGCTGGCAAAGCCAACCCCGGGTGCCAACGGCCAGACGCCGGCGGCCGCCCCGCCCGAAGCGCTTCCCTCGGGCGTCTACACCGACAAGACGACCATCGCGGTCGCGAACCAGAGTGCCGAGGTGATCCACGTTCCCAACGCGCACACCGATGGGGATTCGTTCGTCTATTTCCCGGAAGCCAATGTCATGGCCGTCGGCGATACCGGCGGGGCCAACCGCTATCCGAACATGGACGTGCGCGGCGGCGGCACCATCGACGGCATGATTGCAGCGGCACAAGCCTTCGTGGACAAGGCCAACGACCGCACGAAGATCGTACCCGGGCACGGACCGCTGGCGACCAAGGCGGACTTCCAGGCCTATCACGACATGCTGGTGAAGATTCGCGACCGCGTGGCGGCGTTGAAATCGGGAGGCAAGACGGAGGATCAGGCCGTGGCCGCCAAACCGCTGGCCGATATCCAGGCGGAGATCAAACAGGACGATATGGCGAGCGAGCGCGCGGTGCGCCTGGTCTACGAGACATTGAAATAGGCGGCTTACGCGCTCGGCACGCATTCAACCTCACGTCGATAGTTTGCCTGCCGGGCGTAGGGCGGACCGTCTAGAAGCGCGAATCGCGCAAGGAAAAGGGAGAGATTTTCAGTGAGATATTTCGCATGGACGGCTGTTGCGGCGCTGGCGCTGGTTGTTACAGGCGCCAACGCCCAGCAGCAGGATTTTTCCAAGATCGAAATCAAGACCACCGATCTCGGCAAGGACGTCTATATGCTGGAAGGCGCTGGCGGTATTGTCACCATCGCAGTCGGCACAAACGGCGTCATCATGGTGGATGCGCAATTCGCGCCGATGCACGACAAGCTGAAGGCGGCCATCGCGAAGATCACCAACGAGCCGATCAGCTATCTCATCGACACGCATTTTCACGGCGACCATACGAGCGGTAACGCGGCCTTCGGCAAGGAAGGCGTCATCATTATTGCGCAGGCGAACGTAAAAAACCGCCTCGCGACGCCGCCCCCGGGCGCCAACGGGCAAACACCGCCCGCGGCTCCGCCTGAAGCGCTTCCCTCGGGCGTCTTTACCGACAAGACGACCATCGCAGTTGCCAACCAGAGTGCCGAAGTGATCCATGTTCCCAACGCGCATACCGATGGAGATTCCATCGTGTATTTCCCGGAGGCGAATGTCATCGCCGTTGGAGATATCGGCAAAGCCAACAACTATCGCTACGCGACCATCGATGTCAGAAATGGCGGCACCATCGACGGCACGATCGCGGCGACGCAAACCGTTTTGGACAAAGCCAATGACCGGACCAAAATCGTGCTCTCTCACGGCCCGCTGGCGACAAAGGCGGATTTCCAGGCCTATCACGATATGCTTGTGAAGGTTCGCGACAGGGTGAAGGCGCTGAAGGACGGTGGCAAGACAGAGGACCAGGCCGTGGCCGCAAAGCCGCTCGCCGATATTCAGGCGGAGATCATGCAAAACGACATGTTGAGCGAACGCATGGTTCGCCTGACGTACGAGACGCTGAAATAGGATCGGGTGCGGGTTTCCGCATGACGGCGATTCGCTCGCTCTCGCCTTCGGCAAGTCGCCGGCCCGGTGCGCTCGGCGTGCATTCCATCGACCATGTGCATGTAACCGTGCCCGATCTGCAGCAGGCGAAGCAGTTCTATGGCGCCTTCGGGCTGGAGCTGCGCGAGAGCGGCGGCCAGATTCATCTGTACACGGCCGGGCACACCCATCGCTGGGGCGTTCTGACCGAGGGCAACCGCAAAGCGCTCTCCCATATCTCCTTCGGTGCGTTCGAGGATGATTTTCCGCGGCTGAAGGACCGGCTTCAGACGATGGGCGTGCCGCTTGCCGGCGCCCCGCGCGGTTTCGAATCGAACGGGCTGTGGTTTCGCGACCCCGACGGGACATTGTTGGAAATCCGGGTGGCGGAGAAATGCTCGCCCGATTCCAAGCCCTCCTGTCCCATGCCGGGCGGAAAGAGCGGCATCGCCAACGCACCGAGCCGAAGCAATGCGCCGCGCGTGGAGCCCATCCGGCTGGCGCATATTCTCACCTTCACGCGCGATGTGCCTGCGGCGTTGCGATTCTACGGCAACGTTCTGGGCCTGCGCGTGTCCGATACCTCAGGCGATGCCATCGGCTTCATGCATGCCGCCCACGGCAGCGATCATCACATCATCGCATTCCTGAAATCGAGCGCGCCCGGCCTGCATCACCTGAGCTGGGATACAGGCTCCGTGAACGCAATCGGTCTCGGCGCGGACCAGATGGCGAAGAGCGGTTTCGCCACGGGCTGGGGCGTGGGCCGCCACGTTCTCGGCTCGAATTATTTCTATTATGTGCGCGATCCATGGGGCAGTTGGTGCGAATATGCCTGCGATATAGACTACATTCCGGCAGAGGCGGAATGGCCTAAAGGCGATCATCCGGCGGAGGATTCCTTTTACGCCTGGGGTCCCGAGCCGCCCGCGGATTTCGCGATCAATCACGAAGCATCTTGAGCCGACGCCGCGCGCGCCACCGATTCGATGGCAATCGCGGCAACCGCCGCGCCGTAATCCAGATCGATATTCGCCATGGTGTCCTCGCGGTCGTGATAGCCGTGGCGGTCGATGTCGTAATTTTCCATGAACAGCACCGTGGGAATGCCGGCGTCCGAAAATATCTGGCCATCGGTGTTGAAGAGCGTGCTCCTCGGATTATCGTGCAGCCTGACCTCTCCGGTTGGCGCGAGATGGCGAGCGATACGGGGGACCGCACCGCCATGAGGGCTCCGCCGGCCGCGGTCAGAATCGCGCCGCGGCGGTGCGGTGTTCCACAGCGCCGCGCCGGCCTGCCACAGGCGGGCCGCTGTGTGGGCGTGCCAGGCAAGGCGCAGCGAGTCCCGCGTGGTGCCGGGCGCAATCTGGAAAATGTCGCGGCGGCGGTCGTTGTTGTGCGCGATCATGTCGAGCACATAGAGCCCGCGCACACGCACCTGCGAAAGGTCACGTTCCCCGTCCATTGTCCGTAGACGGAATGCCTGCTCGACCATGCGTTCGGCGACATGGCGCGCGCCCAGGCAATCGGAGGGAAATTCCTCGCCCGTGAGATGCACGAGCCAGATGTCGCAATCGAGTTTTCCGGCCCGGCTCAGCGCCAAGAAGGAAGATGCGCCAAGCATCAGCGCCGCCGTCGCCGAATGGTTGTCGTCGGCGCCTGATGCGGAGAGCCGCGCATGGTCGCCTTTGATCTCCGGGCGGTCGCCGTAGACATCCTCCATGTAGGCGGTGTCGTAATGGTCGGCCATGATCACGCATCTGTTGCGGTTCCGGCCCGGAATGACCGCGACGATGTTGCGCTCGGTCTTGCGGTTCTGCTGGTTGTCGAGCCAGCCGCCCATCCACGAGAAATCGAAATCCGTTCGCCAGCGGAAGGGCGTGTCGCCGACAAGGACTTGATCCGCCATGCCGGCGTCGGAGGCAAGACGGCGATAATGTTCGAGCAGATGATCGCCCAGCATGTCGAGGTTGCGTTCGGGATAGGTGAGCCGTTTCCGGGTGATCTCGTCGCGAATACAGTCGCCGCTGTTCTTGTTGAGGTATTCGCCTTCAGCGAGGCTCACGATGGTTTTCCAATACGCAACTTCGAAGTCGCGGGTGGCGGTGTAGGGGAAGGTGAGCGCCTGCGCCGGGTCGGCCGCGTCCTCGCGCACCCCCAGGACGGACGAAAACACATCGGCGATGTCCGCGGTGGGCGGCCGCGTGCCGCCGGGCAAAGAAGCGGCAAACCGCGGCCATAGCTCCAGTACCGGCTCGGCGGGATGCTCCGCATCTTGCGCCGCGAGATAGCCGTTCAGACCCGTCTCGATGCACTGGGGCGCGCCCGAAACGGGATCGCGGAAACAGGGAAGCGGCTTGTGCCAGAAGAGCGCGAAGCGGCCCGCCTGCATCGGCGGATAGAAAAAGCGATAGCCGAACGATCCGCCTCCTTCCATCGCGGCGATGGCGGCGCGGATCGCCTCCCCATCGGCGGTGGGGCCATGAAGCACTGGCTCGAAGGCGCTCGACCAGAGTTGGGCGTTGCGCGCCATGGGCTTGCCGTAGAGACCGATATCGTCGGGATGGGTGCTGAAGAGGACGGTGTGGATGTGGTCCTCGCGCGCGAACGCGGTGGCATCGTCGCTGCGAAGCACCCGCTCCCAGCGGTGGCTGCGGCGGAAATTGGAATGCAGAGGGCCGAGGCCCTCATCGTGCTCGGCGGCACCCTGCCGCGGCCTATGCAGCCAGGCCGATTGCGGAACCCGGATGCCTTTGGGGTGCTCATGGCGGGCAATGGCCTGGAGCAGCGGAATCTGCGCAGCAAGCGGGAGCGTCTTGGCCAGATGACGGTAGAGCGGGGAACCCCAGAAGACGAGCGATCCGGGCGAAGGCAACAGGTGAAGCCGCTGTTCCAAATAGGCGCGCTGAACGGGTTCCGGCAACAGCCCGAAGGGGCGGAAGGTCAAGAGGTAACGAATGCCGTCGAGCGGTTCGGGCGCGTCCAACAGGAATGTCCGAGTCCAATCCGGGATCGCGCCCTCGTCCCAACCGGTCTGTGCCTTGACGTCGCCCATGGGCAGGATGCGCAAGCCGGCCGCGCGCAAGTCCTGTAATTGCGCCGCGGGCTCGTCATAGGCGGCCTGCAAAATCGCGCGCAGGGCGTCGAGCGCCACAGTGGAGGCAACCTCGCGGCCGGGCGCCGTGAAGAAGCTCTGCCAGAACCCTCGCGCGGGCCCCTGCTCGCTGCCGCCGAACAAGGTCCAGCGCACGCGTCCCTTGTCGTCCTGGGTTTTCGCGAGCGCCACAGGGGACAGAAACACGTAGCGTTCCTGGCTGAGCGCCGCCGCTGCGGACGCGAGTTGCGGCGGCCAATAGGGATTGCCATCGAGATGGCAGCGCCCGATGCGGTGCGCACCCTTGCCCGTCGCCAGAGCCACGACCGTTTCGATCAATTGCCGGCCGATGATGGCCAAACCCGGTGTCAGTTGCTGTTCCTGTTCACACAGGCCGATAGCCCAGCCGGATGGATCGTCCTGAGTGAAAGGCGAATCCACGTCCCATGCGCCATAGGGCTTCTGCCCTACGCGCGGCGGCGGCATGAATTCCGAATAGGCGGCAATGGGGAACCTGCCCTCCCCCCTCACCCAGGACCAATCGTCAAAGAGCGCCGGCCAGCCTTCGCCCGCCATGGGTTGTCTTGCACCCGATTCGCATGCCGCGGAAGACTACTGCAGAAACCGTCATTGCTTCGCATAAACACCGGTTCAGCATGGCGCTTCGTTGCGATACAGTTGGCTTCGAACATCTCGAGGATCTGGGGAACGATGAAAAGGTCACTTCTCGTAGCATCTCTGTTGAGCGTGGCCTTTCCGGCGCTTGGTTATGCCCAGAGCGATGCCGATTTGCGCAATGCTGCAAAGACGCCGGACCGTATCCTGACCTACGGGATGAGCTACAGCCAGCAACGCTTCAGCCCGCTGAAACAGATCGACCGTCAGACGGTGAAGCGGCTGGTCCCGGCCTGGTCCTACAGCTTCGAGAACACGACGGGCGAGGAATCCCAACCCATGGTGCTGGACGGCATCATGTACATCACCAGCCACGACAGGACCGTGGCGATCGACGTAGCCACGGGGCGCGAAATCTGGAAGACGATGAACCCTTATCCGCCCAAGACGATCGAGACGGTGTGCTGCGGCATCGTCAATCGCGGAGGCGCCCTCTACAATGGCAAGTTCTTCCGCACCATCCTTGACGGGCGCGTGCAGGCGCTCGACATCAAGACCGGCAAGGAGATCTGGAACACCCGCGCGAGCACGGTGGAAGAGGGCCACGCCATGACCGGCGCTCCGCTCATCGCCGGCGGCGTCGTGATCGTGGGTGTCGCCGGCTCCGAATTCACCGCGCGCGGTTTTATCGACGGCTACGACGCCGAAACCGGCAAACGGCTCTGGCGCGTCTACACGGTGCCGCGTCCGGGCGAGAAGGGTGCCGAAACCTGGCCCAACCAGGCTCGCGACGCGGTCGGCGGCAGCACCTGGACCACCGGCTCCTACGATGCCGATCTCGATCTCGTCTATTGGGGCACGGGCAATCCTTCGCCGTGGAACGCGCTCGACCGCAAGGGCGATAATCTGTATACGGATTCCATCCTCGCCATCCGCCCCAAGACGGGCGAAGTTGTCTGGCATTATCAGACCTCGCCCAACGATCCCTTCGACTACGACAATGTCCAGGCCCTTGTGCTCGCCGACCTCAATGTCGGCGGCCGCCCGCACAAGGTGGTGATGCAGGCCGCACGCAACGGGTTCTTCTATGTGCTCGACCGCACCAACGGCGAGCTTCTGGCCGCGAATAAATATGTGAAGGTCACCTGGGCCGACGGCGTCGACATGAAAACCGGCCGGCCGATCTGGTCGGAATCGACCAAGAAAATCCTCGACCACGTCGAAAAAATTCAGAGCTGGCCGTTCATCGGCGGCGGCACCAACTGGTACCCCATGTCGTTCAGCCCGCTGACGGGACTGGCTTACGTCAACACCTCCAATATCGGTGTCGAATATGAGCCGCTACCCAAGGAAGACATCCAGAAGCTGATGCTCATGGCCGGAGACCGCTCCGGCGGCAACACCGTGAAGCAGCGCGCTATCTATGCGGAAGGCGAACCGCGCGGCTATCTGAAGGCCATCGATCCGATGACCGGACAAGCCAAGTGGCAGACCGGCTTCAAGAGCCCGAATTGGGCGGGCACCCTCGTAACGGCAGGCGGACTGGTCTTCACCGGAGAGCTGACCGGCGAATTCATCGCCGCCGACATCGATACCGGCAAAATCGTCTGGCAGTTCCAGACACCGTCCGGAATCATCGGTCAGCCAGTGACCTGGGACACCAAAGGCACACAATATGTGGCAGTTACGAGCGGCATTGGGGGCACCTATGCGCGCCAACCCGATCCCAATCTCGCCCATGTGCCCAAGGGCGGTGTGGTGACGGCGTTCAAACTGCTTAACCAATGAACAGTGATCGATTTTTAGGCAAGGGGCTTGACGAGAGGTGGGGCTTTCCGCTCCTATTTCGCACATGCAGCATAGTGCTCTCGCAGACGCGTTAAGACTGGTGGAGCCCACCCGCCCGGGCGAGGCCGGCGCATACCGGCACTATTCGCTGGGTGCGGCCTATGACGAGATGTTCACGCCCGACGGCGACGTCAGGCCGTGCTATGCGGAGCTCAACCGCAGCATCGCCCAGATTTCCTCGGAAGAGCTGAAGCGGCGGCAACAGGCCTGCGAGTTGTCGTTTCTGCATCAGGGCATCACATTCACCGTCTACGGCGACAACCAATCGACCGAGCGGATCATCCCGACCGACCTGTTGCCGCGGATTATTGCGGGCGCCGAATGGGCGCGCCTCGAAGCGGGATTGAAGCAGCGCATCCTGGCGCTCAATCTCTTCCTGCACGATATTTATTCAGACGGCCGCGTTCTCAGGGACGGGCTCGTCCCTCGCGCGCTCATCTACGGCTCCAAGCATTACCGCCGCGAGATGCGCGGCCTTTCCGTACCCCGTGGCGCATATGTCAATGTCTGCGGCACCGATCTGGTGCGCCGGGAGGACGGCAAATTCGTCGTGCTGGAGGATAATCTCCGCGTGCCGTCGGGCGTGTCCTACATGCTCGCCAATCGCGATGTCGTCCGGCGCGCCTTTCCTACGATTTTCCGGACCGCGGGCGTCCGCGCAATCGAGCATTATCCGCAGGACCTGCTGGCGACCCTCAAATCGCTGGCCGCGTTCCAGGACGATGTGTCGATCGTGGTGCTGTCGCCGGGCGTCTTCAACAGCGCCTATTTCGAGCACGCCTTCCTCGCGCGCCAGATGGGCGTGGAGGTGGTGGAGGGCCGCGACCTGGTCGTGAACGACAACGTGGTCTATGCGCGCACGACGTCAGGACTGAAGCGAGTCGACGTGATCTACCGCCGCATCGACGACGATTTCGTGGACCCGCTGGCCTTCCGCGCGGAGTCGACGCTGGGTGTGCCGGGCGTGTTCAACGCCTATCGCGCCGGCAATGTGGTGATCGCCAATGCGCCGGGCACGGGCGTGGCGGACGACAAGGCGGTTTACGCCTATGTGCCGCGGCTCATCCGCTATTACCTGTCCGAAGAGCCGATCCTAGAGAACGTCGAGACCTTCCTTTGCCGGGAGGCCAAATCGCTGTCCCATGTGCTCGGCAATCTCGACAAGCTCGTGGTCAAGGCGGTGGGCGAATCCGGCGGCTACGGCATGCTGGTAGGCCCGCACGCGACGCGCGCAGAACGCGAGGCTTTCGCCGAACGCCTGAAGGCGGACCCGGAAAACTACATCGCACAGCCGACGATCCAGCTTTCGACCGCGCCCTGCTTCATCGACGGCGAGATCGAACCCCGTCATGTCGATCTTCGCCCCTTCATCTTGCATGGCGAAGAGACGCGGATCGCACCGGGGGCGCTGACGCGCGTGGCGCTCAAACGCGGCAGCCTGGTGGTGAATTCGAGTCAGGGCGGCGGTTCGAAGGACACCTGGGTTCTCAATCAATGATGGCGCGATGCTGAGCCGGGTCGCGGATAATCTCTATTGGATGAGCCGCTATCTCGAGCGCGCCGAGCACACGAGCCGCCTCATCGCCGTCAAGCTCGAAGCGATGATCGAGCAGTCCCGCGAGGATTCAGAAGCGTCATGGCGCCGCGTGGTGGCCTGTCTTTCGAGCGAGCCTCACATCCCGTCGGGTCCGGTCGATCCCTTTCTCGTCAGCCAGGCGCTCGCTTTCGACCGGTTCAACCCGTCTTCGCTCATCACGTCGCTGAGGCTTGCGCGCGACAATGGCCGCCAAGTGCGCGAGCAGATCTCGACAGAGATGTGGAACCGGCTCAACCGCCTTTATCTGAAACTTGCGCCCCTGAATCTGGCCACAGTCTGGAACGAGCAGCCGGCCCACATCTTCCGCGAGATCGTCGAAGAGCTGCACACCCTTGAGGGCACTGCTTATTCCACAATGCGCCATGGCGAAGCGTGGCACTTCCTCGAACTCGGCCGCTACATCGAGCGGGCCCAACTCGTGAGCCGCGTTCTCGAGATTCATTTCGGGCCTGCTTCGCATTCGGGGTCCGCGCTGAATTATCTCGATTGGGTCGTGCTCTTGCGCTTCTGCACGGCGTTCGAGGCCTATTGCAAGGTCTACACCGCCAACATCAGGCGCGACCGCATCGCGGAATTCCTGCTCTTCGACGCGGATTTTCCGCATTCCGTGCGCTTTGCCGTGGAGCGGATTTCCGAAGCCCTCGGCCGTGTGGCCAAGGGCGCACCGGCCGCGCGGCGCGCGGCGTGCGAAAGGCTTGCCGGCCGCCTGAAGGCCAGCGTCGATTTCGGCCAGATCGAGGATCTGATGGGCGGCACCATCGACGCATTCCTCGCCAATGTGCGGGCCCAATGCGAGCAGATCCACGAGGCGGTCTACACCGCCTATATCGGCTACGACGCCGAGACGGTCCTATAGAGGCGGGCTCATGTTCTATTCCATCCGGCACATCACACGGTTCCGCTATTCCAATCCGGTGCGCGAAAGCGTCATGGAGCTGAAGATGCAGCCGCGCTCGGAAGCCGCCCAGGCGCTGCGCAACTTTCAGATCGCGACGCACCCCCGCACGCAGCTTTATGCGTATACGGATCATTTCGGAAACGCGGTGTATCATTTCAACATCCTGCGCGAGCATTCGGAGCTGCGGCTGGACGCGCAATCGGTGGTCGAGGTAAACCAATTCTGGCCGCTTCCGGCGGCGGCCGATTCTCTCGAATGGCAGCGCTACAATCCGCTCAATCTGAAGGCCGAGCACTACGATTTCCTGGGCGTGTCCGAGTTCGTGCCGCAATCGCCCGAGCTGATGGACTTCATCGCCAAGCGCGGGCTGGAAAAGCCGGAAGAAGACACCCTGACCGCGCTGAAGCGGCTCAACAGCACGATCTATGCGGCGTTCGACTACGAGGTCGGCATCACCGAAGTGCATTCGCCCATTGCCCATGCGCTGAAAGAGGGCCGCGGCGTCTGCCAGGATTTCGCGCACATCATGATCGCGGTGGCGCGCGGCTGGGGCGTGCCTGCGCGCTACGTCTCGGGCTATCTCTATCATCGCCGCCAGGACAAGGACCGCTCCGGCCAGGACGCCACCCATGCCTGGGTGGAGGCTTTCCTCCCGAGCTTCGGCTGGGTGGGCTTCGATCCCACCAACAACATCATGGCGGCCGAACGCCACATCCGCGTCGCGGTCGGGCGCGATTATGCCGATGTGCCGCCGACGCGCGGCACGTTCAAAGGCGATTCGGAGAGCGAACTCGCCGTTTCGGTCAGCGTGGAGCCGACATCGGCGCCCTTGAGGCACGAGGAATTCCTGCGCGTGGCGCGGCCGATGAGCCCGCCGGCCGACAAACCCTCATCCCCGGAAAGCCAATATTACCAGCAGCAACAATAGCGGCGTATCAATCGAACAGGCTGGAAACCGATTTTTCGTGGCTGATGCGGTCGATCGCCTCGCCGAGCAAGGTGGCGATGGAAATCCGCCTGATGTTCGGGCACTTACGGATTTCTTCGGTGGCGGCGATGGAATCGGTGATCACCAGCGATTTCAACTTGGAATCGCGGATGCGAGCCACCGCGCCGCCTGACAGCACGCCATGCGTGGCGTAGGCGTAGACGGCTTTCGCGCCCTTCTCCGTCAAGGCATCGGCCGCGTTGCAGATGGTACCGCCGGAATCGATGATGTCGTCGATCAGAAGACAGGTGCGCCCTTCGACATTGCCGATGATGTTCATCACCTCGGATTCGCCGGCCCGTTCGCGGCGCTTGTCGACAATGGCGAGGTCGGCGCCAATGCGCTTGGCCAGAGCGCGCGCGCGCACGACGCCGCCCACATCGGGCGACACCACCATCAACTGGTCGCCGCCGAGATAGTCCTGGATGTCCTTCACCATCACCGGCTGCGCGAACAGATTGTCCGTCGGAATGTCGAAGAACCCCTGTATCTGGCCGGCGTGCAGATCGACGGTCAGCACGCGCGAGGCGCCGGCTTCGGTGATGAGGTTCGCAACGAGCTTGGCGGAAATCGGCGTGCGGGGGCCGGGTTTGCGGTCCTGACGGGCATAGCCGAAATAAGGCAGCACGGCCGTGATGCGTCTCGCCGAGGAACGGCGGAGCGCATCGATGATGATGAGCAGCTCCATCAGATTGTCGTTGGCCGGGAAGCTCGTCGACTGAATGACGAACATATCCTCGCCGCGGACGTTCTCCTGGATTTCAACGAAGACCTCGTTGTCGGCGAAACGCCGCACGATGGCCTTGGTGAAAGGGACCTTGAGATATTGGCCAATCGCCTCGGCAAGCGGACGATTGCTGTTGCCGGCTAGCAGCTTCATGCGACCACCCTTACTCCGTGACGATTCCATGACCCGCGGCCCAGGGGTCTTCTAGCAAGGCCATCGGAGGGCGTAAACCTGCTGGAGCAATGAGTCACAGGGCCTCACGCGGTAAGGATAATGGCGGACAATTCGCGTCCGTAATCGGGTTCTTTGCGGTGCGTTGTGCGGCGGTAGGAAAAGAACGCATCCCCGCGCGAATAGGTGCACAGGTCAAGCAGATCCACCGATTCGACACCGGCCTTGTGCAGGCGATCGGCGACATAAGCGGCAAGATCGAACTGGAAATGACCGGCGCGAACGGGCGCCCCCGTGAAGAAGCGCGCATTGGCCGGATCGGCGGCGCGAAACCGCGCCTCGAATTCCGGACCGACTTCATAGGCTGATTGCCCGATACAGGGGCCTATGGCGGCGTGAATGCGGACGCGGTTGGCCCCCAGATGCTCCATGCCGGCCACAACCGATTCGATCACGCCCGAAAGCGCGCCGCTCCATCCGGCATGCGCCGCGCCGATCACATGGGCGTCGCAATCGGCCAAGAGCACCGGCGCGCAATCGGCAGTGAGAATGCCGAGCGCGATTCCGGCGCGGTCCGTGACCATGGCGTCGGCTTTGGGGTTGTGCGGGATGTCCCAAGCTTCTGCAACGGTTACGGCTTCGGCGCTGTGGATTTGGTAGAGCGTGACGAGTTTCGCGTCCGGCGCCAGCGTTGCCATCGCACGGCGGCGATTCTCCATGACATTCTCGCGCGAATCTTTCGAGCCCGGTCCGCAATTGAGCGATTCGTATATCCCTTCCGAGACGCCGCCCTGCCGCCCGAAAAATTCATGCCCCACATTCGGGAGCGAAAGATTGGCGGCCCTGAAACTCAGCATACGAAACCCGGAAGCGGCGGCGTGTGGGGTGCCGCGAATGCCAGCACCTTGAACAGGGTCCCCATGTGGGCGGGATTGGTCAGCCGGTCAATATCGGCGTCGATCTGAACGGCCTGTTCGGGCTGCGCGCGCTTCAGCCGTTCGGCGCGCAAGCGAATGCCCAGCACGTCGAGGAATTCCCCCTGGGCGGCCGGTCCCCAAACTTGCGCGCCCTCTTCTCGCGCGGCCTCCGCGAGGGCGGCAAAATCGACATGCACGGTCAAATCCGCCTCGCCGGGATTCTCCAGGGGATCGGCGAAGGCATGCGCCTTCACCGCCTGGAAGGTATCGCCAAATCCCGCGGCGTGACCGTAGTCGATGACGAGAGCGGCGCCGCCCCGCGACACGATCCGCACCGCGATATCGGAGACGATCGCAGGACCGCTTTGCTGGATTTCGAACACCGCGCCCAAGGGGGCGGCAGGCATGGCTTGGAGCGCGAGTGCCTTGGGCACCGGGTCGGGCGCGAGCGCAAAGACGAGAGCGCCATCCCGCTCCGCGACCATGCGCTCGTGCCAATTGATCTCGTGTCCTTTACCGGCGGTCGTCACGAACTGACGCACCGGGAGCGCGTCGAAGAACTCATTGGCCACGAGAAACAAAGGCGCATCCTCGGCCAATTCGCCCAACGCGGCCGCCCATGCGACCCTCCTTCCCGCCAACGCGCGCGCCTGGACATCGCGCAGGGCGGGGCTCGCCTCGATAAGGGTCACATCCGCCGCTCTGGCGAAATCGGGCCGCACTTTTCCGCCGGCGCGCAACATGTCGGCCATCAGCGTGCCGCGCCCCGGACCCAATTCGACGAAATGGAACCGCTGCGGCCGGCCGCGGTCCTCCCACGCCTGCGCGAAGAAGAGCCCGATCAATTCGCCGAACATCTGGCTGACTTCCGGCGCGGTAACGAAATCGCGGCCAAGCGGATCGCGCTTCATGTAATAGCCGTGCTCGGGGTCGAGCAGCGCCATTTGCATGTATTGCGCCAGCGGAAGGGGGCCTTGCGCGCGGATGAGGCGAAGGATCTTCTCTTTCAGCCCGCTCACGACGCCGCGCGCGAGGACCGGCTCAACGCATACCAGAAGAAGAGTGCGGCCGCCGCCCACATCGGGAGGCTCAGCGCCTGGCCCATGCTGAACCAGCCGTAGATCTTGGATTCCGAATCGCGGAAGAATTCCGCGATGAAGCGGAACATGCCGTAGAAGGTGAGGAACCACGCCACCGCCATTCCCGGCTTGCGATGCACCTGATGCGTGACGATCAGATGGCGCATGATGAAGAACAGCAGAAAGCCCTCCATCAGGGCCTCGTAGATCTGGCTCGGATGGCGCGGTACGCCGGGCGGGAGCGCGTTCGGGAAAACCATCGCCCAGGGAACGTCGGTGACCTTGCCCCACAACTCGCCATTGATGAAATTGGCGATGCGCCCGAAGAACAGGCCGATGGGGGTCGCCGCTGCGATGAGATCGGAGATGGTCAGAAAATTCAGCTTGCGGCTGCGGCAGAACAAAATGACCGCCAGCACCACGCCGATCAAGCCGCCATGGAACGACATCCCTCCTTCCCAGGCGGCGACGATCTTGATCGGGTCTGTGAAATAGGCCTCCGGCAGTCCGAAACAGGCCGGCGCCCCATGGCCGGCAAAGCCGCAATAAAGGATGCCGTAGAGCAGGACATAACCCAGCCGCCCCCCGACGATCACGCCGAGCGTCACCCAGACGAACAGATCGCCGATGTCGTCCGGTGTGGCCGGTATCTTGCCCATGAAGGGTTTGCCGGCCCACAATTTGGGCGTGCGTAGCAGCCGCACCACATAGGACCAGCCAAGCAGCAGACCGGCAATATAGGAGAGCGCATACCATCGGATGCTGATCGGTCCATAAATATGGATCAGAACAGGATCGATATTGGGAAAGGGCAGGACGGCTTCGATCATGGCGCGCTTTTAGGCTCGACGGCGGCGGTTAGCTCGCTTGAGCGGCGCGTTCCTGTCAAGCAGAACGGGCCGATACACGCGTTCGTTTGTGAACGGTGGTGCTCTTGTGCCTCGCCGCGGCTAGGGGCATACCGCTTCGAGGAAAGGGACCATGCAAACCGACAACCGCATTTTGGACGGAATGGCGCGCTTTGTGACCAATGCGGCGGGAGCCGCACAGGCATTCAAGGCCGAGATGGAGACCATGATGAAGGCGCGGTTCGAGCGCCTGATCGCCGAACTTGATGTCGTGCCGCGGGAGGAGTTCGACGCCGTCCGCGCGATGGCGTCCAAGGCGCGGACCGAAAACGAAAAACTTTCCGAACGCGTGGCGGAGCTTGAGAGAAAACTCGGCATCGTCCCTGCAAAATCGCTCCGGACGCCCGGCGGCGCGGCGAAGCGGGCGAAACGGTTAACCAAGAAACCCCGTGGAAAGCTGTGAATTCATATGAGCATGCACTGCTCGTTATACACGTGGAGGTGGGGTGCTCTTGTAACGAATCAAAATCTTGTGTCTCCTGACGCCAGATTGGTTCGCGCGGCATCGGCCGTAGAGGATTTCTGATGAAGCTTGCCCATCCCGAAGATCTGCCGGTCCCGGAGCACCCGCTCGACATGCTCGAGCAGGCGGTGGAAGACAATGGCTGGCCGTTCGAGCGCTCGGCGCGCGACGAGATCAACCTGACCATTGCCGGCCGCTGGTGCGACTATCATTTCTGCTTCACCTGGCGGGACGATCTGCAGGCCCTCCACGTCTCGGTCAGCTTTGACATGCGCGTCTCGCGTGAGCGCCGGGAGCAGATCGCCGAACTCCTGATGAACATCAACGCCCAACTCTGGCTCGGTCATTTCGATCTCTGGGCCGAGGATGGCACGGTGCTGTTCCGGCATGTGCTGATCTTCCCGGAGTCCCGCGTCAGCGCCGCCCAATGCGAGGCCCTGCTGCATCTCGCGATCGAAGCCTGCGAGCATTATTATCCGGCCTTCCAGTTCGTGCTCTGGGGCGGCAAGTCGGCACAGGAGGCCATGGCGGCCGCCGTGCTGGAATGCGCCGGTCAGGCCTGAGTTCTTCGCAAATGACCGAGGCTTCGGGCGCGGTTCTTCTGATCGGCGCCGGGCGGATGGGAGGAGCCCTTATCAAGGGCTGGCTCGCCGCCGGGCGATTCTCCGCCATCCATGTGGTCGAACCACAGGCGTCGGACGCCGCCCGGGCGCTTGCGGCTTCAGGCGCGGTGACGCTGCACGCCGAATTCGACGCGGGGCGCCTGCCGAAGGTTTCGGCAATCGTTCTCGCCATCAAGCCGCAGGTGCTGAAAGGCGAGAGCGTGCTGCTGCGGGAGCTGGGGCGGACGGGCGCGCTGGTGGTTTCCATTGCGGCGGGCGTCACGACGGCGTTCCTGCGCGCACATCTGGGTCAAGGTGTGCACCTCGTTCGCGCCATGCCGAATACGCCGGGCGCTATCGGTCAAGGTATTACGGTGCTGTGCGGGGACGGGAATCTCCCCGCAGCAGACCGCGCTTTGGCCGAAACGCTGATGGCCTCGCTCGGCGAAACGCTGTGGCTCGGCGATGAGAGCCTGATGGATGCGGTGACGGCGGTATCGGGATCGGGGCCAGCTTATGTCTTCCTGATGGCCGAAGCCTTGGCCGAAGCCGGCCGTTCGCAAGGACTGGATGCGGAGACGGCGGAGAGGCTTGCCCGCGCGACGGTATCGGGATCGGGCGCGCTGTTAAAGGCCGACGGGCGGCCCGCGTCCGAATTGCGCCGTGAGGTTACGAGTCCCGGCGGCACGACCGAAGCTGCACTCCGTGTACTGATGGATTCGGATGGACTGGCCGCGTTGATGCGCCGCGCCATAGCGGCAGCGACAGATCGCGGCAAGGATTTGGGCAGGGGATAGCATCGATTCCGTGACGGCCGCCCGATAGATGCTTTCGAGCGCCCCATTTAAATCAGTTCTTTCACGGTTTCGGAGGGGCGGCAGAGTCTGACCGCGTCACCGGTCACCACGATGGGCCGGTTGATCAGGATGGGATGCGCCATCATCGCATCCAGCAGGGCGTCGTCGCTGCTCGCGTCCTTGGAGAGGCCGAGTTGAGCCGCGACAGGCTCCTTCCACCGCACCACGTCGCTCACTTTTGCCCCCATGCGATGGATCAGCCCCTTGAGCTCGGCGCGCGATGGCGGCGTCTTCAGATATTCGATCACGCGCGGCTCATGCCCCGCCTCGCGCAAAGCCGCCAGCACGTTGCGCGACGTCTGGCATCTGGGGTTGTGATAGATGGTGATGGCCATGGCATAGGCTCGGGCAGACCGCCGGCGGAAATCTAGCCGGGAATCGGGCCTTTGCAAGAACACGACACAGGTTCCGGCGGCAAAGAACATCGGTGGGGCGCGCGCTAGACCAGAATATCGAGCACCGATTTCGCCATTTTGTTCGCGGTCTTCATCACCGCGATATTGGCTTCGAAATCGAGCGATGCCGTCTTTTGCGTGACCAGCTCGGCGGGCAAATCAGCGTGCGGATCTTGCGCCACGCGTTTGGCGCTGGCGTCGAAACGGGCAGTGCTGGCGTTCAGGCCTGCCGTTGCAATCGAGACGATACTGTTCATGGGCGCCATTATGGGGCCCCCGCCCTACCGCCGGGTCACCATAATCGGGCGCTTTCGATTCAAATGCGAACGAACACGCGCCGGGGCAAGCCCCGCTCGCCGCGAGACACCCTGGCGCTCAGTTTGTCCCGGCTATTGGGCGGCAACCGGCCCTGGCGGGCTGGCTTCGCCGCCGCCATTCGGGAAATGCACCACCGTTCGGCCCGGAACCCGCATCGTGAGATCGCGATGGCCGCCGTCGGGCACGTCCACCGAGACATGATAGGAACCGGCCGGGAGCTTCATCAGCACCCAGGGCGGACCGCATTGGACGGAAACGGACATGCCGTTGCCAGTGACACTGACCTTCTCATCGCCGAGATACTGGCCGTCCTTGCCGGCGACCTCGAGATGGAAGCCATAGGCGCGCCATTTCGGATCGGCCCTGACATCGGTGGTGGTTCCCGTGCACACGGTTTGGACGCCGTTCACGGTCATCGGTTGGTCGTCGGCCGGCGCATTGCTTTGGGCCATAACGGCACCGGCAGCCAAGCAGCCGGTAAACAGAACGGCGGTCATCTGCACGTAGTTCATGGGGTTCTCCTCAGCCGCGAGCCCGCAAGTCCGGGCGCGTTCGGGTGGCTTCTGAGGGAAACTCCTTTCACGGGCCGGGGGTTCCCCCCGGCCAAAATTCCGCCAACTGTCTTGAGTTTTGAACCTCTTAACCCTATGCTTTTGCTGCAACGGCGTCCGTTCGACGAAGCGCGCTTGTTTTGCCCCGATCCGCCTCCGCGCGCTTGGACGAGACAGCCTCCCTTCTCAATATCGACGGTCCCGAAGCGGCGCCGTGGCATGTCGCCCGGCGGGGAGCGATTGGGCAGGAGCAGTCATGGCAGTCGGAACGGTCAAATTTTTCAACACGGCAAAGGGCTACGGCTTCATTTCGCCGGAAGGCGGCGGCAAGGACGTATTTGTCCATGCCACGGCGGTCGAGGCCGCCGGTATGCGCACGCTGAACGAAGGGCAGAGGGTCGCCTTCGACATCCAGCCGGACGCGCGCGGCGCCAAGGCCGTAAATTTGCGCGCATCTTAGCCTCGGGCAAAAAGTCAGGGCGGGCGGCGCGAGGCGAAACCTCCGCCGCCCTTTTTCTTTTTGGGGGAACTCGGATGCTCGTCCTTCACAACATGCAAATGTCGGGAAACTGTTACAAAGTGCGGCTGACCGCGCGCCAAGTGGGTGTGCCGATCCGGCTGGAAGACTATCCCGTCAACGGGACCAAGACGCGGACGCCCGAGTTCCTGAAGAAGAACCCGAACGGGCGCGTGCCTTTGCTGGAACTCGAGGACGGACGCTGTCTGGCCGAATCGGACGCGATCATTTCCTACCTCGCGGAGGGCTCGCCGCTGGTGCCGCGCGATCCTTGGGCGCGCGCCAAGATGCTCGAATGGATGTTCTTCGAGCAGTACAGCCATGAGCCCTATATCGCGGTGGTCCGGTTCCTCCTGACCGAGGCGAAGCCCGAGGTGCGGGAGCAGCGGCGGAGCACAATTCCCGACCTGCAGGCGCGCGGCAACGCGGCCCTTTCCGTGATGGAGACTCATCTCGCGGGCAATAACTGGTTCGCCGGGAACCAATACAGCCTCGCCGACATCGCGCTCTACGGCTACACCCATGCGGCGGAGGAAGGCGGGTTCGAGCTCAAGCGCTATCCTGCCGTGAGCGCCTGGTTGAAACGGGTGGCCGGAGAGCCCAATCATATTCCGCTAAGCGAAAGCTGGTGAAGGCAATGCTCGAAGCGAGCGATGAATTCTGTTTCGTCTATTCCACCTATCCCGATCTGAACTCGGCGAAGGCCGCAGCGCGGCTCGCCGTGGATAGGAAGCTAGCCGCCTGCGTGAACATCTATCCGCCGATGACGAGCGTCTATATGTGGGAAGGCACGCGCAACGAAGCGACCGAACATGCGGCGTTCTTCAAGACGCGGCGCACGCTGGTGGAGGAGACCGTCTCCGCGCTGTGGGAGATCCATTCCTATTCGGTGCCGTGCTTTGTCGTGCTGCCGATTCAGGGGGGGAGCCCCGACTACCTTGCCTGGGTGCGCGAACAGACCGAAAAGCCCGTGACGGTGTGAGACGGTTACTCCCTTAAAGGGGTGACGTATCGGTTCACCCGACGAACCCCACGAGACGGCGGACTTCGGCCATGACCGGGTTGGCGATCGCCATGGCGCGCGCGGCCCCCGCCTTCAGAATAGCGTCGATCTCGGCCGGATCGGCGAGCAGCTTTCGCATCTCGTCCGCAATCGGCGTGAGCTTTGCCACCGAGAGGTCGGCCAGCGCATTCTTGAACACCGAGAACTGCGCGCCGGCATATTCGGCGATCACCATGTCGGGCGTGTGCTCGGCGAGTCCGGCGTAGATGTTGATAAGGTTCTCGGCTTCCGGGCGGCCTTTCAACTCATCCTTGCTGCCCGGCATGGGATTGGGATCGGTGCGCGCCTTTCTGATCTTCTGAGCGATGGCGTCGGCATCGTCCGTCAAGTTGATGCGCGAATAATCGGATTCGTCGGACTTCGACATCTTCTTCGTGCCGTCGCGCAAGCTCATCACACGCGTGCCCGGCCCCATGATCACCGGTTCCGGCAACGGGAAGAAATCCGGCGCCGAGAAATCCAGGTTGAACTTCTGCGCGATGTCGCGCGAAAGCTCCAGATGCTGCTTCTGGTCCTCGCCCACCGGCACGTGCGTCGCGCGATAGGCGAGAATGTCGGCAGCCATGAGATTGGGATACACCCACAGGCCCACAGACGCCTTTTCGCGGTCCTTGCCGGCCTTGTCCTTGAATTGCGTCATGCGGTTGAGCCAGCCGATGCGCGCGACGCAATTGAATACCCAGGCCAGCTCGGCATGGGCCGAAACCTGGGACTGGTTGAACAGGATCGCGCGCTCGGGATCGACACCGGCCGCGATATAGGCCGCCGTGACTTCGCGGGTGGCGCGGGACACTTCGGCCGGATCCTGCCACGTCGTGATCGCATGCATATCGACGACGCAATAGATGCACGGCATCGTGGCTTGCAATTTGATCCAATTCTTGAGAGCGCCCAGATAATTGCCGAGATGCAGCGTGTTGGTCGGCTGCATGCCGGAGAACACGAGAGGGCGGTGCTTGGCGGCGTCGTTCATGGCGAGGGTCCACTAAGGGAGCGCGCTATATCGCCGAGGCGACGGCTTACATCAAGCGGATTGCACCGGGGTCGGCGCGGCTTCGCCTTCCAGCGCCCGCAACAGGCGCGCTTCGATGGTCTTCAACCGCTCCGGATGCGTAACCTTGTGACCGAACACGTCCCGCACATAGAACGTATCCACCGCGAGTTCCCCATAGGTCGCCACAATGGCCGATGAAATACTCATGCCCGTCTCGAACAACCCGCGTGTGATCTCGTAGAGCAGACCAACGCGGTCGAGGCTCTCCACTTCCACGACAGTCGAAACCGTGGAGGCCTCATTGTCGAAATTGACTTTCGGCTGTGTCTTGAATGCGGCCACGCGCTTGGCAAGCGTGCGCTTGGCCAGCACATCGCGAGGCCGAATCTGGCCCGACAGAGTCTTCAGAATGGTCTGACGCAGCCGTTCCAGGCGCCCGCCGTCGCCGAACGGGCCGCCGGCCGCGTCCTGTACACGGAAGACATCGAGCGCATAACCATCCGAGGTGGTGAAGATTTTCGCGCCCACGATGGTGCCATTGGAAATCGAAATCGCGCCCGAGAGCCGTGAGAACAGGCCGGGATGATCGGGCGTGTAGATCACCAGTTCCGTAACCGTATTGGAAATATCGCCGCGCGATCCGACGGCCAGCATTTCGTGGCTGGCCGCAGCGGCTTGCATCAGGCGCGCGTGGAATTCCAGATCGTCCACGTCGAAGGCGAGCCAGTAATTGCCGTAATGGCGCGAGAGCGCATGCTTGCGCGCGGTCTCGGAGAAATCCTTGAGGCGAACTTCGAGGGCGTGCTTGGCCGCGTCAATGCGGCTGCCGCGCGTGGGGCTGGATTCGCCGCCCGACATCAGGGTCTCGGATTCGAAATAGAGCTCGCGCAGAAGCTGCGCCTTCCAACCGTTCCACACGCCTGGCCCGACCGCCCGGATGTCGGCGGCGGTGAGAATGAGCAGCAGCCTGAGGCGCTCCGGGGTCTGCACCGCGCGGACGAAATCCTGCACCGTCTTGGGATCGGAGACATCGCGCTTTTGCGCGGCATCGCTCATCACCAGATGGTTGCGCACCAGCCAGGCGACGGTCGCGGTATCGGCGGAAGACAAGCCAAAGCGCGGACAGACGGATTCGGCGAGCGCGGCACCAAGCTCCGAATGATCGCCCGGCAGCCCCTTCGCCATATCGTGCAGCAGGGTTGCGACATACAGCACCTCGCGCGATTTCACACGCTTGATGAGGTCGCTGATCAACGGCAGTTCGTTCTTCAGCTCGCCGCGTTCGATGCGCGCGATGTTGCCGATCGCCACCAGCAAATGCTCGTCCACTGTGTAATGGTGGTACATGTTGAACTGCATCAGCGCGACGACGCGGCCGAATTCCGGCATGAAGCGGCCCATGACGCCCGCCTCGTTCATGCGCCGCAGCGCCTTTTCGGGATCACGCCGCGAGCAGAGGATATCCAGGAACAGCCGGTTCGCCTGCGGATCGTTGCGCGTATCGTCATCGATCAGATCGAGCCGGCGCGTCACGCGGCGAAGCGTGGTGGGATGGACGTCGAGCCCTTTGCCGTCGGCGACATGGAACAAGCGGATCAGATTCGCCGGATCCTCGCGGAAGATGCCGGTGCGCGCCGCGAGCCGTCCGTTCTCCACGAAGAAATCGTCGTTGGAGGTGCGCAGCTTGAGGAAACCCGGCATCAGGCTGGTGAGCGAAGGGTGGCTCTTGCGGTTTTGCTCCTCCAGCGCAGCGCAAAAGATGCGGGTGAGATCGCCGACATCCTTCGCCACCAGGAAGTAGCTGCGCATGAAGCGCTCGACGGCACGATGCAGATTTGGGTCGGCGTAACCCAGCCGCTTCGCCAGTTCGGGCTGCACATCGAAGGAGAGCCGTTCCTCGGCGCGGCCCGTCAGGTAATGCAGATGACAGCGCACCGTCCAGAGAAACGCTTCGGCCTTCTGGAAGGTCTTATACTCTTCCTTGGTGAAGACCCCGTGATCGACAAGATCGCTCGTGTCCTCGACCCGATACACATATTTGCCGATCCAATAGAGCGTCTGCAGATCGCGCAGCCCCCCCTTCCCGTCCTTGATGTTCGGCTCGACCAGATACCGGCTTTCGCCCTGGCGTGTATGGCGCGCGTCGCGCTCGGCAAGCTTGGCTTCGACGAAGTCCTGGCCGGTGCCGGTGGCGACGTCGGACCAGAATTTCCTGCGCAGCTCGTCATAGAGCTCGCGGTCGCCCCAGAGGTAACGAGCCTCCAGGAGTGAGGTGCGGATAGTGACGTCCTGTTTGGACAGGCGCACGCATTCCGCGATGGAACGGGTCGCGTGACCGACCTTCAAATTCATGTCCCACAGCATATGCAACATGAATTCGATGACACTTTCGTCCCAGGGCGTTTCCTTGAACGGACGAACGAAGAGGAGGTCGATGTCCGATTGAGGCGCCAGCATCCCGCGGCCGTAGCCGCCGGTGGCGACAATGGCGAGCCGCTCGGACGTGGTGGGGTTTGGCGCGGGATAGAAGTGGCGGACGGCGAAATCGTAGATCACCTGGATGGCCGTGTCCTGCATGGCCGACAGCGCGCGCGCGACCGCGACCCCAGGGCTGACCCCCGATTCCATGCCGGCTTTGACCCGCTCGCGGCCCGATTGGAACGCCGCGCGCATCGAAGCCAGCGCCACCTTGCGCAAGGCTGTCTTGTTGCCGCCGGTCGCGCGCGCAAACGCCGCGATGTCGCGCCGGAGCGCGTCTCCGTCCAGCGATTCGCCTCCCTCGATGACAGAGGCGGTTGGCAATACGGACGGTTCAAACACCATTCGAAGCTTATCCTTTCCGGCAATTGCCATAGAATGACGCCGGCTGTCCAAACACAAGGTGCCAGGAAAGATGAATGACATGGCGGCGTCGTTCCGCGCCATGCGGTTGAACCGGCCGGGCGAGAGGCTCGAACCGGTGGCGCAGGAACGCCGGGCTCCCGGACCAGACGAGGTACGCATCCGGGTTTCGGCCTGCGCGGTCTGCCGCACCGATCTGCATGTGGTCGATGGCGAACTCCCCGATCCCAGGCTCCCCATCGTACCGGGCCACGAAATCGTGGGCCGGGTGGAGGCGGTAGGCGCGAGCGTGACAGGATTCAAGGAAGGCGACCGCGTCGGGGTGCCATGGCTCGGTTGGACCTGCGGCGCGTGCGAATATTGCCTGAGCGGGCGGGAGAATCTGTGCCCGAAAGCCCGGTTCACCGGCTACCAGATCGACGGCGGGTTCGCCGATCTCACCTATGCCAACGCGCGGTATGTGTTCGCCATTCCGTCTTCCTACGGCGATCAAGAGGCGGCGCCCTTGTTATGCGCGGGGCTGATCGGCTGGCGGGCGCTAAAGGCAGCGGGCCGAGTGAGGCGGCTTGGGCTGTACGGGTTTGGTGCCGCCGCACACATCGCGGTACAGGCGGCGCGTCATCGCGGCCAGGAAGTCTATGGCTTCGTGCGGCCGGGCGACCGGAAAGCACAGGCCTTCGCACTCGCCATGGGGGCGGTCTGGGCGGGCGATTCGGATAAGCCGCCACCGGAGCCACTGGATGCGGCAATCATCTTCGCTCCCGTGGGTGCGTTGGTGCCTGCAGCGCTCAAGGCGATCAAACCGGGCGGGACGGTGGTGTGCGGCGGCATCCACATGAGCGATATTCCGAGCTTCCCCTATTCCATTCTCTGGGAGGAGCGGACTTTGCGTTCCATCGCCAATCTCACTCGCGCGGATGCGGAAGAGTTCCTCGCACTCGCGCCCCAAGTTCCCATCCGCACCGAGACGGTTCCCTATCGGCTGGAACAAGCGAACGAGGCCCTGGACGATCTTCGCTCCGGGCGACTGACCGGAGCCGCCGTCCTCATTCCATAGAATGTAGTCTCCGGGCCATGAGGCTATTTATTGGCGACTGGCAGATGTAGAGAGAACCCATGACACCAGCGATCCGGACGGTTCTCGTCACCGGCGGCGCCAAGCGCCTTGGCCGCGCGATCGCCCTGCATCTGGGCCATGCCGGCTGGTCGGTCGCGGTGCATTACAACGCTTCACAAGCCGATGCCGAGGAAACGGTGGCCGCGCTGCACGAAATGGGTGTGCATGCGGCGGCAGTCAACGCCGACCTGTCGCTGGAGGAGCACACGCAGCGGCTGGTCGCCGACGCCAACAAGGCGGTCGGCCCCCTGACGGCGCTCGTCAACAATGCCTCCGTGTTCGAGAGCGATACGCTCCCGACGATGACGCGCGCCTCCTGGGACAAGCACATGGAGACGAATTTGCGCGCACCCATCGTGCTCGCCCAGAACTTTGCCGAGCAACTGCCCGAAGGCGCGGAGGGCGCCATTGTCAATCTGCTCGATCAGCGGCTGCTGAAGCCGACACCGCAATTTATCTCTTACGGCGTCAGCAAAGCGGGCCTGCATTGGCTGACGGTGACACTCGCACAGGCGCTGGCCCCGCGCATCCGCGTCAATGCGGTGGCGCCAGGCCCTACGTTGCGGAACGCGCGCCAGAGCGAGGCGAATTTCAAGAAACAGCAGGCTTCGACGGTACTCGGCCGCGGCGCCACGCCCGAAGACGTCGCGTCGGCCGCGCATTACCTCATCGAGGCGCGCGCGGTCACGGGCCAGATGATCGCCGTCGACGGCGGCCAACATCTGGCTTGGCGCACGGCCGATGTCTCGGGGGTCGAATGAACAAGAGCGTCCTGGTGCTGATCCGCAATCTCGAAATGCTCGCACGCATCGGCGTGCACGGCCATGAACAGGGCAAGCCTCAGCCGGTGCGCGTGAATATCTGGCTCACGGGCGAGATCGAGAGCGATGCCGACCGGTTGGAGAATGCGATCGATTACGAAGCCGTCGCGGAAAAGGTTCGCGCCATCGTGGCGGCCGGGCACATCAATCTGGCGGAGACGCTCGCGCAACGTATCGCAGCGGCGTGCTTCGAGGACAGCCGCGTAGTCCACGCGCGTGTGCGGGTGGAGAAGTTGCATGCGCTGCCAGGCGCGGAAGCCGCGGGCGTCGAGATCGAACGCGACCGGCTAGGATAACTCGCCCCCTCCACCGCCTTCCGCAGCCGCCCCCACTCCGCGAGCGGGGGGGATCAAATTGGGTTAGGACTTCCCGCCTTCGACCGCGCAGCCATCCGCGCGCCAGCGCAGCATGCCCCCATTGAGATTGGCGACCTTGTCGAAGCCTGCCTGCTGAAGAATTAGCGTCGCCTGCGCCGAACGGCCGCCGGCGCGGCAGACCGCGACAATGGGCTTGTCCTTGGGAATCTCGGCCGTGCGTTCGGTCAACTCCCCTAATGGAATGAGCCGCGCGCCGCGGATGTGCCCCAGCGGTCCCGTGTATTCGTCCGGCTCGCGCACGTCCAAAACCTGCACGGCGTCGAGATTCTCTTCCACCCAGGACGGCTGCAATTCCCAGATGCCGGCAAAATTGCAGGTAAGCGGCGCCCAATCAGGATCGTTCATAGGCTGGTTCTCCGGTGGTTGGCCGCAAAGAAGATTGGCGGGCACGGCGACATCGATCTTTTTGGGATGCGCGAGCCTGAGATTCTTCATGTAGCCCACGAAATCATTTTCCGATAGCGCCCCGCCAAGCCGCGGATTGAAGCGTTTCTCTTCGCCGACGCTGCTGACCGTAAGTCCGCGATAATCGTGGCCGGGATAGAGCAGACACGTGTCGGGCAGCGTGAAAAGCTGCAAATGGATCGAGCGATACATCGCGCGCGGATCGCCCTGCTGGAAATCGGTGCGTCCGCTGCCGCGGATGAGCAGCACATCCCCGGTAAACGCCATGCTCTCGTCGTCGAGCACATAACTGACGCAACCGGCGGTGTGTCCCGGCGTGCTTCGCGTCTCGACGAAATGCTCGCCGAACCAAACCTTGTCGCCCTGTTTCAAGTAAAGGTCCGCACATGTGGTGCCGGTTTCGGCGCCGGCCGCGATTTTGCTCCCCCAACGCTGCTTCAAAAGCCAGGCGCCGGTCACATGGTCGGCATGGACGTGGGTTTCCAACGTATGGCTCAGCTTGAGGCCCAGCTCCTGGATCAGCGCGCTGTCGCGGCGCACCTGCTCGAACACGGGGTCGATCAGGATGGCCTCTTTGGTTTTGCCCGAAGCCAGCAGATAGGTGTAGGTCGAGGATTGCGGGTCGAACAATTGCCGGAAGATCAGCGCCATGATTTGCCCCAAATGGCCATAAAACACGAGCCTCGCTGTACTATATGTAGCTGTCATGGATGAAAAGCCAGCACCAACGGAGGATATGTCGCAGGTATCCCCGCCTCCGCCCGAGGCGCCTCTGAAGGGGGCGGCCCGCATCGAGGCCTATCTGAAAACGCTGCCCGACGGGCCAGGCGTCTATCGGATGATGAACGCCAAGGGCGAGGTGCTCTATGTCGGCAAGGCGTCGAGCCTGAAGAAGCGGGTCGCGGCCTATGCGAAGCCCACCGGCCATTCCAACCGCATCGCCTACATGATCTCGGAAACCGCGGAGATGATCTTCGTCTCGACGGCATCGGAGACCGAGGCGCTGCTGCTCGAAGCCAATCTGATCAAGCGGTTGAAGCCTCGCTACAATGTCAGCTATCGCGACGATAAGAGCTTCCCTAACATTCTGCTGAGGACGGACCACGCCTTCCCGCAGGTGCTGAAGCATCGCGGCGCCAAGGCGAAGGACGGCATCTATTACGGCCCGTTCGCGTCGGCTGGCGCGGTGAATATGACGCTCAACACGCTGCAACGGGCGTTTCTGTTGCGCTCGTGCTCGGATGCGGTGTTTTCGGGGCGGACGCGGCCATGCCTGCTCTTCCAGATCAAGCGCTGCAGCGCGCCCTGCACGGCGCGCATAGATGCCGCCGATTACGCGGCGCTGGTGGCGCAGGCCAAGGAGTTCCTGACCGGCAAGAGCCGGAGCGTTCAGGAGGAGCTTGCGCACGAGATGCAGGAGGCTTCGGAGCGCATGGATTTCGAGCAGGCAGCCCAGCTCCGCGACCGCATCCGCGCCATGAGCCACATCCAGCTCAGGCAGGGCATCAACCCCTCCACCTTCACGGAAGCTGACGTATTCGCGCTCTATCGCGAGGGTGCCCACTCCTGCGTGCAGGTGTTCTTCTTCCGGGCCGGCCAGAACTGGGGCAACCGTCCTTATTTCCCCCGGCACATTGCGGACATTTCCAATGGCGAGGTGCTGGGGTCGTTCCTCAGCCAGTTCTACGACACGCGTACCGCGCCCGCGCTGATCCTGTTGAGCGAAGATGTGGCCGACCGCGACCTGATCGCGGAGGCCCTCTGCATCCGCTCCGGGCGCAAGGTGGAGATCGCGCTCCCGGCCCGCGGTGAAAAGCGCGAGATCATGGAGGCGGCTCTGCAGAATGCTCGCTCCCAATTCGCTCGGGCCCAGGCCGAAAGCGCATCCCAGCGGGCGCTGCTGGAGGGGGTGGCGGAGACTTTCGGCCTTGACGGACCGCCCAAGCGGATCGAGGTCTACGACAATTCTCATATCCAAGGGGCCAACGCGGTTGGCGCCATGGTCGTCGCAGGACCGGAAGGCTTCCAGAAATCGGAGTATCGAAAATTTAATATCAAATCGGAGGACCTCACGCCGGGTGACGACATCGGCATGATGCGCGAAGTCCTCACCCGCCGCTTTGGCCGGCTGGTGCGGGAGAGCGGCGAAGGCGCCGAGCCCGGCGACAAATGGAACAAATGGCCCGATTTGGTTCTGATCGACGGGGGACAATCTCAGGTGGAAGCGGCCCATGGGGCGCTTGCGGAAGTAGGGGCGGACGATGTCGTTATCGTGGGCGTAGCCAAGAGCATCGAGCGGGAAGCCGGCCGCGAGCACTTCCATGCCCAAGGCAAAGCACCCTTCCGGCTCGATGCGAAAAGTCCTGTTCTCTATTATTTGCAACGGCTGCGTGACGAGGCGCACCGTTTCGCCATCGGTTCCCACCGGAAGAAGCGATCGAAGGCCATCGGGGCGAGCCCGCTCGAGGAGATCCCAGGCGTGGGCGGCAAGCGCAAAAAGGCGCTGCTCACCCATTTCGGCTCGGCGCGGGGGGTGGCGAGCGCGAGCCTGGGCGATCTTGAGGCGGTCGAGGGGGTCAGTTCGGCCCTCGCCCGGAAGATTTACGATTTCTTCCACACGGATTAAGAGGGTACGAGCGCGCCGAACGCCTGACTTTAGGGGCGCGTCTCCTGTAGAGTGACCTATCATGTCGTCCTTGCCCAATGCCCTGACGTTGTCGCGTATCGCGCTGGTGCCGCTTTTTGTGGCCGCCTTTTTCCTGCCCGGCAGCGAGGGGCGCTGGGTCGTGCTCGTGCTGTTCTGCGTCGCCGGAATCACGGATGCCTTCGACGGCATGATCGCGCGGCGGTTGAAGGCGGAATCCTCGCTCGGCCGGATGCTCGATCCGATCGCGGATAAGCTGATCGTATCGGCGGCGCTGCTTATGCTTGCCTCCGACGGCACACTGCGCGGCATCAACCTGGTGCCGGCGCTGGTCATCCTCTGCCGCGAGATTCTGGTGTCTGGCCTGCGGGAATTTCTCGCCGGCGCCGACGTCAGCCTGCCCGTGACGCGCATCGCGAAGATGAAGACGGTCGTGCAGATGGTCGCGATCGGCGCGCTGATCGCGAGCTCGGCCAGCGAAGACATGCTCCCCGGTGTGACCAGGATTGCGCTGATCGGTTTGTGGATGGCGAGCGCACTCACCTTCTACACCGGCTATGCCTATCTCCTGGCGGGGCTTCATCACGCGCGGGGGACGCACCGGCCGGTCGGCGGCCCGGTGAAACGGCCCAATCAGAGAACCGCATGAGGGCCAGGTGAAGCTGCTGTATTTCGCCTGGGTGAGGCAAAAGATCGGCACATCGGAAGAGGAATTGAGTGTGCCGGCATCCGTCGGCACGGTCCTCGAATTGATCGAACTCCTGCGCAAGCGTGGCGGCGGCTATGAAGCGGCCTTCCGCGATCTCAAAGCGCTGCGTGTCGCGGTCAATCAGAAGCACACCGGGTTCGACGCAAGTTTGGCTGCGGGCGACGAGGTCGCTTTCTTTCCTCCGGTGACCGGAGGATGAACAACATCCGTGTCCAGGCGGAGGATTTCGATCCGGGTGTCGAGATCGCCGCCCTTAGCGATAGATGTGGGTCGATCGGCGCGGTCGCAAGCTTCATCGGGCTGGTGCGCGGCGACGGCGGCCTCACGGCGATGACGCTCGACCACTATCCCGGCATGTGCGAGCGCGAGATCGGGGCCCATGTCGTTGAGGCCGAAGGGCGCTGGCCGCTGATGGGCGTGCGCATCGTCCATCGCGTGGGGCGGCTCACGCCGGGCGAACGGATCGTCTTTGTGGGCGTCGCATCTTCGCATCGGCAGGCGGCATTCGAGGCCTGCGAATTCCTGATGGATTATTTGAAAACGCGCGCGCCGTTCTGGAAGCTTGAAGAACGCGCATCCGCCCAAACCTGGGTGGAAGCGCGCGCCCAAGACGACGAGAGCGTCAGGCGCTGGCGCTGACCGCCACCCGAGGGGCGATGACCGGATCGGCCCGCTTCGTTTCCGCCGTGAAATCGTTCATCAGCGTTTCGGTGATGCGCCCCGGCTTGAAGCGGTAGGTGCCGATTTCCGAGACCGGCGTCACTTCGGCAGCCGTTCCGGTGAGGAAGCATTCCTCGAAACCGGCCAGTTCATCGGGGTGAATGGCGCGCTCGTTCACCGGAATCTGACGCTGCTTGGCGAGTGCGATCACCGAGCGCCGCGTGATGCCGTCCAGGAAACAATCGGGCGTCGGCGTATGCAGCCCTCCATCCTTGACGAAGAAAATGTTGGCGCCCGTGGCTTCCGCGACCAATCCCCGATAATCGAGCATCATCGCGTCGGCATAACCTTTGGCCTCGGCGATGTGCTTGGACATTGTGCAGATCATGTAAAGGCCTGCGGCTTTGGCTTTGGTCGGCGCGGTGTCGGGCGCCGGACGCCGCCACTCGGCGAAATCGAGCCTGATCCCTTTCAGCTTTTCCTTGGGGTCGAAATAGGAGGGCCACTGCCACACGGCGATCGCCACGTGAATCTTCGTCTGCTGGGCGGCGACCGCCATCATCTCGCTGCCCCGGAACACGACCGGGCGCACATAGCCGTCCTTGATCCCCTGCACCTCGGCCGCCTGATAACAGGCGCGGTTGATCTCGTCTTCCGTGTACGGAATTTTCATGCCGAGAATGCGCGCGGATTCGAACAGGCGCTTGGTGTGTTCGTCCAGATGGAAGATGCGCCCGTCATACATCCGTTCGCCTTCGAAAACGCAGGAGGCATAATGCAGGCCGTGGGTGAGGACGTGGGTCTTGGCGTCGCGCCAGGGCACGAGCGCCCCGTCGTACCAAAGCTGTCCGTCGCGGTCGTCGAAGGGAATGATGGCTGCCATGATGATGTCCTAGAGTAGTGCCTGCCTTAGCTTAGGCTCGCCTCCTAAGTTGTAAGGTTAGGGTATCGTGCTTGCTACGCCTAGTGGGGCAGCATAATGATGTCAACATAAGGGGACCGGGCAATCATTTACCATGTTCCGATGAACGCGTCCGACACTCCTCACATTCTCGTGGTCGATGACGACAAGCGACTGCGCGAACTGTTGCAGCGTTATCTTTCCACGAACGGGTACCGCGTCACGGCGGCAGCCGGTGCTGCCGAAGCGCGCGCGCTGATCAAGAGCATCGCCTTCGACGGGTTGATCCTGGACGTGATGATGCCGGGCGAGAACGGATTGGATCTGGCCGCCGATTTGCGTTCGCAATCCGACGTCCCCATCCTGATGCTGACCGCGCGCGGGGAGCCCGAGGACCGCATCCTGGGCCTTGAGCGCGGCGCGGACGACTACCTCGGCAAACCCTTCGAGCCGCGCGAGCTCGCGCTCCGGGTTGCCTCCCTCATCCGCCGCAGCCGCACCGGCCGCCCGCCGCCGCACCGCGAGGTCCGGATGGGCGCCTGCATCTTTGACGCCGAGCGGGGGGAACTCACCCGGGGCGGCAAGCGGGTCAAGCTCACCTCGTCCGAATCCCAGATGCTCAAGCTGTTCGCCTCCAATGCCGGCCGCAGCTTCTCGCGCCAATCGCTGTGCACGCGCCTGAACATCGCGCTCGAGCGTTCCGTCGATGTGCAGGTCACCCGCCTCCGCCGCAAGATCGAGGAGGACCCCAAGCTTCCGCTTTATCTCCAGACCGTCCGTGGTGTCGGCTATGTCCTGGTCCCAGACAGCGTTGGATAACACCCGCCGGACGCTCTCGCGTTCGCCGCTGCATCCTTTCCGCTGGCTGAAGCGGCTGATGCCGCGCGGACTGTTCGGGCGCTCGCTGATCATCATCCTGGCGCCGATGCTGATCCTGCAGGCCGTGGTGACGGCCGTCTTCTTCGACCGCCATTACCGCGTCGTCACCGCCACCATGACGCGCGGGGTCGCCAACGATGTGGGCTACATGGTGATGCTGGAGAACAAGCTCCCCCCCGGGCCTGAGCGCGACCGCGAGCGAGACACCGCCGCCAAGCTGTTCGGATATCCGGCCGAGTTCATGCCGGGCGAGCGCCTGACCCGCACGGTATCGGCGCCCGACACCGTGCTCGACCGCCAGCTTGCCTTCATCTTCGGAAGCCAGCTTCCCCAGGCGACCGCCTTCGACACGCAGCGCTTCACCGAATATGTCGACCTGCGGGTGCAGCTCAAAGACGGCGTGCTGCGGCTCCTCATTCCGCGCGCCCGCGTCACCGCCTCGAACGCCGACATCTTCATCCTCTGGATGATCGGCTCCTCGATTTTCCTGATCGCCATCGCGGTGATGTTCCTGCGCAACCAGGTCAAACCCATCGAGCGGCTCGCCTACGCCGCCGAGAGCTTCGGCAAGGGCCGGAGCGTCGCCGAGTTCAAGGCATATGGCGCAACCGAAGTCCGCCGCGCGGCCTCCGCGTTCCTGCAGATGCGCGAGCGCATCGAACGCTTCGTGCAGCAGCGCACCGACATGCTCGCCGGCATCAGCCACGATTTGAAGACGCCGCTGACGCGGATGCGGCTCCAGCTCGCCATGATGCCGCCCGACGAGGACACCAAGGCGATGGAATCCGACATCGTCGAGATGGAGCGCATGCTGAACGAATATCTGGAATTCGCGCGCGGCGACGGCGGCGGAGGCGCGGCCGAGCCGGCCGATCTTTCGCTGCTGGCGGCGGAAGCGGTTGCCGATTGCGCGCGCGCACACGAGGCGCTGGCGCGGGTCACGCTGTCGGCGGACCAAGGGCTGACGGTCACTGTCAAGCGCAATGCGCTGAAGCGCTGCCTGGTCAATCTGGTCGACAACGCGCTGAAATATGGGTCGCGCGTGCAGGTGGGCTTGCGCCGTTCCGGGCGAAGCGTGGAGCTGACCGTGGACGACGACGGGCCGGGGATTCCGGAAAACATGCGCGAGGAAGCCTTCCGCCCGTTCCATCGCCTGGACGAGGGTCGCAACCTGCAGACCGGCGGCGTGGGCTTGGGGCTCGCGATTGCACGCGACATCGCGCGTGCCCATGGCGGCGATGTGCGTCTGGACAAAAGCCCGCTCGGCGGCCTCCGCGCCATCATCCGTTTGCCGATTTGAGAGCCGATGCTGCTCATGCTTCGGCAAGCTCAGCATGAGGAAAATGAAACACGCTTGTCATCCCGGACGGCCGCGAGGCCGATCCGGGACCCATCTCGACGCTCGCGCCGGGCGGATGGGTCATCCCGCCCCGCCCCCTTCGGGGCCGGCCGGGATGACACAGGGTATTCACCCCTCCCCCCTCCCGGGGGGTTCTGGCGAGCCGGCGTCCGAAATCTCCAAGGATTTGGCCGGTTTTTCATCCGTTCGCGCTGCATTATTTGGTGCGGATTCCCGTGCGATTTCGGTGCATTCCGGCACCGGTTCGGCCAAATTCGGATGGCATTGGGACGCGGCCTCGTTCGGCTTTCCAGCAGCCCCGGTGGATGGGGTCTTCTTGGGCAATGGGTCTCTCTTTCGCGGTCTTGCATTGCCAGGGAGATGTGGTGTCGCGCGATGCCGGCCGCGCGAAAATTTCGCGTCTATGTTTTTTCAGCGCGGTGTTGAAAAGGCTGCGACTCGCTCACGTCGCAACCGCCCTGTCAGGGGATGCGCGTCCAGATTTGAGTCTTGCCGAAAATCGGCAGGAGCACATAGGCGCGCACGCGCAAGGTGCCATCGTCCTGAATCGACATCAGGGCGTTGTAGTTCCTGCCGCTGTCGGGATTGTAGATTTTGCCACCCTCCCAAGTGCGCTCGCCGGTGCGGCGAAGACCGTAGAGAATTTGCAACCCCAAGAGGGGACGCGTGCGAAGTGCGGGAACCGCATTTCTGAAATCGACCAGCGGCTGGTTTTGAGCGTCGTTGGGCCATCTGAACCAGACGAGCGTCCCGCACAACATCTCGCCGCAGGGCGCAATCCGGACTTCGACGCGCGCGCTCGCGTCCAGCCAGACACCGGCCGGCGTTGGGCTTTGCGCGGCGGCAGGGGCTACGAGAAGCACCACGGCGAGGAGAAGATATGCAAACCGAAACGGCACCATGAACTCCCAGCGCCCCCTGCGGCCGTGGAAGCTTAAGGCCTATTCGGATCGAGGTCGATAAAGCCGCCGCGGCAAGCCGGTCATCCGATTGAAGGACGGCTTCCGGTGTTCTAGAAACGGCCGAATCGAACCCTCATTTTTTCCCAGAACGAGCCCGAGCAGACAGATCATGATCAAGACACAGTTCCCCAGGATTGCCGGCGCCGCATGGGCGCTTTCCGCCGCAGCGGCGATCGCCAGCTTCCCCGCCCTGGCGCAGGATCTGCCCGCCGGCAAGGGCAAGGACGTGGTGCAGATGATCTGCTCCGGCTGCCATGACCTCTCGCCCATCACCGACGGCGGCGGCGGCACGAAGGAGGACTGGGAAGGGGCCGTCCAAGGCATGATCGCCATGGGAGCCACAATCAAACCCGCCGACGTGACCGTGATCGTGGATTATCTGGCGCAGAATTTCCCGCCGAAGAAGAAGTAGCAGCCCCCTCCGGCGCTTCGCGCCACCTCCCCCGTAAACGGGGGAGGAGCGCCCCCTCCGGCGCTTCGCGCCACCTCCCCCGTAAACGGGGGAGGAGCGCCCCCTCCGGCGCT
>CAZBRO010000034.1:0-55604 GCA_964494505.1 uncultured Bordetella sp.
GCGTGGCGGGATCGATGGTGAGTGCGGTGGCGTTGGCGGCCGCCTGGGCGAAGACATAATTGCCGTTATTGGCGGTGAGCCCCGAACCGTTGATGGCATAGAGCCCGACATTGCTGGCGGGCGTCGCCGGGCTGGAGAAGGCGAGCGTCCCGGTGGTGGCCGATGCCTGGCTCTCGCCATTGACGAAGCCGCCAACGCTGCCGGTGAACGCCGGATTGGCCGCGCCATAGAGCCGCTCGGCCGCATTGGCGGTATAGGTCAGTGTGGCGGGATCGATATGGAGCGTGCCGGTTGCAAATTGGAAGCCGTAATTGAAATCAGATACGAGCGTTCCAAGCGCCGCCGCGATGGAGTAACTGCCTACGTTGGAAGCTGTTGTCGCCGTGGTGCTGAGCGACGGCGCACCACTGACAGCAGCAGAAAGGGTGTCTCCCGGCAGAAGGCCGGTGATCGTTGCCGTGAACGCCGGATTGGCCGCGCCGTAGGTTCTCGATTTGTCATCCGCTGTGACGGTCAGCGTGGGTGCCAATGCGTAAACGAAGCGATTGCCGGTCGCGGCGATGGCGGCGTAGCTGTCGGTCGTGAAATTGAAGGTACGATTGTAGAAGGGAGAAGCGCTCAGCGCGCCGTTGCTGTTATTCGCCGGGGCATTCAGGAAGACGAGCCAACGGCCGCCACCCGTCACACTCAGAGCGGCGCCTCCAGCCTGATTGATGAAATTTCCCGCGGCCGCCAGTATGAGCGCATCCCCGCTCCCACCGGTTTGCACCGAGACGCCGGACGAGAGAGTGAGGTTTCCTCCGGCGGCCGCCAGGATCGCTCCCGCACCCGAATTTTGCACGCCGGCATTGAACACCACATTTTGCTGGGCCAATAACGACAGCGAATTTGCGCTGACATACGTAACAGGAGCGTCGACTGTGATGCCGCCGGTTGCTTGGAGCGAGACATTGTTAGTGGCGAGTGCACCCGTGATTTTTGATGCCACCGTTGCCGTGATGTCGATGCTCGTCGGGTCGAGTAGCCAGGAGCCAGTGACGCCAACGGCCGCTGAAGTGTTCACATGGGCGCTGTCGGCGATTTGCAGGTCATGGCCAGAGGTTTCGACTGTTCCGCCATTACCACTATTGGCACCACCCTTCGCACTTACGGAGCCGGCAAAGCTCGTTTCTCCAGCCGAGTAGATGGCAACAGTTCCGCCATTGCCATTTCCTGTGGCATCGGCCGTCACGACAGATTCGCCAACTCGAACCGTATTCGCGTTCGGCTCCGGGCCGGCGCCATGAAGATTTCCACCGATCAAAACGGTGCCGCCGCCGGCAACGCCCGACGCGTCGAGCCGCGCGCCGTCCGCAACCGTGACGGTGTCTCCGCGCAGCGAGATCGTCCCGCCGGTCTGACCGGCGCTCTTCCCCGACACATCCACGTTGCCCGCCACACTGACGGCGCCATCCTCACCGGCATCGAGCACGATCTCCCCGTTTTGCACGGAAGCGGTCGTAGCCTCGATGATGCCGGTCGAGTTGATCACGTTGTTGACCACGTTTCGTGCTGCACGCGCGGTCAGCAGGATTTTGCCGCCCTGGGCCGCAATCGTTCCCGAATTAGAAACCAGGTCGGGCGCTGGCTTTCCGTCCGCGCCTTTAGGCGTCTCCGAAACCGGTGTGGTAATCGAGTATCGGAGGAGATTGTCGCCGTCGAAATCGACCGAGAAGGCATCGGCGCCCCCAAGTACGACATGGCCGAGATTGGCTTCGATCACCCCTTCGTTTGCTACGCGGGCCGCGGACAGCACCGCCGAGCCGCCGGTCGCTGTCTTGATCGAACCGCGATTTGTTATGGATGCGTTCGGATTGCCCGAAGCAACGCCGAAATCGTACCTGCCGGCTAGGAAGTCCGCATCACGAATATCCGAGGTGGTGGCGATCAGTCCTCCGATATCGATATGGCTGCCCTGACCAAAAAGAATGCCGTTGCCGTTGACCAGCCATACTTGGCCATTGGCAAAGAGGTTGCCGTCGATCGCCGATGAGCCTGGTCCGGTAATCCGGTTGAGGATAATCGCCGCGGCATTCGGCTGCTGGAACGTTACGCTCGATGCCGCCCCGATCGAAAAGCTCTGCCAGTTGATGATGGCCTTCTGGCTTGATTGGACGATGAGTGTGCTGGTCTCGCTGGGTGCGGCAATCTTGACGGAACCGGAAGCGACCGAGGCCCCCGATGGAAGGACTGGCGTGGCTCCGGCGACAGGTGTGCCCGTGTCGAGCGCAAGCCCGAGTCCGGCTGCCAGTACCGTCAGCCTACAGACGAATCTCGGATTTTCCCTCCTCATCTTCGTCTAGAACCTGGTCGCGATGTTAAATAACAGCTTGGTCGCGCGCTTGCCGTCGTCGCTTCCCCGAACGGCCTTCAGCGTTTGCGCAATCTCGACATCGCCAAAAATATTGTATGCCAGCCAGAACCGGACTCCACCCCCGATTGAATCGATGTTTCGATCCAACGATGCGACATTTTGGACGTCCCAAACCCGTGCCATGTCGTAAAAGACATAGGGCTGCAGCGCTTGGACACGCGACATGGCAAAACGCTGGTCGTAGCGGAGTTCGATCGAGCCGCCGACACCGGTGTCACCGGTGAGCGCGCCCGGATCGTAGCCCCGTCCGAACAGCGCCCCGCCGAAGGCGATTTGTTCCCCAGTGACCAGAGTATCGAACGTGTATTGGGCGTCCCCGGCAAAGGCCAAGCTAAACGCGCCCTCAATCGGTCTCGTAAAGCGGATGCCGCCGGTCAGCTTGGTGAAGTCGGTACGCGCACCGGCTCGCGACAATTGCGGCGAACCGCTGTCGGTGGCTCCCAAAATTGGAAGCCCCTCCACGAGGTCCGCATTTGCTTCCCAAGAGGCGCCCAGAAATCCATTGCGCAGATAACTCACGCCGATCTCGGCGACGCGCCAATCGTCGTGGCTGAAGCGGGCACCCAATACGCTCACACGCGCAGCCTGGACGGTGATACCACCTTCGATCACAATACTCTCAGCTCGCGTACGCTTGATCGGATAGGTCAGCCGGGGACCCACCGCCCAGGAATTGGTTAATACGTCAAACGATCTTAACGTGGAACCCGGTTCTCCGTGAGTGACAGTACTTATCAAGCTTAATGTGGCGCCGTCTTCGCCCACGGGAAGGCGGTAGCGCGCCTGGCCGGCGATGCGCCTGAAGGGGGCGGCTTTGGAGGACGTCGTCAGGCTACCGTCAAGCTGATCGCTGTCGTCGAGGAGCGAACTGAAAGCCAAGTCGCCGGTCACCGACCAGACGCCCGAGAAGTCCGAACCGTGATTGTCGATCGCCACCCCGCCCGTCCAGGGAGTCCGGGCGACGGTCACCACCAGGTCTGAGGCGCCGGGTGTATCGGGGGAAGGACGCAAGAGCCCGGCGGCGGTGACACCGGGCAGATCATTGGCGAGGAGCAGCGATTGCTCCGTTGGCTCAAGCCGAAGCGGCCTGGAGTCGAGCGTGGGCTGCAGAAATGTGCGAACACGTTCGCGGGTTTCCGCGTCGCCGCCTTCGACCGAGACGTTTGCGACGTAGCCTTCCACCACATTGATTGTGAAGATGCCGTTGGCCACACGCTGAGGTGGAACGAATGCCCGCACCAGGAGATACCCGTTACGCCTGTACTCCGCTTCGATGGCGGCAGCGGCATCGAGAATGTCGGATAGGCTCACGTCATTGCCGATCAGGGACTGGTAAAGGGGGCGGAAGTGATCGGCGGAGAACGTGACCGCTCCCTTCACCTGGATGTCCTCGAGGTGGAAGCGAATCTCGTCCACCGCGCGAGGCACAGCCGAGCGATTTGGCGTCTCGATCCGAAAATCAAAATTCGGCTGGGCGGGTGTGGAGAGTGGGGGCCGGTCGCGGCCGGGTTCGACGGTGCTGGGTAATCCCCCGGGGATTTGGGCAAACGCTAGGTTGGCGCCGGCCAGCGCCGAGCATACGCCGCACGCGAGTTTCGAAGAAATCCGAAAGAGCGTGAGTCGCGACGGCGCGCCATATGATCGCCTCGACTCATCATAGGCCGCCACGGAAACACGCGCCTCCCCTCGGGGCAGAACGGCTGTCTCGCGACCGTCCCACCCAGCCCACTCGGGACTTTAACCATGCGGTAGCACGCACAGCAATGAACATGCCAGCTTCGCATAGTCAATTTTCCCATGGCTACCATGTGGTTAGGTGAAGCGAAGCGGTGGACGCCCGGGTTTGAGGTCAGGATACCGTCCTGCCATTTTCACCCAAGCCGCTCGGATTTAAGGCAATTTGGGTGAAGCCCGCGGCGAGGTTTGGTTTGTCGCTCGCAGTTCGCCATCCGCAAGGCTAGATCCGCAGATGTCTATGCCCGGGCCTTGCGTTTGCGCCGCGCCGCGATGCTCCCGATCAATCCGGCACCCAGCATCGCGAGTGTTCCCGGCTCGGGAACCTCCTTAATGCTGACGCTGTCGAGAGCCATATAGCCGGGGTCGTCACGCTCATGGAATAGCAAGACGTCGGACCCGGACCCCACGACGGAAAACTGGAATTTCTGGTAAACGGCCGCTGAGTTGAAATCGGTGCGGTCGCTTCCCGCAATGAGTGTGCCGTTCCAGTACGCATCGAAATAGCTGGGAGAATCGCCGACGCCCGCGAGCCAATATGTAACACTATACGTTTTCCCAAGCGTATCCGAGATCCCTTGGGAAATCGTGCCGGCGTTGCCTATTTGTCCCAGCAGGGCATAATTAGTGCCGGATTTCGGGCCGGCATACGGAAACGAGGGCGGAGCCTGAGGGCCGCTTCCCACGAAGGAAAATACTTCGGAAACCGACCAGCCGGTGAAATCGCCGGTTTCAAAACCGCCATTTGTCAGCAGAGTGGCTGAAGCAGGAGCAGTCGTCCCCAAACCGATCACCGCAGCAACGGCAGCTGCCGCAATCGTCTTGCCTATTCTTCCGACCACGTCCCGACCTCGCAAAACCCTGCGCACTCAAATACCGAACTCATGCCAGCAATAATCAGGGAAAAAATTCCGTGATCGGTTACTGCGCAATTTTAGAAAGACAAAGTATTCCGGCGCTGCAGGGCTCTGCAAGGGGAAAGAATTGGCATTAACCAACTCAAGCGAAAAGGAAGGCTAGCCGATGCAAAGGCATTGACAAGCCGCTCCGGTCTGCAGTGTCGCTCCGGCAGTAACTGGAATGTCTACACGCCAATTGCGTGGCCTTACTCTTTGATGATTTCATTCATCCGGCGCAAGCGGCCGCTCATCAAGCGCATCAGGTTGAGAGCGAACATCGGAGTTTGCTGGACAAGGAACAGAAAGCGCTTCTCGTCGATTTGCGCCAGCGTGCAGTCGGACGAGGCCGTGACTGTGGCGCTTCGCGGTCCGTGATCGATCAGTGCCATTTCCCCCACTACGCCGCCCGCCGACAGCGTTTCGAATATCGCATTGCTGTCGCCAATCTGGAGTTCGCCCGACAGGACGACGTATAGGCACTCGGCCGGGTCGCCTTTCTTGAAGAGAGACTCGCCGGATTTGAGCGCCACGGTCTTGGGTTCGCGGCCGAGAAGTCCCAGAAAATTCGGTTGGCTGTCGGCCATATGTTCCCTGATTACGTTGGCGCTGGTTACTTCGGTATTGGCGATTCACAATTGGTCAACCGAGGACGGCAATTCCTATATAGATATTGTGACAGTTTTGCTGCAGTGCTGGCTTATAGTGATTGCCGCCGCTTCGCTGCCGATTCATGTCGGGCCCGGGCAAGGATTACGATTGGGTCGAGTGGAAGCCAGACTTCTGAGAGTGAAGCCTTGAGGAGATTGTCATGACTACTTCACGTTGCGCGCGGATTGACGGTGGCGCACTCTGTTTATCGGCGTTGGTCATCCTGTTTGCTGCCGGTCAGGGAAATGCATCCACGGCCGACACAGCGCCCCCGTCCGTCATGACGCGCAACGGAATGTTCACCGACACAAAAGGCATGACCCTGTACATAGGAGACAACGACCGAACGCCATTCGTGTCGTCCTGCTACGACAATTGCGTGCACAACTGGCCGGCTTTCAATGCCGCAGACGATGCACATGATGCCGGCGATTGGAAAGTGATCATCCGCGACGACGGCACCAGGCAGTGGGCCTACAAGGGCAAACCGCTCTACTATTTTATCCTGGACATGGCGGCGGGCGACAGGAAAGGCGACGGCGTCGGCAATATCTGGCACGCTGCCAAGCAATGAAGAAATAGAGGTATTGACGATGGCCCGTTTCGGTTGCCGGTCCGTACTCCGCACTCGATCTCCAATTGTCGCGCTTGGCTTGGCGTTATCGTTCATGGGCGGCGGGCCGCACGCTGCTGCGGCATCGCCCGCGATTCCAGATTTTTTCGTGGACGGCGGCGGTTGGGCTGCGGCCAATGTCGACTTGCTTCCCCCCACATCGGGGCCCGGACCCGTCAGCTCCGATCCGGCGCATCCCTATATCGCAAATAGCGCAGGCCTGCAGTCCAACTTTCGGGTCGCCGATACGGCAAATCCCATCCTCCAGCCCTGGGCCGCCGAGCGGATGAAGAAAGCCAATGCGGCCGTTCTTGCCGGGGGCGTCGGGTTATATGCGCGCATTAGCTGCAGGCCGGCGGGTGTCCCTGGCTGGGAGCATTTCATCATCGAGCCGATTTATTTCATCCAATCGCCGAAAGAGATTTTGCTTTTCTTTTCGGGGGACCAACAGGTCCGTCATATCTACATGAACGTTCCCCACTCGAAGAATCCCAAGCCCTCCTGGTACGGCGAATCCGTCGGTCACTACGAGGCCGATTCGCTTGTCGTCGACACGATAGGTTTCAATGAAAAGACGTTCATCGATAACTACCGTACGCCGCACACTGACAAGCTCCACGTTGTGGAACGCTTCCACAGGCTCAACGGCAAAGGGCTGGAGGTCGATATCAGGGTCGAGGATCCGGGTGCCTTTACAACTCCCTGGTCGGCTATTCAGCGCTATCGGCCCGTCCGCATCCCTTATGACGAAGAGGTCTGCATCGAGGGCAACCTGAACCTGTTCGATTATGACGTTCCGATCGCACAGAAAGGCGATTTCTGAGCGCACAGAGTGAGCGGCTCATATGTTGTGGGACGCGGTGATTGAAGGCAGGTCTTGCCTACGTTAGTTTCGCGGCAACAGGGGCGAAAAGAAGCCGGGAGGCGAAAATTCCATGCTTGAGATTCGCGGGATGCGTGCGGTCCAGATGTTTGCGCTCTTTCTTGCGCCGTTGATCCTTCCCAATGCGGCGTCGGCGCATCATTCCTTTGCGATGTTCGACGCGACCAGGCAGGTTACCGTCGAGGGCGTCGTCAAGAATTTCGCCTGGTCCAATCCCCATGTCTGGCTCGACGTCGTGGCCGTGAACGACAAGGGCGAATCGCAAGTATGGGGGCTCGAATCCCTAGCCGTCGGCCTTCTTTATCGCGATGGCTGGACGGCTGATACGCTCAAACCCGGAGACAAAGTGACCGTCCAGCTTCATCCCATGAGAGACGGCACGGTTGGGGGCCAATTGATGAAGGTGACTCTGCCCGATGGACGCGTGCTGAATTCCGGCGCCGGCGGCCGCAATTGATCTCTGCCCGCACGGGCGCCTCTCCCGGCCCCGGCTCAATTCTCCATCGTCAGACAGGTTCGAACATGCGCGCTGGCAATCGCAAGAACTCGGAAACACGGTTTCAAAGTTCATCATTGAAGGGATGCGTCATCTTTGGTGCGTTGCTGGCATGCATCGGGGGCGTGGCGGCACAGCCGGCGGCTGGGGGACATCCGGACCTCTCCGGCACCTATCTCCAACGGACAACGGGCGCCCAGAACGTAGCCGGCTTCCAGCTTACGCCCGAGGGTCAAGCTGCCTTCGACCGCAACAAGGCCGGTATTGCCGCAAGCGATCCCGATATCGACACCGCGCTCCGGTGCGAGCCTCAGGGCATCCCGCGCATGCTTTCTCCGGGCCCGCTGCCGTTCGTCATTCTGCAAACTCCGAATATTGTGGGCGTGGTCTCCGAGGCCTTTTCGCAGCCGCGGCTCATTTTTCTGGCGAACGAGCACCGCAAGGGCTACTGGCCAACCTACATGGGCGACTCCATCGCCCATTGGGAAGGAGATGCACTCCTCATCGACACGGTGAATCTCGTCCCGACAACGTTCCTCGATATGCGGGGTTTGCCGCACTCCGATGCGCTCCACGTCAGCGAGCGCATGCAACTCATCGATGGCGGGAAGGCCTTGCAGGACCAAGTAACCATCGACGACAAGAAGTACTTCAAAGAGCCTTGGACCGTGACGTACCAATATAATCGGCGAGACGATGTGAAGATCGTGGAAACCGTTTGTCTCAACACCCGCACACACCCTTGAGGGCGATGGGTTCATTACACGATATTCGTTATTCGATCATCCGCGTTGCGGCCGTTTATCCTTTGTCCGTTACTCGCGCAAAGCGCTGATTTCATTTGCTGATTGCGTTCGATGGAGGCGTTGGCTGTTACGCGTCTGTCATCCAAGCTTCACCTGAAGATTGATCTATGTCACGGCGCTGTTGGCGGTCTGCCCTATCTTTTTGTTATTCATGGGCGGGGAATTCATTCATGCGCGCGCTTTTTGTCACGTCTGAAGCGTATCCCTTTACCAAGACTGGCGGCTTGGCGGATGTCTCGGCGGCGCTGCCTGCTCAACTCATGACACTTGGCATCGACATACGGATATTGATGCCGGCCTATCCCCAGGCGTTGGAACGAGCCGAACAGCTCAAGGAAATTGCGCGATTTGGAAACGTCCTTGGTTGCGGTGGGACGCGGCTGCTTGAAACGCACATGCCAAACAGCCGAGTGCCTGTGGGGCTGGTCGATTGTCCCGAACTCTATAACAGGGATGGCGGTCCGTATCAGGACGCGAACGGCACCGACTGGCCGGACAACGACTTGCGTTTCGCGATGCTCAGTCACGTTGCGGCGGGCATTGCGAATGAAGCTGGCGGGCGGTGGCGACCCGATGTGCTGCATGCGAACGACTGGCATGCCGGACTGGCGCCGATGTTGACTTCGCGCCGATCCGGTTCGGGGCCGGCGACACTGTTCACGATTCACAACCTCGCTTACCAGGGCTTGTTCGACGAGACAAGTTTCGATCGGTTGGAACTGCCTCCGGACACGTTCCAAAGGCTGGAATTCTATGGCCGGCTTTCCTTTTTGAAAGCCGGCATCGCTGCAGCCGATGCGATCACGACCGTAAGCCCCACCTATGCGCAGGAAATTCTCACTCCGGAATATGGCTGCGGCTTGGATGGTCTGTTGCGCGAGCGCGCCGGCAACATCAGTGGAATCTTGAACGGCGCCGATTATGGGCTCTGGGATCCAAACCTCGATCCTTACATTTCCTGCAATTATTCCGCCAACGCGGTTCTACCGAAGCAAGTCTGCAAACGCGCGCTGCAGGCGGAGAATGATCTTGCCCCAGATCCTGAGGCGCCGCTTGTGTGTTTCATGAGTCGCCTCGTGCATCAGAAGATGCCCGATGTGCTGCTTGAATCTCTGCCAACATTGCTTGAAAGCGGCATGCAATTCGCCCTTGTGGCCGAAGGCGACACTCAATATCAGGATCGTTTCCGCGCGCTGGCGGAACGCTATCCGGGGCAGGTGTCGGTGCATATCGGCTATGACGAGGCCCGAGCACACCGGCTCATCGCTGGCGCGGACATGCTCTTGCACCCCGCGCGCTTTGAACCCTGCGGGTTGGTTCCAATCTATGCCATGCGCTACGGCACAATTCCCATCGTCCGCCGAAGCGGCGGCATGGCCGATACTGTCGTCGATGCCACGCCTGAGAATCTCAAATCGGTTACGGCGACGGGATTTTGCTTCGAGACGACGAATGCCTCCGACCTGATCGCGTGCGCCCGGAGCGCGCTTGCTCTTTATGGACAGCCCATTCTCTGGCGCAAACTCCAGGCGAACGCCATGAGCCAGGATTTTGGCTGGTCACAATCGGCGGAACGCTATGCGTCGCTCTATCGTTCGCTTGCCGAAGATGAAAAGGATGATGCAGAGATCGCCGGTTCGGAAAGGATGTTTGCGTGACAAGGCGAAAGAAGCGGCAGGATGATATCAATGTTCCAGATAAATTAGGTCGGAGACCCCGGCAAACATCGCTCGTACGTCCCTTGCACGCCCTTAGCATGGGCGATGTCGATATGGTGGGCGGGAAGAACGCCTCGCTCGGAGAGCTGATCCAGAATCTGAAAACGCTGAAAATCAACGTACCAGGCGGATTTGCCACCACGGCTGGGGCTTATCGGCAATTCATCGAAGATAATCGGCTCGGGCCCGCGATTGCCGCTCATTTGAAGGGTGTAAAGAGCGGCAAGGAAACATTGGAACAATGCGGCGCAGGCATCCGGGCTTTGATTCGGCGCGGGAGGCTTTCGGACGAGCTTCAGCAGCAAATACAGGCGGCCTATGCGCAATTGTGCGGGACGCACAACGGTAAGCCGACCGGCGTCGCTGTTCGCAGCAGCGCCACGGCTGAGGATCTGCCTGGTGCCAGTTTTGCCGGCCAGCTTGAGACGTTTCTCAATGTGCGCGGAGAGGGTGCGCTGCTGAAGGCCGTTCGTTGGTGCTTCGCCTCGCTCTTTACGGACCGCGCCATTACCTATCGTGAGACGAATGGATTCGACCATCTGAAGGTCGCGGTCTCGGTTGGCATTCAGCAGATGGTGCGTTCAGACAAGGCCGGCTCGGGTGTCATGTTCAGCATCGACACCGAGACTGGCTTTCCCGATGTGGTGCTCATCAATGCTGCCTGGGGCCTGGGCGAATATGTGGTCCAAGGTATGGTCGATCCCGACGAATATGTCGTGTTCAAGCCCTTGCTGAAGCATAGCCGACTGAGGCCCATCATTGAGAAACGCCGCGGCGGCAAGGAGAAGAAGCTGGTTTATGGCCATGTCCGCGAAGCAACGCGCGGTGTGGCCACGAGCCACCGGGAACGTGGAGCTTTCGTCCTTGATGACGACGAGATCCTCACTCTTGGCCGATGGGCCGTTGCGATCGAGCGCCACTATGGCCGGCCGATGGATATGGAATGGGCGAAGGATGGATTGACAGGGAAACTGTTCATCGTTCAGGCGCGGCCGGAGACGGTGCAGTCGCGCCACGTGGCGGGAGCTCTTAAGGCCTATTCGCTGAAACAAAAGGGCACGCCCATTGTTCGTGGACTTGCCATTGGATCGGCCATTGCTGCCGGAAAAGTGTGCCGGCTGAACTCTGCTCGTGAGAGCAACCGTTTTCCGGATGGCGCTGTCCTGGTTACCGAGATGACCGATCCGGATTGGGGTCCGATCATGAAACGGGCTTCCGCCATCGTGACAGCTCATGGCGGGCGGACCTCGCATGCGGCAATCGTCAGCCGTGAATTGGGCTTGCCGGCAATTGTTGGCGCAACCGGGGCTACGCGTCTGCTCAAGGATGGGACGGCGGTGACGGTGTCCTGCGCCGAAGGCGATGAGGGCGTGGTTTATGAGGGCTTGCTCAAATTCACGGAAGACGATCTCAAGACGGATGACATCCCCAAGACCCGCACGAAGGTGATGCTCAATATGGCCGATCCCGCGGCGGCCCTCAGATGGTGGCGCTTACCGGCCGACGGCATCGGTCTTGCGCGGATGGAATTCATCGTCGCGAACCACGTCAAAATTCACCCCATGGCGCTCGTCCGGTTCGACGAGGTCACCGATGCCCAAGCTCGCAAGCAGATCATGAACCTGACGGCAGGATACAAGGATCGGCGCGCCTATTTCGTCGAACATCTGGCACAAGGGATCGCTCGTCTTGCCGCGAGTCATTATCCGCGTCCTGTGATCGTGCGCATGAGCGACTTCAAAACCAACGAATACGCGAAACTCATCGGCGGTGCTCAGTTCGAGCCGCACGAAGAAAATCCCATGATAGGATGGCGCGGAGCCAGCCGCTATTATAGCGACGGCTATCGCGACGGCTTCGCGCTCGAATGCGCTGCCCTGCGCATGGTTCGTGATCAGATCGGGCTTTCCAACGTGATCGCGATGATTCCTTTCTGCCGGACGCTCGGGGAAGCCGACCTTGTCCTGAAGGAGATGGCGAAGAACGGGCTGCGCCGCGGCGTGCGCGGGCTCGAAGTCTACGTGATGTGTGAGATACCCTCGAACGTGATTCTGGCGGAGCAATTCGCGGAGCGTTTCGATGGATTTTCCATCGGCAGCAATGACCTGACTCAGCTCACGCTTGGCGTGGACCGGGATTCGACGGCCCTCAAGCATCTGTTCGATGAGGAAGATCCTGCGGTCAAGGCGCTCATTCGGGAGGTCGTGCTGCGGGCCCATCGAAAGGGAGCCCATGTCGGACTCTGCGGGCAAGCCCCCAGCGACCGCCCGGCCTTTGCGCGGTTTCTGGTGGAGGTGGGAATAGACTCCATGTCCGTCACGCCGGACAGTTTTCTTTCCGTCAAGACGAATGTTCGCGCGGCGGAAGTCATGCGACACTCCGGCAGGAGCCCCCGGAACGGTACCACATGACGGAGCATGTCCGGCCGTTTCTGGCCAACACGCGTATCGCCTATTTCACGATGGAAATAGCCTTACGCTCCGAGATGCATACCTATAGCGGTGGTCTTGGGGTGCTGTCCGGCGACACGGCACGATCGTGCGCAGATATGCAAATTCCAGTTGTATTTGTCTCCTTGATGAGCCGCAAAGGATATCTGCGGCAGGAAATCGATGCCGAAGGACGGCAAGTCGATCTTCCGGATCCTTGGGAACCCTCCGACTGGGCGATGCCGCTTTCCGCGATGGTGGCGATTACGCTTGAAGGGCGCCCTGTCTGGATACGCCCATGGCTTTATGTTTTGAAATGCCCGCTGGGCAACACTATCCCCGTCATCTTGCTCGATACGGACCTTGAAGCAAACAATCCCGGCGATCGCGCCATCACGGATGTTCTCTACGGGGGCGACGATACCTATCGCTTGCGCCAGGAAGCCGTGCTTGGCATCGGAGGCACGCGCATTCTGCAAGCCCTCGGCTTCCAGATACACACCTTTCATTTGAATGAAGGTCATGCGGCACTTCTGACCCTCGAATTGTTGCGCCGCCATCGCCTCCCCTCAGGCGATTCGGATGGCCCCGAACCCCTTTTGTATGAAAGGGAGCCAGTGCTCGAGAGCTGCATCTTCACAACCCACACGCCCGTAGAGGCGGGACATGACAAGTTTTCCTACGAATTGATCACGCGCGTCTTGGGTGACTTCATTGAACTCGCCGAATTGAAGCGCTACGCGGGTGCGGATGCCTGCAACATGACACGACTTGCCCTGAATTTGAGCGGTTACGTGAATGGCGTCGCCGACCGGCACGCCGAGACGACGCGCCACATCTTTCCGGGACATCGGGTTAAGGCGGTTACTAATGGCGTTCATACGGCGAGATGGGCGCATGCGTCCTTCGCGCGATTGTACGACAGCCACATTCCGCATTGGTCGCATGAACCTGAAACCTTGATAAGGGCCGATCAGCTTGGGGATTCGGACATCTGGCATGCGCATGTCGAAGCAAAGAAAGAGCTGATCGCGTTCGTCAAGCAGAAGACCGGCGCAACTCTCGATCCGGAGGCCGCGCTCATCGGGTTTGCGCGCCGGATGACCGGATACAAGCGGCCCGAGCTTCTCTTCACCGACCTGGAAAGGCTCGCCGCGATTTGCGAGCGGCGACATTTCCAGGTCGTGTGGGCCGGCAAAGCTCATCCCAACGATCTCGAAGGCAAGCGGCTGATTGCAGACTTGAATGAGCATATCCGAAAACTAAAGGGCAGGATCACAATGGCGTTCCTGCCGAATTACGACTTGGACGTCGCCGCCGGTCTCGTCTCGGGGGCCGATATATGGCTCAACACGCCATTGCCGCCATTCGAGGCCTCTGGCACCAGCGGGATGAAAGCCGCGATCAACGGCGTGTTGAATTTCAGCGTGCTTGACGGCTGGTGGCTCGAAGGCTGGATCGAAGACGTCACCGGCTGGGCCATCGGAACCGATGCGCCTACCGAGAACGGCGGACATGCGAGCGACCTTTACACCAAACTCGAAACCAAGGTGTTGCCGCTCTATTACGACGACCGGCCGCGCTGGATCGGAATGATGAAGCAATCGGTCAGCAAACTTGCGTCCTATTTCAACAGCCAGAGGATGATGCGGCGTTACGCGTCGGAAGCCTATCTGCGTTGATAGGCCGAGCCGCATGTGCCGAAGGGAACGATGACACGGCGGCTTCCCTCGTAAAGATATGCCTCAAAGCGCTTCCGCTCCCGCTTTGCGCATCCTCAGCCTATTTCTTGTGCACCGCATCAAAAAAGAGGCATAAGAGCCGATAACTTACTGTTAAGTATATCTTTTTCGTTCTCATGCTTTGGCACAATCATTGCACTTGTCCCTCTGGGCTTTGTGGTGAGGGAAACATGAATTACCGGAAGAATTGGGCAGTGGCGTTGGCCATGGTTGTGTCGCTGGCCGGAGGATCGGCGCATGCTGCCTCTGCTCCGTTGAAAATCGGGTATAGCGATTGGCCGGGTTACGTCGCCTGGCAAGTGGCTATCGACAAGGGCTGGCTGAAGCAGTCCGGCCTCGATGTCACTTTCGAATGGTTCGACTATTCCGCATCTCTCGATGCGTTTTCCGCGAGCAAACTCGACGCCGTCTTGACCACGAATGGCGACACGCTTGTGATGGGTTCGGGCGCCGGCAAGGGCGTGATGGTTATGCTCACGGATTATTCGAGCGGCAACGACATGGTCGTGGCGAAGCCCGGCATCAAGAGCTTGAAGGACCTCAAAGGTCAGAAGGTCGCCGTCGAAATGGGGTTGGTAGATCATCTGCTGCTGATAAACGGGCTGCAGAAAGCCGGGCTGAGCGAGAAGGACGTCACCCTGGTCAACAGCAAGACCAACGAAACGCCGCAAGTGCTCGCCTCCGGTCAGGTTGCCGCAGTTGCCGCATGGCAGCCGAATTCAGGTCAGGCGATGAAGTCTCTGCCCGGATCGCAGCCTATCTACACCTCTGCAGAGGCTCCAGGGCTGATTTACGACGTACTGACCGTTTCGCCCGCGAGCCTCACGGCACGCAAGGCCGATTGGGTGAAGCTGATCAAGGTGTGGGATCGCGTCGTCCATTACGTCAACGATCCCAAAACCCAGGACGATGCGGTGAAGATCATGTCGGCACGAGACGGGCTCACGCCGGCGGCTTACAAGGCGTTCCTGGCCGGTACCCATCTTCTCGATCTCTCCGACGGAAAGAAGGCGTTCGCAAAAGGGGCGGGTCTCGACTCTCTTTATGGTTCGACCCGCAATGCCGACGCGTTCAACGTCAAATACGACGTTTACAAGAAAGCGGCGCAAGTCGACGCCTATATTGATCCGTCTTTGAACGCGGCCGCCATGCAGTAATCGAGGGTTCATGCTTGTCGGTCGTTGGTTTCAGATCAGCCGGCCCGTTCCGCCTCGAGCAAAGTTCGTCCTGGGCGTGCTTTCCTTCGTTCTTCCCATCGGACTTTGGTGCCTGGTGAGCTACGTGCCGGCGGTTTGGCACCCGCAGGTGCTAATCACCGAGCCGGGCTCGGTTTCCTATTTGCAGCCCGGTATGAGAATGGACAAGGGCGCTTTCGATGGCGCGCTTGCGGATGCCATATCCACACACAAGGCATTGCCGCAAGGCGTGCCCAGCAACCCCATTTACCTGCCGGCGCCGCACGAAGTCGCGCAAGCCCTTTACAGCGCTTTCACCACGGCGCCCGAGACACGCGATGGCCAATGGCTGCATGAGAGCCTCTGGCACAGCATTCAAATCATCTTCTGGGGATTTTTCATCTCGTCTTTGATCGGGGTGCCGTTGGGTGTGCTCGCCGGGGCGTACGCGCCGGTGGCGCGCCTGACGGAGCCGTTCATCGAATTTTTCCGTTACCTACCCGCACCTGCTTTTGGGGCACTCGCGGTCGCAATTCTTGGGATCTATGACGGGCCGAAGATCGCCATCATTGTGATCGGGACGCTGTTCCAGCAGGTTCTCATCGTTGCCAATACGACGCGCAAGCTCGATGCCGCGCTCGTCGAAGCGGCGCTTACGCTGGGCGCGCGCAATTCCCAATTGCTTCGGCGCGTCGTGGTGCCAGGTATCCTTCCCGATCTTTATCGTGACCAGCGCATTTTGTTGGGATGGGCTTGGACCTATCTTATCGTCGCGGAACTCATCGGCACGACCTCCGGGATCACCTTCTTCATTACGCAGCAGGCGCGGTTTCAGCACTTCGCCAATGTCTACGCCGCCATCGCGATGATTGGGCTCCTGGGACTGGGAACGGATATGGCTCTGGGCCTGGCCGGTAGGCGTCTTTTCCCCTGGGATCGCAATCTGGTGAAAGCGGAATAGCGGCTTCATGAATCAGATGCTTCCGCCGGCTCAGCGGCTTCCCTCCTATCTCGAACAATCCGAAACAGTGCGCGCACGCTTCGACCGCCTGAAAGCGCGCGAAGTCATTTTGGAGGTCCGTCATCTGGAGAAGACCTTCCGGCAAGGCGCGCGGGAAACGGTCGCGCTTCACGACATCGTCTTTTCGACTCACCGGCGTGAATTCCTCTGCATCATTGGTCCGTCGGGCTGCGGAAAGTCGACTCTCGCGCGCATCATCGCGGGGCTGGACGAAAGGACTGGAGGCGAGGTTCTTCTTGCCGGCAATCCCGTGAACGGACCCGGGCCAGACCGCGGTATGGTATTTCAGGGTTACACGCTGTTCCCATGGCTCACGGTCAAGAAGAACGTGATGTTTGGGCCTGAGGCGAACGGCCATTCGCGGCTTGAGGCCGAGCGCCAGGCCATGCAATGGCTGGCACTCGTGGGCCTGGAGAAATTCGCCGAAGCATATCCGCATCAATTGTCGGGCGGCATGAAGCAGCGCGTCGCCATCGTGCGGGCGCTCGCCAACCAGCCGCGCATTCTCCTGATGGACGAGCCATTCGGCGCTCTCGATGCGCAGACGCGCTGCCGCATGCAGGCCCATCTCCTTGAGATCTGGAGGCAGATCGACATTACCATCATTTTCATCACGCACGATCTCGAGGAAGCGATCTTCCTGGCCGACCGAATTCTCGTGCTGTCCGCTCATCCGGGTCAGGTGCAAGAACTGATCGAGGTGCCGGTGTCGCGGCCGCGCAGCGCCGAACAGCTGATTTCACCGGAATTTCTTGCCACCAAAGCCAGACTCGAGGAACTGATCTATCAGGCCAAGCACGATTCCGAAGACAGCTATCCACCGATGATCCGGCTTGCCGACGTAAACGACAATGTCGATTGACGGCCCTCAAATCTCAACCGGCACGGGACGACCCGGGCTCGAAAGTCGTATTGCCGGGACGGCCCGGCGAGAAAAGGGACCCGCCCATGCATGCAGCCGATCCGGATCGAGAGCATACGCCCGAATTTTATCGCCAGCGTTATCTTGAGCTGAAAGCGCGCGCGCAGGACACAAATTCGCGCCGTTCTTTGGGGCTTGCCGCCGAAAGCCCCCGTGTCATCTGCCCGGACCTGATTGTCACACAGGAGATCATCCCCGGAGGCTGGTATTGGTCCCGCCGGATTGCGCGCGGGATGACGCTCAGAATCCTCAATGAGCACGGTACGCCCGGAGTTTCGCTCCTGATGTGGAACGCTCATGAGACGAGTGAGCGGCTTAACCCCGCTGACACGATCAAAGTGCAGTGGACGTCGCGTTTGACGCACGGGAAACTGCTTCTGTCGGATATGGGGCGTGTGCTTGCCGCAATCACGCACGACACGAGCGGGATGCACGACGCGATCGCAGGAGGCAGCACGGCAGGGGGCAATCTGCGCAAGTTCGGTCCGGATGTTCGCGTGCGCAACACAAGGGACAACTTCCTGCTGGCTGCCGCAAAGCACGGGCTCGACTCCCGCGATGTGGGGCCCTGCATCACGTTCTTTGCGCCGGTCACGACGGACAGTTCCGGCCGCCTCGTCTGGCAGGAAGGGGCGCTTGCTAATGGCGACTTCGTCGACCTCCGGATCGAGATGGATGTTCTCGTCGCCCTTTCCAATTGCCCGCACCCTTTGAGTCCGGCGACGGCGTCCACTCATTCTATCCGTGCGATTGTTTGGCAGACGCCGCCACACGATCCCAAAGACCCCTGCCGAAATGCGACAGAAGAAGCCATGCGGGCGTTTGAGAACACAGATTCCTATCTTGAGCATTGATCCATGAAAGCAAGAGCAAAAACGCCCCTCCGCAGAACCGAACCCGCAATTTACGACCATATTATCCCGGCATGTTGCCCATGGTCGGGCATCGTGCGTAAGGGCCAAATCCTACGGATCGTCGACATAGAAGGGCAACAGGCGGTGGATACCCTGTTTTATTCTGCCGATGATTTTTCGGAACGCTACGGCGCTCAGGAGACGCTGGCAGCACAGGGAACCGCCTATATCGGTGTGGGGACGGAAATCCTTTCCAATCGCGGACGCAGCATGCTTTCCATGATCGCCGATAGCGTAGGCGAGCACGACACTTCGGCCGGCGCCTGTAGCTGCGAAGCGAACACGGTGCGCTTCGGTCATCACACGCGCTACATGCATGCCTGCAGGGAGAATTTCATTGTCGAGCTTGCCAAATACGGCATGAACAAGCGCGACATCGTCAGCAACATCAACTTCTTCATGAATGTGCCGGTGCTTCCGGACGGCACGCTGGCGATTGTCGATGGAGCCTCCAAGCCGGGCGATTATGTCGAGCTGCAAGCCGAAATGGATGTGCTTTGCGTCATTTCGAATTGCCCGCAGGTGAACAATCCCTGCAACGGTTTCAACCCCACGCCCGTGCGCGTGCTCATCTGGAACGGATAGGCTCCGGTGTTCAAGTCCGTCCTGATCGCCAATCGCGGCGAGATTGCCGCGCGCATCGTGCGCACTCTCAAGCGGCTGGGAATTAAGGCCATTGCAATCGCGTCCGATGCGGATCGCTTCACCCTCCCGACGAGGATGGCGGATCGCGTGATGCGATTGGGTCCGGGCGGAGTTGCCGATACCTATCTCAACATTGATGCGATCATCGCAGCAGCCAAAGACAGCGGCGCGGAAGCCGTGCATCCGGGTTACGGTTTCCTATCGGAGAATGCCGAATTTGCCGAGCGGCTCGCTCGCGCCGGTATCGCGTTCGTCGGACCCAAGGCCGAGCACATTCGCGCCTTTGGCTTGAAGCACACGGCACGGGAGATCGCAGCACGCTGCAATGTCCCGCTGCTTCCCGGGAGCGCATTGCTCGACGGTGCGCGCCACGCACTCGACGAAGCCGAACGCATTACCTATCCGGTGATGCTGAAAAGCACCGCGGGGGGAGGTGGCATTGGCATGCAGCTTTGCCGCAGTCCGGATGAACTTAGGGAGCGCTATGCGACGGTGGCGCGTCTCGCGTCGGGGAATTTCGGCGACGCGCGGCTTTATCTCGAGCGCTTCGTCTCCGCTGCGCGCCATGTCGAAGTGCAGATCTTCGGTGACGGCAAAGGCGGTGTGATTGCGCTCGGGGATCGGGATTGCTCCTTGCAGCGCCGCAATCAGAAGGTGCTGGAGGAGACGCCGGCGCCCAATTTGCCCGACTCGGTCCGCGCAAAGGTGCGGATGGCTGCAGTCGCGCTTGGAATGGCGGTGAACTACGAATCAGCCGGTACGGTGGAATTCGTCTACGACGTTGATCGGAACGAAGCCTACTTTCTTGAGGTGAATACGCGGCTTCAGGTCGAGCACCCCGTGACCGAGGAGATTTTCGGCGTCGATCTCATCGAATGGATGGTGAGGCAGGCGAGTGGTGAATTTGCGTTGCCCGTACAGGAAACCTTGTGTTCAAGCGGCCATGCCGTCGAAGTCCGACTTTATGCGGAAGATCCGGCGCATGAATTCCGCCCCTCCACGGGCCTGATCACCGGGCTCCAGTGGCCCGAAGGCGTGCGCCTGGAAACCTGGATCGAAACCGGCACCGAAATCACGCCCTACTATGATCCCATGCTCGCGAAACTCATTGTGCAGGCGGAAAGTCGCCCCGGCGCGATAGCACGACTTCGCTCTGCGCTGAACGCTGCCAGTGTGTGGGGCGTGGAAACCAATCTCGCCTATCTGCGTCAGATCGCGGCACTGGATGATTTCGCATCTGGAGCAGTTACCACATCCACGCTCGCCAACTTGCCGTACCGGCCGCGCAGCATCGAGGTTCTTTCGCCTGGCGCACAGTCGAGCCTGCAGGATTGGCCTGGACGTTTGGGATATTGGGATGTGGGTATCCCGCCGTCAGGTCCGATGGACGACCGCTCCCACCGGCTCGTCAATCGTATTGCCGGCAACAGCAACAACGCTGCGACGCTGGAATGCACGCTCACAGGACCGACGCTGAAGTTCCTGTGCGATGCCACGATTGCTCTCGGTGGCGCAAACATGGAGGCGACGCTCGACGGCGTTGGCATACCCCATTGGGAGCCCATTGCCGTGCGGGCGGGACAGGCACTGTCGCTTGGCCGCGTGATGGGCGCAGGGATGCGGACCTATCTCGCAGTTCGCGGCGGCTTCGATGGCCCGCTCTATCTCGGGTCGCGTTCGGCTTTTTCGCTGGGTGGATTCGGCGGACATGCGACCGGGGTTCTCAAGGCCGGCGACACCCTTCACATCGCGAGCGACATCGCGCCCGTGGGCCCTACGCCCGGCATTTCCGAACGGCCGGATCTGGGCCGCGCCTGGGAATTGGGCGTGTTGTATGGGCCGCACGGCGCGCCAGACTTCTTCACGGACGCAGACATCGAAGCGCTTTTCACCTCCACCTATGAAGTGCATTTCAACAGCGCGCGCACGGGCGTTCGCCTGATTGGCCCGAAGCCGCAATGGGCGCGAAGCGATGGCGGCGAGGCGGGGCTGCATCCCTCCAATATTCACGACAATGCCTATGCCGTCGGGGCGGTCGATTTCACGGGCGACATGCCGATCATTCTTGGACCCGATGGACCGAGCCTCGGAGGGTTCGTTTGTCCCGCAGCTCTCGCGCAAGGCGAGTTGTGGAAGCTCGGCCAGCTGCGGCCCGGGGACACAGTGCGTTTCCGCGCGGTCACGCCGGAGCAGGCTCTTGCGGTGAAGAAGGGCGCACCCGTGACGTTCTCACGCGCCGTTCCCCGAGGCGACATCCTGAGAACGATCGAGACAGGCGACCGCGTCGTCTATCGCCGCGCCGGCGACGACAATGTGCTCGTCGAGTATGGCCCCATGGCGCTCGACCTGCGTTCGCGCATGAAAGCCCATCTGCTGATGCAGGCGCTCAAGGAAAATGGGTTTCCCGGAATCATTGATCTGACGCCAGGCATTCGCTCGCTTCAGGTGCATTACGACAATGACGTGATTTCCGAAGCGAAGTTGCTCGACTCGCTTGCGGCCTTGGAGCGCGACCTCCCCGATCCAGAAAGCATATCGGTGAGAAGCCGAACGGTTCACCTGCCGCTGTCATGGAACGATCCACAAGCCCAGCTTGCGATGCGCAAATATCAGGAGCTGGTGCGGCCGAACGCGCCCTGGTGCCCGTCAAACATCGAATTCATCCGCCGTATCAACGGACTTGATTCCGAAGCCGACGTCAAACGCGTCATCTTCGAGGCGCGCTACCTTGTGCTGGGGCTTGGCGATGTGTATCTCGGCGCCCCCGTCGCAACGCCGCTCGATCCGCGGCAACGCTTGGTGACGACCAAATACAATCCGGCGCGAACCTGGACTCCGGAAAATGCCGTGGGCATCGGCGGCGCCTATCTTTGCATCTACGGTATGGAGGGCCCGGGCGGCTATCAGCTGTTCGGACGTACGATCCAGATGTGGAATCGTTGGCGCAGCACCGATTGTTTCGAGCCTGGCAAACCATGGCTCCTGCGGTTTTTCGACCAGATTCGCTTCTTTCCGGTGTCGGCAGAGGAATTGCTGGAAGCCCGCGCCGCATTTCCGCACGGCTGCTATGGGCTGCGCATCGAGGAGGGCACATTTGCGCTCGCCGATCATCGTCGCTTCCTTGCCGAAAACGAAACGGAAATCGCCCGAGCCAAACGGCGTCAGCAGAGCGCCTTCGAAGCGGAACGGCAACGCTGGCGCGAATTGGGGCTCGATTCCTACGTTGCTGAGAACTTCGACCAGGCCGGAAACGTCGACACGACGTTTCCGGCGGATGCCAAGCCCGTTTACGCTCCGGCGGGCGCATGCATTTGGAAGATCGAGGTCATGCCGGGCGCATATGTTGCCGAGGGACAAACGCTCATGATCGTGGAAACCATGAAGATGGAGATAAATGTCACAGCACCCGCGGCTGGCATCCTTACGGAACTGCGCTGCCAGCCTGGGCAGGCCGTGAAACCGGGGCAGCTCCTGGCGCTCATAAGGGCCGGCGCATGATCGAGCACTCGTTCGACATTGCGTCTTTGCGCGAGGGCTACCGGCAGAAGCGATTCACGCCTGTTGAAGTGGTACGGGAATCCCTCAGGCGTATAGGAGGGTATTCCGATCCGGCCGTATGGATCGCGCGCGCGCCGGAAGAAGAAGTGATCTCCCGCGCGGCAGCCCTGACCGCGCAAGGCCTGAGCGAGTCCATGCCGCTGTGGGGTATTCCGTTTGCTGTCAAGGACAACATCGATGCGGCAAGTCTGCCCACCACGGCGGCCTGCCCTGCTTTTGCATACACTCCTGAGCGTAATGCGTTCGTCGTCGATCGGCTGATCGCGGCGGGCGCCATCCTCATGGGTAAGACCAATCTCGATCAGTTCGCGACGGGGCTCGTGGGCACGCGGTCGCCCTACGGTGCGCCGCGTTGTGTGTTCAACGAACGCTACGTTTCTGGCGGGTCGAGCTCCGGTTCGGCCGTCGCGGTGGCGGCAGAGCTTGTCTCCTTTGCGCTTGGCACGGATACGGCGGGTTCGGGTCGCGTGCCGGCCGCATACAACAACATTGTTGGCCTTAAACCCACACGCGGGCTGGTCAGCGCGAGCGGTGTCGTTCCCGCCTGTCGAAGCCTGGATTGCGTCTCGATCTTCGCGGGCACCGTCGGCGATGCGGACGAGGTCCTTCGAGCGGTAAAGGGGTTCGATTCGGCAGACATCTATTCCCGTAGCGAAACGCCGCGGCCTCTGTCGCGGAGGGGATTTCGTTTCGGGTATCTCGCAAGGCCTGACCGCGAGTTTTTTGGCAATGCGGAGTGTGAAAATCTGTACACGGACGCGATTCGCCGCGCGGAATCGATCGGCGGGCTGGGCGTCGAAATCGACTATGCGCCGTTCCGCGCGGCCGCGGAATTGCTTTACGGAGGAGCGTGGGCGGCCGAACGCCTCGCCGCTATCAAGGATTTCATCGCGGAACACGAGATGGAAATGGACCCTTCGGTGCGCACTATCATCGCGGGTGCGCGCCCACTGACCGCGGTGCAGGCCTTCGACGGACAGTATTGCTTGGCCGCGGCACGCCGGGCCGCGGAATCCGAATGGGCGAAGGCCGACGTGCTCCTGCTTCCGACCGTGCCGGCGCATCATACGGTAGAGGAGGTCGCAGCCGATCCAATCGCAGTCAACGCGCGGCTGGGGCGCTACACCAATTTCGTCAATTTGCTCGATTGCTGCGCGATTGCGGTTCCGGCCGGCTTTCGCAGCAATGGCCTCCCTTTCGGGGTGACGCTGATCGCGCCGGCATTTTCCGACGCAGGCCTTGCCCGCCTCGCCGACGGTTTGCACCGCGCGGGCAAATTCGGGATGGGGCGGGCGGTGGAGAGAGAACTGCCTGCCGCGAGCCGGCTGACGCCACACGATGCCGAGGACAAGATCGCGCTGTTGGTTGTGGGGGCGCATTTGTCCGGCATGGCGCTCAATCATGAATTGAAACGGATGGGCGCGGTGTTTGCCGGTGCGGTGCGCACTGCGCCGAAATATAGGCTCTATGTTCTTCCGAATACGCAGCCCGAAAAGCCCGGTCTTGTGCATCGTCCTTCGACACCGCCGGGCCCGGGAGTTTCCGGCGAACTCTGGACGATGTCGCCTGAAGATTTCGGGCGCTTCGTGGCCTCCGTGCCGGCGCCCCTCGGCATCGGGAAGGTGATGCTCGATGATGGGCGTTGTGTAAGCGGATTTCTGTGCGAGGCTTATGCCGTTGAGAACGCGGCAGACATCACAAATCTCGGTGGTTGGCGGCGCTACATCGAATCGCGTTCGTGAGTGGATAACCCTCGTTCGGCCATGGCGATCTTCGCGCGGGCGGCGAGATAACGCTGGATCAGCCAAACGGGCTCCTCCAGGTGACTCAACCGCCCGCGCACGGCAGTGCCCGACCCTAGACCCCGCTGCACTGCCGTGTTCACCATCATGTCTTCCATGTGGAAATCCCGCAGCAATTTGGTTTCTGCAGCGATGGTTTCCGCCAAGCCGGGACGTGAAAGATTCTCGTGAGGAATCAGGGTCGAGGTCACAAGCTTGCAGCGGCCAGCCGCAACCGGCTGAAGCCGATACCAGAGCACGCGGTCGGGCATGGTCAAAAACATGAAGCAGGGGTAGCCGAGATAGAGCCCCCACTCTGACTGCTCCGCTTCCGATAGGCCCTCGATCGCAGTAAATCCGGAGCGCGGTTTGCACGGGTTGCTCAGGTCGCCCTTATGCGCGTCCGTGAAGGGCAAATGCGCATGGACGAAATAGGAATGCTCCGGCTCGGTCCAGGTATTCTCTCCGGGCATCATCGGGTTGAGCGTCGCGCTGTGCGCGCCGAGATGATGGTAGGACTCCATCCAGTTCTCGATCATCACCTTCCAGTTGAATTCGCAATCCCACTCCATGGCGATGACGACTTCCATTTCGTCCGTATGCCAGGGCGCGATCGCGCGGCCGAAATCGGCATATTGCTCCGCCAACGGCGAGGCCTTCCCGTTCGGGTTGACGAACACGAAGCCATGCCAGACCTCGCATCTGAAGGCGGTTAGCCGCCAATCCTTCTTGTCGAACTCTTCGGCTCCTTGCATTTGCGGACAGCCGCGCAAGGAACCGTCGAGATTGTAAATCCAGTGGTGATAGGGACAGGTGAAAACGTTTGCGCTGCCCGCCCGCGCGAAACCGAAACCCTCCGGCATGAGATCCATCGCCCGATGGGCGCACACCCGAGACAGCACGCGAACCGCCCCGCTTTTGTCGCGCACGACAACAAGAGGATCGCCCAGGAGATCGAGCGCGAGAAAGTTTCCCGCTTCCTTCAGCTGCGAGACATGGGCAATGCAAATCCATCCGGCCTTCAGCACGGTCTCGCATTCGAAGCGGAAATAGTCCTCGTCGATATAGGCGTGCCGCGGCAGCGTGATGGCGCGTTTCAGCGGCAGGTTCGCCGCCGCGATCACTTCGTTGCGGATCGCATCCACTGTGCTGAAGGCGGTTTGCACGGGCGCATTCATGACGATTGCTCCTACACGCCAAACTCCGACCGGACCGCGCGGGTGATCAGCTCGACATGATCGTCGAACAGCCATTTCCCCTTTTCGGCGGTGGCGCCTTGCGCCCGCGCGAGCACACCGGAGGCTGGAACAAAGCCCGGCGGCACGGGGTGGCGATCGTAGGTCGGGAATTTCGCCGGACCATCGGAGGGCACCTTGCTCATATCCACGAGTTCGGGCCGGAACAGCAGCATCAACGAGGTTTCGAGCAGGCTCGCATGTTCGAGATCGGTTCCCGGAAAACCTTCCGGGAAAAGCCGGTCGAGCGTTTCGCGCCGGACAAAATCCCAATATTCCAGCCGCAATACGACGAAATCCTCGATGCGGTCGCGGCGAATCTCCCGCACCGCCAGATCGACTCCCTCGACCACCGGCCAGGAATTCTCGAAATGCCCGTTGACCACCGCGAGCCGTTTCACGCCATGCAGCGCCAGATCGTGAATCACATCGCGCACGACCAGCGAGAGCGTATGGGCGTTGAGGCTCGTCGTGCCCGGAAAAGCCTGGCCGCCGCCGGTGCGTGGCTGCGATTTGTAGCCATAGGGAATGGTGGGGCGACCACACCGCCGACATTCTTTGCGACGGCCGCGGCAACGCCGGTCGGAAGCACCACGTCCACGTTCAGCGGCAGATGCGGACCATGCTGTTCTGTCGCCCCGATCGGCAGGAAGAATGGCGCCTTCGCTTTCGTCTTGGCTTCGAATTCCGGCCAGCTCAGCTCGGCCATGAACACGCTGTCGACCATTATTGCCGCTCCTATCGCATGGCTGCGCCGCCATCGACGCCGATGCATTGACCGGTGATGAAGCTCGCCCCCGGGCCGCTGAGAAAGACAATCGCGGCCGCGATTTCCTCGGGCCGGCCGAGGCGTCCGAGCGGATTGGAGAGCTCGAGCGCCTGAAGAGCCGGCGAAAGCGTCTCGAAATGCAGAAGCGGCGTGTCCGTGGGGCCGGGCGCCACCGCATTCACCAGAATCCGCGGCGCGAATTCGCGGGCCCATGACCGCGTCAGGGAAAGGACGGCGCCCTTGGTCGCGCTGTAGGCCGACGAGCCCGCCCGCCCCAAACGCGCGAGCTCGGAGGCGAGATTGACGACGCGCGCGCCGTCGCGGAAGTGGGGGAGGCAGGCGCGCATCAGCAGAACGGGCCCGCGCAGATTCACCGCATACAGCCGATCGAGCAGCGCAATTTTGAGATCGGCCAAATCCGCGTCGAGCTGAATGCCCGCGCTGTTCACCAATATGTCGAGATGGCCCAACCGCTTCATGGCCGCGGCCACGCTGGCCGTCACGGAGGCTTCCGAGCTGACATCGCAGCCCACGATCTCGAAGTCCGCGCGCGGGGTAGCGAGGTCGAGCCCGATGACCAGGGCTCCTGACTCGGTCAATTGCTCGGCCGTGGCCCTGCCGATACCGCTTGCAGCACCGGTCACGATGGCCGTCTTGCCGCGCAAGATTTGACTCACTTCCACACCCGCACGCGCGGTTCGCGCAGTGCCTGCCCGAACCGATGCCTAGCAGGAAATCAGGTCGGAAGCGGGGGCGCTTGGCAATCGCGCTGCACTGCGGAATCGTGCTTTATGCGCCACACAAAAGGGAATTTTACGAATTTTGAGCGCAGTGCTGCATGTGCGCTGAGCATTTGCACACACAATGGGCGTGAGCGGCGCGGTGGGTGCGTGCGGTACCCCCTCCCCCCGTCGAAGCGGGGATAGACCGGGACGATTTCCAGGAATCCCGCGGGGCCCGGCGGGGATAGGATCGTTTTATAAGGCGCGAATAAGGGTGCGATAACGGCGAATAAGAGCGCCATTCGGTACATGCGCGCCCCTCAGCTGCGGCCGGCGCCGCGCTCGATGGATGAAGAAAACCGGACTTGCGAAAGAGCGTCCGGCAGATATGGGGTTCGCGCGCACGCGATGCGAGTGACGGCAGGCCGCGACGGACCGCGGCGGTGATGACCCGGCCGCCGGAACTCAGAAGTCCGGCCTGTCCGCGGTCGGCGGATGCTCGATCCCTTCGTGATGGCCTTGGGATGCGTTCTCCGCGCAAATCCGCGGTTCCCAGGGTTCCCCGGTGCGGCGGTAGGTGATGTTGCCCGACCATTGCGTGGTGTAGGTGTTCGGATCGTCGATCGTCACCTGGACTTGCAGGCCCTTTTTGTAGCCGGGGACAAAGGACGTGTTTCCCACCTTGCCGCCGAGACGCCCTGAGGTTTGCTCATGGCGCTCCTGGGCCGCGCGCGCCTCTTCGTCGTCGATCAGGCGATAGCGCTCGATCACGTGCATGGCCTGGCTCTGCGGCGTGCCAAAGCGGTCGACCATGGTGTAAGGCCCGACCTCGATGCCGACGGTGTCGACGACGAGCGTGTCCCCTTCATAGTGCCCGACGGAATCGCCCATCGGCGACGGCTTGAGATGCGCCGGATGGGTTTCGTTCAAACGCACATGCCGGACCTGATCGTCCTGGCTGTAGAGAAGGGTGATCTCGTTCTTCGTCTGCAGAACCATGACCCGCTGCTGCATGGCGAGGACATAGGGCGGCGAATAGGGCGCGCATTGGTTCGACGGATCGAGAATGTCGTGGCCGCTCGCCGAACCTTCCCCCATGCGCTTTACGACTTCGGCCGCATGGGGCTTCAGGATCGGGCTCATGTAGTCGCCGACCAGCGGAATGGGATCGCCGCCGCCGAGGGTGGGCGTGCTCGCATCCTTTCCGACGCGTCTCAAATTGCGTATCGGACCGGGGCCGGACGCAGGCGTTTCGAAATTGAAGGCGTTGCGCCCCCACGAGCCCGAGAAATCCGGGGTTGCGGCGGAGCCATCGGCAACGGCCGGAAGGGCGGTTGCCGCGAGGATCAGGGTCGCGAAAGCACGTGTCGTACGCATTGAGCTACCATTGTCAGAAATCCGGATTCTTCGCCATGGGCATGTGATAGTCGAACTGCAGATTGTTCTCGGCGCAGATGGCCTCCAGGATCGGGTCCTGGGTTTTCCGGTAGCGCAGGACACCCTGCCAGGGCTGATAATAGATTTCCGGATCCTCGACCGTCATCCGGACTTCCAGCGTCTTGCCGTCGCCGGCCGTCTTCCAGCGTTCGATCACATGCAACTTCTCGCTGTGCGGCGTGCGGTAGGCGTCGACGAATGTCTTTCTGCTGAGGCCGATGGTGTCGATCACCAGCGTATCGCCTTCGTAATGGCCGACCGATTCTCCGTACCAGGAGGGTTTGACATTGGCGGAATGCGGCACGTCGAGAAAGACATGGCGCACCTGCGAGTCGTAGGATTGGATCATCACGACTTCCTTGGGAGCCTGCACGAAATAGAGGACGCTCGGCTGGAGCAGAAAGGCGGGCACGCCGGCCGGTTCGCAGGAGGTGGAGGGCGTATAGGCGATCTTCCCGCCGAGAACCTCATCGATGTCCTTTTTCATCGCCTCCTTCACGCCGGGCTTGAGATTGGGATTGGTGAGATCGCCGATGCGGTAGGTCGGCGTAATGCCGCGTTCGCGAGCCTCGACATTGTTGAGAAAGGGATGGCCGGGATCGCTTCGCAAGGGTGCGGGCGATTCCGGCACCGGCTGAAAATCGCCTGCAACCGGCGTGGTCCACCCGGCCGGCCCTGAGGAGAAATCCGGGACCGCGCCGGATTGCGCGGCCGCCGCCGCGTCCGCCGCAGCGGGTGCCGCGGCGATCAGGGCTGCGAGACTGGCCCCAAAATACCTTCCCCTTGCCCCCAAAATGGACATCGCGTGTTTTCCTTTGGCGCCCCTCAAATCCGGCTGGTGGCGTCTCCCGCCGAACCGGCAGCGGCTCATCTCGGCGCAGACGATAGCACCGCCCTATCGCGGCAGGTAAGCGGAACTGAATCGGGTTGCGCTGCGGTTGAATCAGAGGCCCCGAGAGACCTTGGGTTTTCAAACCCCGGCCGCTACATTGCGCGCAAGTGTTGCGTCGATCCCCTGAACCCGCACTGTATTCTGTTCATGCGCGGCTGCACCGGCCTTATCCTGCGCGCCTCATGGCGGCCACTGGCCGTTGGGGCCACAAACACAAGCTTCCACTTGGAGTAAGAGACATGAAGTACGTCACCCTGAACAACGGCGTTGAAATGCCTGCTCTTGGCTTTGGCGTATTTCAGATGCACGATCTGGAGGAATGCGAAAGAAGCGTCAGGGATGCTATTGCGGTCGGATACCGGCTGATCGATACGGCGGCCTCCTATTTAAACGAAGAAGCCGTCGGCCGAGGCATCAAGAAGAGCGGTGTGCCGCGAGAGGAACTCTTCCTCACCACAAAACTCTGGGTGCAGGATGCAAGCTATGAAGGCGCCAAGCGCGGTGTGGAGCATTCGCTAAACCGGCTCCAACTCGACTATTTGGACCTCTTTCTCATCCACCAGCCATTCGGCGATGTGTACGGAGCCTGGCGGGCGATGGAGGAGCTCAATAGCAAAGGTACGCTCAAGGCCATCGGCATAAGCAACTTCTATCCCGATCGCGTGGTTGATTTCGTACTTCATAACAAGGTCGTGCCCGCGGTAAACCAGATCGAGATAAACCCATTCCACCAGCAGACCGAGGCTCAAAAGCTCCACCAGAGATATAAGATCCAAACCGAAGGCTGGGCTCCTTTCGCCGAAGGCCAAAAAGGCATTTTCGAGAACGAAACTCTTCGCTCTATCGGGGTCAAACATAGTAAGTCGGTGGCTCAAGTCATTCTGCGCTGGCATGTCCAAAGGAACATTGTGGTTATCCCGAAGTCGGTGAAGAAGGAGCGAATCATCCAGAACTTCTCGGTGTTCGACTTCGCGCTAAGCGACGATGAAATGGATGCTATCAAGGCGCTCGATACGAAGGCGACTTCATTTTTCAACCATCGCGATCCCGAGTGGGTGGAGCGATTGAGTTCCCGCAAGCTTGATATTTGATGCTGCCGTGTCGGGTTGTAGCCAGAAACCGTTGTGTCTGCTTTGGGTCGAAAGCAGCCCTTTCCGCCCGCGCCCTTCATCAGTTCAATTCCATCGGGCCTCGGTTTAGGGCAATTCTTAATTCCAGTTGCGGCGTCTCCCGCCGAACCGCAGCGGCTCATCTCGGCGCAGACGATAGCGCCGCCCTCTCGACCGCAAGGCGCCCCCCGAAGCAGAGCCGGCCGCGACCTTTGGAATGCCACCGTTGCCTTCGCAAACGGTGCGTGACGCAGCATGGGCGCAATGCCTGTTTTTCGCCAATAACAAACATCCGCCCCACGATCACGCGCTGAGCCGGTCAGACATTCTTTGCGCGTTTGAGCGTATCCGACGGCCGCTCGCCATAGCGGCTCACGTAATCCCTGGCAAAATGCCCCAGATTGCCAAACCCGCAGGCAAACGCCGTTGTCGTGACTGACGTGTTCGTGTCAGGCCGTATGAGCATCTCCCGCGCGTGCCGCAATCGCACCTCTTTCACAAACTCCATCGGAGAATGCCCTCGGCTCTGCTTGAAGTGGTGGAAGATGCTCCGCGCACTTGTGGACGCGACCTGAGCAAGAGCTTCAATGGTAATCGGCTTTTGCCAATAGGCCTCGATATATTCCTCCACGCGCCGGACCTGCCAGCTCGTTGCAGAGCGTGGCGTGCCGTTGAGCAGGTCGCTGTAATTGTTCGGATTGCTACAGAGGAAAGACGCAATAAGTGTCTGTTCCAATTCCGCCAGCATCACCGGCGGCATCTCAGGACCGAGGGTATCCAATTCGCTCATGAAGAACCTTAGGAGCCGCTGAAGGCTCGCCAGAGCATCGACGCGCGTCACGGGCTCGAATTCGAGCTTGCGGCGAGGCGTTGCACCGGTCATCGCGGCAAGCTTATTCGTCAGAGCGCTCGCATCGACCCGCAATACGACCTGCTCATAGTTCGCGGGAAAATCGTAGAACAATGACGCGTTGGGCGGAATCACAGGCGTTTCGTCGAGCGTGACCTCCCGTTGGATTCCGTCGATACGAATTTCCGCACCGCCGTGCAGAGCCAGTTGCTGGCGGTAGAAGCTCGCGCCGGGAAATTCCACCTGAGCCTGTCCGCCATAATTGCAATAAGACAGGCCGATGTTCCGCGACTGCCAATGATTGGCGCGAACGTCCAAACCGCTACGGCGGGGAAGAGTTAACCGGTGAGCGCCATAGGTGCGTATGAGGGCATCTTCAACCTGATCGGGATCGCGTGACCTGACGGCCGGAAAGCTGTCCAACGGATTTGCGCGCGCGCCACTGTTCATAGAGCCTAACCTCCCACAAACGGCGATTGATTAATTATTCCATATAATGAAGCCCTCCGATTGATGCATATCAATGAAGTTTGCGCGCCTTCTGAGCATTGTTTGCGGTTTTTGAGCTTTGACGGCGATAATTGTTGCGACATTTGAGTGAGGTTTGCGATTTCCGGGAAGCGCAGATTGCATGCCTTTGCTCCAATAGGTTTGCAGGCGGCAAATTTGGAGGGTGCTAATGGCGTCTTCTGATCTCCTTGAGATTGCGCGACGCGCGCAGGTAACGTCAGAATCCGAGGCGCGTGCGAAGCGTGGACTTTCACAGAGGTCTGCTATCCGGCACTACACGACCGATCGCCAACCGCCGCTATTGCCCGGCGGACCCAACGATTACGGATTGGCCGGCGGTAGATCGACGGACGATTGAGTGCGCCGAAAATGATGCCAGATCGAACCGAGCTGCAGGCAAGGTATCAGATAGATCCCGCAGACGAGCAGAACTCGGATGCGCTGTTTCGAGAGAAGCTGCTCCTGCTGATGCCGTGGTTGCGCGCATTCTCGCAATCGCTTTGCCGCGACGCGACCCTTTCCCAGGACATTTGCCAACAAGCGCTATGCAAGGCGTGGGAAGCACGGGGGACATTTCGACCCGGCTCCAATTTGAGAGCCTGGACTTTCACAATTCTGCGCAACGAACTTTACAATCATCGCCGGCGTACTTGGCGATATTCGAGTTTCGATGATGGCATCGCCTTGAACCTCGCCGGCCCGAACGATGAACAGCTTTGGGCGGTTCATCTCGCTGACGCAGTGCGCGCGTTGCGGACCTTATCGCCCGAACAGCGCAAAGCCTTCATGCTTGTCGCTATAGGAGGCCTCAATTGCGAAGAGGCTGCGGCAAAATGCAATTGCCCGCAAGGGACTGTGAAGAGCCGGGTGTTTCGTGCACGGAGGAGTGTGCTCGCCGCTCTGAATGGGACGACGAAAGCCCTTTATAACAGTCGGGGTCCCATTGGAGAAACTACCCACCAACTCATAAGCGATCTTGATGTCCTGCTTGCAAGCGAGGAGCGCCACGATCAAACGCAACTGCCGGCGTAACTTGTTAGAAAGCCGTCCATGCAGGCCGGTATCGAGCCAGGGTTGAGGGCGTGCATCGTCTATTGGTAGGACGTCAATGACCACGTACCGTTGTTATTTTATCCAGAAAAATGGTTTTCCGGCAGCGTGGCGTGCCTTCGAGAGCAAAAGCGACGAAGAGGCGCACGACCACGCCCTTGGCTTGCTCGTTGCCTTCCCGCACGCGGAGAGGGTTGAGGTGTGGGATGAGGCCAGGCTGGCTCTCGACTACAGCAGATCGGCAATGCAAACGCCTGCGGAATTGCGCAGGCTATGTTATCTCGCCATCGCCGCCGCGAAAAAGGAAGCCGACCCAAAGATCAGGCAGATCATTGCTTCATGTGCGGCCAGGATCGCGCAAGACGCGGAGGCGCTGGCGCGTAACGCAAACTGACAATTTCCATCTTATCGGGCCAAGGCAAACCCATGTCGGAATCGCATTAGTCCCGGCAAGGCATGACCGCAGCCGCGGACGCCGTGCGGTCCGAATATCTCCAGTGACCGTCGGGGAGAATGTCCGATCTTCCCGGAAGCGGACGCTCACCGGCCGCCGGCGATACAACTGAGTTTCGCCAAACGCAGTCCTTTCCGCCCGCGCCCTTCATCAGTTCAATTCCATCGGGCCTCGGTTTGGTGTAATTCTTGGTCTCAGATTCCGCAGCTCGCGTGAAGCGGCGCTGCCGGCACTTGCGAATGCCCGAGCCAAAACCCCAGTCCTTGAGGAGATTTCAACATGACGCTGTTTCGCACTGTTCTCCTGACGAGCGGTCTCGCCCTCGCACTTTGCGGTGGAGCGGCTCAAGCTGAGGCCGCACCAGCCGCCGGCAAGATGATGACCGTGCAGATGCCGGCGACGCCGGACCCGGCCCGCGTCACCCTCGACCCCAAGACCACCGCTTTGGTCGTGCTCGACTACGTGGAGGACATCTGTAACTCCCAGCCGAGTTGCACGGGCAAGATGCTCCCGGCCATGGCCCCCTTCATGGAGCGCGTACGCAAGGCGGGCCTGACCGTTGCCTACGGCACCCGCGCGCAGAACCAGACCAAGTGGCTGAAAGAGGTCGCTCCGGCTGCGGGCGACATCAGGATTACCAACACGGCGCAGGACCGGTTCTACGGCACCGATCTCGACAAGGATCTGAAGGCGAAGGGCATCAAGACGCTCATCATGGTCGGCTGGAAGATCAGCGGTTCGGTGACCTACACCTCCGTCGGAGCGATGGCGCACGATTACACCGTCGTCATTCCGATGGATACGACGTCGGCCGGCAGTGATTACGAGACGACCATCGGTTTCTATAATGTCTTGAATTCGGGCAATGCGAACCTGGCGAACGCGCCTTTGAAGCCAAAAGCCACAACGCTGACCCGCACGGACTTGATCAGCTTTCAATAAGAGACCGGGCGTTTGGACGGTTCATACACAATGGGTGTATAATTGAATGGCCGTCAATTCCGGCCAAGGGAGGAAAAAGCGATGTCTAGCCATGGGAGTCGAATCCTGCCTCTAATCGCGGGTGTGCTGCTTGTCAGCGTCCAATCGGCTCGCGCCGAAGACAGCATTCAGGGAACCGTCAAGAATGCATCCGGGCAAGCGCTTCCCGGAGCCTATGTCAAATTGATCAATGCGGAGAAACGCCTGACGTTCATGGCCGTCAGTCAGGCGCAAGGCCGTTACGCAATGAACAACCTGCCCGCCGGGAATTACACCGTGCAGGGGATCGGCAACGGCTTTGTGAGCAAGCCCACGACGGTGGCGTTGACGGACGGAAAGCCGGCGACGGCCGATGTCTCGCTCACCGATACGCAAGGGCCCGTGGTGGCGAATGGATGGGTTCGCACACCCGGGCGCGTAGCCGGCAACGAACTGGATGTCGAGTTGCCGCCGCCGGTTCTGCCGGAAGGGCCGGGCAAAGCGATTGTGGAAGCCAAATGCAACCAATGCCATTTCCTGCAACGGCTGACGGAAGAGAGATGGACCCACGCCAACTGGGAGCAAAAGATCGCCTGGATGCGGGAACGCATCCATGAACGCGGCGCCAACGATCTGACGCCTGAGGAACAGAAGACCGTCGTCGATTATCTGGCGAAGAATTTTTCCGACAAGGCGCCAAGAGCCGAACCCAATGGCCGCTTGTCCAGAACTTTGCTGAAGGGCGACGCCGCCAAGTACATCGCCGTCGATTTTGCGGGCCCCAATCCCGATGCAGCGTTCCACGACATTACGGTGGACGCGCGCGGTGTGGCGTGGGCGAACGAGCTTAACCTCTACGCGCTCGCCAAGTTCGATCCCAAGACGTTCACCTTCAGCGAGGTCAAGCCTCCTGCCCTCGGCGTGAAGCCTGGCACGCTGGCGCATCTGGGTCCGCCGGCGCGGGGCGCAGGCGATTCGATCTGGCTGGCGGATATCGGCGGAACCCGCCGCTGGCTGGAATTCAATACCAAGACCCAGCAGTTCAACTCGGTTCTGGTGCCCGACGACTTCAAGGGCCCAATCAGCGGAAACTTCATGCGGGCCGACCCGAATGGGAAAATGGTCTGGACGACGGCCGGCGACAGGATCGTGGGATTGAATATCCAGACCAAGCAGTTCGCCGCCTATCAGATTCCGACGAAGAATCCCGGCGCTTACGGGATGGATGTCGCAGGCGACGGACGGGTTTGGTTCGTCGAGCGTGAAGCCTACAAAGTGGGCCGGCTCGATCCTCAAACGGGAAAGATGGACGAGTTCCCGACTCCCGGGAAAGACGTTCCGCGCAGAATGGGAGCGGACTGGGAGGGCAATCTCTGGGTCGGCTTCCATGAGACCGGCAAACTCGTGAAGGTCGATCAGAAAACCGGCAAGATGACGTTCTACGATCCTCCAACCAAGAACAGCGGTATGTATCTCCCGGTCCCCGATGCAAGGAAGAAGGTGATCTGGGTGACCGAACAGACGGCGGACAAGATCGCCCGCTTCGATCCCAAGACGGAGACCTGGACGGAGTTCTCGCTGCCGATCGCGGAGTCGGATGCGAGACGCATTGAACTCGATCCAACCAACCCGAACCGCATCTGGTGGTCGGGCGATACGTCGAGCCATTTGGGCTACATCGAGGTGCTCGACCAGTAAAACAAAATCGGGCAGCGGCGGAGGGCAAGGGCTCCCTTGTCCTCCGCCATACTTTTATCAACTGGCCGTGTGCGCTCCCGACGACTTCATGTCAGGGGCAGCCGAATACAGCGACGCGGGGCGGACAGTTCTTACCCTGACACCGAATTATGCATCGAACTACACAATTTCGTGCGCATTCACCAGACCGCGAAGGTAACGCCCGCCATGACATCAGGCGTCACGTCGAAGCTGTGGGAAATGTCTGATATGGCGAAGGTGGTGGAGGATTGGGAGGAAAAGCCGTGAAGATCAGAACGGCACGATCCACCGCGTTATTGACGATAACGGTTATGACCAGCAGTGTGGCTATCGCTAAATCGGATTTTAAATTTACAGACCGCAATGAGCATAATTACACGTTGATGCTTGACGATTTTAGTTTCATCAATGGAGGATGGACCGGTGACGCTAACCTCACCATTTCCGAATGTCCGCAGAAGACATGCTTCCATCTGTCTGGACCGGTGAAACTCCCGTTAACCAATGGTAACAATGAGGGATATTTTGCAGTCACAGGATTGCCGTGCGAGCTTCACATTGTGGAAGTACCGCGCACGGTCAATGGATATTCGATGGACAGCGGCAATTGGCGCGTTACTTTTGTGAGCAGGAGCCAAGACGGCAAAGGCTGCGCGTCACTGCCTCCCGGATTAACTGGCTTTTACCAACAAGAGTGAGGCGGAAACCCTGGGCTAAACTGTGCCGCTACCGTTTTATTTGGATTCCTGTGATAAAGGGAAGGATTGCTCTCACTTGTAACGGAATCGCTGCTTGCGCAATATGGCAACAGCACCGTTTATCTCGATGCCTCTAAGACGATCAATATGACCTGGAGGAACGACGGTGTCGGCATTGAGTATTTTGAGGATATCCCCGACACGTTGCAAAAGAACAATATTTTTCCTCATATCGAAATTAGGTTCTTTAATCCAGCCCGGTAAATATGAACCCGGACGGCAATTGAGGCGGTCAATTGGTTTAATTGCCAGCGCAGCATATTGCGTTTTTGTTGAAGATGCGTCCTTCGGCGCGCCTGCTGTTGTTGAAGATTTCGGTACCTACAATCTTTCCGATGTGCAATCTGGTGATCCGAGCGCAAGCGGCCTGCCCGTGTTGGTGGCGGGCGACGCGGTGCACGTCTTATCGACTCACGTCGTCATCGGATCGGTCGGGACGGTCTTCGGTTTTCGGTGGCGGGCTGACGACTGCGCTTCTCAATGCCGATTCAAGGTCGTGATGAACTTTCCGAAGCCAGGTATTCCTAGGGCTGGTACCGAGCGAATTTTCCACGATCAATTGGACGAGGATACCGGGAATGGTGACGGTTTTATATTTTGGCGGTTTCGCGAAAGAGATCAGATTGTTCCAGGTGACTGGTCATTCGAGGTGTGGATGGGAAATAGGAAAATCGCGTCCGAAAAATTTCATGTTATCTTGCCGCCGACAAGTTAAACGCGCGCAAAGCCTCGCACGCAAGCGCCACGACTCGCGGAATAGGCCTTGAGCCCGTGCGATAATGCGCGATCATGCGCCGCGACAGATCGAGCGCATCCGCCGCGGCATTGAGCGAAAGGCCATTCTCCGTCATCCATGCGGCAAAACGTTCGGGGCCCCATTCGCCTGCCTGCTCGCGCGCAAGCTCGTAGAGTTGGTCGGCGCCGATGTCGATCTCGCCCGGCCAATTCACCGCGTGACCCCAGGGATCGGCCTTCGCCTTCGCAAACAGCGCCGCGTTCTTGAGAGGCGAATACAGTTTGAAACGCTTCATCAGCCGCGAAATGTCCACCGCAAGCGTCTCGCCGGTGCTCCAGGCGATGTCCAATGATGCCGGCGGCTTCGCTTTGACGGCGCGGATCGACGGCGGTTTGATCATTGGACGATTTCCTTCCATTTCGCCAACAGCAACCCGCGGTTGGCTTTTATCCATGCCAGCGGCGTCGCGAGTTTGCCCGATGGCTGCACGTCACCTCTCGTCAGAAGCGTTTCGATTTCGAACACGCTCAGGCGTTCATCGGCTGACAGGGGGAGGCATGACGCCTTCCGCGGCAAGTTTTCCGCGGCCCGAGGGACCTGTCAGCGCGGCGACGAGATCCTTGACCGCCGGAGACATGGCGTTGCGATGCCAGAGCGAAAAATCCGTGGCCAGCGCAAACTCCTTGGGAAACGGTCCGGCAAAGGCGTCCGGGCTGCCCTGCAGAATCTCGCTCGATTGCGAGACGCCGATATCGGCTTTCCCGTCGAGAACGAGATGCACGGTCTCGATGCCGTCAGTGGCGAACGTTGTCTTCCGCAAGACTTCGTCCTTCACCCCCAACGCTTCGATCACCTTCATGAAGTGCGTGCCGACGGTCGCCCCCCGGGCCGGATCCGAAACCGCGATGCGCTTGGCTGCGAGCAATGCTGCCTTCAACTTTTCGGGGCTGGAGACATCGGGCTTCACCGATTTTGGCGGCACCGCCACACCGGCGACGGTGCTGCCTAAGAGGGTGCTGGTCCCATCCTTGAGCGCGCCCGAGCTTTCGGCGTTGCGGATCAGGGGTACGGTCGTGATCAGCAATGCCGCGTCGGGATCGGCCCGGAACCGCTGTTCCGTAGCGCCGGCCGTATCGAAGACAAGCGTGACCGTGTTGCCCGTCATCTTTTCGTAGTCGGCAGCGATGGCGGTCAAGGGCGTCTTCGCAACCGCCGCCGCGTAAACCTTTACGTTTTCCGCTTTCGCAGGTTGCGCCGAGGCTATGCTGGCCGTCAGCGCCGAAACGAGCCAAAAGCCGGCAAACATTGGTGTCTTCACGGGCGCGTCCCCCCAAAGTTGGTTCAAATCCCAGGATAGCACGCATGCCTCTCCGCCAAACAGCGGGGAACCATGACGGCCGGCCGAGGGGAAGCCCGGTCAGTTCCTTGGGCCGAGATTTACCGGCCGGTACTTGTAGAATATGCCCCCCGTGGCTACTCTGAATTCATGCGCATTGGAGAGGGTGAAAAATGATGGGCCGTCCGCTTTTGTTTGCCGCGTTTGCGGCGCTGTCGCTTGGGGCGCTTTCGGCTCCTGCGGTTGCGCAGAACGTGCCTGCCTATGTCACCGCCGCGGTCAATGACGCGAACCGGCCCGCCGCCGACAAGATGCGCGATGCCAACCGGAAGCCTGCGGAATCCATCGCGTTCGCGGGCGTGAAGCCCGGCGACAAGGTGGTCGATTTCCTTGCCGGCGGCGGTTATTTCACCCGCATTCTCAGCAAGGTGGTTGGCCCGCAAGGTCATGTCTATGCAACCGCAGCAGCGACGCCGATGGGCGGCATGCCGATGGGAAACATGCCTGCGGCCGGCGCGATGCCGATGGGCAACATGCCCGCGGCCGGCGGAATGCCGATGGGCGGCATGGGCGGGGACGGACTGAAGATGATCGCCGGAAGTCCGGCCTATCCCAACGTCAGCGAAGTGATGCAATCGCCATCCAGGCTGATGGTGCCCGAACCCGTGGACGTGGTGTGGACGGCTCAGAATTATCATGACCTGCACAATCCCGGGTCGTTTCATGCCGACGACATGGCCGCCTTCAACAAAAGCGTGTTCGATGCGCTGAAGCCCGGCGGTGTGTTTCTGGTGATCGATTATGCCGCCGCTCCGGGCACGGGCTTTACCCAATCGCCGATGCTGCATCGCGCCGATCCGGAAGCCGAGAAAGCCGAAATCCTGAAAGCGGGTTTCGTGTTCGATGGCGAAAGCAAAGTGCTCGCCCGCGCCGGCGATCCGCACACCGCGCGCGCCCATGAACAGGACGATCAGTTCATGTTCCGCTTCCGCAAGCCGAAATAGGCGCGTCCGGCGCTTGCGATCAGCGGGCGCGAAGCCAGCCGGTGATGGAATGGCGTTGGCCGAGCGCGAAAGGGGCCACCGCGCTGACATGATGGGACATCGGCACGCGAAAGAGCTTGAGCGTGTTGAAGCCCGGCAGATAACCCGCTTCGACCTGCCCGTCGCGATCGAGAAATTCGAGCAGCCCGCCCCACTCCGGCCGCCATGTCGGCGTGAAGCTCAGAACATAGGCGGCACGCCGCTTCGTACCGGGCGTGTTGTCGTCATGGGCGGTGAGAAAATGACCGGGCCGGTAAAGCGTAGCCTGCGCATCGGCAAAGGCGATGTCCTCCATGCCGGTGATCCGGCGCGCGAAGCCGAGAAATTCGGGGCCATTCAGGAAGGCGACGGTCTTGGCCCAGGGATGTTGCGCATCGGGATAGGGCTCGCCATTCCCCGACAGCCGGAGCATATCAAACAGGAACTGGAATCCGGTGATGCCGGCTTCGCGCCACGCGGCGATGCTCACGGCCTGGCGCTCGTCGGGCGTGAGATTCGCAAGCGCCCGGGCCACGCCTCCGATGTTCACGCACAGCCTGTAGGCCGTCTCGTCCCTGAGGCAGGCATGGAGACTGTCCGCAGACGTCTTCTCCAGCACGGATTGGATGTGGATGCGGCCGCGCCGATTGAATTCCTCCGCGAGCGCACGGGAGTCGAGTTCAGGATTAAGCCGGGGCGGCTCGAACGGGGGCTTCAGGACGCACAAACTCGGCGATGCGGGGCGAAGCGTCGCAAACATGGACCGGACGCCCTCTCAACCGAGCCGCCAGATCGGGGCCGCGGTCATTTCTGCGGCGGCGGCCTGTTGTTGCCGAGGTCGCGGTCGCCCGGATCGCAATCCCCGAGGGGAAAGTCGCGCCCGAGCTTCTCGTCGAAGCCGTAGCCTTCGAGATGGAATCGCACGGTTTCGATGAACCGGCCGATGCCGGAATCGAATCGGCTTGGGCTGTTGAGCGGCACCAGCGCCTGAACCAGATAGAGCTTGCCCTTGTTGAAGAATACTGCCGAGGTCGCGTGGGTGCCGCCCTTTTCATCGACGATCAGCATGAGGCCGTAGACGGAGTTTGCGCCCAAATCCAACCGCGGGAAGCCCTGGGTGACCACGGTGCCTTTGGCGGCAAGGCTGGAGAACGCCTCGGCCATGATATTGGCGCCCTCGCTCTCGCGGCCTTTGAAATCCGCGACGGTCACTTTGTAAGTGACGCCGCCGTCGTCGGCCGAAATGATCGTGTCGGGCACGATTTTGGAAAGCGGCAAGCGGATGCCGTTGCCCCACGTGCCCTTCGACATTTTGGGTTCGGCGGGAAAATATTTCGCGATTCCGAGGTCGGGATACACATATTCCTGCCAGGCCGCCTGTGCGGGAAAAGACCACGTCACGAGCGCTGCCGCGATCAAGGCTTTGAGTTGCATAACGACCCTTTCCCGATTTCCTGAAACTCGCACCGAACCTACGGTCGGAAGAAAAAGCAGCCCATGGACCGAATGACGTATTGCCAAACTTCGTGGCCGCCGTCAGTGCCGCAATCCTATTCCCCGATGGCGGACCTGTGAACCCTCGCGCTCCGTATACGTCAATCGCCCCATAGGCCGTGCCGATACCTGACGCATAGACTTTCAACACCTGCCGCGGTGCGAGGAAAGCGGCGCAACAGGATGAAGACAGCAAAGAGCGATGCGCGGCGGCTGAGACAGCGTGCCGCGAACGGGAATGCATTGCGCCCGTACGTCGCCGGACAAAGGGATGGGATGCTTCTCATGGGGGTTATCTGGAGCGGAGGAGGAATGAAAGCACATGCCGACGGGGGTCTGCATTCGCAACTAGGGGGCACAATGCGATGAATTTATCAGCCATCTGCACGGGACACGCACGCAGGTGCGCCGTGTTGTTGGGTTCAGCATCCTTCATGACAATGGTCAGTGTCGTCAGCGCACACAGCCAGACGGCATCATCGGCGCCAACCGAGCAGGCCGCCCTGGCGCAAATCGCGCAAGCCGCGGCCGTGCAATCGGGCGGGGCGGTGCAAACGGAGGCCGCGCAGGCCGTCACCGCGCAACTCGCCCCCGCCGCGCAAGCAGTTCCCGAACAGGTGCTCGTTACCGGCTCCCTCATTCACGGTGCAGCCGCCATCGGTGTGCCGATCACGACGTTTGGCGACGGCGATTTCAAGCAGACAGGCGCGCTTACCATCGGCGACCTGTTCAAGAATGTTCCTGCCGTCTACCAGATTCCGCAAAACGACGTCATCGCGGGCGGCGGCTACATCGCACGGGCGCAGAATCTCAACCTTCGCAATCTCAGCACGCACGGTTCGCGCCAGCTTCTGCTGATCGACGGCATGCGCTTCCCCAATCAGGGGCGCGGCGGCTGTCAGACCGATCCGTCCATCATCCCGCAATTGGCCGTTGAGCGCGTCGATCTTTTGACCGACGGCGCTTCGGCGACTTATGGCTCCGATGCCATCGTCGGGGTGATCAACGTCATTCTGAAGCGGGGCTATGACGGCGCCATCAGCCAATTCCAATACAGCCGGTCGACCGATATCGGTCATCCGCTGGCGACGACAAGCCAGCTTTGGGGCCGGACATGGGATGGCGGCGATATCACGCTGAGCTACGAATGGTACAAGCAGAACCATACGCTCGGGACTGTGCGTCCTTACCTCACGCAGGATTTCTTTGCCGATCAGGGGCTCGATGACCGGCGCAACATCATCCATTCGCGGCCCGGCGTGGTGACCATCGGAGCTCCCGCGCTGCCTGTCGCGCCCGCCGGCACGACCCTTCCCGCCGGGTTTGCCGCCAATCTCGGTCAGGCGTGCGCCAACTGCTTTTCTATTCCCACCGGTCAGAACGGCGTCGGACTGACCTGGGCGACCATCCTGACCCATCCCGGCGTGCACAATCAGGTGGACCTTTTCTCCGATGCCTGGGCCGAGCCCGATCAGCAGCGCAACGCGTTCACGGCGACCTTCGACCAGAAGGTGATGCCGAATGTAAGCTTCTTCGCCGACGCCTGGATCTCGAACCGTCAGTCCCTGATGCACGCGCAAGCGTCGAACAACTCCTTCAGCGTCGGCGTGCCCACGGTCAATCCCTACTATCCGAAGGGCGCACCGACGGGCCTGCGGGTGAATTACGACCTCAACCTCGAGCTTGCTTCGCCGCAGCGTGTCGTGGCCAACGAAATCGCCGGCCGCTACGACCTCGGGTTCAACATCACGCTGCCGCACGATTGGATCGGCAAGGTCTACGGCTCGGTCAGCAAAGAACATAATATGGACGCCACGACCGGCACGGTGAACACCAATATGGTGAGCGCCGCGCTCGGCTGGACCATAGCGGCGGTGCCCGCGAATGGCGCGACGCCATTCATCATCGCGTCCTACACCAAGCCGACCTCTGTTCCCTATTTGAACCTCTTCTGCGATCCGACCTCCTTTACCTGCAACGATCCGGCGACGCTCAATTACGTGACCGGCTTCAGCAACAACAACGAGACCGACATCGTCACCGAATACGGGACGACCGCGGACGGGCCGCTATTCGATCTGCCGGGCGGAACGGTGCGGGCCGCGGTGGGGGCGCTTCTGACCCACACCGATTATTTCCTCGACACCCTGTCTTCCAACGCCAACAGCGCACTCATCAGCAATCACACCAATTCCTCGGCCCGCAGGACGGTCTATTCCGCGTTCGCGCAGTTCAACATTCCCGTCTTCGGCGAGAATTTCACCTTGCCGCTGGTCGAAAAGTTCGTGCTGGAAAGCTCGGTCCGCTGGGACCGCTACAGCGACGTCGGCCCCACGATCAATCCCAAGGTCGCATTCGACTGGGATGTCATCTACGGGCTGACGCTGAGAGGAAGCTGGGGCACCGCGTTCCGCGCCGCCGAATTCCAGGAAGGCAATCCCGCCGGACCCACCGCCGTAAACGCACTGGCGAGCGCCAACAGCAACACGATCGGGACTTGCCCGGTGGTTGGCCAGCCCGCGGTTCCCGGATCCATCGCGGCGCTGATCGATCCCAATTGCACGGCTGCACTTCAGTTCCTCGGCGGCCTGACGACCGGCCTGAACGGATTTGCTCCCTCCATCCGTCCCGCGGGCTATCACCTCTCCCCGGAGACGGCGCAAAATCTGAGCGGCGGTTTCGAGTTCGCTCCGACGGAAGGCCCCCTCAAAGGGCTCGATGTCCAGGCCACGTACTGGTACATCCGTATGCGGAACGTGATCAACGGCTATTTCGGTCTCTTCAGCGTACAGACCGGCCAGTTGGACGATCCCCATTATACGGCCGCATTCTTGACGGCCGCCAACGATCCGAATTTCGCGGCGCATGTGGCCGCGCTGCTTTCCTCGCAGCAATCGACCCTGCAAACCACGCTTGCGCCGAACATCTCGTTCATCGCCGATACCGGGAATCGCAATGTCGGCTGGCAAGCCGTCAACGGCATCGATTTCAACGCCAGCTACGACTGGGATATGGGCGATTGGGGGGCATGGGACACCGGTGTCACCGGCACCTACGTCATGGACAACAAGACCGTGTTCGCGCCCGGCACGGCGCCCATCAGCAATTACTACACGCCGCAATCGCCGGGCAATCCGGCGCTCGACGTCGGCGGAAGGCTGAAATACCGGGCCCGCCTCGGCTGGTCCAACGACGATGGCTGGAGCATCACCGGCTTCATGAATTTCCTGCCGCACTTCAATTCGGACACCGCACCCTTGCCGCCGGCCTGCTTCATGATCGGCAACACGGCGTGCAATGCCACCGGCCTGCCGCAATTCGCCCAATACACGACGCAATACCAGACGCTGACCAATTTCGTGCCGGGCCTCTACACCTTCGATCTGGCCATCGGCTACAAGACCGGCATCAAGCCTTCCAATGAATATCTCCAGAATCTCGGGTTCCAGGTCAATGTCAGCAACATCCTGAACAAACAGGCTCCGTTCGCCTATCAGATCAGTCCGCCCGGCGGCGCGCAGGCCCACGCCTATTTCTCGACCACGGCAGGGTCTTCACTCGGCATCGACGGACGCGTGGTGACCTTCGTCGTCACCAAGGTCTGGTAGGGCCGGGCACGCAAAGCGGCCGCGATTCCCAGCATGGGCGCGGCCGTTTTACGTCTAACCGCGCTGCCTGAGCCCAAATTTCGCGCCAACACCAGCAATACGTCAATCGGCCCATAGGCCCGGAATCGACGGAATTCTACGCTTCCATGAGCCCAATGCCGCTGCCCGAACCGCTATTCGCCAGACAGGAGAAATCCATGACTCTCACGCGTTCCGTTCTAGCCCTCGTCCTTGCGATCGGTGCGGTGGCGCCGGCCGCGGCGCACCATTCCTTCGCCATGTTCGACGCCGATAAGACCATAGCGATGGCCGGCACCGTGAAGGAGTTCGAATGGACCAATCCCCATGCCTGGATGCACATCACGGTGGTCGATCAGACGAGCGGCCAGCCGATGGATTGGTCGTTCGAAATGGGTTCGCCAGGCCAACTCGGTTCGCGCGGCATGAAGCCCGACAGCGTCAAACCGGGCGACAAGGTCACCGTCCGCTTCCATCCGATGAAGGACGGCACGCATGGCGGCCAGTACATGTCGGCGACGCTTGCCGACGGCCGCGTCTTCGGCCAGGCTGCCCCGCCTGCTCCCTGACGTTGCGGCAAGAGGGATTTCCCTTGGGTTCCATCCTGTTCGGCGCGTTTTCCGGAGCGGTTAGGCAGATTGAACCAGCCGGCAATGTCAGGCGATCTCGCGCCATCATGGATCCTTACCTCACGCTCGACGCGCTCTCGATCCAGTATGGCGAGCAGATTGCGGTCAACGATCTGTCGCTTTCGGTCGAGCAGGGCGAATTCCTGACCCTGCTCGGGCCGTCGGGATGCGGCAAGACGACGACGTTGCGCGCCATCGCCGGCTTTGTGGAGCCCACGCGCGGGCGGATATTGATCGGCGGCCAGGACATTACCGGTGTGCCGGCCCATCGGCGCAATATCGGCGTCGTGTTCCAGTCCTACGCTCTGTTTCCCCATCTGACGGTCCGGGAAAACGTGGCCTTCGGCTTGCGCATGCGCCATGTGGCGAGGCCCGAGCGCACCCGCCGCGCCTCGGAGGCGCTTGCCATGGTGGGACTTGGGCAATTTGGCGAGCGTTATCCGGCGCAGCTTTCCGGCGGACAGCAGCAGCGCGTTGCGCTCGCTCGCGCGCTCGTGGTCGAACCCGCAATCCTGCTTCTGGACGAGCCGCTGTCCAATCTGGACGCGAATTTGCGCGCCGAATTGCGCAGCGAAATTCGTGCGCTGCAGAGCCGGCTCAAAATCACGACCATCCTGGTGACGCACGATCAGCAGGAAGCAATTGCGGTGTCGGATCGCATTGCCATCATGAATAACGGCCGGATCGTGGACAGCGGCACGCCGGAAGCCCTGTGCGACGAACCGGGCGATCCCTTTGCGGCGGCCTTCATGGGCGCGCGCACCGTGATTGCCGGCCGCACGCGCAACGGCATGTTCGAGGCGCCGGGCCTGATCTTCAAAGGGGCGCCGGATGGCGTCACGAGCATCGTTCTGCGCGGGCCCCGTCTGCGCCTGGATGGCGCGGGCGGTCAGCTTTTCGTCGCCGGGCGGATCGCGAGCCGTGTTTATCTTGGCGATTATTTCGAGAGCGATGTCGAAACCGCCTCGGGGCGCATAAAAGTCATCGTCCCTTCCGATTCGCCGCCGCCGGCCATTGGCGAGCCCTGCGTGGTTTCGGCATTGCCGGGAGGCGTCAGTTTTATTTCCGGAAACCGTTCCAGCCTCAGGCCGGGCCCATGACCCTCTCGCGGCGGACATTCGGGCGTCTGGTGCTGGGTGCGGGTGTTGCGGCCCCGTTCTGCTTCACGCGGAACGCATCGGCCGCGCCTGCTCCCAAACCCGGCGACGAGTTGATCGTCGGTATCTGGGGCGGCGTGCAGGAGCGGATCGTCCGCGAATATTGCGAGAAGCCGCTGGTCGCGAAATATGGTTGCAAGGTCCGGCTCGTGCTGGGGGGCACGCCGGAACGCCGGGCGCGGGCTTACGCGGAGCGCGGGCGGCCGAGCTTCGATGTGTTGTATCTCAACATGGCCGAAAGCCGGCAGGCGGTGAAGGATGGCGTGACCCAGCCGCCGACGGCGGCCGTGCCGCAATTCGCCCATCTTCTCGGCCTTGCGAAACTGGGCGGTTATGGGGTTGCGATCAATCCGATCACCATCATCTACGACAAGCGCAAAGCACGCGCCCCCGTGACATCCTGGAAAGACCTCTGGAATCCGGAGTGGAAACGGCGCATTGCCTGGCCTGCCTACCCCGCCGCGCAAGGGGCCGCGGGCCTCCTGATGAGCGCAAAAGTCTGGGGCGGCGATGAGCGCAACATCGATGTCGCCTTTCAGAAGATCAAGGAGCTGAAACCGTTCGCCGCGATTTCCTCGAGCCAGGACGAGCTTTATCAGATGTTCGATACCGGCATCTGCGACATCGCGATCGAATTCGGCAGCCTGTCGCGCAAATATGGCGAGACGCGCAATCCCAATCTCGTCATCGCCGCGCCAAAGGAAGGTCAGGCCGCGTCGTTAAACGTCGCTTGCATCACCGTAGGCACCGCCAATCAGAGACTTGCGGAAGAATGGATCAATCTGCATCTGAGCGAACCCTGCATGCTCGCCTATGCCCGCGAGACCTATTATTCCCCGACCGTCGACAACGCGCGGATGCCCGATGACCTGAAGCCCAAGCTGGTGGCGGCGAACGATGTCGGCCGCCTGGTCGATTTCGATTGGGACGTCGTCAATCGCAATCAGCGCGCCTGGGTGACGCGCTTCAATCGGGAAATCGCCGGGTGAAGAAGTGGCTCGGACCCGCGCTCGCGGCGCCGGCGACGCTTTGGCTGCTGGCGGCGTTCGCTGCACCTTTCCTGGTCGTGGTGCTGATGGCGATGCAGGCGGATTCCGATCCGTTCGCGCCCTTGTCGTTCATCCCGAGTGCCGTGCAGTTCCAGGCCATCTTCGAAGACAATTTCTATGTCTCGGTGCTGTTGAAGACCACGGCCCTGGCGGCTGGTGTCTGCGCCGTCACGACGCTGCTCGCCTATCCTTTGGCGCTGTGGATCGTATCCCTGCGGCCCAAATGGCGGCCGCTTGCGATATCGGCGGTCCTGGTGCCGCTGCTGATCAATGTGGTGGTGCGCTCCCTCGGCATCGAGCTGCTGCTTGCGCCCGATGGCCTGATCAACGCAGTGCTTGCGGCCATCGGTCTGCCGCGCGCCACCAACATGCTTTACAATTACGGCGCCATCGCCGTCGGACTGGTCCAGGTCTTCCTCCCCTTCATGGTGCTTGCACTTTACGACGTGCTGCAATCGACATCGCCGCGCGTGCTGGAGGCCGCAAGAAGCCTGGGCGCGTCCCGCACGGCGGAATTCTTCACGGTCGAATTGCCGCTGTCGCTGCCCGGTTTGCGCGCAGGTCTGACCTTCGTTTTTCTCATGGCGTCCACCACCTATGTCTCGGCGCGCATGCTGGGCGGCAAAAAGGCGTTCACCACCGGCATGCTCGTCTGGCAGGAGGTGCTGGAAAATCTCAACGGGCAGTTCGCGGCTGCGCTGGCGCTGATGATGACGGTCATCGCCGTCATTGCGGCGGTGACGATCGCGTTCGGTATGGCGCGCATGACGCCATGGCTCAGCTTTCGCCCCGTGCGCGCCTGGTCCATCCCGCGCGGCGTCATGGCGGTGCTCGACGCGATCGTGCCTCTGCTCGCGCGTATGCTGATCGCGATTTCCCTGGTGCTGCTGCTGCTGCCGCTTGTCTTGGTGTTCGTGCAAAGCTTCAACGACGTGCCGCAGGCGACGATGGCGGGGTTCAGGGCCTTCACCTTCCGCTGGTACGCGCAATTGCTGAGCAGCGGTCTCTATTTCGATTCCTTCTGGATTTCGCTTCAGCTCGCAGTTGTTACAAGCCTGATCACGGTTGCGCTTGCGGCCGCGGCGGCGTTTGCGCTGGTGCGTACGCGGTTCACCGGGAAAACCGCGGCCGAAGCCTTCTGGATGTTTCCCATCTCGCTGCCGCAGGTCGCCATCGGCCTCGGCATGTTGCGGCTGCTGCAGATGTTCACGGCGCTTCCCGCGTTCATGGGACTGGTGCTGGTGCATGTCACCATTGCGCTTCCCTTCTGCATCGGGCTTTTGCGCGCCTCGGTGCAGCAACTCGATCTCGCGCAGGAAGAAGCGGCAGGCAGCCTCGGCGCGGGGCCGCTGCGCCGCGTTCTGCATGTCATTCTTCCCGGTCTGGCGCCGGGGCTCGCGGCGGCCGCCATCGTGGCGCTCTTGCTCAGCTTCGAGGAGGTGACGATTACGAGCTTCCTCACCACCGCGCGCATGACCACCCTGCCGGTGCGCATCTATGCGGAGGCGAGTTACAGCCTGGAACCCACCGTCTATGCTATTTCCACCTTCATCATTGCCGTTACGTTGGCGGCAATGCTGGCGCTCGGCCGGTTGGTGCGGCTCGACCGCGTGTTCTCGCGATGACGTGCTAGCATGGCGGTCGATGTCGTAAAACTGGAGCTGGCAAGCCCGCAGGACGTTTCGGGTCTGGAAGCCTGTTTCCGTTCGGGCCGTTTCTCCGCCGATGCCATCGTTGCCTCCATCGGAAAGACCGAAGGCAATGGCGGGGTCAATGATTTCAGCCGCACGCTCGCCGATATCACGTTCCGCCGTGCCTTGCGCAAGAACGGCACGCGGACGCGCGAGCAGATCGCCGCGATTCCGATGGTGTGGTCCGGCGGCTGCGACGGCGTCATCGCGCCTCACGTCACGATCTTCGCGCGCAACGCCGGGAGCGGGCCGCCCTCGCAATCGCGCCTGGCCATCGGCGCTGCGATCAGCGAGGAAATCCTGCCCGAAGACATCGGCAGGCCCGCCATGATCGAAAAGATTGCCGAGGGCGTGCGCGCCGCGATGCGCGACGCCGGAATCGGCGACACGCGCGAGGTTCATTACGTCCAGACCAAGACGCCGCTTTTGACCGTCGACTCCGTTGCCGATGCGGCGCGGCGCGACAAGATGGTGGCCTGCAAGGTGCAGGAATCCTCGGGCATCTCCAACGGCACCAGCGCGCTTGGCGTGGCCGTGGGCCTGGGCGAAATCGGCATGCCGCGCGCCGACCAGATCTGCCGCGATCTCGATCTCTATTCCACGGTCGCGTCCTGTTCGTCGGGCATCGAGTTCGCGCGGGCGCAGATCGTGCTGCTCGGCAATGGCGCGGGCGCCGGCGGCCGCTATCGCATCGGACACGCGCTGATGGCCGATATGCTGGACATGGACGGCGTCTATGGCGCGATCCGCAATGCCGGGCTCGAACTGCCGGAACGTCCGCGCGCGGAAGATTTGCAAGGACGCCTCGTCGCGATGTTCATCAAATGCGAGCCGAACCGCAACGCGAAGCTGAAGGGGCGCCGCCAGGTGATGTTCAACGATTCCGACGTCCCCTATCACCGTCACGCGAAAGCGGCGGTGGGCGGCGCAGTCACGGCGGCCATCGGCGATCCGGCGGTGTTCATTTCGGTCGACGCGATGCATTCCGGACCGCATGGCAGCGGACCCGTCGCGGCAATCGTCGATGTCGGGCCGTGAGCATGGTCCTGAAGGCACGCCCGCTCGACGCGGCGGCGTTCGCGGCCTTTGGACAGGTGCTCGAGCATCGCGCAGGCGACGATCCGCGGCGTAACTTCGCCGCCGCTTTGTTCAGCGACCGGGCCGATGCAAGACCGAACCTGCGCGTACAGCGGACCGCGCCGACCCCGTTGCCGTTTGTCGCCACCAGAATCGAGCGGCATCGGCATTCCTCGCAGATGTTCGCGCCCATATCGGGCGGGGCCTATCTCGTGGTGGTGTTTCCGTCCGCACCCGATGGGGCGCCGCTGATCGAACAAGGCTGTGCCTTCGTTGCGGCGGGGACCCAGGCGATCAATTACAACCGCGACACCTGGCATCACGGATTCATGACGCTCGAAACGGCGGGCACATTCCTGATGCTGCGCTGGGAAGACGGATCGAGCGGCGACGAGGAATTCCTCGATCTGCCGGCGCCTATTCGAATCGAGCTTTAAGAGTCCGCGAACGCGGGCCAGCGCTGCGCAAAGGGATGCGCGCGTTCGACCTCTTCCGCCAGGCCGACCAGGAATTCGTCCGCGCCCAAAGCCCCCACAAGCTGGAATCCGATGGGTACGCCGTCGGAATCCGGACTCGCCGGAACGGCGATTGCCGGATGACCGCAGGCGTTAACCCAGGCCGTGTAGACCGCATGTCCGCGCGGGCCGACCTCGTGTCCCGCGATCGTCTGAGGGTAGGGCTGCTCCGCCGGCCATGGCTGCGCCGCGGTCGCAGGCGTCATGATCGCGTCCACCGCGTCAAAGGCTTCCGCGACCCGCCCGCGAAACGCGAACAGCGTTTCGATGGCGTCCGCGTAATCCGCGCCCCCCCAAGTCTCGCCGATCCGCGCCTGTTCGGCAAAATCCGGCGATGCGCAGTCGAAGAACCGCGGCTCACGGCGTGCCAGAAGCGCAAGTCCGGCCTGTGAAACCAACTGCCATGCCTCCATGGCCGCATCGAGCGGGAACGGCAGATCGCCAAACGAGACCGTGTGACCTAGGGCCGCCAATCGGTCTGCGGCTTCGCGGCAGCTCGCGGCGATCTCGCTTTCGAGCGGTGCGTCGCCGAACCGTTCGACGAACAGGATGTTCGCGCGGCCGGCCTCGCGGGCGCCTCGGCGGTTTTCTTGAGCGAGGGCCTCGAACATCAGGCGCAGATCGCCGACCGACCGTGCAAGCGGGCCCACGACTTCGCAATCGAACATCAACTGCGGAAACCCTTCCCCGCGGCGAATACGGCCGGCGCTGGGCTTCAAACCGGCAAGGCCGGTATGGGCTGCGGGCCGCCGGATCGAGCCGCCTCCGTCCGTGGCAAGAGCAAGCGGTGCCAGCCCCGCCGCCACCGCGGCGACCGCGCCGCCGCTCGACCCACCGGGGGTGAGCGCGAGATTCCACGGATTGCGCGTCACGCCATAGACGGCATTGTCCGTGTACCCGCGCATCGCCAATTCCGGCACGTTGGTCTTGCCCATGAGAACGGCGCCCGCCTCGCGCAATCGCGCGACCGGACGTTCGTCATGATCGGGGACGTAATTCGCAAACAGGGGCGAACCCCACGCCGCCGGGCAGCCCCGCATCAGGAGATTGTCCTTGACCGCGACGGGTATCCCCTCCATCGGCCCTCGCGGATGCCCGGCGTCGAAACGGGCATCGCTTTCGTCTGCGGCAATCCGTGCACCGGGGTCGATGAAGACGAAGGCGTTGAGCCGCGCGTTGAAGCGGCCCGCACGCGCGAGAAAATGCTCGAGCACCCCGCGCGCCGAACAGCGGCGCTCGCGCAGGTCGGCCGCGAGGCGACACACCGGGCGCCGGAACAATTTCGGATCGTTGTCGTCGGGAAAGGAACGCGCCGTCACACCACGTCCAGATACAGTTGCCGCAGCTTGGCGAGGAACGGCTCCTGGCCCTTCGCGAGCGAGCCGGTCACGGGGTCCGCGCCGGGCAGCAGCGTATCGGTGGCCTCCCGCGTGAAGCGCCGCGCGAATTCGATGCGGTCGCGGCGGCGGTCTTCATAATCCATGCAGAGCGCCCGCGGCGACTGGGGCTGGGCGCGCACCACCGCAGAGGCCGCAACCGCGTCTTCGATCGCCTGCGTGGCGCCCTGGCCGAGCGTCTGGAACATCGCATGCGCTGCGTCGCCAAGCAGCAGAACGCGGCCCCCCAGCGCCTGGTGCAGCGTCTCGATTTCCTGCGTGCGCGCCCAATTCATGTCGTCTATGTGACGGTCGAGCATGGCGAGCATCCATTCGACCTCGGGGCTGACGGTGCCGTTCTCGGGCTGGAAGAACCGCCGCTGCGCGCGCGATGTCTTCAGATAATCGGGTACGGTGCCGGTCCCTTCGAGCGGAAAGGACCCCGCGATGTAGACGCAATCGTTGGGCAAACGGAAACTCAAAAGACGCGCATTGCCGCAGAAATATTGGCCGTAATCGTCTATCGGCGATGTGCCGCCATCGCGGACGAGAAGCCGCCAGGTTCCGATTCCGGGGTACACGGAGCGTGGCGTTCCGTCGACAAGTTCCCGCAGGCGGCTGTAGCGGCCGTCGGCTGCGACAAGAAGATCGTAGGCGCCTTCGCGCACCAGCGCGCCGGACGATTCGCGGAAAACCGGGACGAGGCGCCCTTCCGAATCCTGTTCCAGCGCCTCAAGGGAGCGGCCATACGAGGTGCAGGATGCGCTGGTGGCCCTGAGAACGCGGTAGAGCTGCGACCAGCGGATGCGCAAGCCGGGCTCTTCCGCCACATCGAGCAGATCGAGCTCGATGATCTTGTTCCCGTTGGTCAGCGCGATAAGCCAGCGCCGCCAGGGCAATGAAACCGCGCGCAAGGCATCGATGCCGAGCCCGCCGTGAAGGCGCAGTGCCTTGACGGCATTGGGGCCGATGTTCAGACCGGTTCCTGCTTCGTCGCGATCGTTCAGCGGGATTCGATCGAAGGCCCGAAGCGTCACGCCGCGAATGTTCTTGGCCGATGCGGCGAACAGGCTTCCTGCAACTCCGGTTCCTATGACGCCGATTCTCATGCGCAGACGCGAAGCCGGGACAGGGCCGCCGACGGGCGGCAAACGCAAAACTGTCGCATGGTGCGTGACCGTATGACTGAAAGAAAAAGCATGACCGGATTAGGGGTTTGGCCGATTTCGGGCATTAGCTTCAATACGTCAATCGCCCCATGGGCGGGCCTTATGGCCGCTCCTATCGTCGGATGGTCGCTCGGGAACATTGGGTCTGGCCGTGCGCGTGTTCGTTGAAGATGGAATTATCGCACTTGCCGCGCAAGACTCGCGCGACGGCAAGCCATGCTTCGACACCGCCGCTCCGCTGGCGCGGAGCCGGGGAGCCGTGCGGGTCGGTTTTAAGCGGTTTGGAGAGCGCACGGTCTTCGACGATTTGTATCAGTCCGGCTGTCTGCGCCTCAGGATGCCGCGCAGGCATGCCGGAGATATTGCGGAAGGCGTCATCATCAACACATCGGGCGGGTTGACCGGCGGGGACAGGATCGATTTTGCCGCACGCTGGGGCAGAGGTGCTGCGGTTTGCGTGTGCAGCCAGGCGGCGGAAAAAATCTATCGCGCGCTTGCCGGCGAGGCGCGCATTTCCAACCGGCTCGATGTCGCGGAAGGCAGTGAGGCTGAATGGCTGCCTCAGGAGACGATACTCTTCAATGGCGCGGCGCTGGATCGGCGGCTGGACGTGCACGTCGAGGCACGCTCCACATTCCTGGGCCTGGAAGGCATGGTGCTGGGAAGGACCGCGATGCGCGAAGAAGTGACATCCGGGCGTATTCGCGATGCGTGGCGCATTTTCCGGGACGGAAAGCTCATCTATGCCGATGTGTTTCGGCTGGAGGGGAATATCGCCGCGCGGCTGGACAGGGCTGCGCTTGGCGCAGGCGCGCGCGCTTTTGCGACGATCATATTCGCCGCGCAAACGATTGCCGAAGATCTGCTTGAAAATTTGCGCGAAGCCCTCAAACGTGCCCGGGGCCGCGCGGCGGCGAGCCTTTGGAACGGCATTCTTGCGGCGCGCTTTCTCGCGCCGGAGGGCGAGACCTTGAGGCACGATGTCGTGCTGGCGCTGAATGTGTTGCGCAATGGCCGCGCGCTGCCGCGCGTGTGGCAATGCTGAACCGATGAGGGCAAGGTGAATCTGACACCGCGTGAAAAGGACAAGCTTCTGATTTCGGTCGCGGCACTCGTCGCCCGGCGACGGCTCGAACGCGGCGTGAAGCTGAACTTCCCCGAAACGGTCGCGCTGATTTCCGACTTCGTTCTGGAGGGCGCGCGCGACGGACGCTCGGTCGCTGATCTGATGGACAAGGGCGCGCAACTGATCTCGCGCGATCAGGTGATGGAAGGCGTTGCCGAAATGATTCCCGACGTGCAGGTGGAAGCGACCTTTCCGGATGGGACGAAATTGGTCACCGTCCACGAGCCTGTGCGGTGACATCATGATCCCCGGCGAAATCTTTCCTGCGGACGGCGAGATCGAACTTAACGCGGGGCTGGAGCGGGTGACTTTGGCCGTCGCCAATTCGGGCGACCGCCCCATTCAGGTCGGCAGTCATTACCATTTCCATGAAACCAATCCGGCGCTGATTTTCGATCGCGAAAAGGCCAAGGGCATGCGGCTGGATATTCCGGCGGGAACGGCCGTCCGGTTCGAGCCCGGCCAGCGGCGCGAGATCCATCTTGTCCCCTATCGGGGCGCGCGCGCCGTGTTCGGCTTCCGCCAGGCGGTGATGGGCACTCTTGCCGACGGAACGTCCTAGCCCATGCCCTATCGGATCAAACGCTCCGCCTATGCCGACATGTTCGGGCCGACCACAGGCGATCGGATGCGGCTTGCCGACACCGACCTGATCGTGGAGATCGAAAAGGATCACACGATCTACGGCGAGGAGGTGAAATTCGGCGGCGGCAAGGTGATCCGCGACGGCATGGGCCAA
>CAZBRO010000035.1:0-4649 GCA_964494505.1 uncultured Bordetella sp.
CACGCTTGGAAAGCGTGTTTACGGGAAACCGTAACGAGGGTTCGAATCCCTCTCTGTCCGCCATTATATCCACATAATATATTGAAAATACTACATATTCTGACAAGATCGCTTGTCTAACCCCCAAACTTTCCCCCAAATCGAGTCTGAGCCCACCGCCCGCGCGTCGTCCGGCGCTGGGCTCGATTGAGCATCATTTTGTGGATAGCGATGTGGCTCAATGCCAGTATGGCTATGCGCCCGACGACGCGCACGCGGCGCGGTCGCCGATTCACCAACGTGGCGATAAAAAGCAAGACAAGCGCCGATGGTTGCCCCCCGACGCTTGTCAGACTGATGCACGGTTTCAAAGATACGCCGCTCTCGCGGACCAGGAATGAGCTTCATACGCCGCTGACAGTGCGGACCCGACTGACCGTCATATGTCCCATCTGGGGACGTGCACAGTAGATCACTGACTTCACTCCCGCCAAATGAGTCAGATTGTCACACTAAGACATTGACAAATATACATTGTTATACGTCCGTACACGGACAAGCTGGGTACACTTTTATGCCAGGCCGGTACCTTGGTCGAGGCGATGGTCTTATTTTCTCTCAAGAATATTGGGGAATTTAGCACCCCTGTCCCGCCGCACCTTGCGGCTCAGGACGAATTCGCCGAGTAATTGAACTTGGCGCTGGGTAGGGCTCACTTCCGCCGTGGTTTCCCTACCGACTCCCATCGCGTAGGCTCTTGCGAGCATCTGAGGGATGCCGAAACAGGCCGTGGTTTCCCTACCGACTCCCATCGCGTAGGCTTTGAACAGGTTCTGGATACCGCCAAAGCCTGCCGTGGTTTCCCTACCGACTCCCATCGCGTAGGCTGTCTGCTTGGCATTGGTGTTCTCCATCTCGGCCGTGGTTTCCCTACCGACTCCCATCGCGTAGGCTGATGCTCAATCGCGGGAGCGCGTTTTCGGGGCCGTGGTTTCCCTACCGACTCCCATCGCGTAGGCTCCTTTGCGATTGCCAGCGCGAAATAGTAACGCCGTGGTTTCCCTACCGACTCCCATCGCGTAGGCTTACCTCGGTAGTTCTTACCCTTGTTCGTAAGCCGTGGTTTCCCTACCGACTCCCATCGCGTAGGCTCTACATGGCGCTGCGTCCGCCGACCCTTCTGCCGTGGTTTCCCTACCGACTCCCATCGCGTAGGCTATCCCGCACGCACAGCCGTCGTAAACGCTCGCCGTGGTTTCCCTACCGACTCCCATCGCGTAGGCTCCGTGCAACGCGCCTACGATGTCGGCGTGAGCCGTGGTTTCCCTACCGACTCCCATCGCGTAGGCTAAAGGAATAGGTGAGCATCCTTCGCGGCGAGGCCGTGGTTTCCCTACCGACTCCCATCGCGTAGGCTGCGGCATGATCACGCTTCGCGACGGTCTCTGCCGTGGTTTCCCTACCGACTCCCATCGCGTAGGCTTAAAGGCGGCGGATTTTCTCGACCGGTCCGGCCGTGGTTTCCCTACCGACTCCCATCGCGTAGGCTCGCGCGCAGAGAAAATGCCGGACGAGTCGGGCCGTGGTTTCCCTACCGACTCCCATCGCGTAGGCTCCCAGACCTGATAGCGCCCTTCGATGGCCGGCCGTGGTTTCCCTACCGACTCCCATCGCGTAGGCTTTCGGAATGCGGTCGAGTTGGCGCAGCAGAAGCCGTGGTTTCCCTACCGACTCCCATCGCGTAGGCTGCCTGGAGGCTGGCCGCGCACGCCCGTTGGGCCGTGGTTTCCCTACCGACTCCCATCGCGTAGGCTGCATCTCAGTTCTCCGGCCAGTTCTGCGTCGCCGTGGTTTCCCTACCGACTCCCATCGCGTAGGCTTTCTCGACGACCACCGCTTCGCTCTCGGCCGCCGTGGTTTCCCTACCGACTCCCATCGCGTAGGCTGAATTGAAATGCGCAAAATCCTCGTTTCCGGCCGTGGTTTCCCTACCGACTCCCATCGCGTAGGCTATGCGCCGTTGCGCGTCCGCATCGTCGCGAGCCGTGGTTTCCCTACCGACTCCCATCGCGTAGGCTTGCTCGACGCGCTGAATGGAGTCCATCCCGGCCGTGGTTTCCCTACCGACTCCCATCGCGTAGGCTGTCGTCCACCTGCTCAACGAGTTCCAGGGGGCCGTGGTTTCCCTACCGACTCCCATCGCGTAGGCTCCGGAGCCGACGGCGGCGAGAGACACTTTTGCCGTGGTTTCCCTACCGACTCCCATCGCGTAGGCTCTGTCGCCCCTTCAATGTGCGAAGGTCCTGGCCGTGGTTTCCCTACCGACTCCCATCGCGTAGGCTATACGATGGCAAATGGCGACGCGCATCGCGGCCGTGGTTTCCCTACCGACTCCCATCGCGTAGGCTGCCCGTTGAAGTCCTTCCCGCCATCGAGCCGCCGTGGTTTCCCTACCGACTCCCATCGCGTAGGCTTCACAGCGCTTGCTGAAGTCCAACCCGGAAGCCGTGGTTTCCCTACCGACTCCCATCGCGTAGGCTGGAACGACGGTCGAACACTGATGTGATGGCGCCGTGGTTTCCCTACCGACTCCCATCGCGTAGGCTGCCAGGCCGCCGATCAGCGGCGTCGAAAGGGCCGTGGTTTCCCTACCGACTCCCATCGCGTAGGCTGCGGTTCGCCGGCGGGATCATCACGCGGGGGCCGTGGTTTCCCTACCGACTCCCATCGCGTAGGCTTCGTCCTCGAGCGCCCCGGTGACCACCTTCGCCGTGGTTTCCCTACCGACTCCCATCGCGTAGGCTGCCTCGACCTGCCGGATTCGCTCGCGGGAGGCCGTGGTTTCCCTACCGACTCCCATCGCGTAGGCTTACCGAGATGGGCCAGGCGCACACCGTCACGCCGTGGTTTCCCTACCGACTCCCATCGCGTAGGCTGGGCATCCCGTGTGGCTGGGCGGCGGGCAAGCCGTGGTTTCCCTACCGACTCCCATCGCGTAGGCTCCTTCCCCTGCCCAGGTCTGCCGGCGATGAGCCGTGGTTTCCCTACCGACTCCCATCGCGTAGGCTAGCGGGCCATCAGACGGGAGAGCGTTTTTTGCCGTGGTTTCCCTACCGACTCCCATCGCGTAGGCTTGAACTGCCCGTGGGGGGCAAGAAACGTGAGCCGTGGTTTCCCTACCGACTCCCATCGCGTAGGCTTCCTATCCCACGCGGTGAATACGAGATCGGAGCCGTGGTTTCCCTACCGACTCCCATCGCGTAGGCTTCGACCGGAGAGGCATACCCGACAGCGCGGGCCGTGGTTTCCCTACCGACTCCCATCGCGTAGGCTCTGTGACGGCGCGCTGATGTTCGCGGTCCTGGCCGTGGTTTCCCTACCGACTCCCATCGCGTAGGCTGCGGCGGAGTGGCGATGCCATCGCCGAGCAGCCGTGGTTTCCCTACCGACTCCCATCGCGTAGGCTCCCGGCCCGATCGCCCAGAAGGCGCTCGTCGCCGTGGTTTCCCTACCGACTCCCATCGCGTAGGCTACCAACGAACTGCCGTTCGTTCGGATTGTGGCCGTGGTTTCCCTACCGACTCCCATCGCGTAGGCTCGCAAGGTCGGCGCGATGCCTGATCTGCTGGCCGTGGTTTCCCTACCGACTCCCATCGCGTAGGCTCCAATCCTGCTCGGCACCATCGGCAATCCGGCCGTGGTTTCCCTACCGACTCCCATCGCGTAGGCTAAGCCGGTGAGTGCGCCTGCCACCATGCCGGCCGTGGTTTCCCTACCGACTCCCATCGCGTAGGCTTGGACGAGCCGTTACCTGCTGTGGCAGCGCGCCGTGGTTTCCCTACCGACTCCCATCGCGTAGGCTTTGCGGCGCCACGCCATCTGATCGAGATCAGCCGTGGTTTCCCTACCGACTCCCATCGCGTAGGCTTGGCCGGGCTCGGCGCGGTTGCCGGTGAGCGCCGTGGTTTCCCTACCGACTCCCATCGCGTAGGCTGACGCTTAGCCGCTCATTACACATCTCGTGGCCGTGGTTTCCCTACCGACTCCCATCGCGTAGGCTCCATGCCCTCTTCGTGGCACGCGAGGGCGTGCCGTGGTTTCCCTACCGACTCCCATCGCGTAGGCTGAAGATGGCCGCGTGGATCAAGCCGAAGGGGCCGTGGTTTCCCTACCGACTCCCATCGCGTAGGCTGGGATCCAGCCAATCGACAACATCGTCATGGCCGTGGTTTCCCTACCGACTCCCATCGCGTAGGCTAGACCGATCTCGTGGCCAGCGCCGTCCTTTGCCGTGGTTTCCCTACCGACTCCCATCGCGTAGGCTATAGGCAACGACCGAAGCCTTCTGACGGTGCCGTGGTTTCCCTACCGACTCCCATCGCGTAGGCTGCTGTTCGGTGAAGCGCGTCTGTGTCTTCGGCCGTGGTTTCCCTACCGACTCCCATCGCGTAGGCTGACGGGGCTGGGTGTAAAATAAAGCCCCGTGCCGTGGTTTCCCTACCGACTCCCATCGCGTAGGCTGCAAGGTTCGAGGCCAAGTTGACCAAACGTGCCGTGGTTTCCCTACCGACTCCCATCGCGTAGGCTTTGGCGCGCACGAACACAGGCGTGCGCGGTGCCGTGGTTTCCCTACCGACTCCCATCGCGTAGGCTATGAAGTCCCTGAAGCC
>CAZBRO010000035.1:4749-50426 GCA_964494505.1 uncultured Bordetella sp.
GTGCCGTGGTTTCCCTACCGACTCCCATCGCGTAGGCTATGAAGTCCCTGAAGCCCTTCGGGTCGCGTGCCGTGGTTTCCCTACCGACTCCCATCGCGTAGGCTTCGCACGACGATGCCTGCCCTCACCAGCGCGGCCGTGGTTTCCCTACCGACTCCCATCGCGTAGGCTTACGCCTCTAAATCTAGGCTGTCAAGCCTTGCCGTGGTTTCCCTACCGACTCCCATCGCGTAGGCTGCGTTCACCTTCTTCACGGTCAGGCCGTGCGCCGTGGTTTCCCTACCGACTCCCATCGCGTAGGCTGAAAGCCTTTATGCTGTTCGATCCGCTGCAGCCGTGGTTTCCCTACCGACTCCCATCGCGTAGGCTGCTGCGCGCGGACGGAGCGATCGATGCATCGCCGTGGTTTCCCTACCGACTCCCATCGCGTAGGCTGGGAACGCTTCTGCCTTACAGCTTTCCTACGCCGTGGTTTCCCTACCGACTCCCATCGCGTAGGCTTGGCCGCCGCGGTACTTGCTGTACGGCGTCGCCGTGGTTTCCCTACCGACTCCCATCGCGTAGGCTATCGGTATTGTATTTCCCGGCTTCGATCAGGCCGTGGTTTCCCTACCGACTCCCATCGCGTAGGCTCCGGGCTCGGCGTTGTGGCATTTGCCGTCCGCCGTGGTTTCCCTACCGACTCCCATCGCGTAGGCTAGGTCGTGCAGCTTGGTCCGGATGTTGTCGGCCGTGGTTTCCCTACCGACTCCCATCGCGTAGGCTCGTGTCGCGAGCCAATGTGCGAACAATGATGCCGTGGTTTCCCTACCGACTCCCATCGCGTAGGCTGCCACCGCCTCGGTGTGTGTTTGGTCCTGGGCCGTGGTTTCCCTACCGACTCCCATCGCGTAGGCTTGAATGTATCGCCGCTGATGGTGAGGGTGAGCCGTGGTTTCCCTACCGACTCCCATCGCGTAGGCTTTACGACGCCGCGAAGCCTCTCCGAGCAACGCCGTGGTTTCCCTACCGACTCCCATCGCGTAGGCTTCACGGTCGCCGGACCTTGTCCTTGGGTGAGCCGTGGTTTCCCTACCGACTCCCATCGCGTAGGCTGTCGGACGCTGCCCCGAACGTCGAGGATCCGCCGTGGTTTCCCTACCGACTCCCATCGCGTAGGCTCGGCCTGGTCGTAATCGCCAAGAGAGCGGGGCCGTGGTTTCCCTACCGACTCCCATCGCGTAGGCTGCACCTCCACCACTGCATCATGGCTTTTTCGCCGTGGTTTCCCTACCGACTCCCATCGCGTAGGCTGCCGCAGCAAACCACACAGCCTTCGTGCTGGCCGTGGTTTCCCTACCGACTCCCATCGCGTAGGCTATCTTTGCCGTCTTCCCCCCGCCGTGCTTGGCCGTGGTTTCCCTACCGACTCCCATCGCGTAGGCTTGCATGGTGTTCAGCATGCAGCCGTAATTCGCCGTGGTTTCCCTACCGACTCCCATCGCGTAGGCTAGATCGATGATCTTCGCCTGGACAAGGCGGGCCGTGGTTTCCCTACCGACTCCCATCGCGTAGGCTGACGAGATGATGGGTCACGCCGCCTCCTTGGCCGTGGTTTCCCTACCGACTCCCATCGCGTAGGCTACGGCCCTCGTGCTCAATACCGGTGCCAATGCCGTGGTTTCCCTACCGACTCCCATCGCGTAGGCTACCAACGTAAGAAATGCCTGGAACTGCTCTGATTTTTGCCTGTTGTTCAGGCCGAAATCAGAGCAGGACCATTTGCTGGGGCGCAAACTTTTCATTTTTCCCGGCCTCACCCAGCAAGAGTTTCATACGGGCATACTGCTTGTCGGTGACCTGAAGGGCTCGGACGCTTCCCTTCGACGGCAATCGCTTCGTCACGCGCTGAACATGTTTTCCGACTGCTTCCTCGCCCCGGCAAACCCGCGCGTAGACGGAAAATTGTAGCATCATATAGCCGTCGTCTTTCAGAAAATTGCGAAATCGTGAGGCATCGCGGCGCTCCTTCTTGGTGCCGACGGGCAGATCGAAGAGGACGAACAGCCACAAGATGCGTACCTCCTCGGTTTTCATGCACTCACGAGCCGAATGCTGGCAGAACAAGCGTCTCTGGTGTACCGCTCTCCATGGCGCGCACCAGAGACTCGGCGGTCTTGTCTGCCGCGATAAGCAAGGTGATTTTCTCCGGGCCGATGCACGCTTCTTTCAGCAGCACGCCGGCCATGGCCCGCCGGTCATCGGGGGTTAAATCGTCTCTACACGGACGGCCCTTGTCCGCCGTTTGCCACGCCAGAACATCAACGAACGGCCGGAACGGCTCGACCATGTCATCTGCCAGATTGAAGGCATTGGTCGCGCTTGCGTGCATCAGGCCAAAAGCGGGTAATAGACCGGAGGCAACGAGCGCCCGCGCGACGCCGGAACGCACAACGGCGTATCCGTAATTGAGCAGCTTGTTTCGGCGGTCGCCGTCATCTTCCCGGCGGAATTCAGGCCAAAGTTTCGACCAGTAGTCGCGCGCCGCGCGCGCCTCCACGTTTTCAGGATCGCCGGAACCTACATAGCGCGCCATCTCGCGTAACGGCGCTGCACCAGTTCGCCCGAGTGCATCAAGCGCCGATGCCTGATTTACAATTTTCGCGCGAACCACGTTTTGCCAAAGGCGTTTTTTCAGCGGTGCGCCCATCGCCACCTGGGCCTGTGCGATTTCGCCTTGCCGGAAGTGGCGGTGAAAGGGAAGAGCGATACCCGACGGCGTGTGTGTATCATCGGTAGCAATGATCGCAATTCCAGCCGACATACAGGCCGATAACAGGGCGGATGTTAATGTCGCCTGCGGTGTGTCCAGCACGATCCACGCGACGTCCTCAAGCGCGAGGCGCACATCGCCATCGTCCTGCGCGACGACAATCTGTCCGTCGGCGAGGCTCAAGCGGGATGGTTTGCTTAGGTGCAGACCGCGCCATGCCATGTGCGGGTCTCTCGTTCGATGGGATATTTTCGGCCAAGCCGGTCAACGTTCAGTTTGTTGAGCGATTTCAGATTACGGGCACCGATCCCCCTAACTCGCTGATCTTTAGAATGATGCGGAGACACCTCAAGATTTCCGCTCCCTCTGTCCATTCCACGGAAATAGCCGTCGATTAGGGTTCCATCGGACTTTTCGATTTCTAAAAAGGATAAGGGAGAGATGCTAAAAATGAACTCATATTCTCTTGTCATTTCAGGCCAATCGGATTCTGAAACATGCGCCTGAACAGCTTTATTCGGAGCGTCTGGCCATCCTGCATGATTCATCACTTGATGGGGGTATATTGGGACCAGATAGAATTGATACAGCCCGTTGTTGTTCTTCCTTCGAAACACGTCCACACGCACCATCTCGCCCCGGTCGGCTGCGCCGTCACGTATCAGCACGTCTGCCTTCTTGTTGGTCCGGAAGCTAACCTTCTTCACATCATCACCTTTGGGTGACTTGGGCCAAGTGTTCTTTTGTTTACCTGCCACGATCCACGAACGGATGTTTTCGATCAGCTTCATGTTGCGCTCAGGGTCTTTGATACGGTCGAGGTCCCGTTCGGTCAGGGCCTCCACATTCTTGCGCTCGAAAATCAGGGTTTCCCCGTCGCGGTCTGCGATCTGACGAATAGTGGCGGCGTGCGCTTCACCGCGTGCCCTTCGGCGTTCGGCACGGCTGACAAAGATACGAGTGAATTTGTCACGGACCTCCTCAACAAATCCGGGCCAGGGCGGATCGAGTCGGCTGAAATCGCGATGCCCGCCTCTTTTCTCCTCCTCCTGAAATGCCAATGTCAGCTTGGCAAGTGCCGATTGGCTTGTAGCAGCTACGATCAGTGCATCAAGCGCATGATGCCGGTCGTCGGCCCGGCGTTTCTCGCCGTCCGGTTCCAGCAACTTCTTCAAATCCTGAATGCCCCAACCGCGACGCAGCCGATCTGTCAGCGGGCCAGGGCGAGCATAAACATGGACCTTGCCGTCCTCGGGATACCAGCGGGCGAGCGCGTCGAGCAGCAAGCGCGTCGCGTAGCGCGTGTCGCCCAGATTACGCGGCCGGAACTTCTCCTCCAAGATTTTGGCGTCCTTCAGCAGATAATTCCGCTTCTTTCGTCCCTTCATTTCCTTCACGCTTTCGATACCGGCGGTGAACGCCGCCCAGCGTGTTTCATCCGTGCCGAACCACTCGAAGGGCGTGCGGCCCTTCTTGTCCTGATTGCATCCGGCATGACACAGCGTCTTGTTGACGAAGCTGTCGTCGCCTGAACGGCTCCAGGGCAGAATGTGATCTACCTGCACGGCATTGTCGGAAGATGCGACGGCATTCGGGTGGATCGGCTGGTCGCAATATAAGCAGCGCCCCCGCTGTTCCTTCCATAGCTCGAAGCGCAACAAATCCTCGCCGCGCGGTTCCGCGCCCACCGCTTCGCGGAATTCTTCGACCAGACGATCCTTGGCCTTGTTGCGTTTTTCGATACCGCTCCTGATTTCCTCGCGTTCTTCCCTGCTCTTGCCCACATCGCGGGCGAGTTCGACATGGATGTGTCCCGGCAATCCGAATTCCCGCACGATGGCGCGCACCTGCTTGATGGCTTCGGTCAACGCCTTGCGCGCCACGGGATTATTGATCTGGTCCAATTTGGTCTCGGGCCGCCTCCAGTGGTCGTAACCTGCTTCTTTGCACGCTTCTGAATAGACAAGGCCGCGCATCAGGTGCGGGATGACATTGCGGCAAGCCTTTGCCGAAATATGGCCCGCGCCTTTGAAGTCAGAAAATTCGCCGTCCTCAACGGCTTTCATCAGGGCATGGAGGATCAGCGGCTCCAGCCCGATCTCCTCCAACCCCTTGCGGATCGAATCCTTGTCCTCGCGGAAGGTCAGCACAAAGGCGATGCGGTCGAGCTTGCCGGGCGCGTCGCTGAAAATGTTCCACCCCGCTTGGCCGAGCGCCCTGCGCAATGCATGGGTCCCTTGCATGCAGCCGTTGCTGGAGCTTCGGTTCACCGCATCGCGTTTGCCTTCCTCGTCGAGCGGAATGCCCTCAAAACGAATGCCCGAGTCCAAATCGAGAATTCCGCGCAACCGCTTGAAGGTCATGCCCTTCTGGTTACCGAAATCGGTACTGGCGTCTGCGACTTCCGTTGCGGTTAGAGCCCGGTCGCCGTCGAACGATTGCAGGCGCAGCGCCGTCAATCGCGAGAGGAAGCGGAACTTCTCAAACGATGGCGAACGCTTCGCCGCGCGGCGCTCGTCGGGCTCGAAAGGACACCAGCCGACCTTGTCCTCGCTATCGGCGAGCGGACGTTGGTAAAACGCGATGGAAATGAAATCGCTTTCCAATTCTTCGGTCGCCAGCGCGTTGCCCATGCGGCGCTGCTGGCTCAGCAGAAGTGCGACTTCCTTCCGCTGATCGTCGCGCAAGACGGAGCGCGAATAGTCGCCGTCGCGATTTCGCTTGCGGATAGCGAAAGTCTCGTCTTTGGCAAACATTTCGCCGACGGTGCGGTAGGCGGCGAGCTTGTCTGCCGTGTCGTGAACGGCCTTGAGCATTTTTGAATCATCGGAGGCGGGCTCATTCGATTTGCGCTTGCTGTTCGATTTGAAGCCGCGATGTTTAGCGATATGGCCGAGAGCGACGGCAATTTCCTGGCCGGTTAACTTGCGGTCGAGCCCTTCGGCCCTCAGGCGCCAGGGATCGAGGCCGGTAACCTTCAACGCGGACTTACCTTCACTGTCTAACAGCCCGCCTTCCTTGAGGAGACGTCTGATCTCATTCATCCGCTGGCGGCGACGGCGTAGAACTTTTCGCAACCCCCGGTGCTGACGCCGTAGCTGGTTCGTCGGCGTACGCTCCTTATCGGTTTCCGGCACGTCGAAGGTACGGGTGCCCCAATCGACGATTTCGCTACCGCTAGCGTTCTCTTTGATAATGGCCCAGCCGCATGAACCGATGCCTAGGTCGATGCCGAGGGTCAGTTCGTCGCGAATATCCATGCCCTTGCCCCGCAATTCCTATTTTTATCCACAGGTCAATTATTGACGGGTCGCTGTATAAGCCGCAATATTCAATTGGGAGTCGGTTGGGAAACCACGGTAAAGTGGTTATCCACTGAAGGATTACCCCTTGGCCGCAAGGCCAAGGGGGATTCCTGTGGCTCTATGTGAGTACGTGCTCGTACCGGCATTGAGGCCTAGGACTGTCGTATCGTGAATAGCCGCAAGCCGCGCCGTAAGAGGCTACAACCAGGAGGCAGGGGCCAAGCTCTTATTCCGACGCCATAAAGCCCGGACCTCAACGCCATCGAAATTACGATAAGCAGACGCCAGAACCGATGAGGCCGTCCGGCGAAACATGACGCCGCCGACCACGAGGCCGGTGCCTATCAGCGCGAGGTTGCTAGCGCCGAAGAGGCCGAACGTAGCGCCGGCAATGGCTTCACCAACGCCGGGAATAAACGCTGCAGCGATCAACACAGCGCCTACCAAGATGGATACCCAGCCGGACTTGCCGCCCGAGAACGCCGGGACGATGTGGAGGTCCTGCACATCGCTCTTGGCCTTCAACGATTCGATTGTGTCGAAGCCCAACACCTTTATGGTGGGCCGTGTCCCCTCGAAGATGTTCGGCTTGAACAAGCCCTTCTTGACCTTCTGCAAGCCGTTGATCGCCTCGCACAACTCCAAAAATTAGGCCTTGCAATCCGTCGACGGGCTCCTATGTATCCGCTCAGCCCGGTTATTGCTTCTGCTTCTGATTCAGAAACCAACTCCAAGAAAACGAAACCGAAAACAAATCCGGCCCGGGCGAGAACCTGCGGGGCATCCTCGCAGAAAAACCTTCGGTTCTTTCTTTCTTTGGAGTTTACAGCCTTGACCAAAATCCCCAACTCGCCTCGCGCGGGCGTGCGAGATCGTGCCCCCATCTTCAGGTCCGGGGTCGTCGGCCCCACCGCACTGCCGGCCGCGCCGTGCACCACCCATCTCAAATCGGACGATTTGGCTGAACGCTGGGGGGTAACCAAAGCTGCCCTCGCGAAGCAACGCCTTCGGGGCGATGGCTGCCGGTTCCTCAAGCTCGGGCGGCGCGTCGTTTATCGGCTTTCCGATGTTGAGGCTTTCGAGCGAGCGAGCGAGCGGCGCAGCACAAGCGACACCGGCCCGGACTTGGCGCACTGAGGGCCGCTCACGTGATTGCCGACACTATCACCGTTCTGCAGTGTGCAGACCCCAACCGCACGGCCCAGAAGACGTTCTTGGCGGACGGAACCGATGTGCCGTACCGCGCCGGGGCGATGTTCAATTACGAGGTTCGCACCTGCGCGGGGATCGAAGCTTTTGCCGCGCTGCTCACCGAAATCGAGCAAGACCCTTGCAAGTTTATTATTCGAGGCAGGCCCAAATCGAGTCTGATTCCGGGACATCGCGTACAACGCCGATACCTAGACCCGGGGGCTTGCTTCGACCCCCAGCCCCGGCTCCTGAATGGCGTCGATAGCGATCAACTCGAAGCGCCCGAAGCGGTGAATCCCACATCTCGGGAGGCGCTTGAGTATGTCGTCTCGCACCTGCCGCCCGAGTTTCACAACATCTCCTATGTAGCGCAATGGTCGAGTAATGCCGGGCGTAGAGGGCAGAAGATAAAAGCTCATTTTTGGTTCTATATGACCACGCCATGCCGTGATGAAGATATGAGAACGTGGGCCAAGTCACTCAATGCGAGCTTTTCGAGAGGTAAAGAGAAAAAGGTCAAGCTCGTCGATCCGGCCCTCTACACTCCGGTCCAGCCACATTACACCGCCCGGCCGAGATTTGAAGGCGTCGAAGACCCGTTCGCCAATCGGCCGCGAGTGGTGTTCGTCAAGAAGGCCCTGCAGCAGGTCAACATCAAACTCCCGGAGCGTGCTTACAGCGAGCCTCGGCAGCCCCGTGAGACCGATCCCGAACTTGTGTGCGACGATACCGGCAAAGCGGTGGATGGCCGCGAGGGACTGCTACTGGGCATCCGCTGGCGCGTTTTGCATAACAACAAGCCTACGACCGAGGATGAATTTATTGACCTCGTTTGGGAGAAGTTCCAGGCCGAGGCCGTGCTGGGCGAGACGGCCTACTCTTCGACCGTTTGGACATTCGACAAAGTTGCTAAGTCCTGCCGGGCGGATTGGAAAAGGTGGGGTGCCGTCATACCGGAAGCACCCCGCGCTACATTGACGGCGCCGGAAGCTAGTGAACAATCACGAGCCGCCATTCGGCACGCCCTGAGCGGCCCCGGGTGTACTGGCATCAAAGGCACGCCGGGAATGGGGAAGACGGTTGTCGCGGCAAATGAATTGATTCGATTGCCGGGCGTCGAAAAGATGAACGGCGAGGTATACGCCCCAACCCGGGCGATGCAACGCGAATGGCATGAACATCTCGTAAAGGCCGCGGGTGCCAGCAATAAGCCGGTTCGGGTTCTCACGATGTTCGGGAGGGACCGCGACAACTGCAAGAAACACACGCTCGCGGCGGAGCTGGAGAAAAATTCGATCCCGGTCGGCCCGGCTCTGTGTCAGGCCAAAGTGAACGGGCAGATCGTTCAATGTGAGCACTTCAAAGGCTGCCCCTATCTCGCGCAGTTTGATTACAAAGGGCCGGGGCTGAGGATTTATAATCACGCCCACCTCGCGACCCCGCGCAAGAAGGGGCTGGGCGAGCCGCAGATCGTGGTGATTGATGAAAATTTTACTTCCACGCTGGCCCCTCCGGGTAAGCCTGGAATCGTCACCGCACTACGGGGGACACTGCCCCGGCCTATGAAGGCGGAGGGGTTTACCGAATCGCTGAAGGCCCGGGAGAGGGCCTCAGCGCCGATCAAGGAAATCACCCGCGCTATCGAGTCCGGCCGACCGATTTTGGAAGAGCTTCGCGGTCGCGGCCTTGATGCGGAGATGCTTCGCGAGGTGGCGGAGGCGATTGTAGAAAAGCCATCATTGGGCGTGCATCCCGGCAAAACGGCCGCTGAGATTCGTGCCCACATCCAAAGCTCGGACCGGAAATACCGGAGGCTTGCCCTGAGAACTATCCGGGCGCTTGAAACGGAATTGAGGCTGACTGATCGGCGTGAGTCTCACGCGGTTAAGAGGGTTGAAAACGACGCGAAGCTATGCGTGAGAACCGAGCTTCCGAGAGTGGCGGGCGTCGAGACCATCATGATTCTCGATGCCGATTTGGAGGAAGAAAACCTGCGACCAGCCTTTCCCAGTATCCGGGTGGTGAGCATCGACGCCATTCAGCGTGCCGAGTTCTCTCAATGCGAGGACCGCAGTTTTAGCAAGCGGTCCCTAGGACTACTCCCGGGCCAGGAATTGAATGTGGCGGCAATCGCAAAACTTGCGGAGCAGATTCGAACCACGGCGGGGGGGAGGGGTTTGGTTGTCACCTATAAAAACCTCATCCCACACTTGAAGGAACTGCTCCCGGGGCGGTTCAAGTTGATCCACTTCGGGGGTTTCCGGGGGAGTAATCGCTACAAGGACTGCGACAGCGTGTTCGTGATCGGTCGCAACTTCCCAGGCTTGGATGCGGTCGAAGACCTCGCCAGGGCGTTGCATTACGATGATCCCGAGCCGCTAAACTTCTCCAAGCCAATCCGACGGCGTCATGCCGTAGGGCCGGGGGTTGTCGAGTGCCAGGACTATATGGACTCAAGGCTGCAAGCCATCATGAGGTCCATTCGCGAGGCCGAAACCCGTCAGGCGGTGGGGCGGCTCCGATTGGTATACGCTGACGCGCCAAAGCAGGTATTTCTGTACTCAAGTCAGCCCGTGGGGCTTCCGATTGACCGGCTTTTTGCTTTCAAGCCCGACAAAGCGGAAATCTTGGTCGAAGAGCTGGGTGGCTTTTTGCCTCTGAAAGCAGAGGACCTAGCCCGACTCGTACCGGCCCACTTTAGCGCCGTGGGGTGTGCCCAAAAGTGGCGTGATCTAACTACCCTTCGTCGCATAAGTAATCTTTATATGCGACGAAGGGTAGTTAGCCATTTCGTCCCGTACCGCCACGGAAACCAACCCGGCCCGCCGTCCAGCATGTTGATAATTCCCAGCATGGTCCTGCATCCCGAGAAGTCATTGCCCGCAAAGCTGGCGGCTCCGGGCGAGGACCCGGCGGGGATAGTTGTCTCGCCGTTGCCGTGGGTGGTGGTCCCGAATGAAGACCGGCCCGAAGAGCTTCGCGATTTCCCACTTGTGCAGGTGTACAAACTTGCCCCTTGAGCGGCTTTCTTACACAAATTGAACTGTATTTTATATCACGAAAGAGCACCTAAAAATGAATCAAAATGATTCATCTGGTACGAAATACAAAAGGCCATCACAACTCACGCGAACCCCACACGTGAGGACCACTCCATGCTGTTGTACACAACTCCTTCCGGAAACGGCGTTAGCGTCGGCGTGAACCCGGACCGGATCACCACTATCGAACCAAGCGGGGATGGTTGCCGCATCGGTTTCGGGGACGGTTACGTAACCGTTCGTGAAAGCTTCGACACAGTACTGAGCGACGTGATGAAGCGCCTTGATCTTCGTCTAACGCCGTGCAAGCGGAAATGAGCGCCGTGGTCTTTGAAGAGGCCGATGAACGGTTCACGACCAAGCAAGCTGCGGCCTTCATCGGGTTCTCGCCGATCACATTGCACGATTGGCGTCGCCGCCGTACCGGCCCCGTCTTCTACCGTGTTTCCCGCCGCGTCTTCTACTTGAAGAGCGACCTCATAAAATTTCTAACAGCCCGCCGGAGTCTACCCGAATGAACCCGACCCTTGCTTCCCGAATGACCGCTTGGCGCAGTGAGGCACACCCCTCGCCGATCATGTCCCATGCCGTGTGTAGCGATGGTGCCGACGATACCGATGACAACTGCATGGTAGGCCGGGCTGTGTACTTTATTGCGCTCACGCTCGCAGGCCAGATTGCATCGACCGAACTCACGGACAAGGTGGCCAGATTGCACCGCCACGGGCATGAGTTGCATATCGTGGTTCGTGAGCCTGTCAGTCCCGAGCTTGCTTACTACCTGAGCAAGGGCTTCGAGACCGCGACCGGCGGCGAGCGAAAGACCTCAGATGTCCGGCTTCATTTGCCCGGTTCCGGTTCGTTCGCCAAAATCTGGCAGGAGCGGCGCTTTGCGGCCTCTGACATCGACCCGATGGGGCGGCGTCAGCGTGCAGTGCGGTGATTAATTTGGAGCGCCTTCGGCGCTTACCGCCCCGTCCAATCGGCACCTGCCCGCCATGGCACCCGGTCGATACCCAGATGGCAGCCGCCTTGCTGCGGACTCACTCTAAAACCTTACTTCGCTGGCGAAAGTCTACATTCGGCCCACAGTCCGAGCCCCATAACCTCTATGTCGGCAATCACCGGTGGTGGCTTCCGGGTCGATTGCTGGAATGGTGGGAGTCGCGAGTCCTGCCAGCGGGTGAGCGGCGTGACTACGCCCAGATAGTCGCCGATTGGCGGGCCGAGAACCGTTACATGTGCACGTTGTTCGATGATGAACACTTGGTCCCGGAAGCCCTCCCCAAGCCCCGGAAACGGCGTAAGCGGACATCGTAGTTTGGTTCGGGACTGTGGCTTCTTCCTCCTTGGGTCATGGTCCTGAAAATGAGGCGGTGGTCGGGATACTCCGCTTCAAAAGACCCCGGCGCGACCTGAAGCGCGCCGGGGTCTTTTTGCTTAACCATCCCCATCCGATCCAATACAAATTTCGGCAGTATTCTAATTTGAAAAGGCCCCGGCGATAGCCGACGCGGCGCTGAAGAGAACGGAAGCCGCTGTCCAGATAGCCGCGAACATGTTGAGCCTTGAACTCTTCGCGATGGCATCAAGTGCGCCCGCAAGAAACGGAGCCGTTGGTGTTGCCATACCACCGCCAAATATTGCACCCCCAGCCCGCGCCCGGATTTTGATTGTGCTGGCCTTATACCAGTAGACGGCAGCCACAATACCAGCGCATGCGCCAATGACGGCCAAGACTATCGACACGAATTTTGCCGAATTCACTTCGCTGCCCTCTCTCTGACGGTTCCAGCGCTGCCCTAGGCTTGCCGATGGAATTGGGCGCGTCGCCGTCACACGCGGCTTCTAGCCGACGGTGCTGGCGCGGCGCCGGGACCGTGTAGCACTATCACGCCCGGCCGGGCGCGCTTGATCGGGATCACGTCCACCCCCCTGGCAGGCGTCATGCAATATTTGCCCCATGCTTCCATGAGTTTGGCGCGCTTGTCGAACAGATCACCACGCCGGTAGGCGGCTTCCACCTTATCAGCCACGGCATGAGCGAGCGCCGCTTCTGCGACCGTCCCGGCATAGCTGGTACTTTCCTCCACCCAATCGCGGAACGTCGAACGGAAGCCGTGAACTGTCAGATCATTGCGGCCCATGCGCTCAAGCGTCTTAAGCATCGCCATGTTCGACAGCGGCCTATTGAGCCGCTCACCAGGGAAGATTGCCCCCTGCCCGCCAGTGGCCTTCTGGCGCTCGCGTAGCAGCGCCAAGGCAGGCTTAGACAGTGGAACGCGATGCTCACGCCCGGCCTTCATGCGCTCGCCTGGGACCGTCCAGATAGCATTGTTAAGGTCAATCTCCTGCCACTGAGCATTGATGGCTTCGCTCGTGCGACTGGCAGTGAGGATCGTGAATAAGAGACACTCGGCTCCCAGCCCTTCCTGTGCTCGCAGATCGGCTACAAAGCTCGGCAACTCCCCATAGGGCAATGCCGGATGATGCTCGACACGCCCAACCTTCGCATGTGGCGGGAGCAGGTTTTTAAGCAGCCCTTTCCACCGCGCCGGATTATCGCCAGACCGATACTCGCGAGCCGTCGCCCAATCGAGCACCGCTTCGATGCGACCGCGCAAGCGGCGAGCCGTCTCGGTCTTGGTCGTCCAGATCGGTTCCAACACCTTGAGGACAAGGCCCACATCGACGGCGGAGACTGGCAAGTCACCGCACACGGGATAGGCGTATGTCGCCAGTGTCGCCGTCCATTGTTCGGCGTGCTTGGCGTTCCGCCACCCCGCCTTGTGGGCTTCGATGTAGCCTTCGGCACATTGCCGGAATGATATCGCCTTGGCCGCTTCGACGCGTGCAAGGGCGGCTTGGCGGTCGCGGTCGTCTATCGGGTCAATGCCGCGCGCCTTGAGCTTTCGAGCCTCTGTGGCCCGCGCTCGCGCGTCTATGAGCGAGATTTCGGGATATGGCCCGAGGCCCATTTCACGCGACCGTCCGTTCAGCATGTAGCAGAACAGCCACGACCGCGCCTTAGCCGACGTAACGTACAAGTAGAGGCCATCGCCATCGGGATAGGGGCCGGGCTTCGCCTTGTTCAAGCGATCAGAATTTAGCCGATTGGTCTTGCGTGGTGCCAAGGGTTTCTTCCCCCAAATCTTCCCCCAAATCTAACCGGCATTTGGGTGACACGCAATCTACTTATCAGAACGATGATAAACCTCACCATTCACGGTAGGCCTTATGAATCAACGATTCTTGGCACCTTCTGGTATCTTCCTGGAATCTACGTCCATCAGGAGGAAACGAGACTTGACGGACTCTCTGTCCGCCATATCGGAATTCGGAGTCCTTGACGGCGATAAAGCCATTTTCGGCATAAATGTCCTGGATGTTTCCCAAAAGTAGTTGCGGGCGTCCAAACAGGCTGCTGTCGTCAAGACCAAGAATGTTGACCGCCTGAATAGGTCCCGCTCCTCAGCTTGGGGAGCGCGCCGCCGGAACAGAGCGGCGCCGCATACTTAACCCCGGGAATGCTCTCCACCTCATCCAAGACATAGTCCGGCAGGGGAATCGAGTTGGCTACCGTCTGCACGGCCCGGTCCATCACCCACATCTTCGCCCTGATATTGATGACGTTGGCAGATGAGCGGCTCAAAATCCCGGAAAAGAGCGATGTCACCTCGATCATGCGGAAGACGGCAAACGTAATACTTGCCAGCAGGGCCGCAAATTTGGCCCGGTCGTTCACCAGGAGCTTGTCGGCAATACTGAGAATTCCCAACATGGCTCCGGCTGCTGATCGTTGAATTAGGAACGCTTGCGGCGGAGGCTGAGGATGTAGCTGATCGCGTTGTCCTTTTGCTTATCCATGAGCATGAAATTGGGCATCGTCATGGGGATCGTCTTCTGGTCCCAATGCGTCGTGGTTATAAAGCGCCCTAAGGAAATTGCCGTGGTATTGGGTCTGTTGGCGATTTCTTCAAAACTGGGAGTATGCTGAATCAGTTGTGGCGGAAACTCCTGATCAGCAGCGACAACGTGACAGGTTGAGCAAACCGCAAGTGCTAGCTTTCGCCCGGCATCGATGGAATTTTTGTCGCTGACACCTTCGGCGACCGCCGATGTGGCGAGGAAGCCCACAAGCGAAACCAACGCGACTGTCGGCAGGGGTCTATTCATTTTGTTCTCCATATTGCACCGCGATGAAGGAGCGGTCTCGTCCTTACGGTGGAGGCGGAGGCATTCGCGGCGCTCTAATCCCGCGACCTGATTGCTTTTCGCATGCATGCACTGAGAACGTTTTATTCGGCCATGGGAACACCGCTACTGTGACCTTGGCGGATGGATGACGCACCCGGCGGGGAAGCATGATGCGCCGCCCCTGGCTAATGCGGCGGCGCTCTCAAGCTCATGATGTAGATAGCGACTTCCCGGGTGGATTGATCGGAGAGTCTTTGATTGGGCATGGTGATCGGACGCGACTGCATATCCCAGCCCGTGCTGGAAATGAAATTGCGCAGCGAATCGACCGTCGAATCGGGCCGGTTTGCGACATCCACAAAACTCGGCCCCGCCTGTACCAGGACCGGCGGGATCGATTGGGCTGGTTGAACGATGTGACAGGTGGAACAGACTGCTCGAGCAATCCTGTAACCGGCACGAACCTCAGCCGTTGCTCCGGGACGAAACACATCGGAAACCGGCGGTGATGGTGTAACGGGAATCATCTGCCAGGAATCGTAGCAAGCTTGCACATCGGGATAATATCCCGGCGGGTCATCGCAGTAGTACCAATACTGCGGGGAGATCGGCATGGGAACCGGAACCAGATAATCCGAAATGTAGGCCGGATAGGGATAGACCGGTTCAGGGTAAAAGTACCAGAAGCCGCCGACCACCCACCACCAGCCCAAATACCCGGCATGCTGTTCGTGACGCCACACTCCGCCTCGCCACGCGGAAAGCTCCCGCGTGTTGAGACGAGCAAAGTCGCGGCCATGGAAATTGTCCGCCCGGCCGAATTGCGGGCCCAAGTCGCGTTCCGAATTGGGCGCGATAGGAACGTGCACGCGCGGCGAAATTCTCGCCGAGGGAGGAAGCGGTCCACCATGGGGGCCTGCCGGCGGCCCTTGGCGGCGCGAAGCGCCGGCGTCCGGCCCCGTCCCCCGTCCACCAGGGAAATTCCCACGCGGCGCGGAACCGGCTGACCCACGGCCAACGGGATCTCGCAGCCCTGTCTGGACGATATCTTGGGATGGCGTATTCCCCTTCTGCGGCTGGGCGCCGGTAGGCAAGGTCGCGGCCACAAGCGCCACCACGGGGAGTAGATAGGAAGCATGCGTCGAAAGCTTGCTGGGCCGCATCGCAAATTCCTCCTGATCGGAAGGATTAATTCGCGCCTCTTTGCATGAAATGGGTTGACCCAAATCAATTTGGGTCCTCGCGGAGAATTATGTCTTTTTGAGAAAGCCGTCATGTTGCTGGGTTGCGGGGCAGCGAAAGATACCGGCATCGTGCGCGCCGAGCGCGTGGGGGGCGTCCTGGAGCGTCTGCAAGGTGTCGCCGATGAGATCTGGAACAGTCTGGTGCGCAGAGAGTCAAAAGCGCATTCTCATGATGTCGCCGGTCAGATGATTGGCGTAGCGGGTGGGATGAATTGTCGGCAAATGATGATTTTCACCAGCACGACGTCATAGCGTTCCTTTCCAATCCGGCGAGCTACGAAGCCGGCGTTGGAACGGTCGAGCGCTGCGAAACACATGGTTCAATCGTGTTTCTCGCCGGCGAGCACGCTTACAAGCTCAAACGGGCGGTCAAGTTTCCCTACATGGACTATTCGACCGTCGGCCGGCGCGAACAAATGTGCCGGCGGGAGTTAGAGGTCAATCGCCGCACAGCGCCAATGCTGTATCTCGACGTGAAGCCGGTGGTAAGGGGGAATAGTGAAGCTTTACGGTTCGGGACAGACGAGGAACGTAGTTCGGCCGCGGACTGGGTGCTGGTCATGCGGCGGTTCGACCAGGAAAATCTTCTGGAGCAGATGCGCATCGCGGGCAACCTTACCCCCCCGTTGATGCGATCCCTCGCGGAGACGGTAGCCAGCTTTCATGCCCGGGCCGAAATCACGCCGGGCTTCGGCGGTGCGACGGAGCTTCGCAACATCGTCGAGGAAAATACTGCTATCCTCACATCTATGATCGGGCGGCCCTTCGGCGCCGAAAGCACTGCTCGCTATTGTGCGGAGGTCACCGGCCTTTTGCGGAATGTCTCTTCCCTTCTGGATGCCCGAAGAGACCAGGGCCGCGTTCGCCGCTGTCACGGCGATCTTCATTTGAACAATATCTGCATGATCGGCGCCGTTCCCGTGCTGTTCGACGCTATCGAATTCAGCGACCGATTTGCCTGCATAGATGTGCTTTATGATCTGGCCTTTCTCTTGATGGATCTTGATCGTCATGGAATGCGCGGCCACGCCAATGCGGTCCTGAACCGCTATCTCGAACTGACAGGAGACCATGCGGGTGTTGCCGCTCTTCCGCTGTTCCTTTCCTGCCGTGCCGCCATTCGTGCACACACTGCGGTTGCCGCGGCGGAAGCCATGGAGGACCGCACGATGCGGGGTGCGAAGCTACAGCATGCCTCTTCACTTCTTGACCACGCTTTATCTTATCTTGCCAAGCCGTCTCCGCTGCTCGTAGCGGTTGGCGGCGTATCAGGCACGGGCAAGACCACGCTGGCGCGTGCACTCGCGCCACTCTTGGGCGCCGCGCCGGGCGCTATCGTCATCCGGAGCGACGTCATCCGAAAGCAGCTCATGGGCGTGCATGAAACAGCGCGGCTGCCGGAAAGCGCCTATGCTCCCGCCGTGACACAGGCTGTCTATGATCGTATCGCTGAGCTGGCAACAACAGTTCTGGCCACCGGCTACATCGCGGTTGCCGATGCGGTATATGGCAAAGAAAGCGAGCGCCTTGCGCTCGCAAAAATCGCCGACCGGACAGGCCTGCCGTTTCGCGGGGTTTGGCTTGAGGCTCCGGCGCAATTATTGGAACCCCGCATCACCTCGCGGCGAGGCGATGCTTCCGATGCAACGACGGACGTGCTGCGCGCTCAGCTTGGGTTCGTCTCGACGCCGGGGGAATGGACGCATGTGAGCGCAGCGGGTTCTCCTGACCAGACGATCATGGAAGCACGCCGCGCGCTCGGCTGCTGACGGATGGATAACCTTATGGATCGACCGGTTCGAAATGAATCCGGACAGCACGCAAATCGGGGCCCCGTCCGCGTGCGGTGGGTGCTTGCTCATGGCTTTCGTCCTTCGAAAGTCAGGAGGCTCTATCAATTCTCCAATCAACCTGTCTGGGAGATCACTTTTGACCATCAATTTCTTGGTCCTAAGGCTTAGCCTGATGGCCTGAACGGAGAATTCTTCGTGAGCGATGCCGCTGACGCAGCTTGCCGTGAGCAACGCCACGGCGGGCATGCTCGAGAGGCGGGAAAGAATAAGCGACGTATTGGTAAGTCATCAATGAACGCACCGAGCCCTTGGGGCGTCAATGTGATCTCGGTCGAGGTCAAGGATGTTCTGATCCCGCCAAGCCTGGAGGACGCGACGTCGATCCAGATCAAAGCGGAACGAAAACGTCAAGCCAGAGTCATTCTTGCGATTCGAAACGCTGGATCACCGAAAAGTTCGAGCGGGCGGCCAAGAACTAAATCGACAATCCGGTCGCGCTCCAACTGCGGGCCATAAAGATGCTCTATGCAGGCCTGAAGGAGAACCCGACCATCGTCTTGGTCCCCAGCGCCGCCGTAGACTCGATGCGGTTAGGCGGTCTCACTTGTGTTACGGCGTGGCAATGGAGTTGAACAAAAAACATGCGGGCCAAGCGCCTGCAGGAACAGCGATTCCGGTTAACGCCGACAATGCCAATGCGTGACTGGCATCTTTTTCGAAGAGCGAACGGAACGCCGCGATCTTCCGATAATGAAACACACTCGAGCAGGCGCAGCGGGGGGGCGGCTGGCCGCACGGCGTCGGCCGGACGCATTCCCGCTGGGGCCGCCAGCAGCGACGACGTCGCAATCAGTCACGACAGTTCCATCAACGCATTGATCCGGCGTTATCGGCAACTGGGGCATCCGCGCACGTGAGCGCGACGATTAGCCCGCTCGCCGGCAAGCCGGCGCCAACGTCGCTTCTTGTCGATGTCGCGAAGCTGCTCGCGGCCTATACCGATCAACGTCCCGATCCAACGGTGCAAGCCCAGCGTGTCGCGTTCGGCACCTCGGGACATCGCGGTTCCTCATTCGAGAGAAGTTTCAACGAATGGCACATCCTGGCCATCAGCCAAGCAATTTGTGACTACCGGAAGCGGCAGAGCATTGGCGGCCCGATGTTCATCGGCATCGATACGCACGCGCTTTCCGTGCCGGCTTGTGCTAGCGCGCTCGAAGTGCTGGCGGCCAACGGTGTGAACGTCATGCTCGCGGATAAGGATGAATACACTCCCACTCCTGTGATTTCTCACGCAATACTCGCTTACAACCGCGGGCGCGATACAGGGATGGCGGACGGCATCGTCATCACGCCTTCGCACAATCCGCCCAACAATGGCGGCTTCAAATACAACCCGCCCAATGGCGGACCGGCAGATAAGGACGTCACGGGATGGATCGAAGCTAGAGCCAATGCGTTCCTGGAAAGCGGCCTTAAGGGCGTGAAGAGAATTTCGTTCGAGCAGGCCGAGCGCGCCGGCACCACGCACCGGTATGACTTTCTCAATCCTTACGTGAGCGATCTCGGCAGCGTGCTCGATATGGATGCGATTCGTGGAGCGAATATTCGCATGGGCGTGGACCCGCTTGGTGGCGCCGGCGTTCACTATTGGGGGCCGATTGCCGAACGCTATGGTTTGAATCTCACGATCGTGAACGAAGTCGTCGATCCAACCTTTCGGTTCATGACGGTCGATTGGGACGGTCAGATTCGCATGGATCCGTCCTCGCCCTACGCAATGCAAAGCTTGATCGGCCTCAAGGATCGCTTTGACATCGCCTTCGCTTGCGACACCGATCATGATCGTCATGGGATCGTCACCGGGACCACAGGACTGCTAGCACCGAACCATTATCTTTCGGCCGCCGTCTTCTATCTTTTCAGGCATCGGCCGAAGTGGAGCAAGGATGCGGCGGTTGGCAAGACGGTCGTAAGCAGCCAGATGATCGATCGCGTCACGGGGAAGCTCGGCCGGAAGCTCTACGAGGTGCCGGTCGGCTTCAAGTGGTTTGTGGATGGCTTGCTCGACGGCTCGGTTGGCTTTGGCGGCGAAGAGAGTGCCGGTGCGTCTTTTGTCCGTCTGGATGGCGGCGTCTGGACGACAGATAAAGACGGCATCGTCCCGGCTCTGTTGTCGGCAGAGATGACCGCGCGCATGGGTCGCGATCCCGGCGAAATCTACCGTGAGCTTGCGCGCGAATTCGGTGATCCCGTTTATGATCGTGTTGAGGCGCCAGCGACTCCGGAGCAGAAGCAAGCGCTGGCGCAACTATCGCCACGGCAGATACAGTCTGCGGAGTTGGCCGGTGAAAAAATCCGGAGCATTCTTACCGAGGCTCCCGGCAATGGCGCGCCCATTGGCGGTTTGAAGGTGATCGCCGAGTCCGGATGGTTTGCAGCGCGTCCCTCCGGCACTGAAGACATCTACAAGATCTATGCCGAGAGCTTTCGTGGAACGGATCATCTGCGCCGCATCCTCGCGGAAGCACAGGCTATCGTCGGTACTGCGCTGACGACGCCCGCGCAGCGGCCGGAGATTGCATCCAGGACAAATTTGAAGAAACAGCCATGAGCGAGCAAGCAGGGGCCGGCCACCCAAAAGGATACCTCCAGTCCAGGGACGTAGAGGGGTTCGAGCTTTTATCCGAGCTTGCCCTGGATATGCGTTCGTCATGGAATCATGCCACCGATCAGGTATGGCGGGCGCTCGATCCTGTGCTGTGGGAACTCACTCATAACCCCTGGGTTGTTCTGCAGACCGTTTCGCGAGAGAAGCTTCAGCGTGCTTTGTCCGACCTCGCTTTTCGCAAGAACGTTGACGATCTGGTGCAAGCCAGGCGAAATGCCGCCAAGGCGCCCGCGTGGTTTCAGCAGACCTACCCGCAATCGCCGCTGAGCTGTGTCGCGTATTTCAGCATGGAATTTATGTTGAGCGAAGCCTTGCCCATTTACTCCGGTGGGCTCGGCAATGTGGCCGGCGATCAACTCAAGGCCGCCAGCGACCTGGGCGTGCCTGTCACCGGCATCGGGTTGCTCTATCAGCAGGGCTATTTTCGCCAGGTGATCGACCAGGACGGAGCGCAACAGGCGATCTTCCCCTACAACGACCCCGGACAATTGCCGATCACACCATTGCGCCACCCCGATGGGGAATGGTTGCGGCTGCGGCTCAATATGCCGGGTCATTCGATCTGGCTGCGCGCCTGGCAGGCTCAGGTTGGCAGAGTGAAGCTTTACCTGCTGGACAGCAATGACGCGGCGAACTATCCGCCGTATCGGGGGATTACCAGCGAGCTTTACGGCGGTGGACCATATCTGCGCCTCATGCAAGAGCTGGTGCTTGGAATCGGCGGATGGCGATTGCTCGCCGCGCTCGGCATCGAGCCGGAAGTCTGCCACCTGAACGAAGGGCATGCGGCGCTCGCTGTGCTGGAACGCGCACGAAGTTTCATAAGCGACCGGGCAGTCCTTTGAAGTGGCATTGGCCGTTACCCGAGCGGGCAATCTCTTCACCACCCACACGGCGGTGGCCGCCGGTTTTGACCGTTTCGCTCCGGCCCTTATCGATCATTGCCTGGGTGGTTACGCCCGGACGCAGCTCAACACGACGCTCGATGATTTGCTGGCCCTGGGCCGCCGGAATCCGAATGACCCGGCCGAGAATTTCAATATGGCGTATCTGGCGATCCGCGGAAGTGGGGCGGTGAATGGCGTGAGCCGCCTGCATGGAAAGGTGAGCCGGCACCTCTTTAGCCCGCTCTTTCCACGTTGGCCGGTGGACGAAGTGCCGGTCGGACATGTGACGAACGCAGTCCACATGCCGAGTTGGGACTCGGCGGCGGCGGACGGCTTTTGGACGGAGGCCTGTGGCAAGGATCGTTGGTTGGGGATGACGGAAGCACTGGAGCAGGCCGTTCGCTCCGTCTCCGACGCGCGATTCTGGCAATTTCGTACTGCCGCCAGGGGAACGCTTATTGAATATGCTCGCGATCGATTGTCCGGGCAACTGGCCGCGTCAGGGGCATCGCCCGAGGCGGTTGACGGTGCGAAACGTCTGTTTGATCCCAATACATTGACGCTGGGCTTTGCGCGCCGCTTTGCGTCTTACAAACGACCGGATTTACTGCTGGACGACCCGGCGCGACTGTTGCGCCTGTTGACCAATTCTCAGCGCCCGGTACAGCTCATCATGGCTGGCAAAGCTCATCCCGCGGACCAGGCAGGCCAAGCCCTAATTCAGGAGTGGACGCATTTCATCCAGCGGCCCGAAGTGCGCCCTCATGTGATTTTCCTCAGCGACTACGACATGCTCCTGACCGAGCAGCTGGTGCAGGGCGTGGACGTCTGGCTCAACACGCCGCGCCGCCCCTGGGAAGCGTGCGGAACCAGCGGCATGAAGGTACTGGTCAATGGCGGCATCAATCTATCTGAATTGGACGGCTGGTGGGCGGAAGCCTATACGCCGGAAGTGGGGTGGGCGTTGGGAGATGGCCAGGAACATGGCGACGGTTCCGCTTGGGACGCCGTCGAAGCTAACGCCCTCTATGACCTGCTCGAACGTGAGGTGATCCCGGAATTCTATACTCGTGATGAGCAAGGGATCCCCAGTGCCTGGGTGACCCGGATGCGGGAAAGCATGGCGCGATTGACGCCGCAGTTTTCCACCAACCGCTCGGTGTGCGAATACACCGAGCAACACTATCTTCCCGCGGCATCAGCCTACCGTAGGCGTACCGCTGACAAAGGCGAAATCGGGGCGAATATAGTCGATTGGCGGCACGCCCTAAACCAAAAATGGAGCGCACTGCGTTTCGGCGAAGTGACGCTTGAGACCAACGGCGAGCAGCACGTATTTGAAGTACAGGCGCATCTCGACGGCCTCGATCCCGGGGCGGTGCGCGTAGAACTTTACGCCGACGGCGTCATGGGCGGTGCTCCGGTGCGCCAGGAAATGAAACGCGTTCGCCCAGTGGACGGCGCGACAGGAAGCTATGTTTATCATGCAATTGTGCCTGCGGCCCGCCCGCCAGGGGATTATACCGCGCGGTTGACCCCGCACTGCAACGCCGCGGCGATCCCCTTGGAAGATGCAAGAATTCTTTGGCAGCGATGATCCGGTCGACGGAACATAAAGCAATGAAGAAGGTGCCGCCAATCGCCTGCGTGTTTGTGGATATCGGCGGCGTTCTGCTCACCGACGGGTGGGGCCGTCATGCGCGCAAACGGGCCGTGACCCACTTCAAGCTTGAAGCGGCCGAGATGGAGGACCGCCATCAGCTGACCTGGAACACGTATCAGAACGGAAAGCTCACGCTGGAAGAATATTTGAGCCTGGCGGTCTTCTACAAAAAGCGGCCGTTCACGCGCGCTCAGTTTCGGCGCTTCATGTTCGCGCAATCGAAGCCATACCCGGAGATGATCGACCTGATCACTCGGATCAAGGCCCGGTATGGGGTGAAGGTCGCCGTGGTCAGTAATGAGGGGCGCGAACTGAATGCGTATCGGATTCGAACGTTCAAGCTGGACAGACTAGTGGATTTCTTCATTTCCTCCTGCTTCGTCCACGTCCTGAAGCCCGACCCGGCGATCTTTCGGCTTGCGCTGGACATCGCCCAGGTGACGGCGGAAAAGGTCATCTATATCGAAAACACCCCGATGTTCGCCCAGATAGCGGAAGCTTTGGGGATACGAAGCATTCTTCATACGGATTACCGGTCCACACGCGCGAAACTGGCTTCATTCGGATTGCGGAATGACGAAGAGGCCGTCCATGAAACCGGCTAACCCGCGCATATTGACGGTCAACGGCGGCTCATCGAGCATCAAATTTGCGCTGTTCGACGCCGGAATCCGGCTAGAGCGGATTCTGGAGGGCGCAATTGAGCGCATTGGACTGCCAGAGGCCACCTTACGCGTGAAGGGCTTGAACCCGGCGGACGATTTTTCGGGGCCAGTGACGGCGCTCGACCATACCGTGGCGGTGGGCGTTCTGATGGACTGGATTGAGGAACGCCGCGCTCGCTATGGATTGAGCGGGGTGGGCCATCGCGTGGTGCATGGCGGGCCAAAATATAACGAGCCGCAGCGAATTACCGCGGAAATGGTTGAGGAGCTGCGCCGGCTCAGCCCATTCGATCCCGAGCATTTGCCCGAAGAGATCCTATTGACCGAGGCATTTCAGCGCCGATTTCCCGACCTACCCCAGGTGGCGTGTTTCGATACGGGTTTTCACCATGACCTGCCGCGTGTGGCCCGTTTGTTGCCGATCCCGCGGCGCTACGAAGCGCAAGGCGTCCGGAGGTACGGGTTTCACGGCTTGTCCTATGCCTATCTGATGGAAGAACTCGTACGCCTTGGCGATCCTGCGGCAACGACTGGCCGCGTGGTTCTCGCACATCTCGGCAATGGTGCGAGCCTGTCCGCGGTGCGTGAGGGGAAATCCGTCGATACCAGCATGAGTTTCACTCCGACAGCGGGCGTACCGATGAGCACCCGCACCGGCGACCTCGATCCCGGGCTGTTTTGGTATATGGCGCGCACCGAACAAATGAGCGCCAAGCAATTCAACGAGATGGTCAATTTTGAGTCTGGGCTCCTCGGCGTGTCGGAGACCAGTTCCGACATGCGCGACTTGCTGGAGCGCGAAACGCGCGACGTGCGTGCGGCCGAGGCGGTCGCGCTGTTTTGCTACCAGGTCAAGAAATGGATCGGCGCATTCGCCGCTGCGCTTGGCGGATTGGACACGCTCGTTTTCGCAGGCGGCATCGGCGAAAACGCGCCCACGATCCGCTCCCGGATTTGCGATGGGATGGGATTCCTGGGAATCGAACTTGCAGAAAAGCGCAACGCGGCGAATGACGGCGTGATTTCGCTGGCGGCGAGCCGGGTTGCGGTCCGTGTCGTCCGCACGGACGAACAACGCATGATCGCCGAAATGGTTTGCCGCACCCTCCAGCTCGGCTCAAATCGGGAAACCTAAGCCATGAAACCCATGCTGAAACCGGACCTTCTGCACAAGATGGATGCTTATTGGCGGGCCGCCAACTATCTGTCCGTCGGCCAGATCTATCTCTACGACAATCCGCTGTTGCGCGAACCGCTGAAGCTATCGCACGTAAAGCCGCTGGTGGTCGGACATTGGGGCACGACGCCGGGCCAGAACTTCATCTATGTGCATCTGAACCGGGTCATCAATAAGTATGATTTGGATATGTTCTATATCGCGGGTCCGGGCCATGGCGGTCCAGCACTGGTGGGCAATACATACCTCGAAGGCACCTATAGTGAGATCTATCCGGACATAAGCCAGGACGAAGCCGGGCTGAAAAAGCTGTTCAAGCAGTTCTCGTTTCCGGGGGGAATTTCCAGCCATGTTGCGCCGACGACGCCTGGTTCGATTCACGAAGGGGGTGAGCTCGGGTACTCGCTCAGCCATGCCTTCGGGGCCGCATTCGACAATCCCGGTCTGATCGTCGCCTGCGTCATCGGCGACGGTGAAGCCGAAACGGGTCCCTTGGCGACCGCATGGCAGTCCAACAAGTTTCTCAACCCGATTAGCGACGGCGCCGTGCTGCCGATCCTGCATCTCAACGGCTACAAGATCAGCAACCCAACCGTGCTGGCCCGTATCGAGCATGAGGAATTGGAGCAATTCATTCGTGGCTGCGGCTGGACGCCTCACTTTGTAGAAGGGGATGAGCCCGACAAGATGCATGAACTCATGGCCACCATTTTGGATAAGGCCGTCGAGGACATCCGGCAAATTCAGGGCAATGCACGGGCCAACAACGACACCACTCGGCCGCGCTGGCCAATGATCGTGCTCAAATCGCCCAAGGGATGGACGGGACCGAAAGTCGTCGACGGATTGCAAGTCGAGGGCACGTTCCGCGCACATCAGGTGCCGCTCCTGGTGGATTCCGAGCATCCCGATCATCTCAAGCAGCTTGAAGACTGGATGAAGAGCTACAGGGCGGAGGAACTGTTCGATGAGGCCGGCCGCCTTATGCCCGAATTGGCCGAGCTGGCGCCCAAAGGCGACCGGCGGATGGGCGCCAATCCGCACGCGAACGGCGGCATGTTGCTGCGCGACCTGCGAATGCCCGACTTCCATATCCACGCAGTAGATGTGCCTTCGCCCGGCGCCGTTGACGGTCAGGATACGCGCGTGCTGGGCAAGTTTCTGCGGGATGTGGTCAAACTGAATCAGGATCAGCGTAATTTCCGGATCTTCGGTCCGGACGAAACAGTCTCGAACCTTCTGGACGCGGTTTTTGAAACCACCGATCGCCAGTGGGACGCCCGTAGGATCAAAAATGATGAATTCCTCGCGCCCGCTGGACGCGTGCTGGACTCGATGCTCAGCGAGCACCAGTGCGAGGGTTGGCTGGAAGGATATCTGCTGACCGGGCGGCACGGGCTGTTCAATTGCTACGAAGCATTCATCCACATCGTCGATTCGATGTTCAACCAGCACGCCAAGTGGCTGAAGGTGACGTTGGAACTGCCCTGGCGCCGGAAGATCGCCTCGCTGAACTACCTGCTCGCCTCCCACGTCTGGCAGCAGGATCACAACGGATTCACACATCAGGACCCCGGCTTTCTCGATCACGTCATCAACAAGAAAGCCGACATCGTGCGGGTCTACCTGCCGCCAGATGCCAATTGTCTGCTGTCGGTGTTCGATCACTGCCTACGTAGCCGGCATTACGTGAACGTGGTGGTGGCCGGCAAACACCCCCTGCCGCAATGGCTGACTATGGATGCCGCCGTTGTGCATTGCACCGAAGGAATTGGTATCTGGAAATGGGCCAGCAACGATCAGGGCCACGAGCCGGACGTGGTCATGGCCTGTTGCGGAGACACGCCGACGCTTGAGGTATTGGCTGCCGTTTCCATCCTTCGCAAGCACCTGCCCGACCTGAAAATCCGGGTAATCAACGTCGTCGATCTCATGAAACTGCAGCCCAGCACGGAGCATCCGCACGGGCTGAGCGACATCGATTACGACTCGCTCTTCACCAAAAACAAGCACATCATCTTTGCCTTTCATGGTTACCCTTGGTTGGTTCATCGGCTGACCTACCGCCGGGCCAATCGCAACCTCCACGTCCGGGGCTACAAGGAAGAGGGCACGATCACGACGACTTTTGACATGAGGGTGCAGAACGATCTCGACCGGTTCCACCTGGTGCAAGACGTGGTGGATCGGCTGCCGCAGCTGGGCGCCAAGGGCGCCTACTTGAAGCAGACCGTTCAAGACAAGCTTATCGAGCACAAGCGGTACATCGACCAGCACGGCGAGGACATGCCGGAAATCCGGAACTGGAAGTGGGGCAATCCCCGGTGACGACGTAAGAGCATATGCAAGCATGGAATACAAATCCGGCTTACCGAATCTCGGCCTGGTCGTTTCGGTGCGCGGCAGTGTCGTGGACGTACGGTTCGATAAGCATTTGCCGCCGATATACTCGGTGCTGCGCACTGGCGCGGAAGACAAGATCGTCATCGAAGTGCTGGCGCAGCAAGATGCTCATCACGTGCGCGGAATTGCACTGACGCCAACGCAAGGTCTCGCTCGCGGAATGCCGGTGGAGGATACGGGCGGACCGTTGAAAGCGCCGGTCGGCAAAGCGGTTCTCTCGCGGATGTTCGACGTATTTGGCAATACCATAGACCGCGAAGCGGCATTGTCCGATGTCGAATGGCGTTCGGTGCATCGGGCACCGCCGTCGCTGGCGCGCCGTTCGACCAAGTCGGAAGTATTCGAAACGGGCATCAAGGTCATCGATGTCCTCGTGCCGCTGGAGCGCGGCGGCAAGGCGGGCCTTTTCGGCGGCGCGGGAGTCGGCAAGACCGTGCTGCTGACCGAAATGATCCACAACATGGTCGGTCATCACGAGGGCGTAAGCATCTTTTGCGGCATTGGCGAACGCTGTCGTGAGGGCGAGGAGCTGTACGATGCGATGAAGGAAGCCGGCGTGCTGCCCAACATGGTGATGGTCTTCGGCCAGATGAATGAGCCGCCGGGCGCCCGTTTCCGCGTCGGGCATGCGGCGCTGACGATGGCCGAGTATTTCCGCGACGACAAGCACCGCGATGTGCTGCTGCTTGTCGATAACATTTTTCGCTTCATCCAGGCGGGCATGGAGGTATCCGGGTTGATGGGCCAGATGCCGTCGCGGCTTGGCTATCAGCCGACGATGGGCACCGAGCTGTCGGGGCTGGAAGAGCGCATCGCCAACACCGATACCGGCGCCATCACCTCCATTCAGGCGGTGTATGTCCCCGCCGACGATTTCACCGATCCCGCAGCGGTGCATACGTTCTCGCATCTCTCTGCGTCGATCGTGCTCTCGCGCAAACGGGCAAGCGAAGGGCTTTTCCCCGCCATCGACCCCCTGCAATCCAGTTCCAAGATGGCCACGCCCGGCATCGTCGGCGAACGGCATTATGCCCTCGCGCAGGAAATCCGGCGGACACTCGCGCAATACTCGGAACTTAAGGACATTATCGCCATGCTCGGGCTGGAGCAGCTCTCGCCGGAGGACCGCAACGTCGTCGTCCGTGCCCGCCGTCTGGAGCGCTTTCTCACCCAACCTTTTTTCACAACCGAACAGTTCACTGGCCTCAACGGAAAGCTCGTCAGTCTCAAGGACGCGCTGGATGGGTGTGAGCGCATCCTGAAAGATGAATTCAAAGACTATCCGGAAAGCGCGCTCTACATGATCGGGGCGATCGACGAAGCGAAGGCAAAAGCGAAACCCGTCGCGCCCGCAGCCAAGCCGGAAGCGAAGGATGCCGCCGGGTTGCAGGCCAAAGGCACTTCAGAGCCGCCGCCGAGAAACGGGGTGAAACTTGAACCCGAGCTCGAACATGCCGGCGGCGCCCATGAATCTTAAGGTGCTCCTGCCGTTCCAGATTTTTGCGGCGAAGACGGGCGTAACGCGCATCGTCGCCGAGACGCGCGATGGTTCGTTTGGACTTCTGCCACACCGGCTCGATTGTGTGGCGGCGCTGGCACCGGGGATTCTGACCTACGAGACAGCATCGGACGGCGAAGTTTTCGTGGCCGTTGATGAAGGGGTGCTCGTGAAGACGGGTCCGGACGTGCTCGTCTCTGTGCGCCGGGCACTGGGCGGAACGGACCTTGGCCAATTGCGCGAAGCGGTGGAGCGCGAGTTTCTGACTCTCGACGAGCACGAGCAAAGCGTGCGCTCGGTGTTGGCGAAAATGGAAGGCGATTTCATCCGGCGCTTGGCGAGCCTTCACAATGACCGATGAACCCCAAACCGAATTCACGAAACCGCGGTCCTCGCTCAGTCAGGAGGTGGAGGTGAAGGCAGCGCGCAAGCTCAAGGCGCGGCGCAACGCCGGGGAGGGCGTCTGGTTCGGCCTGGGGATGATGGGGCTGATCGGCTGGTCGGTGGTGATTCCGACGCTGCTCGGCGCGGCGCTCGGCATCTGGCTGGACCGGCATTATCCGGGCAGTCACGCATGGACGCTGGCGCTGTTAGTGGCCGGGCTTGCCATCGGCTGTTTCAACGCGTGGCATTGGGTGACCAAGGAAGACAAGGAAATGCGGGACGAACGTGAGGATAACGATGCATGAAATTTTCGTTCTAGCGCCGGCATTGGCAGCGGGCCTGGTGCTTGGCGCGTTCTTCTTCGGAGGCCTTTGGTGGACGGTTGTCAGGGGCGTTTCGTCTGAGCAACCGGCGCTGTGGTTCTTCGGCAGCATGATGCTGCGGATGAGCATTACCCTGGCGGGATTTTATTTTGTCGGGCGCGAGGATTGGGAGCGGTGGCTGCTGTGTCTCCTTGGCTTTGTCCTGGCGCGCCTCGTGGTCAAGTGGTTGACCCGCCCGCTAGGTCGAAAATCGCAACTCGCGAGCATCGGAAGCTAGCCATGCGCCTTAGTCCCGATGAGATGATCTTCTGGCAACTCGGGTTTCTCAAACTCAACGGAACGATTGTGTTCACCTGGGGATTGATGTTTGTGTTGGCCGTCGGCTCCATGCTCATTACGCGCAAACTCTCCACGGAACTGAAACGCTCCCGTTGGCAGAACCTGCTGGAAATTGTTGTCACCGGCATCGAGAAGCAAATCGAAGACGTCGGCCTCCGCCATCCAAAGAAGTATATCGGTTTCCTGGGCACGCTGTTCCTGTTCGTCGCCTTAGCCAGCCTCTGCACCGTCATTCCCGGCTATGAACCGCCGACGGGGTCGCTCTCGACCACCGCAGCGCTCGCACTTTGCGTCTTCGTGGCGGTGCCGTTTTTCGGCATCGAGGAGCAGGGGCTGGGCGGCTACCTCAAATCCTACGTGGAACCCACGGTCATCATGCTGCCGTTCAACATCATCAGTGAATTGTCGCGTACGCTGGCCCTGGCGGTCCGCCTGTTCGGCAACATGATGAGCGGGACGATGATTCTCGCCATTTTGCTGACCATCACGCCCTTCATCTTCCCGATCGCCATGAGTGCACTCGGTCTGCTCACCGGGATGGTGCAGGCCTACATCTTCAGCATCCTGGCCGCGGTTTACATCGCGTCGGCAACGCGCGCCCGCAAGCCTAAGCTTGAACCGGCCGTACGGGGTTGAATCATGAAATGCGAGAACAGGGACAGATATTATGGATAGCACGACGCTCATCGCCATTGCTTCGATCGTCACCGCCGGCCTGACGATTGCCCTGGGAAGTATCGGACCTGCGCTCGGCGAAGGGCGCGCGGTCGCCACGGCGTTGAGTTCTCTGGCGCAGCAGCCCGATGCCGCAACGACGATCACACGCACACTGTTTGTTGGCCTGGCCATGATCGAGTCGATCGCGATCTACTGCTTTGTGGTCTCGATGATTCTCATTTTTGCCAATCCGTTCTGGAATTACGTCATCGCGCAAACCGCGGGAAAGTAATTCATGCTCATCGATTGGTTCACTGTCGGTGCGCAGGCGCTCAACTTCATCATCCTGGTGTGGTTGCTGAAGCGCTTTCTTTACAAGCCGATTCTCAACGCCGTCGACGCGCGGGAAAAACGGATTGCCGCGGAACTCGCCGACGCTGACGCAAAAAAAGCCGAAGCGCAGAAGGAGCGCGATGAGTTCCAGCACAAGAACGCAGAGTTCGACCAGCAGCGTGCCGGGCTCTTGAGCAAGGCGACGGACGAGGCGAAATTCGAACGCGAGCGGCTCCTCGACGATGCGCGAAAGGCAGCCGATGCCCTGAGCGCCAAGCGGCAGGAGGCACTGCGAAGCGACGCCGACAACCTCAATCAAGCGATCCGTCGCCGTACCCAGCAGGAAGTATTCGCCATCGCGCGAAAGGCGTTGTCGGACCTTGCCACGGCGAGCCTGGAAGAACGCGTGGGCGAGGTGTTTACGCAACGCCTGCGGTCGATGGACGGCAGGGCAAAAGAGGGCCTCGGCGTGGCCCTTAAGGCGGCGTCTGAACCCGCGCTCGTGCGTAGCGCATTTGACCTGCCAGAGGCGCAACGCGCAGCAATTCAAAAGGCGCTCAACGAAACCTTTTCGGCTGACGTTCACATCCGGTTCGGGACCGCGCCCGACCTGGTCAGCGGAATTGAACTCACCGCCCAGGGACAGAAAATAGCTTGGAGCATCGCGGACTATCTCACGTCCCTGGAAAAGGGTGTCGACGAGCTTCTCAAAGAAAAGGACAAACCTGCTGCGCAAGCGGAGCCCAAACCTGAGGCGAGGGCCGAGGCAAAGCCTGAATCGACGGCCGAACCCAAACGCGAAGCCAAAGCCGAACCCGCGTCTGAAGCAAAGGCCGGACCGAAGTCCGAACCCAACGTCGCGCCAAAGATAGTCGCCAAAACCGCTTCCCAGCAGGAAGAACTCAAGCCTGCAACAGAGCACGAATGAGTACCGAGCCGGAAACCTTGCAGAGTGTCTTCGACCGCACGTTTGCGGGAATGAGCCAGGCGCGGGAAGCATTCAGGCCGCAACTGACGCCGCGGGAGGTGGGCACGATCACCAGCATAGCGACCGGCATCGCCAAGGTGTCCGGGCTCCCGGGCGTAGGCTTTGAGGAGCTGGTCAAGTTCCCTGGCGATTTGCTCGGTATGGCTTTCAACGTGGACAAGAATGAAATCGGCGTCGTGCTGCTCGGCGCATACTGGCATCTGAACGCCGGCGATGAGGTCGAGCGCACCGGGCGGGTCATGGATGTGGTTGTGGGCGAGGGCCTGCTGGGGCGCGTCATCGACCCGCTCGGCCGGCCACTCGATGGCAACGGGCCGGTGGCCGGCAGCGAGCGCCGGCCCATCGAGCGCACGGCACCGCACATCATGGATCGCGCCCCGGTCACGGTCCCTCTCCAGACCGGCCTGAAAGTCATCGATGCGCTCATTCCGGTCGGGCGCGGCCAGCGCGAGTTGATTCTCGGCGACCGTCAGACAGGCAAGACCTCAATCGCGATCGACACCATCCTCAACCAACGCGGCCAGAATGTGCTCTGCGTTTATTGTGCCATCGGTCAGCGCGCGTCCGCCGTGGCAAAGGCCGTGGCAACGTTACGGGAAAAAGGCGCGATGGATCACACCGTTCTTGTCGTGACCGAAGGCAACGACCCACCGGGTCTTGCTTTCATCGCCCCCTACGCCGCGACCAGCATCGCGGAGTATTTCATGGAGCAAGGGCGCGACGTGCTGGTGGTTTACGACGACCTCACGCATCATGCGCGCGCCTATCGCGAGCTGTCTCTGCTGCTGCGTCGCCCGCCCGGCCGCGAAGCTTTTCCGGGTGACATCTTTTACATTCACGCGCGGTTGCTCGAACGCGCGACGCACTTGCGCAAGGAACTTGGCGGCGGCTCGCTCACAGCGCTGCCGATCATCGAAACCGAAGCGCAGAACATTTCCGCCTACATTCCGACCAACCTGATCTCCATCACGGACGGCCAGATTTATCTTTCGCCCTCGCTGTTCGAATTGGGAGTGCTGCCTGCCGTCGATGTCGGCAAATCCGTTTCGCGCGTTGGCGGCAAGGCACAACGCGCGGCCTACCGGGCCGTGGCGGGCGACCTCAAACTCGCCTACGCGCAGTTCGAGGAGCTTGAGACTTTCGCCCGGTTCGGTGCCCGGCTGGATGAAAGCACCCGCAAGATCATTGAGCACGGACGGCGCATTCGTGCCTGCCTCAAACAGGGGGAAGGCGCTCCGGTGTCCGTACCCGCACAAATCGCCGTCTTGTTGGCGTTAACCGCGGGACTCTTCGATCCCGTAGTCCCTGACCAGATGCTTGACGCGGAGCACGCCGTCCAAAAGGCGGCCGCGAACATCCCGGCAAAGGTGTGTGCGCGGTTTGAAAGTGCGGACAAGCTGAGCGATGAGGATCGCAATACCATCATTGAAATCGCCCGCCAGGCGCTCGCTCCTTTCCAACCAAAGCCCGCAGCGAAAGCCGAATCCACCCCGAAGCCGCAAGTCAAAGACGCCCAAAACTCTGAACCTGTCTCTAAGGCGAGAACCAAACCGGAGTCCAAGCCCGAATCTGAACCCACAGGAAAGGCCGCACCTGGTCGCGAGTCCAAGCCGAACGCTCCAACGAAGCCCACGGCGGCGGCTAAGGAGGCGTCATGAGCGACACCACCGAAAGCTTGCGCCGAAAGATCAGCAGCGCCGGCGATCTCCAATCCGTTGTCCGCACGATGAAAGCCTTGGCCGCATCGAGCATCGGTCAATACGAGAAATCGGTACGCGCGTTGAGCGACTATTATCGGACCGTAGAACTGGGGCTGGGCGCGTGTTTTCGAGAAAACGAGCCGGCAGCCGCGACGGTGAAACCGAAAGCACCAACATATGCGGGCGCGATCACCGCGATCGTTTTCGGGTCCGATCAGGGACTGGTGGGGCAGTTTAACGACGTTATAGCAGATTATGCGATCAAGACCCTCGCGGCACTGCGCGGCAAAGCCCGGGTCTGGGCCGTTGGCGAGCGCGTTCATGCGCGTCTGGCGGATGCGGGCCTCTCGCTCGCCGGACTCTTCACGGTGCCGAACTCCGTTCAGGCCATCACCCCGCTGGTCGGGCAGATTCAAATTGAAAGCGAAGCGCATCGGGACGACGGCGAGAATGTGTCGCTATGGGTGTTCCATAACAGGCCGCAGTCCGGCGCGCTGTACGAACCGGTTAGCCAACGGCTGTTGCCGCTCGATGCGCAGTGGCAGCAAGGTCTGGCCAAAGTCCGCTGGCCCACCGCCGATTTGCCCGAGGTCATGGGCGCGGGCACCGCGACTCTGCGTGCACTTATCCGCGAATATCTTTTCATCTCGCTTTTCCGGGCCTGCGCCGAATCGCTGGCGAGTGAGAACGCGAGCCGCCTGGCGGCAATGCAACGCGCCGATAAGAACATCAACGACCTGTTGGAAGAGCTTCATGGCTCCTTCCACCAGTTGCGCCAGAGCGGCATCGACGAAGAGCTTTTCGATGTGATCTCCGGCTTTGAGGCGTTGACCGGATCGCGGTAGCAACTACCCGAAAGGACGGAAATGAAAATACATACCAAGGACGTTCACGTGGTCCCACAAATCAAAATCAGCGGCAGGGCGGCCCGCGCCATAGTCAACTTTACCTATGGCAAAACAATGGTGAGTAACGCGCTTTTGGGGATGTTCAGAGCCCGTCGTCAATCCTCCCCGTGTGCTCAAACGCCGCTCATCCCAAGGCCAAACTGGACTCGCGTCTCGACCGCCCCAACGGAATGCAGTCTGCGGTACTGTCCTAACTTCAAACCTCTGAATACCAAATTGCCGCTACGATGCTGAAATAGCTGTCATCCTTGGGGTTCTCGAGGGCACTGCTCATTGTGATCTCTGATCGGGACACGCGGATTTTTTCCCCTTGCGCAGCCAACCATGCGTTTACGGCCCCTTCCACATCTTCCGCATACTTCGCTGTAAATAGCTTGAGTTTCATCGGTTCGTCCTTCCGGCCAAGTCTCCTGTATCTGCAGCCTATCAGAACGCCCACAGACGAGCATACCTGTAATCATCGATACCGCGGCGCCGAAATGTTAGGACCAAGTGGCCATGGCCTCCTGCCTCCCCGCCACAGACATCTTCGTAATCTTCCTGGATTGAGGGACGCCTGACCAATCGATGAGCTTCGTGCCGATTCCATAAGGTGCACGCAAGGCGTCTTGCTTTTGTAGGGTTCTCGGCGGGATTGCGGGCCTTTCTGCGATCTTTTCCGTTGGTTGCAACTGGAGAGACGCACATAGACGCCGCTGAAGCTCGCGCTATTGCTAAGCGGATATTGACGAGAACGATCATCGACTGCTGCTATTGAGAACCATACAGTCCATTCATCTAACGTGTCGTATAGCGCCTCGCCACAAACCGACGTGGCCTGCCAGCATCCCAGCCTAATTATCGGTCGCGAAACTCGGCTGAGCGCGTATTGCATTTAACTGGTTTGCGACAATCATCGTCGTCTTTTACGAGCGCGCTATGCGCGCCAATCCGATCCCAGCCGGCGCCAGAGGACGTAATCCAGCGAAACTTTACCAGGACCGCGGCATAGCAGCACCAGCAACATGGCCGCCCATTGAATGTGGGTCGGCCAAGCTTCCGGATAGACGAAAATCTCGATCACCGTTGTCATGCCGAGAAGAGCAACCGCGGCCGGACGGGTCAGGAAGCCGCACACCAACAGAAAGGGCGTCGAAAGTTCAATGGACGCCGCCATGTAGGCCGCGAGTTCGGGTGGCAGGACTGGAAGTCTATATTCATCCGTAAATAGCTGGAGCGTCGTGTCCCAACTCGCAAGTTTTGTCGTGCCGGAATTCCAGAACACGGTCGCCACTGCAAACCGCAAAGACAGCGCGAGGAAAGAATAAGGAACGGTTTCCAGCAGCGCGCGCAAGCGCGCAAAAGCGTAAATCACAGAGGAACCTGAGGAAGCAGACGCGGATAGATGGCTCATGAGAAGTTCTCCAAAGGAGCGGATAGACGATCCTCAGTCAGGCGAAATCCGATGAACCGACCGGCCGCCAGATGCTGAGCCAGAAGGAAAAACACGTTGTCGCCCGCGTTCGCTGCGATAGAATTCGCGAGCGTCTCGCCGGCGCAGAGGGAGGCGGCAAAGCGCCATTCGACTTCGGTAAGCGGCGACACCTCAACGCCGTTTGCCGTGCGTTCGACCAGCAGCCATTCAGGTCCGGTGGAAAGATCGATGGTGCTCAGCGCGGAATCGTCCTCGGCGAGCACGGCCCGCCAGATTGCTTCCGCGGGATGATCTAGGCGCGGGAGCCCGATCGAAGGATGGGGCATGAGGATCAGCCGATCGAGAGGAACTTTTGCGATGCTTGCAAGCGTATCCGCGTCCAGGGAGTTCAGGTCCTCGGCATGGAGCGCGACATTCACGGCCCATTCCAGCCTCCCGACATCGGCGAGATAGGGGAGAGACGCGGCCGGTGGGAACTTCCTCAGGAAATCTGGAAACCCCGCACCATAGGAGTTCAAATACGCGCTTTGCGGCGGATAGCCGTCGATGAAGCATTGCGCGGCACCATCGAAGAATTGCTCGCCGACCAGACGACGCACGGCCGGATAGGAAATGCGCAGGGCAGCGGTCAGGCTCGAAACGAACGTGTTGCGATAGACGTCCAAGCGCTCGGCGGCGGATAGCGCATCGCCTCGAATCTGTTTGGTCGCTTCATCCTGTTCGCGCAGGGCGACGGCACGAAACATCGCGCGCTGGGTATCAAGCAGCGTGGGCATCGGCGTGTTCCCCCTGCATGTATGTCATGGTGCGCTCGGCTTGGGATGCTTCATCGAGCAAAACCTCGAATGCGGGGATATTCGTGTCCCATTCGATCAACGTGGGCACTGGCCCGAACCGCGCCAGCGCTTCGCGGTAGAGCGCCCAGACTTCCGGGCCCACCCGCGAGCCGTGATCGTCGATGCGGAGCGTGCAGCCGCCGATCTCCTTGACGGTATGCCCTGCCAGATGGATTTCACCGATTGCGTCCTTGGGTAGCGCGGCAAGATAAGCCGATGCGTCCCAGCCGTGATTGCAGGCGCTGACATAGATATTGTTCACATCGCACAGAATCCCGCACCCCGTCCGCCCGGCCACGGCAGAAACGAATTCCCATTCCGGAATCGTGGAGTGCTTGAACTGGAGATAGGAGGACGGATTCTCGACCAGCAACCGGCGGCCTAGAACGTCCTGTACCTGGTCAACATGCCGGCAGACGACGTCCAGAGCCTCTTCGGTCATCGGCAGCGGAAGCAGATCGGCAAGATAGGCGCCGCCCACCACGCTCCAGGACAGATGCTCGGAGATGAGGCCGGGCTCGACGCGGGTAACTACGTCACGAACACGGCTGAGGTGCGGTCCTTCGATGGCCTCAGCACTCCCTAATGACAGGCCTACCCCGTGCAGCGAAATCGGGTAATCATGGCGAATGGCATCGAGATAACGGAGCGGCATACCACCGCCCATGTAATTTTCGGTATGCACCTCGAACCACGCAATGTCGGGTCGTGTTTCTGTGACGATGCGGTGATGCGGGAAGCGCAGCCCGATTCCGGCATGGGCGGGAATCGAGCCACGCTCCGCTTGCTGCGCGGCAGGCCAGGGAGGAATGGATGGCCGCGCCATTGGATCAGGACGCCGTGGTCTTGCCGCCCTGGATTTTGCCGCAGACTCCGGCCGGAAGCATGACGAAGGATTTGGTATCGCGCGCCTGGGTGGCCTGGCCGGCGCAGGAATGCGCGCCTTCCGCGCAATCGTTCTTCGCGGCGGCGTTAATGCCGTAGCACTTCTCGAGATGCTGGGCGGCCATTTTCGCCATGTTGTCTTTGACGATTTGCGGCATCTCCGCGGCACCGGCGCTCTGCATGGCAAGCGCGAGCCCGACGGCGGCGGAAAGAGTGGTGAGGGCAGAAATGCGGTTCATGATGGGGTTCTCCTGTTCGCGTCCTGCTTAGGACTGACGGAAGAGAGTTCGGCGGGGACCCGGGGAAGGTTACTGGCCGAGGATGATTATTGCCGGCCCCTGAGCCTGGGCCCCGGGGGAGGGCTACGGCCACGGCTCAACACCGAGCAGCGATGCACGCGGCAAAACGAATTCTCGCGAAGATCGCCGGCATTGCGTCGTCCGGATCGCTCGCGATACTCACGGCAAATGTTCGGGCTTCCGGCAGCCGCGGTGACAGGCCGATGCAAATAAATGTTCGATCGGCGTCGCAGGCTTCGTCTTGCGTCGTGTAAGGTCACTGCGCAGAATGACGGCGATGAACCGATCATTCCCGATCGCAGGTTTGGCTGAAACCGTGAGCGTGATCGCCGAACCGGGTGAAGCCCGTGCAGAGGAGCAAGACCACGCTTGGGCGCGGCTGATGCGCCTTGCTCAGGATGGCGACCACGCGGCATACCGGCGCCTCCTCACCGAGATTACGCCCTATTTGCGGGGCCTTGCCGCGCGGCAGCACCGCGACAGGCGCGACGTCGAAGATACCGTTCAGGATATACTGCTGACGGTTCATTCCATCCGCCACACCTACGATCCCGAGCGGCCCTTCAAACCGTGGCTGGTCGCGATCGGGCGGCGGCGGATCATCGATCGCATCAGGGTGTACAGCCGGACCCGGCTCCGCGAAACGGAATTGTTGGCCGAGCATGAAACCTTTTCAGCCGACGAAACGAACACTTATCAGGCGCAGTCCGACCGGCGGCTTCTCCGCGAGGCCATGGAGAGCTTGCCCGAGGGCCAACGCGAAGCGATCAGGCTGCTGAAGATGGAGGAAAAGTCGTTGAAGGAGGCCTCGGCCGCGACGGGAATGTCCATCACGGCGCTGAAGGTATCGACGCACCGGGCGATGAAGAATTTGCGCAAGATACTGGATCGAAGGAGTGAGGACGCGTGACCGCCACGCAGGATTTGATCGAATCGCTTGCCGCGGATGCGAAACCCGTCCGGCGCTTGCGGCCGCCCTTGGCGCGCGCGACTGTGTGGCTCGCTGCATTCGTGGCGGTGGTCGGCGCCGTGACGTTGGTCACCGGCGCCTGGCCCGCGATGATCCCGCGCCTTGAGAGCGCTCCCTTTGCCGTCGAGATGGCCGCTACGTTCGTGACCGGTCTGACCGCGGTAATCGCGGCTTTCTACCTCAGCCTCCCCGACCGCAGCCGGTTCTGGATATTCCTCCCCTTGCCGTCGCTTCTGCTGTGGCTCGCGAGCAGCGGCTATGGCTGTTATCGAAATTGGATAGTTTATGGTCCGCAGGGCTGGCGATTGGGGCGTTCGTCGGACTGCTTCGTTTTCATCATCACGATGAGCATCCCGGTGGCGATTGCGCTCTATCTTGCACTTCGCCGCGCTTTGCCGCTCGATCCATTACGCGTGATGGCAGTAGGCGGCCTTGGTGTGGCAGCGCTCGCGGCAGCCACCTTGCAATTTTATCACCCTTTCGACGTGACCATTGTCGATCTCGCTGTGCATGTCGTCGCGGTTCTTCTCGTGGTCGCGGCAATGATGGCGGGCAGTCGCATGCCATCGCGTCGGCCGAGACGGCGGTAGGGCGGGCTTGGCACGCAAGGACCCCCGCTGTGGCTTGCACCCTCCGCCTGTTCTAGAGACGGTGACCTGCCATTGAGACTTGCAGCGTTTGTGGTGGGGCGAGCAAACCGCTCGATGGAAGGGCAACGCTCGAGCACAGGAGAGCAATGGCCGTCGGAGTGAGTCCGCAATGTCGGCTCATGACGTTCCCTCCCGGTTCTGTAGCCTGCGAGGCACGCTACACCCCTATGGGCGCTCGCAAGTGGGCCCGATGTCTATTCCTGGTGGGCAACAGGGCCGGTGCGAAACGGCCCCTCGTACCTCCTGACGAACCTCCGTCAATCGAGTATCCTTGGCAATGCGAGGCGGTTTGGGAGGTCGTCATGAAAGCTTGGTCGAGAATCATCGCCGTCACATTGGCGGGTTGCTTGAGTGCACTCGTTGCCGGCGCGCCCGCCCGTGCCGCTGAAATCACCGTTGTTGCCGGTGGCGGCCCGTTGCCCGATGTCTTGGGCACGCTGATGCCCATGTTCGAAAGGGCGACGGGGAACAAAGTCAAGATCAGTTCGAAGAGTCCGTCGGAGATTGCCGCAGACCTCAAGCAGGGCACTGCCGATCTCGTCATCACGAACACCGAGGTCGTGGACGACTTGGCAAAGAGCGGCGCTGTGAGCGCTGACGGCAAGACGTTGCTGATGATCTCGAAGGTGGCCGTCGGGGTGAAGGCCGGCGCGCCGAGGCCGGATATCAGCACGCCCGACAAGCTCAAAGCGGCGTTATTGGCGGCGAAGACTGTCGGCTACAGCCAGGGTTCCAGCGGCCAGCATTTTCTGACCGTGATGCAGAGACTTGGCATTTCGGATGCGATCAAGCCCAAGGCCGTCGTCGTGCAGGGCCGCCCGGTCGGGGCCGCCATTGCGTCAGGTGAAGCCGAGATCGGGATTCAGCAAGTCGCCGAATTGCGGCCCGTTGCGGGCGTCGATGTGATTGGTGAATTGCCCCCTTCGCTGCAGAAGCAGATACCCTATTCCGCCGGCATCGGGGCCAAGGCGAAAGACGCGGCCACCGCCCGTGCTCTCGTGACGTTCCTGCGGTCTGCACCCGCTTTGGATGTGCTCAAGCGCAAAGGCATGGACCTCCCCTGATGCTTAGGCTTGAGCGGCACCGACCTGACGATTTCATGGGCGATTAAGGCGCCGCGGCTCCCGTAGCGCCTCCCGTAAGTGAAGCGTCGCCGGCGAATGCGCGCTGAGCGCAGATTTGGCCTATTGCGGCTCAAGGGAAAGCGCGCACTCTTGAGCATCGTAGCGGCGGCCGTCCCACATATGGGTTTTCCCATGAGCAAAGCCTTCACCAAAGAAAGCGAGAATGCGGACGACGAGGCCGAAGAAGCCGATGCCTTGCCCGCTCATGTGAAAAATTATGTGACGCCGGGAGGGATGGCGGCGCTGCAAGAGGAATTCCGCAAACTGCTTTATGAGGAGCGGCCCAAAGTGGTCGAGATCGTGTCCTGGGCGGCCGGCAATGGCGACCGCTCCGAGAATGGCGATTACATTTACGGCAAGAGACGCTTGCGTGAAATCGATTCGCGGGCGCGCTACCTCGCCAAACGTATCGAAAGCGCCGACGTGGTCGACCCGGCACAGCAGAAAAACCAGGATCAGGTGTTCTTCGGCGCCACCGTCGAATACGCACGCCAGGACAATATGCAACAAAGGGTGACCATTGTCGGCATCGACGAGGCCGATCTCGCAAACGGCAAGATCAGCTGGTTGTCGCCTATTGCGCGCGCTTTGATGAAAGCGCATTCCGGCGATGTCATCGAATTCCACACGCCGTCGGGACCGCAGACGCTTGAAGTGCTTTCGATTGCGTATGAGAGCGGGAAGTAAGTCCTCCTCGGAATGCAACCGATTGCCCCGTCGCCGATTCCTGAACCGGCAGCCTTGAGCTTTTGTCAGTAACCCCTTGGCGGAGGCTGGTCGCGCGCGGCCGAAGTCGATCTGCCGTTTAGAAGTCGCGTTTGGTGGCGTGAGGTACGGGCACGGCACCCGGCACGGGTATAAGTCCGTCACCGGCTTCGGCGCAGATATCCTCTTCCCAGTGATCGTTGCGGTTTTCGTAGCCTCGTTCGAATTGAACCAATCCGTTCCAGGGCGCCGTGAACGTACCCGGATCCTCTATATGGACGAGGACATCGAATCCCTTTCCGCCGCGGGTCAGTTTGAACCGCTCGATCACGTGCAACTGTTTTGTGTGCGGTGTACGGAACCGGTCGAGAGGCCCTTTGTCATCGAGGCCGATTGTGTCGACGACAAGCGTATCGCCATTCTCGTAATGGCCAACCGATTCTCCGTACCATGAATATCCCGGATTCTTGCTGTGCGGCACGTCGAGATAAATCCGCCTGACCTGCGCATCGCGCTTCCACAGCAACAACACTTCCTTCGGAGTCTGTAGAATTTCCATCGGTTCACCGGGAAACAGTAGAATTCCCGGCACACCGCCGGGAAAGCAACGCGACGGCGCATTGAACCCAATCTCTCCGCCGATGACTTTCCGATTGGCGTCATCCATGACCTTCTTGGCCCAGGGCAGCAGCAGCGGATTGTCGGTTACCGCGACCGGGTCCACGATCTTCGGCCGGTATTTGTCGGTGCCGGCAATGGGCGCCGGCCCGGTGTCGCCGGGAACCCGCTGGTAGTTCGGCCCGCCCGAAAGAACCCACATCACCCGGGCAGAGCTGAAATCCGGTATGGCGCTCTTGCTCGTCTCGGCGGCTTGCACAAACACCGGCGCGCAGGCAAGCACTAATGCCCCCACCGAACCGGCGCTGCGCCGCACGAGGCATCCAATCGTTTTCATCGGCGATTTTCCCCTTTGGAATGCAGCCGGGCCGCATGCAGTGCCGTGGCGGTCATGCAGGTTTTTACGCTATTGCGGCCTCACGCCCTTCACCTGTGTCAGATCACGGTGCTTTTCACCGCAATTGTAATCCATGATGCGGATGTCGGGACGAGCCTGATAAACGAAGCGCACCGTCCAGTCCTTGGTGAACACGGCCGGATCGTGGATGGTGATCACGTCCTCCAGACTCTTGCCACTGTCCAGCTTTCGGATGCGCTCGGTGGTGCGCAGTTGATCGCTATGCGGGGCGCCTGAATTGTCGAGAAATGTCGTGTCGTTGAATCCGGCCGTGTCGATGACCAATGTGTCCCCGTCCCAATGCCCCACCGAATGCCCGGCATAAAACGGTAGCACCTGCAACTCGCTGTCGGGCGGCATCGGCTTCTGCATGTCGATGCGCCTGATCATGTGATTGATCTCGTAGAGGAGATAGATTTCGCCGCGATTAGGCGTCTGAACAATCTCGAACGGATAGGGGCTTTCCAATGCCCGCGGCACTCCGTCGGGAAGGCAGTACTCGCGCGCCCCATCCTCGAGTTTTCCGGCGTTGAGATCGGCCATGTTCTTTTTATATGCCGCCATGGCATCGGGCTTATAGGGAGGAATGCCGCCCGTCATCGGTTCGATGCGCGGACTGTAGGTTGTTGTCCAATAGACACCGCTGATGTCGGGCGGCGCCGGCGCGGCTTGCGCAGGATTTGATTCTGCGGCCGGCCATAGGCCGAGGGCCGTCACGGCAAGCCCAAGCAACAAGGTTTCAATGCCTAGATATTTCATTGACGCTCTGATCCGGAAAGCCGCGAAGTCTTGGCAACAGCAGAAAACGCGGATTTCAGGAACCCTCCGCCGCGCGATGTTCGGCGCGCGCCTTCAGCCGCGACTGCGCTCCGCCGTCGTTCTTGACCATGTTGTGGCCGCCGCCATCGAGGGTGACAAAATCGCCTCCCGGGAGGCCGCTCTTCATCGGGTGCACGGTCATGCGCACTTTATCCCCCGGCTGCAGCGTCTTGGGATTCCAACCGAGCGAAACCAAAATGGTCAGCGAACCCATTTCGACCGCCCACTCCTGCGGCTGGCCTTTTGAGTCCGTCACCATCACCCGGATCCAGCTGTGCGGATTCGTCCACATGAATTGCTTCACGGTGCCTTCGATGGAGATGTCCTTGTTCACGTCGAACATGGCGTAGGAGTGATGTGCAGACGCGGGCGGAGCAGCAACGGCCGTCGCGATCACGAGGGCCAGACCGGGCATGCCATAACTTCTGACCATCGCTGCTTTCTCCTTTGCCGGACGCCAATCACGCGTGGCTTTAGATATGCAGATTCGCGTCGCTGACAGTCACCGGGGAATCTGCCCATATGCGGCAAATCTTGTAACGTGAAGAACTCCATCTGCAAAGGGCTGGGTGCCCGAGCACGCGACCACCGGCAGCACCGCCACGGCGCTGTGAAGCAGGGTGAAAACCCGCAGCGGACCGTGGGCGGTGACCAGCTCGTGATCGCGCATCCGAGGCCCCCGTTTGCTCAGAAGTCCGGAGTTTTGGCGACCGGGATGCCGTAGTCGAAGAGCATGAAATTGCCCTCCTGACAGATTTCTTCGTCAAGCGTGTCCTGCGCCCGATTGAGGCGGCGGATCACCTGGAAGGGTTTGTAGAACGTGCCCGGATCCTCGATCGTCATGTGGATTTCGAGCTGCTTGCCGCCGTCGATCATCCGAATACGCTCCACCACGTGCAGTTTCTCGGTGTGCGGCGTGCGGTAGGTATCGACGAAGGTCTTGGTGTTTTGGCCGATCGTGTCAATGACCAGCGTATCGCCCTCATAATGCCCGACGGATTCTCCGTACCAGGAGGGTTTCGGATTGGCCGACTGGGGCACGTTCAAATAGATGTGCCGCGCGGACCGCTCCTCAGTCGCGATCTGAAGAACTTCCTTGTCCGTCTGAATGAAGTAGAACGGGCCGCCCGCCCGATTGTAGTCGGGAACGCCCGAGGGCTTGCAGGATTGGCCGGGCGTATAGGCGATCTTGCCGGCCAGCACCTCGTCATTGTCCTTTTTCATGATGTCCTTGGCCCATTGCATCACGTTGGGGTTGGTCAGATCGGCGATGCGATAGGCCGGCTGCTTTCCGGTGTTGTTGGCCACATGGGGATGGGCCGGATCGTCGACCATGGGACTGGGCGAGCCGGGGACCGGCATGAAGTCGGTGCCGGGCCTGCCCCGCCAGGCCGTCTGGTTCGAGGAGAAGTCCGGTATGGATGTGCTTTGTGCTGCGGCGCCGCCCGCAAAGGCTGCCGCGGCGAAGAGGACCGACACGCCCGCGACAAGCCGCGACGTTGAAGCGACCCTGGACATCCTCTTCTCCCGTTTTCTCGTGGTCCGATTGGCGTTCGGATATGCGCCTTGGTCGCGAAAGCCTAGCTCCGCCAAAGACGGGCCACAAGCGAGAGCGGTGTATGTCTACTAAAGCGATTTGTTTCTACTCCGCTCCGTCCCAACCGACTCACAATCCGCGACTGCACCACCGGAAGCCCGGATCACCTTCCCGGAAGAACGGCAGCACGTCCTTGTGCCAACCGTGGTGCCTCAGCTAAAAGCCGAATATGAGGAGACCGTTCATGTCCGCATTTCCGCCAATGAGCAGCGTAAGAAAGCGCACGGCAGCACGAATGCTGGCGGGCCTGTTGTGCGCGGCTGCGGCTTTTGGCTTAGCGCAAAGTGAAGGCGCTTTCGCGCAAACCGCTGCCATACCCAATTTTGCCCTATCGGGCGCCATGGGTTGGCTCAAGGCCGGTTCCGGCGATGAATTTACGTCCCCGGACTCCGGCCCGGGTCCCGTCGTCGCGGACACGAGCCATGACGTGGGAGCGGGCACACGGACGACAGGGAATCCGCGGCTTTTCAAAGTTGGGGACCTCACCAATCCCATCCTGCAGCCTTGGGTCGTGGAGCGCATGAGGAAGTCCAACGAAGAGGTGCTTGCCGGGAAAGTTGCTTTCACCGCGCGGGCGCGGTGCTGGCCTCATGGAGTGCCCGGCTTTCTGCTCTATCCGGTCCACCCGATCTTCTTCATTCAATCGCCGAAAGAAATGGTGATGGTTTGGGGGCAGGATTTCCAGACGCGCCATGTTCTCCTGAACGTCCCCCACAGCGCCAATCCGAAGCCGTCCTGGTACGGCGAATCCGTCGGCCATTACGAAAACGGCGACACGCTGGTGGTCGATACCATCGGTTTGAACGACAGGACCTATATCGACAATTTCCGCACGCCGCATACCGACAAGCTCCACGTGGTCGAGCGCTTCACGCTCGTCAAAGACGGCCAAGAATTGGAAGTGAGGGCTCACGTCGAGGATCCCGGCGCCTTCACGATGCCGTGGGACGCGGTGACGCATTACCGGATTGACCGGCGGCCGGACGAAGTGCCCCTGCACGAGATGCTCTGCGCCGAGAACAACAATGACGACTTTTTCAACCAGGGCCTCGTGCCGATCCCGCAAGCCGCCAAGCCGGATTTCTGAGCGGTCTGATTTGGGTCATTTCCTGCTATCCGGCCTGCTTGCCACGAACGGCCGCTTCTCGCCACAAGCAGACATTCAGTTGAGCGGCTTTGCGGCCGTTAGACTAGGCCGCGTGGACAAATTTGAGCCAGTAACGAGTTGAAGCCAAGAACAACAT
>CAZBRO010000036.1:0-47389 GCA_964494505.1 uncultured Bordetella sp.
CCCTTGTTGCCGCGCTCTTCCTTGACGACCTGGACCAGCATGATCTGCCGGCGCTTGATGACTTCCTGGATCTTGTACTGGCGGCGGCGCGGCGGGCGCGGGCGGTCGTGGTTGCGAGGGCCCCGGCGCTCATGGGGCGTGGGCACGCCGGTGGCTTCGGCCTGAACGAAAGATGGTTCGCGGGGAGCGGATTGATCGCCCGCCAGCAGCTCCGTCCCGCCGGAGTCCAGCGCCGCAAAGGCTCCATCCTCGAGCGGGGCCGGTTCGGGCGCGGGCGTCCGGGTTTCCGAAGATGGGGCTCCCGGCGGAGCGGCTATACCTTCCTCCTGTGCGGGGTGGGCTTCGTCTGTTTCTTCCTCGTCCTCGTCCTCGCCTTCATCCTCGTCGGAAAGTTCGGACTCCGAGCGGCCATGCCCCGCCTCGGCGTGCTCTTCGGCGTGTTCGCTCCCGAGCATCGGCACCTGTGCGGGCGCCGTCGCGGTGTCGACCGAGTCGAAGTCCTCTTCGGCCATCATGCGCTGGGTTTGGGCTTGGAGGATGGCGAGGCGGTCGGCCACCGGAATCTGATAATAATCCGGGTGAATTTCAGAAAAAGCCAGAAATCCCTGACGGTTACCGCCATATTCCACGAACGCCGCCTGGAGCGAAGGCTCCACGCGCGTGACTTTGGCGAGATAGATGTTGCCTTTCAGCGGCCGCTTGGTCGCCGCTTCGAAATCGAATTCCTCGACGCGATTAACGTCTAGAACGACGACCCGGGTTTCCTCCGGGTGGCTCGCGTCGATGAGCATGCGTTTGGGCATGGAATACTCCGTGGGCGCGGGCACGCGGCAACATGGAGAGGCGCGCAGCTGCGGCGCGGCGCCTTTCACGTTGGGGCGAACGGCGCCGATTCTGGGTTGAGTTTGTCGGTAGATCGAAGTTCGGAGATGGCCGCGCGGAAGAGGCCCCTGCAGGGGGGATCTGTTCGGTGCGTAAGAAACTCAGCTCTGCCATCTCTTCAAGACCGTCTTTGGCGTGGCGCTCGAGAACCATTCGCCAAGGACGGCGGTATCCTTTGGCCCCGCCATCCGCGCCGACACGAAACGGTCACCGCAAAGACGGGGCATTCAATCAGTCGGGGCGAATCCGGCCCTTCCCTAAGGACCTGGACCCGCGCTCAATTCCTGTTCCCTCTTTGGGAGCGGGCGGCGAATCGCCCGCGTCCGCTAAGGTGAACGATTTCTGTTCTATTGGCGCTTTCATCCCCCCGCAAGGGCCTTCATGCGCGCGGACCGCGAGCACCGCCCTTGGGTCAATTCCTGCGTTAGCCGGGGCTCACGCAAATTGGCTTTAGGCCCGAATGGCTAACGAAGTATAAATGCTTCGCGGGAGAGATTGGTTAGAATGCGGGATTCGCTGGAAACAGTGGCTTAATCAAGATGAATGGAGCGCTCCTGAAGTTGACGCCCAAGGGCCCCATTGCGGGTCTGGCGCTGGCTTTGGCGCTTTGGGCTCCGTCGGCCGCATCGGGCGCGCAAGCCCATTCGCCGCCGCGGCCGCAAGCGGCAGCCACGCCGTCCGATCCTCTGGGGGCCTTGTTGCGCGCGCAGGCTTCTGCCGATTCGCTGGCCGATCTGCCTCTGGTGATCGGGTTTGGCTTGACGGAGGCGGGAGGCCATTCCCGGCTGACTCTCGAACTCAGCGATCCGCTGGACATGCGGGTCTTTACCCTGACCGCGCCGGACCGGGTCGTGATCGACATGCCAGAGGTGCTGTGGCGGATGCCCGGCGATTTGCGGCCCTCCGGCAAGGGTGCCGTCAAGAGCTACCGCTACGGCCAATTCCGGAAGGGCAATTCGCGCCTGGTGATCGATTTGAACCGGCCCGTAAAGCCCATGCCGTCCGAGATGAAACAACCCGAAGCCGGGTCGGGCTTCAAATTCGTGCTCGACCTTGATCCGGCGACCGCGGCGGAATTCGCTTCGAGCGCCGGCTGGCCCAAGGATTTGCAGGCCGCTTCGTTTTCCCCGCCGGCCGTAACGCGGCCCGCTTTCGGCGGCAAGCGCGTCATCGTCATCGATCCCGGCCATGGCGGCATCGATCCCGGCACCCATGGCGAGAGCGGCGTGAAAGAGAAGGACCTGGTCCTCGCGGTAGCCCGGGCCTTGCGCAAATCGCTCGAAGCAACAGGGCGTTACCGCGTGCAACTGACACGCGACAGTGACGTTTTCATTCCGTTGCGGGAGCGCGTGAACATTGCCCGCGCGGCCCATGGGGATCTCTTCGTTTCGCTGCACGCCGATTCGAACGATCACCGCGAAATCCGGGGTGCCTCGGTGTACACGTTGTCCGAAGCTGCTTCCGACCGCGAAGCTGCCAAGCTCGCCGAGAAGGAGAACATGTCCGACGCAATCGCCGGCGTGGACTTGGCGGGTGACAACAATCCGGTCGCTTCCATCCTGATCGATCTGGCCCAGCGCGGGACGATCAACCGTTCGGCGCGGTTCGCCGAAAGTCTGGTGGGAACGCTGCCCTCGGTGACGGCCGTGCAGCACTCTTCGCCGCATCGTTCGGCGGGCTTTGCCGTTCTAAAATCGCGCGACATGCCGGCCGTCCTGGTCGAGCTCGGCTATCTGACCAATACGCAGGACGAAAACGAAATGGCGACAGAAGCTTGGCGGGAAAAAATCGCCCGGGCGCTCGCCGCTTCCATCGACGCCAATTTTGGCGGAGAATCGGGGCCGTTGCCGCGGCAGGCGGCGATCCCGTGAACGCGCCTTTGTCCCGTCACATTCACAGTGTTAGGAAAGGCCGGCAAGGCCGGGGCTGAGGTCGAAAGACAGCAATGAAAAAGAAGAACGAGAAGATCGGCGCTGCAAAGGCCGGCAAACCGACGGGCGGTGCGGTAAAAGCCGTCAAGACGGTGCGCAACGTCATCCTTGGCGGACTCGCCGGAGTCGTCCTGATCGGGTTTTTGCTGGCCGCGACCTATGTCTATTGGGTCACGCGCGATCTTCCGAGCTACGGCGCACTCGCCCATTACGAACCGCCCGTCACGACCCGCGTCTATGCCGGCAACGGCACGCTGATCGGCGAATATGCGCGCGAGCGGCGGCTGTTCATCCCCATCGGCCAGATTCCCGCCCTGGTGAAGGACGCCTTCCTCTCAGCCGAGGACAAGAATTTCTACAGCCATCCGGGCGTCGATATTTTCGGCATCATGCGCGCGGGGCTGAACGATCTGCGCGAGCGCGACAAGCGCCCGCAAGGCGCTTCCACCATCACCCAACAGGTTGCGCGCAATTTCCTGCTCTCGAGCGAAGTCAAATTCTCGCGCAAGATTCGCGAGATGGTGCTGGCGATGCGCATCGACAATGCGTTCTCCAAGGACCAGATCCTCGAATTGTATCTGAACGAAATTTTCCTTGGCGAGAATTCCTACGGCATCGCGGCCGCGGCGTCGGTTTATTTCGACAAATCCTTGGATGAGCTGTCGCTCTCGCAGGCGGCATTCCTCGCGGGCCTGCCCAAGGGTCCGGCAAATTACAGTGCCGTCCGCCATAAGGACGCGGCCCTCGCGCGGCGCAATTACGTGCTCGAGCAGATGTACGAGAACGACTACATCACGCGCGAGCAGATGAAGGCGGCCGAAGCCGAGGATCTCGTCACCTTCACGCGGCCCTTCGGCGCCATCGTCACGGACGTCGATTATTTCGTCGAGGAAGTGCGCCGTTCGCTGGACGAAAAATACGGCGAGAAGACGCTCTACGATGGCGGGCTCCAGGTCCGCTCGACCCTCGATCCGAGGCTCCAGGACATCGCGGTGCGTTCGCTGCGCGCGGGGCTTCTTGCTTACGACCGCCGTCACGGCTTCCGCGCGCCGTTGAAGCATGTCGACGTCAAGGGCGATTGGATGGCCGCGCTCAAGGCGGTCCCCAACAAGTCCGGTGTGGGGAGCTGGCGCGTTGCGATCGTGAAGGAGCTCAAGGAGAACGCGGAGATCGTGCTGCAGGATGGCGGCAAAGGCCAGATTCCGGGGGCCGAGCTTCCCTGGACGCGCGGACGGCTCAAGGCCGGCGATATCGTCTATGTCGAAGCGATGTCGGGTGAAGGCATCGCGCCCGACACCTACACGCTGCGCGAAGTGCCCAACGTGAACGGCGCCATCGTGGCGATGGACCCTTTCACCGGCCATGTGCTGGCCCTGTCGGGCGGCTTCTCCTACGGCTCTTCTCAGTTCGACCGCGCCATGCAGGCGATGCGCCAGCCGGGCTCGACCTTCAAGCCGTTCGTTTATGCGACGGCCCTGGACCTCGGTTATACGCCGGTGACCAAAGTGCTCGACGCGCCCTTTGCGGCGCCCCAGGGGCCGGGCCTGCCGCTATGGACCCCGGAGAACTATGAGGCCGGCGAATATCTCGGACCGACCACGCTCCGGCGCGGCGTGGAGCAGTCTCGCAACCTGATGACGGCGCGCCTTGCCCACACCATCGGGATGGAAGCCATCGCAGGCACGGCCGAGCGCATGGGCGTCTACAACAAGCTGCCGCTCTATCTCGCCAATTCGCTCGGCGCCGAAGTGACGTCGCTGGTCAAGCTCACCACCGCCTATTCCGAATTCGTGAACGGCGGGCGCAAGCTCGAAGCGACCCTGATCGACCGCGTCCAGGACCGCCACGGCAAGACCGTGTTCCGGTTCGACAAGCGCAACTGCGTCGATTGCAATCAAGCCGATTGGAAGGGCCAAGCCGAGCCGCTGCTCGACGAGAACCGGCCGCAGGTGCTGGACCCGCGCACGGCCTACCAGATCGTCTCGATCCTGGAGGGCGTGATCCAGCGCGGCACCGGCCAGGCGATCAAAGTGCTGAACCGTCCGCTTGCCGGCAAGACCGGCACGTCGAGCGATTTTCGCGATGCGTGGTTCGTCGGCTTCTCGCCCGATCTGGCGCTCGGCGTCTTCATCGGCAAGGACAATTTCCAGACGCTCGGCAATGGCGAGCAGGGCGCGCTCGCGGCCGCTCCGATCTTTCGCGATTTCATGAAGGAGGCGCTTGCCGACGTGCCTCCGACGCCGTTCCGGACGCCGCAAGGCATCGTCCAGGTTCCGATCAATCCGGTCACCGGCGCCGAAGTCCCGGAAGGCACGCCGGGATCGATATTGGAGGCTTTCAAACCCGGCACCGAACCCGGCTCGAGCTACGCGGTGTCCGTGATCGACGATCCGGGCGTCGCGGTTACCTCGGCGACGCCGGCCTCGGTTTCTGCCGTCGATGGGCAGCCTGGGGCCACGCCCGCGACGGCTTCCGGCGGGCCGCCGCCTCCGCCGACGACCATCGGCACCGGCACCGGCGGGCTGTATTAGCAGATTGCGTTCAGGTCGGGGATTGCCATCCCGGAGGCCGCGTCAGCGGCAATCCGGGACCCACCGTGACAGCAGCTCTCCCCCCGCATCAGGTGCGGGGCCGGCCGGGATGACATCCCGATATTGCCTTCATACAAAGCGCAAATGGCGCGAGCGACTCGCCGAATCAATCCTGATATTCGTCGTGGCGGCGGACCCAGAAAGGGCCGCGGCCACCTTCGTCGCGCCCCTTCGGCACCAGATCGAGATATTGGTAATCGACATTCATCATGTCGATCCCGCGCGCATAGCAGGAATAGGTGCGGTATAGGCCGCTGTCGTCTTTGCAGAAGACGCTGATCCCTTCGCGCTCCGTGCTGCGTGGATCCTGGATTGTAAAATTATAATCGGCTTTTTTGGCGGCGACTTCCTCGGGCGTGAACGCGACGCCGAAATCGCGGTTGAAATCGCTGCCGCCCGATGAAACCCATTTGAAGCTCCAGCCCATGCGCTTCTTGTAGGCGTCGAGCTTGGCGAAGGCGGCGCGAGACACGGCCGCCACCGTCACGTCGCGATGGTTCAGATGCACGATGGCGCGGTCGAAACTGTCCGCCCAATGCGAGCAATGCGGGCAGCCGGCCGGCCAATCGGCGCCGAACATGAAGTGATAGACGATCAATTGGCTGCGGCCGTCGAACAGATCGCTTAGGGTCTCCGTCCCGTTCGGTCCTTGGAAGACGTAACTCTTCTCGACCGGCTCCCAGGGAAGCTCGCGCCGGTGCTGGCTCAGCCGGTCTCGTGCGCGCGTAAAATCCTTTTCCTCGGTCAGCAGGCGCTTGCGCGCTTCTTCCCATTCGGCGCGGGAGACCACGCTGTGCTTCTCCATGGCGGACCTCGCGAAAGCAATCGTTCAGTCAAAGCAAGAAGGCCCGGGGAACGCCCGGGCCTTTTGCAAACCGAGATGTGACGCCGTCAACCCTGCGGGTGCAGCGTGACCTTCTGGACGCGGAGATTGATGATCTCGCCCACCAGCAGATTGTTGTCGGTGCGGCAGTCGATGGCATTCACGGTGCCGAACTCCTTTTGCAGGCGTCCGGCTTTGCCGAACTTGCCGACCATCGTGCCGTCGAGCCGCATCTTGTAGATCTCGCCGGCCATATCGATGTCGCCCGGCGGGTTGGAATTCGACACATAGAGGAACTGGTTCGCGCCGGGCGTGATGCAGATCGCCTGCGGATTTCCGAGATTGCCGATTTCCCTCTTGAACGTGCCGTTGTTGTCGAACACCTGGATGCGATGGTTGTTGCCGTCGGCGACATAGACATCGCCTTGGGCGTCCACCGCGACGCTGCGGACATTGTTGAATTCGCTCGGGCCGGTTCCCTTATGGCCCCAGCTCTTGATGAACTTGCCGTCCTTGTCGAACTTGGCGACGCGCGAATTGCCCTGTCCGTCGGCGACGAAGATGTTGCCCTGGGCATCCCAGGCCACATCGGTCGGACGGCTGAAGACGTCCTGATTACGGCCCGCGCCGGGAGCACCCGCCGCACCGCCGCCGCCTTCGCCACCTTCACCGCCCGCACGCGTCGGGATGTTGATGGATTCGGCTTTGCGGCCGAGCAACATCACCTGGCGGCCTTGCGGGTCGAACTTCATGACCATGTTGGTCGCCTGATCGACGACCCAGACATTGTCCTGCGGATCGACGCGCACCTGATTGGCGAACACAAACCCGTAGACGTCCTTTCCGACCTCGCGGACAAAGCGTCCGTTGCGGTCGAACTGGAACAATTGCGAGCCGCCATGCATGAACTGGCGGGAGCCGCCCAGCGTCACGAAGGGATGGCCCGTGCGGGTATAGACGTAGATGTCGCCCCGCGAATTCTGGGCCACACCGCCGACTTCGCCCAGATACACATTGTCGGGCGTCTTGAGGAAATTCGCATCCGCGTCATAGGCGATTTCCGGTGCGTTCACCTGGGCAATCGCCGGAACGGCCGCAAGCGCGATGCCCGCGAGCATCAAGGGTACAAAGCGTTTCATAATCATATCCTCCTGTGTGCCATTCCGCTCTTATTGGGCGCTCGCGGCTTTCGCCGTCTGTTGCTTCAAGGTGAGCTTCTGCACGCGCCAGGATTCGATCTCGCCGACGATGATGTTGTTGGGATCGCGGCAATCCATCATGTGCACGACCTGGAAATTGGGGGCGAGCTTGCCGGGACGGCCGAACTTGCCGATCACGGTGCCGTCCAATTCGGTCTTGTAGATTTCGCCGGTGATGTCCCACGAGCCCGGCACGTTCCCGTTCGGGTTCGAATTGGAATGGAACACATATTGGTGCGGGCCCGGCGAGATGCAGATGGTCCAGCCGACGCCGAGATTGGTGATTTCGCGCACCGGCTTCAGATTGTTGTCGAGCACCTGGTAGCGGAAGTTCGAGCGGTCGGCGACCCAGACATTGCCCTTGCCGTCCACTTGCATGCCGTGGGGCAGGTTGAACTCGCCCAATGCCTTGCCCGGCTTCTCGCTGCCGGCCTTGGTGATGTAGCGGCCGTCGGGGCTGTATTTCACGACGCGGTTGTTGCAGTAGCCGTCGGAGATGAAAATGTTGCCTTGCGGGTCCCAACCCACATCGGTGGGACGGCAGAAGGCGTATTTCTGATCGGGCAAATTCGGGCCGGTGCGGGTGGCGACGGCGCCGTTCACGGCCGGCGGCCTGCGGCCGATCACCATCATCACTTTCCCTTCCGGGCTGAACTTGGTGATCATGTTGGTGCCCTCATCGACCGTCCAGATATTGTCCTGCGGGTCGATGCGGACCGAGTGAGAGAACTCGAACCCGTAATAGCCCTTGCCGATTTCCTTGAGGAAATTGCCGTTCTGGTCGAACTCATAGAGCTTCGAGGTGGGCGAACTCCGGTGATAGACGAAGACATGGCCCTTGGAATTGGTCGCGACCGCAACCGATTCGCCCAGCGTCTCGCCGGCGGGGACCTTGAGGAAATTGGGCGCGGATGTGATCGGAATTTCCGGCACGCCGGTGATCGTAGCCTTGAGCTGCGCGTTTGCGGCGCCGGCGCTGAGCGCCAGAGCCAACAGGGCACAGGTAGACGTGAGAATTCGCTTCATCGGTAGCCTCCCAAGAGTCGGCGAATGTTCGTTCTTTTGAATCGGCTGGAAAGGGCTCTTTAGCCGGCGGCGACACTACAGCAGATGCCCTGATGGTTCAATTGTCGGGACCGTAGCCCGCGCGGCTACAACCCCGCCGATAAGGGGGTATTTCGGCTAATTTCGCGGAACGGGCGCCGGGGTGCCGCCGGTCATGCCCTGCGCTGGAAGGGGCTGGGGCGGCGGGGGCGGTGGGCTTGGCGCTTTGCCCGCATCGTCTGAGGGAACTTCGTGCCAGTGCCCCGTCCTCGGGTCGAAATGATAGGTCTTGCCCTCGCCACGCGATGAGTCACCTGTCGCGCGAAGATCGTCGGGCGTCGGGGTCACGGCGGAACCGACCAGCTTCTTGTGGTTCTCGCCGACCATGAAATTGTCGAACCAATTGGCGCTAGCCGGCGTGGCAATGACACAAACAGCCAGGCAAGCGCCTGCGATCGGACTGATTTTCATGCGTGCCCCCCCATTTCGTCAAGGACTACCACATCCTTTTCCCACAAATGTGCCTGCGCTTCGTGTGCCCGATTTGCCTGAAGACGGTTCAGCGGCCCCGCAAAATGGTTTAGGCTGACCGCAAAAGGGAGGACGTCACATGACATCGAGACTGCTACTTGCCGCGGCACTCGCGCTCGCCGCTACGTCTGCCGTCGGTGCGGCCGAGCTGCAATACAAGAAAACGCCGGCCTTGAATGAGGATTGGCAGAAGCCGTTCCCCGGCTTCAAGATCGTCGGCAACATGTATTATGTCGGCACCTACGATCTCGGCTGCTATCTGATCGACACGGGCGCGGGTCTCATCCTGATCAACACGGGCATCGAAGGCTCCTATCCGCTGATCAAGGACAATATCGAGAAGCTCGGCTTCAAGGTCAGCGACATCAAGATCATCACCTCGACGCACGGGCATCGCGACCATGTCGGCGATATCGCGGCCTTCCAGAAGGCGAGCGGCGCCAAAGTCTATATGGAAGAGCGCGATGTGCCGACGCTCGAGTCCGGCGGCAATATCGACTACCGCCAGCCGAAGGGCAGGGGGTTCTATGTTTACCCGCCCATCAAAGTGGACGTGCGCACCAAGCCGGGCGATCACATCAAGCTCGGCAATATGGACTTGACGCTGCATCAGGCGTTCGGCCACACGCCGGGCGCCACCAGCTTCACGTTCACGGTCCAGGATGGCGGCAAGACGTATAATGTGCTGATCTACAATAGCGACGGCATCAACCAAGGTGTGAAGCTGCTGGGCTCGCCCGGCTATCCGACCATCGTCGAGGATTTCGCCAGCACGCTGAAGGAACAGGCGACCTACAAGCCCGACATCTGGGTGTCGTCGCATGCCGGCCAGTTCAATCTGCACCAAGTGTACAAGCCCGGCGATCCGTACAATCCGGCGCGCTTCGGCGATCTGGCAGCCTACCAACAGAAGATCGCGACCATGACGAAGAATTACGAAAAGCAGCTCGCCGAAGAGCGCGCCGCGAAGGATAAGTGAATCAATCCAATTAAAGCCGCGGGGAGGGGTGGGCGATCACTCCCCCTCCCTGCAAATTCTCCAGCTTCGTTACGGCAGCAGCGCGCCTTGAGTTTCCACATACACCGCGTAGATCGACGTACTGCCGCAAATGAAGAGCCGGTTCCGCTTCTTCCCGCCGAAGCACAGATTGGCGCAGGTCTCCGGAATCTGAATCTTCCCGATCAGATCGCCATTGGGCGCATAGCAGCGCACGCCCGATTCCTTCGGATCGCCATTACCCATCGTGATCCAGACATTGCCGTCCATGTCGGTGCGCACGCCGTCGGTGCGCCCCTGCGCGCCCAGCGCCGGAATGAAGACGCGGTCGTTGACGAGCCTCTCTCCGTTCACGTCGAAGACGCGGATATTGGAATCGCGCCCGATCGCGCTTTGCACGCCGGTGTCGGCGATGTAGAGGCGCTTCTCGTCGGGCGAGAAGGCAAGTCCGTCGGGTCCGCCGAAGCCGGTGGCCGCGACCGTGGCACGGCCCGTTCCCGGATCGAGCCGGTAGACCTGCGTCGGCAATTCCGGCGTGATGCGATGGCCTTCGTAATTGCCGGCATTGCCGAACAGGGGATCGCTGAACCAGACTGCGCCGTCGGCCGACACCACCACGTCGTTGGGCGCGTTCAAAGGCTTGCCTTCGAATTTGTCGATCAGCACCGTGATCGAGCCGTCATGCTCGGTGCGGGTCACGCGGCGGGCATCGTGCTCGCAGGTGACGAGGCGGCCTTCGCGGTCGCGGGTGTTGCCGTTCGAATTGTTCGACGGATAGCGATAGACGCTGACATGGCCGTCGTCTTCGCTCCAGCGCATGATGCGGTTGTTGGGGATGTCGCTCCACAGCAGATACCCGCCGTCGCGGACATAGACCGGCCCCTCGCACCAGCGGAAGCCCGTGGCGACGCGTTCGATGGCGGCGTTGCCAATCTTGTATTTGAAGCGGGCATCCAGCGCCTGGATGCGGGGATCGGGATAGCGCGTACCGGGAAGCGGGCCCAGCGGCAATTCGTCGGCCATCGCTGTCTCCGGCGCCAGCGCGCCTGCCACGGCCGCGCCCGCCGCCGCTCTCAGGAATGTACGTCTCCGCATGGCTCTCCCCAGGGTTTGTCCCAATCGCCGCCGCGATGGGGTGGTTCTATTGCTGCAAATTTGAGCATTCTTTTCCGCAAGCGAAAATGACTCTTTTTTTGCACAAATCGCGGCGGGAACGCGCCGCCTCGGATTTCCGCGGCGGTTCAACCGATTGCCGCCCAAGTGCTTTTCCGCTGAACATGCATCCTTCAAATCGGCGATGCGGCGTTTCATTGCTATTTGCCAAGAATCCCCCGGCAGTCTTTACAGGGGAACCCGGGCGGGCGAAGCTCTCCTCCGTTGGGGGACTTGACGTGGTCTACACGTCACCTTGGACTTTGCGTCGCTCTGAGCCGGCGCTCCGCTTGCGGTCCGCGGAAGGAGGCCCCGGTGATGTCTGAGCAAGACGATCGATTATCTTTTCCTTCCTTGCTGCTCGATTCGATCGAGGAAGCCGTTATTGCCACCGATCTGGACGGCAAAATCCTCTATTGGAACCGCTTCGCGGAGAAGATGTATGGCTGGGACGCGGCCGAGGTGCTGGGCAGGAACATCCTCGACGTCACGCCCGCCGAACAGAGCGCCGCGGAGGCCGCCGGCATTCTCAACCGGTTGATGGCCGGCCAAAGCTGGACCGGCGAAATCATGCTTCGCAACCGCGACGGGGTTTCCTTTCCGGCCCACATAACCGATTCGCCGCTGTTCGACGCTTCGGGGCGGATATTCGGCATCGTTGGCGTCTCGCACGACATTTCCAGGCGGCGCGCAGCCGAGCGGCAGAGCGAGCTTGTGCTGGCCGAACAGGTGCACCGCCTGAAGAACATGCTGGCCATGGTTCAGTCGCTCGCCCATCAGGCGGCGCGGCATTCCTCCTCGACGGACGAATTCCTGAGCACATTCAGTTCCCGCCTCAGCGCCGTCGCCGCGGCCAACGAACTGCTGATCCAGCGTGCGGGCAATCCCATTGCGCTCGATGAGCTCGCCCGTGCGACGCTGGATTTCCTCGCCGATATCGAGCGGGTCAGTTTCAACGGCTCGAAGGTAATGCTCGACCGGCGCATGATCCTGCCCTTCAGCATGCTGCTGCACGAGCTTTACACCAACGCGATGAAGTACGGCGCCTTGTCCAATTCGAACGGCCAGGTCGATGTCGCCTGGCGCACGGAAGAGGAGGAGGGCCGCACCCTGCTGGATTTCGAATGGCGGGAACGCGGCGGTCCGGCCGTTGCTCGTCCTTCGAAAAAGGGCTTCGGGTCGGCCTTGATCGAACGCGCCATCGCGCAGGAATTGCAGGCGCGGATTTCCCTTGATTACGACCCGGCCGGGGTTTGCTGCCGATTGCGCACAGCCTTGTAGCCCCCGGCACGCCTCCACGACAGCATCCTCCAATCAGTCTTACGCCGGAAGCACGGGAACGCCGCGCCGGATTCCCGCGTTGATCCGCATCAAAGCACGTGAAGACGTTACCGCTGATGGTGTTGTCTCTTTGGAACTTTCCCATGAAACGCCGTCTGTTTTTTTGGTCTGCTGTGTTGTTTCTCGGCTTGGCGGGATCGCCGGCCTCGGCAACCATGTTCGATCTGCCAGCGGCACCGCCCTTCAGTTGGGGTTCGTTCGGGGGCGGATTGACCATCTCGCCCATCACAGCGCGCGAATATGTATCTCCGGGCGGCGTTGCGGGCGCCTCCGTGGACACGCTCGCCCTACCGGTTTACGCACGTCATGTTGGGGCGCCCGACGGCGATCCGACACTTCCTTGCGATCATGGCCACCGCTGCGAGCAGATCGGAAATGCCAGCTTCGAGTTCGCGCTTTGGCGAGGATCGCAGCCGGGATCGAGCCTCGCTATCAACCGCGTTGGCGCTGCGATCTTCGGCGGCTTTCAGCTCACGGATGCCGCGGAGTTGGGTTCGAATTACAGCTTCCTCCAGATCTACAGCGATGCCTTCAGTCCGGCGGGCACCATCGATGGCGGCGGATACACCGGCAAGGTCAATGGCCAGATTCCACGCTACAACGCCAATCCCGGATGGAATTATGGCGGCAGCATATACCAATATGATTTCTTCGACGTGCCGTTCGACCGCGTGGGACAGGACCCCGCCGAGCAGGTGAGTTTCGAGACGGCTTTGGTGAACGTCGATTTGCTGACCAGCACGCTTACGATTCTCGCCGATTTCACCTGGTCGTTCACGACGGCGGCGGGCGTCTCCAGCAACGATTTTCTCACCGGCGCATTGATCGCGAGCGCGGCTGCGCCTTCGTCCGGGCTGCTCGATCTCTACAGCAGCAGCTTTCCCGGTGTGACCTACCGCAACGGGATTGTTACGATCGACAGTGTGCCCGAACCGCCCGGCTGGATGATGTTCGCCACGGCTCTGTTTGCATGGGCTTGGATCGCGTGGCGGCGGAATGATTATGGTTCGGCGGTGATGCGGCCTAAGCATTGCTTTAATTTAACGGCTGCCACATTGAGGATTTGATAAAATCAAGTCTGCGCCTTTGTAGCAGCGCATCTCCTTGACTGGCCCCGCCACGAGGCTCGCGGCGGGGCTTTTTGTGTCACGTCAAGAATTGGGGCCGCCTAAGCACGCGCGGCCTTGCGTTTCATCAAACCCAGACCCAGGAATCCCAGAAGCCCCGATGCGATCAGTGCAAGGCTCGAAGGCTCCGGCACTGTCGCCGAAACGTCCAGCGTATTGATTGCCAGTGCGCCGGATTTGGGCGGAATATTGGGATCGGTTTGATCGATCAGATACGCGGCATAGCCGATATTCTTCGCGTTTGATTCCACTCCGACGAAGGGCGCCGAATTGTCTTCGGCTTGCGTGTTGTTGCCTGAGAAATTGGCGGTGAAGAGCAGAACATTCGTGGGCGAGAAGACCTCGATGCTGCCGGTATACGGGCCGATGATGAAATGGGAATCGATCTGCGTGCCGAAACCCCGCACCGGCGAATCGAAACCGACGATGAAGCTGTCGCTCTCGCTGTCGGCATCGGTCAGCAGATGATCGCCGAGAGCGAAGGTTCCGGTGAAATCCGTGCCCTCGTCACGGCGGTCGAGCACGCCCTGCGATGAGGCGACCCGGACCGTTATGGGCCCTACCGTTCTTGTGTCGGGCGTCGAGATGCCGGTGCCTGCGGGTCCGAAGACGCCCCAATCGACCGGAGTGAAGGGACCAAGCGCATCGAAGGTTGCGCGCGAATTGTATTGGATGATGGATGCATTGGCAGTTTCACAAATGCCGAGTGTCGAGATAGCGGCAATTGCAGTTGCGGCTGCCCGCGGCATTACCCGCATGTTCGAAAAAGGCATGTTTATCTCCGTTGTTCGGAAATGCGCCATGCCCCGCAGCGACAGCTGAAACAACGCTAAACCATTCGACGCGCGCCAGCAAACTTTCGCCGATGGAACTCCGTTGCAACAGCCCGCCAAACCGGGGCAAGGCCACCTGTTTCGAGCGTACGGAAACGGCTATTGTCGCGCCGGATCGGCGGACCGGTTCGGCCCAGTCGATTGAAAAGGGAGGGTTGCATGGAAAAATTCGTCGATCGCCTCATCGGAGAGTTCGAGAGCGGCCAGCTCGGCCGCCGCGAATTCTGCACGACGCTCGCCACGGCGGCGGCGGTATTCGCCTCGGGGCTGGAAGCCAATGCGGCGCCTGCCGGCAAAGGCTTCAAGATGCTGGGGCTCAATCATCTGTCCTATCAGTGCCCCGATTACACCAAAGCGCGCGATTTCTACGCCTCGATGTTCGGCATGCAGGTGACGAACGACAAGGGCAAGGGCCGCGCCAATCTGGCCTTCGGGCCGGAACCCGGCAAAGGCGGCAACTTCCTCGTCGTGCACAATCCGGGCGCCAACCCGCCGAAGCCCTCCGAGGCCGTCATCGACCACATCGCCTACACGATCTCCAATTACGACGAAGGCAAGGTCCGGGCGGCATTGAAAGCGCGCGGCTACGACAATCCGACCGGACGCGACGGCAGCCGGCATGTCTACGATCCGTTCGATTACGACGTCCAATTCGCGAGCGCGGCGCAGGAAAACGCGTTCCGGCGCGAGGGGAGATAAGACCATGGAAGCCTTTTTCGCCACCAAGCTCGACGAGTTCGCCCAAGGCAAGCTCAGCCGCCGCGGGCTCCTCGAAGCCTTGACCGTTGCGGCCACGACCGCTTATGCGGCCGCACCCGCCAATGCCGCGGCCGCGCCCGATCCGGCGCTCAAAGTCGCGCTGTGCAATCACATTTCCTACAATTGCCCCGACTTCAGGAAGGGCGCGGACTGGTATTCGAAAGTCTTCAATCTCGATCAGGTCGCCCCGTCCAAGATCGACGTCGCGCTGCCTTTCGGGAAAAGGGGCGAGAAGCCCTTCGGCGTCACGGCCAATGACGTGCCGCTGACCCATCTCATCATTCGCTCGCGCGATCTCAACGCACCGGCGGAAGGCGGCGCACCCCGCCGCAAGAGCCGCGCCATCATGGAGCACATCGGCTATACGGTCGCCGATTTCGACCGCGAAAAAGCCAAGGCCGACTTGAAGGCGATGGGCGTCGAGAATGTTCGCGACGGCGGGCTCTACAGCCTGCACATGACGGACGCGTATGGCTACGACGTGCAGATCAGCGGCGTCGCCAACAACGCGCTGACCGACGGCGCGTAAAACTGTAGTGGAGCCTCCCCCGTTCTGCGGGGGAGGCGTCCGCGCCGTGGAGGACGGCGCGTCACTTCCGCAGCAAGGGCGTGGTTTCCGCGTGTTCCTTTCCGAGCTTCAGGAACGGGACCAGCGCGAAATTCACCGCCGTGAATCCGGCCGCCGCCAGGATCAGCGGATAAAGTTCGTTCGGGAACACATGCTCGTAGATGAACGAGCCGACATTGTCGGCGGCGGCTCCCGCGATGTTCGTCACCGCCAGCAGTGCGGCATAGACGAAACCTTCCGAGCGCTTGGGGCAAAGGTCGGCTGCAAGGCCCAGCGTCGCCACAGCCGTCATCATCGACGCGCCGCCATAGGCGAATTGCGCAATCGCCGCCGTCACCGGTCCCGTCATGGCGAGGAACGTCAAGGTGGCCAGCACGCCCACCAGAATGGTGAGGTTGAGAAGGACTTTGGCGCTTAAGTTTCGCAAATAGACGCCATAGAACAGCGCTGCCACGATCCAGCCGCCCGCGCCGATGGAGTTCAGCACGCCGATGAACGCCTGACTGAATTTCATCCGGTCGGTCATGTAGAAATAGAGCGGCGTGTCGATGCCCGGGCTAAAATAATAAAAGAACAGGAACAGCGCCAGCACCCACAGATGCCGCATGCGGAGCGCCGACATCAGTCCGGCAAAGCTCCGTTTCAGCCCGTCGATCGAGATTGCGCTCTTTTCCTCGTCGATTAGCGCGAGCGTGCCAAGCACCACCAGTACCGGCGCAATCCCGGCGATCAGTGCCGCAGTATGCACCGCGCCCGCCGGTGTCAGCTCCTGCACCAGCACGCCGCCCAGGAACGAAACCCCGATGGAAGCGATCTCGAACCACAGCCATTGCTGATTCACGAAGGCGCTGCTCGTATGAAATTTCTGGCCGTTCTCGACCAGCACCGCGCCCGATAGCGCGCTCGCAATCGCCATGCCGTAAATCGCGAGCAAGAGGAACAACAGGAGTGCGCTGGGCGCACCTGCGGCGGTCATGGCGATATAGGCCGCCGCCGCGAGACCGTTCGCCAGCAGCAGATAGGATTTCCGCCGCGACCCGAACAGCGGCACGAAATCCGAGACGATCCCGTAAAGCGGCTTGAAGAACCAGGGAAGGTTGAGGACGGTCAGGAACGCGGTGATCTGAACCGGCGTCCATTGATAGACCTGCTTCAAATAGTAATTCAGCGGTTGCGAGATCAGTCCGTCGCTCTGGCCGATGCCTTCGGTGACGTAGACGAGCGCGAAGAACAGCATCAGCCGTTTGACGCTTGCCTGCTCGCTTTGCGCAGGCAGGGCGGGGGCGGCAGTCGGCTCGGCGGCGATCTCGGTCATAGGCCTCCCAACCTGACCGCGGCGCGCTCGTTTTTCAACCGCCGCGGGGGTAGGATGGCGCACGCCATGAACGGGAGGGGATAATGCGAAAGAACGAGTTTCTAAGGCTGGCAAAGATTTCCAGTCTGGCCGTGCTGCCGGCACTTCTGGTTTCGGCCGCCACGCTGGCGCAGGCGCCCGCGCCCGCCGCACCCAACCCGCTCCCCGTTCTCGCACCGTCGCTGCCGCCCTCCTATGTGGTCGATCTCGCGACGCCGCAAGGCATGGCCGCCTTCAACGGCCAATGGCGCAACATGGATGCGAAGATCGTCGAAGTCCCGGCCATGCCGAATGCGGGGCCCCAGTGGAAAACGGCCTACGATCTTGCGCCGAAGGCGGGCGAGGCCAATTTCGACGATACCCAATGGGCCAAGATCGAGCCCAAAGGCCTGTTGGAGCGCCGCGGCGGTGGGCATCTGTTCATGACGTGGTTCCGCTCGAATCTGACGGTGCCGGCTCGAATCGGGGATTTCGACACCACCGGCGCGAAGGCCGTGCTCACCATCACCATCGACGATTACGCCGAAGTCTGGGTCAATGGTCAGATGCCGCGCGCGGCGGGCCGCCCGAGCCCCGCGACCATTCAGGGCTTCAACATGCCCAACCGCGTGATGCTGAGCGAGGGCGTGAAGCCGGGCGACAAATTCCAGATCGCGATTCTGGGCATCAACGGGCCGATTTCTTTGGCGCCCGCAAACCCGGTCTTCTTCCGCGAGGCGAAGATCGAATTCTTCAAATAGAAAGACGGCCGTGAACGCGAGTACAAATTACTTTGGTCGAATACGGCCTAGCTGGTCGAGGACTTTCACACGCCTTCCTGGTGTTCCGATGTACTCGTCAACGGACCTACGTCCGCGATTATCTTCGAGTGTGACCACAAGCCGGCGACCGTAGATATCTTCGGAATAGCGGGCAGTCATTTCGCGGTAGGCGGACGGCGAAGTGCCATGCTTTCGACATAACGCTGCGAACGCGTCTCTATATTCTGTGATTGCGCGCTTAAGGAATGAGGAAGGAAGCGCGCCTTCCGATTTTCCGGTCAAGAAGTCGACCGTTATGAAGCCTTCGGGGCTGGAAACAGCTTCACCGAAGATGTTTGTACCATAAACGCTGATGGGCAAGCCTACGCCGCTAGCAAGCGAGTCGGCGATGTTGTGAGCTATTGACCGCAGTTCATCAAACTTCATGTCAGACTATTTCTCAGCCTTTGCTTTTTCCGTTTCGACCGCGAGGGTGGCGAGATCGTGCTGGATCGCCACCCAGGTCTTCCACGCCTCGGGATCGACGAAGGGATTGGGCTCCCCCGTTTTGCGCGCCGCCAATTTCGGCAACCGCTCGAAAACCCCGCCGCCCGGGAACGGCCGCCCGAGCCAGCTATGCACCAGGATGGGCACCTGCACGCCTTCGATCTTCGCCACGCGGTCGGCGGTTTCCAGCGACTGCTGTGCGGCCTCAAGACCGCCCCGGTAACCGACGCCGCCCCAGGAGAACGCCTTGTACGCCTTGCCGCCATCGTAAACGGTGAACGCAATCGACAGCGTGCCCGGCGTGTGACCGGGATGTTTGTAGAACGTGAAATTCTGCCCGCCGATGGAGAGCGTATCGCCGTCCTTCACCACCATGTCGCGCGCCGGCACCCGCGGCGGGGCTGAGCCGTTGCGGCCCGGGCGGCTACCGACATCGGCGATCATCTTCCAGTCCTCATCCAGCGCCACCACGCGCGCACCCGACAATTCCTGAATCCTGGCCGCGCCTCCGAAATGATCGAGATGACCATGGCTCAACAGGATGTATTTCACCGTCTTCGGGTCGAAGCCGGTCTTCTTGATGTTGTCGATGACGAAATCGACATAGGGCTCCTGCGCCGAATCGATCAGCACCAGACCCTCGGACGTCGGGATCACCCACACCGACACGTAGCCGGGCCCCACATAATAGAGATTGTCGAACACCTTGAACGGCGCGATCTTCTGGAACGCAACATCGTCCATCCGCGTCACGCGGTAGACCTCGCTCAAGCTCTCCGTTCCGGGTGCGGCGGCGTAGGCCGGTGGCGAGAAATCCGTCCGCAACAGCAGCAGGCCCGCCATTGCGGCCGCCGCGAATCCAAAACCGTGCCTGGCCGCTTTCATGCATCCCTCCCTCGCATTCCGCGCCGCTTCGGACGCGTGAACCCGGGGGGCAGCTTAATATGCGGGCGTTCCGAGGGGGAAGGGGGCCGCGTCCGCTCAGCGGAGGCGGCGAAGCTCTCCGAAACCGACCAGCCGGTTGTCGTTTTCGTCCCACAGGGCCAACCGGATGGATTTCATCGCGGCGCCGAAACGCAGGACGGATCTCTCCTGAAGCTCAAGAGTCGCGCGGTAACAATCCTCCAGCCGGTAATTCGGAATACGCGGCGCGAAATGGTGCAGATTGTGGAAGCCGATATTGCCCGTGAACCATTGCAGCACTTTGGGCAGCTTGAGATAGGACGAGCCTTGAAGCGAGGCGCTGCCGAAGCGCCATTCGTACCCGCGCGCCCAGAGCGAATCCTCGAACCGGTGCTGCACGGCGAAGAGCCACACCCCAATGATCGAAGTCACGACCACCACCGGCAGCTGCACCAGCAGCACGGCGTGAAACCCGACCGCAAGGCCAAGCCCGCCGATAAGTGCGACAAGCGCAAGATTGGTCCAATAGACCGCTCGGCTTTCGTTGCTCCAAAGCTTCGGCGCGTCGAACGGCACGCGGTAGAGCAGCAGGAACACGAAAGGCGGTATCAGGACATGGGCCACCAGCGGATGGCGCGTCACCCGATAGAGAACCCGCATCCACCAATGGAGCGCCCGATATTCCTTCACCGTCAGGCAGGCGGAATAGATGTCGAGGCCCGAGGCGCGGTTGTCGAGATTGTTCCAGTTGGAATGATGGCCCGCATGCTGCCGGCGCCAAAACACGTAAGGCGTGAGCGTCATCAGGCTGCAGAACAGGCCCAGAAGATTGTTCGCCCTGCGGGAGGCGAAAAACGAGCCGTGACCGCAATCGTGCTGGATGATGAAGACGCGGACGAGCAGCGCGCCGGTGGGAATCGCCAGCGCCAGCGTCAGCCAATAGGAAACCTGAAGGGACCAGTACATCGCCGCACAGGCGCCGATGAAGAGGCCCACCGAGGTCAGGATTTGAATCAGACTCGCACGTATGGAGGGGGTTTCGAACGCCCTTACCTGGAGCCGTAACTCGCGGTTCCGATCGATTTCGTTCAGTGAACTGTCCTCAACTGATTTCGTTTTGCCGGCGCTCACGGGCCTGCACGCAGGAAAGCGGGCAACCGGCTATCGGGTGCTTTCCGGGCCGCTTGTCGCGGGGTCGGGCGCCCCAGGCTCTCTCAGAGCCTTGCGCTTGGCGGCGTCTTCCTCGCGGCGCTTCAGTTTTTCCTGCTGCTTTTGTTTTTTGGAGCGCTCGCGCGTCTGTCTTTCGTGCCGGTAATTGGGTTTCATCGCCATCGGCTAATGTCCCGGACGCAGCATCTTGCGGACGGCGGGCTTGCGCTTGGGCGTTTGGACGGTATCGGCTTGCTGAGGCAGTTCGGCGTCGCGCGCCAGTCTCAGCGCTTTCAGATTCGAGATCTTCGTGGCGTCGGCGGCCCGTTTCTTTCCAAGCTCTCCTTTGACGAATTCGTCCAAGGCTGCCGCTTTCTGTTCCCGGACACTGGCGCTGCTGGTGGTTTTTGTTTTCATTGTATCCTCAGGCGCTGACAGAACGGCAAAAGAAGACCGGGCGCAGACGCCCGGTCCTCCCCTTCAAACGCCGGCTTATGCCGATCTCAAATTGACGGCCTTGGAGCCGCGCGCATCCGGTTGGATGTCGAACGATACGCGCTGCCCTTCGCTCAGGCTGCGCATGCCGGCCGCTTCCACGGCCGTTGCGTGGACGAATACGTCCTTGCCGCCGCCTTCCGGCGAGATGAAGCCGAAGCCCTTGGTGGTGTTGAAAAACTTCACTGTTCCGATAGCCATGATCGAGTCCTTGATACGAGGTTGATTCGCATGAGCTTCTGCTCAGGCTGTGCGAGTGGACGCAATCATCAGGTTGGGAAGGTTGGCTGTCGGGTCCAGGCGCGCACGGAGTACGGGTCGGGTCTACAGTGCGCTTCTTCTGACGGGACGCCGTCGCATACACGTTCTATAGGCCTTCTTTGCCATAATTACAACCGGCACCTTGACAGCAAGGGGCGCCGCGCGCCTTGCCAGAAACCGGGAAAAAACTCATTCTCCCGGCCCGGGAGAAGCCGGAGCATTTGGTTCCGGCCGGAGGATTTCATGAAACGGTTTGCAGTCCTTCTCACGCTGTCCGCGGCGCCCTTTGCCATGGCGGCAATTGCCTGTGCCGCCGAGATGCCCAGCTGGGCCTATCCGCTCAATCCGGCTCAGCCCGTGATCCGGACCAAGGATGACGGCCAGCCCCAGCACGTGCCCAACAGCAATGTCGCCCTCACGCGCAAGGAAATCGCCGCGCGCGGCAGCGTGCCGGACTGGCATCCGGACGATCATCCGGCGATGCCCGATGTGGTCGCCAAGGGGCGCGAACCCGACGTGCGCGCCTGCGGCTATTGCCACACGCCATCCGGCCAGGGCCGCCCGGAAAATGCGAGCCTTGCCGGTCTGACGCCGGGTTACATCAAGCAGCAGATTCAAAACTTCAGGAACGGCGACCGCAAAGGCTCCGAGCCCAAGCGCGCGCCGCAGACTTTGATGATGGGAATCGCGAAATCCGTCAGCGATGCCGATGTCGAAGCCGCGGCGGCGTATTTCTCCTCCATCAAGCCGGTATCGTTCGTGAAAGTGGTCGAAGCGGCAAGCGTGCCCAAGACGACCGTGGTCGGCGGCATGATGGCGAAGCATCCCGAAGGCGGCACCGAACCGATTGCGGGCCGCATCATCGAGGTGCCGGATTCGACCGATCTGGCCGAACTGCGCGATGCACGCACCATGTTCACCGCCTATGTGCCGGTGGGCGCGCTCAAGAAGGGCGAAGCGCTCGTCACCACGGGCGGTGGCGGCAAGACGCTGCAATGCGCGATCTGCCACGGCCCGGATTTGAAGGGTTTCGGCGACGTGCCGCGCATCGCCGGGCGCTCGCCGAGTTTCCTGATACGCCAGCTCTACGACATCCAGGCAGGGACCCGTTCGGGTTCGGCCGCGCTGATGAAACAGGTCGTCGCCAAGCTCGACAATGACGACATGGTCGCAATCGCTGCTTATGTGGCGAGCAAGGAGCCGTAGGGAAGGATTCACGATGCCGGGGGGAAAGTTGGTTCTGCTGCTTGTCGTAGGCGGTCTGGTCGCGGGATGCGCCAGCGCGCCGGCTGAAGTACCTCCGGTCGATCCTTTCGGCCGGCCGATCCAGAAGGAGTCTTCGTATCTGGATAGTGCGCGCGGCCTTGTGCTGGGGACTTCACTCGGCGTGGACACCGATTACTACGCGCAGGCCTACGGTGTTTCGGCCGCCGAGATGCGGCGCATTGTGCTCGAGGTTGTGAGGGGGAGGGACTTGAACCTCCAGGTGACGGACCCCGATGCCGCCATCATTCAGACGAGCTATCTCACCTATCCTGGTCCCGATCGCGGTATTTATTTCATCAATCGCGGACCGTCCGAGGAGCGGGCGAGGTTCCAGATCAAAATAGAAGATGCCAGCGAGCAACTCCCCGGCAGCCTAGTCAATATCCGCGCCGACGTGGATCGCCGGAGCGGTCCCGGGAGCGATTGGGAAAGCACGGACGCGAGCGATATGGCCGTCCAGAAGATACAGATCATTTTTCAGGCGCTGGCGCAGCGGGCCAATCCCATGGGCCCGGGTTCTGGAAATCGCTAGCAATCCTGCGATAATTGAAAATCGAGCCTGACCGGTCGCAAATCGAAACCAATGCCGTTAAAGTCGGGCGGTCGACGGTTGTAAATCGCAAATAGGAGATCAACGCATGATGAAGAACGTTCTTCTGGCCGCCGCCGGCATGGTGGCAGTGTCCTGGTGCGTGGCCGATGCCGCACAGGCGCCGTTCACGCTCACTTCGACCACCTTCAAGGACGGCACGATGATGCCGGCCAAGGTGGCCAACATGAATCAGCCTGGCGCCCAACCCAATCCGAACTGTGTGGGCCAGAACGTCTCGCCGCAGCTCTCCTGGAGCGGCGCGCCGGAGGGGACCAAGAGCTTCGCCATCACCATGATCGATCCCGAGGGCCGGGGCGGCCTGGGCGTCTTCCATTGGGTGGCCTATGGCATTCCGGCGAACGTCAATTCGTTTGCCGAAGGCGAAGTGAGCAAGGCTTCCGACAAATATGTCGGCGGCAAGAGCACCCAAGGCGTGGGCAATTTCTCCGGACCGTGCACGCCGCCCGGATCCCCGCATCACTACACCTTCAAGGTCATCGCGACCGATCTCGACCCGAAGGAATTGCCGCCCGGTCTGACGCTCCCCGAGTTCGAAGCCAAGCTCAACGGCGGACACGCCAAGGGCGCGGCCGGACTCGTGGGCCTGTTCACCCACCCGTAAAGACCGCAGGTCCTCACCGTCGCCTTGTCGCGGGGTGAGCGGCACGGACTCAGCAAAACGCCCTCTCCCGCGAAGGAGAGGGCGTTTTGTTGTAATTCGAGGGAAGCGGCGAATTTACTGCCCGCCGGCGGCCGCGGCCTTCTTCTTTTCGGCTTCGAGCCCCTTGGCCACGCGCTCCTGGGTCTGCGTGATGTTCTGCTGCCAGGAGGCCGGATCGACGAACGGATTGGGATCGCCGGCTTTGCGGGTCTTCAGTTTCTCGAAACGCTCGAACAGCGAACCATTGGGATAATCCGTGCCCGGATTCCAGCCATGGTTCGGGAGGTACACCTGGATGCCTTCGATCTTGGCGACGCGCGCTGAACTTACCATCGCCTGCTCGAAGCCCTTGACGCCGTCGCGCCCGCCGAGGCCGCCGGAATAGAACGCCTTATAGGGCTTGCCATTGTCGAAGACGGTGAACTCGAACGAGATCACGCCCGGCGTATGGCCCGGCGTCTTGTAGAGCTTGAGCGTCGTGTCGCCCAATGTGTAGGTGTCGCCATCGTTGACCACGCGGTCGCGCTTGGGCGCGCGCGGCGGCGGTGCGCCATTGCGGCCCGGCCGCGAGGCCGTGTCCTCGATCATCTTCCAGTCTTCGTCGGTGGCGTAGACGGGCGCACCGGTCAGCTCATGCATGCGGTCGATGCCGCCCCAATGGTCGATATGGCCATGGCTGATGAAGATGGCCTTGATGTCCTTCAGATCGGTGCCGGTCTTTTTGATGCTGTCGATGACGTGGGCGACCATGTCGGGCTCTTCGGAGGCGTCGACCAGGATGGCGCCAGCCGAGGTCTTGATGAGGTAGCAGGAGACATAGCCCGGTCCGACATACCAGAGATTGTCGAACATCTTCACGGGGGGAACCTTCTGGAGTTCCACCGCTTCCTTGCCTTTTTCCCGGTACATTTGGCTGATCGGGCTTGTCGGGCTCTTGGGGAAGCCATTGTACTGGTTCTGGGCCATTACCGGCCCCGTCATCAGGAACGCGGCCGCGGCGCCCGCGAGCACAAGCGCGGCAAAGCGATTGGTCATTTCAGTCCTCCCATGGCCTTTGCCGCACGCGCCTCTGCGCCAGCCCAAAGCCTCCCGCCTTCTATAATACGGCCGGAGGGCATCGGGAAAGGAGGAACGGGAACCTTGGGCCCCTCAGATTGTGGAGCGGCTGGCGATAGTGACAAGCGTATAGGCGCCGCAAATCGAGCATCGGCCGCGATATTTGCAGTAGCCGTGCTCGCAGAAGGCGAGCCTGCTGGTGACGCTTTGCACATTCTTCCGGACGGCCTGTTCCAACTCGGTGGCGATGCAGTTGTCGCACATGCACTCGCCTCGGCGGCTTTCCAGCGAAAGTTCGACACGACGGGAAAGGGATTGGGTTTTCATGGGCGGCTCTCCGCTGCAGCAGGCAGGCACGCCCCCGATGAGCACATGTAACGGTTCACTTGCTGTACCGTTCCGTACCGGCTGAGATCGTGATCGTCAGCGAGCCCTAACGCCGCGCGGGATCGGGGTAGGGGCAGGTTCCGTGCCCTTCTGGATTCCAGCGGCCAAGGCGAGCCGCACCAGCTCCGCGAAGCTGCGCACTTTCGTCTTCAGCATGATGCGCGAGCGATAGACCTGGACCGTCCGATCCGCGATTCCCAGCCGGTGCGCGATCTGCTTGTTCCTCGCCCCCAACACCAGCTCGGTTAGCACTTCGCGCTCTCGCGGCGTCAGTTGGACAAGGGTGGCCGCCGCGGCCTGTGCTTCGGTGTCTCGTTCGGAATCGGGACGCTGTGCTTCTATTGCATCCCAGGCGCCATTGCGCCTTGCGAGAGTGAACTGGTGCGCGTCGACGACATCCATGACGTCCACGGCGCGGCTTGCCGCCAGCGGATAGGTGCAGAGGAGGTTTATAGGGCGGCTGGCGAGGGCTTTGTCCAAGCCGTTTTCATATTCGCTGAAATCCTTCCAGTGCTCGAAAGCGAACCAGAGGGCGTTGCCGCTGCCCCTCACGCCCTCGTAGCCCCGCGACAGCGCCTCGCGGACCTTCTCATTCCATTGGCCGGTGACCCGCTTCCAATCGAATTTACCGCTGTTGATGTACCACTCCTCGCCGGGAAGAACTTCAATGCTTCCCGCCGCAAGGTGCTCGTCGAAATCCGGAATGCCTTTTTGCAAAGCGGACTTTGCTTCATCGATCGTTAGCGGCTCGGTGACGGCCCAAAGGCAAAGCTCATTGCTTTCAAGACCGGACCTGAAATAGGGCACGAGTGTTTCACACAAATCTTCCTTGGTCTCGTAAAACAGGCAAAAATGCGAGCCCCAGGCGATGTCGCCCAGAACATCGATGCCGCTCATTCTCAACGGTGCGCGCATTGCCACACCTGCGAAAAAACAAACCTGGCATGGTTCGTATAAGGTGCCCGGTCCCAGCGCTCCGCGAACAGCGAGTTCGCGTCCATCAGCCTTGGGTCATCTTTGCTGGTGCTGACTAGGCGGAACCGCTCAATTTGCTCGAACCAATGAGCGCGCATCATAAGACAACGTTTCTAGGGCAGATTGTATCCTGGACTGGATGCGCGTGTCTGTCCAGGGAACGCCGAGAAAGGTTGCATCTTGAGCCATGGCGAGGGCTGGCCCACAGTCCCTCCCATGCTGTTGGCCGCTCCCGTGGATCCTGCGGATGCACCCGGGCCCTCGGATTTGAGCGAGGACGCGGGATCCCGCCGCGTCGGTTATGCGATTTCGCTCGTTCTGCACGGGCTGCTTCTTTTCTTCCTGATCCGGCTGATGATCGCGCCGCAGGAGCCGCGCCTTCCCGTCGTGCCGGTGGAGATCGTGCAGATCGCGGAAGCAACCGTATCGCCCCCGCAGCAGGCCAAATCCGCGCCGGCGGCGCAACGCAGGGCCTCGCTCGTTCCCGCGAAAGAACCGCCAAAAACCGTGCCGGTCCAACCCGCGATTCCCAACCCGGCGGAAACCAAGCCCGCGGAGGAGCCCCTGCCGAAAGATGAGCTGCAGACCAAGCTCGAAAGCCTTTCCAAGCTCACCCGCCCGGACACCGATCCGCGCCTCCTGAACGGAACCGGTGCGGCCACCGGCGCCGGACGCGGCGGCAGGTCTGGGCCGGAGACCACCTACAGCGTCAAGGACTACATCCGCGCCCAGGTCGAACGGCGCTGGAATCTGGACACGCAAATGCTCGGTTCGCGCGATCTCATTATCGACATCCATGTCGTGCTCGATCCCGAGGGCGCGGTGGTTTCAGCCGACATTGTCGACACGGCAGCCCTGCAGGAAGATGCCGCCTATCGCAGGCTTGCGATGGCGGCGCGCAACGCGGTGATCCTGTCTTCGCCGTTCCTGCTGCCCTCGGGGCAGAAGGGAAACACCGACGTCGTCCTCGATCTCAACCCGCGCGACACGCTGCGCTGATTTCAAGGAAGCGTCCGGGCCAGGCGAAACCCGGAGAGGCTCGAATAATCGAATTCGCCGCCGTTCATGCCGCTGCCGCTGCGGGTTGCCGCGCGGATGAAGATCGGCACATTGTCCCATGAGCCGCCGCGCACGACATGCTTGGTGCAACGGGGCTCCGTCCATGCGCTGCCGTCGGTGGGCGCCCCGGCATAGCTCTCGTGCCAGCAATCCTCCATCCACTGCCAGGCATTGCCAAGCATCCCGTAGAGCCCGAAGGGATTGGGCTGGAAGGAATCGACGTCGGCCAGCGTATGGTAATCGTAGCGGCTGCCGCAGCCATTGCAGTTGGCATAGCCCGCGCCGATGGCATCGCCCCACCAGCGCGCGGTCGTGGTGCCGGCGCGGGCGGCGAATTCCCATTCCGCTTCGGAGGGGAGGCGATAGGGACCGGGTGTGTCCGCGAGGCTCGGGCGGGCGGCTTTCGCCTTCCCGTTCACCCAGGCGAGATAAGCGTGCGCGTCGTTCCAATCCAGGCACACCGCCGGCCAACGCGGCGGCTCGACCCCGATGGGCGGGTAGGCGACGCCGCGCCCCAGCGAACGCCAGCCGAGCCTCTGGATCGGATTGCACGGTGCGGGCTGATAGCCGGTCTCCTTCAGGAAGCGCAGGAATTCCTCGCTGGTGACGGGATATTTGCCGAGTGCGAAGGCCTTGACCGAGACCTGGTGCAGCGGGCCTTCGGTGTCGAAGCGGCCGGGCTCCTCGGGCGGGCTTCCCATCAGGAAGCGCCCGGCAGGAATGCCGACCATCAGCGGGCATTCGTTGCATTCCTTGAATTCGCGCGCGGACTGGTCTTCGGCGCTGGAGGCACGCGCAAGCCCGGTGGCGGCCGAAATCAGCGCAACGGCGAGGGCAAATCGATGCGCGCGGTGCATGTTAGGGAAAGCGGCAATGTTGCGCGGGGAAGGCTAGGTTCTGGCCGCCCGTCTAGCAAGGCCGGGGAAAGTGGCGCCTATTCCGGGCGCCAGCGAACCGCCTCTTCGACGGTCAGCAGCCGGCGCATACGAGGCCCTGCCACGCGGGTACGGTCCCGCACCACCACCGCGCCGAACAGCAGCGTCACCACGGCACCAAGCAGAACGGTCCAGACGATTCTCATGGGTGCTATATTTAACATGGAACGCGTCAGAATCATGAAAAACACCCGCGGCTTCTTGTCGTTAGGGTTAAAATGATACCCGGCTCAGCCGGCAAACGAAAATGAAAACGCCAAGAATTGATCGTTCCGATTCTGGGCCCTGAATTCGCGGCTCCGGAGCGTGTAGGTCAGGTACAGCTTGAACGGATTCCACAGCACCGCGTAACCGGCCTGGATGTCGCTCACCAGTGTCTCCTTGTGGACATTGGCGCTGTCGCGAAACGAATTCCCGTCGAGGAAAATATTGCGTGCCACCGCGCGCAGCTCCGCGCCCGCAAACGCATAGGCATAGCCCGGCTGCGCCCGCAATCGCGCGCCCGCGCCGCTTCCGCGTGAGGTCCGGCCTGCCGATCTCCCTGCCCCCAGGTAAACCGGAGGGGAGTTAACGGGATCATCGTCCGCTGCCAAGGGGCGAGGGGGCGGGGCGGGCTCGGATTATCAGTTCAGATATTCGACCTGGTTACCCACGTCTTCCGCACGCCGCCGCGGTCCATCATAGGACGCATCGGCACGGCGGCGGCGCCGGTCGGGCCCCACGAATTCGGCCGTCCGCACGAAACTGCGAGGCCGTTCGACGATCTCGACGATGCGGCTGAAGAGGTTGGCCGGGGTCACCGGCTTGCAGAGCGCTTCCGTGACGCCCGCATCGCGCGCCGTTTCGATGCGTCGCATCTCCGTGTGCGCCGTGATCAGCACGATGGGCACCCAGCACAGCGGCTGGGGACAGCTCCGGCGCACCATCTTGACGAAGGCGATGCCGTTGACCGGCTTCATGTCGTAATCGGTGAGCACGAAGTCGGGCTTGACCTCGCGCAGGAGGTCGATCCCGCTTTGGCCGTCCGCCGCCTCGTACAGTTCCTTGATGCCGTAGGCGTAGAGGATGGTGCACAGCAGTTTGCGCATGTGCCGATTGTCGTCGACAATCAGCGTACGGAGGGTCCTGAGGCCTGTCCTCTCAGACGCAAACCCCGATCCGCGAGATGTACTGACCAACAGACCGCGCGACATTGGCGGAATCCTTTCCTGCTTCCATCGTCGCGGCAAAATCAAAAGAGGCGGTTAATGTTCGCCGACCCGCGCGGGTCAGGGTTAGCGTTTCGCTAACAGCCCCGCGCGCTTTTTGGGCGTCAGCGCCCGTACATGGCGGTCAGCGTTCCTCTGGCAAGCGTATGGGCGCCCACATTGAAGCCCACCAGCGCGCCGGAAGCATCGTCGGGGACATCGAGCTTGTCGATGTCGAGCGCGCTCAACGTGAACACATAGCGGTGCGCCTTGTCGCCTTGGGGCGGACAGGGGCCGCCATAGCCGGAGGCGCCGAAATCGGTGCGGGTCTGCCGCGCGCCGCCGGCGATACGCACGGTGCCGCTTTTGCCCGCGCCCTTGGGGAGTTCGCGCGCGGTCGCAGGAATATCGACCACCACCCAATGCCACCAGCCGCTTCCCGTCGGCGCGTCGGGATCATAGACCGTAAGCGCGAAGCTCTTGGTGCCGGCCGGCGGATTGTCCCATTTCAGCCCGGGCGAGACGTTGGTGCCCATGCAGCCGAATCCGTTGAGCACCTGCTCATTGGCGATTTGCTTGCCGGCGGCAACCTCGGTGCTGGTGAGGTTCAGGCGTCCCACATTGGGCGCGGCCAGGGCGACAGAAGAAAGAAGGGCAGCGGCGGCCGCAAGGCTGAGAGTGCTGTTCAAGGTCATGCGTTTGTCTTCCGATGATTCCGGCGGAAATGTATGGCGCTTCAGGGGGCGCGGACAATATGGGAACCGGGTTGCTTAGGGGCGCCGCTTGGGTGCCCGGACTCTCGGGCTTCGACAAGCTCCGCATGAGGATTGATAGGACGTCCGCATCCTGCGCCGGCGAAGGGCGCTTCGTCGAAAAACAAATGGCGCGCGTGGGTTACACGCGCGCCATCGTCGAACAATAACCGTGCCGAACTTATTTGCCGGTGTAGGCCACGACCACTTCGCCCTGAGCCAGGACGTGGTTCCTCATCGCGGCCACGACGGCGGCGCGATCGGAATTTCCCGCGTCCAATTTCAGCGTCGTGTTCAGCGCGAAGACCTGGAAGTGGTAGGGATGACTCTGACCGGCCGGCGGCTTCGGACCGATATAGCCGACCGAACCGCGCACGTTCTTGCCCTGCTCTGCGCCGTTCTCCAGCTTCGGATCGGTCGGCACGTTGGTGGGCAGGCTCGTGGTGGTGGACGGAATATTGTAGATGACCCAATGCACGATCGGGTCCTTGCGGTTCACGCCGGAATCTTCCGTCAGCACCGCATAGGTCTGGGTTCCTGCGGGCCCGCGCGACCACGAAATCGGCGGAGACATGTTGTCGCCGTTCTGTGTGTATTTGTCGTCAAGCTGCGTGCCCGAAGTGAAAGCCGTCGAGGTGACGAGGAGCCGGAGGCTGCCGCCCTTCGCGGGCGCGAGCTTGCTTGCCAGCACCGGCGGGCCATCGCCGCCGGCCGCGGGGGCCTGGGCGTATGCCGACGCGGCAAACAGCGCAATAACAGCCAAACTACCTGCTGCCTTGGTCATCAACTTGCTCATGGAATCCATTCTCTGCATCGAGGTTGCGGGCCGGGCTTATAGCATGAAGCGCGCGCGCGTCCGCCAGCATCCAGTGCCGCAACTAATCAAAGCTTCGTGTGGCTTTACGTCGCAATTCCGCATCCTGCGACAAGTTGGCTGTCAATTGTGTGTCACGCCGGACCGCTTGCGACACTTTGGGATACTTTGCCGTATTACGGCCTCATTTCGCTCGAGGAATTAATAACGGCGTGCAGGCTGCGCGCGTATTCGATTGCCCCGCGAATGTCCATAAAAGGGGCAACCCGTGCATATTCCTTGATCGCCAGGACTGCCGGCTGGGGCGCCTTGAGTATCTGGGCGCAGATGCGCTGAACGGCCGAATCGAGTGTGCCGCGGGGCGCCACTTCGCTGACGATGCCGAATCGTTCCGCGCGCGAGGCGCTCAACTCTGCGGTCGAATAGGCGATGTATTTTAGTTCCTTTTCAGTAACCTTTCCGAGCAGCGCCGACATCGCAATGGTCGGCATGATGCGCTCGCCGAACTCGGGCATCTGGAAAATCGCGTTCTCCTCCGCGATGGTGATGTCGGCAGATGCCGCAATGGCGCAGCCGAATCCCAGCGCGCGCCCCTGAACCGACGCGATGACCGGAACGGGCGATTCGCGGAACGCGGCGTAGCAGTTGAAAACCGCGTCGCGGCCGCGACGCACCTGCAGCGCTTCGAGTTTGGGGGCCGCGGCACCTCGAGGCGCGATCCGGCCAAGACAGAAATCATCGCCCGCACCTTTCAGCAGCACGAGACGCGCGCGTGAAGCAGCACCCTCGATCAGGCTTCCGAGATGCGCGATGCCGGTGTCGTTCAGGCCGTTGCCGTGCTCGGGACGATTGAGCGTGATGGTGAGCAATCCGCCGTCGCAATGATCGAGAATATCTTCGCTCACCTGTTCATTTCCTCCGTGGCGATGGCTGCTTCGAGCTCTTTGGCCGACGGACTATGGTGGAATTCCATCACCGCGTCCACGACGCGCGCGCGCCGCGGTTCGGACAGAATCGACGCAGCCGCGCTATGGAATTTCGCGATGACGGAGTCCGCATCGAGGCCGTCACGCGAGAAGCCGGGCGGATAGGGGATTTCCGCCACATGCTCGTGCCCCGCCGAATCCCACGCGCGGATGGTGCAGGGAAAGCCTCCGGGGGCGCGCGCGTTCCACCCGGCATCGCGGCGCATGACGGTCCTTTCCATCAGCGCGACGACGTGCGGATCGCGCCAGCGCTCGTTCTCGAATTGCGCGATGCCGAATTGGCCGTCGATCAGCGCCACCGCGACAAGGAAGGGGAACGAATGGTCCGCCGCTTCGCGCGATTGGGGGCGCGCGCGGCCCGGGTCTTCCTGATGGCGCTTCGTGACCTTGTAATCGGCCATGACGATTTCGATCCGCGAAATGTTTTCCTCCCCTGCTGGCGTGGGAGGGCCGGGGAGGGGGGAGGTTTTGCGCGCGAACATCTCATGTAATCGCAGCGCGGCGGCGACGGCACTCTGTCCGGTGTTGATGCAGGGATATGTTTTCACAAGCGCGCGCATGATTGCGCCCGCTTGCGGAATGGGCTCGATGAGCAGCGCCGGATCGGCATGGGAGAAGAGGTCGCGCAGGCCCCGCGGATCGTCGAGAATCGCGAGGGGGCCCGTCAGTCCGCGCTCGGCCAGAAGGGCCGCCTGAACGCCGGCCTCGGCCACCAGCGCATTGGCGATGGATTTCGCGGCCGACAGATGCCCGCTGCGCACGGCGGACGGCGTGGGCGCGCGCGCGGCGGCAAGTGCGAGCGCGTGCGACAGCGGCTCCTCGTCAAGCTCCATCAGCCGGCCCGCCATGGCGGCGGCGACAAGCCCCGACACCGTGACGCCGTCCCAGACGCCGGCCCGATTCATCAGATGCTGCAACCGCGCATAAAGTTCGTAGCCGATGGCGATTGTCCTCAGCGTCTCCGCGCCCGAACGTCCCCGCGCGCCCGCAACCGCCAGCGCCACGGGAATATTGTCGCTCGGATGGCCGCCTGCTTCCGGTTCTCCCTTCGCTTCGGAAACGAAATAATCGTTCCAGTCGAGCACGCGGATCGCAGCGCCATTCGCCAGCACCGCATTCAGGACATCGGTCCTTTGCCCGCGCCCGATGAGCACGCATTGGGGCTTGCCGGCGTTCGCAAGCGCGAATTCCGCAAGCGCTTGCGCGGCGGGTTCGCGCGCGCCCGCCAACCCGCAGCCGATCGTATCCAGCAGCAGCAATTGCGCCTGGCGCATCGCCGCAGGCGAAACGCCATCCGCGGGCACCGCTCGGACGGCGCGCGCGAGAGCACGAATGGTCGATGAGGCTTCAGTCATAGTAAGCTCGCTGCAGTGTGGGAGCCGAAGGTCATGAATCAGTGGTGGAACAAGAAACCGGGAGCGAAGAAACCGTGCCGAATGCGGAGCGGAATGCACTTTATTGCACCCTTATCGGCCCCAAATGAAATTGCTTTATCCCCGCGCGTCCTCGCAGGATTCCTGGAAAGCGCTCCGCATTATCCCCGTTTGGGCGGGGGGAGGGGGGGTAGCAAATGCTTCCGCCCTTTGCCCGCCTCGCTCTGCAACGTTAAATCTCCGGCGAACACACAACCGAAAGCGCCATCGTGATCCTCCTCACCAATGAAGACGTCGAACCGCTCCTCTCCATGCCCGAATGCATCGCCGCGGTCGAAGCCGCGTTCCGCGATCTGGGAAACCAGGACGCGGTCGACATTCCACGCCAGGACGCCATCGTGCCCAACGCCCGTGAAGGCGCGATCCACGATCTGAAGACCATGTCGGGAAGCTGGCCCAAGGCCGGCATCGCAGCCATCCGCTTGAACTCCGATATCGTGACCGGTCCGGTCATCAACGGCGTGCCGCGCCGGGTGAAGCTGCATCTCTCCGAACCGGGCGGGCGCTACAACGGCCAGGTGCTGTTGTTCTCGACCGACACGGGCCAGCTTCTCGCCATCGCCAATGACGGCATCATGCAGCGGGCGCGCGTAGGCGCGACGAGCGGAGTGGCGGCGAAATATCTGGCGCGGGAAGATGCGAAGGTGCTGGGCCTGCTCGGGACCGGATTTCAGGCGGGCGGCCAGCTCGAAGCGATTTCCGCGGTGCGCAGGTTCTCGCGCGTAAAGGTTTTCAGCCCGACGGAGGAAAACCTTCGCCGTTTCGTTGCGCATTATCGCAAGAGCCTCGATCTCGACATTGTGGGGGTCGCATCGGCCGGTGAAGCCGCCGACGGCGCCGACGTTCTCGTCACGGCCACCAATTCCATCAGCCCGACAATCAAGCCCGAATGGCTGAAGCCGGGGATGCATCTGTCCAGCATCAATCGCACCGAGCTCGCGCCCGCCGTGTTTGCGAAGGTCGGCCGATTGATCGTGAACGCACGCGAAGGGGGAAAGAGCTTCACCGCGCGGAATTGCTCCAACATCGGCGGCTTTAACCAGAACGACCGCGCGGCCAACACCGGCATCGCCGACATATCGAATGTGCCGGAGTTGAAGGACATGGTGTCGGGCAAGGCCTCTGGCCGCGTCAGCGCGGACGAAATCACCTGCTTCCACAATTATCAGGGGCTCGGCCTGCAATTCGCCGCCATCGGCTCGATCGTCTATCGCGAGGCGGTGAAGCGGAAGATGGGTTTGACGCTCGATGACCGCTATTTCACGCAGGATGTTCACCCGTGACGGCACATGCTCCTCGCGTCTCACTCTTCGACGGGCTCAGGGTGATCCTCATGCTGAGCTTGTCGAAGCATGAGCCTGTCGAAGCATGAGCTAATGCGGTTCGCGATGCATCCAGGGAAGCATGAGCCCGACAGGAACGATCCATGCGGTTCCGGCAACCGCGTAATACAAAAGCGTGGCGAACGCTCCGGCGCCCGGCAGCACCGCAACGCCCACCCGCATGGCGATCAGCGCGTAAACCGGCAGCCAGACGAGGGTCGCCAGCGTGCCGATCAGCTTCTTGGTTCTTGGCTGCAGGGCGGGCATTGGTTTTTCGATCCTCCCCCTTCGGCAAACTCAGGGCGCGCCTATCTATATTCCTCATGCGGAGCTTGTCGAAGCATGAGCGTATCGAAGCATGAGGCAATTGAATCCATGGACGCGCCGGGCCGGCTCGAATAGGTATCCCCAATGTCCATTGCCATTGCCGCGTCTCCTGCCGCCCAGCCGGTCCGCACCGACCGCGGAGTGGGGCTATGGCTGTTCGCCATAGCGGCGCTCATCGGGCTGATGGTGGTGGTGGGCGGGTTGACCCGGCTGACGGGCTCGGGCCTCTCCATTACCGAGTGGCAGCCGGTGACCGGGGTGATCCCGCCCCTGAACGACGCGGCATGGCAGGCCGAATTCGCGAAATACCAGGGCACGCCGCAATATGAGCTGATCAATCGCGGGCTCGGCTTGGCCGGGTTCAAGGCGATCTATTGGTGGGAATGGAGCCACCGTTTGCTGGGCCGGCTGCTCGGCGTGGTGTTTCTGGTTCCCTTCCTGCTGTTCCTGAAACAGCGGCGCATCGACCGTGGGATCGCGGTCAGGCTTGCAATCATCTTCCTGTTGGGCGCGGCGCAGGGCGTGCTCGGCTGGTGGATGGTGCAGTCGGGGCTCACGGGCACCCGCGTGGTGGTGAGCCAGTACCGGCTGGCCGCCCATTTGGGGCTCGCGATGATCCTGTTCGGTTATGTGTTCTGGACAGGGCTGGAGATAATTGGCGCGCGGCAGACGCGGATTGGGCCGGCGGCGCGTTTCCGGCCATGGGCCGTGGGGCTCGTGGGACTCGTCTTTGTACAGATCATCCTCGGCGCCTTCATGGCCGGCCTCGATGCGGGCCGCGCCTTCCAGACCTGGCCGACCTATGGCGGCATGTGGGTGCCGCCGGGCCTGTACGATCTCTCGCCCTGGTGGATCAATCATTTCGAGAACCATGCGCTGGTGCATTTCCAGCACCGCACGGTGGGCTATGCGGTGGCTGTCATGGTGGTCTGGCTTTATGCCGCCCTGCGTCGCGCGGGCGCCGACAAGCCGCTGAAAATCGCCGGCATCCATGCGGTTGTGCTGACGGCGATGCAGATCGCGCTCGGCGTGCTTACGGTCGTGAGCGGTGTCGCGCTTCCTTTGGCGGCGCTGCATCAGGTCTGTGCGCTCGGCTTGTTCGGAACGGCGCTCTGGTGGGCCTATGCCTTGAACGGAAACGCTATTCCGCAGGCATTGCCCGGCGCTGGCCGCCGATGAACGGGAAAGCCGGCGAAGGGATCAGCGCATACGCGCCGTCACCGAGCCCTGCCTGCACGATCAGCGCGATTGCCCACAGCGTCGGGAGTTCGGCGCCCGCGCCGGTGAAGAAATATCCCTTGCGCATGATCCAGTATTGGGCTGCGCCCACGATCAGCGGCATCGAATAAAGCGCCACCCAGCGTGTGTAGATGCCCGGAATCAAACAGATCGCACCGAGAAATTCGCCCGACAGGACATAGAGCACGACCCAATTCGGGTAGCCCTGGTTGTTCAGGTTCGCCCACCACGCATCCAGCCCGCCGGGCAGCAGGAAGAACTTCCAATAGAGGTGGGCAATCGCAAAGGCTCCGAGCGTCACGCGAAGCAGCAGCACCGCATAAGGGGCCATGCGTTGGTCTATACCCATAAGGTCCTCCCACCTCTGTTTGCGCGTGAGGATACAGCCAGTCGCGGTGCCGTCAATCGGGGTTCAGGCGGGGTTCGGCCCCATGGCCTGGTCGAGATCGGCGATCAGGTCGGCGACGTCTTCGATCCCGATGGAAAGGCGCACCACTTCGGGCCCGGCGCCGGCCTTGACCCGGTCCTCGTCGGACAATTGCCGATGCGTGGTGGAAGCAGGGTGGATGATGAGGCTCCGTGTATCGCCGATGTTGGCCAGATGGCTGAAGATGCGCACGCCGTTGACCATCTTCACACCGGCCTCGTATCCGCCCTTGAGCCCGAAGGTGAACACCGAACCTGCGCCTTTGGGACAATATTTGAGCTGGGCCGCGTGCGAAGGATGATCTTCCAGCCCGGCGTAATTGACCCATTCGACCCGCGGATCGGCCCTGAGCCAGCGCGCAACGGCCAGCGCATTGTCGCAATGCCGCCGCATCCGCAAAGGCAGCGTCTCTATCCCCGTCAGCACCAGAAACGCGTTCATCGGCGCAAGACAGGAACCCAAATCGCGCAGCGACAGCGCGCGCGCTGCGACGCAGAAAGCGAAATCCCCGAATGTCTCGTAGAAGCGCAAACCATGATAGGAAGCGTTGTCCTCTGTCATGGTCTTGTAGTTGCCGCTTTTCGCCCAATCGAAGGTGCCGGCTTCGACAATGACGCCGGCCAGCGAATTGCCGTGCCCGCCGAGAAACTTGGTCGCCGAATGGACGATGATGTGCGCGCCCCACTCGAAGGGGCGGATGAGATAGGGTGTCGCCAGCGTGTTGTCGACGATCAGGGGAACGCCCGCATCGGCCGCAACGCGCGCGATAGCCTCGAGATCGCTGATCACACCGCCCGGATTGGCGATGCTCTCGCAGAAAATAGCGCGCGTCTTGTCCGTTACCTGCCGTTTGAAGCTGTCGGCGTCGGTCGCGTCGGCCCAGCGCGCATGCCAGTCGTATTTCTTGAACGACTGGCTGAACTGGTTCACCGACCCGCCATAAAGCTGGCGCGCGGAGATGAATTCGGCGCCGGGCTCCATGATGGTGTGGAAGACCAGATGCTGCGCCGCGTGACCGGACGAGGCGGCCAATCCCGCCGTGCCGCCTTCGAGCGCCGCGACGCGCTCTTCGAGCACCGCCACAGTGGGGTTCATGATGCGGGAATAGATGTTGCCGAAGACCTGGAGATTGAACAGCGAAGCCGCCTGGTCGGCGTCTTCGAAGACATAGGCCGAGGTCTGGTAGATAGGCGTAATGCGCGCACCCGTCGCCGGATCGGGCTGGGCGCCAGCATGCACCGCCAAAGTGTCGAAACCATATTCGGCCATCGGCCCCTCCATGCCCTCGTGCTTCGACAAGCTCAGCACGAGGAAAAAGCGAATGTCCTCACCTTAAGCCTGTCGAAGGGTGAGGGTGTGTTATGCCCGGGCCAGCGAGCCGCCGGCGTTGAAGGCCGCAGACTTGCGGTTGTCGATCACGCGGCGGTTGACGCCATACCAACCGATTTCGCCGGAGAGGCGCCCGTACTCGATCTTCGGACAGCGGTTCATGATGACGGTGAGGCCCGCCGCCTCGGCCCGCTTGCGCGCTTCCTCATTGATGACGCCAAGCTGCATCCACAGCACCTTGACGCCGAGACGGTCCTTGTTGGCGATGACTTCGTCTGCAATCGGGCCGGCCGCTTCCAAATTCCGGAAGACATCGACCATATCGACGGGCGCCTCCAAATCGCTCACGCGCGCATAGACCTTTTGCCCGAGGATTTCCTTTCCGGCCTGCCCCGGATTGACGGGGATGATCTTGAACCCCTTCTCGAGCAGATATTTCATCGCGAAGTAAGAAGGCCGCGACTCGCTGGGCGATGCACCGACCATTGCGATAGTCTTCACGCTTCTGAGAATTCGCGCGATCAGCGCATCGGGGTAATTGGGATAGGGCATCTATTCCTCCGGCCATTTGGGAGGCCGCTTCTCCAGGAACGCGCCGATCCCTTCCTTGGCTTCGGCATGCAGCATGTTTTGCACCATCACCTCGGAGACATAATCATAGGCGTTGGAGAGGCCCAATTCGATCTGATGCTGGAACGCCTGCTTGCCCAATTTCAGCGTGCGCGTGGGCTTGCCGGCGATGAAGCGGGCGAGCGCCTGGGTTTCGGTTTCCAGATCAGCGGGGGCCACTACCCGGTTGACGAGTCCAAGCCGCTTGGCCTCATCGGCCGAAATCGCTTCGCCCGTCAGCAGCATCTCCATCGCGGCTTTGCGGGGGATCGCACGCGACAGCGCCACCATCGGGGTCGAGCAGAAGAGGCCGATATTCACGCCGGGCGTCGCGAAGCGTGCCTCCGACGATGCCACCGCGAGATCGCAGGAGGCTACCAGCTGGCACCCCGCGGCAGTCGCCACCGCATGAACCTGCGCGATCACGGGCTTGGGGTGGCGCACGACGGTCTGCATCAGCCGGCTGCATTGTTCGAAGACCTGCCGGTAATAGACGAGGCCCCGGTCGGGATCGTCGCGGTGAGCGCTCATCTCTTTCAGATCGTGTCCCGAGCTGAAGGCTGGGCCTTTGGCCGCAATGACGATGACCCTGACGGACGCGTCGTCGACGGCTTCGTCCAGCGTCAGTTGAAGTGCGCGCATCAGACTTTCGGAAAGCGCATTACGGGCCTCGGGCCGGTTGAGCGTGATGGTGAGAACGCCGCCCGAACGGGCCGGAAGGAGGGGAGGGAGGTGCGATTGCGGGCTCATGACCCTTCTTTACCCCCGTTTTGCCCCTCCGCCGCAAGAGGAAGCTTCGTTTGGCACGGTATCATAATACCACACACGAAATATGGCCGGTTCAAGAGCGTTTCAGCGCATTTCCCTTGACGGGAGACAGACGCCCGGCTACATGCCCGCCTTCCTAAGTTTCAGGCGTTCGCGCCTTTCCGCCGGAGATGCGTCATGCAAACCTATTCGGCCAAAGCGTCCGAGATCCAGAAGAAGTGGGTCGTGATCGACGCCGACGGTCTTGTGGTCGGCCGCTTGGCCGCCATCGTCGCGACCAGACTCCGCGGCAAGCATAAGCCGATGTATACGCCGCACATGGATTGCGGCGACAACGTCATCGTGGTCAACGCCGAGAAGGTGCTGCTGACCGGCAACAAGCTGACCGACAAGAAGTATCACTGGCACACCGGCTACATCGGCGGGATCAAGGAGCGCACACCGGGCGAGTTCCTTTCGGGCAAGACGCCCGAACGCGTGGTGGAAAAGGCGGTCCAGCGCATGCTGCCGCGCGGGCCGCTCGGCAAGCATCAGTTCGCCAATTTGCGTGTCTATGTCGGCCCCGATCATCCCCATGCAGCGCAACAGCCCGAAGCGCTCGACATCGCCGCGATGAACCCCAAGAACACCAATTACCGCAAAGCGAAGGCGTGATCCCCATGGCCGAGAGCGTACGCGATTTTTCCGACCTCAAATCCACTCTCATCAAGGCCAAGCAGCCCGATCAGCCGCAGCCCGCGGCTGAAACGCGGCCCAAGCTCGACCGCCATGGGCGTGCCTATGCCACCGGCAAGCGCAAGAACGCAGTGGCTCGCGTTTGGCTGAAGCCGGGACCGGGGCGCATTCGGATCAACGACAAGGAAGAAAACATCTATTTCGCGCGGCCTGTGCTGCGCATGATTTTGCGCCAGCCTTTGGTTGCGGCCGGCCGGGACGGACAATACGACGTCGTCTGCACGGTGGTCGGCGGGGGCCTGTCCGGGCAGGCAGGCGCGCTGCGCCACGGCATCTCCAAGGCGCTGTTGGCCTTCGAGCCGGGCTTGCGCAGCGTCTTGAAGCAGGGCGGCTTCCTCACCCGCGACCCGCGCGTGGTGGAGCGCAAGAAATACGGCCGTCCCAAGGCGCGCCGGAGCTTCCAGTTCTCGAAGCGCTAAGCGCAAAGTCATTTGCGCAAACAGCGTCTTGCTTCGCGGCAAGGCGCTGTTTGCATTTTGGAGCGGGTTATTGCGGGGCTGCCGGGGTGCAGCTAGGTTTTCTCGCGCGAGCGCGTAGCGCGGGAGGCCACATGAAGCTTTCGAGACGGCAGTCCCTGAAGACCATGGCCGCGGCGTCCGCGGTTTCCGGTGCTTATATTCCGGCGGCCGCCCGAGCTGCGGCAACCGCGCGGGCTTCACGGCCGATCCGCCTTGTCGTCCTCGATATCGGTGGAACCATTATCCAGGACCATGGCGAGGTCCCGAATGCGATGCACGGCGCCTTCGCCAAGCACGGGCTCGATATCAGCTTTGCCGAGATCGGTAGTTGGCGGGGCGCCTCCAAACGCGGAATGGTCAAGCATTTCGTGGCCCTGCGCGCGAAACCGGGAGCGGACGCCGATGCGCTGACCGAAGCGATCTATCGCGATTTCAGCGACGCGGTGAATATCGCCTATGCACATGTTCAGCCAATCGCGGGCGCTCAGGAAGCGATCGAAAGCATGCGCAAAAGCGGCTTTCTGCTCGCCACGACGACGGGCTTCGATCGTCAGCAGACGAATATGATTTTCGGAAGACTCGGCTGGCCGAAATATTTCGTCACCTCGATCACCAGCGACGACGTGGTGGACGGAAGGCCCTCGCCCTTCATGCTGTTCCACGCCATGGAGGCCGCCCACGTCGACGGCGTGGCGGAAACGGTCGCGGTTGGCGACACGCCGCTCGATCTGCAGGCCGCAATGAATGCAGGGCTCAAGGGTGCGATCGGGGTCTATTCGGGCGCGGCCACCGAAGACAAGCTACGGGCTGAGGTGCACACGCACATTCTTCCGAGCATCGCGAGCCTGCCGCAATTGCTCGCCGCGGAATTCTGATTTCCGGGGATTACATTCTCACGCGTAAGCCGCCATAGAACGCGCGTGGCGAACCGGGGCTCAAGCTTACGGGGTCGCTTGCGCCCGGCGCCTCCTGGATCGGGATCTGGTTCGTCGGTGAGAATGTGGCGAAGGTCGCATATTTCGCGTTGAAGAGATTCTCGATTGTACCGAACAGTTCAAAGTGATCGTCGAGCCGCCATCGCGCACCAATATCGGCGGTTCCATAGCCCGGGATTTGCGGGTTCAGATTGCTTTCATCGCCGCGCAGGAATTGGCCGCTTGCGGCACCCATGCCGATGGTGAGCGACCATGACGGTGTGACGGCATAGCTGATTTGCGCCTTGAACAGATTGCGCGGTATGCCCGGCAGGCGGTTACCCGGCGCGACAACTATCTGGCCGTTCGTATCGGAAAAGGGATTTTCCGGGCTGTTCAGAGTGAAGCCGCTGCGGAAGCTCGCATCGGTGTAGCTATAGCCGAACCCGGCCAAAACGCCGCCGTAGTGAAGGTCCAAGGAAGCGTCGAGACCTTGGCGTCGCGTGCTTCCGATGTTGCGGAAGAAGGCGCGGCCGATATGGGGGCTTGCCGCGAACTGGATGTCGTCGCTGCTGTCCGTGCGGTACAGGCTGGCCTGCCAGCGCCATTGCAACTCTGTTGAGCCACCGTTTCCGCGCAAGCCCGTCTCGAACGAACGCGCAATCACCTGATGCAACGCAGGATCGCCGACGAAAAAGTTGGTCAGACTGCAAGGCGCTGCCTCGTCCGCGCAGGACAACTCGGCCGGAGTAGGCGCACGATTGGCTTCGGAATAGCCGCCATAGAACGTCGCGTCCGGCGTCAGTTTCACGTTGATCCCGGCCGCCGGGTTCAGCCGCGTGAAGCGATGGCTTCCGTTGAGCGCGGTTCCGATTTCGTCCTGCAAGCGGATTTCGGCGATATTGAATCGCGCGGAGACCGAGAGCGAGATCGCCGGGGTCAGGTCCAGTACGTTGGCTGCATAGAGTCCGTAATAGGAATTGCGGGCAATCGCGTCGACCGGTGCAATCGAACCATCGGCCTCGTCGATAATGGTGCCCGGCCCCTCGAAACCGCGATCCGGCGTCATTGCGCCCAGTTGCGAATTCGCCTCGAAGCGGGAACGGCCATGGTCGAAGGCGACGCCGAAGAGCGCGTGATCGGCACGTTCGAACAGCGTGCCCTCATAAGCGGCCTGTGCCGCCCCGCCGTAACCCAGCGTATGGGTTGCCGTGTTGTTGAGCTGCGCATATGTCCTGCCGGCCAGGAAGTCTGGAATAGGCACGCCGCCCATGCCGGTCACGATGGAGCCGTCGTCGAGGCATAAAGCGCCCGGTGCGTCGTCACATGGCTCGACCTCGCTCGCATCGGCGTTGCGGGTCGTTTGCCGCAAGCCGTCGAGATATAGCAACGCCGTCATGGACCAAGGCCCACCCAAACCCGCCGACGCCGTGAGGTTCGCCAGCCCGTAGCTGTTCCTGGTACGGTCTGGATAGGTGAAGACCGCGCTCCGGCGCGCGGCCAACAACTCGACCGGCGCCACTCCATTGCCGGTCAGATCGGTATCGGCTCCAATGGCCGTCAGATGCAGCGAACCGCGATTTCCCCGAATGGCAAAATCGGCCAGTGCGTTGCCGAGCACCGACGGGGAATGATCGCGCCAGCCGCTTTCGTCCAGTCTGGTCGCGGCGACATAGAGGGCGCGATTGCCATCCGCACTGCCGAACTGGAACGCTTCGCGGTATTGGCCGAAGGATCCACCGGACAGTTCGGCTTCCGTGCCCGAATAGGAGAACCCATCCTTGGTCGTAACCGAGATCGATCCGCCGAGCGCGTTCAACCCGAACGCCGGGCTCGAACCTTCGACCGTCAGCCGGTCGATCGCGATATCCGGCAGCAAGTCCCAGTTCACTGTATCTCCGAACGCCTGATTGAAGCGCACGCCGTTCACATAGACCGCAAGACCTTGCGCGTCCCCGACGAGCGGCGACCCTTCGAATCCGCGAAAGGTCACGTTAGGCTGGAACGGATTCCCTTGCGCGTTGGAAATGCTTACGCCGGCCGCGGAATCGGAAAGCGCACGCAGCGCATTCGCGGCCCCAAGCCGTTCAAAGTCCTCCGGCCCCAGGTTCTGCACGACGGTCGCGATGGAGTCCGCACCGATCGTGCCGCCGGGAAGGGGACCTGCGCTGACCGTCACGCTTTCGATCGCTTCGCCGGCGAAGGCATTGGTTGACGCTATTCCGGCGTACAGAGCGGCGGCGCCCACGGCCATTCGCCGGAAGCGGTGTCTCGGAGCCGCCACGTTACAGAATCTTTTGCATGAACACGAGATCGAGCCAGCGGCCGAACTTGAATCCGACCTCGGGCATGCGTGCGGTTTCTGTAAAGAAATGGCGCGCATGCAGAGCAAGCGAAGGTGCATTGTCGGAGGCGATGCCGCCCAGCATGACGTGCTTGCCGCGCGTGCGCGCCTCGCCGATCAACGCGCCAAGCAGCTTCGTGGCGACCCCGCGGCGCCGATGGGGCTGGGCCACATAGACCGAATGCTCGACCGTATAGCGATATCCCTGAAAGGCGCGGAAATCGCCGAACGAGCCATAACCGGCAAACGACCCTGTAAGCTCGGCGACCAGAACGGGATAGTTCTGCGCGAGCCGGCCTTGCCACCAGGCGCGGCGTTCGGCCAGATCGGACGGGGCGTCGTTCCAGATCGATGTCTGGTTCAGCACCGCTTCATTGTAGATGGCCAGTATGGCCGGCAAGTCGTTTTCCCCGGCCGGCCTGAGAGCGATTTCTGTCACGCTTGTGCCTGCACGCTCGGCTGAACATAGAGATAGATGAGATAGGCCATGCAGGCCAACGTCACCACGATGAATGGAACGATCAGGATGACGGCGAAGGCAGTCACATACATCAGCACCCCGGGCACGATGGGAAGCAGCACCAGCCACCCGGACTTCCCGACATCGTGCAGCCGCCGGACGGAAATGCCGAGCGTTGGAAGCAGCATAGCGAGCGCATAGAGGCCTTGCAGGATGCGAATGTGCAAGATGTCGAAGATGACCGCGATAACAACATAGACAAGAACGTACTGCCAGAACTCGGCACGGTTCGCGCGGCCGTTGAAGTCGGCATAATGCCCCGTGACGACGTTCTTGAAATTGTCGATCAGTTGCTTCACGTCCATGGACCAGGCCCTCCGAATATGATGGATAGGCCGGTGGCGCCCCTTTCGCCCGGCCGGCCAGCCGAGCTAAGAGCGGTCCCGAAATGCTGTCAATGAGCAGGTAGGCACAAGGAATGGCGGTCAAGGTCTTTATCGACGGCGCGGCGGGAACCACCGGGCTCGAAATCCGCGAGAGGCTGCAAGGCCGTGACGATCTCGCGGTCTTGGTTCTGGATGACTCCAACCGTAAGTTGGCAGCCGCCCGCAGCGATGCCCTGAACGGGGCCGATGTGGTGATCCTGTGCTTGCCGGACGATGCCGCGCGCGAAGCGGTCACGCTGATAACGAACCCCGCCGTCCGGGTGATCGATCCTTCGACCGCCCACCGCGTGGCCGGCGGGTGGGTCTACGGTTTTCCAGAGCTTGAGAAAAAACGCCGGGAAGAATTGCGCCACGCGATGCGGGTTACCAATCCCGGCTGCTATTCGACCGGCTTTCTCGCGATCGCACGGCCTCTTGTGCGGGCAGGGATATTGCCTCCGGATTGGCCGGTAACGTGCAATGCGGTTTCCGGTTATTCCGGCGGCGGCCGCGGCATGATTGCCGAGTTCGAGGACGAGAGCGCACCGAATTTCACGCGCGAGACGGTCCGTACCTATGGGCTTAATCTCGAGCACAAGCACGTCGAGGAAATGCGCGTTCATGCAGGGCTTAGGCACCGGCCGCTGTTCGCCCCCAGTGTCGGGCGCTTCTATCGCGGCATGCTGGTGGAGATACCGTTGCAATTGTGGGCGCTGCCGGGCGCGCCTAGCGTTGCCGCGGTACATGCCGCGCTTGCCGATTCCTATCGGGGCGAAGACCTGATCGAGGTGGCATCGCTTGGCGAGGCAGCGGGGAAGAAGATTCTCGATGCCGAGGAACTCAAGAATACCAACCGGCTGAAGCTCTATGTATTCGGGAACGAGGCAAGGCGGCAGGCGCGCGTGGTGGCTGTGCTGGACAATCTCGGCAAGGGCGCGGCAGGTGCATGTGTTCAGCTCTTGAACGTGATGATGGGCTGGCCCGAGACGGCCGGGCTCGTCTGAACGGAGCGGGGCTCATCGATGTATGTTCCATCCCATTTCTCGCTTTCGGATGTGACGGACATCCACGCCTTCCTGCGCCGCCATGTATTTGCGACCATCGCTTCCGAGATGGCTCAGACCATCGCCTTTGCCTATGCGCCGATTGTCTTCGATGCCGAGCCCGCGCCGTTAGGCCGCGTGCGGTTTCATCTCGCGCGCGCCAATCCGCTCGCGGAAATCGCGGATGGCTCCCGGGTGAAGCTTTCGATCATGGGGCCGCACGCCTATGTGTCGCCCGATTGGTACGAGACGCCGGGCTTGGTGCCGACCTGGAATTATGTGGCGGTGGAGGGCTCAGGCTCCGTGAAGCGGCTTCCCGCGGCGGGATTGCGGCGGCTGCTCTCCGACCTGTCCGCGCAGGAAGAAGCCGCACTGGCCCCGAAGCCGCCTTGGACCATGGGGCGCGTTCCTCGCGACCGTTTGGAATCGATGCTCGGCGCCATCGTCGGGTTCGAGCTTCCCTTCGACAGCCTGGAAGGCAAGGCGAAGCTCTCGCAGAACCGCGCGCTTGAAGACGCGCAAGGCGTCATTGGGAGACTCGAAGCGCGTGGCGATGCGGCAAGCATGGCGGTCGCCGCCGAGATGCGCAAACTCTATGGGCAGGAGAGGGGCTGATGGATTTCATCGATCTGCGTTCCGATACCGTCACGCGGCCTTCCCTCGCGATGCGCCGCGCCATGGCCGAAGCCCCGGTGGGGGACGACCAATATGGCGACGACCCGAGCATCAATCTGCTTCAGGAGCGCATCGCAGCACTTCTTGGCAAGGAAGCGGCCCTGTTCGTGCCGAGCGGCACCATGGCGAACCAGATCGGGCTGAAGCTGCTGACGCGGCCTGGCGACGACGTGATCCTCGGCCACGAAACGCACATGGTCTGGCACGAATCCGGGGCCGGCGCGGCCAATGCGGGTGTGCAATTCACCGCTGTCGGCACCGAGGGCCTGTTCACCGCAATGGAATTCCGCGGCGCGGTGAAGCCCATGGGTCACATGATGTTTCCACCGACTACGATGGTCGTCATCGAGAACACGCATAATCGCTGCGGCGGCGTGGTGTTTCCGCAAGAAGACGCAATTGCGATCTGCGAAGCCGCGCGTGCGCTCGGCATCCGTACCTATCTCGACGGAGCGCGGCTGTTCAATGCGGCCGCAGCCTCCGGGCGGGGAATCGCGGAACTCTCCACGCCCTTCGATGTGGTGTCCGTGGCGCTTTCGAAGGGGCTCGGCTGTCCCGTTGGAAGCGTGATTGCCGGGCCGAAAGCGGACATCGCGCGGGGCCTGCGCATCCGGCGCATGTTCGGCGGCGCCATGCGGCAAGCGGGCATTCTCGCGGCGGCAGGCCTTTATGCGCTCGACAACAACATCGCGCGCCTTCCCGATGACCACGCCAATGCGCGCCTGGTCGCCGAACGGCTTGCGGGGCTCAAAGGCGTAAGGCTCGATCTGAAGACCGTGCAGAGCAACATCGTCATCTTCAATATGGAAGATGATGCGCCCGATGCCGCGACAATCGCCGCTCGCGCCAAGGACGCGGGCGTGCTCATCACGGTTTTCGGCGTGCGCAAGCTGCGTGCGGTCACGCATCTGGATGTCAGCCGCGAAGATTGTATCCGCGCCGCAGATGTTTTGGCGCGCGTGATCGAGACCGCCTAGGCCGCGTGGACAAATTTGAGCCAGTAACGAGTTGAAGCCAAGAACAA
>CAZBRO010000037.1:0-42519 GCA_964494505.1 uncultured Bordetella sp.
ATGTTGTTCTTGGCTTCAACTCGTTACTGGCTCAAATTTGTCCACGCGGCCTAGTTCAGGGCAGCAATTGGTGAGGGCGGCTCAATCCGTTTGCCGCCGAGGCGACAATGCTTTGGGCGATGCGTGTGGCCTGCGCTCTCAGCTCGGGTATGGCCGTGATTTCCCACCATAGGCCTTTTGTCAAGGGCCCCAGCGCAAACAGGTTGGGATAAGTCTCGCAATTGGCTCCGATGACCCGTCCTGGCTCTACAACGTCGAAACCCAGCCGAAGAGGGTCCGGACGTACAAGGCGGTGAATGAGAAGATTGAGTAATAGCGGATTGCGCGTCCGAATTTGATCTTCGCACGGCCCCGTGCAGTTGATCGTCCAACCAGCCTCCAATTTTTGCAAACGATGTCCGGCCTCGGCCGTCACGTCGAGGCCGCGACCGGAGGGATCGGTTCGGATCGCGCGGACGGTCCCTTTGACGAGTTGGAATTGCCCGCGCTTTTGTGCCTCTGCGATTTGGGCTCCCACCCCGGGCGCCATCCGGTGGCGATGCACATTCCATATCCCGCGCAGATGGCGAAAGAACCGCCGCCGTTCCGCAACGGTCAATGCCCCCCATAGTTGCGGGACGATCGGCCTCAAGGCGTCCACCGCGGATTGCCAGGAACAATTGGGCTGATCGGTGGCCTCGCGTACGCGCCGCAGCAATTCGCGGGCTTTGTCCGGGTAGGGCGGCGCAATCCCGCACGCGACGGGCGCGGTTTGGACGTGGACGCGAGGCAACAATCCCCGCCGGGACAGGCCGATAATTCGACCCGTGTGACCGCGCTCCAGCAATTCCAGAACAATATCCATGGCCGTCAGGCCCGTGCCAATTAGCAAAACCGTGGCCTCGGACGGAATTTGTCGTTTCAATTTCTCATTCCAGGGATCGTCGATGAGAAAGGGAAGGGCTTCCTCCGAAGCTTTCGGCGCCACCGAGACCGGCGGCTCGTTGCCCGTCGCTAGAACGAGAATGTCTGCAACAAGAGGGCCACCCTCGGCGAGAAAGATCGTCCATTGTCCGTTAGCCGGTGAAGCGGAACGGACCGCAGCTCGCAAAACAGCAACGCGGACGCGTTCACGAGAACGGGTGGCCGTTTCAAGCACATCGTGCAAATAGTCCCCATAAAGACGGCGCGGAACAAAATCGGTTTCCTGATATCGGCTTGTCCCTTCGGGACGCCTTGCATTCAGCCAATTCAGAAAGTGCTCCCGGTCGCCGCAATCGGCGGATCATCCTCACCGGAACGTTGAGAAGGTGCTTTTGCGAGGGCGTCGCATACGCAAGTCCTGGCCCACAAACAGGGGCTTGTTCCACGATCGTTACATCGACAGGTCGGTCTGCGGTTTTTGCAAGAGCGCGCACGAGCAGCACCGCGCTTGCCCCACCGCCGCAGATGATGACACGCAAACCTCCTTCGCGAGGCGAGGACACCTGTGTCGAAAGCGCGCCTGTCGGGCCGTTCATAGCCGAAACCCCGGTGACCGGGCCCTCGCGCTTGGGTACCGGCCCCCCAGCCTGCTCCCCGCAAGATAAGCTGATTGACTATATAGGAATAGTAGATTTATATTCGCAACGCTTGGCCCCCAGGTGGTCCCTCTTGCAGGCCGGCAATGGCGGCGCGCGGGCTTGGTGCGCCTGAAATCAGGACGCGGGCCGTGATCGGATTCCAAAAGTGCGAAAGCGAAACCGGCGACGGAGGTGAAGCCGCGTCGGCGCCCGCAGAACGTTCCGGCAATGCGGATTCGCGCCCCACGCTGCTCACACTGGAAGGGAGCAACGCGCAGCCCTTGTCCATGCGTGCCAAGGCGTTGATCTTCGCCGATCCCGCGACCCAGGCACTGCTGACCTATATAGAGCGCATCGCGGCCAGTGATGCCCCTATCCTGGTGTTCGGTGAAACTGGCACAGGCAAGGAGTTGCTGGCGCGCCACGCCCATCAACTGAGCGGCCGCAAAGGGCCTTTTCTGGCGCTCAATTGCGGAGCCATCAGCGAGAACCTTGCGGAAAGCGAATTCTTCGGCCATGAGGCCGGCGCCTTCACCGGCGCCGGCGCGAAGCGGGAGGGTTGGTTCGAGGCCGCCAACAAAGGCACATTGTTCCTCGATGAAATCGCCGATCTGCCTTTGCCGCTTCAGGTGAAGTTGCTGCGCGTTCTTCAGGAGCGCGAGATCGTCCGCGTCGGGTCGCGCCGGCCAATTCCCGTCGACGTGCGACTGATCTTTGCAACGAATGTCGATCTCAACGAAGCGGTGGCCGCCGGCCGGTTTCGGCTTGATCTGTTCTATCGCATCAACCTGCTTCAGATACGGGTGCCGCCCTTGCGCGACCGCCCGGGGGACATCCTTCCGCTGGCGAACCATTTCCTTGCGGCTTACAGCAAGCGGCTCAACCTGCCTGAGCGTGTCCTCACGGCCAAGGCGTGCGAGGCGCTTCAGCGCTGCTGGTGGAGCGGCAATATTCGGGAGTTGGAAAACGTCATTCATTTGGCCTTGCTGGTCGCGACGGGGCGAGAGATCGGTCCCGAGCATTTGCGGCTCGCAGGCGGGGTTTCCGCTTCCCCCCCTATCGCGGCTCGCGAGCACCATTCGCCCTTCGAGGCCATCAAAGCGGCTCTGGCGGAGTTGTATCGGACAGAAGACGCCAATCTGTTCCACGATCTTGAAGGCCTGATTGTGGACGACGCCTATCGGCATTGCCGCTTCAATCAGGTTCAGACTGCTTCGCTGCTCGGCATCTCGCGCAATATCCTGCGGACACTGCTCAAGAAACATGGACTGCTCGCACAAGCCAGCCGCAGCCAAAGCCCGGCGGGAAAGCAGACGGCGCCGTAATGAGAGGGATGCCGAAGCGCACTCCCCTGCAGGCGCCGTCTTCATCGGACACCGGTCAGAACGCATACTGAACGCCGAGCGATATGTTGCGTCCGACGCCGGGCGTGTAGACCGCGCTGTCGACACCTTTCGCGTTGAACACCGACGACGTGGCGGACGCGTATTTCCGGTCCGTCAGATTGCGGACGTCCAGAAATATCTGCCACTTTGCCTCGGGCGGCGCGAAACCAAGCTTGGCGCCCAACACCGCGTAGGACGGGGTGAAAAGGGTGTTGGCGAAATCGGCTGGATAGCGCGTGAATACTGCCTGCACATCCAATCCGGCGTAGAGACCGGATGGGTGCATATAATCGAGGCCTGCCTGGTAAAGTTCCTTGGGAACGGCCGCCAGCGTGTTGTGGCCCCATACCGGATCATCATGATAGTGAAAGTCGTTCAAGGTAAACGACTGATGGAAGGTCACCGAATCCCAGAGCGCGATATCGAGCGCAGCTTCAATGCCTTGGTGAATTGTAGGGCTGCCGTTGGTGGTCTGGGTGACCGCTGGCGTGGTCGGCGTGGCCGGCGTGATCTGAACGGTCAGAAGTTCTCTTTTGACATGCACGTTGTAGGCGGAGAGGCTCCAAGTGAAGATGCCCTCCTGTCCACGAGTGCCGACCTCGATCGTATTCTGCGTCTGCGCCTTTATGTCGGCGTTGCTGCGATAAATGTTGTTGACGGTCTGCGGTAGGTAGAGCGGGATTGGAGCTTCGACAGACCGGCTGACATTTCCGAATAGCTGGAGATTGGAGGTCACGTCGTAGCGCAGGCCCAGGCGCGGCGCGAAGGTGAAATAGTGCTCCGTCCGGTTGTCCGTTACCGGATAGACCAGATTGCTGCCTCGCATCTGCCAGATCGCCGCGATGCCGGTTGTAACCCACAGTCCAGAAAGCGCCTCCAGATCGTTTTGCGCGAGCAACGTCTTGTCGTAGCCGCTGAAGAAATCCTTCTGCTGCAACACATAAGCGGGCGTATAGCCCTTGTTGGTGGAGCGCGGCAGAATGTCCGAATAGAGTAGCGCGAACAGCGTTTCGCTGCTCATGCCGTCGAAGACCGTATCCTGGCGTTCATATCGGGCTTCGAGCGCGAGATCCGTATAATCCCAATTTCCCGGGTTGCTGCCGCCCTGATTGCGCAGCGGATAGTGTTTCCAGATAGCGCCGAATTCGATGTGGGAGGCGTCGTCCACGTCGTAGGTTGTCTTGTTGGCGACCAGGGTCGAGCCGATGTCGTGGCGGTTGCCACTTGTCGTGGGGTTCTGCGTGGGATCGGCCTGAAGCTGTTTCCAGGTCAGCGCGGCAGCGTTCTGGGTGTCCTGCTGGGCGTAGACGCCGTAGAAGCGGGTCTTCAGAGCCGACGTGATCTGATAGCCGGCGTCGGCTACGATGCGCCAACTATAGGTATGGTTCCGATCACGAAACCCATCCTGTGCGAAATGCGTGCCGCTGATGTAATAATCGAGCGGGCCGTACACCTGGCCCGAACTCACCTGCTCTCTATTATATCCGAAGCTGCCGAACTCGGCACGGGCTTGGAACAAGTCCGAGTCATATCCTGTGTGCGGGATATAGTTGATGGCGCCCCCCGCGGTCAGAGGCGAATATTCGAATCCGTTCACGCCGGGGAGCACGGTGATCGTCCTCATCGGCAGCGCGTCGTAATACTCGTAGGGGCTGCCGGCCGGCGTTGTCATGGGCAGACCGTCGAGCAATTGCTGGATGCCGGTGCCCCAGCTTCCCGCCCCTCTGACGATGCTAGAACCCCGGATGGAGAAGCGCGTCGCCTCCGCGCCGTTCTGCGAGTCCGCAATGAGGCCCGGCACATATTTCAGGGCGTCCGCGATATTGGCGACGCGGCCGCGCTCCACCTCCACCGGCGCAATCACGACGGCCGAGCCGGGCACCTTGGCAACTTCTGGCGCCGCATAAAGCGCGCCTGTGACGGTAACTTGTTCGATCTGTGCGACCTGCACAACTTGCGAACTGGCCGCAGCGGCCGCGGCGTCGACGGCGGGGGGAGAATTTTGCGCCACCTCCAACTGGCCGTTGCCATCGCTCTTGAACGCCGGTGCTTCCTCGGCGCGCGCGGAAAGCTGTGACGCAACCGCGCCTACGAAAGATGCCGCCAGAACGATTTTGACATTGAATGACATAAAAGAGCCCTCGACTTTGTTGTTCTCGCCCGCAGCCATCAGCAGCTATCGTGCCAACAACTCCGTGAGCCCGCGCGAGGTCAGTTGCGGTAGAGCCGTTCCTGCGTAAAGAGATGTGAAACCTGCCGATTGACCGCGCATTTGTACGGATGCGGAGGAATACAAACGGCATTATGGATTGGAGTCGGATTGCTGCGACAGGAACACTCTCGAACACGCAATGTTGCTCTAACAGCAGCGAGGCGCGGCGCAAAAACAAACGGGCGCCGCTTGCAGGTGGGCGCCCGTCCGTACAGGGATAAATCCCGTTTAACCTATAGTGTGTGGTGGACCTGAAGTTCCTAAGATCAGAATGGCATCCGCATTTGGGAACTTGAAAATCTGAAAACCACACTAGAATCTATAGGCTGCTAGTGTGGCTTCGAATCCGAAAGTCGCTCGCCGCCTTGCTCCGAGATGTTGCGAATTTCGGATTCGCCACACTAGCCGTTGGCGGTCGTCGGATCGATCGTACGGCGGATTTCTGTAATGGTGTTCGCGGGAAAGCCGCTGATTTCTGCGTGCATTCTGATCAGCCCCTCGCTTTCCGCCAAGTATACGCAAAACGTCTTGTCGGCCGCCACATAGGATTCCAGCCATTGAATACCCGGCCCCAACTGACTGAGCACGGCATTGGACGCTTTGGCGGCTTCCTTGAGCGCATCGCGTTCGGCGCTTCCGATTGCAGGCAAATTCCGTTCGATGACAAATCGGCGCAGTGACATGATCTCTTCTCCGTATCGTGATCGATCAGATCACAAGCACCGAACGTGCCATTTGTTATTCCGGCATGATCGGCACGTCAGAGTTTAGAAATGCCCATTTTTCAACAGTTCGGACGCAGAACTGTTGCTGTTGCAACAGCAAAATTGTTTCTGAAAACCGGAGAAGAGGCCGAATCAGGGTCCACCGGCTGATTAGACGGGAATTCCTTGCCTCGGGTTTAACGCCCGGGCTGTTGGCACGGTTGCTGCTTAGTACGCTGTGGAAGCGTGCCGGCGGCAGGGGCGTCCCCCTGGAGTTAATTCGTGAATCCGTCGGTGCGCTTTCTTGATTGGCGGAGGACGGGATTCCATGAAGACGTTTGCAAGAACAGCCATCGGCCTGGCCGTTGCGATATTCGGGGCCTTCGCCCCGGCGCTACCGGCGGCCGCCCACCATGCCTTTGCGACCGAATACGACATCGACAAGCCCATCACGTTGAAGGGCGCGGTGACCAAGCTCGAATGGATCAATCCGCATGGATGGATCTACATCGACGTCAAGGGCAAGGACGACAAGCTGACGAATTGGGCGATCGAATTCGGCGGCCCGAACGCCCTGCTGCGCCGCGGCTTGCGGAAGACCGATTTCCCGATCGGTCTTGAGGTCGAGGTAAAGGGCTATCTCGCCAAGAGCGGTAAGTCCGTCGCGAACGGCACCAGCGTCAAGCTTCCGGATGGACGCGATTTCTTCACGGGTTCGTCGGGACCGGGTGCTCCTGGACAATAACGGGCCCACGGCAACCGCGATCATCTGAACCTAAGAGCAACTTCATGCTGAGCCATGTCAAACACGCACCTCATGAGCGCACCGGCAAAGCCAAGCGGCCGTTTCGCTACACTGCGATAGCGGTGGTGGCCGCCGGCTTTGTGCTGTGTGCGGCCGTGCCCCAGCTGCATGCCGCTCCTGCTGCCGATATTCCGCGCGAGGCGGATGGGAAACCCGATCTCTCCGGAATCTGGCAGGTCATCGGCGCGCCGGACCGGGATATCGAACCCCATGCCGCGCGCAAGGACACCCCGGCGAGTCTCGGGCTGGTCGAGGGCGGCACGATCCCTTACCAGAGCTGGGCCGCCGCGAAGAAGAAGAACAACTTCGAAAAGCGGGAAACGGCCGATCCGGAAACGCAATGTTACATGCCCGGCGTGCCGCGGATCACCTATACGCCGTTGCCGTTCCAGATATTCCAAACGCCGCAGCAGGTGACGGTGCTTTACGAATATGCGCATTCGGTGCGCCAGATCTACACCAACGGCTCCAAGCATCCCGACGGGCATATCGACTGGTGGCTCGGGGATTCGCGCGGACATTGGGACGGCGACACGCTGGTCGTGGATGTCGTCCACTTCAATGACATGACCTGGTTCGATCACGCGGGCAATTTCCACAGCGACGCCCTGCATGTGGTGGAACGCTACACGCCCACCGACGCGGACCACATCCGCTACGAGGTCACCATCGAAGACCCGAACGTCTTCACGCGGCCATGGAAGCTCTCGCTCCTTCTATACCGGCACAAGGAGGAGAACTTTCAGCTCCTCGAATATGAGTGCTTCACCTTCGATTACGAGAAATTCTACCCCTAGCAAGGTCGTCCAAGAGGATTGTGCGATGAGCAAATCACGACACAAATCCGGCATGGCCGCCACGGCCGGCGCCGCGCTGCTGTTGGCGCTTTTGCCCGCTGCCGCGCCCGGACAGAATTTCCTGCCGACGCAAGACCGCACGCCGCCCTCCGGTCCCAAAGATTTGCCCGTCACCGCCTGGACGCCTGCGAAACTCGCGGACGGCCAGCCTGACGTCCAGGGCTTTTGGGAGCCTGACAAGCAAGGCACCTATTCGCTGACCGATCCGAGCAATGGCGGCGAGGGCGAAGTCATCCGCTTCCGCGAATTGTCCGATGCCGGAAAGCCCGTCCCCAAATGGCCGAGCCGCATCATCGACCCTCCCGACGGACAAATTCCCTATCAGCCATGGGCACGGGAAAGACAGCGCTATATCGAGGCCAATATCCTTAATCCCACCGAGCAGCAATTCGTTGATCCGATGGCGCGTTGCTTCCCCGACGGGCCGGTCAGGAACCCGCTATGGACCGGATTCCAGATTCAGCAGTTCCCCGGTTATGTCGTGATTACATTCGATCAGAACCATACCTATCGGGTGATCCCGCTGGACGGCCGCCCGCATGTGCCAGCGAATATCAAACTCTGGATGGCAGATTCGCGCGGCCATTGGGAAGGCAAGACGCTTGTCATCGACGTTGCCAACAGCAATTCGAAAAGCCGCTTCGACAATATCGGCGATTTTGCCAGCGACAGTGTTCATGTCACCGAGCGCCTGACCTTCGTGGACCCCAACACCATCAGCTACGAATGGCGGATCGAAGATCCGGGCGTCTTTACGCGGCCCTGGACGGTGTGGGCGAAATTCAACCGCGCCCACAAGAACGAATCTGATTGGGAGCAATGGGAGCAGGCCTGCCATGAAGGCGAGCACAACGCGGAATCGCTGATCGACGGCGCCGCGAACGCCAACTAGCCGGGATCTAGCGCACCCATGAACCTGCTCGAAATTTGTCAGGCGATTCAGGACTCGGACATCGGTATGGCCCTGCTCGGATCGCAATATCTGTTTCCGATTATCGAATCGGCCCATGTGCTGGGTCTTGCACTGTCTGTGGGTCTGCTTGCCATCGCCGATTTGCGTCTGATCGGGGCGTTCATGCGGCGTGAGCCGGTATCGGAAGTCTTGCAGCAATTGCGGCCATGGCTGCTTAGCGGATTCGCGCTGATGTTCGCGTCGGGCATCCTTCTCTTCTGGGCCGAAGCGGCGAAGGTCTATGTCAACCCGATGTTCCGCGTGAAGATGCTTTTTTTGCTTTTCGCCGGTCTTAATGCGCTGATCTTCGAATGGCGTTTGGGAGGCAAACTCTTCCTGTGGAACGACCGGCCCGCGCCACCCTTCGGCGCCAAATTCGCGGGCTGGACTTCGCTAGTCTGCTGGACCGTGGTGATCCTCTGCGGACGCTGGGTCGCCTACCAATTGTGATGCAGGCGATGCCACTTCTCCCGCTTTTCCAATGGTTCGAAGCAACAGCGGTCGGAACGGCCGTTTCCAAGTCTACGTATTTGTTTCCCTCCATCGAAGTGGTGCATCTCTTGGGACTGACGTTGCTCCTGGGTGCGGTCCTCGTAATAAACATGCGCCTGCTGGGCCTCGGTATGAGGCGCCAATCGGTGCCGCAGGTATCGGAAGCGATGACGCCTCTCTTCTGGACGGGTGTGGGCACCGCGATTCTCACCGGTGCGGTCCTATTCCTGGCGGAGGCCGTGAAGTGCTATTTCAACGTGGCGTTCGCGTATAAAATGACGCTGCTGGCGCTCGCGCTGCTATTCCATATTACCATTCATCGCAAAGTGCGCATGTCTGCCGCGCCGAGTTCCGCGGCTGCCGCATCGGTCGCTATCATCTCGCTGGTTCTGTGGTTCGGGGTCGGGATCGCCGGCCGCTGGATCGGCTTCATTTAAACGCGAGGTAACAATGAAACACGGCATCTCCAAGTCTGCCGCCGCGTTTCTGATCTTCGGTCTTGGCGCTTGCGCGCGCAACGAGCCACCTTCTCCGGAGAAACCAGCCTCACCGTTCCGCCTCACGGCGACCATCCAGGACATTATGGATTCCGAGATCGATCCGGCAGCGGATTTTCTTTGGAATGCGGTGGGCAGCACCACGACCGCTGCAGGCTCGGAGGATCGCCAGCCTCGCTCCGAGGAACAGTGGCAAGCCGTCCGGCGCAGCGCCATCACGCTTACCGAAGCCCCCAATCTGCTTGTGATGGAGGGACGCGAAGTGGCGGCAAAAGCAAACAAGCTCGAGGATTCCGGGACGCCAGGCATCGCTACACCGGATGAAATCCGCAGAGCCATCGATCAAAACCGAAAGACGTTTGTCGAACTAGCAATGGGCCTGCAAAAGGCCGGCTTGCAGGCGCTTGCCGCCACGGACGCGAAGAATGTGGATAGCCTGATGGAAGCCGGCGCTCGGATCGACGAAGCCTGCGAAGCCTGCCATTTGCATTATTGGTATCCGAATGCACCCCGTCCGCCGGTGCCACCGAATACGCCGTGATCGGCCGCAGGCTGTTGGGAGGCCAACAAATTGGTCTCACCGCCTGCTGCGATCGGGACAGTGCATGGAGCCTGCGGACGTACAGCGAATGGCGAAGGCGAGAACCCACACAGAAAGGAACGTGTTTCCAGCGGTTTTTTCGCTGCCTCCCAAGAATCATGCCCTTCCGTTCATCCGTGGCACGATTGCTGCTTAGGAAGCTTCAGGGGCGGCGATTCCACCTTGGTGAGCACGGTCATGGGTCTCGACATTTACTGGTTCCTACCGTCGTCCGGCGACAGCCGTTATCTCGGCAAGACCAAATATGGCCGGCTGGTCAGCAACGAATATCTCAGTCAAGTGGCGGTCGCTGCCGACACGCTTGGCTATGAGGGCATTCTGATTCCGACCGGCGTCGGCTGCGAAGATCCCTGGGTGACCGCGGCAACGCTCGCTCCAGTGACGCGCCGGTTGCAATTGCTGGTCGCTTTTCGTCCGAGTCTGCTGCTGCCCGGTGTCGCCGCGCGCATGGCCGCTTCACTCGATCGAGCCTCCGGTGGCCGTCTGCAAGTGAATATCGTGCCCGGCGGCGATGCAGCGGAATTGGCCGCCGATGGCGTGAAACTGTCGCATGACGAGCGCTATGAAGAGGCCGACGAGTTCCTCACCATCTGGAAAGCGCTGCTGTCGGGCGAGAGGCTCGATCATCATGGCAAGCACTTCGATCTTACTGCCGCGCGCAGCATCTTCGCGCCGGTTCAAAAACCCTATCCTCCCGTCTATTTCGGCGGCTCCTCGCCCGCGGCTCATGAGCTCGCAGCCAGGCATGTTGATACCTATCTCACCTGGGGCGAGCCGCCCGACGCCGTGGCAGCGAAGATCAAGGATGTCCGTGCACGTGCCGCGGAGCGCGGCCGCACGCTGCGGGTGGGGGTAAGGCTGCACGTCATCGTGCGCGAGACAGAGGCGGAAGCTTGGAATGCTGCCGATGAGCTGATCAGCCGGCTGGACGACGCTACGGTCGCCAAAGCCCAGGCCCATTTCGCCGCCATGGACTCGGAAGGCCAACGCCGGATGGCAGCTCTTCATAAGGGGCGGCGCGAAAAACTCGAGATCAGCCGCAATTTGTGGGCGGGGGTAGGCCTCGTGCGCGGCGGAGCCGGGACGTCACTCGTTGGCGACCCGGACACCGTCGCGGCGCGGCTGAAGGAATATGCCGATCTCGGCGTCGATAATTTTATCCTGTCCGGCTATCCGCATCTCGAAGAGGCCTATCGATTCGCGGAACTGGTTTTTCCATTGCTTCCAGGTAAGAGGCGCGAATCCACGGAAGGCGTGAGCTTTACCGGCGGTCCTTTCGATGCCGTTTTGCAGGACGCGATCAAAGTCTCTCAGAGCTAGGAGGCCGGCGCGGGCATGCTTCATGCCGCGGCAAAGTCCCATGACCAAGATCATCGATATGCGCAGCCGTCCGTCATTCCTGCACGATTTCTACGGCGCAACGCCGGGCAGCAAAGAATACGAAACCGTCTGCTGGCTCAATCGCCGGACCGGCTCGGCGGATGACCGCCATTTCGTGCGCTCACGCACGCCGGAGGGTTTCGTAGCAGAAATTCGTGAGAGCGGCATCTCAGCTGCGGTTGTCGTAGGGCGCGAGACGCCGGCGCTTACCGTTTCCAACGATCGCATTTACGACCTCACGTCCCGCTATGACGAATTGGTCGGCATCGGTTCGGTGAACCCGCAAGTGCGGAGCGCCGGCGGCACGGCCGTGGAAATCCGGCGCGCCATGAATGAACTGAGGCTCGCCGGTATTAACATCGAGCCTGGCTTCGGGGCGCCGCCCTTGAAGGCTGACGATTCCGTCCTGTTCCCGGTCTACGAAACCTGCTCCGACCTCGGCGTACCCGTTTGCCTGATGTCGGGACCGACCTCACCGGGGCTGGAACTGACCGATCCCGCACCTGTGGGGCGCGTGGCCGCGGCTTTCCCGGACCTGCGGATCGTCTGTTATCACGGTTTCTATCCGTACACGAATGAAATGATCGGGATAGCATTTCGTTATGAGAACGTGTTCGTGGTTCCGGACATGTACATTTTCCTGCCCGGCGGCCGTCTCTATGTGGAAGCGGGCAACGGCTTCATGCGGGAGCAATTGCTGTTCGGAACCTCCTATCCCTTCCGCGCCATGAAGCAGACGGTGGACGATTTCATCGCGCTCGGCTGGCGCGACGATGTTCTCGATCTCGTGCTGCACAAGAACGCCGAACGCGTATTGGGGAGAAAGCAATGAGTTTCGCGAGCGAACCCGACAGCGTTCTCGGCACGGCCTCGTTCTCAAAGCCGCCGGCTGCCACCAAGGTGAACCCAGAATCGCGACCCGCACGCGTTGCGGCATTGATCGAAGACTTCGCCTCGACGGCGGCGGAACGCGACAAGAAAGGCGGAACGGCCAAACGCGAGCGCGATCTGATCCGCGAGAGCGGACTTCTGGGACTGATCGTTTCCGAGGAGTTGGGCGGCGCCGGAAGCAATCTCAGCGAAGCCCTTACGATCACGCGCCAGATGGCGCAGGCCGACAGTGCGCTCGCGCATCTTTTTGCGTTTCATCATTTCATGCTCGCGACGCTGCAACTGTTCGGTCCCAAAGCTCAATGGGCGCCATTATTCGAGCGGACCGCACGCCAACGAATGTTTTGGGGCAACACCCTGAATCCGCTGGATCGCACGACAGTCATCGCGCCCGGTTCAAATGGCGCTCATCTCGTCAACGGTACCAAGAGCTTCTGCTCGGGCGCCACAGATTCCGATATGCTGATAGTATCGGCCCTCACTCCCGGAGATGCACGTTTCGTTGTGGCGGCGATTCCGACTTCACGTCCGGGAATCACCATCCATGACGATTGGGACAACATCGGACAGCGCCAGACCGACAGCGGCAGGGTGTCCTTCAACAATGTGATGGTCATGGAAGACGAAATCCTGCGGCAGCCGGGGCCGCTGGGCTCGCCCTTTGCTACGTTGCGTTCCTGCCTCGGCCAGTTGATCCTGACCAATATCTATATCGGCATTGCGGAAGGGGCGCTGGCGCAAGCGGTCCGCTATGCAACCGAACTCGCGCGCCCGTGGTTCGCTTCGCGAGTCGAGAACGTAAGCGAGGACCCCTATATTCTACACAATTTCGGCGAATATTGGGTGGAGATTGCCGGTGCCGGCGCGCTGACCGAGCGCGCGCAGCAATTATTCCAAGCCGCATTCGATCTCGGTGATGCCGTGACACCGGCGCTTCGCGGCGAGGCCGCCGTCGCAATTGCAACCGCCAAAGTGGCAAGCTCTAGGGCGGCGCTGAATGTCAGCAGCCGGATTTTCGAGGTTCTTGGCGCGCGCGCAACCGCGGGCAGGTTGGGGTTGGACCGCTTCTGGCGGAATGCGCGGACTCACACGCTGCACGATCCCGTCGATTACAAGCTGCGAGAAATCGGCGCGTGGTCTCTCGGCGGGAAGCTTCCGGAGCCCTCATTCTATTCCTGAGCTGGGGATGACCGCTCGATGCTGTTTTGAGGATTGCTCATGAGTTGGAATCGCTTTTGCCGTGGGTTGAAGGAAATGGGCGCCGCTTTGCTCCTTTCCTGTCTCGCGATGTATGCGCCGGCGGTGCGGGCGGCGGAACAACCCAAAGCCATTCGGCTTGACTACGCCTATTATTCGCCGCCAAGCCTCGTGCTGAAGCATTTCGGGTGGGCCGAGCAGGATTTCAAACGCGACTCGATTCCCGTGAAATGGGTATTGAGCACGGGAAGCAATCGCGCCCTGGAATTCCTGAACAGCGGCAGCGTGGATTTCGGTTCAACCGCGGGACTTGCCTCGGTTCTGAGCCGTGCCAACGGCAATCCCATCAAGGCGGTTTACGTCTATTCGCGTCCGGAATGGACGGCTCTGGTCGTAGCGAAGGATTCGCCGATCCGTACCGTTTCCGATTTGAAGGGTAAGAAGATCGCTGCCGCCAAAGGCACCGACGCCTATCTGTTTATGCTTCGAAGCCTGCACCAATTCGGTCTCAATCGCAGCGACATCGAGCATGTGAGCCTGCAGCACGCCGACGGCCGCACCGCGCTCGAACAGCGACGGGTGGATGCCTGGGCGGGGCTCGATCCGATGATGGCGGCAAGCCAATTGGAAAGCGGTTCCCGCCTCCTCTATCGCAACGTCAATTTCAATACTTACGGGTTTCTGAACACGACGGACGCATTCGCAAAGCGCTACCCGGACACCGTAAAGCGCATTATCGGATTGTACGAAAAGGCACGTCTGTGGATTCTTGCCCACCCGGATGACACCGCGAAATTGCTTTCAGAAGAAGCGAAAATTTCGCTCGACGCGGCGAAGTTGCAGCTTAGCCGGAATGATTTCACCCATGCCCTGCCCACGCGCGAACATATTGAGGCGCTGAAAGCCGCTGCTCCGATTCTTCTGGAGGAAGACCTCGTCAAGAAAGGTACCGACGTCGGCAAGGCTATCGACGAGCTTGTCGATCCCCGCTTCGCCTCCGCAGTCGTCCGCTAACCCTATGGCGAGCGTGCCCGCAGAATTGCCTTTCGCGCCCACCAATGGCTTTGTTCCCGGGCCTTTGCGCCGGGGCTCCAATGTCATGGCGTGGGCGCAGGGCGCGATTCTGCCATCGCTTCTGCTTCTGCTTTGGGAAGGGACGGTGAGAGCCGGATGGATCGCGCCTAATCTTCTGCCGCCTCCAACCGCGCTCGTTGCCACTTTGAAAGACCTCGCGGCCAATGGTGAAATCTTCCGCCATATTGCGGTCAGCAGCCTTAGGGTTCTAATCGGCTTCTCCATCGGGGCCGCCGCGGCTGTGGTCGTGGGCGCGGTTATCGGACTTTCGCGGCGAGCCGAAGCGCTTGTCGACCCCACCTTTCAGGCCGTGCGCGCCATTCCGTCCCTGGCATGGGTACCGCTGCTGCTGCTCTGGTTCGGAATCGACGAGCTTCCGAAAATCATCCTGATCGCCATCGGCGCCTTTTTCCCTGTCTATCTCAATTTGGTTTCGGGCATCCACAATGTCGATCGCAAACTCGTGGAACTTGGCGCGGTCCACGGACTGACGGGCACAGGGCTGGTTTGGCGGATTCTTCTTCCTGCGGCGCTGCCGTCCCTGTTCGTGGGCCTCAGGTCCGGTTTGTCATTGTCATGGATGTTCCTGGTCGCCGCCGAACTGATCGCTGCGACCGAAGGTCTTGGGTATTTGCTCACAGATGGACGGGAAACGGGCCGGGCCGACCTGGTCATTATCGCAATCGTGACGCTCGCTGTCCTGGGAAAGCTGAGCGATGGCGTGCTGAGCTGGTTGGAGCATCGGCTTCTTGCCTGGCGCGATGTCTACAAGACAAGCGAAGCATAAGCGCAATGATGACCGTCCCGCTCGTTGAGCTTTCGATCCAGGAAAAGAGATTCCACGACAGGCGCGTGCTCGCTGAGATGGCGTTCGATGTGCGTCGTGGTGAGATCGTCAGCCTTGTAGGCCCGAGTGGTTGCGGCAAGAGCACCCTGCTGCGGATCGTTGCGGGTCTGGATACTGCCTTTCGCGGCGAGGTCCGGGTTCTGGGGGGGCGGCCGCGATTGGGTTCTGCGCAAGTGGGACTCATCTTCCAGGAGCCGCGTCTGCTGCCTTGGCTTACGGTGGCGGAGAATGTCGGTTTTGTCCTCGGGCGAAAAGGCCGCACGCATCCGCTGGTGGGGGACTTGCTGTCCGAAGTTGGTCTGGCGGATTATGCCGATGCCTATCCAAAGCAATTGTCGGGCGGAATGGCGCAGCGCGCCGCGATTGCACGCGGCCTCTGCACAAGGCCCAGCCTCCTGCTTCTCGATGAGCCCTTCAGCGCGGTCGACGCGTTTACGCGAATGCGTTTGCAGGACCTGCTGCTTGATGTTGCCAGCCGCCACGAAACCACGCTGCTGCTGATCACGCACGATATCGGCGAGGCGGTCTATCTCAGCGATCGCATCCTCGTGCTTTCCGGGCGGCCGGGACGACTTTGCGGCGAGGTTTCGATTGGTAGCCCGCAGCCTCGGGAGCGGCATGGGTTGGAGGCCGCGCGCCGTGAAGCGCAGGTGCTGCATTTGCTCAATGATGAGAATGGCGTGGTGGAGCAGCGTGCGGTCGTTAATGGGAGATGAGAATGACGCAACAATTGGGCGAAATCATCAGGTTTCCGGATTCGCGCCGGCGAGCCGCGCCGGCCCCCCCGCCGCGGCCATCTCATTCGCTTCGGTCGAAGGCCTTGCTGCTGGTTCTGTGGGGACCGATGTTGCTGCTTGAGCGGGCGCTGAGAGCCTGGCCGGCGGAACCAGAAGCGCCTGGTGCGAAGTCGGAAGACGCGCCATACGCCGACACGGCTGCTCCGCGGCGGCCGATCCGCGCCGAGGACGCCACATGGCAGAATTTCGACTCCGAATGGAGGATGCCGTGAACGCTATCGGCATTTCCGGCAGCCTGAATTCGCCCTCCCGTGCGGCGGCATTGGCCGAACATGTGCTGGCGCAATTGTCGGCTGTCCATGGTGCGCGAACCGAAATAATAAAGCTCATCGAGCTGGCTGAAGATTTGGCGCGCTCGTTCGACCAGAAACATGTCCCCGACGCGATCAGAGGCATTCTTGCGAAATTGGATCGCGCAGATGTTCTCGTGATCGCCAGTCCGATCTACAAAGCGTCATATACCGGTCTGCTCAAATGTTTCTTCGATCTCATCGATCCCAAACTCTTGACGGGCAAGGTTGCCATTCTCGCCGGAAGCGGCGGAAGTCCGCTTCACGCCATCACGCTGGAGCATCAATTCCGGCCGCTCGCGAGTTTTTTCCGGATGTGGACCGTGCCCACGACGATCTATGCGCTGGACAATGATTTCGTTCGTATCTCAGACGGATATGAAATCGTTGCGCTGGACGTTCTTTCGCGCATCGCAACAGCTACCAAGGAAGCGATGCTCTTGAAGCGTGCCGATGCTGTCGTTTTGGCGTGATGAATGATGGTGATTTGCGCATAACGGACAAGGAATTCGCAGAATTCCATTGACACATCCACATCCGATCAGCCAGTCCCCTTTCCTCTTCACCGATGACATCTGTGTAAATCGCTGTCGTTTGCGCCTAGTTGCGCGCGCCATTATCGTCCCCGACAGCCGGAAATAATTTGCTACGCGTGCCCGGATCTGCGGTTAGCATACTGGCGGGCCCCCGAAACCTCGGGCTTGCACAAGGAGCATCGTCATGCGGTTGGTGATCGTGGGCGCCGGCGGTACGGGCGGCTATTTCGGCGCCAAGCTCGCCAAAGCGGGCACGGACGTGACCTTCCTTGCGCGCGGTGCGCATCTTAAGGCCATACGGGAGCATGGCATCCGAATCCGTTCGCGTGCGGAGGGCGAGTGGGGCGCCGACGTGCGCGCGGTCGAGTCCCTTTCGCGCGAGCCGCCGGCCGACTTCGTGCTCTTCTGCGTCAAGTCCTTCGATACCGAAAGCGCGGCCGAGGAACTTCGGCCGGTGATCGCAGCAGGCACGGGCGTGCTCTCGCTCCAGAACGGTGTCGACAACGAGGACAAGATCGCGCGGATTCTTGGGCCAGGTCACGTGCTCGGCGGCGTCGCCTATGTATTTTCGCACATCGAAGCGCCAGGCGTGATCGCTCATCACCAGCTCGGGCGCATCGTGTTCGGCGAACTGGATGGAGACCCGTCCGTCCGCGCGCGCGGATTTGCGGAAGCCTGCGCGCGCGCCGCCATTCCGGTCGAGATCGCAGCCAACATCCGGAAAGTGCTGTGGGAAAAATATCTCTCCATCGCGCCGATCTCGGGCGCAACATCGCTGACGCGGCTGCCGGTCAAATTCATCCGCGAGATTCCCGAAACCCGCCGCCTCTGGCAGATGCAGGTCGACGAGCTGCTCGCGATCGCGGACGCGGAGGGCGCGGGGCTCGACCCCGATATGCGCGAACGCTGCGCCCGTTTTCTCGATTCGCTTGCGCCGGGCAATTACTCGTCCCTCTATCAGGATCTGGCGCAAGGCAAGCGGCTGGAGCTCGATGCATTGCATGGATATGGGATCAAGCGGGGGGAACACCATGGCATACCGACGCCTGTGCTGTTCGCGGTCTATGCGGCGCTGAAGCCCTATATCGACGGAAAGCCGGTATTCTGAGCGTCGCCTGACACGCGAAGGCGGCCGATCCTGCCGCCGATTCCTCGGGTGGACCTGACCGCCCTGCGCATGCCCCCTCGTGTGAGGCTCGCGCACCTTCGCCCCCGACAGGTGCGCGACGGAAACCTTTGCGCGAAGCCGTACCCTTTGCAATTGGGATTCGCGCCGCCGTGCCTTTACGCGACACTCCTGTGGAGGAAATGCCACACCCCCGCGCGAGCCGTCAGGGCAGTCGGAAGTGTTTCGACAGCTTCAATCCCTGGCGCTGATAATTCGAGCCCAACGCGCTGCCGTAAACCTGCGGCGGCGTATCGGTCAGGCGCTCGAACACGAGCCGCCCGATGGTCTGCCCGTGCTCCAGCACGAACGGCACTTCGCGCGAACGTACTTCGAGAACCGCGCGCGCGCCGCGGCCGTGGCCCGCTTCGTGGCCGAAACCAGGATCGAAAAAGCCCGCATAATGCACCCGGAATTCGCCGACCAGGGGATTGAACGGCATCATTTCGGCGGCGAAATCGGGCGGAATGGACACCGCTTCGCGAGAGGCGAGGATGTAGAACTCATCGGGGTCCAGAATGATGCTCGTTCCCTTGCGCGCATAGACCGGATCCCAGAAATCGAGCGGATCGTAGCCTCCGCGCACATCCACATCGATGACGCCCGCGTGCCGCCGCGCCCGCCAGCCGACTTGGCGGGTCAGCGGCTCGCCGGCGAGATCGACCGAAAGCGCAAGGCCCCCTTCGATGTCGGCCGGTCCGTCCACCAGCCCCACATCCTCGTGCAGCCGTTTCAATTGCGTGTCGGTGAATTGCGGCGAGCCATGACGCAGACGAAGCTGGTTCAGCCGCGAGCCTTTGCGCACCAGCAGCGGGAAGGTGCGGGGCGATATCTCCGCATAGAGCGGCCCGTGATAACCATCTTCGACACGGTCGAAGGACTGCGCGTGATCGGTTATCAGCCGGGTGAAGACGTCGAGCCGCCCCGTCGAACTCTTGGGATTGGCGACGCCCGATACACGGAACGACAGCTCCAGCCGTTCCAGTAGCGGTACGAGATAGACGCAACCCGTTTCCAGGACCGCGCCGGCTTTGAGATCGATTTCGTGGATCGCCATCTCGGCGAGCTTGTCGGCGACGCGTGCCCCGCGGCCGGGCAGGAAGCTTGCGCGGACGCGATAGGCGTTGCCACCGAGCCGCAAATCGACGCTTGCGGGCTGGATCTGCTCGTCCGTGATCTCATCGGCGGCGAGCACCTCCCGCCGCGCCCGGATCAGCCGCCGCAGCACATGGGAGGGAAGAATGCCCGTCGAATGCCTTCCATAGGGACCTTCGCTCGCGGTCTCGCGAGGGAGTTCGTGGAAGGGGAGGCCGGCGGAATCGGTCATCGTCTTGGCCATGGCCCCTTCTTAGACGGAGGCGGGCTTTTCTCGTAGCCGGGAACGGTACAATCCCAAGGAATTTCCACCTTCACCGCTGCGGTTGCGATTGCTCGATGCTCCAGCCGGCAACCTCCTTGATCGATTCGGCGTCGACCTTCTGGCCGTTCGGGAGCGTAAGGACGCCTTTTCCGGGAAAATCGCCCTCGAAATTGGCGCCGTCGGAGAGGCTGATCCGTCCATGGCCCATGAGTTCGCCATTCTTGAACGTACCCTCGTCGCGCCCGACGAGCTTCCCGTTGAGGTACCAGGCGAGCGTGCCTGCGCCGCTGACGAGCCCGTCCTCGCAGGCCCCCATCCAGGCGATGCTTTCCCCCGGAGAGGGGTCGGGATTGGCGGCCCAGCAATTGCTCGCCGTGTCCTTGATCCAATGCGGATCGTTGCCGGAGAGATCGGCGATCGCGCTCGATGCGGGCGCGGACAAAAGCAGCAGCAGGGCAGATGCGGCAATGGCGGCGTTCGGACCTCTCATTGCTGGTACCTCGCGGGTGAATATTCGTCCTCGGGACCGGGACACACGCTGATGCGCTGACCGGCATCGGAGCCGCAGGATGCGATGCCGTGCTTCGCCGTTTCCGCGTCCCATTTATAGCTCGCAAGGTTCGGATTGGCCGCAATCGAGGGGGCGCCCATCCCGCCATTTTCGCAAAGCGCGAGGCTTTGTCCGGCGCAATATCGCTCGAGCGCCCGGAAGCTGCATTCGCGCCGCGTCGCCTCGCACCGGCTGCGGCAGACCTGCGATCTGAGAAGCAGGAACTGGCGGTGGCTTTCTTCCGCGCTCGGTCCCTCCTGTGCCGGCCGGACGCCCTGCGCTTGTGCGAGGGCGGCGAAGGCCCAGACCATGGCAAGGCCCCAAAGGCTTGCGCGCAACGCGATCATGGCTCGATACCCTGGAAATTGCGGAAAGCGGCAGGCCCCGGTCCCGCGCCCGCGGAACGGGTGCGGAGATTCGCATGTGAACCATGGCGGGTCGAGGGGCAGGGGAGCCGGAAGACGCGTGTACCCCCCCTCCCCCTGTTTTCGGGAAGGCGTTCTGCATTTTCCCAGGAATCCCGCGGGTTTCTGCACGGATCGAGCAGCGTTATAGGGGGCGGATTCCGGTGCGATAAAGGTGCAATAAAGGACCGGCACCGGTGCCCCGGGCCCTGTTCCAACCCCATTTGGCGCGCTCCCTGCGGATAGTCCTTCGCTTCCCAATCGGCCTTCCCATATCGGCATTGCCTGGATGATATGGGCGCCCGGAACAGGGAAAAGAAGTCCGCTCCGGGCGCGCCCATACCTTGCGGTCACGGCCAAATCGAGGATTCCCGGATCGCCTCATTCCGTCTGCGGCCGGGTCAGTTCGCCCCGTTCGCTGGCGTAATAGCGATTGTTGATCAGAATGCCGGCAAGTCCTCCGAGGATGCAGAAGAGGACAAAGAAAATGATCGGACCGAGTCTTATGCCGGCCTGGCGTCTTTTCTTCTTCATGGCTTCACGTCCTGTCCGCGCACAACCGGCGAACACGCCCGCTGTGCGTAAGATGGGAGAGGGGTTCAAAACGCGTAGCGCGCCACCAGGCGCAGATCGCGTCCCGGTAGCTCCACGACATCGTGGTTAAGTGCCGACACGTTGCGCTCGCGGCTGTCGGTGAGGTTTCGTCCGATCACGGATAAAGCAACGCCGGATAGCGAACCTTCGAGTCGCCAGGTCACGTCGGCGTCGAGCGATACGTAGCCGTCTGTCGGCGTCAGTGTTGCGCCCGGATGATTCTGCTTACCCGTGTAGAAAAGGTGCAGGTCCGCATCGACTGCGTTGCTCTGCCAGCCTACCCCGCCGCCAATATGATAGGGCGGAATCAGCGGCACATCGCCGCCCGTGGTGAGCGTCGCGCGCACATAGTCGGCCATCATGTCGCCGACGATGGTGCCGCCGGGCAGATCGAAGAGCGCCGTCGCGGCCTTGCCTTCAATGCCCCAGAAGCGTGCACCGCCCTGCACGTAGAAGAGCTGCTTGTAATCGCCGGGTCCGGGGAAGCCGCAATTGCCATCCTCGTCGCAGGTGTTGCCGGTCAATTCGCCGTGGATGTATTTGCCGAAGCTGACGCCCCACAGCGAGCCTTCGAAAACGACGTTGGAGGCGTGGAGGCGCACTGTGCCTTCGATCGAGTTCGCCCGCTCGATATCGAGGTTGGGATTGCCGGTCTCGAACGTGTCCGGCCCATCGTGCGGACCGTGGGCGAAAAGCTCCACGACATTGGGCGCGCGTGCCGCGCTTGAGAGCGTCAGCCCGAAGGTCAGACTGTCGTTCGGTACGTAAACGATTCCCGCCGAACCGCTGACCGGCGTGAAGGTGCGCCTGGTTGGCACGAGAGAGGCAGGTGTGCCCTTGATGTCGGACTGCTCGACGCGCGCGCCGATTTGGAATTTGAAGGTGTCCGTCACCGGCAGTTCGGTGAAGGCGAACGCCGCTTCCGAAGTGGTCAAGGTCGGAAACAGGAAATTCAGGGCATCGCCAAGCGCGGAAAAGTCGCGCCGCTGTACCTGAAAGCCGAGCGCGGATGACGAGAAGGGCCCGATCTGACCGAAGATTCCTTCGGCGCGCGAGTCCCATTCCTTGTCCTTGAAGGTGTCGGCGACCGCTCCGTCCGGATTGATCTCGTCATGCGAATAATCGCCATAACCGCCGGTCACGGTCAGGGTCTTGAAGGCACCTTCATCGATGTCGAACGACGAGCCGACGAGTTCCTTCGTCTGTCTCATCTTGATGTGCGTGATGTCGCTCGGGATGCCGTATGTGGCGTCGTAATGGATGAGTGCCGCGCCAATCCGGCTGCCGCCCCAGAAATAGGAACTGCCGATCGAGCCGCCATCGCCGCGGAACCAGGAATTCGTCTGCGTGCCGTCCGGTGTGTCGTAATCGCCGGTGCTGCGCATATACCCGTCGGCATGGAAGGCGAATTGGCCCACCGCCCCGTCGAACAAGGCCGAACCGTCGCCCGCCTTGTTCACGGTCCCATAGGAGCCCGAGAATTCGCCCCCGAAAGGTTCTCCGGGAAGCATCATCGGAATGCGATTGTTCAGCGCGTTGACCACGCCGCCGATGGCCTGGCTGCCGTAGCGCACGGTCGCAGCACCCCGGACCACTTCGATCTTCTCGGTGCCCAAGGGTCCGGTTGGAACCGCATGGTCGGGCCCGATATCGGACACGTCGAAGGTGCCGATACCGTCTTCCAGAATGCGCACACGACTCGCGTCGAATCCGCGGATGATCGGACGGCTCGCGCCACTGGCAAAGGTCGTAGCCGAGATGCCGGGAAGGTCCGCCAGCGCATCGGCGATATTCGCACCCCCCGATTTCAGGATGGTGTCGCGGTCGACCTGGGCGACCGGTGTTGCAAGCTGATTGGGATCGGTCGTTAAAGGCGATGCGGTGACGACGACCTGCTCGGGAGCCCCGGCAGGAGCCTGTCCCGCAAGGGCAGCGGGCTGCAAAGCAAGGAAACTTGCGCCGGCCAAGGCGGCGGAAAGAACACGGAAAGTCATATGACCAACTCCATGAAATGCGGTGGTTCGAGCCGGGACGCGTGTGCAACGCGCGCTGTGCCGGACTCGAAATCGACGAATCCGGGCGAGCCGGTCCGTCAGCCGATTGCGATGGGAAGGAGTTAGTCTTGAGGAGGCGCGCGGCCTTGCCAGCTATGGGAAACGGCAAGGAGCTGAGGCAGTACGTCCTTGAAGACAATGAAATGAACGCTGACCCAGGCCGGAATGTAGGCAAGGACGGCCGCGCTGTGTACGAATTGGCCGGAATGCGCGAACGCCTGGCAGAGCGCGCAATTCGACGGATCGTCGCTGCCCGCGAACGGGTCGCGCGGCGCATGCGTTTTGCTGCCGCCGGGGCTTGTCACGATGACGGGGAAGTCGTCGCTTAACGCGGCGATGCCCGCAACGCGGGCAATGCCGGCCGTCCCATGATGGATATGCGTCTGGACGACCAGGCTTTGAATGGCCAACGCCACGAAGGCCAGTAGCGTAAATGCGAGGCGCGGCCACGCCGGCAACGGCAAGGCGCGCGGGCGAGCACGCCGGAACATCCGTCTGCTGTGGCGGTTGTCGTTCATCCCTGCCGTATCGGCCTCGCTCCTCCGGGATTCACACTAACCCCAAGCAAAACCGTTTTCCAGCCGGTCAGAAATCGGGTTTTGCGGCGGTCGGAATGGGATCGAGGCCTTCGTCGAAGATATCGCCGTTGTTTTCCGCGCACGCCATTTCTTCGAGCGGGCCTTTGGGCACACGCGGGTCGGCGGCGTCTCCCTCCGCGCCGATGCGGCGATAATGCTGGACGGCATCCCACGGCGTGGTGAAGGCGCCCGTATCCTCCACATGGACCTTGGCTTCCAGCGTCTTGCCGCCGTCGATCATGCGGAAGCGCTCGACCACGTGTAATTTATCCGTATGCGGAGTGCGGTAATTGTCGATGAAGGTGCGTCCGTTGAGACCCGTGGTATCGACCACCAGCGTGTCGCCTTCGTAGCGGCCGGTCGATTCACCGAACCAGGAGGGTGCGGGATTGGCCGAATGCTGCTGGTTCATGTAAATGTGGCGGACCTGATGATCCTCCGCCCAGATCATCACGACCTCTTTCGGGGTTTGCAGGAAATAGACCGGAAACACCGGATAGAGCAGGAAGCCCGGCACGCCGATGGGCCAGCAGCGTTCCTTGGGTGTGTATGCGGCCTTGCCGGAAAGCGCGCGGTCGTTGGCTTTGCGCAATTCCTCGCGCGCCCAGGGTTGCAGGATCGGATTGGAAAGGTCGGCCACGCGGAACGCGGGTTGCCCCGGCTTCGGGAGATGCGCGGGGTCGCCGACGATGGGGCCGGGCCCGCTCGCGGGGGGCTGGAATTCCTGGCCGGTGGTGATCCAGGCAGTCGAACTGTCCGGGGCGAAATTGGGTGCGGCCTGATCGGCGGCTGAGGCAGGTACGAGCGCGGCGACGGCGCACAGAAGTGCCGCGCTGGCGCCGCATGAGAGTGAAATCCTGGGCATCGCGGGTCCCCTTTTAGCCGCCTCCCGAAGGTTAGCATGTGTGCTATTATTTTTTCAGGGCCTTACCGGGAGGGAACGATGAAATCCATGCTTTCGCTGGTAGCCGCTGTTGCTTTCGTGCTCGGGTTTTCGGCGCCGGCGCGCGCCCAGAGCGAAATCACGCTGCTGTCGCCCAATCCGATCAAGGAGACCATCGACAGACTGGTTGCCGATTTCCAGGCCAAGACCGGTACGAAAGTGAAGATCACCTATGGCAGCGGCGTCGGCACGCGCAAGACCGTGGCCGAGGGCGGGGCTGAGGATGTGACGCTGTTGTTTGCGCCGTTCGACGATGCGCTGAAGACCGGCAATGTGGCGAAGAACAGCGCGACCGTGGTGGCGCGGCTGAGGCTCGCCATCGCGGTCAAGAAGGGCGCGCCCAAGCCCGACATTTCCAACCTCGCGGCGGTCAAGCGGACGCTCGTCAATGCAAGGTCGATCATCTCGGTCGATCCGGCGCAAGGAAGTGTGGGCGGCGCGACGCTGCTCGCGCTCGACAAGATGGGGCTAACCGATCGGATCAAGCCGAAGATCAAATGGGTGCCGGGCGGCGGCGAGGTGCAAACCTCGGTGGCCAAGGGCGAGACGCAGATCGCGCTCGGCCCCTATCTCAGCGACATGCGCAATCCCGGGCTCGATGTCGTAGGCGCGCTGCCGCCGGAGGCCGCGACGCCGGTGGATATCACGGGTTTTCTGTCGACGGGCGTGAAGGACCCGAAAGCCGCGCGCGCGTTGCTGGATTATCTCAAATCGGCCGCCGCCGCGCCCGTGTGGCGGGAGGCGAAGGCATTTCCCGTACGGTGAGGGGCGGGTGTGTGCCCCCTATGGTTCGACAAGCTCACCATGAGGAAAAAAGAGTGTCCTCATCCTGAGCCTGTCGAAGGGTGAGCCTGTCGAAGGGTGAGCTTGTCAGAAATCCGGCTTGGCGGCGGTCGGGACCTGTTCGTCCTTGCTGTAATAGACATGCGGATTCTCGGCGCAGACCGTTTCAGGCCATTCGTCCGAGCCACGGCCGAAGGTCACGGTTTCCGACCACGGCGTGGTGAAGACGCCCTCATCTTCGACGGTGTAGTACACTTGCAAATACTTGCCGCGGTAATTGCGATCGATGCCGACCCCGGCGTGAAAATTCTCCTTGGCGTCGCGAGCGATGCCGTCCTTTGCTTCCTCATAATCGATCAAGCGAAACCGTTCGACCATGTGCAGCGACTTCGTATACGGCGTTCCGTAGAGATCGAGCATCGGGAAGGGCCGATCCGGGCGGATGCCCACCGTATCGACAACCAGCGTGGCGCCTTCATAGTGACCGACGGAATCGCCATACCAGGACGGTTTCACATTGCGCGGATGCGGCTGGTTCATGCGCACCACACGAACCTCGTGATCCTGGTCGTAGATCATGGTGACGTGGTCGGGCCGCTGGAAAATCTGCACGGCGAAATTCTTGTAGATGGACGGTCCTGGTTCCGGCCAGCATTGATTGGCGGGGCTCGGGAAGACGATCCCGGCAATGGACATGTCGCCGAACTTCTTCACGACGGCCGCGGTTTCCGGTTTCAGGATGGGATTGTTGTAATCGCCGACCAGCGTGTTGTAATCGCTGGCGCCGTCTTCCTTGCGGCGGATCAGATTCTTCAGCCCCGTCGGACCCGAGGCCAGCGGTTCCGGACCCGGGAGGGAGGGGTGCCACCAGATACCGGCGAAATCCGGAATGGCGCCGGACGACGATGCGGGGGCGGCGATGGACCCGCCGGATGCCGCAAACACCGCCGCGCAAAGGCCAAACGCCGCCGCTGCCGCCAATGCGATTCTCATCCCCGATCCTCCCGTTCCCGTCCCACGCGAGCTTACCACATCGAGCCGGTCCGTCATCACGATGCGCCGGCGCCTTGGACCGTGCGAAGAGCGCGCAATTGGCGTATATTTCGCACAAAGAACGACGGGCCATTTGGGAGGGGACCATGAAAAGAACGTTGTTGCTCGGTGCGGCGGTGCTCGGTTTGTGGCCGGTGTTTGCATCGGCTCAGACGACACAGGAGCTTCTGACCGACGGCAAGAACTCCGACAACGTCACCACCCAGAGCATGGGCTATGACCGCAAGAGCTACAGCCCGCTCAAGCAGATCGACAAGGCCAATGTGAAGCGGCTGGTGCCGATCTGGAATTCGAGCCTGATGAACGATTCCGGCGAAATGGCCGCGCCCACCGTCTACAACGGCGTCATGTACGTCATCAACGGCAAAGGGAGCTTTGCCATCGACGTCGACACCGGGCGGCAAATCTGGCGTACGCCGGTGAGGCTCGAACCCGGCGTGGAGCGCAACGCGTATACGCGGGGCGCGGCGACCATCTACAATGGCAAGCTCTTCCGCGTGACCATCGACAATCATGTGCTGGCGCTCGACATGAAGACCGGCAAGGAAGTGTGGAACCAGAAATTCGCCGAACTGAAGGACGGATTCTATTCGACCGGCGGGCCGATTGTTGCCAACGGCGTGCTGATTTCTGGCGTCGCCGGCGGCGAATCCACCACGCGCGGCTTCCTGGACGGCTGGGACCCCGACACGGGAAAGAAATTGTGGCGCCGATACACGATCCCCGCGCCCGGCGAACCGGGATCGGAGACCTGGCCCAAAGGCACCGACGCCTATCTGCAGGGCGGCGGGCCGACCTGGCGCTCCGGGTCCTACGATCCCGAACTTGATCTGGTCTATTGGGGCGTCGGCAACGCGGAACCCTATGATCCCCGCCCGCGCGAAGGGCTCGACAGTCTGTACACGAACAGCGTGCTGGCGATCCGCCCCAAGACGGGCGAACTGGTTTGCTATTACCAATACACGCCCAACGATGTCTACGACGTGGATGCGACCGACGAGCAGGTGCTTGCCGACATCCGCGTCGGCGGGCAGATGCGCAAGGTGATGATCCAGACCAACAAGAACGGTTTCCTTTATGTGCTGGATCGCACCAACTGCAAGCCGATCGCGGCCAACCCATTTACGAAGGTCAATTGGGCATCGCGGATCGACATGGCGACCGGGCGGCCGGTGCTGACGGATGTGTACAAGCGTTTCGCGGCCGGCGAAGAGGTGGAGATATACCCATCGCGCGGCACCAATGCGGTGCCGGCGGCGTTCGATCCGACGACGGGCCTGCTTTACGCGAGCCCTTGGAACGTACCGCGGCTGCAGAAGCTCGCAGCACCGCGGCCGATCAAGATCGGCGACCAATCGACCGGTGTGGTGGCGCGTCAGCCCGAGCAGAAGCCGGGCGAGGCGATGGGCTATTTCGTGGCGCTCGATCCCCTGACCGGAAAACGGAAATGGGAGGTGCCGCTGATGGATCTTCCCAGTTCCGCAGGCATGCTGGCGACGGGAGGCGGCCTGCTGTTCACCGGCAAGCTGACGGGCGAGTTCATCGCGCTGGACAAGGACACGGGTCAGCAGCTCTGGCAATTCCAGACCGGGTCATCCGTCAATTCCACAGCGATCACCTACACGCACAAGGGCCGGCAATATGTGTCGATCGCATCGGGTCTCGGCGGCGTGCTGGCCACACGCTATGCGTCGGGAAAGATGCCGACTGGCGGCTCGATGTGGACCTTTGCGCTGATGCAATAGCGAATGCTCACGGGCGGTGCTGCACCAGATAGGTCGCAAGGTCCCAGGCGTTGCGAATGCCGACCAGCAGAAGGAACAGCATCGTCGCACCGATGGCGTGCGCCGCGCTTGCGGGCGCAAGCCAGACCGCGGCTGCCGACCCGGCAAGCCCGAGATAGGTGACGACCGGGAGAAGGCCGTAGAAGATTTTATCCTCCCAATCGGGCGGCTGATCGAGGGTGACGCGGAATACGCGCATGGCCGTCCGCGTCGAGTAAAACAATCCGGCCGCGGCACAGAGCGCGATGCCTGCACCCGCAGCTTCAGGCGCAAGGTTCGGCACCGCCGTGATCGCGCTGACGACAACGACAATCGCGAAATGGAAGACGTTGGGCGTTATGTAAATCTGCGAGCCCTGGGACGCGCGGTTCGATTCAAGCCCGGCGGTCAGCGTCGCCACGACGAACATGATACCCAGCAGCGCGCCCGCCGACGGACCGATGATGATGTAGTAATTATCCCAGCCGGAGAACATTGTGCGAAGCCTAAATTCCGGTCCGTTCGATCCGACGCCCCCTCCACCGGCTTTCGCCGGTCCCCCTCCCCCGTAAACGGGGGAGGAATGTTACCGGGCGGCGGTGGAGAGGCCTTTGAAGATGAACTTCTGCACGCGATACCCTTGCGATTCTCCGGTCACGATGTTGCCTTGCGGATCGACGTCGAGACTGTGGAGGTGGAAGAATTCGCCCGCCTTGCGGCCGGGCCGGCCGATGTGGCCGATTTCTTCAAGCGAGGCGCGGTCCAGGATCGCGATGCGTTCGTTCGATCCGTCGGCGATATAGAGGAAGCGCTGCTCCGGGTCGGCCGACAGCCCGACGCCGAAGGCAGTGCCGGTGCCTTGGGATTCGCGCTTGATGAAGCCTTCCTTGATGAACTTGCCGTCGAGCGTGAAGGCCTGCACGCGGTTGTTGGCGCGGTCGGTCACGTAGACGGTGCCGTCATTGGCGACCTCGATGCCGTGCGGCGTGTTGAATTGGGCGGGCCCGGGCCCGGTCGCCTGGCGGGCCTTCGACGCCTTGTCGTCGGGCTTGTTACCATAGGCGCCCCAATAGCGCTTGAACGCTCCGGTGTTGGCGTCGAACACGATGACGCGGCGATTGCCGTAGCCGTCGGCGACGAACACCTCGTTGGTCTTGTCGTAGACGGTGATGCCGGCCGGGCGCGAGAGATGCGTGGTGTCGTTGCTGTCGACCCCGACGCCGCCTTTGCCGATCTGAAGCAGGAATTTGCCGTCCTTGGTGAATTTCAGCACCTGTCCGTCGCCGTCTCCATTGCCGGTGAGCCAGACATTGTCGAGCGCATCGACCGCAATGCCGTGCTCGCCGCTGCCTGGGCGGCCGTCACCGTTGAGGCGCTTTTCGGCGGTGCAGGACGGGCATTCCGCGAAGGCCGAATGCAGGCCGCCGCGATTGGTCCATTGGTATTCGCCGGTCTTGGACGGGCCGCCCCAACCCTGGAGATATTTGCCGGTCGGGCTGAATTCGACGACGGGCGGGGCAGGGACATAGCCGTTCTCGGTGGCGTTGCCTTCCTCCAGCGTGTGCGGACGGTGGAACACCCAGACATTGCCGTGGGAATCCGCAGTTGCGCCGCCGACGCCGCCAAGCAGCATGTGTTCGGGCATGGTGGGGAAGTTCGCGTCCACTTCGAAGATGGGGACGGCCTTCGCGCCCGGCTTGGTGTCCGCTGCTGCGGCCGGAAGTGCGGCGAGGGCAAGAACCAATGCGGCTCCCGTTAAAACGTGCCGTTTCATGCGAGTCTCCATTATTTGCGCCCCCTCCACCGGCTTCGCCGGTCCCCTTCCCCGCAGGCGGGGGAGGACCCGCCGTCAGAAATCCGGTTTGTCCGCGTGCGGGACCTCGGATTCCTTGCTGTTGTAGTATTCGTTGCGGTTCTCGGCGCAGGCGGCTTCCGGCCATGCGCCGGCCGCGCGACGATAGATCATGCCGGCCTTCCAGGGCATGGTGAAAACGCCCGCGTCGTCGACCGTGAATTCGAGCTGAAGCGCCTTGCCCTTATAGGCGGGATCGGCGGTCAGTCCGGCATCGTTGAACGGAACGAGCAGATTTTCCTTCCGCGTCCGTGCTTCGGAGGCTTTTGCGGCATCGTCGTCGACCAGCCGGTAACGCTCCACCACATGCAGGGATTTGCTGTAGGGCGTGCCGTAGACATCGACCATGGCGAACTTCCGGTCGGTCCTGATGCCCACCGTATCGACAACTAAGGTGTCGCCTTCGTAATGACCGACGGAATCTCCGTATAAGGACGGTGTTAGGCGCGCGGGATGTGCCGCGTTCAGCCGCACGGTGCGGCTTTCGTGATCGGGGTTGCTGTAAAGGATGGTGACTTTGCCCGGTTGCTGCAGAAGCTGGATGCCGATGGTCCACAGGATATAGGGCACCGGTTGCGGCCAGCACTGATTGGCGGGCGTGGGATAGGTCACGCCGCTCGCCGAGATTTCGCCGTACTTCTTCACGATTGCCGCGGCCTCGGGCTTCAGGATCGGATTGGTGTAATCGCCGGTCAGCCGGTCGCTGTTCCCAATGCCGCTCGGCGTGCGCAACCGGTTCAGCACGGGGCCGGGGCCCGATTCCGGCGGATCGAAACCGGGCCAATAAGGGTGGGCCCATATCCCGGAGAAATCCGGAAGAGAGGCGGTTTGCGCTGCGCTTTGGCCGGATACCGGCAGCGCCGCCAATGCTGCCGTCAGGAGGAGCGTTCGCCAATTCATGTCCATCTGCTCCCTTGCTGCAACCGATCCTCATGCTGAGCCCGTCGAAGCATGAGGTACGCTGTGTTTTCAGATCACCCTTCGACAAGCTCACCCTTCGACACGCTCAGGGTGAGGACAATGAACCCATCCTCATGCGGAGCCTCCTCATCCCGAGCGTGCCGAGGGGCGAAGCATGAGGTACGCTGATCTCTTCAGAAATCCGGTCTGGCGGCGACCGGAATCGGATCGAGGCCTTGCGAGAAACGGTCGACGCCTCCGTCCTCGGCGCAGATCGATTCTTCGATCTCCAGATTGGTCCGGCGCCAGATCTGCGTGAGCGTCAGCGGCGCGTTGAACGTGTCGGGGTCTTCCACCGTCACGACGGCTTTCAGGCTCTTGCCGTCCGGTGCGACGGTGAACCGCTCAACCACATGCATCTTGTCGGTATGGGGCGTGCGGAAATTGTCGATGAAATGGTATTTCCCACCCGCGATCCCGATCGTATCCACGACCAGGGTGTCGCCATTCTCGTAATGGCCGATCGATTCGCCGGACCAGGACGGCTTCACATTCGGCGAATGCTTGTCCGTCAGCAGGATATGGCGCGCCAGGGAGTTGCGCTGCCACAGCATCGTCACTTCCTTCGGCGTCTGCAGGAAATAAACGGGTTCGAGATACAGAAGCTGACCGGGCACGCCGCCGGGCCAGCAGCGCGATTGCGCCCGGAAGGAGAGCTTCTTCTTGCCGCTCAGCAATTCCTCGTTGGATTCCTGCATCTCCTTGGCCGCCCAGGGTTTCAGCACCGGATCCTTTGCGTTCACGATGGCCACGGTCAATTCGCCGTCGCGGAAGAGCCCGCCGTTCTGGATCTGGCTGTTATAGGGATAGGCGGGATCGGTCAGAATCGGCCCATGCGCCGCGCCGGCCGGCGGGGCCAGCTGATAGTCCCAGAAGTTCACCTGCCAGGAGTAGTCGCGGCCCGGCGTCAGGTTCGGAATGCCGTCCTTCGCGGGCGCGGACTGTACGGCTTCTGCGGACACCAGGGTCGCTGCCAGCATCGCGGCCGTCAAAATGTGCTTCTTCATGCCAATTCCTTCTGCCTTGCCGTTTCCCTATCCCTTGAGGGCGGAACAATATCATTGCCGCCACCGGCCCGATAAGGGCCCTGTTGCCGCTCCGGTCAGGGGTAACGCGCGCGCCGCGTCCTCTATTTCACCCAGTCGTAGAGCGGCTTTCCCTTGTCCACTGTATGAACAGTGAAGAGGACAAGGTTTCCCGGACCGATGACCTTGAACCCGCCGTGCACGGCGTCGCGCAGATTCAGGATGGGGGCGCCGGTCGCCATCATGGTGGGCGCCTGTCCGGGGAGTTGGACCATCGTGCCCTGAATGACGATGCCCGCCTCGACACCATGATGAAGATGCCGGGGGAAATCGTCGCCGGGCTTGAACGTGCTGACCGAGCTGACGACTTCCATGTTCGGTGTGCCCGAGAGGTCCACGCGCTTCAGTTCCTTGCGCTGCGGCAAGTCCTGCGCCTGCGCGGCAAGTGAAAAAGCACATGCAAGCGCAGTTGCCGCAACAAACAGTCCCGATCGTTCCAATCTCATGGCGCGTTTCCCTCCGGTTCGTCCTGTTATTCGGGGACGATCCTGCCCTTGCGGTTTGCGCGGCGCAACTCCCAGGATCGGCTGTCATCGACCTCTATAGGGCCCGATGCTATCGTTTTGCGAAGAAATGGGGGGAAGGCATGTCCAAATTCCGCTCTGCCGGGTTGGTTCTGCTGGCGGCCGTGGGAGTGCCGTTTCTCCAGGGAGCCTCCCAGCTCGATGAACCCGCCTATGGCGATAATGTCTATGTGAACTGCCAGTACCGGGTGGCGGCGATTTTTCCGCGCCCGCCGATGGAGCGCGACATCACCTATACGGTGGCCCGTAGGAGCGTCCCGGCGCGCCAGTTCTATGTGCAGCAGAGGATGGATTTGTTCAGCGTCATCGTCGCCGATTTCAGCAATGGCCCGGCGGTGGACGAGAATCTGGTCGCCGGCGCAGGTGTCCTGTTGCGCCAGAAGGGCGAGGTCCGGTTCGAGGCGATGGCGGAATACGATCCGGGAATTCCCGGCCGGCAGCTCAACATTTTCGAGGCAAATGGGCGCCAGCGCCGGGCGTCGGTCTATATGGCCGATCACCGGCTTTACATCACGGAAGCCGATGCGGCGCCGGGGGATTTCCCGGCCCTGCAATTCGAGCAATCGGTATCGCTGATCGATACGCAGGGGACGGACTTGGACAAGAATATCGGTCAGCCGTCGCGGCAATACCATTGCCAGAAATAGGGCTTCACCCACGTTCAAAGACGAAGGTGCGGCACGCTTTCAGCCAAATTGACCGAATATCAGGGCAATTCAGGTCTTGCCGCACGAGAACGATTGCTCGAAGCGATGCTGGCGGCTTACAATTTGTTCATCTGGGGAATGCCGGCGGAGACCGGCTCAGAACGAGCTTGGGAGGGGCGCTTGCCATGGGTGACCTCCACTACAATCGTTTGGCCGGAAGGAGATGGACACTATGAACAAGCATTTGCTTAACCGGCGTCAATTTGGTGCGCGTTGTGCGGCTCTCGGCTTATCGTTGCCTGCCTCAGGTGCGATGATTGCAGCCCAAGCACGTGCACAGGATCTTGGCACTGGCGCGGAATCGAACCCAGCATCGCGTACCGTAAAGTTTCCAGATGGCACGACCGTCCCGGCGCTCGGTCAAGGCAGCTGGCATCTCAATGAGGGAAGGCATTCACCGTCTGTTGAGGAAGAGGCGATGCGCACAGGCATCGCGCTTGGCATGACGGTGATCGATACGTCTCGAAATTATGGAGACGGCAAATCCGAGAAATTCATTGGTCACGCGATTGCCGGTCAGCGAGACCGTGTATTTCTGGTCTCCAAGGTGCAGGAGGATGAAATTGTTAAAGGTTGGTTCGCGCGTTCTTTCGAGGGCAGCCTCGCTCGTCTAGGCACCGACTATCTCGATCTCTATTTGCTGCATTCGCCGGTCCCTAGCAGGTATCTGTCAAAGGTTGTCGCCAATTTCGAAGAACTACGCGCGGCGGGAAAGATTCGCAGCTGGGGCGTCTCCAACTTCAACGTTGACCAGATGGAAGAGCTGTTCCGTGTTCCAGACGGCCATCGATGCGCAACCAATCAGGTTCGGTACAGTCTCCGTAACCGTTACTTCGAGCGTGACGTTCTGCCATGGTGCGCGCAGCACAATATGCCGGTGATGGCGGCTTCTCCGCTCGGCGGCATCGAAGACGCCCACATCCTGCTGGGTGACAAGACGCTGGCGCAGATCGGCGGTACGCATGGTTGCTCGCCAGCCGCGGCTGCGCTGGCCTGGGTCATGCGCAGCGGAAACGTTATCGCAATTCCCGAATCCGGCAATCCAGCGCATGTCAAAGAAAACGCTGCCGCGCTTTCCATTCGGTGGGTTCCAGCCGACGCTTAGCGTCAGGATGTAAGCGCCGGAGGAACGGCTCTCCTGACGCAATACGCAAACGCGGCGTGTGCCCGATCAGAAGTCCGCCTTCTCGGCCTCCGGCATCGGATATTCCATGAGGTTGAAGAATTTCTCGAAGGCCACGTTGTTCTCCGCACAGATCGATTCAAGCATCGTGCCGCGATCGACCTTTTGCCAGCGCGCGGTGCCCGACCACGGTTGATTGAACGTGCCGGGGTCATCCACGGTCACGGTCGCTTCGAGTCCTTTTCCGCCGTCGGTGAGCTTGAACCGCTCCACCACGTGCATGTCCTTGGTATGGGGCGTGCGCCAATTGTCCACGAAATCGAATTCGTGCTTGTCGAGGAAGCCGATCGTGTCGACGACGAGTTCGCCGTTCTCGTAATGGCCGACGGATTCGCCGAACCAGGACGGTTTCACATTGCGCGAATGGGGCACGTTCAAATAGATGCGGCGCACCTCCTGCTGGCGCTGCCAGATGATCCAGACCTCTTTGGGCGTCTGCACGAAGAAGATGGGTTCGGCCGGGAACAGCAATTGGCCCGGCGTGCCGCCCGGCCAGCAACGCGATTGCGACGAGAAGGCGCGGTGGCCGTTCAGCACATCCTGATTGTACTTGCGCATGACCTCCTTGGCCCACGGCTTCAGATTGGCGTTTTCGGCATCGGACATGCGCTCCATGACGCCGCGCTGATTGCCTTCTCCCACCTGCGGGTAGGCCGGATCCCAAGCGATGGGCGGGACTTTTCCGGGGATGGGGCGGAAATTGATGCCGCCCTGAAGCAGCCAGCCCGATTCGATGAAGCTGAAATTGGGAATGGCGTTTTGCTCGGTGCCGGCTCCGGCCGCGATGCTCGCTGCGAGCGATGCGATCAGCACCGCGCCGCATAACAATCCCGTTTTGAACATCTGGCCCGTTTTGAACATCTGGATGGTCCTCCGTTGCAGGCTCTTGAGAGCGGCTTGCCGGGGCCCTTTGTACCACAGGGCCCCCCGTCTGCTAACATCGCGGCCGATAGCGAGGAGAGAAAATGCGCGCTCTGACAGCCGGTTCGATAGCCGCCGCTCTCATGATCCTGTGCGCGCAAGGGACCGCCTTGGCGCAAACCTCCAAACTCGAGCCGCTGGTGCTGCCGGCGCCAGTGGCGCCCGGAGCGGCGGTTCAGCCCTATGTCCAGGTCAATGCGCCGGTCATAGCCTTGACGCATGTGCGCGTGATCGACGGAACCGGCGCTCCCGCGCGCGAGGATCAGACAATGGTGATCCAGGGCGGCAGGATCGCATCCATGGGGCCTTCAGGCATGGCCGTGCCTGCCTCCGCGCGGCAGATCGATCTGAGCGGACATACCGTTCTTCCCGGCCTGGTCGGCATGCACGACCATCTCTTTTATATCGCGCGGCCCAATCTCGACGCGGCGATGCACAGCGATCCGCCGCTCGTGGTTCCCGAGATGACGTTCTCCGCGACGCGCCTGTATCTGGCGAACGGCGTGACGACGCTGCGGACGACCGGCAGTGTCGAGCCCTACGCCGACCTCAATCTGAAACGCCAAATCGATGCGGGCGCGCTGCCCGGCCCGCACATGGACGTCACCGGACCTTATCTCGAAGGCAAGGATTCGCCCTTCATCGAGATGCATCAACTGAAGGACGCCGCGGACGCCAAGGAAACGGTCGCGTTCTGGGCCCGCCAGGGTGTCACCTCTTTCAAGGCGTACATGAACATCACGCGCAGCGAGTTGAAGGCCGCGGTCGACGAGGCCCATCGTCTGGGCCTGAAGGTGACAGGCCATCTCTGCGCGGTGACATATCCCGAGGCCGCCGCAATCGGCATCGACAATCTGGAACATGGCTTCTTCGTCAACACGCAGCTCGATCCCAGCAAACGGCCCGATGTGTGTCCCGACTCCGGAGGAGACCCCACCATCGCCGCCATGACCCCGGACGGGGAGGCCGCGAACGCGCTGATCCGGGATTTGATCGCGCGCCATGTTGCAGTGACATCCACTCTGCCAGTGTTCGAGCAGATCGTGCCGAACCATGCGCCCCTGATGCCCCGCGCCATGGAGGCACTCACGCCCCAGGCGCGCGAGGCCTATATGTTCGCCCGCGACCGCACGAACAATCTGCCGCCCGAACGGGCGAAAGAGCGGACGCTGGAATACCAGCACGATCTGGCGCTGGAACGGAAATTCGCGCTCGCGGGCGGTCTGTTGCTCGCGGGGCCTGACCCAACGGGAAATGGCGGCGTGGTGCCGGGTTTCGCCGATCTGCGCGAAGTGGAACTGCTTGTCGAGGCCGGGTTTACGCCGGTCGAGGCGGTGAAGATCGCGACCTATAACGGGGTGGTGTATCTCGGTTTGCAGAATCGCATCGGCACATTGGCGGTGGGTAAGGATGCGGACATCATGGTGGTGAAGGGCGATCCCGCGCGCAACATTGCCGACATCGAAAACGTGGAGACCGTGTTCAAGGATGGCGTGGGATACGATTCGGACGCGCTTCTGAGATCCGTGCGCGGCCGATACGGGCAGTATTAACTCGTAGAACGCTATTCCCGGCCCGGATTAGCCGTTACGTTCGCGTGCGATTACCGTCAGAATAGAGCGCATGCGCAAATTTGGTCCCATGCTTGCCGCCGCAGGTTTGCTCCTGTCGCTTATCGCTGCGAGCGATGCGCTCGGCTGGGGCGGGGGCCATGGCGGCGGTCATGGCCGTGGTGGCTATGGCGGCGGCTCTCATGGCGGACCCGGCGGGGGAGGGGGCCCCTCCGGAGGGGGCTATGGCGGCGGCTATGGCGGCGTGGTTATCGGCTCGCCGATTCCGGGCGGGCCAATTCCGGCTCCGTATCCCTATCCCGCGCCTTACCCGGTTCCCGGCCCCACGCCCTATCCCGCGCCGCCGCCTTATCCGGCACCGGGACCGGTCCAATCCGAAGGCTACGGTCCGCTTCCGCCGGTTTGGTTCTATTGCCGCAATCCGCAAGGTTTTTATCCTTACGTGAAGGATTGCGCGCAGGATTGGGACGCCGTGCGGGTTACGCCGCCGCCTCCGGATGCGAGCGCTCCGCCTTTCCTGCAAGGCTGGGCCTATTGCTACGAGCGGGAGAACTATTACCCCTATGTGAATTCATGCGGCGAACCCTTCGAGCTGGTCGAGGCAGGAACGCCGAGAGACATCGAGCAGGCGGAAATTCCGCTGTGGTATTTCTGCGCGAGCACCGGAAAATATTTTCCGTATGCGGGCGAGTGCCGCGAAGCATGGGAACGGGTTCCCGCCATGCCGCCGCCGGATGAGATTGTGTTTCAAGCGCAGCCGCAAACCGGTTCCCAATAGTCTCGCCAAATAAAAAAGGGCCACGGCAGGGGGCGCTGCCATGGCCCTTTTCATTGTGGCGCGACGAGGCGGTCTTACATTTCCCGCCTGAAGGCGAAGTCGCCGATGAAAGCGAACAGCACGACGGCCATCAGAAGGAATGAGGGAAGCATTTTAATCTCCTATGGTAGGTCTCGTATCTCGCACCTCCTATGTGGGAATACGGCTGTACCTGTTCAATTCCCTCAACGTGTAAGTATTGTACCGGAGTATGCCGGCGACACAGAAATGAGAAGGCGCGCCATTCAGCTTTCATTCATCTCATCGCCGTTACGGTATCGTTCCGTAGACGGACAGATAACGCCTTATCCGCGGCCGAATTCGTTCCGCAAAAGCGCCGCCCCTTGCGCCAGCGCGTTGAGTTTACCCACCGCGACGGCGCGCGGCAGCGGTGCGAGGCCGCAATTGCTGCAGCCGTAAATCCGCTCCGCGTTCGCATATTGCGTGGCCGTCTTCAGCACCGAGGCGACCTCTTCAGGCGTTTCAACCCGGCTGGTCGCGACGTCGATGGCGCCCACCATGATCTCCTTGTCCTTGAGGAGTGAGATCAGCGACATCGGCACGTGCGAACCGGCGCATTCGAGCGACACCATCTGTAGGCGGCTTGCATTGATGGCGGGGAAAATTTCCTCGTATTGGCGCCACTCCGAACCCAGCGTCTCTTTCCACTTGATGTTGGCGTCGATGCCGTAGCCGTAGCAGATGTGCACCGCGGTCTTGCAGGAGAGCCCGGCAATGGCGCGTTCCAGCGCTGCCACGCCCCATTCCTTCACATCGTCCATGAAGACGTTGAAGGCGGGTTCGTCGAGCTGGATCACGTCGACGCCTAATGCCTCGAGCTCGCGCGCCTCTTCGTTCAACGCTTCGGCAAACGCCATCGCCATGTCGGCACGGCGGCCGTAATGCGCATCCGCGATGGTATCGCAAATCGTCATCGGACCGGGTAGTTCGATCTTCAGCTTGCGCTTTGTGTGCGCGCGCGCGAACCGCATGTCGGCGCTGTGCACGGGGCCGCGCCGTCTCACCGCGCCGGTTACCGTCGGGACATCGACCACATAGCGGTTGTCGCGGATTCCCATCTTCGTTTTTTTGCCCCAGTCGATGCCTTCGATCTTTTCGAGGAAGCCGTGCACGAAATGGATGCGGGATTGCTCGCCATCGGTGACGATGTCGAGGCCGGCGTCTTCTTCTTCCTTCAGCCAGATCAATGTCGCGTCGCGCTGCCCGCTGACCAGTTCGTCGCCGGAAAGACGCCAGGGCGCCCATAATTTCTCGGGCTCGGCAAGCCAGGAGGGTTTGGGCAGGCTGCCGGCAACGGTGGTTTGAAACAGATTCTGGTTTGGCATGAGAATCAAAAGTCCGGTTTGGCCGCGGTCGGCATGTGATAGTCGAACAGATTGGTGTTGTTCTCGGCGCAGATCTTTTCGATGTAATCCTGATCGATGCGCCGGTAGCGCCGCTTTGCGGTCCAGGGCTGGTAGAACGCGCCCGAATCGTCGACGGTGAAAACCGCTTCCATTCCCTGGCCGTTGTCGATTTTCCGCCAGCGCTCCACAACGTGCAGCTTCTCGGTATGGGGCGTGCGATAGATGTCGACGACGGTTTTCGCGTTCATGCCGATTGTGTCGATGACGAGCGTGTCGCCTTCGTAATGGCCGACCGATTCTCCGTACCAGGAGGGTTTCACGGTCTTGGAGTGGGGCACGTTCATGTAGACGCGGCGGATCTGGTTGTCTTCGGTCCAGATCATCCACACTTCCTTGGGCGTCTGCAGGAACACGATGGGGTCCGGCCCGCCATAGCCCATGAAGAAGGGCACACCCGAGGGCACGCAGCTCGATTGCGCCGTAAAGGCGCTCTTTTTCCCGGCCAGGATTTCGTCGATGTCTTTTTTCATCGACTCCTTTACCCAGGGCATCAGGTTGGGATTGGAAAGGTCCGCAATCCGGAACGTCGGCTGCACGTCTTGCCCGTTGGCAATGAAGGGATGGGCGGGATCGAAGCTGACCGGCCCCGGCACCCGGCCTGGAACCGCTTCGTAGGACGGACCGCCTCCGTTCAAGCCGACCCAGCCGGAGAAATTCGACGAGAAATCGGGAATGCTTTGTTGAGCCGGAGCAGACACGCCCGGCACGGCTGTCATCAACGCAAGGATGCTGCCGGCAAGGATCCGCCGGGAAGCGAATGAAAGCATTGTTGCTCCTCCCTTTAGGCTCGCAACAGGTCCATCCCGGACGCTTCTATGGCTTCCAGCGGTTCATCGCCTGGCGGTGCAACGATTCCGGCGGCAATTCCGTCATTTCCATCCGGATGCCGTTCGGGTCGGCGACGTTTGCCAGCACGGCCTTTGTCGCACTGGGGTTGCCGGGAATCACGTTGGCGCCGCGCGCTTTGTACATGGCCATGGCGTCCTTCACGTTCTCGACCTGGACGCCGAAATGGTTGAGGCCGGCCGGCTTATCGGGCGTCGCAGGTTGAATCTCTATGAAGGTGTTCTGGCTGATCTGGACATAGACGAGCTGAATCTGGCCTTGCGCATTCTTCACACGGAACGCTTCGGGGAAGCCCATCACCTTCGTGTAGTAATCGACGGCCTTGTCGATATCCGGCACCACGATGCAAATGTGGTTGAGCGCGACGATTCCCTTGTTGGGGCTCGAATGTTCGTTCTGTGCGACGGCCGCGGACACCGCGATACCGCCGACGACAAGTCCGGCAACGAAAAGAGCCAATCCACGCATGATTATCCTCCCGTTTGATCGCGCATGATCGCGTCATGGCAACGATACCACCCGGAAGGCGCGGGGGATAAGTCCCTTTACGGCTCGAGGCTGGCGACGTAGGAGGCGACCGCGATCATGTCGTCCGGCTCCAGGTTCTGTACCACCTGCTGCATGAAGGTGACCGACCCGGTGCGGTTGTTGTGCTGGATGTCGTAAAGCTGGCGAATGATATAGGAGGGCGAACGCCCCGCGATGTGGGGAACGTCGCCCGCGCCGTGCAGGCCGGGGCCGTGGCAGGTGGCGCAGGCGGTGGTCTTGCCGCCGCCGGTGGTGACGATGGTCTTGCCCTTGTCCAGGCTGCCCTTCGGCACATAGGCCGTATAGGTCGTATGGGAATCGCGCAGTTGCGCGCGTTCCAGATCGTCCGGCACTTCGATGATGCGCTTGCCGATGGGCTCGGTGCCGCCTTCGGGGTCCTTCACCTGCATGCCGCCTTCGACGACGGTCTTGGGGACCGTGTCGGCCTCCACCACCTTCAGGAAGGTGGCGAGCTTGAGCGAGGAGAAATAAGCCGCGGCCGCATCTACGTCTGCGTCGCTGACTTTGGTCGCGATTTCGATCATCTGCTTTTGCAAGGCGCGGTCGGGTGCCGAGCCCTTGCGCTGGCCGGTTTTGAAATTCTCCACTTGATGCTTGATGTAGGTCTCAGGAAGGCCCGCGATGGAGGTACTCTCCGGGCGGCCCATGCCGTTGGGCATATGGCAATAGGCGCAGGCGCGCACGCCCGGCCGGCCGATCTTCACGATGTCGGGCATCGGCGGGTGGTCGTCCGGGTGCCAATCGGGGACGCTGGCGCCGCCTTCGATTTCCGTCCGCGTCAGCGCAACGTCGCTGTCGGGAACGTGGAATTGCTTGCCGTCATCCTTGGGCTTGGCCGCCTGCGGGCCGGGCCGGGCCGGCGGATCGACCGGAAACGCCCAGGAGGGAAATTCCTCGCTGCCGGCAAAGATGAAGGGGAAGGTGAGCGGCGCCACGCAAAGCACGCCGATTACGACTTTGGTGACCAGATTCATGAACGCCCCTCCCCGGGCGGTGCTATGCGCATCGGCGGCGGAAGATGAATATTTCGCGCGGCCCTTGCAAGAGTAGGCAAAGTCGCAGTTTTCCAGCGGGCCCGATTTGAGGCAGATCAAAGCCGGGTATCGAGACCGGGCGGGTGTCCCGTCCTGAAGGATGGGGGTATCAAAGGGGAAGGGGAGGGCGCAATCATGCGGCTGCACGTGCGGGACATGACGCTCGGCGAGGCCGATCTCGTGATCGACTATTTTCTCGGGGCCACGCCCGAATATCTCGACATGATGGGCGTTGATCCCTCACGCCTGATGACGCGGGAGGCATGGCGGGCCCACATGCAGCAGCAGTTTGCCCTGCCGCCGCTTGAGCGCGAGGTGTTTCGGGTGACGTGGCTGCTCGACGATGCGCCGGTCGGCTATTCAAGCTGCGACAAAGTCGTGGCAGGCGAGCAGGCGTTCATGCACCTGCATGTGCTCATCCCGGATTTGCGGCGGCAAGGCATCGGGACGGAATGCGTCCGGCTGAGCGCGGATGTGTATTTCGAGATGTTCGGGCTCAAGCGGCTGTTCTGCCAGCCGCATGCATTCAACACCGCGCCGCACCGGACGCTGCAGAAGGCGGGGTTCAAATTCGTGAAGACCTATATGACCGTGCCCGGCGCGATCAATTACCACCAAGCCGTCACGCAATGGGTGCTGGAGAGATAGGTGCGGCAGCCCCCTCCACCAAGCTTAGCATGGTCCCCCACCCCCCCGTAGCGGAGGTGGGTTACGCGTCCGAAGCTTGTTTTTTACTAC
>CAZBRO010000038.1:0-42449 GCA_964494505.1 uncultured Bordetella sp.
ACCTCCACCATGACAGTGTTTTAGATGGTGTTGCATCAACCCATTGAGACCGCCCTGTAAACTGTTCACAGGCGGCGCGAGCGGCATGGCTCCGAACGATAGCGTTTGAGCGCTTTTTTCAGCCCATGCCATGTGCGCCGGGCAAGTGCGCGTTCTTCTTTGCCGAGAGCGCCGGCATAAACGGCGGTGGTCTCGATGCGTGCATGGCCCATCCAGCGCTGCACGATGTTGAGCTGGACGCCGTTCTGTCCCGCTTCGATGGCGAACCCATGCCGAAGGGCTTTGGGCATCGACAGGGCGTCGGTAACGCCCGCGCGCTTCATTACGCGCTTTACATGCTTCCACGCCGTCGTGCGTCCCCACGGCCACAGCCGCATGGCCTTGCGGCCTGGATCGATCAGAGCGGCAGAAACGCCATGCGTCGCTTCGAACAGGTTCAGCAATTCGCGCGGCACGGGAATGGCCCGAAATACGCCCTTTTTCCGCTGTTTCAGCGTCTCGAAGACAATCGCGCCGTCGCTTGCGTCGATCCGCTCGGCCGTCAGCGCCAGCACCTCCGAAATTCGAGCGCCGGTGAAGGCGAGGGCTAAGCAAAATGTGGCGACCGCGCCGCCTTCGGCGACGGCAGCCGAAGCGAATGCGATCCGCTCGCGTCCGACGAGATATTTGCGATGGCCGGTGCGATCGAAAAGTGCGTGCATCATCAGCAAGGCTTTTGCCCACTTTGCCGACGAAAGCGACGAACCGCGATTGACAGAGGAAAATAAGCGTGAACAGAATACAGCATTCTGTTCACCGATACTCCGTGTACGCACCGATTGTCCAGAAAGAGATTCTGGGCCAGACCATGGCGCGCAATACGCGCAATTTCACCGCAACTCCCGTCCCAATCCTGACGAAAACAGGCCCCTACGGCCCGTTCGATGCCCACGTCCAGAAGAAACGGCGCTGAGGACAGTGAGGGAAGTCCTGGCGTGGCGGGAAACAGGGGCGCGCTCACCGTGGGGCACGGGGGATGGCCGGATTTCTCAGAATGGGGGCTAATGCGGGTGCCTTCTACAGCCGCCTTAACGGCTGACATGTCCGGTAGACGAAGGCCGCAGGATCGGGATTTGAAGCCACTTCCATGCGTACTCTCGTGCGTAACAAAGGCCCTGTCGGCTGGCTGGTAGCGCTTGAGCTTAGGAAGTACGGTCAGAACGTCTAACCCCATGGCCGTATAGGCCGCCAATTGGACTTCCGACAAGAGCACGGCACGGGCGAGCAAGAGTGGATTGCCGTTTAGCCTTTCGGGCATCGGGATCGTTGCGAGCAGCCTGCTGGTTACGATAGGCGTCGGCTATTTTTCCGGGCCCCTCGTTGTGCGGGCAGGTAACAATTTAGGATGGTTGGGTGACTTATTTGCCGTCGGTTCCGGCTTTGCGACGATGGCGGGTTTGCTCCGGCGGCGGCTATCGCACGCGGCCGGAGAGATCGCCGATCTCAAACGAGATTTGGAACACCGCGACCAATCACTCGCTGAAATCCGCACCAAAAAGGAAAGGCTCGAGAAGAGCCTCGCCGAACTTTCCGAGCGGTTGCCCCAGTTGGCGCTGGAAGCTGCCGGACGGGAGCGGCGAGATCAGAATGACGAACGGGCCGCCAGATGCCTGGGTGCATGAGTGGAACAAGAAGGCGAGCATGTCGCTGCTCTCCTGTATGAGCTGGCCATCTGGGCAGCCGGACACGCCGCCGGCGATCAACGCGCGGCGGCTCTGAGTGTAGCCGCGGCCTACGCCTCCGCGACTCAGCTTTTCCGGTCTGTCGCACTCGGTCCGCACCGTCGGGCGCTCGATCTCGCGGGCGACATCGCCAAGCTCCAAGAGTTCGAAGGCTTTAGAATCATGCCCTTTCACGACGCGATGGATTCGCTTCGTGACCGCGAATGGGAAAATCGATCATTCGATGCCGACTCGGTATTGTGGGCGCAAACTGCGGTCGCGCAGGCCGATCACCTGATTGTACGAGGCCAATATCATCTGGCACTCCCGCTGTTCGAAACAGCGGTGACGCTTCTTCGGCGACAACTAGGTCTGGATGCCCTGCAGACTCTTCGCGCCCGGTATTCGCGCGCCCAAGTGCTGGAGCGGCTTGGCCAGCACGAAGAGGCGCTCGCGGCCATCGAGGCCGTCATCGCGGCACTGGAGGCGAGACCGACGGTTGGTGCGGCGCATCCGCATACGCTCGCGAGCGGCTATTTGCGGGCCGAGGTGCTGGAGCGTCTTGGCCAGTACGAAGAGGCGCTCGCGGCCATCGAGGCCGTCATCGCTGCAAGCGAGGCGAGCCCCGCGCTTGGCGCGGCGCATCCGGATACGCTCGCGAGCGGCTATTTGCGGGCCGAGGTGCTGGAGCGTCTCGGCCGGTACGAAGAGGCGCTCGCGGCCATTGAGGCCGTCATCGCGGCACTGGAGGCGAGCCCGGCGATTGGTGCGGCGCATCCGCATACCCTCGCGAGCCGCCATTCGCGGGCCGAGGTGCTGGCACGTCTCGGCCGGTACGAAGAGGCGCTCGCGGCTATCGAGGCCGTCATCGCTGCAAGGGAGGCGAGCCCTGCGCTTGGCGCGACGCATCCGGACACGCTCGCGAGCCACTATCTCCGGGCCACGGTGCTGGTACGTCTAGGCCGATACGAAGAAGCGCTCGCGGCTATCGAGGCCGTCATCGCGACAGAGGAAGCGAGCCCTGCGCTTGGCGCGGCGCATCCGGACACGCTCGTGAGCCGCCATTCGCGGGCCCAAGTGCTATATCGGCTTGGCCGGCACGAAGAGGCGCTCGCGGCTATCGAGGCCGTCATCGCGGCACAGGAAGCGAGCCCGGCGCTTGGCGCGGCGCATCCGCATACACTCGTGAGCCGCCATTCGCGGGCCAAAGTGCTGTATCGGCTTGGCCGGCACGAAGAGGCGCTCGCGGCCATCGAGGCCGTCATCGCGGCACAGAAAGCGAGCCCGGCGCTTGGCGCGGCGCATCCGGACACGCTCGCGAGCCGCAATTTGCGGGCCGAGGTGCTGGAGCGGCTTGGCCGGCACGAAGAGGCGCTCGCGGCTATTGAGGCCGTCATCGCGGCAGAGGAAGCGAGCCCGGCGCTTGGCGCGGCGCATCCGGACACGCTCGCGAGCCACTATCTCCGGGCCACGGTGCTGGTACGTCTTGGCCGGAACGAAGAGGCGCTCGCGGCTATTGAGGCCGTCATCGCGGCAGAGGAAGCGAGCCCGGCGCTTGGCGCGGCGCATCCGGACACTCTCGCGAGCCGCAATTTGCGGGCCGAGGTGCGGGAGAGGCTAGCCCGCTAAGAATTCGCAAATTCGGGCTCAATTGTTGGGCCTGGCTTTCCAGAGTTGTGCGGTACAGCCGTGGACGAGAACTTCTCAGAATGGGGCTTATCGGCGGACGTGGAGCTGGATGCGTCCGTCATTATAAGGAAACGTGAGCCTCCCAGGTGATTACCTATGGAACGACGCCAAATCTACCGTCGGTTTCTGGCCGCTGAACGATCCTGCCGACAGACTTTATCGAGCTCCTTAGCTGTGTTCTGTGTTTGTGCCGCAAAGCGTATTTTGGCGGACAAACCTTGAGGTGAGCCCTTTGCGATCTCGCACTGCGACGGCGATACGCCTAGCGGCTCAGCGCCGCTTAGATACCTACCCTCCCCAACATCGGATTTCTTGCGTCCAGACGTCCAACGAAAGAAGGCCCGGACGTGCCCGGGTCTTCTTTCGTCGCGAACGTAAATAACGTGTCAGTTGATGGCGAAGCAGTAGAACTTGCCCGCGCCGCCGGTGGCGACGAGGCCCGCCGCAGTGCAGTCGCGGCTCATATGCGCCGAATTCCACGACACGTTGCCGTTGCCATTGCGGTCGTGGTGGCCGAGCATCGCGCGGTTTGTCGCAGAGTCCGAAGTCCAGTTGTTGCACGTATGATCGAGACCGTCGGTGAAAGCCCGGCCGTCGGAGTCCGAACCCGTCAGCATGTCGTGCTGGTTGGGCATGTCGCCGAAGCCGTTGACCATCTCGCCCTTTTCGGTGAGTGAGCTGGCCTTGCGGATGGAATTGCGGTCGCGCGCCTGGTCGCCATGCAGATCGGCGACGTTGCTGGCGATCAGCTGACCCTTGGCGTTGTACCAGGGTCCCGCCCCGATTCGGCCGCGTGCGTTCACAGCAGGTGCATTGCCTTGCGCCTGCTGACTCAAATAGGCGTGCCAGGTCTTGCCGCCCGCGCCCGCCGCGGCGGCAAGGTTCTGGCAAATCTGGTCGGCGCCTGTGAGGCCACCGAGATTTCCGGTGCCCGGAACGGTACTGGTGACGAAGAAGCTCATTGGCTGCTGCGGCGCCTGGGCTGCGAAAACGGCAGCCGAGCCGAGCAGGGTGACGGCGATTGCAGGCAGAATGATTTTCTTATTCATGACAGCGCCTCCTCGTTGATTTGGATGAGGTGTGCGGGACCCCACGGGCCAGCATCAACTGGAGCATGATGAATATTCGCACCCCAATTTACAAGGGCCAGACGATGGTAGGCCCATCCTCAGTGCATTTCGTTGGCCGCCGTCCCGTTACTTCAGTGAGATGTCACGGCTATCTCCATCAACGGCCAGAGTTAGCCGTCCCCGTGCCAATGTTCCGGCGGCTGATGGCCGATCACGGAGGCGGCTGTTCCCACCGAGTTGAATGAAAGAACGCTCAGATCACCAGAGGACAATTTTACAAAACTTTCTGAAGGTGATACAAACAAAGGTGTCTCTGCTGTCCTTTCGAGGGGAATTGCGATAGCGGATCTGATGATTTTTGTCAGGGCGCGGGGGCTACCGTGAAATCATCTTGGATGGAGAGCTTCCGCTCTCCTTTGCAATCTGCTCCCTACATTGGGGGGCAAGGTGCGTGATCATCAATTTTGGTTTGTAGTTCGCATTCCAATTTGCGGAATCGGATTCTTTTTTATCGCGGGATGCGGTCCAGTTCTAACGAGTGTTCCGGAGTCGACAGTTCTAGCGTCTACTTCTAATCAAACCCTTCATAGATCGTACTGTCTTCCAAGGACGCTGTTGTCTATCACGGTGACCGAGGATGTCTCTGCAGGCGACGGGAGTTCCACGACGCCGGGGGAAACTCCGCAAGTGGGGCAGGAAAGGGCGGCTCGCGTTCCCAATCCCGCACCAAATGCGCCTGTAACTACGGCTCCCGCACCAACACAAGCGCAAAGTCAAGCAGCGCCAAGCTCGCCCGGTACGCCGCCGGCGCAGAATAATCAGACGCAGATGCCACCTTCATCATCACAGCAAGCGAATCCGGTGCAAGCTCCGTCCCAATCCATGCCTCAAGGGCAAGCGCAGAATCAGCCTCAAGCGCAACCCCAAATGGCCATAAACGGTGATGGTGTTAGCGTTGCTCTCATTACCCAGACGGTTCCCGATCGTACTCACCTCTTCGGCATCGAATATGATGAGTCACCATTGTCCGATGACGACATTACTGTCGAGAATGTCAGCAAACCATCGGGGAACTGCTTGCTGCAAAAAGTCTCAACATCGGTTGAAGATCGGACGCCAGCAGTCATTAGTAATCTCGTGGCAACCGTCATTCGTGCGGCTACTGGCGTTCCTACTGCGGGGACGGTCCGCACCGGCGAGGTTAAGGCCGGGAGGCAGCGCACATTAACCGCTGTACTTGATCAATTTGGGGCCACCGATACCGATGCGCTGAACACGAAATTAATGACCGCGGGCTTTGATCTTCACATCTCCATAACCCAAATTGGCGCCGCAGCGGGTACGCCTAACCAATCCGCATTTAAATATCAGAAAGGAAATGGCATCTACTTCCTGGATCCCGTCCCATTTAGACTCAGCCTATCTCGACTATCTAGCAAGGGCTCTACTCTCATAGGCGAAGCAATCTTCTATGCGCATGACGCTTCGACACCGCAATTTCTCGAAATTAAGCGCTCCGCGTTCGTAAAGCGAGAGACGACTATCGTTTTCGACAGTGGCGTGCCAGTTTCAATCGAGACGAAGAAGCCGAGCGAGCTCCTGGGTTTCGTATCCATACCGCTAGAAATTGCCACCGATATAGTCTCGATTCCTGGCCAGCTGATAAAACTCCGTGTTGACTATAGCTCGCAGGAAAACTCACTATTGGAGGATAAAACAAAATTCTACGCTGACTATGGTGCCTTCCTGCAGCAATATGAGACTTTTCTAAAACAACAGTCTGATGCGATGAAGCTGCTCGGTGGGCAGTCGCTTCCGTCAGGCCTTCCTTCTACAGGTGTTCAAGTGCTTTCAAATACCGGCGGAGTATTGTCACCCGGAGCATCTGGGCCATGAAAAGTAAATATCTATTTGGATTATTTGTGGCTGTTGTGCTGTTGCCGGCTGTCGCGTATGCGCAGCAGCTACCTAATTTTGACGCGTTATTTCCAGCTTCTAACGGACGCGATGCTGCTGCTCGAGGGAACGCAGTGACAGATTTGGCGGATGCTGCAAAGGCAGCACTTTCTATTGCGGATCAAGAATCAAGTGTGGCCGCCGAACCAAACACCCGGCAGGCGAGTTACGCCGCGAGGCTACAGGATGCTTTCTCCCAACGATGGCACCCGGTTCCGGGTAACATTATAGTGCCGTTCGCCCAAACCACCGATAGCTCTGTGTTAACGAACGAAGTGTTTAATCGTAACACCAGAAGCCTTTTCATATCGTTGGCGCAGAGCGATCGAGAATTAGCAAATAAAAAGTACGCCGACGTCAGGGTCATCGGTGGCTCTCCGATTCCAGACGCTGTGGATGTAGTCGCGTTGGTTGGCAGCGTTGGTAACAATTACACCGAAGTGTGTTCGGGCGCGATGATATCTCGGACGAGAATTCTTACGGCTGCACATTGCGTCTGCAACGGAGCGGCGCAGTCAGTGCGCGCGGGACAACAGATCTTCGGGATCGAGGGTTATACGTCCTATTTTGTAAGTAAAACATATCTTTATGGACAAACCCCTGCTCAGTCCAATGCACAGCGCGCACAGTCAGATTATTGCCCCAAGGGCAATTCATCCACTTCAATTGAACAGGCTGTTGCTGGCCGCGATCTTGCAATTGTGGAGACAGTCGGGTCCATTTCAAATGGAAAGCCGAGAGAGGTGGTGGGGCCTGCTGCATTTCTTCGGTGGCAAAGCGGTCAATACAAGTATTTTGTCAGAGCCGTCGGATATGGTTTTAGTCGAATAGACGCGAACGGAAACCCGGCAAGTATTGGAAACCGCCTTTTCGCCGATGTTGCTGTGGCTTCATATGACTGCACTGATCTCGGCGCGGTGAACTTTACCTGCCGAGCGGGCAATGAATTGGTTGCCGCTGGACGCCCGCTGCACCAAGTAGCCGGGCCTGTACCGGATACCTGCGGAGGAGACAGCGGCGGTCCAATATATATCCAGGTGGACGACAAAGGGCGGAGTGTGTTTAAGACGATCGGAATTACATCACGTGGAACTAACATAGGCTGTGGCGCAGGAGGAATATACGCACTCACTGCGACTGCGGAGGCAAGTGCTTGGTTAACCGGTATGGGAGCAACCATACGGGATGACGTGCAATGATCCGATTTATGAGTGCATTGGTAATCGCGATCGGAATTGCAAATGCGTCCTTCGCTGATGCCCAAGACGCGGACGCGAGTGCCTGCCAATCTTACTCTGGAACCAGCCAAATCGAATTATCTACATTCCGCGCCTGGGATGAAGCGGTTGTAGGACGACCGAAGCAGATCGCGCTCGTAGTTGGGAACAACTACCCGGATGCAGATGGGCATTTCGGAATTAATAGTCTTCAAAATGCCCAATCTGATGCGGAATCGATGCGGAACCTCCTAAGAGCAAAAGGCTATCAAGTTGTTTGCTTATTTGAGGTGCGTGAGCAAGACATGTATGCGGCCATGGCGTATTTCACTGCTGCGTGGCAAACGGGTGTAAACGATTATGGGAATGTGCAGGGCTTAATCTACTTCGCTGGACATGGTGGGGAACGTGGTCCAGGCGATCCGATTATCATACCTTCGGATTTTTATCGGCCCGGTGAGCAATCGCTTAGGGACGTGGGGCTGTTTCATCTGTTGTCCTACTTGCCAGATCACGCCGACGGAGATGTTCCGATTGTGATAATTGATGCCTGCCGTAGTGTGGTATCTGCCTTGCCACCGTTTGAGGCCACATCCCTAAGCACGGTATTTACAGCAACAGCCCCATATAGCCTTGTGCTGACCACATCCGAAGGCGCAGTTGCTGGCGATGGTACGTTTGTGCCCGCTCTATTAGCCGACGTTGGACAAGAGCGATGGAAAACTCCAGTGGATATTTTGTTGCCCGATCTTACGTATGACATCAAGAGTTTCCCGCCGCTTAGCGCTTTGGGACAAACACCGTCTGCGCCTTTCGGCGCTTCAGGGTTCGCCGAATTCCTCTGGCAAGCGCCTAACCCGCCGCTATCTGAAGATGATTATTTATGGGTGTTGGGACGGATCGAGTCACTGCGAAGGCATCCAAGCGCTGAGTCATGTTTTACGTTGAAGGCCATACTCGAATATTTGGCATCCGTTCCTGCTGGAAACGAATGGCTTCCAAAGGCTCGCAATGCCTTTATGCCTTATGTACAGAGTCTTGGTTGTCAGCGCTTGATTGGCCCTGAGCTGTCGTTGACAGCACAACTGTTGCCATTGCCGATGGGTTCGGTGATCACACCAATGCGTGGTGCGCCGTCTTCACAAGAATCAAGGGATGTGCTTGCGACGTCATCTGCGTCGAGAGCGGACTTATCGTCATCCTCTCAGCAAGCCGGTTCAGCGCAAGGTTCTTTGTCAATAGCCGCTCTCTCCTCACCTAACACTCCGGTTATTATGCAGCCCGCGGCCTCTGTGTTCGATCAAACCTTTTCAGTACCCATTGATGCGGTGACAGGAACCGTTGCTTCGATCGAGTTAGGGCGTATTGGTGATTTCATAAAAGCATTCGACAGCGATGAACATCGAATCCGCTCTGTTGACATTGCTGTAGTGCAAACAGGGCGGGAAAAACCGATTGAAGGAGTAACCGTGGCGAATGCACTGCTCGAAGCCGGGCGAGAGGCGGCGAGGATCGGTGCACAACTATCTTTGCCGAGTGAGGCATTAGTGGTCCGTCGGGGCGTTCAATTGGACCAGACATCGCAGACACTTTGCCTATCCCGTAATGTTCAAGGGCTTTGCCTCCTTGTCCGAGTAACAGTTCCACCTTCAGGGAACGTAAATTAACGGCTTTTGTCCTGATGTGCTCCCTTTATTGCGCTCGTTTATAGGGAGAACTGTTCTTGCTTTGCAATGAACAGAAGCATCGTCAAAGGGCTTGAGCGGACCAAAAATGTGTCTCAAATCGCGATCCTTTCGACCTCATCGAGCGTGATCTCGTCGCCTGTGCGGTCATAGAGTTTCGTGGTGCGGGGACTTTCGTGCGCGGCCATGGCCTGTGCGTTTTCGAGAGAGCCACCGTTGCTAAGATAGGCCGTGATCCCCGTCGCCCGAAACGTGTGGCACCCCATGCGCCCGGCCAACCCTGCGTCGGCTGCGCGCCGCTGGATCATGCGGTAGGCGTCGACCCGGTGCATCGCTTTCTCGGTCAGAGAATCCGTTTTCCTGTTCGCGCTGCGGAAGAGGGGCGACCGGACATCGCCGCGGATGCCGGCGGCAGCAATGTATTCATCCAGAAATTGTTCCAGCTTGTGGTGCGCCGGCATTTCGTGGCGCTTGCCGCCTTTTTCGTGAAGGCGCAGCCACCAGCGTTTACCTTCCGCATAGTAGTCCTCGACCCGCATGGCGACGACGGCGCCGACGCGCGCGAAGGAATAGGTCATGACGCCGATCAGTGCCCGGTCCCGCAGGCCCACGAGCGTCGTGGCATCGATGCTGTCGAGAAGCGCCCGCGCATCCTCTACCGAAAGCACCGGGGTCTTGCCACGGTTGACGACGTGTTTGGGCCCGCGAACGGCGTGGGCCGGGTTGACGGCGAGGACCTGACCGGTCACCAGCCAATCGAAGCACATGCGAATGGCGGCGAGGTTCTGCTTCACCGTCGGCTTGCTGTAGGGCTCGTGGGCGTCCTTATGGGGCTTCAGGAGCATTTGCTCGACATAAGCGGCCACATGGAGCGGCTCGATGTCGGGCAGCTCATGCAGCCCGTGCTTCTCGCACCAAGCGAAAAACCGGCAGACGGCCCGAAAATATGCCTCCCGGGTGTTTTTGTTGCGGATGGTGGCGGCGAAGAACTCCAGAAACCGCCGCGAGGCGTGCTCGCCGGCGCCGGAAATGAGGCCTGGGACCGCGCTGAGCCCGGATCGGGTCCGGTTGGCGACAACGAGCGCGCCTGTAGAGGGCTTTTCCACCATGGCGATAGTGTAACATAACGTCCTTTATGTTACACTATAATTGTGTCTATCGTAGCGCGGGCGAGAGTGAGTCTTGGGCGACGGCATCTGTCCAGCACAAAGCTGCGCCGTTGAGTTCAGCCATCTTTTGGTAAGCCTTGAAAGCGGATTCTGTTGATGTTCCAGCCAGTTCGGAGATTTCTGTGTGAACACCTGGTTGATGTGTTAATTTTGGTCCACTGATTTGCCTTCTGACTGGAATGTGTCCCGTGGCTCGCAGCGATCTTCTCTTATCAATAGTCCGCGCGGGTGCTACCGGCGATCGCGTTGCGCTGAGGGCGTCCGTCGAGGCCGCCGTCGCGGAAGAACGCAGCAAGAACCACCACATCCTCGCCGATCGCCTCCAGCGCGCCTTGAGCAGCGTGACGGTATCGCCGCCGACAACGTCCACGGCGTCCGCCGCTCAAACCGGTAAGGACACGATCCTTGAGACAACGCCGAGGCAGCGACTTGAGGACTTAATTCTGCCGTTGCCTGTTTCTGAACAGGTGAGGCAGCTTGTCGAAGAACAGCATCGCGCTGATCTGTTGAGGTCGCACGGCGTTCAGCCGCGACATCGAGTTTTGCTGTCGGGCCCGCCCGGAAATGGCAAGACCTCCGTGGCTGAAGCCATCGCAGAGCAGCTCGCTGTTCAATTTTTCACCGTGCGCTATGACGCGCTGGTCGGCTCTTATCTCGGTGAGACCAATACCCGTTTGGCGCGGCTGTTTGACTATGCGCGCACCGTACCTTGCGTTCTCTTTTTCGATGAGTTCGATTCCATCGGCAAAGAACGGGGCGACAATCACGAGACGGGCGAAATCAAACGCGTCGTTTCGTTTCTGTTGATGCAGATCGACCAACTGCCGAGCTATGTCGTGACCGTTGCAGCGACAAATCACGCGGAGCTGCTCGATCGGGCCGTATGGCGCCGCTTCCAGCTTCGGCTATCATTGCCGCAGCCGTCGCGCGATGCGCTGGCTGTTTTTTTGAATCGTCAGTTCGAGGCTTGGCCGGAGCCCGTGGGAAGCAAGCCGGAAAATATAGCCTCGAAGCTGGGCCTTATCAGCTTCGCAGAGGCGTTGGAATTTTGCCAGACGATCCGGCGGCAGCACATCCTGTCGCTTGGTCGTCGAGCGTTAAAAGACATTTTACGCGAACAAATTGAACTTTGGTCGACCAGAGTCACGCCGCAAGATCATGCCACATGATCCGGGAAAGCCCCTCCTTCGACTGAATGAACCGACGGCAGTTCCTAAGCGCCGTTCCGGGGGTGGAGGCAGTGAATCGAGACAGTTTAGTCCGGGTGCGCAGGCGTCAGCGTATGGCCCCGTTTTTACCCATTTAAGGGACGTGCTAAATACGCAAAACCCGACGCTTCAGTTGCGCGCTGATCCGGCTTCTCTCGCGCCAGAGCGCCTACTCGTTTTTGAGGTAACAGGGTCAGTCACAAATTTTGCGAAAGCGGTCTCCCGAATCGATGGCCTCGAGTTTGCCGGTGAAGAGGAATTGGAGGGCGATGAGCTTGACGAGAATCCTGAATTCTATCTGCTCGTGCCGCAGCTCAGTGCGCTCGGAGAGATCGTCTCCCTTTGGGAGCAGTGGCAGCAGACAGGCAGGGTTCCGCGGAACTACACGCCTTGGCGGGATTTGTTTGCTCAGCTGAAGAGTGTCCGGCCATGGGGACCCTCAGACCGCGTTTCGGTTTTTAATCGGGGTTATTTCCACAGCGTCGTCGACGGCGCACCCGATAGCACGCCTGTGCGCGTTGAGATTGAGCTTATTTTTCGCGCCAGTGCCGATGCCTCCGATGAAGCGGAAGTGGCGTTTGCAGCGAAAGTCGCCGCGGTGGGGGGTACGATTGTGCATCGCTCACGACGGGTGGAATTCGCGTATCATGCTGCACTGGTGGACTTGCCGGCTGCGGAGATTCGCCGAATTATCGCGTTGGATCCTGCCTCGCTCGCCGGCGCCGATCCCGTCGCAAATATAGCACCCCAGAGTGTCGGATCACCGATCGAAGTGGCGGATAGATTGGCCCTGGCCGTTACCGTGCCGCTCCCAGGCGACGGTACGCCGATCGCTGCGGTGTTTGATGCAGTTCCAGTCCAAGCCCATCCTCTGCTGGCTGGCCGTCTGGCCATCGACGATCCTCTCGACTTGGAAGCATTGGCCGTTGGACCTCGCGTGCATGGCACTGCCATGGCATCGCTGGTCATACACGGCGATCTCAACGATCAGGCATCTCCAATTAGCCGCCGCGTCTATTTTCGGCCCGTCATGTACGCGCCAGCGTTTGGAGATGAGCTGTTCCAATCAGATCGACTCGTGATCGACGTTATCTTCGAGGCGATCATGCGCATGAGAGGCGGGGCCGCCGCTGAAGTGATCCTCGTCAATCTTTCTCTTGGAGACAAGACAAAGCCGTTCTCGGGTAAAATCTCAACCTGGGCTCGTGCGCTCGACTATCTCGCATTCACTTACGGCATCCTCTTTCTTGTCAGCGCCGGAAATACAGGCGAAGGAATTACAATCGGGACATATGGAACGACAGCAGAATTCGACGCCGCGCCTGAAGGCGATCGTGCAACTGCAGTACTCAAGGCGCTCGACGCATTAAAGGCGGATCGGCGAATTTTGGCCCCTGGCGACAGCGTGAATGCGCTCACGATCGGCGCTTGGCATCGCGACTCGTCTCAGGATGTCTTTCCGGGGACGACTCCCTTTCCGCCCTATAGTCTTGCAGATATGCCAAATCTATCCTCGCGGCTCGGTCCCGGGCTGCGTCGGGGTACAAAGCCTGATGCCCTATTTGCCGGTGGCAAGGAGCGCGCGCGCTTTTCTCCTGGTGTAACGCCTCCTGTGTTATTATCCCACCCGCATCCAAGCCGGTATTGGGGACTCAAAGTAGCGGCACCGCCGGAGAACGGCGTCAGCGGTGCGCATTTTACCATTGGCACAAGTGCTGCGACGGCGCTTGCCACCCATTCAGCGCATAGAATTTTCGATGCACTCCAAGATGCTTATCCGCAGCTGGTCGCCGCGATGCCCCTCGTCCAGCGAGCTTTGCTGCTTAAGTCGCTCCTCGTCCACTCCGCATCATGGCGGGACGCTGAGAACTTCATTCGGCCAGTCCTTGATCCGGACCAAGCTTTGCACCACGAACATTGGCGCCGCGAAGTATGTCGGCATCTTGGGTATGGTTTCGTTGATCCTGAGAATGCAATCGCCTGCGCAGGCGACCGAGCTACGATGTGGGCTACGGGCGAGCTTGGCCCGGAAGGTTCGTTCACTTTTAACGTTCCGGTCCCGGCTGTCATTGGGGCGAATGCGCATGAGCGAACCGTGCGCGCTACACTTGCTTGGTTCACCCCGATCCTGCCCGGTCATCTCGCCTATCGTGCGGTAAAATTGAAAATCGCATCATTGAGGGATGACGCCTTACATGTTACGGGCGTCAAGACGACAACTGGCCAGCCTACAAATGCGCAATCGGAGAGTGGCACAATCGTGCATCGCAGATGGTCTGGAACCAACATCGGCAATGCGCACTCGGCCACGTTCCCGCTCCAAATCCAGAGAGAAAAGGATCGCGGAAGTCCGATTGACGATCTCATACCGTTTGGGCTGGCTGTTTCAATTGAGCTGCCTGGCGCGGTAGAGATTTATGATCAAGTGCGGGCGGGAATTCTCATTAAGCCGCGGGTGAAAGTTGCTGCTTAGAGTCGGTTCAAGGCGCGTGACATCCCGAGCCCCGGCCCTATCGCTGCCGGGGTCTCAGCCTGACGGCAACGATCGGTCGCGGAAAAACGCGTTCTTTCGTGCTTTATGACGTTCCCATCGGTCCGGCGTGCTCCCTTAAGGTGGCACCCACCAATTCGATGTACGCGGCAGTTAAACGGAGTTCCAGCTAACCTCTAAGGGATCACAATGGCCTTTATGTGATCGCTGTACCTTAGCTTCGCCGATGAGAAAAATCCCCCACACTCCGCGCGCACGGAGCAGCCCTCGCACTCCGGCATGTACTCATTTTTCCAATCGCTGATGGACCGCTTTGCATAGGACCATAATGCGCGGTCCGTGATGCAAAGCTGATGATTGTAGATCGAAACCTTAACGCGATTATCCGCAAGAATCCTTGTCGCGTCCAGAAGCTGCGGCTGGTAGGCGAGCGGATCGATCCAGAGATCATTCAGGTTGGCCTTCGTGAAGCCCGTCATTTCGAGTCCCATCAGGACCACCTGATCGACGAATGTCAGATTTCTGGCGATGAACCGGGCGAGGTCCGGCAGGCGTTGGTAGGTTTGCTTGTGAATGACCACGCGGATTTCAACTCTCTGGTTGAACCTCTTGAGGTTCAGGATGCCGCGAAGGGTCTCATCGAACGCACCATCAGCCTGCACGACATAATCGTGAACCTCCGACAAATCCGAATAGATCGGGATGCCGACCATCAGGTCGTGGTGGTCGATCTGGGCCAGTTGCTCCGCAAACTGGGGATTCACGAAGGCGCGCCCGTTCGACAGAATATGCAGGGCGGTATTCGGCAGATAGGATTTGCATTGGCGCACAAGCTGCAAGAACCGTTCGCCGAGCAACGTCGGCTCGCCGCCCGTAAATCCGATTTCGACGGTATCGGGATCAATTAACGGTATGGCCTCAAGCAACGTATCGACAATCCAGTTGTCGTTCACGTTCCGGGGTGGTTGCGAGCACATAAGGCAGTAATGGTTGCAGCGTTCCGTCAACAGAAAGCTGTTATGCCGCGCTTCACGCCGGTACAGAACGGAGAATGCGCCGCGTGCCGGCGCTATTCGAACCACATCGCCGCTGCGCAGATATTCATAGCTCGGGGGCAGGAAGATCGCGGGGGCGTCGTTCGGAACATCACTCGCCTCTCCGTCGGTCAGGAGATACCACGCGAAGCCGGGCGGCATCGGCCCGCCGCGACTTATATATCCCTCCGACTTCCTCAGAACGGGCGGACGCTGGGGATCGTCGGAAAGCCGCAGTACCGCAGGACTACCGGCAGCGCCGGTATTGAGTGTTCGCAAACCCTGGTTGCGGAGCGTCAGCATGTCAGCGGTTCGCCCAACGTGCGAACAAATGTCTGGTTTCGGCGTCGGCTTCCATCCGGGTTATCAGGCCCCGGAATATCGCCATATTCCGATTGCAGAAATCAGATATCGGCTTGCGGCCCACCGGATCGCCCTGCGTCGCATGGTGAAAGACCGGTTCTGCCCCGCAATAAGGCTCAAAGGCGCACGTCGAACACATCGGCGCGCTTGCGGCAAATGAGGCTTCAAGCGGATCAAGAAGCGCCGGGGACAGAATAATGTCCTCGTAACTGTCCTTGTGGACGTTGCCGAGCCGGAAGGACTTATCCCCCATTTCGGCCAGCATTCGGCTTTCGTCGGACGCGTAAACGTCACCATCGTAGTTATAGACGAGCGCTCCAATACCGATGCCCGCAGGACTCGACAGGTCCACGTAGCCAGGCTGGAACGGTGTAAGCATTTTGGTCAGGATGACCGAGGCGTAATACTCGCTGAACGGCACGCCCGCCTTGTTCAGCTCGATAATGTAGTCCAGCCCGTCAAAATAGAAGTCGAGCCACATCGGCGTTTTATAGGCGGCGTACCACTTTGTTTTCATGGCGAAGCCGTAGGGCGACAGAGGCCGAAGAAAGATGCCGCGAAAATCGTGCGCCACATACTCGTCAATGATCTCGCGTGGCCGTTTCAGGCTTGCCGTCGTCGTCGTCATGATGGCGCTGATCTGATCGCGCCCCAGCGCCTGCCGAACGCGGTCAATTCCGGCAATGGCGCGCTGATGACTGTCGCCGCCCGGACGGGGCCGGTTCTTGTTGTGAAGATCGGCAGGGCCGTCCAGCGATGTGGAAATCGCGATTGACTGCGCCCGGCAAAAATCAAGAATCTCGTCAGTGACGAGCGCCAGATTCGTTGCGATGACGAATCCAAGGTCACGATTGTGGACCTTATTGAGCTCGGTCGCCCGCTCGACAATGTGGCGAATGAGAGGAAAGTTGAGGAGCGGTTCGCCTCCCTGAAATTCGATCTTGATGGCCGGCGACGGTGAACGGAATACCAGGTCAAGCGCGCGCTCCGCGGTTTCGGGGCTCATGTCAAATTCGGAGTGCTCTATGTTCTGGCGCGATACCTGACAATAGGGACACGAATGCTCACATCGGAGCGTCACCACAAACAGGTGAAGGCCGGTGAAGTTTGAAAGGCGCTCGAATTTGGTCCTTGTCTTCAGAGAAAGCAGATCAATCGCGACATTCGAGTCGTCGTCCATGAGGAAATGGCGAGATTTCAGGGTTCGGAATGCCGTACTGCCGGGTTCTATGCGGTGCCGCACAAAATCATAAAGGTCTTGGCGTGGCAGAAGCGCGTACTCACCTGCCATATTCGTCAATACGTACCGATCTTCGTCCAAGGCCGTAAATCGAAATGGCAGGAGCTTGTAGCTTGCGCTGTTTTCATACGCACTCAGCGGATGAAACTTGCTCACTGACCGAAGCCGGTCTTCGAGAACGCAATCGACAGGATAAGATTGCGGACGGATTCCGTTTCAGCGGCAATTGTTCGCCGAAGGTCCTGGTCGAGGACTTCGATTGAAAAGTCGCTCACGATGGCAAGGTGATCCGCCTCGCTGACTGCCATCAAGGGATGCAGGCGGCAAATGACGACGGTTTCCGTGGGTTCGATTTCGACACGCACTCGGTCACTGAAGCGGTAAGCCGCGCGCTTGATCGCGTCCAGATCATAAAGACCAGCCGCAAAGCAAACTTCGCGGCAACCATTGCTGGCGCCGCTGGCAAGGTTGCTGACCATTGTTCAGCGAAAACTAAGGGCTGCTCGACGTATGTGACGCGTGGCTCACGTGGCTTGCATGGCTTGCGTGTGCTGCAACCCGCGTGAACGGTTGCGTGGCATGATCAAGGACCAAACCGCCAAGGGAATTGGGCGCGCCTGAGACCGTGGAGGCGGCTTCAGTATTCGGAGGGGGCACTGCCGCCTGGGATGGAGCTGTCGTGAACGCTGCCACCGAGACTGCAATCGGAACAAGGAATTTCCGTGTCGCCATTGTTGCCTCCAAATTGAGCAGCCAGTCTCGGGCTTTCACAAGAATAGTCAAGCAGATTTCGGAACGTCACTTGAATCTGGTAACTCTTTGAATTACGTCGCTATTCGAGCAAATTAACTATGCGAGCTTCCCAGGCTACCTTCCCCGATGACAGGGCAATCTCGCCCTATACGCGGTCGTGCCTTCCGCGTATTCGAAAGAATCATGCTCTCGACGTGCTCGATATTCCGAGCGGTTTTGGCAGACATTCCCTCTTCCTGGCGGGCCTCGGCCATCGGGTCGTCTCTGTTGATGTGGATGAGAAGCGATTGGTTCATGCCGCCGTAATCTGGGATCATGAGCAGCGCACGTCGGGAACGCTGGCGCATGTCGTCGCGGATGCCCGTCACGATCTGCCGTTTCCCGCCGATGCTTTCGATCTGGTTCTTGTAGTGCATTACGTTTCGGATCGGATCATTGAGGCGGTGTGCCCTTTGATTCGACGCGGCGGACTGTTGCTTTACGAGACGTTTGGCGCACAGGGCGACAACTGGAAGGATTTGCCGCTCGCAGGGGCAACAGCAAGCAGGCTGCGAGACTTTGAAATTCTTGATCTGCGTGAGCGCCCGGTTCAACGCTCTGCGTGCGTCGCGGTGACCGTGAAAATGCTCGCGCGAAAACTTTGACTTCAATTCCAGGGCGCCTTTCGCCGATGTCGCGTGTACCCTACCCTTCGTCGAAGTCTTCAATGTCCACGGCCTCGGGCACACGACGCGCGATGAACAGACCGACGATCTTGGTGTCCGGAAAATGCTGGCGCAGCATATTTCTGACCGCCACGAAATGCGCGCCCGTCGTCACCACGTCGTCCACCACGGCGATAATTTGTGGATTTGGCGCCAGCAGGGCCGGATCGAGGGCGTAACGCGCTTCAAGCTCGGCCGGAGACGGACGTTCCGCGCGATCGTGCACGGCATCGGTGCTTTGCTGTTGCAGGATCAGTTCGCGAATATCGACGGCGCAGTCCGGCCAAATGGCCCTCAGCACTTGAACGAGACGATCGTCGTAGAGGGGATCGCCCTTTGCCTTCGATGGCGGCACGGGGACGAAGGTCAGCATCGTTCTCGCGTTATCGCTCAGCGAAGCCCGTAGCGCTGTCGCCGCGGCTTCGATCGCCCGCGCCTTATGGGACCATTCCGGCCGGCCGCGCCGGTCCATGCCCTTTTTCAGATTGAGGATGAGATTGTTCGTCGCGCTGACGGCGAAGCCTTTGCGCGCCGAGTATTCGCCGATAAAATAGCACTCGTCCGTTGCCGCCAGATAATAGTGATCCGGCCGCGTCAGTTCGTCGATTTTAGTGAGCCGTTGGGGAAAGCCCTGTCCGGATGTCATCGTAATCCACCACCCGGATGGCTCCCCGCTCCGCGAACCGCTTGGGCCAAGTCAGATTCTTGTTGTGAAAGCAGCTATCGAGGATGAAGAGCTTGCGGCCTTGCTGCAGGGCGGCGCGCGCCTGAATGAGCGTCCCCGAGGTTTCGCCCGCCTCGACGATGATCGTCGCTTCGGTCAGCGCCGACATCGTGACGTTGCGCTCGGGAAAGAACAGCCGGTTGCGCCGGAAATCCTGGTTTTCGTAGCGCTGCAGGGGCACCTGGCTAATAACGAGAAACTCCGATGCGATTCGGCGCTGCAGCTCGGCGTTGTCGCGCGGGTAGCTGTGAGAAAGCGGTGTTCCGATCACAGCGATTGTCCGCCCGCCGGCAGCGATGGCCGTTTCATGCACGGCGGTGTCCACGCCCGCCGCGAGACCCGAAACCACGGTGAAGCCGTCCTCAACGAGCTTGCGCACGAGCTGGCGCGTGCGCTTGAGGCCGTCGGCCGTGGGCTTGCGCGTTCCGACCACGGCGACCGACCGCGAATTCACGAGATCCCACCAGCCCTGATAATAGATCAGCTCGACCGGGTGCGCCGCGTCGCGCAATTTCTCGGGATATTCGCCGGCGCCGTGCACGCGCACGCCGAAGCGACCGATATGCGCTTCGCGGAATCGTTCCTGGACGAATTCCGCGCACTCACGCGCCCGGCCTGGCGGCACGAAATCCGACGGCACGGCGTCGGGCCGTGCGGCAAATTTCTCGGAGAGCGTTTTGAAGGAGGTCTCCGGATCGACCCACAGCGCTTCATAGGCGCCCAGTTCTTGAAGTGGCGAGATGGCCCGCGCTTCGAAGTCGGTCGGCCCTAATGCAAGTTCTAGCCCCATCTACCCCCCTCTTCTCCTATTGTCCGGAAAGACTGTTCTTTTCTCGATGGCGCCACCCCACAACCGCGACCAGAGCACAAACGAAGAACGCAATATGCTTGCCACGCTTCGAATCCGGCGTCCAGCGCCATCTCGCGGGTGTTTAACGGCTGGGAGTTTCGTCAGGCGCTCCCAACCGGATCGCCTATCGTTCACTCCCCGAATTACTGGCCAACTCACTCTTGCTGCTTCCGAATGTGTTATTCATTTCGGCGTTGCAGGAAATTGGTCCAAATCCTTGTGGTACTTTGCTTCCAGATAAGGACCGGCCGGAAGTCCCTGGCCCGCAGTTGATGCCGCAAGCAGGTTCGCCTGTTGCGTAAGCGGCATGTAATTGGGCTCGGCCTTTTCAATCGCGGCAACTATGGCTTGCGCGACCAAATCGGCTAGGGGGTTGCCGCTACCGTTGCTTGCTTGAGGACTGTACTGCATCGTTCGCATATCTTCCCAAAGTGTTGCGCCAGTCTTGCAACTCTTCAGCACGTAGTCGAACTGCACAGTCGTTGTCGTCGCGAGAATCACATATTGCGACTGCCATTTCTCGACCGTGATGAGAAGAACGGCGCTGCATCCAAACAGAACATCCAGGCGCTGCGGGTCTGCGTTATGTACGAGCGCGGCATCGGCCAGTCCGTTTTGCTCCAATATCCCCTTCACCATATTGGCTGGGAAAACGTAGTAGCCACGCTCGGCAAATGGGCGCGAAATCGTGGACAAAAAATAGTCCGGTGCTGTCACCGACGTGGAATTATTGAGTACGGGAACGACCAAGATGCTGTGAGGGTCCTCAGCTCGAAAAGATGAATAGTTCTTCGGTTTAACCGCTACACAGCCGCTCAAAAATATAGCTATCAGGGTGAACGACAGGACATTCCGGATGTTGCAGTTCATGACGTACCCCCTGCGAGAGGTGTTCCAGTAGAGCGATCGATAATGCGTGTGAGAAACGGCCGTGATTCGGGGAACCGCTGCATCTCTTCTCGAAAGAGCGCAGTAGCGCGCACGGTGTCGCCGTCTTCTAAGTAGAGATAGCCAAGTTCTGCCAGCAATCCGGGCGCCATGGTGTTCTGTTGTCTGCCGCGTTCGATTGCATCCGTAAGTGCCTTTTCATAAACTTTGCGCTCACTTGGGCTCTTGTAATAGACGTAAAGGGAGTTTTCGTAATCGCCCCAACTGAAGCGGGTTGCTGGCGCGCATTGGGTAAGGCCAATGATCGCAACGATGCTCAATGAGATTGCTCGCAAGCGACGCATTTCAAGGCACCTCTATAGCCATTCGGGCATCTGCGCCGACATAAATCTGGCGATCATAAAGGGTAGCAGCGCCCTGCCTTAAAGCTATTCTGTGAGGCCCTGGCACTACCCCAAGCACGGATTTTTGGCCGTCATATGATGCGGCGTCCCCTGCATCGATCCCGTCAAGGATCACCCGGGTGCCCACACTCGCGCGGGGAAAATAGAGGTTCCCATTGTTCCCACCTTGCTCGACCGTCGCGCGTGGATAAGCACAACCGACAAGGAGCAACCCGAATACAGCGGCGTAAGGCCAGCTAGCCATCATCGTGCCTCCGTAACAACTAAATCTTGCATTTGGTCGTGCGTAACTTGTCCGCTGGTGACTCTTGCAGTAGCGCCTTCTGCGGTCCCCTGTCCGAAAAACGAGACCACTTGGATTTGCGCGACTTGCTCGCCCGGTAGAGTAATTGGCAACCCGGTCTGCTGACTTACGACGGTTTTTCCAGGGCGCTCGACGCGCAGTTGATCGCCCAGCTTAAGACCCTGTGTAGGCCCACCGCTGATCGTAACCATGCTGCCGTCCGCATCGAGGATATCGGTGTGCCAAGGGCGCTCCTCTAGCTTCTGCATCACGTTGTTAATGAGATCGGAAACGGCCGCCGAAATAGCTTTATCATTCAGCGTAGCGTCATAACCCGCCCTCGAACCAAAACCGGCAACTTCGCCAGCTTCCACGGTCGCCGTTCCACTTCCTTTGGTGCTGAAAAACGCTTGCCCTGTCTGAACGTCGACGATCCGAATTTCGACTGTCGCTGACGCTGACTGCCGTTTCGTAGAACTCAAAAACCCGGTTTCACCTTCGATCTTTCGACCGAACTCAGTAACCGACCCAATGATGAGGGCGTCTACGCCGACAAGAGGTGAAGGGATTCGGCTTTGTAACGTGCGTTCCTTCTGGATAGCTTGCAAATCGCCTCGCTCGAACACAAGAAATTTTCCTGAGTCGGTCAAGCGCGCCATCAACATGTCAGATGCCTGATTTGCGAGAGGGTCGCTTTCGCCCTCCAGCAGAAGCGCGCGACCGTAATTGGTGGCATTGGAGAAGCGCCCAACGGCGATCTTGCGTTTGAGTATTGGAACGCTGGGCGCTGGAGCGCTAACGACCGTCATCATTGGTTGAGGCGCGCGGATTGCCAGAGGAACAGGTTTCGGTGTGGCGCAGCCCGCAAGCGCAACCACGCTCAATGCAAGCGCGTATCGTAGTTCCATGGACGCCCTCCAGGGCACTTAGCCGACATTTCCCAAACGGCCGGTCGGTCCAGCCATCTGAGCAGTTCGGTCCAGCCACCTGAGCAGTAGAGTATCCCAGGCCAAGACAACCAGGAAGCCCGAGAACCCTGCTTCTTGTCCCCATTACGCCACCGATCCCCGACTTCGCCGCCGGAAGCTGGCATTTCCGCTCGTTTAGGGTTCCGGCGCGTCCCCCGTGGGGACCGGGCTCTAGGCGCAAGCGCCCCAAGCCCCCTGCCCTGCGGGCTTGCGGGCGCGGCCGGCCGGTAACGCTCCCTTCGCCAAACGCGTGCTTTCGTGTTTTTTGACGTGTGCAGCGGCCCGGTGTGCTCCTTTACCTTCGGTGCGTCGCACCTAACGGTTCCGGATTCCCCTGCCCGCTTGCTCACGCAGAAGTCCTCTCTATCAGTTCGGGGCCGTCGTTGCGGACGTTCCCGACGGCTTGGCCGATAGGCCAGCATTCCATGTGATCGGCCGGAAACGCGTGCAGCAGCGTCTTGCGGTCGTCGGCCGTCGCCAGCCAGCGCGGCCAATCCTCCGGCGTCAGGATCACCGGCATGCGATCGTGAATCGGCGCGCAGAGCGTGTTGGGCGCCGTCGTCACGATGGTGAAGGTTTCGATGCCCGGGTCGTCCTTGGGCGCATCCTTGGCGCGCCACCAATCCCATAGCCCGGCAAACGCAAACGGTGAGTTGCCCTTCAGCGTGATGAAATAGGGCTGCTTTTCTTTCGGGCCGATTTTCGCCCATTCGTAAAAACCATCGGCGACGACCAGGCACGGCCGCGACTTGAACGCGGCACGGAAGCCGGGTTTTTCGGCGACGGTTTCGGCCCTGGCGTTGATCATGGCCGCCCCGCCCTTCCCGTCCTTTGACCAGGATGGCACCAGGCCCCATTGCAGCGGCGCCAGCTCGCGCGTGCCGTCCCGTTCGCGCGCGACCAGCGACCTTTGCATCGGCGCGATGTTGAAGCGGGCCGGCGTGTTCGGGATCTGTCCGATATACGGCTCGGTGATGCGGTAGAGCGCGACCAGCTCGCGCCAAGTGTAGCGATTGGTGAAGCGGCCGCACATGTCAGGTCTTGCCGCCCCTGATGACCATCATTCGCTTAACAGGTGCGTCGGGTGGTCTGACCATCGGCAGATCGACAAACCGCGCGCCGCATCCTTTGCCGCGCCGCTCGTGCCGCACGGCGCAGTCCTTTGAAATCCTCTCCAGCACATCGTCCAATTTTGCCTCACTGCCGAACTTCGCCGCCAGACGGGCAAGCTTGTAAGCGCCCGAGCGCTGACAGAAATCGCAGCGAATCCGGACCAGAACATAGGGAAAATCCACCAGTTTCTGCGGCCCCATGCGGGTTTTCCGCCGGAAAAGAGCATGGGAACGAATAAAGAACAAAAAGCTCGCCTGAGTCCAGCCTATTCGCCGGAGATCCACCAAAGGCCTACGGCGCGTCCCCTTGGGACCGGGCTCTATGCGCTTCGCGCACCGAATCCGCATGCGCGGTTTCAGCCGCAAGGTAACGATCCCATCGCGCAGTTTATGGGGCCGCAGACGCGGCCCCACTTAGGGGCCAGCCCCATCAGCGCACCGCAAGGACAATCAGCGGGGCCGAGGCTCACTCACGTCGCTTCGCGAGGCTCGCTGCGCCCGCACCAAGACCCCGCAGATTCTCCCTGCGGTTTGCACACCCCGGTTTCGCCAACGGGCAGGGTTGCAGCGCAGCGCTGCGCTGACAACCCAGATCAGAAGGAGAGGAGAAAATGACCGAAATCCGGGACGTTTACAGCCGCATCACCGGCAAGATCATCGCCGACCTGGAGCAGGGAGTCCGGCCCTGGCTGAAGCCGTGGAACGCGGAGCACGCCGCCGGGCGGATCACCCGCCCCTTGCGCCATAACGGCATCCCCTACCGGGGAATCAATGTCGTGATGTTGTGGTCCGCCGCCGTGACCAAGGGCTACGCCTGCCCGTCGTGGCTGACCTTCAAGCAGGCCCTCGAATTGGGCGGCAGCGTGCGCAAGGGAGAGAGCGGCGAACTCATCGTTTACGCCAACAGCATCACCCGCACCGAAACCAACGCCAAGGGCGAGGAAGTCGAAAGCGAAATCCCCTTCTTGAAGGGTTACACCGTTTTCAACGCCGAACAGTGCGACAACCTCCCCGCCCATTACAGCACCAGACCCGAGCCCCCTGCCCTTTCACCGATTGCGCGCATCGAACGCGCCGACCGTTTCTTTGCCGCCACCGGCGCCGTCATCCGGCATGGCGGGACGCGAGCCTTTTACGCCGAAGGCCCCGATCATGTGCAGATGCCGCCCTTCGAGACCTTCCGCGATGCGGAATCCTACGCGGCAACGCTCGCGCACGAACTGACCCATTGGACCAAACACGACAAGCGTCTGGCGCGGGATTTCGGGCGCGTCCGGTTTGGCGATGAAGGCTATGCCAAAGAGGAATTGGTCGCCGAACTCGGGTCTGCCTTTCTTGCCGCCGATCTCGAATTGACGCCGGAGGTTCGCGAGGATCACGCCGCCTACATCGCCTCATGGCTGACGGCCCTGCGCAACGACAAGCGGCTGATTTTCAGCGCCGCCGCCCATGCCCAGCGTGCCGCCGATTATCTGCATTCCCTGCAACCCAAGACCGAGACCATCGCCGAGGCGCGGGCCGCGTAGGCGGCACCTGCCCGGATTTGTCCCGCCATTCCCTGTCTAACCCCAAGGAGATCACCGCCATGAACATTCAGTCCATTGCCCTCAATCGTCTCATTCCCTCATCCGCCAATGTGCGCAAGACCGGCGCTTCGACCGGCATCGAGGAACTCGCGGCCAGCATCGCCGCCCATGGCCTCTTGCAGAATCTTCAAGTCCGCAGCCTGAACGGCAAAGGCAAGTACGAGGTCGTCGCGGGAGGCCGCCGCTTGGCCGCCTTGAAGCTCTTGGCGAAGGGAAAACAGATCGCCAAAGATTCCGAAATCCCCTGCAATGTTCTGGACGACCAGGACGCCGCCGAAATCAGCCTCGCCGAAAACGTCATGCGCGTGCCGATGCACCCCGCCGACCAGTTCGAGGCGTTTCACGCCCTGGCCGAGACCGGCAAAGGCCCCGAGGAAATCGCCGCTCGCTTCGGCACGACGCCCACCATCGTCCGCCAAAGGCTCAAGCTCGCCAGCGTCAGCCCGCGCCTGTTGGAAGCCTACCGCGCCGAGGAAATGACCTTGGACGAGCTGATGGCCTTCACCGTCAGCGATGACCATGAAGCGCAAGAAGCGGTATGGATGAACCTGCCGCCTTTCAACAGGAGCCCGTCCGCGATCCGCCGGGCGCTCACCGAGGCCCATGTCGAAGCGTCGGACCCCAGAGCGCTGTTCGTCGGCATCGAGGTCTACACCACCGCCGGAGGGCAGATTTCTCGCGATCTGTTCCAGCCCGAGCACGAAGGCTATCTGACGGCCCCTGCCCTGCTTGATAAGCTTGTTCAGGAACGGCTTGAACGCGAAGCGCAAATCGTGCGCGCCGAGGGGTGGAAATGGGTTGAGACTGCGCCGGAGCTTGATTTTTCTGCCCTGCGGGCCTTCGGACGGATCGAGCCCGAACGCCTGCCGCTTGCACCGGCAAAGGCTGAAGAACTGGCACGGCTTTCGGCGGAATACGACGCCCTTGAAGAAAGCGAAGCCGACGATCCCCAAACCGCCGACCGGCTCGACGCCCTCTCCCAGCAGATCGAAACCCTTTCGCAAGGTTCCTGCATCTGGACGCCCGAGCAGACCGCCCAGGGCGGAGTCATTGTCACCATCGACCATGACGGCAGCCTTCTCATCGAACGCGGCCTCATTCGTCCCGAAGACAAGAAAGCCGCCCACGCCGCGCTTGCCACGGACGACGACGGCGGCGAACCCGGCGCGGACGACGACGGCGATGGCGCTCCCCCGAAATCCTCCCCCGGCCTTTCCGCGCGGCTCATCGAGGATTTGACGGCGCAACGCACCGCCGCCTTGCGGGCCATGCTTGCCGATAATCCCACCGTGGCGCTTGCCGCGACGGTTCACGCCCTGGCGCTCCCGATCTTCTACGGCCCGGCAAGCGGCGACTCCTGCCTCGAAATCCGCGTGACATGCACCGATTTGAGTGCAAGCGCCGAGAATTTCGCGGAGACGAAAGCCAGCGCAGTGATCGCCGAGCGTATGGCGGATTGGAAGCGGCAATTGCCGGAATCCGCTGAGGCTCTTTGGGACTGGCTGCGGGCGCAGGATTTGGCAACGCTCACCGCCCTACTCGCCACTTGCGTCGCGATGACCGTCAACGCCGTGCAGAAGCCGCACGAACGCAGCACGGCCCCGCACCACGCCGACCGGCTCGCAGCGGCGCTCGCTCTCGACATGCGGCAATGGTGGCAACCGACGCGCGCGACCTATCTCGCGCGGGTGCCCAAGGCCGTGATCTTGAGCGCTGTCGCCGAAGGCGTGACGCCGGAAGCGGCCGAGAATCTCGCGGGGCTCAAGAAGGATGCCCTGGTAGGCCGCGCCGAAGAACGTCTCGCGGGCAAGGGCTGGCTGCCCGCCATCTTGCGTATGCCCGCAACGCAACCCAACAACAGCGCCGCGTGAGGGTGCCATGGCCGCGCCTCGCTTTATCGAGATCGACGGCAAGCGCTATCTCTGGCGCGATGTTCTGGCGTTACGGCGGGCGCAAGTCGCCCGCCACCTCCGGGAGCGGCAACCGCCGCTCTTTCCGCTCATAGAAGACGCCCGACCGAAAGCGGCACGCACTGTTGCAGGCCGCTACCTCGAACCTTTGCTTTTTACGGTCCTGGACCGGGAGGCTTGAGGTTTCGAGCCCCCTGCCCTGCCCGCCCCTTGTTCGATCCGCGCCGGAGGCGGTCGAAATTTTGCGGGACGCCCCTCGTCCCGACAGCGATTTCGCAACATCGCCGGGAGCGCGGTCAACGGCGCGCATGGTTGGCGCGGGAGCAGAGCCGCAGGAGCGTGCGACGAGGCGAGCACCCGCCCGTTGACGGCGCGAGAGGCGGTGTTATCCCTGCCCTTCTGGGTTCTTGTCGTACTGGCCCTTCACCCTTTTTGGCGTCGCGGCGGCCATCAAACGGCGGATTCGTTGTTTTCGTGCCGGTCTATGGCGGCAAGGTAGCAGCTAGATAGCAATAACAAGACCAACAGTAACAATCCATTAGGCGGCATTCCCCCGAATCAGTGTAGGCTCTTTCGAGGGCAAGGTAGCAGCTATCTAGCCAGATACTTTCGGACGATTTGAGGACTGAATATAGATAGCAGCTATCTAGTTGATTGGTAACTGCTTGATATAATATATCTAGCGATTAGCTTGCAGCTAGTGTATATCTTGCAGCCATCTAGCTGCTAAGTGGAAAAATCGCATGGCCACAATCATCGCCTTCGTTTCGCAAAAGGGTGGGGTAGGGAAGTCCACCCTGGCGCGGGCCCTTGCCCGCGAAGCGGCGGCCAGCGGATTGAAAGTCAAGATCGCGGACCTCGATACGCAGCAGGGCACGACGATCGACTGGCACCGGACACGTCTCGATGCCGGGATCGAACCCGAGGTCGCGGCGGAGGCGTTCGGGACGGCGAGCCAGGCCCTCAAGCTGGCCGATCACTACGAGCTCCTAATCCTCGATGGACCGGCGCGGACCAGCAAGGGAACGCTGGAAATCGCCCGCGTCGCCGATCTGGTCGTGCAGCCGACGGGCGCCTCGGCCGACGATCTAAGACCCGCCATTCGCGAATTTCATGCGCTCGTGAAAGCCGGAATTCCCAAGTCGAAACTGACTTTCGCGCTCAATCGAATCGGCACGGCGGCCGAAGAGGCGGAGACGAGGGCGTATATCGCCGAGGCGGGTTACACCGTGCTCAAGGGTTGCCTTTTGGAGCGCCCTGCCTACCGCAAAGCCCAGAACATGGGCCATGCCGTCACCGAAACCAGTTATGCGGGCCTCAAGGCCAAGGCCGATGCACTCATTCAGGCCCTCATCGACAAGGTAGGCGAACATGGCTGACTTCAAGAACCTCAAGCGCAAGACGCTCGGAGCGCCGCCGCCACCCGATGAAGCCAGCGGCAATCTGGAGGCACCAGAAGTGCCGCCGCCAGCCGTGCCGGAAATGGCACCAGCTCCGGCAGCGCCGGTGCGCACAGCGGCGCCGGCGAGACCGCGGGCAGGGCAGGGGGCTCCAAAGCGCGACGGCCGCAGCATGCGCCGCACCGACCGCACGGTTCAGTTTGCAACGCGCGTGACGCCGGCTTGGGACGAGCAGGTTCGTCAGATCGCCGAACGCGATCGCCTGTTGCTCGTCGAAGTGCTGGAAAAGTCCCTCGAAGCCTATGAAAGCGCGCGGCGGCAGTAGCGAGCTAGATAGCAGCTAGATGTAAGATGATTCGCTTGATTTGACGGCAAGGGACGCGAATCGGAGTCTATTGGCGCGCTTCTCAATTCTCTCGACTACGAAATAAAGCCGCCGCAGCTAGCCCTGGGGATATTTCCTCGACAGCCGCCTAGAATCGCGCCTAGCTAGTTGCTCGAAACTAGCAGCGAGTCGCGAGCATGTATCCTTCGGAAAGCGCAGAGGCAAAGCGTCAGCGGACGCGGGAGATGCGCGAGCGTCGCCGGCAGGCCGGCCTCACAGAAATCATCCTGGCATTGCCGAGGGACATCGTGGCCGAGCTCGATGCCGTGAAATTGCGCGAGGGGCTGCGCAACCGCAGCCAGGTCGTGCAGCAATTGCTTCAGGCGGGGAGGGTGACGAACCAGCAGAGCGCTTAGAAACGCCAAAGCCCGCTTTGGCGAGCGGGCTTTGGCACGAATACCTGCGACGGGTTGGCGCCCGTCTTCGGCGAATCAGCAACTCCGAACTTAGGGCGCAGCCAAAGACGTGGCAAGCGAAAACGCAAGTTTTCGCAACGGCTTTGTGTTGCCCGTCGCCTCGATGGAACGAACGAGGTGACCGATGGCTTGTGACGATTTCACGACGATTGAATCCAGAGATCGCAGCGACGCTTCACGCGCCGGCGCCGGCGCGCACAACGATCGAACGGCGCGACAGCCGTCTCGATGCTGCCGGGCGGCGATCGCACCGCACGGCGGACCCGAAACTTTTGCGACAGGGGAGAGTGGCCACCCAGGAAAGCGCCTGAAATGCAAAAGCCTCCGTTGGCGCGGAGGCTTTGCGAAAATTCGTGATGGGCTAGGCGGCCCGGTTCGGACAAATCAAGCAATCCGACCCTAGCCGCCGAAGACCCGATTCGCAAGCGGAATCGATGATTCCGTTAACGGTGGAGGTTTGCCCATCGCGACCCGTAACAAAGGAGGGTCCGATGAATATACAGACACAGATCGGCGGCACGGCCGCCGCGCAGCATGCCGGCCGGCAGACCGGATTTCGACGCCTGACCGTTGCGATGATGGCAACGGAAAGCCAGGCCCGCGAATTCGGTGGGGTAGGGGATAATGGGCCGAGGCCGGGGCAGATTCTCGGTGCCTTCAAAGCCGCAGCGCCGTTCCTCGGCTATGGTGCGCGTGTCGTCCATGCCATCGACTGGTTCTTTCGCTTTACGTCGTCCCAGGACTGGCAGGAAGGCGCTAGGCCCATTGTCTGGCCCTCGGCGCGAATGCAGCAGGAGGAGCTTGGGCTATCGCCCACGCGCACCAAGGCGCTCAACCGGCTCCTAATCGAGCTTGGGCTGATCGCGGCCAAGGACAGCCCCAACGGCAAGCGCTACGGCCGCAGAGACCGCGAAGGGCGCATCGTCGAGGCTTACGGCTTCGATCTGTCGCCGCTGGCACAGCGCATCGCGGAGTTTCAGAAGGTGGCCGAGGAGGGCAGGGGGGTGCGCGTCCGCATGGGACAATTGCGCCGGCGGGCGACGATCGCGCGCAAAGGCATCGCCCAAATCTTCGATGCGGCGGCCGAGTACGGGCTGATGGACGCAGGCTGGCAGTCGCTCGCGGATGAGGCGCACGTGCTCTCAGGGGCTCTCAGACGCGTTGAGAGGCTCGATGAGATGGAGATTGGCGTCCATGCCCTCGAAAGACGCCTGGCCGAGGCGCAGAAGCGCATGGAGGTACAGCTCGCAGAGCTTAGGAAGGATGTGAATCAAGACCCCCAGGGGACCGATTCCGGACCTCACATATATACCTACAAACCATCCTTAAATCTGAATCCAGATACAGTAATGGCTTGCGAGAAGAGTAGTAGCGAGTCTGGGGTAGTGCCTGAGACCAAGAGCAGCCCCCAGAAGAAGCCGGAAGTGACGGAGCTGGAAAAGGTGCTTCGTCTGTACCCGGACGAGCTGCCGGTCTTCGCGCCGCGCCTGAAGGCCTATCTGCACGGCGCCGACCCCTGTTGGTCCGACATTGTGGAAGCGGCCGATGCCTTGCGGTGCGAACTCGACATTTCGCGGCCGATCTGGGGCGAGGCCTGCCATGTGATGGGGCGGGAGACCGCGGCGATTGCTCTGGCCATCGTCTCGACCAAGGATCCCGATCACTTCACGCGAACGGCCGGGCATTATTTCCACGGCATGGTGCAGCGGGCGAAGCGCGGCGAGCTGCACCTCGATCGGACGATCTGGGGCTTGCGGGCCAATCAGAATCAGCGTCCGAAACCCGCGGAGGGGAGGGCATAGAACGCTTCTCACGGGCGGTTTCCCGGCTGATGGACTCGTTTGATCGTTCAGTGATCGAGCACGAATTCCTGCTTTCGTGCAATGACGCGATGTTCGTCAGCTCCATTCGGTCAAGCGCTCACAACGACCTCGTGAGAATGCGCAACCTGGAGCCTTGGCCGGCATCGGTTCAACGAGAATTTTCCCCTGGCCTTCGGCCATTCCTCGCGATGCTGCGCAGTCAAAATTCACGCGGGGCCCTTCGGGTTGATCCGGCCGTCCAGGCGGCCCCGGACGGTGCGCAACGAGGCCGCATGACGCGGCTTCAATAACCGAAAAGGAGACTACAATGACTACCATCGGCACATTCGTCCGCGAGGGCGAAAATTACGTCGGCTCAATCACGACGCTGACGATCAAGACGAAGGCGACCATCAAGCCGGTCGAGAAAACCGCGGACAAGGCTCCCGATTACCGGGTCTATGCCACCGGGGTCGAAATCGGCGCTGCCTGGTCTCAGACCAGCAAGGCCGAGAAGCCGTATCTCTCGGTGAAGCTCGACGATCCGAGTTTCGCCGGAGCGATCCAATGCCGTTTGCTCGGCATCGGTGAAGAGACCCAGAACTTGATCTGGAGTCGCTAGCATACCGCCGGGGCGGGTCATCCCGCCCCGGCATTTGCGTCTTTACACGTAGTCCTCGCCCAGACGGCTCCCGCGAATTCGCGGTTGAGGTAAGATCGGCCGATGACATCCGATCTGGACATCTGGCGTTCGGCGCTACTCCTAGTCACGCAGCACGGCGACGATGCGGTGTTCGTCGCGTGCGGCCGGATTGACGCTATGATCGAGCGCGGCGATCCGGCGGGGGAGGGGACATGGAAACGGGTGCTCGCGGCCGTCAGAGAATTGCGTCGCCCGAATCGAGAACCCGGGGAACGGCTCCACTGACGCCGAAAAGCCCGTGTCCCCATTGCGGCAAGCCGTTGAACCTCTTTCGCGCGCGTTCGGTCATGACACTGTTCGCCCGCCGACTGTACCTGCGTTGTCAGGGCTGGCCGCGTTGCGATTTCTACGTGCGATACAAGCCACGCGCCGCCAATGACCGCTGACCGACGCCGCATGCGCGGCGCACTGAGTGCAGGGCGCGCATCGTGTTTTCCACGCCTGCCGCCCGCCAGGGCCTCGGATTGATGGCGAAGGTTTACGGCCGGGCGGGGCACCGCCTTCGGCTGGCGCAAGCCGCCTTCCGCCGTACCGTGCCGGCACGGTCTCCCGAGAAGGGGCCTGCGCCTGCCCCTGATCCCCGTCCGTTTCCCCGCGCCATCGAGGCCCCGCTTTGGCGGCCTCCCAGCGAGAAGGGAAACACGATGACCAGCACCAAGACACTCACCCAGGCCGACCTCACGCAGTTCACCGGAACGGAACAGTGGTATCGTCACGCACTGGTTCGCGATGTCCTGTTCACGGATGGCGTCAAGTATGTCGCCGACAACGCAGGCGCGTATTGGCTCATCGATGAAATCGCCTTCGCGCAGCGCAGTGACGCGCGCGTTGCCGCCGAGGAATTCCAGAACTGGAAATTGGCGGTCAACGCCGACAAAACCGCCGTGCTCACCTGCGACGACGGCAACGGCGACGTCGTTTTCACCAAGCGGATCGAGTTCACAGACTTTCCGCTCGACGAGATCGCGCTGTATTTCACGAACAGCGTGATCCTGCTCCCGAGCGAGTATTGACCGGCGAAAGGCCGCCTTCGGGCGGCCTTTCCTCACGCTGTGCCGAGCGGCTATCGGAAAGCAGCGTTGAGCAGCCAGGCGAGGCGGATTCCGGCTTTCTCCAATTGGGCGGCGGCGACGCCCCGCTCCGAAGCAGCGTAGCTCGCCGGCAAAATGATCGGCGCCTGCGTTCCACCGGCACCCGAGACCTTGGCGTAGATTTCGGCGCTCGCGACTTGAAACGATTCATTGGCCCAGTCTTGCGCGTCGCCCGCCTGCCACTTTTTGCGGTCGGCAGCGGTCACGCGCGCGCGCAGATCATTGGCGAGCGCGCCGGCATCCGTCCCGAGAGATTGAACCACGGCGGTATCCCAAACAGCGTGGAGTTCGCTTCGTTTACCCGCGAGCACAACGCGGACCTGGTTGCCGCCGCGATCGCCGTTGTCGGCCGCGTGCATGGGTTGGTGGATGTCCCCGACGAAGTGGATGAGAAAACGCAGCGCCTCAGCCCTCACGGCCGGGGTGAGGCTGCGGTCGGCCACGATCGTCTTCTCACGCTCGATCTGTGCCACGACGCAATTGTTGCGGCGGCAATCGCGGCCGGGATCGTAGCCGGCGCTCCCGATGGGGATGTCGACGAAATGCCACGGCGCGGTGTTGGGACGGCCGCGGCGGATTTCGTCCGCCCAGGTGGAGACTTCGATCATGGATTGCTCGGCATCGCCGCCGAGCAATTCCGCCACCTGCGAGCGCGCCGCCGGCATCAGCTCGCGAGCGGCGATTTCGGCGACGATATGATGGCCCTCGACGCCCCACGCGAAACACGGTGCGGGGGCGAGGGCAATTGCCAGGGCAATGGCGAGGAGTCTTGGTTTCAGGTGGAGCGCCATGGCAGACTTGTAACACCGGATCGCGCCCAAGGCTCATCCCAACGTGGAGCTTCTCCCGCTTCGCAGGGCCTCGCGGGCGGCCGAGCGCCAAAGGACGCGTTGCCCGGCCACGAGCAGGCGATCGCGAGGCCGCACGATGGCCCGGTTCAAAACATCGCTGAGGTGATCGGCGAAAACAGGATCAAGCCGCGCATGGGCAAGAACGGCGGCGCCGACGATGATTTTTCGGCGGGTGTCGCGCTTGCGGCGTGAAATGCGGACGCGCGCATCCATCGCAGCGAGCTGGTTTTCGATGCGCTCCTTGCGCCGGAGCAGGAACGCCCGGCGAGCGCTGACACGCGGAGGTTCCGCCGCGCGCAAATATTGATTGGTTAATCCCGTATTAACCATGAGCAGTCCATAAGTCATTGCGGATCATCAGTACAATGACGGATCGCATAGCACAGACTAGAACCAAGAGTCACGAAGTGCGCGGTTATACGTTGCTGCGCAACGTCCGCGGCATTGGCGCTGCCTCTGCACACCGGCCAGGACTGTCGCGTCCCGGCACCCACGACGATGGGCGTTCCTGCCCCTCGACCCTGACCAGCCGTGCGCCGGCTGGACGCGCGCCAGGGTGTTCCCACCCTGGACCGGGTTGCGGTGGAATTGCCCCCGTTCGGCGACATGCGCCGCCTTTGGCCGCGCTTCGCCTCACCCCCCGCGCCAGGGCTTTCGCGCCCATGCGGCGACTTACGCGGCCCTTGGCCTCGGTTCGCCGCATCCCACGACCCGAAGCGCTGCTCCGGGACCACAGAACGGAATGCGGTTTCGCATCCCGCTCGCGCCGCGACGCACCCCATGGCGATCTATCGCTTTGAAGCGAAGATCGTGAGCCGCTCGGCGGGTCGCTCCGCGACGGCCGCCGCTGCCTATCGTGCCGCGACCAGGCTCACCGACTCGCGCACGGGTCTTGCGTTCAACTACAGCCGCAAGCGGGGCGTCCTGCATACGGAGATATTGGCGCCCGCCGATGCACCCGATTGGATGGGTGACCGGTCCCGATTGTGGAACGCCGTCGAGATCGCCGAAAAGCGTAAAGACGCCCAGCTCGCCCGCGACCTGGTTCTTTCCCTGCCGCACGAGCTGACTCATGAGCAGCGTGTCGTGCTGATCCGTGAGTTCGCCGGCGAGGCGTTCGTCGCGCGCGGCATGATCGCCGATGTCGCGATTCATGCCCCCGATCATCGGGGCGATGACCGCAATCATCATGCCCATGTGCTCCTGACGATGCGCAGCCTGATGGGGCAGGGGTTCGGCCCCAAGGTGCGCGACTGGAACGAAACCTCCCAGCTTGAGGCTTGGCGGGCAGGGTGGGCGATGGCCGTCAACCGCCACCTGGAGCGGGCAGGGTGCCCCGCACGCGTCGATCACCGCAGCCTCGCCGGCCAGGGCCTCACCCAAGAGCCGGAGCCCAAGCAGGGTCCGGTCGCGACCGAGATGGAGCGGGACGGCTGTGTGTCTCACGCCGGCGAAGATCGCCGCGCCGCGAAGGAGAGGAACCGGGAACGGGAAGCCCTGACCGATGAGCTGCAGGCGATCAACGCCGAACTTGAAGCCGAGAGCGACGCCGCACCGTTCGAGGTCCCACAGAAGGCGGCACGGAAAATTTCGAGAGGGGCGTGGAGCCGGTATCTGTACGAGCTATGGCAGACCGTCGCTCGGGGAATCACCAAACCAATCGCGCATCTCGTGAAGAGGGCAGGGCGGGAATTTGGGCGGCGGTCTGTGCGGAATCGGCGGTTGGAATAGCTTTGGTCTTGTGGTGGGTTTTCTTTTTTGGGCATTGAGGGTAAGGTCTGAATGCTGAGAAAGTGTGAAAAGTAGCCAGATAGCTAATTCCCCTGGAATTAAGTCTGGCCCTTCGGGGGAAATGAACCCTCATGGCGCGCCTCGAACAATCCTATGCCGGCGAATTCCGCACGGCGAGCGTGACGGTGCAGCTCACACCAAGCGAGCGGGCGCAGCTTGAACAACGCGCGGCAGAGGAGGGCGCCCGGCTTAGCGCGTATATGCGGGATCTGTGTCTGCGCCGCTCGGGCGCCGCGGGCATCGTCGCCGGGACACGCCGCAATCCGGAAGCCAAAGCCCTCATGGCCGAGCTGCGCGCCATAGGGAATAACCTCAACCAGCTCGCCCGCCACGCCAACACGACAGAGGAATCGCCCGCCACCCGAGAGCTGCGGGCGATTCTTGGAACGCTCAAGATCGCCATGGCACGGGTGATCGCGCTGTGATTCCACGCTGCAAAGTCGGCAAGGGTGTGACGGGGGCCGTGCGCTACGCACTTGGCGAAGGCCGCGACTATGAAACCGGCGCGCACCGGACCCTGGAACCCGGCGCCGAAAGCCGCGTGGGCTGGATCGGTGGCACCGGATTCGGGTTTGCCGTCGAGAGCAGAGAGGACGCTGAGCTTGCGCGGCGGGTCATGGAATTCGACGCGCTAAACCAGTCGAGCCGCACCAAACTCTGCGAGAAGGATTGCGTTCACATGTCGCTTGGCTGGCGGCCGGGCGAAACCCCAAGCCAGGAGGTGATGGAGGCCGCCGCCCACGATGCCCTCAAATCGATCGGCATGGAGAACGCCAAGGCGGTTTTCGCCGCCCATACCGATGAGCATTATGCCCATGTCCATATCGTCGCCTCAAAGATCAATCCAGAGACGGACCGGGCCTACGATCTCAAGGAGAATTACCTCAAGCTCTCCAAATGGGCCGAGCGCTATGAGCGGGAACATGGTGGGGTTGTCTGCTTGCGCCGCGAGGAAGCCAACCAGTTACGCGATGCCATCGACGGTCGCGACGCCGGCGCCGTGCTCGACCTGATGACTCAGCAGCGCTCGGCTTTCACCGGGCGCGAGCTCGAACGCGCGCTGGAAAAACAGATTAGAAGCGAATTCGCCCGGGAGCAGTTTGCCGAACAGATTCTCAACCACCCCGAGACCGTCCGTCTTTCCGACGAGGCCCACGGGCCGACCACGCGCTACTCGACCAACACGGTGCTGGAGGCCGAGCAGCATGTTTTGAGAGCAGCCGACGGTCTTGTGCGCAATGGCGGGCACCAAGTCGGCGAGCATCTGAAAGCGTCTGTCCTGAACAGTGCGGAGTTCGATGGGATCAGCCGGGAGCAGGCCCTGGCCTTCCGGCACGCCACAGGAGACGAGGGGCTGGCCCTGATCGACGGCCAGGCGGGCACCGGCAAGAGCTTCACCCTGGCCGCGATCCGCGAAGCCTATGAGGCCCAGGGGTACAGGGTGGTGGGCCTCGCCCCCACCCACGCCGTCGCTGAAGACATGCAGGCCGACGGCTTCGCGCGCGCCCGCACCGTCCACAGCGAATTGTTTGCCCTCAACAACGGCCGCACGCAGTGGAACGGGCGCACCGCCGTCATGGTGGACGAGGCGGCGATGCTCGACACCAAGATCATGGCGGTGCTAACCGCGCATGCCCATGAGGCGGGTGCGAAGCTGATTCTGGTCGGCGACGACCGGCAGCTTTCCAGCATCGACCGCGGCGGCATGTTCGGCGTCCTCAAGGATCGGTATGGGGCGGCCGAACTCAGCACGGTGCGCCGGCAGCACAAGAACGACGACCGCCGCGCGGCCGAGCTCATGGCCGAAGGGAATTTTCATGGGGCCCTTGAGATGTACGACGCCAAGGGCGCCATCCATTGGACGCGCACCCAGGACGAAGCTCGGGACGCCCTGGTGAAACAGTGGGCCAAGGATAGCGCCGCGGCGCCCACCAAGTCCCGGTTTGTGCTGGCATATACCAATGATGACGTTGCGGCGCTCAATTCCGATATCAGGCAGGTACGGGTCGAACGGGGCGATCTCGGCCCGTCGCACACGCTTCCGACGACCCAGGGGCCGCAGGAATTTGCTTCCGGGGACCGGGTTCTATTCACGGGGACCGACAATCGGCGCGGCCTCTCCAACGGCCGTGCCGGCACGGTGGAGAACATCGAGGGGACCGAAATCACCATGCGCCTCGATGGCCGCGGGCAGCGGTCCGTCACATTCGATGCCAAGGAATTTCGGGACTTCCAGCACGGCTACGCCGGAACGATCTACAAGGCGCAAGGGCGCACTCTCGATCAAACCTACCTTTACCACTCCGAACATTGGCGCGCGGCACCGAGCTACGTTGCGCTCACGAGGCACCGCGACAAGGCCGAGCTTTTTGTAGCCCGGAACACGGCCGAGGACGTGAAACAGCTCGGGCGACAGATGGCGCGTGTGGACGAGCGCCGTGCCGCTTCACATTTCCACCGGGGGGACCAGAAGGAGCCTGTTCGGCCGCTCAGCGCGGGTCAGCTCTCGGCTTGGCTGAGTGATCCGCGGGCATCCAAGCGTCAGGAAACGGAACGCCGGGAGCGGGAACGCAGCCGAGGCGATAGCGATGAACCGGATACCAGCGCCCAAAAAGGCGCCAAGGAGGCCGGACATCACGCTACGCAAGGCGAAGTCACCGGCGCTAAGGCCGCACGTATCCAGAAAATTCGAGCCGCTGGGGCTAAATTCGAAGCCGGCGAAAAGGCTCGGGGAGACTCCAAATCACGAGATCGCGGCGGCAATGGTCGATAGCCCTGTCTAGAGAGTGCAACACATGGCGACAAACCTTGGGGCAACGGACGACGGCTGGGCAACGGACGGCGGCGTCTATTTCGGGTTCGGTGTGACGCCGACGAAAACGGAACCCCACCAATCGATTCTCGATGAAAAATGGGAGGTCGCGCCGGGGCGGATGAATTCGTATCCGAGCAGCGCCGATTTAGATAATTCGGGCGATCGACATCTGGTCACCGTGGGTCCCAACGGTTCCGGGAAAACACGACGGCTGCTAATCCCAAATCTCTACCGGCTCAAGAACTGGTCTACGGTTGTTGTCGACATCAAAGGAGAGCTTGCCGCGCTGACCAGCACGTACCGGGCCGCTCAGCCGGGCCATAGGGTCCTCGTAATCGACCCCTTTGGCGTGATGACAAAAAACTACAAGCCCCTGGTGGACAAATATCCCTACCTTGTAAGCAACGGGTACAATCCGATCGCGGCGCTCGACCCCACCAGCGAGGAATTTCCCGACGACGCCCTCAGTCTGGCAGAAGCACTCATCCGTGAGCAGGGACAGGACCCGCACTGGAGTCAATCGGCTCAGGATCTGGTAGCTGCCGCCATCATGTTCGTGCGGCTCACCATGCCAGGGGGTGGTTCGCTCAGCGACGTGCGCGCGCTGCTCGGCCAGCCAGCGGAAGAATTCCGCGCCAGCGTAAACACGATGATGACCGCGGGAATCGAACATGACTGCGATGAGCTAACGGTCAAAGCCGGCCGGTTCGCTGAAATTACCGCTGAAAATAGGGAACTGAACAGCGTCCTTTCGACGGCTCTGACACAGAGCCGATGGCTCGACAGCCGCCCGATCAAAGCAGACATCGCGAAGGGTGAATTCGATTTCTCGACCCTGAAGAAGCAGCCAACCACAATCTATTTGATCCTGCCTCCACGATATCTGGCTACGCATTCGACGTGGTTGCGCGTGATGATTACTTCAATTCTGTTGCCGTTGCTGCGGAGCGTGGAGACCGAGCGCGTGCCAGTATTGTTCATGCTCGATGAATTCGCCCAAATGGGTCATCTGGCTGTCATCGAGAACAATATGGCCCTCATGCGAGGCTACGGAGTGAAGCTGTGGCCGGTATTTCAGGACTTGGCTCAGGCCAAACACCTCTACAAAGATCGGTGGGAGAGCTTCGTCGGCAATGCCGGTGTCCTTCAGTCGTTCGCACCGCAAGACGTGACGACACAGGAATATCTCTCGAAGTTATCCGGCCAACGGCTCTATTGGCTCAAGACCGGCGGCACTTCGACCAGCCAAAACCTCGGCAACCAGCCCTCACGCAGCACCGGCACCAGCGAAAATTTGCAGAATTTGCAGGGTCCGATTTATTGGCCGCAGGGGCTCGGCGCCATGGACGTTGGTCAAGCGGTCCTCTTCTTACGCGAACGCCGGGCTCGCACTATCCGTGCCTGGCTTCCCGATCCCGAGCAGAAGGATGACCCTCTCGGCATTCGTGCTCACTTGCAGCGAGCGAAGCGAGAGGCGGCCGGATAGACGTTTACGAACGCGCGCAGCTTTGGCACAATACCGGCAACGCGACGGGGGTCGGGGCCGTGAACGATACCCAAAATGATCGAGAGATCGAATCCGAAGGTGCGCTAACCCGCGCCTTTGAAATGCGGCATCCCGGCGTCGCGATGGCATGGAAGTTGATCAGACATCGCCCCCTGTCTGGCTCGCTATTGGCCGCGGGATTTATGGTCGTCTCGACAGTTGCTTTCGAAGGAATGGGCGCCGCGAACACTCTCTTTCAACGCTGGGCCCAAACAAATTGGTATGCACCATTTGAATCGTACACGCGCATGGAGGGTCTTAACGCGGTTCAAAACGACCTTGAGGGGCAGGCTCTGCATCTCGGCGACAATGAGACGGTCCGCCACACCCTGCGATTTTATCCCCCCGACCCGTCCGACAGCTTGCCTGATTACTTGCCTTCCATCGACACGATCAGAGCGCGCGATCCGTCCGTGCTGACACGTCCCGCACAGACCTTGAAAATCGGACGAACGATCATTCCGGCGTTCATTGCGAACGGACAATTAGCGCAAACGGCGGGATACGCGATCGTCTGGGATGGTGCCGTCTGGGGCTTGGTTCCGATCCGCGACTACACGGATGGAGCGCTTCCGATGGAGGATAAGAGCCAATGATCGACCGATGCTTGGCGGCGCTGTTTGGGTTGGCAACCGCAGCTCTGACCTATTTGGGTTTCCAGCATGTTTGGGAAGAGAGGCCGATGCTTTGGGCGCTGCCGGTTATCTTTGCCGTTTTGAGCCTGGGCTTCATGGTCCATGACGAAGAAATGCGCAGTAGGCGAAATAGGTCGCGCCGCGAGCAGCTTGCGCATGAAAAGATTCGGGACGTGACCCGACAGCAAGTTCATGGTGGAGCGCCCGACGAATGATCGACCTAACCGGGAGCGCGTGGCACACCCTAGTAGTAGGGAGAAACATGCCGAAGTTTCGATGGTCGCGCGGGACGAATGTGTATTTTGGAGCGCTCCGACTGGCCGCACTCTTGATAGCTATCGCCGCCAATTCGGGCGCTGCCAGTGCAGCAATGTGCCAGAAGGGGTACGAGAAGAAGCTCGCAGATGCGACAGCAAGCGGAGACGCTCAACTCATCGACGCGCTCCGTGCGCTGCCACCGATTCCAGTCTATGCCGTAGACAGGCAGGTAATTTGTCATGTCAAAATGTATAGTGATCTCGGGGGTGACGAAGTCATAGTCCACATTGATAACTCGGGTGAAATGATGAGAGACCCGAAGAAATACGCTATAGCAAGCGGTCGCGAATCCGCCATTTCGGGGGGGCGAATGGTCGGGCTTTTGGAACCCGGATATGATCCGCTGGTGAAAAACGTCTACGGCTCGATCGAGCAGCTACGAATCAACGAACAAGCAATCCATGTGGCTGAAGGTCCGGCGCGCGAACGAGCAGTCGTTGAACAGGTCCGCAGAGTAGATTTCGCAGGAGTAAAAATTGGCCAAACGCTTCAGGAAGTCCTCGATATCCTTCTTAAAGGAGGCTATTCGCAGGAAGCGAGCGGTGAGAATCTCAACATCTATAAGAATGCCTTTCGATACAGCGTTTCCTGCGGCAAACAACGCATCGAGCTTGGTTCTTCCGGCAGAGACGTCGAAGAGACCTTAGTCTCTGTGTGCCACGTCGGGCCGTTGATTTTGCATACCGATTGGGGGGGCATCGAATTTTCGCGAATCGATAGCGACGGGAACAAGTACGTTCTGCTGGTGGCTTTCACGGATATTGACGACATCAATCGCACAAACGCGTTGATGAACGCGCGCGTTTACGAAATCAACGCCAGGATGGTCATGAAAGCGCTTGTGGGCAGCAAGTACTACGAGACGCTTGCGGATGAGAAATATGGCAAGAAACGCCTGGTCACGATTGCGCAGGAGGACACCATATTTCATAAATACGCGGGATCGGGCCAATGCTTGGATTGCCTCGGAACGGGATTTAGAGTGAGGGCAGAGGTTGACGGTCTCACCGTAAGAATTAAGGACGAGGAATTCAGAGATTCCCTGCACGAGGCGCTAGTCGAGAAGTTACTCGCGACTGCAAGACGCGAAACGCAGACCGTTGCCAGGCCAAAGTTCTGAGGACTCGCGCGACTAAGACGATAAGAAAACGTGCTCTCTAAACAGGCTACGGGTCTAACCTGTCGGCAGTGGCAAGATCCCGCTTGAAATTATCGACTTGTTCGGAGAACAGACCGAAGATTGTCACCAGTACGCCGACACCGAGGAGCGCTCCGCACGTTGCATAGCTGGCGAGGGAGAACTGAAGGTACAAGGGCAGCTTGTCGGAGTCGTATTTGTACCAAGTATCCAGAAACAAATACGCCTCAGGCGCTAGCACGAGAGCACCGACTAAATTCATGGCCCGACGAAAATTTCTCCGAGCTAGGCGTTCAGCAACCCAACCCACGAAACCAATCACGACGAGGGTACCGATCATAAGTACCCAGGGGAACAGGTATAAAGATAAGAACTGCAACACGGTCATGTCAGTTTTCCCTCTTTACAGGCAGACCTGGGATGTCATCCGCTACCTGCTTGGCATCGCCGCCAAGTTCGGTGCAACCGGTCCTTAAGTACCGGGGTTGAACAATTTGCTGTGCTGGCTCAAGGGATCGACGCAACACTTGCGCGCAATGTAGCCGCCGGGGTTT
>CAZBRO010000039.1:0-38378 GCA_964494505.1 uncultured Bordetella sp.
TGTAATGACATGGATGGCAAAGGATGAATTATTCCCTCCACCATGTTCCGCATGGTCCCCCTCCCCCGCTTCGCGGAGGAGGATTACGCGTCCGACGATTGATTGATCCTCCCTCGTTTACGGGGGAGGTGGCGAGCGAAGCGAGACGGAGGGGGCAAGCGGCTCAGTTTTCCGGTTTGTCATGCCCGGCGAGCGTGCATGCGCACGCGAGGGAAGGGCCGGCATCGCTCCGCCGCGAATGACAATATAACATTCTATTTCAAGTCCTGGATCAGGCGCATGTAAAAGCCGACGGCGGGGCCGAGATCGCTGATTGCCACGCGCTCATTGGTGCCGTGAACGCGCGCGAGGTCGGCAACCTCCTCGTGATAGGGGCGGAAGCGCAGCACGGAATCCGCGATCGCCAGGTAATGGCGCGAGTCGGTGGCGCCGGTCATGATCTCGGGCGCCACGGGAACGCCATAGGTCGCGCGAATCGCATTGGCGATATAGGCGTAGCCGGGGTCGTTCGCGGGCACCACCTTGGTCGCCTCGGAGAGTGTTTCCTCGCGCTCCGTCACGTCCACTTTGGGGTCGGCGATCACCTGCCGCACATGGTCGGTCACCGTCTTGATGGTGTCGCGCGGATGCAGGCGGAAATTGATCACCGCCTGCGCCGCCGGCGGGATGACGTTCTCCTTGATGCCGGCATTCATGATGGTCGGTGAAATCGTGGTGTGCAGGGTGGCGGCCGAATCCGGCACTGCTTCCATGCGGTCGAGGACGAAGGACTTGGTCAGCCAGAGATTGGCGAGCACCATCCGGTCGCCGAACGGCGCAAGCGGTGCGATGGTCGCCAGTTTGGCGCGCTGAATGTCGTCGAGATCGGATTCGAAGGGACGGTTGACCACGTTCAGGATGGCGCTCGCCAGACGCGGCAGCGCGAGATCGCGCGAGGGCCGCGCGGCATGCCCGCCTTCGCCATGGGCGGTCAGTTCGAGGCTGAGATAGCCCTTCTCCGCATTGGAGATGAAAGCGACAGGCGTGCGCACGCCGGGATAGGGCTCGTTCATGATGGAGCTGCCTTCGTCCAGCACCCAGGCGAAATGGGCCCCGCGCGCCTGGAGCGCCTTGGCGATGGCCGCATTGCCTTTGCCGCCTATCTCTTCGTCCTCGCCCATGGCGAACATGATGGTGCGCTCGGGCTGGAATCCGCTCATGGCAAGCTGGTTCGCCGCTTCCAGGATGGTGATGAGCTGACCCTTGTCGTCGAGCGTGCCGCGGCCCCAGACGAAGCCGTCCGCGATGTCGCCGGAGAAGGGCTTGTGGGTCCAATCCTTCTCGGTGCCGGGGACGATTGGAACCACGTCCAGATGCGCCATCAGCAGCACCGGCGGCAGGTTCGGGTTCTTGCCGATCCAGGTGAAGAGCAGGCTTTGGCCAAATCTTTCCGGGCCGGCGGCCTCGTGGAAATAGGGATAGGTCTGGTCCATCCAGTCGGCCATGGCCTGGAGCGCCTTGCTCTTTTCGGCCTCCTTGACGCCGTCGCCATAGGAGACGGTCTCGAACTTCACGGCCTGCGCCAGATGCTGGGCGACGAAATTGGCATCGACCGGAATGGGCGGCGCGGCCGCTTCGATGCGGGCTGCGGGCAGCATCAGGGTGCGGGTCACCATGACGGCAAGGACGAGGACGAGAACCGCCGCAATGCCAATTCCGATGCGGATTCCAATGCGCTTCATGCCGTTTCCCCGCTTTTTGTGTCAGGCTAAAGCATAATTCCGGCCACGAAGAGTCCTATTCGCGTTTCGGTGCCCCCCACCCGCTCGCGCCCGAACGCGCTCGCGACCTCCCCCTGAAAGGGCGAGGATGGACCGCCGTAAGGCGGTTCGGGTGGGGGTCAGACCTTTTCCGCCTGAACGGTTCCGAGGAATTTGCGCGTTTCGGCCAGCGCCTCGGCAAAACCGCAGCGGATCACCGGGGCTTCCTTCGGCAGCGCGGCCAGCAGCCGGCTCGGGCAGGCGGGATCGAGGATCACGAACACGCCGCGATCGGTTTCGCTTCGGATCAACCGGCCGAACGCCTGTTTCAGCCGCAGCCGCGCGAGGAGATCGTCATAGGTCTTGCCGAAGCGGGCGCGGCGGGCCTTGTGCAGAATGGTGGGCTTCGGCCACGGCACCTTGTCGAAGACGCAGAGGCGCAGCGAGCGCCCCGGCACGTCGACGCCGTCGCGGAGCGCGTCGGTGCCGAGGAGGCAGGCGTTTTCCTCCGCCCGGAAGAGATCGACCAGGGTGCCGGTGTCCAGCGCATCGATGTGCTGCGCGTAAAGTGTAAGGCCGGCAGCCGCCAGAGGCGTGGCGATGCGGGCGTGCACGGCGCGGAGCGTCTTGACGGCGGTGAACAAACCGAGCGCGCCGCCGCCCGCGGCCAGGAACAGCTCGCGATAGGCCGCTCCCAGTTGATCCCAATCGCGCCGGTCGACATCGCGCACCACCAGGATGCGCGACTGGTTGCGCCAATCGAACGGCGAGCCGTAGAGGGCGCGTTGCGGGGGATCGGGCAGATGATGCGCGCCGACGCGCACTTCGGCCGCCCGCCAATCCCCATCGTCGGATTCGTTTCCGGCATCGCGCAGCGTGGCCGACGTGATCAGCGCGCCATGGGCGGGTTTCAGAATCGTCTCGGCGAAGGGAATCGTCGGATCGATCCAATGGCGCTTCAGCGCGACGTCGAAATCGCGGCCGTCGTCACGCGCGATCTCGAACCAATCGGCGAATTCCGAGGTCTCCCCAGGCTCTTCTTCCAAGGCGGCGAGCATGGAGCGCCAGGCGGGAATGAGCAGATGCGCGCGGCGTTCGAGTCCGCGCACGGCGGCTTCGATGCGCACGCGCGTGCCGGATTCGAGTTCGGCGGCGTCCTTGTCGAGCCGGGCCCGCAAATGGGCGGCGAGGCGATTGAGCGGCGCGGCCGTCCGCCCCAGCCAATGATGGAGCTTGCGCGCCGCATCCAGAAGCTCCGGCGGGCTGGGGCGCACATCGGCTTCGATGCCGTATTGGGAATCGGCGTCGGTCGTGAGCGCGCGGACATGGGTATAGGCGTGGGCGAGAAACGCTTCGCCGGGTCCTCGAGGCGTCAGCCCGCGCAGCCGCGAAAGCCAGCCTTCGCCCGCAAGGGCTCCCGCGGCGGACAGCGCCTCTTCCAGTGCGGCTGTGCCCTCTTCGCCGGCCACCAGGTCGCGGGCGCGTTCGTTCAGCCCGCGCGCGCGCGATTGGCGCCCCTCCGGTCCCCTGATCCAACGGCGCAGCTCGGCCATTTCGGCGCCCGAGATTTCCGCGGCGAAAGCCGAATCGGCCGCGTCGAACAGATGATGCCCCTCGTCGAAGACGTAACGCGTACGCAACTGCGGCGCGACGTCGTCGGCTTCCTCGGCGGGCACGCCGTCCTGGGGCGCCTGCGCCATCACCAGTGCATGATTGGCGATGACGATGTCGGCGGCCTGGGCGCGCCTCAATCCGTGCTCGATGAAGCAGGTGCGGTAATGGGGACAGGCCGCATAAATGCATTCGCCGCGGCGGTCGGTAAGCTCGCGCAAGGGAACGGAGCTTGCGAGAAACGCCGGAAACCCCGCGCCCGACAGATCGCCGTCGGCAGTCGCCGCCACCCAGCGCGCAATCAGGCCGAGCGCAATGGCGCGCTGGCCGGGCGCAAGCGCGTTGCGTTTGGCCGCGTCTTCGTAATTCAAGAGGCAGAGATAATTCTCGCGCCCCTTGCGCAGCACGATATTCAGCGGGCGCAGGCGCGCGCCCCGTTCGAGCCGCTTCACCTCCTGCAGAATCTGGCGCTGCAGATTGCGCGTGTAGGTGGAAATCCAAAGGCCGGGTCCGTTTCGCTCCGCCCATAAGGATGCCGGCGCAAGATAGCCAAGCGTCTTGCCGGTGCCGGTGCCCGCCTCCACCAGCGCGATCTTCGGCGCGCCCGGACGCTGGCGCGGCCCGAAAGCGGCCGTCGCCGATTTGGCGAATTCGCGCTGCTGAGAGCGTATCGCTCCCGTGCGTCCGATGAGGGAGAGAAGGCGCGTCTCGGCTTCCAGCGGCTCGACGGGAAGGCTCGAAGGGCGCGCAGGCGGCGGTTGATCCTCCCATTCCGGAAGGCCGCGCCAGGCATCGATGCCGGCGAGCTGTCCGGTCATGCGCTCCGGTTCGCCGAGGACGGCCAGCAAAGGCGGCCCCCAGCGCCAGCCGGCCTTGGCCATGAAAGCGGCCGTCTTGCGGGTGCGCTCCTTCTCGTCGGGCGGAAACGCGGTCACAGAATCGAACAGAACGGACGCGGCTGTGCGCAAGGTGGAGGCGCAGGCCTCCGGCGTGTGCGGTTCGGCAAGACCGAGCGCGCGGGCAAGGCCGAGCGGGCTCGGCAGGCACGCTTCGCCAGGTTTCACGAAGGCGAAGAGTTCCAGCACATCGAACAGCGGTCGGGCGAGACGTGCGCCCAGACGTTCGGCGGTGAACACTGCATGGCAGACCAGAACTTCGCCGCCCGCAACCAGCCCGCGGGCCTCCGCCGTCGGAACGGTACGCGTTTCGCCCAAGCCGCGGGCAAGCACCGCTACACCACCGCTGAGCACAAGCGCCGGCAAATCCAGATGCGGCAAACGCAAAACGGGGAACCTCACGCGAAGGCGACTCGCATCGACTATGACGAGTTCGCGCGAGGGCCGAAAGGTGCGGGGACAAAGGTGCGCGATGCGCCGCAGGAACGTGCGAGACCGGCTGTGCGTATGAACATCTGCCGCGAAATGATCGCGAGCCGTCATGACGCAGGAGGCGCCGATGTTGCGATTGGGGTGGAAAGCGGGAACCGAGCAATATCCGCCGGACGAACTCCTCGAATATGCCGTCGCCGCCGAAGAAGCCGGTTTCGATTCCGTGGAAGCGAGCGATCATTTCCATCCCTGGGCGGAGAAGGGCCAGGCCTCCTTTGTCTGGAGCTGGCTCGGTGCGGTCGCGGCGCGGACAAAGAAGATCGCGTTGGGCACGGGCATCACCTGCCCGATTCTGAGATACCATCCGTCAATTATCGCGCAGGCGGCGGCCACAATGGCGTGTCTGGCGCCGAAGCGATTCTTCCTGGGCGTCGGCACCGGCGAAGCGCTGAACGAATATGCCGCAACCGCGGAATGGCCCGGTTACAACGAGCGCCGCGCGCGGATGATCGAAGCCATCGCGCTGATGCGCGCGCTGTGGCGCGGCGAGCCGGTTACGCATAAGGGCGTTTATTACCAGACGCGCAAAGCCAAGCTCTACACGCGGCCCGTCGAATCCATTCCGATCTATGTCTCGGCGATGGTCCCGAACAGCGCCCATGTCGCCGGACAACATGGCGATGCCCTGATCACGACCGGTGGAGAAGAACCCGAAACCTATCGCAAGATCTTCGTGAATTTCGATGCCGGAGCGAAGGAGGCAGGAAAGAAACCGGCAGAGATGCCGCGCATGGTCGAACTCGCTGTCGCAGTCAGCGACGATGAGGAGACGGCGATCGCGTGCCGGAAATCCTATTGGGCGGGGACCTACATACCGGCGCTGTTCACCGAAAAGATCTACACACCGCAAATGTCGGAGCAGAACGGCAAGCCGGTGGGCTCGGACACGATCAAGAAAGCGGGCTGCATCTCAGCCGATCCGGAGGATCACATCCAATTCGCGCAAAAATATATCGACCTCGGGTTCGACCATCTGATCTTCCATTGCGCGGGTCCGGATCAAAAAGCCTTCCTCGAAATCTATAGTCGCGATGTGCTGCCGCGCCTGCGCCGGACGGCGCATGACCAAACGCGCTCGGCGGCTTAGAAAAGGCGCGGCCTAAGCGGCAAGATCGGGGTAGAGCCGGGTGAGCGCCTCGCGGACGCGGCCATGCTCGGAAAGAACCCCGGTTGCGGCCATGGAGAGCGAATGGTCCTTGGCGCCGTCGCGCGCCCCTTGCGCGAGCGCGCGCGCGGCGGCCGTCAGCGCGGTCAAGCCGAGGCCGCCCGCAGCACCCGCAAAATCCTGCGCCAGACGTCCGGCTTGGGTCCAGTCTTCCTTGCCGGATGCGGCGCGCAGCGAATCGGCCAGGGCTTCGGCCGTGTGCAGGAAGGATTGCAGGATGTCGACCAGCGTCTTGTAGCCGAGCGACTTCTCCAGTTCCGAAATCGCTTTCGCGTCGATGGCGGCATCGACGTTTTCGTCCTTGTCGTCGCCAGTGGATTTTCCGCTCTCGCCTGTCAGCGACGTGATGGCGGCAAAGAGGGCGTTGGGCCCTGCCGGCCAGCGCAGGACCGCGTCCGCGCCATCGGGGTGGCGCTCTTCGGCCGTAGCGAGCGCGAGGATGGGTGTGCGCTGACCCGGCGTCGCGGCCAGCGCATCCACGCTTCCCGCGGCGGCGACGATCAATCCATAACCGCCGCGCGCCGACATGGTCACCGCTTCCGCAAGCGTCACGGCTTCGCTGACGTGATTGCCGAACGGCGCGAGGAGGCGTTCGATCGAGACGCGCATGCTCTCCTCGGGCAGATACGCCAGCACGGAAAGATTGCTGGGCGGAATGGCGCGCTCTTCGTCCTCCGACTCCTCGCCGCTGTGAACCTGAAGGGCCGGCGCCAGGATCCAGAAGCTCGCGCCCATGCCCGGCTCGCTGATGACGCCGATCAGGCCGCCGATGGATTCCACCAGGCGCTTGGCGACCGCGAGGCCGACGCCCGCGCCGGCATGCCGGGTAACGTAGGAATCATCCTCCTTGGTGAACGGCTCGAAGATGCTGGCGAGCAGGTGGTTCGGAATGCCCGGCCCCGTATCGGTCACGGTGAAGCGCACGCGGTTGGGACCGGATTCGGCGGGCGCGGAATCGACCGCAATCTCGATATTGCCGCGCTCGGTAAACTTGATGGCATTGCCGACGAGCTTCAGCAGGACCCGGCGGAGCAGCCGGGGATCGGCGGCGACGCGCGGCAGGCCCGAAGCGACGTTGAGCGAGAGGCGCAGGCGCTTTTCCCACGCATTGGGCTGGAGCAGGCGCAGGACGGTGCGCGCGGCTTGGCCGGCATCCGCGCCTTCCTCGGGTGCGGGCATCAGGCCTTCCGAATCGCGGGCGAGCGCAATGACGTCGTCGAGCAGCGTCTTCAGGCCGCGGCCCGATTCCAGCAGAACCTTCACATGATCGCGCTGGGCCTTGGCAAGGTCGCTGCGTTCCAGAAGCTGCGCCATTCCGAGAATGGCGTTGAGCGGCGTTCTGATCTCGTGGCTGATGTTGGCGATGAACGCCGATTTGGCGCGTTCGCTTGCCTGGGCCGCATCGCGGGCTTCGACGGCTGCGCGCTTTTCCTCGCTCAGGCGCCGAATCAGTTCGGCGTTGTCGTGGCGCAGAAGAATGCTTTCCTCGAGCAGCTCGGTCACGCGCCCGCTATAGGTGTAGAGCGTGCCCCCGAAGAAGAGCACGAGCAGTCCGGACAGGATTTGATAGGTGCCGCCCTCGTAGAACAGAAGCAGGGCCAGTGGCACGAGCGAAGCCGCCGCGTGCGCGAGATAGGCAGGGCGATAGGCCGCGCGCGCGATGAATTCGGTTGCCGACATGCCGAGGAAACCGAGCACGAGATAGGCCTGGGCAGGAAACGATCCGCGCACGAACCAGATGCAGGCGGCCAATCCCCAGATCGCGCCGGTGATCGCGGAGAGCCAGGTGTAACGCTCAGCCCACGGAACGGGATCGCTGTCCGGATTGCGCGCCTCATAGCGCGATTTGAACCAGCCCGATGCGACCGTGGCCGCGATCAGCAATACGATCGGAGTGGCGGCATAGGCGAAGACGATCTTTCCCTGCAGCAGGGATGCCGCCATCGACAGCGCGGCGAAGGGAAAGAACAACGAATAGCGGCTGAGCGCGAACAGGATCGCCACCCTGCCGCCGAGTAAGGCCTTCTCTCGCGAAACGGATTCTCCGCTTTCGACGGTCACTCGCACGCTCCTTGAGGTCAGTGCGTTGTCCCCGAAACGGCAGACCTCGCTCGCGTTGACCTTCAATAGGCCAAAGCCTAGCTTTCCCCCCCTTTCGATCCGCTTAACACCAGGGTTTTTCCATGACGTCCGGCCTCGCCCGCGAGCTTGCCCTTTCCGCCCGTGCCTGGCCCTTCGAAGAGGCGAAAAAGCTGATCGCGCGCATCGAAAGGAAGCGCGCCGCCGGCGTTGCAGTTAATGAAATCCTGTTCGAGACGGGTTATGGCCCGTCCGGCCTTCCCCATATCGGAACTTTCGGCGAAGTCGCGCGCACGAGCTGGGTCCGCCAGGCGTTCGAGGCGATGTCGGATGTGCCGACGCGGCTGGTCGCGTTCTCCGACGACATGGACGGCCTGCGCAAGGTGCCCGACAATGTCCCAAATCAGGACGTGCTGCGCGCCTATCTCGGCAAGCCGCTGACTGCCATTCCCGATCCCTTCGGGACGCATGAAAGTTTCGGCGCCCACAACAATGCCCGGCTGAAGGCGTTCCTCGACCGCTTCGGGTTCCGCTACGAATTCTTCAGCGCGACGGATTGCTATAAGAGCGGCCGGTTCGACCAGGCGCTTCTGGCGGTGCTGCGCAATTACGAAAAGGTGCGCGACGTCGTGATGCCGACGCTCGGGCCCGAACGGCGCACGACCTATAGCCCGTTTCTTCCGGTGTGTCCGCGCACGGGCCGCGTGCTGCAGGTTCCGGTGGTCGAGTGGAATGCCGCGGCCGGCACCATTGTCTATGACGAGGACGGGGCGAAGACCGAAGTGCCGGTGACGGGCGGCCGCTGCAAGCTGCAATGGAAGGCCGATTGGGCCATGCGCTGGTTCGCGCTCGGCGTCGATTACGAGATGTCGGGCAAGGATCTCATCCCCTCGGTCGAGCTGTCGACCAGGATCGTGCGGGTCCTGGGCGGCCAGCCGCCGGAGACGTTCACCTATGAGCTGTTCCTGGACGAAGAGGGGCAGAAGATTTCCAAGTCCAAGGGCAATGGGCTCTCGGTCGACGAGTGGCTGGCCTATGGGCCGGAGGAAAGTCTCGCGCTTTTCATGTTCTCGAAGCCGCGGGCGGCGAAGCGGCTTTATTTCGATGCGATTCCCCGGGCAGTGGACGATTATCTCGCTTTCGTGGCGCAATTCCGCCGCGAGGGGAACGAGCCCGCGCAGGCGTTGGAAAATCCGGTCTGGTTCATAGAGGGAGGTAATCCGCCCACGGAGGATTACCCGGTCAGCTTCGCCCTGCTTTTGAATCTCGTCAGCGCGTCGGGCGCCTCCGAGCGCGACGTGCTGTGGGGTTTCATTCGCGCCTATGCGCCCGGCGCCGGCCCCGAGACTCACAAGGGCCTCGACCGGCTGGTGACTTACGCGCTCAAATATTACGAGGACTTCGTCAAGCCGCAGAAACGCTATCGCGCGGCGAGCGCGAAAGAACGCGAGGCACTGGCGGCCCTTGCCGATACGCTCGAGAACATGGCCGAGGAGCGCAACGCCGAAACCGTGCAGAACGCGGTCTACGAAATCGGCAAGAGCCACCAATTCGAGCCGTTGCGGGACTGGTTCAAAGCGATCTACGAGGTGGCGCTGGGACAGGAACAGGGGCCGCGCTTCGGCTCGTTTGCGGCGCTCTTCGGCTGCGCAGAGACCGCGGTGCTGATCCGCACGGCGCTGTCGGGCGCGTTCATCGCCGGCGCGCACAAAGCCTGATGCGCAGCCTGATGGCCGTTTGCATTTTGGGCATCGCCGTGCCGGCGTGCGCGTTTGCCAGCGCGGCATCGGACGCGGCGTTCGAGCTGTATCGGACCGGCAAATATGACGCCGCGATTGCGGCGGGCGAGGCGGCCAAGGATGGCGAAAGCCTCGCGATAGCCGCACGCGCCGCGTTCGCGGAAGCCAATTTGAGCGAGACGCCGTGTCTTTCCTGCCTCCAGCGGGTCGAGGTCCTGGCGCGCCGTTCGATTGCGCTCGATGCGGCCCATCCGGAGGCGTTCATCTATCTCGCCGCGTCATTGGGCTACCAGGCGCGGATCGTCGGCAGCCTGCGCGCCCAATTCGGCCATTTTCCGGAGCAGGCGAAGGCGGCCATCGATAGCGCGCTCATGGTCGCGCCGGGCGATGATTGGGCGCTTGCGGCGGCGGGCGCCTGGCATATCGAAATCGTGCGCAATGGCGGCGCGGTCCTGGGCCGCGCCCTTTATGGCGCGACCATCGAGGAGGGGAAGGCGTATTTCCGCCGCGCTTTCGCGGCCGAGCCGAAGAATCTGGTGATCCGATTCCAATATGCGTTGTCGCTGTCGGGTTACGATTTTGGCGCAAACAGGGACGATGCGACGGCGGCGCTGAGCGAAGCCACGACGATCGAACCGCGCACGGCCTATGAGGGCGTGATCCGGCAACGCGCTGTTCGGTTGCTGGAGCTTGTGAAGGCGAACAAGCGTTCGGACTATCTTGCCTTGGTGAACAAATACCAGGGATATCAATAGACCGTCAGGCGCGCGCGTCCGAATGGAGCGAATTGCTGCTGATGATCGGGTTGGTAATGAGGTTGGGTATGTAATTGCACGGGAGCGCCTTGTTCCGGTGCGCAGTTATGAAGGTCACATGCTCGCCGATGTGGACCTGCATGTTCTCCGGAACCAGGACGCCGCTGATCCGCCTTCGTCCCTCGACGCGGACCCGTACCCTGGTATTCGAAATATACGCCGGATCGATCGAACCGCCGGCTCTTTGCTGCGTCAATTGGATCGAAGCCAGAGCCTGATCGGTTGTCATGAAGCCGATGATGGTTCCCTTTTCCGGATGGCCAAGGGTATCGCTCGACCGCAATTGGCATTCCTCGGCGGCGCGCGCAGTGCCCTGCGCCTGCGCCAGCAGAATCGCAGCAAGGCCAATCCAGATTGCGGTCAGCCCCGATCTGGCAAGGGTGATGGTCGTCATCGCAGCCGGAACCCCGGTTCCCTTCCCGAATATAATGCGGCCAAGGCGGCCAAACCCATTAAATCAGGAACAGGTCTACTGGCTCGCCCAGATGATGCGGTGGATGAAGGCGACGTCGGTGAGTTCAATGACCCGGTCTTCGAATTGCGGGTTGAAGGATTGCAGCTCGATCCGCCGCATGGTGATGCGGTGAAGCAGCTTGGCCATCACCTCGCCGTCGGCCGTCTTCACCACCACGCGGTCGCCGCGGCGGGTGCTCGCCTGCGGGGAAACGATGATGCGGTCGCCGTCGCGGTAAACCGGCAGCATGGATTCGCCGTTGATCTCGAGCGCATAGGCGTGCGGATCGCCGAGTTCGGGGAAGGCGATCTCCTCCCAGCCGGCGCCCGCCGGAAATCCGGCGTCGTCGAAATAACCGGCGTTGCCGGCTTGCGCGAGGCCGATCAGCGGCACCAGCCGGATCGAGACGCGGCTCCTGACGCCGTTCTCGACCAGCGCCACGAATTGTTCCAGCGTCGAACCGGTCGCCTGCAGTACCTTGGAGAGCGATTCGGTGGAGGGCCAGCGCAACTTGCCGTCCGGCGTTTCGCGCTTGCTCTTGTTGAAAGTGGTCGGATCGAGACCGGCGATCTTCGCGAGCCCGGACGCCGACAAATTATGACGGTCGGCGAGCGCGTCGATGGCCCGCCAGACCTGGTGATGCGTCAGCATGGAGTCCCCCTTCCAGCCCGCAGAAACAGGATCAAGTGTTATGCTTAAATTCCTATCGAATCGGAATCGAATAGGATTTATTGCTTATTCCGCTGCGGGGGTCCAGTAGCATGGGCGAAATCGTCTACAAGATCGTGCGGGGCTGGGAGTGGGCGGAGGCCGAGAAAAGCGGCGTTTTCACCGGTTCCGCGGACGACAAACGGGATGGATTCATCCATTTGTCGGCCGCCCACCAGGTTGGCGCAACTTTCGATAGATATTTTAGAGACGAAAACAACCCTTGGCTGATCTTGCTGGATTCGGAAAGGTTTGGCCCCGCCCTGAAATGGGAAGTCTCGCGCAGAGGCGAAAAGTTCCCGCACCTCTACGGAACGTTTGCGGTTGGCGATGCGGAAAAAGTGGTGGCGATTGACCGGGATGGCGATGGCCGTCCTATCTTCCCGCCGGAGATAGCGTGAGGAGCGGTCGGTCCGAGCGCGGTCTGGCCGCATGCCGGAAGATCTGGAGAGAATGATGCCGGTTCACCATGGTTCCTGTCATTGCGGCGCGGTGGAGTTCGAAGTCGAAGGCGAGCTCACGGAGGGCTTTCAATGCGATTGCTCGCTGTGCCGGCGCAAGAACGCGATCATGGCGCGCGTGCCGAAGGCGCAGTTCCGCCTCGTCAAGGGTGAAGGCGATCTCGCGCTCTATCAATGGAACACCGGAATCGCGAAGCATTATTTCTGCAAGCATTGCGGCATCTACACACATCACCAGCCGCGCACGGTGCCGGATATGATCGGCGTCAATATGGGCTGCATCGATGCGTTGGATGCGCGCGCGCTGCCGATCAAGATCGGCCAAGGGTCCAAGCTCTCCGGCGGAAGGGCGGGCTAGTTTCATGGACGCTGCCGCCGCGCCGCCGGACATCGACGCCAGCGCATTGCGGCGTGCGGCCGCGGCCGGAAATCCCGCCGCCCAGACCCGGCTCGGCAAGCGATTGCTGGTGGGCGAGGGCATGCAAGCCGCACCGGAAGAGGGCGCTGCCCTGATCGCGGCCGCCGCACAGGCGGGCGATGGCGAAGCCGCCGCGATGGGCGCTGTGCTCATAGGCATCGGTGCGCGCTCGGCGCCGGAATGGATGCGGGCGCTCGATTATTTGCAAGCGTCCGCAGAGAACGGCTGGGCGCCTGCGCGGCAGCAATTGGCGGTTCTCGCGGGCGATCCAGAATTGGGCGGTCAGGCGCGCCGCCCGGAGCCGCCGCCCGACCTGTGGGGGCGCCTGCGCCGGAGCATCGATCTTGCCTGGTGGTGGAAGCCGCCGCCGCGGCGCGATGTTTCTCTATCGCCGCGGCTCACGATATTCGATGGATTCCTCACGCCTTCAATCTGCGGGTGGGTGATCGGTTTGGCGCAGCCGCTTCTCGCCCGTTCGCGCATATTCAACACCGCGGGCGAGCCCGAAATCGCGAACGCGCGCACCAACAGCGCCTTCGAGTTCGGCCTCCTCGCACTGGACATGGTCATGCTTCTCGTGCGCGGGCGGATCGCGGCGGCCGCCGGATGCATGCCGCAAGCGCTCGAACACACCAATGTCCTGCATTATGCGGCGGGGCAGGAGTTCGCGCGCCATTACGATTTCCTCGATCCCCAACTGCCTGGCCAGGCGCAGGAAATCGCTCTCAAGGGCCAGCGTGTTGCCACGTTCCTGGTCTATCTCAACGAGGATTATTCCGGCGGCGAGACGGAATTTCCGCTGCTGAAGCAGCGCTTCCGCTGTCCCTCGGGTGGCGCGCTGTTGTTCTTCGACGTGGAACCCTCAGGCGCCCCCGACCGCCGCACCTTGCATGCGGGACTTGCACCCGTTTCGGGCGAAAAATGGCTGTTGTCGCAATGGATACGCGGACGGGTCTGATACCCGCCGATACCGTTCAATTCGCGGCCGCAGATGTCGCTCCGCCATTGAGTAGGCGTAAGCCCTTATCGAGCTCGTCCGCATAGGCGTTCAACGCCGCCGCCGTGATCGCGGCATATTTGTCGGCATCGTCCCATTGTTCTTCCTCAATGGCTTCGCGAACGCCCGGAAGCGTTTTGGCCGCATAGCCGGTGAGCCGGCCCGGCGCATAGATGAGGTTCTTGTACCAGGGGCGGCCGGGCAACCCGATGTCGGGGGCAAGGGTTGCTTCCGTGTCGCGGGCAAGGTCGAACAGTTCGCCCTTGGTCCGGTCCGATGCGCCGGGTCCCTTGGCGAGAAGTGCGGCGTCATAGGCTTTGGCGCTTTTCTTCAGGCGGTCGACGGCGTTCTCCAGCGGCGCAAAATTGAAGTGCGGAACGGTCTTCAACGGCGCTGGCGGACCGCTGGTCTTGGTCGGGTCGTCCGCCAGATGGAACGCGTTTGTGGCGAGCATTTTAGCCTGCATGTCGGCGGCATCGCGCTTGCCGTTGGCGAGCTTTTTTACTTCGTCGAAATACCGCGACACGGTGTCGGCGAAATCGCCGTAGCGCTCGAGCGGCACATCGGCGTCCGCCATCCGCAAGACGACGCGCCCCGCGGTCTTGGCGAGAACGGGCGCGTATTTGAAACCGGGATCGGCAAAGCGGCTGTAATATTCATAGGTGTCATAGGCGGAGTGATAGACGCCGCCGACTTCGCCCTCGCCGCCGAAGCCGATATTGACCGCCGCGAGGCCCAGATGCTGCAGGAAGGCCGAGTAATCCGAGCCTGAACCCAGCGCACCGATGGGGAAATCGCGCGCCGGGTCGGCCGCGATCTTGGCGTTGTCGCGCATTTCCTCGTTGGCGCCGGGATTGGTGCCGGCGACTTCCATGCCGGCGCGGGTGCGGGTGCCGATAGAGACGCCGGTTTCCGGATCGGTGACATCGGCGGCGACATTGTTGATCAGATGCTGGAGCGAGTGCGAGCCTTGCGCGAAAAGGAAGCCGCGGCCATTGCCGTCCGAGTTCACATACACAAGCCCCTTCCGCTTCAGCTCGTCGGCATGGGTTTCGGCCCATTCCGTCGAGCCGAGCAGCATCGGCTCCTCGGCGTCCCAGCTCAAATACACAAGCGTGCGCTTCGGGCGCCAGCCCTGCCGCGCCAGCGCGCCGATCGCCTTGGCTTCGGCCATCAACGCGATGTGGCCGGAGAGCGGATCGGCGGCGCCGAACACCCAGCCGTCATGATGGTTGCCGCGCATGACCCATTGGTCGGGATAGGTGCTCCCTTGCATCACGGCAACCACGTCGTAGATGGGTTTCAGGCCCCATTCGGATTTGACCGCGAGATGCACGCGGGGGACGCCGCCGCCGACGTGATAGGTGAACGGCAGCGAACCGCGCCATTGCGGCGGCACGACGCGGCCGTCGAGTGCGGTCAGAAAATGCTCCGCGTCGCGATAGGAAATCGGAAGCGTGGGGATTTTCAGCACCGCAGGGGCTTCGGCCACCGTGAGGCGCTTTGCATCCGCCGTTGCGCCGACGCCAGGGGTCAGCGGATCGCCGGGATAGAGCGTCATGTCGGCCACCGAGCCGCGCTGGAAACCGGCGGCCGGCCGCGCCGGGCCCTTCGGATAGGCGTCTTCGGCGGCATAGCCGTCGTCGCGCGGGTCGGAATAGATGATGCAGCCGATGGCGCCGTGCTCCAGCGCCAATTTCGGTTTCAGGCCCCGCCAGCCGACGCCGTAACGCACGATCACGATCTTGCCTTTGACGGAGACGCCAAGACGTTCCAGCGTCTTGTAATCCTCGTCCATGCCGTAATTCACATAAACCAGCGGCGCGGTGACATCGCCATCGCCCTGATAGGCGACGTAGGCGGGAAGTTCGTTCGCCGTGCGCGAGGAGGTTTCGTCACCGGGGATCGGCGGCTCGGTCAGCGTCGCCTTGAAGGGCGTGCCCCCGACGGTCTCCAGCACTTCGCTGATGGGCGTGGGATAGAGCACGTTGAAGGTTTCGATATGCGCGTCCCAGCCCCAGCTCTTGAACTGAGCAAGCGTCATGTCGGCGTTCGCCTTGTCGTGCGGCGAGCCGACATGATTGGGCTCGGCGGCCATGGTTTTCATCCAGCCGGCCATTTCTTGCGCGTCGAGCGAGGCATCGAAGCGGCGCTCCAGATCGGCGGGCGAGGGCGGCGCCAGCTGTGCCGAAATCGGGCCGATCCCGAACACCGCGGCAAGCAAGACGAAACCGGTCGAGATCGAACCGCGCATCATGGCCCCCAATCGAGAACAGAGCAGCGGCTCTTTTTACTCCGCGGGCGGGGATAAGTCTAAAGCGCTGGCCGTCCGCTTTGCGGAGCGTTGCGTCACGAGGGCCATGAGCCAGATCGCACCGGCAATCGCCACCACCACGATCAGCCAGCGAAGGCCGCTTGCAAGGCCCGCAGCCGTGACCTGCGGCCAGGGAAATTGCTGCAGCACCTGGAAGCGGTCGATCATCCAGTGCCACGCCGTGTGGCCGACGATCACGGAGAGGATGATGGTTCCCAGGCGTTCGGCCACGACATATTTGAAGAGGATGTTGAGGAGAGGCACGAGCAGCGCAAGCACGAGAATCTGGCCGAGCTCGATTCCGATGTTGAAGGAGAGGAGCGAGGCAAGCAGGTGGGAGCCTGCGAACTGAAGCGTGTTCCGGAGGCCATAGGAGAATCCGAACCCGTGCACGAGGCCGAAGAGGAACGTGATGATCCAGCGCCGCTTCGGCCGCTCGATCACGATGTTCTCGAGCGCCATGTAGAAGACCGACGTCGCGATCAGCGTCTCGATCAGCGGGGGAAACCAAAGCGCATCCGGCGCGAGATTGTAGGCAGAGGCAAAGAGCGTGATCGAGTGCGCGACGGTGAACGCCGTCACGATCGGGATGAGCGGACGCACGCGGCGGAACGGAATGAGGAGACACAGCAGGAACAGCAGATGATCGGTGCCGTCCAGGATGTGGAAAAAGCCGAACCGGACGAAGTTCGCCGCCGCCTGATACCAATTGGGATCGAGCCTCACGAGGCCGGCATCGCCTTCCAGCGCATAGGCGCGGACAACCCCGCCGGGGGGCAGGAATTCGAGCGCCGTGATCTCCTTCAGCGCGAAGCGGTCGAACGCCGCATGAATGGAAAAGGCCGAACGATCCGACTGAATCGGGTATTCGAAAAGCACGTCCAGCAGGCCCTGCTCCCAGTAGATCGTCGTGTCCGGAGAGAGGGGTGGACCCGTAACGTGCGCGAGAGCCGTGTCGTAAGCGCCGAACGATTTGTCTGAATCGAGCGACATGCGCGTCGAGACGATGCGGGGGCGCGCCAGCAGCCTGTCGTTTTCGTAGACATCCATGTTGTTCGACAGTGCGAGGGTAGCCGCATCGCGCAGGGATTGGTCGACGCGTGCCAGATCGACGAAGTCGCGTTCCCGGTGCGGGAATTCCACATCCATCACCGACTTCAGCGGCAGCCGCATCAGCACGCGAAGGACATGGCCTTCGGGCTTGACGAAGGCGTGGACCGTGACGTCGTTGGGGATGTCGTGCGCGAAGACGGGCGCCGCCAAAAGGATCAACCCTGCCAGAAGCAGCGCCAACCGGCATAACCCGATCCGGATACCCATGCGAACTTCCGCGGCCTATTTAGACGTGGGCCAAGTCGCCTCTGCGCCCTGGTTCATCTTGGTCACGGGCGCCATGCCCTTATTGAGGAAGCGTTGGACCCGTTTTCCTTCATAAGTCTCGGTCGTGTACAGGTTCCCCTTCGAGTCGATGGCGATCGAGTGCACGCCGTAGAAGGTTCCGGGCTGGCGGCCGCCATCGCCGAAGGTGGTGATCTCCTTCAGCGTCTGGCGGTCGATGATCTTCACCTTCTCGTTCACGCCGTCGGCCATGAAAATCCATCTCTGCTGCGGGTCTTTCGAAAAGGCGATGTCCCACACGGAGCCGGCGTTCTTGGTGTTCGTCTCGAAAAAGGCTTCCTTGATGAATTTGCCGTCGGGCGTGAACAATTGCAGCCGGTCGCCGACGCGGTCGCAGACATAGATGATGCGGTCCACCGACATGTCGGCGCAGTGCACCGGATTGTGGAATTGCTGCGTCGGGGCTGCTGCGGGATCGTAGGGAGGCATCGGCGTATCGTCGGGCTTGTTGCCATAGGCGCCCCACCACCGCTTCATCTTGCCGGTGTCGGCATCGAGCACGGCGACGCGCTTGTTCAGATAACCGTCGGCGACGTAGGCCTCATTGGCCTGTTGATCGACCCAGATCTTCGCGACGCGGCCGAAATTCAGCGGATCGTTGCTGCCGCCGGCGAATCCTGCGACCTGGCCCTCGCCGGTTCCGGCCGCGGCCGTTGCGCTGCGGCGCGCGCCCTTTTTGCCGACCTGCATGACGAACTTGCCGTCCTTGGTGAATTTCAGAAGCTCCGAATCGGGGCCGCCATTGCCGCCGATCCAGACAAAGCCTTTGTAATCTACGAAGATGCCGTGGTTGGAATCGGGCCACTCATAGCCTTCGCCGGGTCCGCCCCAATGGCGCAAGAGATTGCCGGCCTGATCGAATTCCAGCACCGGCGGCGCGCCGGCGCAGCATTCGCCGGTCTTGTCTTCGAGCGGCTTTTCGTTGCGGGCGAGCGTGGCGGAACTGCGATGGATGATCCAGACATGATCGTCCGTATCGACCCAGACGCCGATGGTGGAGCCCAGCACCCAGTGGTTGGGGAGCGGTTTGGGCCACAGCGGATCGACTTCGAAGCGCGGCGCCATCATGCCGGTGGTTTGCGCGGCCGCGGTCTTGTCGAGCACCGCCTGCCCAATGGCGAGGCCGCCGAGCAGCGCCACGAACCCCGCGCCGATGAGTAGATTTTTGCGTGAGCGCATCAGGCCGGTCAGCTTGCTCATATTCCCCTCCCGAGGGCGTTGATGTCCCGTGACCTTGGCTATGAGCATAGCAATTCCGCCCGGACAGCGGAACGGCCGCAACCCCAATTCTTCAGTAGCCCAGACCTTTCAAGAGTTCCGATCTGAAGAGGTGGAGGTCATCTCTCTTGGACAGCTACATTCTTGGTCGTCGTTCGGCTATATTCACGATTCGTTCCGCGGCTTTGTCTCATCACAGGTTATCGCGAGTGGGTGCTCGATCAAAAATTGAGTGGACCGATTCCACATTCAATCCGTGGGTCGGGTGCACGAAAATATCTCGCACGCGGCGTGCACCATCAGCCTGCGATTTTTGTTACGCGGAGAAGTGGGCGAAGCGGAGTGGTCAGGTTGAGTGGGGCAATCATCCTCGCCGTCGTACTTCCAAATCATATTGGCGCAGTCCCCTCAAGTGGAACGTCCAAGCTAAATCGTTTCAGTCAGAACACGGACGAAGACAGAGAGTATTCTGTGCTTCGCTCGCTGACGTATTCGATAACCAAGTCGATCCGGAGTGGCGCGCGGACCTATTCAGTCTGATTCGGTCGTGTGACCAATTGGATTGGCAGCTTTTGACCAAGCGACCGCAAAACATCAGCAAAATGATTCCTTCGGATTGGGACCGAGGATATCCAAACGTCTGGCTTGGTACGACTGCTGAAGACGCGAGTGCCTACGAACAACGTGTCTCTCATCTTCTTGAGATTCCTGCTGCCGTTCGCTTTGTCAGCTACGAGCCTGCCATGGGCCCGCTACGACAACTGGACATTGATGGCCGCTATCCCAATTGGCTGATTATAGGCGGCGAAAGCGGTGTCCGTTTCGATCGAGTGCGGCTAACTAATCCGCAGTGGGCAAGAGATGCGATCGCAGAATGTTTGCGCCTCGGAATTGCACCCTTCTTAAAGCAATGGGGAACTTATAAGAACAATCCTTATGTCGTCGAAAAAGGTTACTCGGACGAACAAGCGATGAAGATGGATCCCCCCGAAAATGGGAAAGGGGGAGGTAAATTGGACGGCCAGCTTTGGCGAGACTTTCCAGTGCCGGAATTGACATTGTCTTTGCTTAGCAGGGGGGTGGCTGAAAATGGCTCAGAAGGACGAGCATTACTTTTTGGATGAACACGGGTTTCTTGTCGAAAATGTTGGTGCATGGGCGCGCGACAAACTCAAAATCCTGACGGACTACATCCAAGCATCCGGTGCTGCTCGACGTAAATATTTGGATTCAGGCGCCGCCTATATCGATGTATTCTGCGGCCCGGGTCGTTCGAAAATTCGAACGACTGGAGTACTCATCGATGGCAGTCCAGTCGCGGCCTACAAAAAGGCTAAGAGTTCGCTCGCGCCATTCACGTCAATAAGCATTTCGGATGCTGAGCCAAAGCTGTTAAGCGCAGCGGAAAAACGCCTTGCATCTCTCCATGCGCCCGTCTCGGCCACCCCTGGCCCAGCTAGCTTAGCAATGCCACAAATCGTCAGGTTTCTTAACAAGAATGGCTTGCACTTCGCTTTTCTTGATCCACACAACTTAGGTACGCTGTCATTTGATCTGTTTGAAAGCTTGGCTGAGCTCAAGCGGATTGACATTCTCGTACACGTAAGTTTGTCCGACTTGCAGCGCAACGCGGATCGCTACACTTCAGAAGACCACGACCAATTCGATAACTTTGCTCCCGGTTGGCGAAAAAGCGTCAAAGTTGATGTGAGTCAAAACGCTCTGCGTGCAGCCATTCTGGAATATTGGTCCAAAAAGGTAATGAGACTTGGACTTCCGAGGGCAGAACACTGCGAACTTATTACCGGGGACCGAGGTCAGCGACTTTATTGGCTGATCTTTCTCTCGAGACACGAGCTCGCGCACGACCTTTGGTTGAAGATCAGTTCTTCAGCGAAGTCGCCGGATTTAGGCTTCTGATCGCAGGGTTTTTTCGAATTGATGTTCACTTGCTGAGCGTCTCCAGGGCGGCGATGACGGCGTCACCCATCTCGCGCGTGCCGACGAGCGTCTTGCCCGGCTGCATGATGTCGCCGGTGCGAAGCCCGTCGTTCAGCACCTTTTCGACGGCGTTCTCGACCAGCTTCGCCTCCTCGCCGCGGCCGAAAGAATAACGCAGGCACATGGCGAGCGAGAGGATGCAGGCGAACGGGTTGGCGAGGCCCTTGCCCGCGATGTCGGGCGCGGTCCCATGGACCGGCTCATAGAGCCCCGGCTGGCGCCCCGTCCTCTCGTCCTTGGCGCCGAGCGAAGCGGAAGGCAGCATGCCGATGGACCCGGTGCATTGGGCGGCTTCGTCGGAGAGCACGTCGCCGAACAGATTGTCGGTGACGATCACGTCGAACTGCTTGGGGTTGCGCACCAGCTGCATCGCGCAATTGTCGGCGAGGATATGGGTCAACTCCACGTCGGCGAACTCGGCCGCATGGAGCTTGGTGACTTCCTGCCGCCAGAGCACGCCCGTATGCATGACGTTGGATTTTTCCGCCGAGGCGACGCGGTTCGAGCGCAGCCGCGCCAGCCCGAAGGCCACCCGCGCGATGCGCTGAATCTCGCCGGTCGTATAGACCTGCGTGTCCACGGCGCGCCTTGTGCCGTCATTGAGCTCGATGATCCCGCGCGGCTCGCCGAAATAGACCCCGCCGGTCAACTCGCGGATGATCAGAAGATCCAGGCCCGAGACCACATCGGGGCGCAGCGTGGAGGCATCCTTCAGCGCGTCGAAGCAGATGGCCGGCCGTAAGTTCGCGAACAGCTCCAGGTCCTTGCGCAGCCGAAGGAGCCCGCGCTCGGGTTTCTTGTCGAACGGGTTGTTGTCCCATTTGGGACCGCCCACCGCGCCGAACAGCACCGCGTCGGCGGCATGGGCGAGCTTCATCGTCTCTTCGGAAACCGCCTCGCCTTCGGCATCGAGTGCCGCTCCGCCCACGAGTGCGCGTTCGACGGAAAAGGAAAGGCCGCGATTTTGCCCAAGCCAATTCAGCACGCGCTCGGTTTCCGCCATGACTTCGGGGCCGATGCCGTCGCCGGGGAGAAGCAGGATTTTGTAGGTCATCTTATTTGTCCATGCTGATTTGCCTTCCCCCCTTGTGAGGGAAGGTGGCGCGAAGGGGCGTCAGCCCCGCTGCGCGCCGGAAGGGGAGTATCGCTAAATCACACCCAAGGCTGGCTTAAGGCGCGTTCGGATTCGAATTTGGAAATGTCCGATTCGTGGCGCAGCGTCAGTCCGATGTCGTCCCAGCCGTTCAGCAGGCACTGCTTCCGGAAAGGATCGATCTCGAATTTGATGCAGCCGCCGTCCGGCCCGCGGATTTCCTGTTTCTCCAGATCGACGCTGATAACGGCGTTCGCGCCGCGTTCGGCGTCGTCCATCAGTTTGTCGACGTCGGCCTGCGGCAGCGCGATGGGCAGGATGCCGTTCTTGAAGCAGTTGTTGTAGAAGATGTCCGCGAAGGACGGGGCAATCACGCAGCGTATGCCGAAATCGAGCAACGCCCAGGGCGCGTGCTCGCGGCTTGAGCCGCAGCCGAAATTGGCGCCCGCGACCAGGATCTGTGCCTTGCGATAGGCCGGCTTGTTCAGCACGAAATCGGGCTTCTCCGAGCCGTCGTCGTTGTAGCGCTGCTCGAAGAACAGCGCCGAGCCGAGGCCCGTCCGCTTGGTGGTCTTCAGGAATTGCTTGGGGATGAGCATGTCGGTGTCGACATTGCCCATCGGGAGCGGCGCCGCAACGCCGGAAAGTTTTGTGAATTGCTGCATGGCGGGGGAACCTAACGGGTGAGGGCCACCCGCTCAAGCCGAATTTGCGTGACCTGGACAGGGCGCAAAAAGGAGCGGATTCTCAGCCCGAACCGCGGAGGTAAAGCCATGGCAAAGGCCGGATTTTCGATGCTGCAGGGGTTCGCCTTGGCCGTCGGGCTGGCGGTGGCCTCTGGCGCCCAGGCGGCAAACGCGCCCGGTCTCTGGGGCGTCTATGACGACGTGCTGGCGCACGCCAAATATGTCGACCTCACCCACACGATCGCGCCGAACATCCCGGTCTGGCACGGGTTTGCGATCTCGAAATTCATGCCGGCGACCAATCCCGAAACCAGGAAGGCCTACAACTATAAGACGGACGGTTTCGAGGCCACGCATTACGACCTGTCGAGCGATCAGCTCGGCACGCAGCTCGATCCCCCCGCCCATTGGGCGCCGGAATACCCGGCAATCGACGAACTGCCCCCGACCTATGCGGTGCGGCCGCTGGTGGTGATCTCGATTGCCGATCAAGTGAAGCGCGATCCCGGCTACCAGATGCAGGTTGCCGACGTGCTCGCCTGGGAGAAGAGCCACGGGCGGATTCCGGCGGGATCGGTGGTGTTCATCCGCTCGGATTGGTCCAAGCGCTGGCCGGACCCGAAACTCGCCGAGGAGACGAAATTCCCCGGCGTGAAACTGGCGGCGCTGCAATTCCTGCATGAAGAGCGGCATATCCTGATGCACGGGCACGAGCCGCTGGATACCGATACGACGCCTAATTTGGAAGGTGAATCCTGGCTGATGCATCACGGCTATACCCAGGCCGAAGGCGTCGCCAATCTGGATCAGGTGCCGGAAGCGGGCGCGCTCGTCGCCATCGGTTACCCGAAGTTCAAGGGCGGGACCGGCGGCTATGCGCGCTATATCGCAATCTGTCCGCCGGATTGGCGCTATGGGGTGAGCATCGGCCCCAACGATGCGCCCCTGCCGAAATCGGCGCGGATTTTGCACTGGGACGACAAGGCGGGCACGCGCGTGCGATAATGGGTGGGATACGAGAGGGGCGAGGCCATGATTGACCGCCGCTGCTTCACCGCGATCATTGCAGCGGCCGCCGCCGCGCCCGGGGGCGCGTTCGCGCAAACGGCCGCACAGCCTCCCATCAAGCGTGTTCGTACCCCCGTGCTTGAGATCGCCTATGAGGAAACGGGCCCCGCGGCCGGTGCGCCCGCGATCCTGCTGCATGGGTTCCCCTACGATCCGCGCGCCTTCGACGAGGTGGCGCCCATCCTGGCAGCGCAAGGCTATCGCGTCCTCGTTCCTTATCTTCGCGGCTATGGCGCGACGCGGTTCCTCTCGCCCGTCACGATGCGCTCCGGTCAGCAGGGGGCACTCGGGCGCGACCTGCTCGATTTTTTGGATGCGCTGAACATTCGGAACGCAGTGCTGGTGGGATTCGATTGGGGCGGACGTGCGGCCTGCGTCGTGGCGGCGCTGTGGCCCGAACGCGTGAAGGGGCTGGTGTCCTGCACGGGCTACACCATTCAGGACATCGCCGCGTCCGCCAGACCTGCGCCGCCGGAGCAGGAAAACCGCCTCTGGTACCAATATTATTTTCACACCGAGCGCGGGCGCGCGGGGCTCACGGCGAACCGCTATGCGTTCTGCAAGCTGCTGTGGAAATTGTGGTCGCCGGCCTGGAATTTCGACGAGGCCACCTATGCCCGCACCGCGAAGTCGTTCGACAATCCCGATTTCGTGGATGTCGTGATCCATTCCTATCGTCACCGCTTCGGCTACGTCGCGGGCGACCCGGCGTACGAATCCATCGAGCAGGAGTTAGCCAAGCAGCCCAAGATCGCCGTACCCACGATTGTGCTCCAGGGCGGCGGCGACGGCGTGAATGCTGCTGCCGCATCGGAGACACAGGCGCGATACTTCACCGGCCGCTACGAGCGCCGATTGATTCCCCGCGTCGGCCACGATGTGCCGCAGGAAGCGCCACGGGAGACCGCGCAAGCCGCACTCGATCTCTTCAAAGCCTGACGATTCGGCAGGAAACGGCGGACGAACCTCAGCCGTCCAAATCTTCGACCGCGTGGAATTTGTGCAGGTTCAGCACAACGCGGCCATCGGGAGCGCGGGACAGGATGTCGGAGAATTTCTTCTGCCAATGGATGTCGTGCGGCACATAAGAGTGCCGCGCATAGATCTTGTCGGAATAGGTTTCGTCGGTGCCGGAAAGGATGACCACGATCTCGACCTGCTCGTCGAGCAGCGAATCGCGGGTGGCCCCGTGCAGCGGACTTCCCTCCTCGATGTGATGCATGACCGTCCAGGAGAGCGCGAACAGCGGCGTGCGGCGGCGGACCAGGGCAAGTTCCTCGAAGCGCCGCATGGTGTGGCCCTCCTTGGTGACGATCTGGCGCGCAAGCGAGACGGTGACCTCGGCCTCCATGATCTGATTGCCGCGCTGGTTGGCGACCCGGAACATGAACGTCGGCTTCCCCTCGAACGGCGCGATCACGGCAGGCCCGCTGAACATCACATGCGCCGTCGGGCGCGAGACTCGCGCGAAAATGGTTCCGCTCGCCAGCGCGATATTCAGGATACCGGCATAGGCTTCGAAGGTCGCCACCATGTTGGCGTAAAAGGATTTGGGCGCCAGCGCGCCGTAGCCCAGCGTGGCGAAAGTCTGTACACTGAAGAAGAAGGCGTCCGCGAACGATCCGGGCCGCGCATTGGCGATGCCGCCGGGGTCCATCATATAGGCGACCGCGAACAACGCGTTGATGGTCAGATAGAGCACCGCCGTCCCGGCAATGAACGCCCACCAGTGCGCATCCAGCACGGCGGTGTAGATATCGTTCCAGCGACTGCTGCGCTGACCGGTGATGATGGGCTTGCGCCGGGGCCCGCGCGCGAGGATCCGCGGATAGGGCGTCGGGTCTTCGTCGGGCCGCTTACCCCGCATGGCGAGCCCTGCCGTCCAGCGATTCTCTCCTACGGCCGCAAGCCCGCGACCTTCACCCGGATGCGCGTCACCATGGTGCCGCCCGTGGTGTAGAGCGTCTTGGCGTCGTCGTCGCCCCAGCAAAGGTTCGAGAGCCGCTCCGGCGTCAGGATGGTGCCCAGGTGCTTGCCTTGCGGCGACACGATCCAGATGCCGCCGGGGCCGCTGTCCCAGACATTCCCCTGAACGTCGATCTTCATGCCGTCGGGAAGGCCGGGCCGCGAATCCGAACCCATGTCGATGAAGATTCCGCGATTCGCGACCGTGCCGTCGGGCTTCACATCGTAGCGGATGACCTTCTTGGCGCGGATGTCGTTGACGTACAGCACCTTCTCGTCGGGCGAGAAGGCGATGCCGTTGGGCGCGTCGACCGTGCCGTCGAGGAGTTCGAGCTTGCCGTCATGGATGCGGTAGACGCCGGTGTGGGGCACGCCTTCGGGCGGATTGTAGTCGGAGCTTTTGGTGTTGGCGCGGATGTCGGTGAAATAGATGTCGCCGTTCGATTTGATGACGATATCGTTGGGCGCGTTCAGATGGTGGCCTTCATATTTGTCGGCGAGCATGGTGATCTTGCCGTCGGCCTCGCGGCGCTCGACGGCGCCCGAACCCATCGCCACGAAGACCAGCCGGCCCTGCTTGTCCAGCGTCTCGCCATTGGCGCCGACCTGGACGTAATCCTTGCCGTTGCGTTGCTGGGCGATGGCGTTGGACTTGTCCTTCCCCTTCCAGATGTCCGCGAGATAGGTGGTCACCTGCTTCGTCTTGGGGTCCCATTTGTCGATGCGGTTGGAGATCAGGTCGCTGAAGGTGAGGAAGCTGCCCTCCTTGCCGTGGTGCCAGATGGGACCCTCGAAAAACTGGTCGTCCTGATGGATGATCTCGACCTTGGTATCGGGGGCGACAAGGGCATCAAGCGCGGGGTCGAGGCGTTCTACGGCGCTTTGCGCACGCGCGGCGCTCGCGCCCATGGCGGTGGCGGCCAGGAGAACAAGGACGAATCTCTTCATGGGAATCCTCCGAATGGGAGAGGGCGGGGGGCTGCCCGTTTTTTCGGGGCCGGACCCTAGCATGGATTTTGCGGCCGCCCGAAGCGGTCAAAAACGCACCCGCGTCCGTCTATAAGTGCAGGGCCAGGAACGTCATAGTGGGGCGGGAGAAGCCGGGCATGGCGCGTATATGCGGCGGCAGAAGCGGGGTTGGCCCATGACGGCCGGTCCCGCAGACGCGCGCGCCCGGATCGAGGCTTTGGCGCTGGGCGACCCGCGTGCGGCCGCGCGCTTCATCGAGGAGATCGCGCCCACCGTCTGGAACGCGTGCAGGGTGCTGACGGGCGACGCGGCCGAGGCGCGCGAGGTTTTCCGCGAGACGCTTGCGAAGCTGAGTGCGGAGAATTTCGCGATCGTGCGCAGCTTCGATGGCCGCGGCACGCTCGAAGAATTTGTCGCACTCCGCTCGCGCGATCTTCTGGGCGACCGCGTGCTGCGGCTTTTGCGCCGGAATCGGGAGCGCGGCTGGCGGGCGTTCGAGAGCTTCTTCCGAGCCGATCTCGACAGGCTGATCCGCCGCCGCCTGCCTGGCGCCGCGCATGAGGACACGCGCCGCGACGCCTATCAGGCGATCTCTCTCGCGCTCGTCGAGAGCGATTGCCGCCGCCTCAACGCCTATGGCGGTCAGGGGAGCTTTGCCGGTTTCGTTCTGCGCATGGCCGACCGCCTTCTGATCGATCATTTGCGCAACGCAAATGCCCGCCGCCGCCCGATCGAGAAGATCGCAAAGCTGGCGACGCTGGATGGCGAGACGGTCGAGGCTTCGGCCGAGGCCCGCCATCTGCGCGCGGAAGAAGATGCGCAATTGGCCGAGGCTGCCGATGTTCTGGCGCGCGCGATTCCATCGCTCTCCGAAGCGGAACAGCTCTATCTCGCGATTCTGCTGGCGCACGCCGAGCCGCTGCCTGCTCGCGAAATCGCGCGGGCCATGCAGCGCCCTGTCGAGGACATCTACAAAATGAAGCAGCGTATCCTCAAACGCTTGCGCGATCTCATCGCCGAAGATGCGGCCGTCAAAACCTGGCGCGCGTCCGTCTAGAAGGGTGATGGAGAGACCCATGGACAGAATCGGACCGGAACGCGTGTTGGAGCAGATGCTGGCGGAGCCGGAGGAAGCCGGGAGCGCGGCCACGCCCAAGATGCGCGCCACACTTGCCGCCGAACTGATGTGGCTCGATTGGAATGCGCCCGCGGAATTCGGCGAAGGCGAGGCGGCGCAGGAATTTCTCAAGCGGCTTGCGGCCGAGACATCTCCCGTTCCTCCCGAGCTCGTCGCGGCGGTTGTGGCGGATTGCGTGCGCGAGGCGCGCAAACCCGCTGCAGCCGCCCGGCGGGTTTGGAGTTCTCCACGCCTGGCGCGGCGCGCGGCATGGGTAGGCGGCGCCATTGCGGCAAGCGTGGCGGTCGTCATGATCGCCCGGACGGGCAAAATTTCATTGCCGCCGGCGGGACAGCAAAATGCCGCTTCCGTCGAGCCCGCGAAATCGGCCGCCCAGGCGACTGTGGCCGTTATCGGACCTGGGGGCACGGCGAGCTTGCCCTCGGCCGGAGAACGCATCGCCCAGCAGCCTGTCTACACGGCGCCCAATCCGCCGCAACCGATCACCAGCCACGCCGTGACGGCCGAGGATTACCCGGCGGAGTCCATTGCGCAGCATCAAGAGGGAAGCGTCCGAGTCGAATATCTGATCCAGACGGATGGCGGGGTTGGCGAATGCCGCGTGACCAATTCGAGCGGTTTCCCGCAGCTCGATGAAGCCGCGTGCAGGATCGTGACGTCACGGTGGCGTTTCAAGCCCGCCTCTTTGCTGGACGGCAGCCCTGTCGCGATATGGATGCCAGCGAACATCGTTTTCCAGCTTGGCGGCGGCGCAGCAATTCCCCCGCCAGCGGATGCCGCTACCGCCCTGGCGAATATTCCCGCCGATAAAGGCCCCCTCGCCGGCTTGATCCTGTCGGCGCAAGCCGACGCCAAGGCCGGCCGTTTTGCCGACGCAATTGCAAAGGCCAGACAAGCCGATGCGATGCCCGGAAAGCCTGCGGCGATCGGGATACAGCTTCACAAGATGATCCTCAATTGGGCGATCCAGGAGAAAGATTACAAAGCGGCACTCGATGAGGCCGAGAAGATGATTGCCGCGAACGAGGGCAACCGGACGGAGAATCTGAAACAGGCGCTCGCGATAGCATCGGCGATGAAGAACGAGGCTAAGCAGAAGGCGTTCGCCGACCAGCTTGGCATCGCGGCGCCTGCGCCGCGCGTTGTGCGCGCCGCCATTGGGCGGCTGCTTCAGGAGGCCCAGAAGGCCATCGAGATGAAGGACTTTGCCGCGGCCCTCGCGAAAATCGAAGAGGCCGACCGAGTGAAGGACAAGACGCCCTATGAAGAATATATGGTCTCGAAATATCTGGGCTTCATCGCAATCAACCAGCCGATGCCGGATTATCCCGCCGCAACGAGCGCCTATAACCGCGAGGTCGAATCGGGTGCGGCGCCCGACGCGGAAAAGCCGATCATCTATGGCGTCGCGATGCGCCTGAACTATCAGGCCATGAATTATGCCGCGGTGATCGAAGATGCGACCGCGTTGAAGGCCATCGCCCCGCTCGACGAAACGTCCTATCTCGTGCTGATCCAGTCCTATTACAACATGATGGATTACGCGAACGTGGTGGGCGCGGTGCAAGAGGCGCTCATCGCACATCGAATGACCAGAGCGACCCTTGAAGGTATCCAACATATCCTGGAGCAAATCGTCGAAAAACAAGCGGCGAGCAGCATGCCGGATCAACGTGTCCTGCGTCTCCTGAACGTTGTGCGTGGCTTGGCGCACGCGGCCGCCGGCCAAAACACATCAGCAACAGCGCAGAGAAATACGGCTAATCCCCCTTCGCCACCCACGCCGCCCATTGCCACGACCAGCCATGCCGTGACGGCCGACGATTACCCCCCCGTGTCCGTCCGGCTGCAGGAACAGGGCAAAGTCCAGATCAAATACACAATCGCACCCGATGGGTATGTCAGCGATTGCCGTGTTACACACTCGAGCGGCAAGCCTCGGCTCGACGATGCGGCGTGTACGATGGCGAAGAAAAGATGGTTCTTCAAACCGGCAATTCAGGACGGCCGGCCGGTGGCGGTGAAAGACGTCGCCGCTGAAGTCATCTTCGTGCTGAAATGACGCGCCTCAGACCTCCACCCTCATCGGTAGTGGGTAGTGGGTCAGTTTGAAATTTCCAGCACTCACTCTATGCTTTGGGTACAATGTCCGCTCGGCTAGGCAAAGTCCTCTGCGTTGTCGCGCTGGTTGCCAGCGCTCCGGTGTCTGCCGCTGAGCTATGGGATTGTACCTACAAGAGTATGCCGGTCGGTGTATCCGGCAGAATAGAAATTCAGATTGATGGCAAAGCGATGGTTTGGGGTTCGAGCGTAGGCGACATCAAACCTGTCCTGAGAAATGTTCGATATCAAGTCCTCGAAAACAACGATGTGGGACTCGTTGCAGCCACCTCAACGGCCCTCTTTCCCTCCAAATCGTTAGGCCCAATGGTTGGAGGGGCAATGATCACGCTCAACAAATCCAACGGTGAATTACGCTTTGTGGATACAGCAGATACTGACCACCGCATTGTGGGAGCTTGCAAAGTAAATTCGGCCGCTCCCTGATTCAAACCCGGCCGAGAAGCAGCTTCAGCAGCCGGCTAATCCCGCTTCAATCCCTTGGCGGCAAGCCCTTCGAGATAATCCGCCCACTTCCTGTCGTGCTCGCGGCCGAGCTCCAACAGATAGGACCAGCTGTACAGACCCGAATCGTGCCGATCGTCGAAAACGATGCGCACCGCGTAATGGCCGACCGGCTCCAGGCGGGCGATTTTCACCTGTCGCTTGCCCGGTACGAATGTGCGCTCGATAGGCCCATGGCCCTGAACCTCGGCGCTGGGCGATTCCACGCGCAGATATTCGGCGGCGAGCGCAAACGCATCCCCATTGTCAAAGCGGACGTTCAGCACGTCCTTCGCCGGATTGAGCCGCAGTTCCGTCGGCCAGGGTGTGGGCCCCTCGCTCATGCCTGCTCGCGTTCGGACAGCGTGCGCGCCTCGTCGATCAGCATCACCGGAATCCCGTCGCGTATCGGATAAGCGAGCCCCGCCTTCTTGCTGATCAGTTCCTGGCGTTCGCGGTCATAGATCAGCGGCCCTTTGGTGACCGGGCAAACCAGGATTTCCAGAAGTTTCGGATCGACGTCCATGATCAAAGCCTCAATCGGCGAGAATTGCCCAGCGCTCGTGATCGCGCCATTCCCCGCAAATGCGCAGGTAGCGCGGCGAGTACCCTTCCAAGCTAAAGCCCAATCGCTTGACCAGCGCAATCGAGCGCGCGTTTCCGGGTTGGATGTTCGCTTCCACCCGGTGCAGCCCAAGCTCATCGAAGGCGTGGCGCACCGCGAGCCCCACGGCTTCCCGCATCAGCCCGCGGCCCTGAAATCGCACCATGCCGTAATAGCCGAGATAGGCCGATTGAAAGGAGCCGCCGACGATTTCGTTCAGGTTGATCACGCCGCCGATGCCGCTTGTCTCTTCCTCGATGGCGACAAAGCTCACATGGGGTCCGGTGAGATGGCGTCCGAGCCACGCATGGAAGCCCTTTTCCTCCATGAACGGCTCGACCCAGGGGAGGTGGTAGGCCCGGCTTTCCACGTTCGCCCGGATGAGCGCGGGGCAATCGGCTCGTGTGGGGTGCCGCAGCAGCACTCGTCCCATCGGGAGCGCCTCTAATTGATGGACGGCGTGCCGCCCGAGGGAATCGCCGTCGCATTGGCGATTTCGATCAGCGTGATCAGCGCATCCGCCCGCTCTTTCAACCCCGGGGCTTCCAGCAGCGCCTGCTTCTCGCTCGGATCGAACGGGCAGAGCATGCAGAGCGCGTTGATCAACTGCTCCGGCGGCGCCTCGTCGATGGATTTCCAGTCGGTCTGCATGGCGCGGTCCGAAAGATAGGGCCGCAGCGCCGACATCAGCCGCTCGCGCGCGATGGCGGGGTTCAGCGTCGACAGCAGATCGTCGGAAAAGAGCGAATAATCGGCAGCGACCTGGCGATAGGGCGTTTGGGATTCGCGTTCGCCGGAGGCCTGGAAACGCGCGATTCCCGTCAGCGTAATGAGATAGCGCCCGTCATCGGTTTCGCTGTAATCGGTGATGCGCCCGACGCAGCCCACCTGGCACAGCGCCGGGTTCTTGGCATTGTCCGCACCCGGATTGCGCGGCTGAACCATGCCGATCAGGCGGTACTGGTCCATCGCCGCATCCACCATGGCGAGATAGCGCGGCTCGAACACATTCAGCGGCAGTTTGGCGCGCGGAAGCAGAATGACCCCGGTCAATGGAAAGATGGGGATGACCGGCGGCAGGTCGCCGATGTTGCGGTAGCGTCTGGGCGCGGTCATCAGGAGAAGAGAATGGAGGAAAGCCGCCGACGCGCCGAAAGCGTGCGCGGATCGGCCGGGCCCATGGCTTCGAACAGGGTCACCAGATGCTTGCGCGCGGCCTCCTCGTTCCATTTGCGGTCCCGCCTGACAATTTCCAGAAGCTGATCGATGGCTTCCTCGCGGCTGCCCTTGGCGTCGAGCCCCAGCGCCAGATCGAAGCGGGCCTGCAAATCGGCCGGATCGGCGGCCAATTTCGCATGCAGAGGCGCAAGCTCGCCCGCGGACGCGGCACTTTCCTTCAAGGCGAGTTCGGCTTCGACCGCCCGGATGGCTTCGTCGGCCGCGGCATCGGGGCGGACCAGTCCCAGGGTTTGCCGCGCCCGCTCCAGGTCGCCGCTTTCGAGGTAGCAGCGCGCCAGGCCCGCCACCGCTTTGGGGTGGCCGGGGTCTTCCTGCAGGATGTGACCGTAAATCTGCGCCGCGGAGGCGAGATCATGCTGGGCCAGCGCATCGGCAGCCATCGCGAGGGCGTCTTCGGCGGCAGCCGCCATGTCCGGGGCGCCCGGACCCATCAGCCCCTGCACGAATTGGCGGAGCTGGCTCTCAGGGATCGCGCCCATGAAGCCATCGACCGGCTGTCCGTTCCGGAAGGCGTAGACCGTGGGAATCGATTGGATGCGCAGCTGCTGGGCGATTTCCGGATTTTCGTCGATGTTCACCTTGACCAGCCTGACCGCGCCCTTGGCCTCGGTGACGAGCTTTTCGAGCGAGGGGCCCAATTGCTTGCAGGGTCCGCACCAGGGCGCCCAGAAATCGACGATGACGGGCACCTCCATCGAGGCGTCCAGGACATCGGCTGCAAACGTGGCGAGGGACGCATCCTTGATATAGGCGGCAGCAGGGACGGGCGCGGCCCCGGCGGGGGCCGGTTTTCCTTGCGCGGTGTCGCGGCTCGTCTTGAGCGGGCGGCCGGTCGGATCGATGAGCGAAGCCATGGTGTGCCTTTGGGTCATGTCTTGGGGCGAGTGCTTTTGCACGTCTTGGCCCTCAACATGGGTCGTTGGCGGGGAAAAGCCAAGCCTTGAGGAGCGGATTTGGCGGGTGGACGCTAGGCCCGTTCGGGCAATTCCGCGATCAGCGGTTCATGGCCGGTCGCGCGCGCAAACCGGACCAGATCGGCAGGGGCAATCGCCGTGGTGCGGTCATTGCGCAGGGGATGGAAGTTGGCGGGCCCTTCCGCCAACATGCCCGCATCGAACACCGCCGTCACCAGCCCGGCTTTGTGATTCATCAGCGCGAACGGCGTGACGGCGCCGGGGGCGATTCCGAGAACCGCCATCAGGCGCTCCGGCTTGCCGAAGGAAAAGCGCGGCTGGCCAAGCTCCTTGGCGAGCGCGTTCAGATCGATGCGCAAATCCTCGCGCGCGACCACGAGCCACAGCCCGCCCCGCTTGTTCTCCAGGAACAGGTTCTTGGTGTGAATGCTCGGAAGCGCGCCGCGAATGGCACGTGCTTCGTCCACGGTGAAGACGGGGGCATGGGAGTGCGTGGTCCAGCCTATGCCGAGTTCGGCAAGACGCCGGTAGAGCGCCCCTTCGCGCGCATCGGGCGAGGGGAGAAGGGCTTCGAGGGAATCGGAGGCGTGGCTTTGCGGGTGCGCGCCGGCCTCTAAGGTCCGGTCAGGGGGATTGGTGGGCTCGGCGCGACCGGCGGGACGATTATCGGGCATGAGGCCTCTTTAGCATGGGCGGAGGTGGCCGGTGCGGCGCGAAGGAGGGACGCGCTATTGAAAGTTCGAGCGGGCTGCGCAATAACCCCAACCCTTGCGTTGGAGCGCGGGCGTAGCTCAGGGGTAGAGCATAACCTTGCCAAGGTTAGGGTCGGGCGTTCGAATCGCCTCGCCCGCTCCAAAGAAAATTCAACGAATTCAAGCAGTTGCGGCGAGTTGCAGAAATGCAACTCGCCGCGCTTAAATCACCAAGGAACCTCTGCGGAACTTTCAGGCTCATTTTCGCGGCTTAGTGGGTGCCGCGTTCGCGTCGTCGGGCGCTGGGCTCGATTCGAGCGTCCTTTGTGGATAGTGCTGTGGCTCAAGGCAGGCACGGCTATGCGCCCGACGACGCGCACGCGGCGCGGTCGCCAATCGCCAACGCGGCGATGAAAAGCAAGACAAGCGCCGATGGTTGCCCCCCGACGCTTGTCAGACCGATGCACGGTTTCAAAAGATACGCCGCTATCGCGGACCAGGAATGAGATCATACGCCGCTGATGGTGCGGACCTGACTGGCTTCATATGTCCCTGTTGGGAACAAGCGAAATAGATCACGAACTTCCCCGCCGTGATATGAGTCAGATTGTCGCACTAAGATATTGATAAATATACGTTTTCATACGTCCGTATACTGACAAGCTGGGGAGGCTTTTTCTCAATCGACCAGGCTGGGTCGAGGCGGCGGTCCTAATTTCTCTCAACCGAAAATTTCTGGAAGTTGCCGCCGGAAAACTAGGCGTTCAGGTTCAACGCAGCCACGTTGTAGGAGAGGAACTGACCGTATGCGAGGCAGGTCCCAAACAGCAACGGGATGCGAGTCCCAATCTTAACCGTATTTTGCGGGCTTCCGAGATAGTTGTTCTGATCCAACTGTTGATCGGCCAGCTTCACCGGGAAGAGAGTCTGTGTGAGCCCTCCCAGAACGAGGCCGGTACCTATCAGCGCTAGGTTGCTAGCGCCGAATAGGCCGAACGTCGCGCCAGCAATGGCTTCACCAACGCCGGGAATAAACGCTGCAGCGATCAACACCGCGCCAACCAAGATAGATACCCACCCGGACTTGCCGCCCGAGAACGCCGGGACGATGTGGAGGTCCTGCACGTCGCTCTTGGCCGTCAGAGACTCGACGGTATCGAAGCCAAGCACCTTGATGGTGGGCCTCGTGCCTTCGATGGCGTTGGGTTGGAAGAGGCCCCTCTTGACCTTCTGTAAGCCATTGATCGCTTCCGCGACTGTGTCAGCGGTGAGTTCAATCACATCGGGACAAATGTCGCGGAGGTACCCGTATAAGTGAATGCGGCGGCGTATTGACATCGCGTGATACTCGGGGGTTGGCTTTGATTTCATGAGCCACACCGAGGAGAGATTCCAGTACTGGTTTGGAGAGTCATGAGGCGCGCCGTGCGCCGCGCCAGGGCCTTATAGGCCACGGCGACGCGCCGGGCGCTTGATCCGCTCAGGCAACCCTAATTGCTCCGCCGTTGTGTTTTTTGGGCCGTATTTATCGAGCCCAATCTTCAGCCGGGCTACTACCTCATCGCCGTCTGCGACCGCCTTGCGCAGCTTGCGGGCCACAGAGAGAGCGGTTTTTGGCGTCATCGGGACGCGAGTCAGGTCAGAGAAAAGTCTATCAGAGCCGATCAACTGAATAGCCTGCAACCATTTGTGCAGAGGCAAGTGGCTACTCTGAAATGGCGTGCCGGTGAGGATCGTAAATTGTTTCCGACAGCCGGAGCAGCGCCACCACCCCCGGCGGGTGCGAACGCTGCTCGCGTCGGCGCCGCAGTGCGGGCACACCGCCCCGTCCGGCCAGAGGATCGTTTCAAAGACCTTGTAGGCCGCACGAGCATCCTGGGAAGCGCAATCTAGGGCGGCACGGCTCATACTTGACCTCCTTGCGTGCGAAAGTATACCCTAAACCCTCCTGGCATTACTAGGTATCCGTGACCTACATCCGCGCCTCACTTCAACGAAGGAGACGCTTAGTGGCATTACGAACCTCAGTTTTTAGATCGGGCGCTCTCGGCCCGGCGGCGACACCGCCCGCACCGTGCATTCATCTCACACCGGCCGACTTGGCCGCTCGTTGGTCAATAACAAAATCAGCGCTCGCAAAACAGAGAATGGTTGGCTCCGGCTGTCGTTTTTTGAAGGTGGGACGGAGGGTTGTGTATCGCCTTTCAGATGTTGAGGCGTGGGAGCAATCGCGAGAAAGAAATTCGACCTCCGACCCCGGTCCCTCAGTTCATTGACCAGCGGCGCGCCCTTCGGGGCGCGCGTGGTGGTCTCCAAGACGGTCGAAACATAAGTCACAAAGACTCAGTGGAATCGAACACCGGCCTTGGTGGACAAACCGCCTTGCATCCATTCTGAAAGAGTTCAAATACCAATGAGCCTGATCTTCAAAGAGTCTGCCCCTCGATATTGGGCCGCTGGCCTGCAAGCCATTCCACTCATCAAGCACGAAAAACGCCCCGCGATCAGCGCATGGCAGAACTGGGGACAGGTCAAGATCCCCGAAGATCAAAAGTCCCTGTGGCTTGAGCTATATGCCGATGGCAACATCGGTCTCCCAGCCGGGCCCGGTAGCAACATCTGCTTCATCGACATCGATGCAGTAGAACAGAATCTCATCGATTTGATCGAAAGCTGCCTTCCCAAGTCGCCATGGAGGCGCGTCGGCAAGAAAGGCTGCGTGCTCGCGTTCAAGTACAATGGTGCGAAGAGCTTCAAGATCAAGACCGGGCCCGACCAGAAGCCGATCGTCGAGTTCTTCTCGACATCCGGCCAGGTGGTTCTGCCGCCGTCGATCCATCCGGAAACTGGGCTTGCTTACACGTCGGAAGCCAATCTTTGGGAGGTTGTAGGTCAACTTCCAGAGATCAGCCCCGACATTGAAAAGCAGCTTGTTTCGGCGCTGCAACTTGATGTTTCCAAGCGGCGGCAACTTACGTTCGAAGAAGGAACCAGAAATGCTGACCTCTTCTCTCATGCCATCGGTCTTTGGCATCGTGGTTACGATGAACGGCATATTGAGGCTTCTTGCCTCGGTATAAATGCTGAGTTGACCAATCCGCTCAGCGAGCAGGAGGTTCGCACCACGGTTCAGAGCGCGGTCAGCTATGACCGAGGCGTCATCCTGGCCCTTACCGAGCGCGAACTTTCAGAGAAGTTCGCGGGTGAGGTGGCCGGAAAACTCACCAGCGTGGAAGAGGGTGGCTTTGCCTATTACGCCAAGGGCCGTTGGCATGAAGACCCTAGGGGGTTGGCATGTCAGGAGGCGGTGAAGACCCTTATGACGAAATTGGAGCAAGATGCACGGTCACGAGCCAGGGAAATGGACCGCGAGGACGGTGACAGATTGATCGCGTTGGCGAAGAGATTCCAGACGGCAACGGCAATCGCCCACGTCGCGAAGCTCGCCGCTTCTGACCCTCAATTGTTGTGCCCCTTGTCAAAATTCGACGCTCTGCCGGAGTTGCTCAATCTAAAGAACGGAACCTATGATCTGGAAAAAGGCAAATTGCTTGAATTTGATCCGCGCCATTACCTGATGCACCAAGCGAATGTCGAGTATCAGCCCGACGCTGAATGCCCTCTCTTTGACAAGTTCCTAAGCGAGATTCTGGACGACGAAACGGGCGACTTTCTCTTGCAAGCCTTGGCATACAGCCTTTTGGCCGCGCCCGACCGTCAGATCATGTTCTTGCTGCTTGGTCGCGGTAACAACGGTAAGACCACTTTGATCAACGTCATGCGAAAGGTTCTCGGCGACTATTCGATTACGGTAGAGCCCGACTCCTTGGTCAAAAGGGATGGTGGCTCTATTCGGAATGATATTGCCCGAATGCGCGGTGCCCGCGCCATCTTTACGTCGGAGTTCGCCAGAGGAGCGCGGATTGATGCCCCTTTGATTAAGCGGCTGACGGGCTCTGAACAGATGACGGCTAGATTTCTCAATCAGGAGTTTTTCGAATTTGATCCGACAGGTGTCTTCTTTCTAACTACTAACCATTTGCCCATTATCGACGGCGGGGATTTTGCCTTGCGCAGGCGGATGGTCGTGGTTCCGTTCGACTATGAAGTTCCACCGGACAAGATTGATCCGTCTCTAGAGGGTGAGTTGATCAAGGAAAGTTCCGGTATCTTCAACCGGTTGCTGAAAGCATTGTCGGCGTACCGCAAGGATAGGCTCCGAACATTCCCGTCACGGGTCAAGGCCGCAACGGACAAATATTTAGAAGACTCCGATCTGATCGGCGGCTTCATACGTGATTGTTGTGAAGTCTCGGAAGACCAAAAGGTTCGGGTTGGCGCAATGCCATTGCACGTTGCCTATGTCAGCTACTGCCAAGGTTTAGGCGTGAAAGCCATGTCAATGCCTCAGCTAAAGCAGACATTGGAAAAACAGAAGGGCTTCATTCAGAAACGAATAAGCGGCAACTTTGTTTGGATCGGGCTCAAGCTTCGTCCGGCTGAGCGACCCGCTGACAGCATGGCCTCAGCGTCGATCTATAGGGCTATGGAAGAGGCGCAAGCTTGCGCCTTAAACTGAGTGGGCGACAAAAAGGGGAGGTTGGGGAGGTTTCCCTATAGGGGCTAGATTTCATTTGAAAAATACTAAGACGATATAGGGAAACCTCCCCAACCTCCCCTTTTGTCCTTCCGTCATTGGAAACCCCGTCAATCGTTGCAAGCATTAAAATTCCGAAAGGAAGGAAGGCAAATACATTCCGGATACTGAGTAAGATTCAAAAAGACTCACTGGATTCTGCCGCCTCTGATGGTCCAAAAACCAGCAGTAACAATAACCAGTGAGACCTTAGGCGGCGTGGACAAATTCCTTGACGCGTGAATCCCGAATTGATTCAAGGCTG
>CAZBRO010000040.1:0-37414 GCA_964494505.1 uncultured Bordetella sp.
GCGCTGAAGGACATCATCGCCATTCTCGGCATGGACGAGCTGTCGGAAGACGACAAGCTGATCGTGGCGCGGGCGCGCAAGATCCAGCGCTTCCTGTCACAGCCCTTCTTCGTGGCCGAGCAATTCACCAATTCGCCGGGCAAGTTCGTCGAGCTGAAGGACACCATCCGCAGCTTCAAGGCGATCGTCGACGGCGAATACGACCATCTGCCGGAGCAGGCTTTCTATATGGTGGGCGCCATCGAGGAAGTGGTTGCCAAGGCGCAGAAAATGGCCGCAGACGCGGCGTAATCGGGCGAAAAGAGAATAGGGAGTAGCGAATAGGGTGCGGGAACAGCGGGAAATGAAGAATTCTTCTTCACTATTCGCCATTCGCTACTCGCCATTCGCGCAAACTCATGGCTGATAAAATTCACTTCGACCTAGTGTCCCCGGAGCGTCTCCTGCTCTCGGAGGACGTGGACATGGTCACAATTCCGGGCAGCGAGGGATATATGGGCGTGATGGCCGGCCATGCCCCGGTGATTTCCACGCTCCGCCCGGGCGTCATTGAGGTGACCGGCGGACAGACCCCCGGCCTTCGCCTCTTCGTACGCGGCGGCTTTGCGGAGGTGGACGCGGCCAAGGTCGTGGTGCTGGCCGAGGAAGCCATCCCGATGGCCGATTTCGACCTGGCCGCCCTCGACCAGCGCATCCGCGACACCGAGGAAGACCTGGTCGCGGCCAAATCCGACGCCGATCGGGCCCGGGTGACCGAGCAGCTCGACCATCTGCGCCAGCTTCGGGCCGCATTCTGACCCCTCCCCGCGCGTTATCCCCTCGCCTTTCGTGTGCGTTTTGTGACACCTTCCGAATCGAGCCTTGCCGGGAGCGGTTTGGCGGGATTATGCGATTCGATGTAGCCTGTTTGCGCACCGGTTGAGAGACAAACGCCAAGCATCGGGCAGGACAAAAATGACCGTTGGCAAAGTCTACGAAGCGGGCTGGACGCTCGACGATGTCGATTGGTCCGGCTTCGATTCGGCGCTGGTCGAGCCCTCGATGCTCGCGGCGGTGAAGGCTGCCTCGCTGGTCGAATATAATGCCCCCGATTATGTGACGTATTTGAAACGCGTCTATTGCGATGCATCCCCGTCCGTCATACGCGGGCTGGAACGCTGGGGCGAAGAGGAAATCCAGCACGGTCTGGCGCTCGGGCGCTGGGCGGAAATGGCCGACCCATCGTTCGATTTTGGCCGTGCCTTCGCGCGGTTCCGGGCGCTGTACCAGGCGTCCCATTTCGTCAGCGGCCAAGGTTCCGTTCGCGGTTCACGGCGCGGCGAGATGATCGCGCGCTGCGTGGTGGAAAGCGGCACCTCATCGCTCTACAGCGCGCTGCGCGACGCCTCGGCCGAGCCGGTGCTGAAGGAGGTCGCAGGCCGCATCGCGGCCGACGAATTCCGCCATTACCGGCTGTTTTACGACATCCTGGAAGGGGAGACCGAACCCGACCTGCCGCTGTGGCGGAAGGTCTGGGTGGCCTTTACGCGGGTGAACGAATCCGACGACGACGAGCTTGCCGCGGCCTATTACTGCGCCAATGTTTCCCCGGCCGAGGCGGAGACCAAGCCCTATCGCCGCGCGCTCTATGCGCGGGCCTATCAGCGGACGCTGATGGCGTTCTTCCGCCGCCACCATATCGAGAAGCTGGTGAAGATGGTGGCGAAGCCCGCCGGGCTTGACCCGTCCGGGCGGCTCAGCCGGGCTGCCGGCGCACTTCTCTGGGGGGTCTTGCGCGTGCGCGGCGGCGGCTCCGGCGAGCGGCTCAATCCCGCTTGATTTTCCGGCATTTACGGCTGGCGGTAGGCCGCATTCTGAGCCAAATTCCGCGCCATGTCCGAGATGCTGCTCCAATCCGCCCAAACCGCCGCGCAAACCGGCCAGCTCTATGAGGCCGTGAGGCTCTATCACGAGCTTTTGGCGGCCCAGCCTGCCCATCTGCAGGCCCTGTACGAATTGGGGATGATCTACTTCCAGGCCACCCAATATGGCGAGGCCGAAAAAGCGTTCGGGGCGGCGGTGTCCATCGATCCCAACTTCGTCAACGCATGGTGCCTCCTCGGCATCGTCCTGGTGAAGCAGAAGCGCGCGGAGGAGGCCCTCCAATGCTTCGATCGGGCGCTGACGCTGAAGCCAGATTTCCTGGAAGGGCTGATCAACCGCGCCACGACGCTACTGGACCTCGGCCGTCATCGGGAGGGGCTGGAGGAACTCGACCGCGTGCTGGCGCTCGCGCCCGACAATGCGCTCAGCTGGAACAACCGCGGCAATGCGCTGCTTGGGCTCGGCCGTTTCCGCGAGGCGGTGGAGAGCTATGACAAGGCGCTCTCGGTGTTCCCGGACTTTCCGGAAGCCCGTCAAAACCGACTCTATGCGCTGGGCGAACTGAACCGGGAGGGACCGGGCTTTGCCGAAGTCCTTTGCGCCCAAGGCGTGGAATGGATGAAGCGCCAGCGCTGGGTGAATGCGCTGGCCGCCTTCGACGAAGCGCTCACGCTCAAGCCCGATTATCCCGAGGCCCTGGCCTATCGCGCCACGACGCTGCGCGAAGGCGTGCGGCATCTGTTCGACGAATGCGCGCCCGAATTCGAACAGTCGATGCTGAACAATTTGAACTATCGCGGGCATCTGCAGGTGCGCGAGCTTGCCGAGACGGTCTGGCAGGGCGCGCGCTCGGGCTTGAGCATTGCCGATCTCGGCTGCGGCACGGGGCTCGTCGGCGGCCAGTTTCGCGATTGGGCGGCTGGGGGAAGGCTCGACGGAATCGATTTCGCGCCGCGCATGATCGAAGAGGCGAAGGCGCGCGGCATCTACGACAATCTCGTTCTTTCCGACCTCGAACCGTTCCTGCACGAAGCGGACGAGACCTACGACCTGCTCGTCACCGCCGACACCATGATCTACATCAGCGACCTCTCGAACCTGTTTGCCGGCATCGCCAGGCGGCTGAAGCCCGGCGGCCAGTTCATCTTCTCGCTCGAAGCCAAGCACGGCGAAGGCTACGAGGAAACGCCCAAGCGCCGCTTCCGCCACAGCGAAGCCTATCTGCGCCAGAAGGCGGAGGAAGCGGGCTTGCGCTTTGTCCACATCGCGCCCTCGACGCTTCGGTTCGAAACCGGCACGCCGGTCGCGGGCTTCACGGTCGCCGTACAGAAATAGCGCCGGCCATTCATGAACCGCACGCCATGACCGACGACACGCTCTTGAAACGCGCAGTAGCGCTGCAGCAGACCGGCAGGCTGCGGGAAGCGGCCGACCTCTATCAGCAGATCCTGCTCGCCGATCCGATGAACTTCGAGGCCTTCTATTCGCTCGGGATCATCTGCGTTCAGGCCGGTCAGCTCGAAGATGCGCAGGCCCTTCTCGGCAACGCGATGCGCCTCAATCCCGATTTCGTCGAAGGCTGGTGCGCGCGCGGGCTCGTGCTGCAGCAGTTGAAGCGCCATGACGAAGCAATGGCCTGCTTCGACCGGTCGCTGTCGCTGAAGCCCGATTTCGCCGAAGCGCTGTCGAGCCGCGCCACGCTGCTGCTCCAGCTGAACCGCACAGCCGAGGCGATTGCCGATTTCGACCGGGTGCTGACGCTCAATCCTGCGCACGCCATCAGTTGGAACAATCGCGGCAATGCGCTGGCCCAGATGCAGCGCCTGGAAGAGGCGATCCAAAGCTATGACCGCGCGCTGGCGCTGGTGCCCTATCTGCCACAGGCGATGGAGAATCGCGAAAACGCGCTGTTCGAGCTGAAGCGCACGCCGCGCTGTCCGCCGGGCTATATGCGCAATCTGTTCGACAATTTCGCGCCGCAATACGACCGCACCATGCTGCAGGCGCTGGGCTATCGCGCGCATCTGCATCTGCGCACGCTGGCCGGCCGTGTCCTGCCCGCCGGAAAGACAGGCTGGCGGATTCTCGATCTCGGCTGCGGCACGGGGCTGGTGGGCGAGGCGTTCAAGGATCTGGCCGAGGGCGGGCAGCTCGATGGGATCGATCTTTCGCCCAAGATGATCGAGGCCTCGCGCGCGCGCGCGATCTACAACGATCTGATCGTTGGCGATCTCGAAATCCAGTTGCACGCGCCGGGGAGGAAATACGATCTGATGCTCGCGGCCGACACCATGATCTATATCGGCGATCTGTGGCCCACGCTGTCGGGGGTGGCCAAGCGGCTGGACCCGGAGGGGTTCTATATCTTTGCGGTCGAAAGCAAAGAGGGCGAAGGATGGGAGCAGACGCCGATGCACCGCTTCCGGCACAGCCAGTCCTATTTGCGCGGCGAAGCGGAGAAGGCAGGGCTCATCTTCGTGGACACGATGGATTGCGTGCTGCGCTATGAATCGAGCGTGCCTGTGGCGGGGTTCACGGTGGCACTGCAGAAGCCGCATACGAACTAGGCCGGCGTTGACTTCCATATCAATTTTGATATATCAGGCTGATGGCTTGGTCGGCCAAATTTCTCAATGCGATAGTCGAACGCGAAGTCCACGATCTTCCCGAAGACATGCAGGCTCGTCTCATCCGCATCGTGGAATTGATCGAAGGCTTCGGACTTGCAGGTTTGCGAGAACCGCATGTCAAACATCTGACCGGCAAACTTTGGGAAATTCGCGTCAGCGGGCGTAACGGCATCGGTCGAGTCATCTATGCGACGGCAATTGGTCAACGGGTCGTGCTGCTGCGCGCGTTCATCAAAAAGACGCAGAAGACACCCGATCGTGAAATTCAGATCGCTCTGGATCGACTGAAGGAGATCAAACAATGAGAAGCTTCGAAGCCTACAAGCGCAAGGCGTTGAAGAAGCCCGGCATCCGCGCGGAATACGAAAAACTGGCGCCGGAATTTGCGGTTGCGCGCACGCTCATTGCGGCACGAACGGCAGCGAAGTTAACCCAGGGGGAGGTCGCCCGGCGTATGGGGACATCCCAATCCGCTGTCGCGCGCATGGAAAGCGGGCGCACTTTGCCTTCGACCACGTCGCTCGTAAAATATGCTGAAGCGGTTGGGCGCAAGCTCAGCATCGGTCTGAATTGAGTTGCCGGCAGTCCAGGGCCTGCGGTGCTCACCGGGAAATGCTAAGCTGAAGCGTTCCTTTTTGCGGGGAAATGGGATGGCGAGGTTCGCTTCGTTCCTGTTCGTGCTTGTCGCGGTATTCGCAGCCGATGTTGCGTTCGCGGCAGCGCCCTTGGCAACGCGCGCAAAGGCGGCCATCCAGGCCTATGCCGATGCGAATATTTTCAGCGGAACGGTTCTGATCGCCAAGGACGGCAAGCCCGTCTTCGTTGAGTCGTACGGCGCCGCCAATCGCGAGTTGGACGTTCCGAACGCGCGCGACACGAAATTCCGCATCGGATCCATCACCAAGCAATTCACCGCGACCGCCATCCTGCAATTGGCGGAATCCGGCAAGCTCAACGTGGACGATCCGGTCTCGAAATACTACAGCGACGCGCCCAAGGCCTGGGACAAGATCACCATCAAGCACTTGCTCACGCATACCTCCGGAATCCCCAGCTACACGGACGTGCCGAATTTCTTCGAGAAGGAAGCCCGCCTCCCGAGGACGCCCGAAGAAATCATCAAGCTGACGCGCGACAAGCCGCTGCAATTCGAGCCCGGCTCGAAATTCGCCTACGACAATTCGGGTTATATCGTTCTCGGCTACATCATCGAAAAAGCGTCGGGTGAGACCTACGCGGACTATGTGCAAAAGCACATTTTCGACCCGCTGGGAATGAAAGATTCAGGCTATGATTCGACTGCGAAAATCATTCCGCACCGGGCCGAAGGTTATCAGCCTGACAAGGGCGGATTCGTCAACGCCCCGTTCGTCGATATGAGTCTCCCTTATGCGGCGGGGTCGCTCTATTCGACGGTGGACGATCTTCTGACCTGGGATCAGGCGCTGTATGCGGCCAAGCCGCTGAAACCGGAATCGCTGAGTCGGATGTTCACCGATTACGGCAACAAATACGGTTTCGGCTGGGTGATCGACGAGAAGTTCGGACACAAGCGCATCTGGCACAATGGCGGGATCAACGGCTTCCGCTCGATTTTGAGCCGCTATCCCGACGACAAGCTTACCATCGTGGTGCTCGCGAATCTCATCCCCTCGCCGGTCGAGAAAATGGAGAGCGATCTTGCAGGGATCTATCTCGCTGCGGTCACGCAATCGGCGGAGGCGAGCCTCTCGCCCGACGTGCTGCAGCGCTATGTGGGTGCGTATGAGTTGACGCCGGCGTTCATCGTGAAAGTGACGCGCGAGGGCAATCGTCTGTTCGCGCAGGCGACCGGCCAGCAGCGGCTGGAAATCTTCGCGACGAGCGAGAAGGAGTTCTTCTACAAGGTCGTGGATGCGAGGATCAGCTTCGTTGCGGACGGCAAAGATAGCGTCAGCGGGCTCGTGCTGCATCAGAACGGCCGCGACCAGCAGGCCCCGCGCATCGGCGACGCTGAAGTCGCCCAGCTTGAACAGGCGCTTGCCGACAAGGTGAAAAACCAGACCGCGACGCCGGGAAGCGAACCGGCCCTCCGCCGGATCATCTCGGAAGATGCGCGCGGGGTGCCCGATTACGACAGGCTGAGTCCGGGTTTGGCGGCCGTTACGCTTCAGCAGCTTCCGCGAGTAATGGCCGATCTGACACGGCTCGGAGCTGTGCAAGCGGTCGCGTTCAAAGGCGTGGGGCCGAACGGCGCCGATATCTACGAGGTGCTGTTCGCGAACGGCAACACCGAATGGCGGATCGCGCTCGGCCCGGACGGTAAGGTCATTGCGTTGGTGTACCGGCCGATTCCGTAGCTAAACCGTCCTTTTCACCATCATCTGCTTGATTTCGGCGATGGCCTCGGACGGGTTCAGCCCTTTGGGGCACACAGTCGCGCAATTCATGATGGTGTGGCAGCGATAAAGCCGGAACGGGTCTTCGAGATAATCGAGCCGCTCGCCAGTGAATTCGTCGCGGGAATCGGCAAGCCAGCGATAGGCCTGCAGCAGCGCGGCAGGACCTAAGAACCGCTCCGGATTCCACCAATAGGACGGGCACGACGTCGAACAGCAGGCGCAGAGGATGCACTCGTAAAGCCCGTCCAGCTTCGCGCGTTCCTCGGGGGATTGCAGATGCTCCTTGGCCGGCGTCGCCGATTTGGTCTTCAGATGCGGCCCGATAGAGGCGTATTGCGCGTAAAAGCCGGTCAGGTCGGGCACCAGATCCTTCACCACCGGCATATGGGGCAGCGGATAGACGCTGATACTGCCGGAAATGTCCGACATCGCCTTGGTGCAGGCGAGCGTGTTGGAGCCCCCGATGTTCATCGCGCAGGAGCCGCACACGCCTTCGCGGCAGGAGCGGCGGAAGGTCAGCGTCGGATCGACCTCGTTCTTGAGCTTGATGAGGGCGTCCAGCACCATCGGCCCGCAATCCTCGGTGTCGATGGAATAGCTGTCGAGGCGGGGATTGTCCTTGCCTTCCGGATCGTAGCGGTAGATGCGCAGGCGCTTGGACCGCTTGGTGGGCTTGCCGTCGGCGCGTTTGGCAATCGGCCAGGTCTTGCCGGGGGTGACCCGGGACTCTTTGGGCAATCGGAGCTGAACCATTTTCGGGGAATGCCTTGGCGGGATGTCGGTGGAACGAGCAATAGCAAGCAGGTTCCCGCCTGACAATGTTGGGGCAGGGCGTTCGTCCCCGATTCGGGGCCGCGTAGCCGCACGCTGCGCCATTGACCCTGATCAAAGGCGACAATTCCCGGCGCGATAAAGTGAGCCTCCGACTGAGCGTGGAGGGCTTCATGCGCCGATATTTCATGGCATTGAGTGCGATATTGGCGCCCCTGCTGATGGGCGCCGCCCCGGCCCCGGTAAGCTATCGGACGCTTCTCGATCAGGTGCCGGGTGTGCCGGCCAATGTCGAGCAAGCCTATGCGCAATGGGTCGACAACAATGGCGAGCTCACGGAAGGTCCCGCCCTCTCCGTGCCGGAGCGGAATATACGTGCGGCCCAAGCGAATGTGCCAAGCACGCAAGCGGTCGCCAACGTCAATGCGATGGCCGAGCGCTTTGCCACGCCCGAAGGTCAGGCGGAGCTGGACAACATGACGCCCGCGCAGCAGATGGCGCTCGCCCAGCAAATGGCCCGTGCGTACATGCCGGCGGCAACCCCGACGGCCGTTTCCGATCATGACCAGATCCTGTTGAAGCAGGTCGGCATGTATCCCGGCACGGCGGCGGCACAGATGAAGCTCGGAACCCTGCTGACCGCCAGCGGTCAGCTCCTCGACCAATGGAGACAGGCAGACGCCGCCCTCGGCGGGCAGGAGTTCAAGGACCGCGACAAATTGAAGAAGTGCGGCGAAGGGACTGGACCTTCCGGTATCGCCGTGCGCGATCTGGCGCTGTCCTATGTTCCGAAGCATGCGGCACTGGCCGAGACCTATTTGCCGAAATTCGCGAACCTGGCCCAACAGTGGAGAGAGACCGCGCGTCCCCAAGCAGTGTACGCAGACAATGCGGTCGCCGCCTGGAATCAGATTCAGAATCCGACTTTGAAGCAACAAACGGCTGCAATGATGACGGGAGCCGCCAACAACGGCGTCGCGGCCCCCACGCAGATGCTCCCATTCGTGACGGAGCCCTCCAAGCTGGCCGCCAAGGTGATCGCGAATCGCTACCGCATCCAGCGCGACTTCGCCGACGCGAAGGGCTGTTCGTAGACGGGCACTCAGAAATCGGGCTTGGCGGCGGTGGGGATGGGCTTCACGTCGTAATTGTAGAAATTCTCGTTGTTCTCGGCACAACTGATTTCCTCGATCGGCCCGCGATTGGTGCGGTTCCAGCGCTGGATGCCGGTCCAGGCGGTGGTGAACGCGCCGGAATCGTCCACGGTGATTCTGTCCTCAAGCGTCTTGCCGCCATTTATCAGCTTGAACCGCTCCACGACATGCATCGCCGCCGTGTGGGGCGTGCGGTAATTGTCGACGAAGGTCTTGTCGTTCAACCCGATGGTATCGACCACGAGCTCGTCGCCTTCGTAATGGCCGACCGATTCGCCCGTCCAGGAGGGCTTGGGATGCGGCGAATGGGGCACGTTCAGCCAGATGCGGCGGACCTGCGCATCCTGTTGATGGACAATGAGGATTTCCTTCGCCGTCTGGACGAACACCGTGATGTTGAAGGGGGGCTCCAGCACATAGGCCGGCGTGCCCGCGGGCCAGCAGCGCTCGCGCGGGACGAACGGGACCTTTCCGCCAAGCACCTCGGCATTGGCCTTTTTCATCTGCTCGGCGGCCCAGGGCTTGAGGATGGGATTGTTCACATCGGCGACGCGATAGGTCGGCTGCTGTACGCCGTTCGGATCGGTCGGCACGAAAGGATGAACCGGGTCATAGGTGACGGGCTTGGGGCCCGATTGGGGCGCGATGTAATCGTCGCCATCGGCATGGTTCACCTGCCAGGCGGTCGCCACGTCGGGAGCGAGTTGGATCGGGGCACTGTCCGCGCCCGCCCCGAGCGCCGGCCAGACAAGCGCGGCGGAAACGCAAGCCAAAGCGCCGGACAGAGCGAAACGGGAGGTCATGATGTCCCCTCGAAGGCTGGCAGATGCGGGAAACTTAGCATAAGCCTTCCCTTTGCACGCCGTCCAACCTCCGGAGAACCATCGAGCCGATGATGTGGCGCTCGTTTCGCAAGGGCCTGCTGAAGGTCCATCTCTGGCTTGCGATTGTTCTGTGTCTCCCGATGGTGCTTATCGGGCTTTCCGGAAGCGCGCTTCTGCTTCAGCGCGAGATTCTGGCCCATTCGCTTCCGGGCGCGTCTGCGGGCGAGAGAAAGCCCATTCCGGACCTCGTTTCGGCGGCGCAGAAGGCAGCACCCGCAGGCACCAAAGCCAAGCGCGTCGATCTCCCGCGAGCGGCCGGCGCGCCTGCGACCGTCCGCTTTTCCCCGCGCGAGGAGGGAAAGAACGATCTCGACATCTATGTCGACCCGGTATCGCTCAAGGTGCTCGGCAGCGAGGAGGTCGTGGAGCGCGGACCCGTTCTGGCGGTCTTCATCACCATCCACGCATTCCTGGCGATGCCCCCGCCCATCGGGCTTCCTTTCGTGGGTTGGAACGGCGTGGCGATGATTTTCATGGCGCTTTCCGGCCTCATCCTGTGGTGGCCGCGAAAGGGGCAATGGGGCCGTGCCTTTTCCGTCCGCAAGGGAGCGCGGGGGCTGGCGCTTCATTTGGATCTGCACCGCACGATCGGCATCTGGAGCCTCGTTCTCCTCATCGCGGTCGCCACCAGCGGCATCTATCTGACCTTTCCGCAGAAGATCGGTCCGTTCGTGAAGCGTCATTTTCCAGGCGAGGACGTAACCACCGATCCGCTTCCCTCCTACAAAAGATTTACCGGCGAGATCGGGCCGGAACAGGCCATCGCATCGGCGGAATCCGCCGTTACGAATGCGAAGGCCATGAGCGTGGAACTGCCCGGTGAAGAACCGGGCTACACCGTGGAGCTCGAACCGCAAGGGTTGAGCCCGACCGATCCGCGCGTGATCGTGGTGCTGGACGGGAAATCGGGCGAGATCAGCTATATCGACGATCCGCGCAATTACGCCCTGCGCGACCAGGCGCTGAATTGGCAGCATTTGCTGCATTTCGGCGTCGGCCTCGGATGGTTCTACGCGGTGCTCGTTTTCGTCTCGGGGTTTTTGCCGCTGGCGTTCGCGATCACCGGGCTGACGGTGTGGTGGAAGCGGCGCCAACCGCAAACCGCAGGCGAAGAGGCATCGGCGGCGGCAATCGTTCAGCCCTCGGAGTAGCGCGCCGAAGCGATCATTTCGGCTTTGCTCCGTGGCGGACCGGCTGCGTGCCGCCGACGCTGGTCGCGGCAAAGCGCGGTAAATCGTCAGCGGTCTCGAACCAGGGCAATTGTTCGGCGACGAAGACGTGCCGCCCAGGCGTCACCTGCGACGAGTCGGCGAGTGCAACGGCGCAGTAATGAATCTCGCCGGGCCACCGTTCGTTCTGATAGACCAAGGGCGAGCCGCAATTGCCGCAAAAGCCGCGCCTCACGCCGGGCGACGAATTAAAATAGCGCGGGGTCCCCTGCTTGAAGCGGAAAGACTGCAGCGGCACGCAGCTCCATGTCGTGACCGGCGCCGAATTGGCGCGGCGGCAGGTTTCGCAATGGCAATGCACGGTCCATTTCGGATTGGCATCGCATTCGAAAACGATGTCGCCGCAAAGACAGTGTCCTTCGACAGTCGCGCCCGCCATGTTGGTGTCGCCCCCTCACCCTGTGCCATCGTAAGGGGAGGTTCAACGGGAGCGCAATTCTTCGCGCCTTGGAAGCGCCGGAGGACGTGGCGCACCACGTCCTCTCATGCGCGCCGTAAGAGCAATCCGGCTCAACCCCGATCAGTGATGGTCGCCGTGGCCGCCGCCGCGGGCTCCACCGCCGCCGCCGCCGCCGCCATGGAATCCACCGCCGCCACCGCCATGGAATCCCCCGCCGCCGCCGCCATGGAAGCCACCGCCACCGCCATGGAAACCGCCGCGGTCGCCGCCGCGGAACCCACCGCGATACCCGCCGCCGTAGTAGCCGGGGCCGTAACCATAGAAGCCAACCGATGGGCCGTAATAGCCGCCATAGCCGTAATAGGGCGCCGGAGCGCAGTAATACGGATCGTAATAGCGGTCGTAGGGATCGCAGCTATAGTAGGGGTCTCCGTAATAACCCGGAGCCGAAAAACCGAACGCAACCGCTGCATTCGCGGGTGCCGCCGTCCCGAAGCTCGCGGCGGCCAAAGCCAAGGCTCCGGCCAAGCCTGCTGCAAAGATTCTCATGGCACTCTCCTTTTGATTCGACGCCTCCCCCTAACGGCGCCATGCGTGCCGCGAATGTAAGTCGCGGGCCCTGAACCTCCCGTGAATGGAAAGGGGCCGTATGTGGCTGAAAAAAGGTTTTATTACAGAGGCTTGCCTTATTCTGCCTCAGAGTGGCTCGGGCCTCGCCGCAAGCCCGTCACGTCTCGTCGTCGGGACCTTGCTTGTCCCAACGGCCGTCGAAATCGGGCAATAGCGCCATCCAGGCGAAAAACACGCCTAGGACGCAGATCACTTCCAGAAGCTCATTCGTGGTCGGCTCCTTGGGTCCTGCAATTTGACGCGCCAAACGCTCCTCGGGCGAGAGGGTCCAGCCCAAGGGCATCGCGCCGGGCGTCCCGCAGCGGACGGTCTGGCCGTTTCCATTCTGGCAGGTGGGTGCGGCGATGGCCGCGGGAGTGGCGAGGAGTGCGGCCGTCGTGGCCGCGGCAAGGATGAACGAGCGCATGACGGTTCTTCTCGACGAGAGTGACCTGACAAACCGCATATACATTCCCGGCGATTGAAATTTCGTGGATGTCCGAAGCGGAAACGCGGCCTTCGCCTTTTTGTTGCGAGGAAGATGCCTTCCTGTCGCGCACATGCGCGGATCAGGGCGCCGCCGTCAGCGCGTAATTGATGAGATCGGATAGCGGATTGCCACCGCCGCAATCATTGGGGCCGGTGGGACCGCCATGCTGCTGGCCGCTTTGGATGGACACGACCCGCGGCCAGGGCTCGTTGGCCCACCAGCCAAAATAGGGACCGCCGGATTGGCCGGGAATGACGTCGATGTCGTGATCGATCAGATAGGAATCGCGGCCGCCGGTCGATTCGGTTTCGGTGTCGATGAACGACTGGTAGCCGATGAAGGCGGGCCGCTTTCCACCGGCGAGATCGGTGGGATACCCGACATGGCCCCAATAGTTTCCGCCGTTCCAGCCCGAATCGTAGCCGCGCGACCCCATCCACCCCGTCAGATTGCCCATCCGGCTGTCGAGCACGCACACGACGTAGTCGAAGGCCACGTCATTGTCGCTGAGCGAAGGCGGATTGTTCTGCTTCCACCAATAGATCGTCTGGACCGACGCCACGCCAAAGGGCGCGCTGCCGTCGAAATAAAGCGGCGTGAAGTTCAGCCATCCCGCGGTGTTGTTCGGTCCCCACGGAACGACGTGGCTTGCCGTCATCATATGACGAGGACCCACCATGACTCCGGAACCCCATCCCGCGGCGGTATCGACGCGGCCGCACGTGCACCAGGGAAACGAGGTGTCCGAGAACGTGTAGCGGTCGTCCGTGCCGAAGATATTGGTGGCAAGGCTGCGCCCGCGGAGCGCCTTCTGGCCGAACCGCGGCGGACGGCGCAATTCCCTGGGCAGCGTCTTGGGAAATTGCGCCAGCGGCAGATGCAGCGGCCGAAATCCTTCGTGCTCGGCGAGGGCTTCCTTCTTCTTCATGGCGGAAGTCGGGACCTTCACGGTACGGATGGACGGGGGAAACCGGTGCACCCCGATTTCGCTGGTGCGGGCGATAAGGGAAACCATTCCCGTTTCACGGTCGGTCTTCACCCGAACCGACTGACCGGGCGCAACCACAAGACGATCAAGCGCCACATCCGCTTGCGCCTTGAGCCGGGTGACTTTTACCTTGGGCACATGCGTTGCCCATTCATGAATGCGCAGAGGACGGGAAGATTTGGGCGCTTTGCGGTCCACGATGCACCTCCGCGAGGAGCGTTGAAGCGGCGCGTAATTTCCCCCGCGCAAAGCATATCGCTCATCGGCGGACCGCGCAAACGCTGCCGCCCAAGTTCGGTTCTGGAGAGAGGCCGTTCGCGATTTACAACAGTTCTATAACAATCGCCTCTTGCGCGCGTTTCCGGGCGGCGGGGACAGGCGGTTCTGCTATTGCCGCGCCAGCGGATTGGGAGTCGGTTCTCCGATCCTGGTGAGCAGGCTGCGGTCGGTGTGATGAAACGGTTCGCTCTGGCCGCGAACCATCAGCACGGTGTCCTCGAAATACGACCACGTATCGTCGGGGTTGATCGTCACCTTGATGCGATATTCAAGCGTGCGGAATGCATATTCGAGAAACGGGGTCGAGCAGATGCCGTAGGTTTCGGAGCCCCTTGTGGCGGCCAATTCGAATTCCGTCGCCCCCGGCGATGCTTTCCCCACGGCCATGGCGATCTGCGCGCGCGGTATCGCGAGAGTCTGGATCACGGTTTCGGTCGCGGGCTCCCACAGCCAATAGCCGATCTGATCGTGATAGGTCTCAACCTCTCCGGGCTTGACGATATGCTGATGGTAGCGGAGGCCGTAAAACAATTGCGGTCCGTTGGCCTGCGGATCGATCGGCTGCAGCTCGATGTGGTCGATGAAGACCTGTCGCAGCGGACCTGCCGCCTTCGGATTGATGTCGAGCCCGCGCGTTCCCGACCAGATTCCCGCCAGCGGCCTCAAGGGCCCGAGATTCTTGAGCGTATCGACGTCGACGTCCGATGGTTCGGTGAAGATGTCTTCGGCGAATGTGCTCATGTTCGTTCTTGCCCCGTCTCAAACAGCGAAGTCAGCCCGGCTTCGTCGCGATGAAGACCTTCTCGCCGCGTTGCAGCGCATAGGTCAGCACATCCTCGCCTTGGGCGGTGAATTCGTCGAGCCCAAAACCTGCCGCACGGATGCGCATCCGGACATCGGCGCCATACCAGCGCACATGATCGGATTGACCGTAATGGCGCTTCCTCTCTTGCGGCGACGTCAGCTTGGGGTTCTCGTAGGTCACAGCCCAGCCTTCGATGACGGGCAGCATGATGAGCGCCACCCCGCCCGGCTTCAGCACGCGGGATATTTCGGCGAGCGCCTTGGCGTCATCGACATGTTCGAGCACATGCGAAGCAACCACGCAGTCATAGCTCGCATCCGGCATCGCGATGGCCTCGATGTTCAGCACGCGGTCCGCGCGGCCGGGAAGGATGTCGGCCGATTCATAGCGTCCGACGCGGGTCTTCAGCATGGAAGCCAGGCCCGCCTCGGGCGCGAAATGCAGAACGCTTGCGGTCTTGAGGAACGCGCCATGCCGGTCGAGCCAGAGCGCCAACAGCCGGTAGCGCTCGGCCGAACCGCATTTCGGACAGCGCGCATCGATGCGGCGCGGCCGTCCCGCCGCCTGGAAGCGGCCACGGTAGCCGCACACATTGCAGGTGCGCGGGAATGACGCGCCCTTCGAGCCGGACGTGCCGGTGACGCGCGAAAGCCAGTCAAGCACAGCGTTCATGGGGTCTTCGCATACTGCATCGCGCGGGCGATTGCATCATGCGGGAGCGGGCGAGAACGGCATCCGGATTCCCGCGGCGCGCACGGACTCGACGATCTGGAGCAGGCATTCTCCTTTGATGTTGGAAATGCCGTTCATTGGATCGGAAATCCAGAAGCGCAGCTCGAAATTGAGCGCAAGTTCGGTGTAGCCCGTCAGAAAACAGACGGGCTGGGGCGATTGGAGGATGCGCGGCAGGGAGCCGGCCGCTTGCACCGCAAGAGCGGCGACCTTGCGCACGTCGGACCCGTGCCCCACCACGAACGGGACCTTCACACGGATGTTCTGGTCGTCGCGCGTCCAATTCTCGACCCCATTGCTCACCAGGCTGTCGTTGGGGACCAGCACCTCTATGCCGTCGCGGTTGCGAACCGTAACGAAGATCGCTCCGACCGAGGTGACGCGGCCATAGGTCTTGGCGCCCGCCACATCCTTGACCGCGATCACGTCACCGGGGCGAACCGATCCGCCGCTGAGGAGCAGAAAACCGCTGAAGAGATTGGCGACGGCCCTCTGCAGACCAAGACCCGCCCCGACCGCGAAGGCGCCGCCGAAAACGGTCACCGCCGTGAGGTTCAGTCCGACGACAGGCAGTGCTGCGAGAAACGCGATGACCGGAAGTCCGAGCTTCACCACCTGAACCAGCATCGCCTGAAGCGACGGCGTCAGGTTCCGCGATTGGGAGATACGCCGCTCCAAAAAGCCGCGGAGCCGGGTCGCGAGCCACAGCAGCGCCGCCAGCACGATCACCGCGCGGATGATGTTCAGGGCCGTGATGCGGGCATTGCCATAGGGGATTGCAATCCGGTTCAGCTCCGCTTCAATCGGCGCGAGCAGGCCCAGAATGTCGAGCGCGGCGATTGCATAGGCGGTGACGAAGATGGCGCCCGACAGGAACGGATGCCGCACCACATGGGAGAGGAGGCGAATCACCACCCAGGCGGCGAGAAGCGAAACCGCCGCGCTGGCCACGCCCACGGGCAAGCCGGCTCCCCTCTCGGCTTCCCTGGCGGTCCACAACAGCAGCAGCCACAGGACGGAAGCGGCGACGTCGCTCGCCATATAGGTGAGACCGGAGAGCCATTGCCAGGACGGATGCGACAAGCGCCCGAGCAGGCGGCGCGCTGCCACGGCAAGCCACAGCGCCAAAAGGCCCGTGGCCATGATCGTCGCCAGCTGAATCAGGAAATCCGGGGATTCGAGTTGAGCGATGGCGCGGTCCAGGAAAGTCTGCGCGAGGTCCCGCCAGCGGTTGAAATCGGTCAAGCTACTCACCGGCAACGCCCCGTCATCCGAGCTGTTCGAACAGCCAGGCGCATTCGACAGCCTCACCCCGCCATTCGCAATGAACCACGATCTGCTCGGCGCGCCTGGGAGATCCGCCGCCGAAATAGACGCTTTCCTCGAGCGCGAGCGGTATGCCGCCAGAGCGGAAGCGCCAGCCTTCGCCATTGGGCAGTTTCAGGACCACCGAGCCCCCATCCTGGCTCAGCGACACGCGGACATCGGGATGGATATGGAAGCGGATGGCGAAAGGAATTCTTGGCGGCTTGCGGCCGCTTCGTTGCGGGCCTTCAGGAAACAGCCGGTCGGCGCCGGTGAGCGAGGAGCCACGCGGAGAAAGCATCAGCCGGCGCTCATGCAAGATGCCGAAGGGCGCGAGATAACCGTCATGATTGGCGACCGCCGCGATGCCTTCGCGGCCCTCGGTCCGTCCGGTTTGGACACGGACCGGCCCCTCGATCAGGCGCGGGCCCAAGAGCCGCCCATAGCGGCCGCCGAGAATCGCGGCCGATGAGGTTTCCCCGATTGTCAGTGTCGAATGCGCGGCCGTACCGCGAAGCGCGCTCGCCCAAAGGCCGGATTCGCCTGCCGCGAATCCGCAATTCACAATCAGGCGGTGCGCACCGGAACTCATCTCGAAAGCGAGGCATCCCGCGTGCGCGGCGGTGGAAAGGACGCCCGCCGGCGGCGGTGCGACATCGAACAGCACGAGCGCTCGTCCCGCCGCGAGCCGCTGATAGCCGCTATAGGGCGCATGCCCCAAAGGGCGGCCGAGCGTTTCGTCGCGTTCGAGCAGCGTCTTCAGCGCCTGCGCGTCGCCCTCGCCGCCGCCATGGAACATGCAAAGCGCGCCATCGCCCATGCGGAAGAAACGCAGCATCGGCGCCATGCGGTCGAGCGCGCCCCGCAAGGGCCGGCTCACGCCGGCATGCGCGAAATCGAGCCCCTGCTGAACCATGGCGAGCACACGATAGGCTTCGAGCAGCGTTTCCGGCGCGCGCGCGACATGCCCCCCATCGGGAAGTATCTGCCGCCCGATCTCGGAGGCGAGACGCTTCAGGCCGCTCGACACATGGCGCGGCTCCCCGAGGCAGGTGCCCGCCAGCACAAGGGCCGAAGCCGCCTTCAGCTTCGGCAACCCATCGGGCGCCTCCTCGAAGCTGCGCGACAGCACAATCGCCTGATTGCGCAGCGAAACGAACAGGCGCGAGCGCCAGACGAGATCGGAATTGAGCAGAAAGAATCGCCCATGGGCGAAGAGATTGAGGAAGCGCTCGGCGATGGTCTCCGGCCGCCAGGCAATTGGGTCATAGCGCCCATGGCGGTTCAGCCAATGCTGGGTCAGCCGCATTGCGAACAAGCGGGCCGGTTCGCCGGCGCCGTCCAGATCCCGCAGCCATTCGAAGCCGTGCAGGGCCGCCGCAAAGGCGTCCCCCGGCAACGCGGCGTCGAAAATCGAGCCTTCGCGGATGTCGAGCCTCTGCCCGCCCAGGCGGAAGCGGCCGCGCATCAGCGCATCGGCCTGTTCCAGCCGGCGGGCGCGCGGATCGTCGGGATGAAAGAGAATGCGGTCCGGAACCGGCCCGCGGAAGCTTTGCCGGTAGAGCCAGCCGGCGCGGAAGCGATGAACCACCGTCAGCCAGGCCTTGCGCAGTCTCGCGCGCAAGGCTTCGGGCCAAAGTCCCCATCCCGACGGCGCGCGCTCGCGCGCAAGGCGCGGGCTCGAAAGCGGAGCGCCTTCCGCTGGCGGGGCCGGCCTAGGAGCGGAGGCGAGCGATGTTGCCGGCATAATCGGGGGGACCCTTGCCGTCTGGATTGTTGAACACCGCGTTGCCCGCGACCAGCACATCGGCACCGGCCTCTATGGCCTGTCTTGCCGTTTCAGGATTAATCCCGCCGTCCACCTCCAGCATGATGTCGCGCTTGGACGCATCGATGAGGGCGCGCACGGCCGCAATCTTTTTCACCTGGCTTTCGATGAATTTCTGGCCGCCGAAACCGGGATTGACCGTCATGACGAGAATGAGATCGAGGAGATCGAACACGGGATCGAGCACGTCGATGGATGTGCCCGGATTGAGCACATAGCCCGCCTTCTTCCCGAGCCTGCGGATCTCCTGCAGCGTGCGGTGCGGATGAGGCCCCGCTTCGGGATGGAAGCTGATGATGTCGGCGCCGTATTCCGCGAACTTGGCGATATACGGATCGGCGGGGGAGATCATCAGATGGCAATCGAAGGGCTTCGACGAATATTTCCGGATCGCCTTCACGACATCCGGGCCGATGGTGAGGTTGGGAACGAAATGCCCGTCCATCACGTCGATATGGATGATGTCGCCGCCGGCGGCGTCCACCGCCCTCACCTCTTCGCCGAGCCGCGCGAAATCCGCGGACAGGATGGAGGGTGCAATGCGGACAGGTCTTGCCATTGGGAGAAACTATGTGCGCGATTCGCGTTCATGCGACAAGGCGAAACGCGCCCCGTTTGCCTCAAACCGGCGCTACTCACGCAATAGGCTCGGGCCTAAGCTCGTCCGTGTTGCAAATTTTCGCTTCCAAGGATGCGCGATGCGCGTTTCGCATAAAGGGGCATTGTCAGGGTCCGAAGGCCGCTTCATCGCGGGCTTGGCAGCAATCGCGATTCCCCTGTTCGTGTTCGGCGCCATCGCGCAGGACGTGGTGGAAGGGGAGCCCTTTGCCTTCGACAAGGCCGCATTGCTCGGCTTGCGCCAGCCGGGGAACCCGAGCGTGCCCATTGGCCCACGCTGGCTCCCGGAAGCCGCCCGCGACGTGACCAGCCTCGGCAGCATGACAGTGCTTGGCATCGTCCTGTTCGGCGTCGCCGGTTATTTATTGTTGGAGCGGCGCCGGGCGGCCGCAAGCTGGATTTTGGCTGCGGTGGGGGGCGGCGTATTGCTGGAGAACGGGCTGAAGCTCCTGTTCCTGCGGCCGCGGCCCGAGATCGTCCCGGCCGCAGTGCAGGTCTTCAGTGCGAGCTTTCCGAGCGGCCATGCCACGATGTCGGCGATCGCCTATCTGACGCTCGGGGTATTGCTGGCGCGGACGCAGGAAACGTTCGGCGTGCGGCTCTATGTGATGGCGCTTGCGATCCTGCTGACATTCGCGGTCGGCGTCAGCCGCATCTATCTTGGCGTGCATTATCCGAGCGATGTGCTGGCAGGCTGGTGCATCGGAGCGGCATGGGCTGCGCTGTGCTGGGCGGCAGCAATTTGGCTGCAGGGCCGCGGGCGTGGCGAAGCGTTGCGTCCGCATTGAGGCATGTCCGGCACACCACCCCTGAAGATCGGCGTGCTCATGAACGAGCATGCGGGCGCCGTGGAGGCGCAAGGGACCGATGCGATAGAGCAAACGGTCTTCAACGCCTTTACGGCCGCGCAATTCCAGCCGCTTATGTGGACAGTTTCGGGCTCAGAATTGCGAGCGGCCGCCGAAAAGGCGCTTGCCGAGCTGCGTGCGGGCAGGCTTGATCTCATCGCGGTCGTGGGCGGCGACGGAAGCATCCGGGCGGTGGCGAGCGTGTTCGCCGGAACCGGCATCCCGCTCGGAATCGTGCCGATGGGCACGCTCAATCATTTCGCGCGCGATCTGAAGATTCCGCTCGATATGGCCGAGGCCGTGGCGCTCATCGCATCGGGGAGCGTTCGCGACGTCGATATCGGAGCGGCGAACGGCACGGTCTTCATCAACAATTCCTCGCTCGGGTTCTATCCCCATCTGGTCCGCGCCCGCGAAAGATGGAGGAAACGGCGGCACCTGCCGAAATGGCTGGCGATGCTGGCCGCCGCGATTCCATTGCTGAAGCATCTGCCGCTGTTCCGTTTTCGCGTCCGCATGGAAGGAGCGAGCGAAACCTGCCGGAGCCCAATCGTGCTGGTCGGCAACAACGAATATCAAATCGCTTTGCCGGGGCTGGGCCGGCGCATGCGGCTGGATGGAGCGGAACTGGCCGTCTATATCGCCAAAGCCCAGACCCTGGCCGGCCTGATCGGGCTCGGCTTGCGAGCGGCCTTCAGGCGCTTCCGCCCCGAGCGCGATCTGATGGTGCTGAAAGGAAAGACCGCGGACATCCATACCCGAAAGCGCCGCCTGCTGGCGGCCTTCGACGGAGAGGTGGAACTGCTGCACCCGCCACTCCATTACGAGATCAGGCCCAAGGCGCTTCGCGTTTTCGCTTCCGAAGGCCATATCCCGTGATGCCATGCGCACAATAGCCCAGATTTCGGATTTGCATTTCGGCCACCACGATTCCCGCAAAGCGGACGATCTGGTCGAGAGTTTGCACGCGGCGAGCCCCGATCTGGTGATCGCCAGCGGCGATTTCACCCAGCGCGCGCGGCAGGCGGAATTTGCCGAAGCGTGCCGGTTCCTGGACCGGCTGCCCCAGCCGAAGCTCGTCGTGCCGGGCAATCACGATCTGCCGCTGTTCAATCTGCTGCGCCGATTCAGGCGGCCGTTGAAGCATTATCACCGCTATATCGCACCGCATGGGCCGGAGGACGATTTCTTCGGCGATGCGGAAATCGCGGTGCTGGGCTTGAGCACGCCGCGACGGCTGCTGCGCAAGGGCGGGCGTGTGTCGTTCGAGCAGGTCGACCACATAATGCGGGTATTCCGGGCGGTGCCGCAGGGAGTGTTCAAAGCGGTCGTCACGCATCATCCGCTTGGCTCTCCGGAGGTCGAGGGGAAAGTCACGCTTGCCGGACGGTCGGGCCGCGCGCTGAAGGCGTTGGCCGAGGTGGACGTGCATTTGCTGCTGTCCGGACACGGCCACCGGCCGATGAGCGGGTCGGTGCGCATCGAGACGGACCCGGAGCGCTCCGTGCTGGTGCTGCATGCGGGCACGGCGATTTCCACCCGCACGCGCGGCGGCTACGACAACAGCTACAATCTGGTGCGCGTCGATGGGGACGCGGTTTCGATCCGCGTCATGGCGTGGTCGGAAGCGGGATTCCGTGCCGGCGAAACCAGCGACTACCGCGTGGAACACGGAAGGTGGCGGAAGATTCGATGATTCCCCGAGCGTGCAAATTCTTCAGGGAAGCTGCTATCTTTGGCCCATGAGCAAACTGCTGGAAGAAGCGATCGAGAAGGTGAAGGCCCTCCCTGAGCCGGATCAGGAGATTGCCGCGGAGTTCCTCCTCGGTTTCGCCGATCCCGAGCGGAACCGCTTCCACCTGTCCTCCGCCCAGCTCCATGAAGTCGAGCTGGCAAAAGAGGAGGCCCGCGAGGGCAAATTCGCTACGGACGCAGAGATGGAAACCCTGTGGCAGCGCTTCGGCCGATAGCGCTCCGCTTTACGCTACGCGCCCAGAAACAGCTTCAAGCCATTCAGGGTTACATCCACGAGCGCAATCCCAGCGCCGCGCGCAGCATTGGCCAGCGAATCAAGCGCGCCACGGAGATGCTGCGTTATTTCCCGCTTGCCGACCGCCAGGGAACTTCACCGGGGACAAGGGAATGGGTCGTTACCGGGCTACCTTACATTATCGTCTACGAGCTATCCGAGGATAACGCGGTTGTCGTTCTCGGCGTCTTCCATGGTGCGCAGGAGAAGCGCGGCGTCTGAGCGAAAACCGCGAAATCGCGGCATCGGCGCGGTTGACACGCCCCCCTTCGTTCCTACACTCCGGCGCACACGAAATTCGACCTTTGTTCCTTAAGGAAAATCGATGGCCGATGCCCCCAAAAGCCCAGGGCCCAGCGGAAGGCGCTCTGGGCGGCCACTCTCGCCTCATCTGCAGATCTACCGCTGGCCGATCACCATGGCCGCCTCCATCACCCATCGCGCAACCGGCATGGCGCTCGCCACCGGCACGCTGTTTCTCGCCTGGTGGCTGATGGCGGCGGCCTCAGGCCCGGACGCCTATGCCCTGTTCGCGCGGGCGGCTGCGAACCCGATCGGCGAAGTCATCATATTCGGCTTCCTGTGGGCGCTGTCGTTCCATCTCTTGAACGGCGTCCGCCACCTCGCCTGGGACACGGGCTACGGCTTCAAGGTCAAAACCGCGAAACTGACCGCCGCCCTGGTCTATGCCGGGTCGGTGGTGCTGGCGGCCGCAGCCTTTATCCTGGGGCTGATGGTCCGGGGAGGGCTCGGCACATGACGACGCGCCTCCGCACGCCGCTCGGGAAGATCGAGGGGCTGGGCTCGGCCAAGTCCGGCACCCAGCATTTCTGGCGTCAGCGGGTCACCGCGGTCGCCCTTGTCCCGCTCGCGATCTGGTTCGTGGCCTCCGCGCTGGCTTATGTCGGCGCCGAACAGGGCGCGGTCGCGACATATTTCTCCGAGCCGGTGAATGCCGTTCCGATGCTGCTTTTCATCCTGGCGGCGACCTACCATATGTCGCTGGGCGTGCAGACCATCATCGAGGACTACGTCCACAAAGAAGGCCAGAAGATCGCGGCTCTGATTCTCAACCAATTCGTTTGCTGGGCGGTGGGCGCGGCATCGGCTTTCGCGCTGGTCAAGATGGCGCTCGCAGGACATTGACATGAACGCTTACCCCATCATCGATCATACCTTCGACATCGTCGTGGTAGGCGCGGGCGGCGCGGGCTTGCGCGCCACCCTCGAGGCCGCCAGGCTCGGGCTCAAGGTCGCCTGCATCACCAAGGTCTTCCCCACCCGCAGCCATACGGTCGCGGCCCAGGGCGGCATCTCTGCCGCGCTCGGCAATATGAGCGAGGACGACTGGCGCTGGCACATGTACGACACGGTCAAGGGCTCGGATTGGCTCGGCGACCAGGACGCCATCGAATATCTATGCCGCCACGCGCCCGAGGCCGTCTACGAACTCGAACATTACGGCGTGCCGTTTTCGCGCCTGGAGGATGGGCGGCTGTTCCAGCGCGCCTTCGGCGGTATGACGCTGAACTTCGGCAAGGGGCAGGCGCTTCGCACCTGTGCCGCGGCCGACCGCACCGGCCATGCCATGCTGCACACGCTTTACGGCCAGTCGCTGAAATACGACGTGAACTTCTTCATTGAGTTCTTCGCGCTCGATCTCATCATGGAAGAAGGCGCCTGCCGCGGCGTGATGGCCTGGAAGCTCGACGACGGCACCATCCACCGCTTCCGCGCGCATCGCACGATCCTGGCGACCGGCGGCTATGGCCGGGCCTATTTCTCCTGCACGTCGGCCCATACCTGCACCGGCGACGGCAACGCGATGGTGCTCCGGGCGGGTCTTCCGCTGCAGGACATGGAGTTCGTCCAGTTCCATCCAACCGGCATCTATGGCGCGGGCGTGCTGATCACCGAAGGCTCGCGCGGCGAAGGCGGCTATCTCACCAATTCGGCCGGCGAGCGCTTCATGGAGCGCTATGCGCCCAACGCCAAGGACCTGGCCTCGCGCGATGTGGTGTCGCGCTCCATGACCATCGAGATCCGCGAAGGCCGCGGCGTGGGTCCGCTGAAGGACCACATTTACCTCAACCTGTCGCATCTCGATCCGAAGGTGATCCACGAGCGGCTTCCCGGCATCACCGATTCGGCGCGCATCTTCGCGGGCGTCGACGTCACCAAGCAGCCGATTCCGGTGCTGCCGACGGTGCACTACAATATGGGCGGGATACCGACGAATTATTTCGGCGAAGTGCTGACTCTCATGGACGGCAACCCCGACAGGATCGTGCCGAACCTGTTCGCCATCGGGGAGGCCGCCTGCGTCTCCGTACACGGAGCAAACCGGCTGGGCTCCAATTCGCTGTGCGATCTCGTGGTGTTCGGCAAGGCGGCGGGGGCGCGCGCGGCCGAAGGAATCGCGAGCGGCGAGAACCACGCGGACCTCAGGAAGGACGCGGGCGAGGAGTCGCTCGCGCGCCTCGACCGCTTCCGCAACGCGAAGGGCAAGACGCCGACCGCGCAGCTTCGCGCCGGCATGCAGCGCGCGATGCAGGAGGATGCCGCCGTCTTCCGCACCGGCGAAACGCTCGAAAGCGGGCAGCGGCGCGTGCGTGACGTTTATCGCGCCATTCCCGAGATTGCGGTATCGGACCGCGGCATGATCTGGAACACCGATCTTTGCGAGACGCTGGAATTCGACAATCTGATCGCGCAGGCCATCGTCACCATCGACAGCGCCGTAGTGCGCACCGAATCGCGCGGCGCGCATGCGCGCGAGGATTATCCGGAACGCGACGACAAGAACTGGATGAAGCACACCCTCATCTGGTTCGACGGCAAGACGGCGGAGACCACCATCGATTACCGCCCGGTGCACAATTACACGCTGTCGAACGACATCCAGTACATTCCGCCCAAGGCGCGGACATATTGATTATGCGGGAACGACAAGATCATTTCGCGAATTAACTCTATACGCTCTGTGGAGCCTGAAGCTCGAATTCGTTCCAATCAGTGTCGGATGGTAAATGTCCCGAGTCAACTACTGACGAAATCACTCGCGCACAAATCTTCACCGCAGCTTCGACACCTTCTTGCTGAGCGTCTTTAGCAGTTCCGCCATGCACCAGGGCACTTCGCGTGTCGTAGAGTTTTTGCAGTATTCTCCTGTTGCCGACGCGCTCGACCACCTTATCTGATGATAGCAACGCGGACCTAAGACTAACCTTCCACCGTAGTTCACCAGGACTCCTATCTCCGACAAGGGTCTCCAATGCCACACAAAGGTCAACTGCTTTGTCCCCTGTTTCTGTCCTCCGCATTGATTGATTTAGCCTTTGCAGGGCAATTCGAATGCGTTTCTTCAGTGGTTCAGGCAGAGCGAGATATTTGGAAACGAGCGTCCCAACTGACAGTTCATCGAGCATTGTTGGCATGTGACCAAAGTGTGGATTGATTTCCAAATGTGAACTGGAAGAACCACTAAGACACACCTCCTGGAGGTCTGGATCGGAAAACTGAAACCACCGCATCATTGGAATTGGCATAGATGGGCCAATCAACGTCAAGCACAGACAAATATCTTCCAACGGAATGTTTTCGGTCGAAAACTCGCCGAGGGGTTCCCGGCTAGGATCAAAAAGGACAGGCTCAATCTGAGTGCGCGCAATCAATGCTACGGACGGGGCTTCAAAGGACATCGCATTGATAGGGAACCCGGGGTAAGTACCTTGCAGATGCCCGCTGACTAGCGCTTGCTTCTGAGCAGAGGGCGGTAAGCACGAAAGACGAACAATCTCGACTCGCTCTGTTAATCGGACGGCATCCATTACTTGCACACCCCAAATGGGCAATACATACAATCCGTCTGCTTTCCGTGTTGCTAAAATTCTTTCCAGCCAACTAACGGCTGCCTCCGGCGTTTCAGCGACTGATCGCCTCAGAAGTCTATCTGGCACCGTAACGATCAGGCTGGAGGCACCTTGGCCCGAACGAACCATTACGTTTTGTTCGAACTCTGGCTGACCCTTGAGAAATTGGGTAACTTGCTCCCTAAGGCTCATCCAATTTGGGCCGTGGTCGCGGCTATCTCTGTCCTGACCGTGGACCATGTCGATGCACAAGACCGCCTCTTTGTTCAGCTTACGAAGCAATTCGACTAGGCCACCTCGATCCATAGTTTATGTATCCACAATTGGCTAAGCACTCGGCGAAGCGCGCTTCGGGAGCGTGTTTGGGCGATGCGATAGGCATGGAACAGCGGACTGATTGTTTACTATGTACCGTGCGTCGGCAAATTTAGCATCGCTTTTGATGCATTGCTCAATCGCAATTGGTGGGAGTTAAGGAGTTAAACACCTGAGGCCGCGAGAAATTTTTTCGCCGACACCCCGGTTCGCGTTGGCCTTTCGGGGAACCTTCGCCCGAAAAATATCGTTTTCTGTTCAGTTGAGGTTCAGCCCGGCTGGACCAGATTCAGCGATATCAAAGGGGGCCGCGGTGTCAGCGAGAGCCAATCCGAACCGAAGGACCCGAACCGAAAGGACGACCACTATGTGGACGAAAAAGACTCTGGCGCTTCTCACCGCCGCCGCGATGGCCGGAAGCGCAATCGCGCCGGCCGCGGCTCAGCCCTACGGCAATGGCTACAACAGCCAGTACAATTCCCAATATGGGCCGCCGCCGGACGATCGCTACGGAGCGCCACCGCCCAACAACTCGTACGGTCCGCCGCCGCCTAATGGCGGCTATGGCCCACCACCGCCCAATGGCGGCTATGGCCCGCCACCGCCCAATGGCGGCTACGGCCCGCCACCATCCGATAGCGCTTATGGCCCGCCGCCTCCCTCGGATCAGGATGCCCCGCCGCCGCCGCCACCGGGCGTCAGCTATAACCAAGGTTACGACCGAGGCTATGCCGACGCACAGACGCGGTCCCCTGCCCGCTTCGACCGGGACGCCTATTACCGCGATTGCGAGCAGCAGCGCTCGGGTAACACGGCGGGCGGCGCTATCATTGGAGCGATTGCGGGCGGGCTTCTTGGAAACGCGATTTCGCGCGGACCCCAGCGGGGCGCAGGAACGGCGGTCGGTGCGGTGCTCGGCGGCGTCGTCGGCGCCGGCATCGGCAGCAACCTCAACTGCGAAGAGCGCAGCTACGCGGTCAACACCTACTACACCGGATTTGAAGCTGGCCGGCCGCACGCGCGCTATGAGTGGCGCAGCCCCCGCAGCGACGCTTATGGCTATCTCACGGTCGGCGATTACTATTATGACCGCGGTGTGCGCTGCGCCACCTATTCGCAGCGCGTCTTCATTCATGGACGGCCCGAGATTGAGCGCGGCTTTGCCTGCCGCCGGCCGAACGGCACTTGGGAATTGAGGCGCTAGAAACGCCACTCCGTCCACGTTCTGAAAGGCGCTCCCGGCTTCGGGGCGCCTTTCTTTTGGCCTGTGTCGGATGGTGTCCGACACGCAGCCGCAACGCCGAAGTAACCATTCGGCTCTAGGTTTGGCTGGACTGTTGAGGAGCGTGAGCCGATGGCCGGCCAATGGATGATGAGCGTCGCCGGACGGTTCTATGGCCCGTTCTCCGGTGCGCGGATGGAAGCCTTTGCCGTGGAGGGCCGCCTTGCTGCGACTTCGCTCGTCGCGCGCGAGGAGAACTCCGATTGGCATGAAGCCGGGGCAGAGCCGGAATTCGCCCATTTGTTCGCGGCGCGCCCGGAACAGGCGGCAGAAGCGGCGCCTGCGGCCGTCATCGAGACGCCCGTGCCTCAGCCTCATCCGCAGCTACAGCCTCAGCCTCAGCCTCAGCTACAGCCTCAACCTCAGCCCGAAGGGGATACCCACGAGGGTACCCGCTCCCAATTCGCCATCGTCGTGGATGTGAAGTCGCGGGGCGGCGGTGACATGGAGCAGGCGATCCTTTCGCTGGGGCCCGCTTACCGGCTGCTGCCGAACATCTGGATTCTCTCGACCGAGCAGACCGTCAACGCCGTGCGCAACCGGCTGGTGCAGGAACTGGGCAAGGCGGATTCGCTGTTCGTCGTGGATGCCTCGCGCGGCAAGGCATCGTGGTTCAATTTCGGCCCCGAAGCCGACGTGCGCATCCGCAAGGTGTGGCAGAAGGCGTCCTGACTCCCACCCGGTTCGCCGTCGCGCAGGCGCGCGGGCTCATCGGCCTCCCCACAAGGGGGAGCGCGTTCAATCCAATCTTTTCAGCTCGTGGCGGTAGCGCTGCCAGCGCTCGAAATAGATGTCCGCGTTCGTGAGCAGCAGCGGCACGTCGCCTTCCGTCAGTGTACGGATCACCTTGCCGGGCGTCCCCACGATCAGCGAATTGTCGGGATATTGCTTTCGCTCCGGGATCAGCGAATTCGCGCCGACGATGGAATTCTTCCCGATGCGGCAGCGATTGAGCAACGTCGCGCCCATGCCGATGATGGTGTTGTCGCCGACGGTTGCCCCGTGCACCACCGCGCCATGGCCGATGGAGACGTTCGCGCCCACCGTCAGCGGAATGCCCGGATCGGTGTGCAGGACCGCCAAGTCCTGGATGTTCGTGCGCTCGCCGATGCTGATCCAATCGTTGTCGGCGCGGATCACGCTGCCGAACCACACGCTCACGCCCTTGGCAAGACGCACGCGTCCGATCAGGGTCGCATCGGGGGCAAGCCAATATTCGCCCTCGGGCGGCAGTTCGGGGCGCCAATCGTCAAGCGCATAAAGCGGCATCGGTTTCTCCGGCTAGATCCCGCTGCATAAGACATCGCCATCGCTGCCTGAAACAAGAGCAGCGAATTCGTGAACGCAAAACTTTTGTGAAGCCCGCGACGGACCGGGACAAAGAGACTACGATTCGAATCACGTTCAGTGAGTCGCCAACATTGGGGGTGTCCATGGCCAGACGTGCCGCGCGTAGCAAAATGCGGGAACGAGGCCATGACGAGAACGCGAACATCCACACGCTCTATCCACCGTCCACGGCCTGGTCGCCGCTGGAGAGCGATGTCCGCGACCGTAAATATGTAAAGAACGTACGGGCGATGAGCGCGGGCCAGCAGGCCCTCATGGACGCCATCGAGGAACGCTCCGTCGCCGTTGCGCTGGGCCCTGCGGGAACCGGGAAGACCTATCTCGCCATCGCCAAGGCGGTGGATGCGCTGGATGCAGGCCGCGTGTCGCGCATCGTGCTGTCGCGCCCCGCAGTGGAGGCCGGCGAAAGCCTGGGCTTTCTTCCGGGCGATGTCGGCGAGAAACTCGCGCCCTATTTGCGCCCCCTCTACGACGCCCTGACCGAGCGTTTGGGGACCAAGCGCCTGAAAGCGCTGCTCGCCGAAGGCACCATCGAAATCGCGCCCGTCGCCTATATGCGGGGGCGTACGCTCAACGACTGCTTCATCGTGATCGACGAGGCGCAGAACTGCACCTATGGGCAGATCAAGATGCTGCTGACCCGGCTCGGCTGGCGTTCGACCATGGTGCTGACGGGCGATCCCGACCAGACCGATCTCCTTCCCGGCCTGTCGGGCCTGCGCGAGATCGCAGGGCGCCTGGAACGGGTGGAGACGATTGCGGTGATCCGGCTCGGCGATGCCGACATCGTGCGCCATCCGCTGGTGGCGGAGATGCTGGGCGTGCTCTGAGGGGGCGGGCGGCGCGCTTTCAAACGTGCAGCAGGACTTCGAGCACGAGCAGGCCGAGCGCCAGGCTCCAATAAAGCACGCCCGCGGTCGCCAGCCAAAATGAAACCGGATGCCACGTCCGCGCCTTGAGGCCTTTGACCGCGCTTTCGAACAGAACGCTTGGCCCGGCCACCACCAGCACCGCGGCCCTGACCGCCATATGGCCGTCCCTCGGGGAGCCCACGCAGATGCGGTACAGATTGGCGGCAATCGCCGATGCCGTGAAGCCCGCGGTGATCGAAAACAGCAATAGCCATAAGGAGTGCATCGGGAGGGCCTTTGAGATCAGGCGGGCAATTGCAGGGCCCGTGCCGCGAATTGGGCCTGCACTTTGTGCCGAAACGGGGCGAAAGCATTCGCAATGGGCGCGTGGCCGTCTCTTTTGGAGCCAGCCGGGCATGCTAGAGAGAGCCTGGGACCACCCCGGGGAACACGGGTATTGCCATGAGCCATACGGGCGACGAATTGGGGCACGCGAGGCGGCGGTCGGGCTGGCTGATTCCGCTTGCCGTCTTTTTCGTCACGGCGTGTCTCTCGGCGGCGATGCTTGCCTATTATTTCGCGCCGGTCTCACCGGGGGCCGGTGAGGAGCAGCCCGCGCCCACGGATGCGACCCGCCCCATCGCGCTCTCGGTCGGGACTGAGCATTTCCACATTCCCGCGAATTACATCCTGACGGCGGGTGCGCGGCGCGGAGGCGCCATGGACGCAGTCCAGCTGATCGCGATCCTGCCCGATCTCAAAGGCTATTCGCTCGGCGCTGCGCCGGACTTCACCGCCAATGCGCCCGATTCCCGCGTGGTTGCGATCACGCTCAAGCTTGGAGCGACGGTGCTGCCGGAACAAGAGCGCCTCGACCGGGTGTACCTGACCCAGGTGGAGGACCCGAAGGGCCGGGTTGGGCCCTATGGCCTGCGCCAATATGCCTTTCGCGCCGATTCGGGTTATCACGACCAGGATCTGTTCCTGGGTGCGAGCGACGCGGGCCCCGTGGTGCTGCTCTGCACCAAGCTGACGCCGGATGCGGCATCACCGAGCTGCCTGCGCGATCTGCCGATGGAGAAGGGGCTGTCGCTCAGCTACCGGTTCAAGCGGGCCCATTTGGGGGAATGGCGGGCCATCGCGGCGGGCATCGGCAGCCGGATCGAGGCGTTTCGGGATAAGGAGTGAGCCTGGTCGCCCCCTCCACCGCCTCCGGCGGTCCCCCTCCCCGGCAAGCGAGGGAGGAAAATAAATGAGCTAGCGGGCGCGGGAGGCCGGCGGCTCAGGCAAATCCATTTCCAGGATGGACATATTGAAGGAATAGGAGATTTCGCCGTCTTCCTCGTCCCGGAAGATGAGGCCGATGAACTCGCCCCCGACATGGACCTCGACGGAATCCGACTGGGGCCGCTCCAGGAGCGTAATGGTGTCCAGGCGGAACAGGCTCCGCAGATATTTTTCGAGGCGCCAGATTTCACTGCGGGTCAAAGCTCCAACTCCCAAGAACAAGAAACGTGACCTCGCACGAGCCCCGGCGGAGCGTCAAGCGAGAGCGAAATGGACGGTCAGCTTTCGGGATCGGGTTCGGGCAGGCAGTGATCCATCTCCTGCGAGGGGCACGAGGAGCCGGCCCGGCCGATGATGCGTGCCGGCACGCCCGCAACGGTGGTGTGCGGCGGCACCGGCTTCAGCACCACCGAGCCCGCGCCCACGCGGCTATATTCGCCGATCTGGATATTGCCGAGCACCTTGGCGCCCACCGACAGCAGCACGCCGCGGCCGATCTTGGGATGGCGGTCTTCGTCTTCCTTGCCCGTGCCGCCAAGGGTCACGCCGTGGAGCATGGAGACGTCATCGCCGACGACCGCCGTCTCGCCGATTACGATGCCCGTCGCGTGGTCCATCATGATGCCGCGCCCCAGTCTTGCGGCCGGATGGATGTCCACCGCGAACAGATCCGACATCCGGTTCTGGATGAAATAGGCCAGGAGCGTGCGCCCGCCCGTCCACAGATGATGGGCCATGCGATAGCTTTGAAGTGCGTGGAAGCCTTTGAAGAACAGAAACGCCTGCACATGGGAATGGCAGGCGGGATCGCGTTCATATACCGCCGAAAGATCGGCCCTCACCGCTTCGCCGATGGCGGGTTCGGCGGCGAACGCGTCCTCGAAGATTTCCCGCACCTGCATGGGAGAGAAGTCGGCGCTGCCGATCTTGGTGGCGAGATGGTAGGACAGCGCCTCTTCCAGCCGGTCGTGCTTGAGGATGTTTGCGTGCGCGAAGCTCGCAAGCTCGGGCTCGGCTTCCGCCAACCGTTCGGCCTGCTCCCTGAGCGCCGACCAGATCGGATCGCAACTGGCTAATTTTTCGGCAGGGCGCATGGTCCGATCCCGGGTCATCAGTTCACCCGATGCATATGGTCATCCAAGGCGACGATTTCACCATATTAGGGCAGCCCGGGGCATAAACCCAGCCTGATATGGCCGCGCCCTCTTGCGCCCACGCAAACGGCTTTCTTCGCCGAAAGCGGTCCCCTATGGTCGGCAGCGACGCTTTTGACCCGGGAAATCCATGTCCGATACGATGATGCCGCTGAATATTGCCGTGCCCGAAACCCTTGACCTTCTGTTGAGCCGCCGGTCGGGCTCTGCCAAGGCGATGAAGGGCCCCGGCCCTGACGCCGACCAGCTTCGGCGCATCCTGTCCGCCGGCGTTCGGGTCCCCGACCATGGCAAGCTGACGCCCTGGCGTTTCATCCTGTTCGAGGGCGAGGGCCGGTCGCGCATGGGGGAGATCCTCGCCGAGGTCATCGCTGGCGAACGCGATTCCTCGCCCGAACGGGTGGAGCAGGAACGCGGCCGCTTCATGCGCGCACCCGTTGTGATCGGCGTCGTCAGCCGGGCGCGCGAGCAGATTCCCATCCCGGTCTGGGAGCAGCAGCTCTCCGCAGGCGCGGTTTGCATGACCATGTTGATTGCCGCCCATGCGATGGGCTTCGTCGCCAATTGGATCACCGAATGGTGCGCCTATCATCCCAAGGTGCTGGAGAGAATCGGCCTGAAGCCGGGCGAGCGGATCGCCGGATTCATTTATATCGGCCATCCGGCGGACAGGCTCGAAGACCGCCCGCGCCCGCCGATCGATTCGATCACGACGCGATTTTAGCCGGCCCGCCTGCCGCTCATGCTTCGATAAGCTCGGCGGGGCAACCGTTTCAAGAACGCTCGTAGATCACCGCGTTCCAGAAACGGGCGCGGTGCGCGCCGGTTCGCGCGAAGCCACGTTTCCTCAGCACACGTCCGATCATCGCGTTGAAATAGCCATGCGCGACCAGCACGGCGATTCCCGCATTGCTTTCGGCGCCGTCGAGCAGGATGTCGGCGGCTTGGGAAGCACGCGCTTTGGCCCGGCGGTAATTCTCGATCTCGGGATGGAAGCCAGCATGCCACATGATGCGGGCCATCACCGCCCAGACCAGCACCTTCATTTTGACGAGCGGAATGCGCGGGGCGGCGAGCGGGGCTTCGGCGAAAAGCGGATCGGCGATGATCTCGGCTTCGGGCAGAAGCGTGCGGGCGCTGTCTGTGGCGCGGGGGCTTCCGCTGGTGAAGACGGCATCGAGCCCTTTGACCAGGTCCTGCAATTCCTCGGGGGGCGCGCTTTGGGGATCAAGGCCAGCGTCTTGATAGGCGTCGATATAGCTGCGGAAACCATGATGGCAGGTGCGCGGATTGGTCGGGATGGCCGGCCGGCCATGGCGGACCAGGATCACGCGCGAACCCGCAAATCCGTGCGGCTTGCGCGGCCGATTCTCCAGCGCAAGCGTCATCAGCGACTCCTAAACCATGCCCAAATCATGCAGAGGACATATAAGCGGTCAAATATGACAGTAGCAATCGTTGGCTAAGCGATTGGTTACAGCTTAAATTCTAGGCTTATTGCATAATATATAGGCTTTAATTCGTGGAACCCGTGCATCTGCCGAAAAAATAGACGGTTCTGTTGCCTGGAAGTCACATTTTTGCACTGCAGCGCAATTGTTTTTATATCCCCGACCGCTCCTAATCCTGCCCGAAGTTCCGCAGCCAGAGGGGCAGTCCTAGCTTGCGGGGCCCGCCGGGGGCCGGTGCCTGCCGGGACAGCAGAGAAGGAGTGATCATGAAAAGGAAGAACTTGAATATAACGCTCGGTGCAATCGGCTTCGCCGGTGCTTTTGCCGGGAGTATCGCAACGGCGAATGCGCAGGACGCAATGCCAGCCCCCGCACCCGCGCTGACCGCCAATGCCGATTTCACCACCAATTACGTCTTCCGCGGCATCACCCAGTCCGCGAATCGCCCGGCCGTCCAAGGCGGCCTGGACTACGCCATTCCGGACACCAACTTCGCGATCGGCACCTGGGTCTCCTCCATCGATTTCGGCGATCACACGCCCTTCGAATGGGACCTTTACGGAAACTACAACTTCACCCTCGGCCCCTTGGCGGCGTCCGTCGGCGTGATCGCCTATGTCTACCAATGGTACGGCAATGCCGGCCCCTATACCTGGGTCGAACCCAATGTCGGCATCAGCCATGATTTCGGTGTCCTGGCTTGGAGCGCGAAGGGGTTCTGGGCGCCGTCCGTTCCGGCGGGCTATCTGACCATCCGCAATCAGTACAACCCGGACTCATCCTATTATCTCACCACGGGTGTTTCCGTCCCGCTGGCGCCATGGCTCGCGGCGAGCGGCAATCTCGGCTACCAGGGCTATAATGGCGGGCCGACCGGCCACACCGACGATTCCTATTCGGAATGGGATCTCGGGCTGACGTTCACGCTCGACAAGTACTCGCTGGATCTGCGCTACATCGACACCAGCAAGCACATCCTGCCCGCAATCCGGACGGCGACGATCGAGGGCGTGGGCGCGCCGGCCTTCGATACCGGGCCGTTCTTCGCCGCGACGTTCAAGTTCACCTTCCCATAAGGTTCGCAGCATCGTTCAAACAAAGGCCCGCGCAGACATGCGCGGGCCTTTGTGTTTCGGCATCCGCTCAATAAGGCTTGTTTTCGCCGGCGCGGATGATCCCGCGAATCGTCCGGTATAGGTACCAGACCGCGAGCAACGGGAAGATCAGAATCGCGAACGCAAAAGGCAGCGTCAGCGATGGCCACCAGAACAGCGGCCAGTGGACGAAGAAGGCGCCCAAGGCGATCGGCCAGCTCACGATCCCGAGAAAGGCGCCGGCCACCGTCACCCAGAAGACGAAAATCAGATTGTCGAAATGGCTCTTCCAGATCGTGCCGGCCGAATCGGCCCGTTTCATGTACGCGACGATCACGCCCACGAGCGCCGTCACCCCGTTCAGACACGCGAGCAGGAACAGCACATAGCAAACGAAGACCAGTGACCTCAGGTCGGTGGTCGTCTCCACGTCATGGGACGGCGGCACGGGGGGAACGGGTGCGGTATCGCTCATCGGGGCCCTTTCGCTCATGCAATATATGGGCTCTCCGGACCAACGCACAATTCCCAGGGATTGATCCTGCGGGGACGAGGCCGTAAGCGAAGCTGGAACCGAACGAGGGCGGCAGATGGTCGATTGGGTGGCGAAGCTGAAGCGGGAGCTGTCGCGCCCGTTCCGTGGCTCGGCGCCGCCGTCCATCCCGCTGGATTTTTCGCCCGGGCAGAAGACGCTGCTGAAAAAGGTGCGTCCTTACACCATGACCTCAAACGAGCGCGTGGCGGTGCTGGAGGCGGCCGTGCGCTATGTCGTGGCGCAGAATTATCCGGGTGCTTTCGTAGAATGCGGCGTCGCCAAAGGCGGCTCGACCATGGCCATGGCCTATACGCTCCTGGAATTGGGGGCGAGCGACCGCGAGCTTTATTTGTACGACACCTTCGAGGGCATGCCCGAACCCGAAGACGTGGACCGCGGCCGCTTCGGCGAACCCGCGGCCAAAAGCTGGCGCAAGCGGCGCGATGAAGCGGGACACTCGACCTGGATCAATCACGGGCTCGATGAGGTGCGCGCCAACCTGGCGCTGACGGGATATCCGGACGCGCGGCTCCATTTCGTGAAGGGCAAGGTCGAGGAGACCCTGCCCGGAGCTGCGCCCGAGGGGGCAATCGCAATTCTGCGGCTGGATACGGATTGGTACGCTTCCACCCGCGCGGAGCTCGATTATCTCTATCCGAAGCTGGTCCGGGGCGGCATCGTCATCATCGACGATTATTTCCGCTGGCAGGGGGCGAGGAAAGCGGTGGACGAATATGTCGAGGAACACCGCATCCCGATCTTCTGGGTCCGGGTGGACGATGCCTCTGTGATCGGGGTGAAGCCCTAGGCCCGTTTCCAGGCGGCCCCGTTTCGTGCCAGAATGGCGCATTCGCTGGGGGCTACAGGAGGATCACATGAATTTGACGCGCACGCTTTTTTGTTCACTCACTTTTGCCGGCATGACGGCGCTCGCACCGGCCGCGCTTGCGGACGGACCTACGGCAATCTCGACCGCCGCCAACCATGCTGGGCTCGCCGCCAACGCCGGCGCCATCGAGATGGTGCACACCCATCTTCACCACGTACTGAACTGCTTGGTTGGACCGGGCGGCGACGGCTTTGACGCCGCGCCCGGCAATCCGTGCGGCGCCGCCGGCGGGGCCATTCCGCAAACCGCGGATGCAGGCATGAAGAACAAGCTCATGGGCGTGGCGGCACAGGTACGGACCGGCATCGCCAGCAACGACATGGCGGCGGCAAAGAAGGTCGCCACCGACGCACAAGCGGCGCTGAAGTAGAACGCGCCTATACCGTAATAAGCTGACGTAACATTCGGCGCACTGACTGCCTGTCGCGAGCGGACAGTGCGCCGATTTTGCGTGAGATCAGCCGGTTATCCAGCGTGAAGAGTTTGATGCGGACAAGGGAAGCGGTGCTCAGTCCGGCATCGGGCCCGTCCGCAAGCGCTATGTCTTGAGGCCACCGGCTCCTGGCCGCGGTCGTTATCATCGCGAAGACCGTGTTTCCCGACGCTTCATTGGCGTCCTGTTGCGATAGCACCAGCGCCGGCCGCGGTTTTGCAATCGCAATGTCGGTGAATGGAAACGGCACGATCGCTACGTCGCCTGCCTCACAGATTATCATAGGCGGCGGCGTCCTCGTCGCTCGCCCACTCGGAGAGCGTGGCTTCCAGCGATTTCAGGTAAGCGCGGTCGAGCGGTTCTGCTCGCGCCAACGTCACCTTGCCTTTGCTGATCCGGTAAACAAGCGTATCGCCCGCCTTCACGCCTAGCGCTTGCCGCACCTCCTTTGGCACGGTCGTTTGGGCTTTCGCTGTGATCTTGCTGAAGACGGCCGTCACGGCAATTTCTCCTTACCTCCTTACTGTAAGGACACGATTGCTGGAATACAACGCTCATCGCCTCTATATTCTCCCCATGCCTCATAACAACGGTTCCGGATTCCGGCCCACGAACGGCCTCGCCGAAGCTCCGGCGGCCTTCCGCCACATGAGCGGGGCCGAGCTGACGGCATTCGTGCCGCATCGCCCCCAGCGGCCGGAAAAATCCGAAGGCGGCAAGCGCTTCAAGCTGGTTTCGGAGTATCAGCCGGCGGGCGACCAGCCGACCGCCATCCGCGAGCTGTCCGAAGGCCTCTCGGGCGAAGGGCCAGGCGGTGCGCCGGAGCGCGACCAAGTGCTGCTGGGCGTGACCGGGTCGGGCAAGACCTTCACCATGGCCAAGGTGATAGAGCGGCTGCAGCGGCCGGCGTTGATCCTTGCGCCCAACAAGACGCTCGCCGCCCAGCTCTATTCCGAGATGGCGGGCTTCTTCCCCGAAAACGCGGTGGAATATTTCGTCTCCTATTACGACTACTACCAGCCGGAAGCCTATATCCCGCGCACCGACACCTATATCGA
>CAZBRO010000041.1:0-36794 GCA_964494505.1 uncultured Bordetella sp.
CCATCGCCAAGAAATACACCAATCGCGGCCTGCAATTCCTCGACCTGATCCAGGAGGGCAATATCGGCCTGATGAAGGCGGTGGACAAATTCGAATATCGCCGCGGCTATAAGTTCTCGACCTACGCGACGTGGTGGATCCGGCAGGCGATCACGCGCTCCATCGCCGATCAGGCGCGCACCATCCGCATTCCCGTCCACATGATCGAGACCATCAACAAGCTGGTGCGCACCAGCCGCCAGATGCTGCACGAGATCGGCCGCGAGCCGACGCCCGAAGAATTGGCCGAACGTCTGGCCATGCCTTTGGAAAAGGTGCGCAAGGTGCTGAAGATCGCCAAGGAGCCGATCAGCCTTGAAACGCCCATCGGCGATGAAGAGGATTCCCATCTCGGCGACTTCATCGAGGACAAGAACGCGATCCTTCCGATCGACGCGGCGATCCAATCCAATTTGCGCGAGACCACCACGCGGGTGCTGGCGACGCTGACGCCGCGCGAGGAGCGCGTCTTGCGCATGCGCTTCGGCATCGGCATGAACACCGATCACACGCTCGAAGAAGTGGGTCAGCAATTCTCCGTCACGCGCGAACGCATTCGCCAGATCGAAGCGAAGGCCTTGCGCAAACTCAAACACCCGAGTCGTTCCCGCAAACTCCGCAGCTTCCTCGACAACTGACGGTCCTTGCCTTCCCCCCTGGGGGAAGGTGGCGCGTAGCGCACGAAGGGGGATGTCGCACTGCGACGCATAACTGCATGACAGGTGACGTATGAAAGGTTTCAAGGAAACGAGTCTCGCCGACCGGCGGGAAGCGAGCGCCAAGGCGAAACAGGCCCTGCTCGAAAAGACCCGCGCATTGGCCGAGGCGAACAAGGAGGGCTTGGCCCAGCGCCAGGCGGAGCGCGCCCAGCAGGCCGCCGACCGCGAGGCCCGCGCGGCCCAGAGGAAGGCCGAGAAGCTGGCGCAGGAAAAGCGCGAGGCCGAAGAACGCGCGGCAGCTGAGATCGCGAAAGCCGAAGCCGAGAAGCGGGCCGCGGAGGCGCGCGAAAGAGAAGCGGCCGAACGCGCAGCGCGCGAAATCGCGCTCGAAGCCGAACGCAAAGCCGCCCGCGACGCCCGCTACGCCGCCCGCAAAGCCCGGCAGAAGTAATTACACCTCAATAGGTGCCCCACCTCAGCATGGCCGGGCTTGACCCGGCCACCCGGCGCGAGCGCGGCCCCGCGGTCGCGGACGTGCCGCAGCAGGGTTGCCAGCTCGGGGCTGGTGCGGCGAGAGTGCGTGCTACGAGTGCGCCTGGCCCGGTAATTCTCAGATAGCACGCGATGTGCTCCAGCAGATCCCAACGAGGCTGGGTCGCTTTGCGCTGACAGCCCAATTTTCCCGAGGGTGAATCCCCAAAGACACGCGCACGTGTGATACGTAATGATTCTGCGATTGGCGTCGTTCTCTTTTTGTTCTAAAACGGTACCCATGTACGACGCGCGAGCGGTGACAAATTACTTCCTTGATCGAGCGGATCGAACAGGGCTTCCGCTCACGATAATGACATTGCTGAAGGTGCTGTATTTCGCACACGGTTGGCATCTAGCTCGATTCTCAAAACCCTTGATTGCTCAACCGTTTGAAGCTTGGAAACACGGCCCGGTAAGCAGAGTCGTGTACGATCAATATAAGGAGTCTGGAAAGAGGCCACTAAAGAAAAGGGCAGTCTCCTTTGATCCCAACTTGATGAAGTTTGTCGAGACGGCATATAGCTTTGAAGAGACTACTCAGAAACTGTTGGACGATATATTTGATTATTATGCGAAGTTTCACCCATATACGTTGTCTGACCTGACTCATGAAATGGGCGGCCCCTGGGATGTGATATGGACCAGGGCACAAGATCGGGCCGTTCCAGGTATGCTTATCCCCAACGAGTTGATTCTTAGCTGGTTTAAGAGCGGTCGTATCGGTATAGTACATACCGTGAACGACGGGGATGAACATGATGGCGGTATCTATAACTCCTCCCGTGCCTGATCTCGCCAGGGCCCGGGGCGAGACAGTGCCCGAAATGGCGGATTGGTGGATTGATTATTTCAACACAGGGAGCGCGCCCTTCAACTATCGCCGGGCTACGCGATCAGTTCACGTCGGCTACAAAGGTATTCATCGGCTGCATCTTCTGACAGCCGCTTGTGCGGTGGAGAAAACTTCCATTGGCCGGATAGCTAATGCCGAAGTTGTGACGTTGGCGGCCCCGCTAGCATTCGGGCGTCAAACACAAGTGTTCAATTTACCCCCACGGCGATTTGGGTTCGGTCGAGATAGGTCCGCTGCATACCGTATTCCGTTCTTTTTTGTCGAAGACGGAATCATCAAGTTGTATTTCCTGCAGCCGCGCAAAGGCGCAGGACTAGACTATGATGATTTCGGAATGGTGGCCGCGATTGTGAAGCGGTATTTGCTGGACATCGAATTCTACGGTCAGCGATATGACGTTGAATTCGTGGATGTGTCCGCATCAGAAGCCCAGTCGCCCCGTTTCATCCGCAGGTATGGCCTCTCCGATCTCCGGCTTTGGTCAGATAAGCGACTTGCCGACCGTCTCTCGCTTATTAGCGAGTCACTTGATGCTGCTGCTGCAAGCGGCCGCATTGAGAAGCGCCATCGGATCATTCCGCGTCCAGAACCCGAAATGCCGTTGTTCGATTAGTTTGCAGACCCGGCTGCGTGCCCCCTTTTGGGGAGGAACTCTGGTGGTTCCCATCCGGGGCGCATTCTTTCTTGCGCGGCACAAGATGATCCGGCGGCGGAAGGAAATCCTTCACCACCTTCACCTTGCCGATTTCGCCTTTGGTATATCGAACCGTCTTCTTGCGCATTGTCATGCCGCCCGGGGAATGCGCCGGACCTTGATTTCCCGCTCGTGCTTGCGCACCTGTGCGAGGTCGTAATCGAGCTGCAACCCGAGCCATACTTCCGCACCCCCGCCGAACGCCTTATCCAGTCGGATTGCCATTTCGGGTGAAATTCCGCTCTTCCCGTTCACCAGATTGTTGAGCGCCTGACGCGTCACACCCAATGCCTTTGCGGCTTCGGTGACCGTCAAGCTCAGCGGCTCCAGGCAATCGTAACGCACCGACAAACCGGGATGGGGCGGACTCTTCATACGCATGAGACACTCCTTCAGTGGTAGTCCAGGTAATCCACGTCGGTGACGTCGCCGTCCTCGATGCGGAAGACGATCCGCCAATTCGCCTGAACCGTAACGCTCCAGAAGCCGGCGAGGGCGCCTTTCAGGGGATGCAGGCGCCAACCGGGCAGGTCCATGTGCTCGGGCCGGGACGCTCGATCAAGGCGCGCGAGCACGCGTCTGATCTTCTCGACGTGAATGGCGTTCAGTCCACGTGTGCTGTCATCCTCATAGAGGCGTTTGAGCCCACGATGGCGAATCCGCCGGATCATCCCGCAGATGTAATGTGACAAGCGTCACTTGTCAATTGACGCCGCCAAACCAGCGCGGTAATCCCTTTTCATGCTCGATCATCTCAAAGACAATAATCGCGCCTGGGCGGCCCGGAAAACCTCCGCCGATCCCGGCTTCTTCAAGCGGCTGGAGGGCCAGCAGGCGCCCGAATATCTCTGGATCGGCTGCTCGGATTCCCGCGTGCCGGCGAACGAAATCGTCGACCTCGATCCGGGCGAACTCTTCGTCCATCGTAACGTCGCCAATCTTGCCCCGCCTCAGGACGCCAATTACCTCTCTGTGCTGCAATTCGCTGTCGACGTCATCAAGGTCAAGCACATCATGGTGGTCGGCCATTATGGCTGCGGCGGCATCGCGGCCGCGGTCGACGGCCAACGCCGGGGCCTTGTCGATCACTGGCTGCATCCGATCCGCGAAATCGCCGCCGAGCACCGCGCCCAACTCGACGCCATACCGGAGGCGCGCGCGCGTCTGGACCGGCTCTGCGAGCTCAACATCGCCCGCCAGGTGAAGAACGTCGCCTCCGACGTGTTCGTGCAGGACGCCTGGCAACGCGGCCAGGACGTCTGGGTCCATGGCTGGGTCTATTCCATCGCCAACGGGTTGATCCGCGACCTCGACGTGACCGTCGGGCGGCCGCGCTAGAATTTCCGGTCGGCGGCGCGGTGGCGATCGACCCAGGCGGCGAGCGCTACGACCAGCCATTGCCCCATATCGCTCCACGCGACGGTCGCTGCGCCCGGCGGCGGCGGCCCGAACAGCGCGCCGGCAAAGATGAGCAGCATGAGCCCGATCATTCCAGCGAATCCCCACGCGCCCACGCTATCCCGCGCGCGCGTCGCACCGAGATAGAGCAACACCCCGACCGCGAAGAGAACGAGCTCCACCGCGAGCGTCGCCGGGATGGAGTTCCACAGGCCGAGGCCGATCTTCGGCCCGCCTCCGGGCGCCAGCGGCAGATCGGGCACGTGCACGATGACGTCCAGTACCCAATGGCTGACCACGAGCACGCCTATGGCAATGGCGCCCGCGCTGTACTGGCGGACCATGAAATAGAGCCCGCCGAATACGAGCCCCCAAACGGCGCTCATGATCAGGCTGTGCGACCAGGGATACGAAACGAAGGTCAGCGGAGTGGCGGCCGTCACACCCGGCGTAACGGTCACGACCTCGATTCCGGCAAGCACCAGCACGGGCCAGACGAGATCGAGGAAGGCGCCCGCCGCGATCAGCGTTCCGAGCGACGTCCGGGGCGCCCATTTCTTGGCCGCCATGCCCACGGCGTAATGTCCGATGATCATGCGCGCCCCCAGCCGCTGAAAATCGGCGCGAACCTACACGGTTTGCGTTCGCGTGCGAAACGGGGACAATTTGCGGCATTGCGGGGGTGAGGGGCTCTCTCGACAATGGCACGGGCTTTCCGGAAAAACCCATCATGCGCGCAAGGCTCCTGTCGATCCCGGTTCTGGCGGTTCTCGCCGCGCCGCCCTTCGCGCCGGCACACGCGCAAACCTGTGCCGACGATTACCTGAGCGCCGAAACGATCCGGGGACAGATCATCGACATCCGGCCCGCGCCCGAACCCTTCAAGACCGCCGACATCTATTTCACCGGGCCCGCCCCGTGCGATCGCATCTGGATGCAGGTGTTCAAGACCGACGCCGGCCGCTGCCGCATCGGCCAGCCTATCGAAGCCAAGGGCATCGTCACCTCGGACCCGGAAAACAACGCCTGGCAGATCGGCTCGGTGATAGGTGAGTACATGATGCTGGGGCAGGATTTTACCTGCGGTTAAGACGGATCACTTTTTGCGCGCCCCGCTTGTGCCCGAACCCATTTACAACGAAAGTCGCAACGGCTGACGAGGGATTCGGCAATGCGGGTGATTCATGTATTGGCGGCCGCCGCTGCGGCTGCGGCACTTTCGGGATGCGCCGTGGTCAGCGCTGTCGGAACGGTGGCGAGCGTTACGGGCTCGGTCATCTCCACGACCGCGGAGGTGACCGGCGATGTCGTCGGCGCGGCGGCGCGCACGGTCACGGGCAGCGGCTCCGACAGCGACAGCAAGTCGAAATAGGCCGCTCGTATCGGGCGGTTCTAGAACACATCCTTGCGGCGGCGCGTTTCGGCGAAGACGTCGACATCGTTTGCGCTTTCGAGCCCGAGAATCTTGCGGATTTCGGGCGAATGCGCACGCAGGAACGGGTTGGTCTTCTTCTCGAGCGCCATGGTCGTCGGCAGCGTCGGCAGGCCCTTCGCACGCGCCGAGCGCACATCCACCATCCGGTCGTTCAAGTCGGGGTTGCCCGGCTCGACAGTCAGCGCGAAGCGGCCATTCGCCTCGGTATATTCATGGCCGCAATAGATCCGCGTGCCGTCGGGAAGTCGCATCAGCTTGGAGAGGCTTGCCCACATGGTCGGCGGGTCGCCTTCGAACAACCGCCCGCAGCCCATCGCAAACAGCGTATCCCCGGTGAAGACGGTCGAATCGCCCTCGAACCAGAAGGCGATGTGTCCGCGCGTGTGGGCCGGAATTTCCAGCACCTTGGCGGCATGGGCTCCCACCCGGCAGGTCTCGCCTTCCATTACGCCGATGTCGATGCCGGGAATGCGCGCGGCATCCTTGCCGGGTCCGATGATGGTGGCGCCGAATTCCGCCTTCAGCGCCAGATTGCCGCCGACATGATCGGGATGGTGGTGGGTGTTCAGGATATGGGTGAGCTTCAGCTCGCGCCGGGCAAGGGCGCGGCTGACCGGCTCGGCCTCGGAAGGATCGACGATGGCGGTCACGCCTTCGCTGCGGTCGTAGGTAAGCCAGGCGTAATTGTCCCTCAGGCACAGTACGGGTTCGATTTCGAGCATGACCTGGTGCGTCCCTCAGCATCGTCGTCCCTATGCTGGGCCAGAGGATGCTCCAGGGCAACTGGCAACCCTGCGGCGGGAACCTTACATTGAGCCCAGGCGATTGACGGTCTAAGCATGTGCCATGGCCTTGGATGTACGCACCCTCGAGGAGTTCTATGACGGCCGAATCGGCCAGGTGGCCCGCCGCCTTATCTTCAGGCGTATCCGCGACCATTGGCCCGATCTCACCGGCCAGCGCGTGCTTGGCTTTGGCTATGCCGCACCCTATTTGCGGCCGCTGGTAGGGGAGGCCGAGCGCACCATCGCGGCTGTGCCCGAAACGCTTGGACGCGCGCCCTGGGGACCCGGCGGACGCAGCCTGACCGTGCTGGTGGACGAAGTGGCGCTGCCGTTTCCGGATGCCTTTTTCGACTGCCTGGTCGTGGTCCATGGGCTGGAGGCCGCCGAAGCGCAGCGGCCCTTCCTGCGGGAATTGTGGCGGGTGCTGACGCCCGCCGGCCGGCTGATGATCGTCGCCCCCAACCGGACGAGCCTCTGGGCCCAGCTCGAAACCTCGCCCTTCGCGCACGGCCAGCCCTATAGCCGAGGCCAGTTGGAGCGCCTGCTGGAACAGGCCCTTTTCCGGCCAGAACGCTGGGATTCCGCGCTCTTCATGCCGCCCTTCGGCTGGCGGCGGACGCTTCGCACCGGCAACGCCTGGGAACGGGTAGGCCACCGCGCATGGCCCAGACTCGCCGGGGTCCATATCGTGGAAGCGACCAAATCGCTGTACGCACCGCTCCCGCGCGGCAAGGTCCGCCGCGCCGTCTTGCGGCCCGCGTTAGCCAATGGCGCACAACGATATGAACTTCCGGAAATGATCTGTGCTAGACTCCGTAATGTCGATGGTGAGCGGCTCGGCCGCTCGACCGTGGACGGGGACAGTTTGGTTTGATCAGGGGGTCTGGATGCGCCGCTTCGGAACAATTCTCATTGCTTTGGCCATTGCTCTCTCGGCCTCCCCGGAGGCTTTTGCAAAACAGGCAAAGGGCAAGGCGGCGAAGCAGGCCGCACAGAGCCAGGGTACGGGCGGCGGCGGCGGCGGCGGGAGTTCAAAGAACTCGGGACTGCATTTGAAGACCGCCAAAGGCAGCGCCAAGGGCGACGATTGGTGGAAGAAGGGCGGCAGCGGCGGCCGTTCCAAGCATTCCGACTACTGACGGATCGCCTTCTCCGGCACGGGTTCCTTTGCCAGCAGGAAGATTGCTCCCTCCGCGAAAATGTTCGGACCCCAGGCATTGGGGTGCATGGGGCGCGTGCGCTCGGTGCCGGTGAGCGCGAGCGCTTTTTCGATGTGTGCGCCTGCCCCCCTCGCCAGCTCGCGAAAATCCGCGATGGTGCACAGGTGGATGTTGGGCGTGTCGTACCAGCGGTGACCCAGAGTCTTGGTCACCGGCATCCGCCCCTCGATCAGCAACGACAGCCTGATGCGCCAATGGCCGAAATTCGGAAACGAAACGATCGTCCTTGTGCCGATGCGCAATAGCTGGCGCAGCACGAGACTTGGATGCCGCGTCGCCTGGATGGTCTGCGACAGGATCACGATGTCGAAGACGCCGGAGGGATATTCCGAGAGATCGGTGTCGGCATCGCCCTGCACCACCGAAAGCCCACGCGCCACGCAGTGATTGACGTTCTGCTGCGACAGCTCCAGGCCGCGTCCGTCCACCTGTTTCGCCTGGACGAGATATTCCAAGAGCGATCCGTCGCCGCAGCCGATGTCGAGCACGCGGGCGGCCGGCGGTATCATCTCCGCGATGGCCGCCAGATCGGGCCGGAGCGCGGATGAGGGCCGCGCCGCGATCGGCGTCTCGCGATTCATCGCACACCCTTCACGGCAGCGGCCGCACCCAAAAAGCCCCTCAGCGTATCGAACAGCTCAGGTTCCTCGAGCAGAAACGCGTCGTGGCCGCGGTCGCTTTCGATCTCGACGAAACTGACATTGGCGCCGGCCGCGTTCAGCGCGTGCGCAACGCGCTTGTTCTCGATCGTCGGGAACAGCCAGTCGCTGGTGAAGGAAACCAGGCAGAAGCGCGTCTTGCTGCCGCGAAAGGCTTCGGCAAGCACGCCGCCATAATCCGCGGCGAGATCGAAATAATCCATCGCCCGCGTGATGTAGAGATAGGAGTTCGCGTCGAACCGGTCGACGAATGTCATGCCCTGATGCCGCAGATAGGATTCGATCTGGAAATCCGCGTCGAATCCAAAAGACAGCGCGTTGCGGTCATGCAATTCGCGGCCGAATTTGCGCTGAAGCGCTGCTTCCGAGAGATAGGTGATGTGAGCGGCCATGCGCGCCACCGCGAGCCCTTTGGCGGGCCGCGTGCCCGCGAGCGCGTAATCGCCGCCCTTCCAATCGGGATCGGCCATGATGGCCTGACGCCCGACCTCGTGGAAGGCGATGTTCTGGGCAGAGTGGCGGGCCGCCGTCGCGATCGGCATGGCCGAATAGACCCGCTCGGGATAGGCCGCCGCCCATTGCAGCACCTGCATGCCGCCCATGGAACCGCCGATCACGCAAAGGAGCTGCTCGATCCCCAGCGCATCCAGCAGCATCGCCTGGGCCCGGACCATGTCGCGGATGGTGACCAGCGGAAAGCCCAGTCCGTAGGGTTCCCCGGTCGCAGGATCGATTTCGCTCGGCCCCGTAGTCCCCATGCAGCCGCCCACCACATTGGCGCAGATGACGAAATATTTGTCGGTGTCGATGGCCTTGCCGGGACCCACCGAATAGCTCCACCAGCCGGGTTTACCGGTGACCGGGTGAGTGCTGGCGACGAATTGATCGCCTGAAAGCGCATGGCAGACGAGCACCGCATTGGAGCGGGCATCGTTCAGGACGCCATAGGTCATATAGGCGATCTGGAACGGCGCCAGACGCTTGCCCGAATCCAGCACCAGCGGGCTTTCCGGCCCAAGCTCCAGCAGCCGGCCGCGGTCTTCGGCCGGTGCCCTCATGGGCCTGTGAAACTGCGGATGTGCTGTGTCCGACAACCCGTTCTCCAGAGGAAGGGGACGCGTGTGCTAAGTCGCGTAGCCCCCCGTGTCAACGAGATCGGTTCGGCGCGCGCCTTCCACCGGCTGCGGCACCTCGAAGACAGCTCCTGTGATCTTGTAATTGTGGAACAGCCAATAGAGCTTGCGCATCGACCGTTTCCAGCCCTTGAACCCTATGAAGGGAAAGGGAAACCGGGAAATGTGGCGAAACAGGATCCAGGGCCGCTGCGCCACCTGCCCGCGATAGGATTGGCCCACATCGATGACCTCGCCATGGACCATGATTGCCGGCCGGAACAGGGCTGCGAGCGCCTCCGGCGAAGGGCGGAACATGGTGTCGATGGGATCGCGATGATGCGGATAGCTGAACGGCACGGTGACGAAAATGAGCCCCCCGGGGCCCACGATCTCCATGCAGCGGCGGGCAAGCGCAGCCGGATCCTCGACGTGCTCCAGGATGTTGCAGCAAAGGATGGATTTCGCCCCTTGGCTCTTTATGCGCGGCAAATCCGCGTCCGACAGGATGTCGGCCTTCAGATCGATGCCCTCGCCGTCCTTGGCATCGAGATGGACGATTCCCACCCCGCGCGCCCTCAGGGGCGCGAACAGGCGCCTATCCGACCAGGGCTGCTCGACCTCCCGAAAATGGCGGGTGCTGCTGCCGACGTTCAGCAACGGCGAAAGCTCGTCGGCACGCCGCTGCCGCAGCAATTTTTCCAGCCATTCCGCCTCGGCCTCGAACATTCCCGTTCCACTCCTGACGGCCCGAGACTGGGGCAAAGGCGGTTTGCTCGCAACGCTTTGATTTTGCCCCTCCGCGCCCGTATCAATAGGGCCCAGGGCAACGGGATATTGCGGTTCTGAGCCGTGCCGTCCGGGGCGTGTGGAAGGGTGGGTAGCGGTCGCTTATGAGCAACCAGACTGGAACGCTTGAAGACCTCCGGAGCGAGATCGACAGGGTGGACGACGCCCTGCACGATCTTTTGATCCGCCGGGCCGAGCTCAGCCATGCCATCGCGAAGGTAAAACAGCCCGCGGCCGATGGCGCGGGATCGCTCATCCCTGCCCTTCGTCCCGCGCGCGAGGCGGCGATCCTGCGGCGGCTCCTCGCCCGGCATACCGGCGACCTGCCGGCCCGCGTGCTGGTCCGCATCTGGCGCGAGATCATCGGGGCAAGCCTTCGGGTCCAGAGCAAATTCCACCTTCACGTCTATGGCGCAGAAGGCCAGACCGCCTATGCCGATCTGGCGCACGCTCATTTCGGTTCGCTGACGCCCGTTAGAACCCACACAAGGCCCTCGCTTGTCGTCCATGCCTGTGCCGAGGAGCCGAACTCGCTCGGCATCGTTCCGCTTCCCGAGATCGAGGAGCCCGGACCCGCCTGGTGGGCGCAATTGGCGCCGGCCGGCGAAAAGGGACCCCGCGTTGTGGCGAAGCTCCCCTTTGTGGTGGACGGCGAGGATGTGCTGCAGGCCTATGCCATCGGCGCCATAGAGCAGGAGCCCTCGGGCGACGATACGACCCTGCTGCTGCTTGAAATCGCCCCAGGGGTCGCGCGCGCGAGCCTGCAGACCATGCTCAGGCATGCGGGCCTCACCGGGCGGCTCGCGGCGGCCGGCCGCTTGCACGACAAGGGCGTGCCCGACGAGGTGCTGCTGGAGGTGAAGGGCTTCGTGGGCAGGAACGATCCCCGGCTTTCCGCCCTTGCCGAGGCGGAGGGCGATTCCATCACACGGGCGGTTTCGATCGGTGGCTATGCCAACCCGGTCATGCTGCCGCCCGCCCCGAAATGATGGACATGATGAGTCTTTCCCCCAAGCCCGGAATCATGGAGATCGAGGCCTATGTGCCCGGCCGCTCGGAAGCGGCGGGTGCGGCGCGGGTGTTCAAGATGTCCTCCAACGAATCGCCCTTCGGACCGAGCCCGAAGGCGGTCGCCGCCTATGAACAGGCCGAACCATCGCTCGGCATCTACCCCGAAGGCACGGCGCGGATCTTGCGCGAAGCCGTCGCCGCCCATTTTGGGCTGGCGGCGGACCGTATCGTGTGCGGCAACGGCTCGGACGAGATCCTGACTCTGCTCGCCAATGCCTATGTGCAGCCCGGCGACGAGGTTCTGTTCAGCGCGCACGCGTTTTCGCTTTACCGGATCGTCACGCTCGCCAACAGCGGCATCCCGATCGAGGTGCCGACCCCCGATCTCAAGCTGAACGTCGACGACGCGATTGCGCGCATCAACAGGAAGACCCGGCTCGTCTATATCGCCAATCCCAACAATCCGACGGCGAGCTATGTCTCGGCCTCCGAGATGCGCCGGCTGCATCGCGCCCTTCCCGAATCGGCGCTGCTGGTGATCGACGCCGCCTATGCCGAGTATGTCCGGAGGAACGACTTCGAAGCCGGGATCGAACTCGTCAGCACGTCCAACAACGCGGTGATGACGCGGACCTTTTCCAAGGCCTATGGGCTCGCCGGGATTCGCGTAGGCTGGGCCTATTGCCCCAAGGACGTCGCCGATGTGCTCAACCGGGTGCGCGCCCCCTTCAATGTGAACATCGCCGCCCAGCACGCGGCCGTGGCCGCACTTGAAGATGTTCCGTATACGGACAACGTCGTCCGCCACAATGAAAGCTGGCGCGCCTGGCTGATCGAACAAATCCGCGAACTGGGGCTGCGCGTCGACGACAGCGTCGCCAATTTCGTGCTGATCCATTTCCCGGAGAAGGCCGGTTGCCGCGCGTCGGACGCCGACCGTTTCCTGATGGCGAAGGGCATCATCATGCGCGGCTGCGGATCCTACGATCTGCCGCAGTGCCTCCGCCTCACCGTCGGCAGCGAAGAAGCGAACCGCGCGGCAATCGCTTCCTTGCGCGAATTCATGTCCAGCCGATGAGCAGCAATCCTCCCATCTTCGACAGGATCGCGTTGATCGGCACCGGCCTGATCGGCTCCTCCATCGCGCGTGCGGCGCGCCGCGGCGGATTGGTGCGCCACATCGCGGGCTACGTCCCGCGGCCCGAAACGCGCGCCCGCGCCGAGCGCGCCGGATTCGCCGATTCGTTGCATGCGGACCTCGGCCTGGCCGTGGAAGGCGCGGACTGCGTCGTGCTGGCGACGCCGGTGGGCACCTATGGCGCGCTCGCGCCCCTGATCGCGCCCTATCTGAAAGCGGGCGCGATCCTGACCGACGTGGGTTCGGTGAAGGGGACGGTGGTGAAGGAAGTCGGGCCGCATGTTCCCCAAGGTGTGCATTTCATTCCCGGCCATCCCGTCGCGGGCACCGAGCAATCGGGGCCGGAAGCCGGGTTCGCGGCGCTATTCGACGGACGATGGTGCATCCTGACGCCGCCTCCCGGAACCGATCCGGACGCGCTCGACACGCTGAAGCGCTTCTGGCGCGGCTGCGGCTGCGAGGTCGAAGTCATGGACGCCAAGCACCACGATCTGGTGCTCGCCATCACCAGCCATGTGCCGCATCTGATCGCTTACAACATCGTGGGCACCGCGGCCGATCTCGAAACCGTCACCCAAAGCGAAGTGATCAAATATTCGGCATCGGGCTTTCGCGATTTCACCCGCATCGCAGCCTCCGATCCCACGATGTGGCGGGACATCTTCCTCACCAACCGCGAGGCGGTGCTCGAAATGCTCGGCCGCTTCAACGAGGATCTGGCCGCCCTTCAGCGCGCGGTCCGATGGGGTGACGGCGACACGCTGTTCAACCTCTTCACCCGCACGCGCGCGATCCGGCGCTCCATCATCGAGGCAGGCCAGGATACGCCCGCCCCGAATTTCGGCCGTTCAGGGACGCCGCCTGCCAAGAGCTGACGCGGAGCTCACGCGTATGGCGCCTTTCGCGAAGGTAAGTCCGTATGGCGAAGTCTTCTGGTCGTTGGAGACGCGCTCGCCCTTCAGCGTGCCTCCGGCATAGCCGTCGGCGTCCAGAGCGACATCGCCCGTCAGATCGGCGTGGGCGTCGGGCCAATGGATCGAAAGATCGCTGACCGCGATTGCGCCCGCAGCGGTACGCCAGGCGGCCAGAGTGTCGGCGATGCCCGCGACACCTTCGCGCAAGCCATCCAGCGCCTCGGCCTTCGTCAGCTTGGCGCGCAGATCGATCAGCGGAAGCTCGAGCCCGTTCGCGCCGCCGGCAAGCCCCGCGCCGATCTTCGCGTTGTCGATGCGCGCCGCCATATCGATGGTGTTGTCGGCCCGCGCCAAGAGATGCAGCTGCGCACGCGATGCCGTAAGATTGCGTTTCCCATCAGCGTTGGCGCTCGCGTCTCTGGACTGCACTTCCACAAGGTCGATGTCGAACCGCGCAAGCTTGCCGCCCACGAGAATCGCGCTTGCGCGCGCGAGGCCCGGCGTCACATCGACGATACGGGGCGGAGCGCCCGGCGTTGCCGGCGGAAAGGCCACCGACTGCAGCCCCGTGGTTTCGAGCAGATAATGGGTCTGGTCATAAGACTGGGCGTGGAGCGCGATTTTCTCAGCCCGCCAGTTGGTCTCACCTTCCGGCGCGGGATGAGAGAACGTGACGCCCGACAGCACCACGTCCAGCCGGAACGGATAACCACCGACCGATTTCTCCGCAAAGGCGAAGACGAGGCCCGGGATCACTTCGCCGCCATTCGCCCGGTCGAGCCGCGCCGCCAGCGTATCGGCCTGCACGCGCCAGAAGACGGAATAGAGCACGACGAGAAGCAAAAGCGCCCCAACCGGCCCGTAGAAGAAGATGCGGCTGGAATAGGACATCGATCAGGGGCTGAAGCTCTTGCGGGCCTGCACTGTGGCAGGTCAGGCGCATTTGGAATAGCCGCAAGAGATACAGGTGTCGCAGCCTTCGAGCTTCACGAGGCCGGCAGCGCTGCAGCGTGGGCAGCGCCGCACGGCCGCGCCTTCCGCGCCTGCTTCGGCTGCAGCGGCTCGCTGGGCGTCGGTCTCGTCAAGCCCAGGCTTGGCCATGAAGCCGATGGCGATCAGGTGCCGTTCGATCACCTCGCCGATGGCGGCAAGCAGCGAGGGGATATAGCGCCCGCCCATCCATTGTCCGCCGCGGGGATCGAACACCGCCTTCAGCTCCTCCACCACGAAGCTGACATCGCCGCCGCGGCGGAAGACCGCGCTGATCATGCGGGTGAGAGCCACCGTCCAGGCGTAATGCTCCATGTTCTTGGAATTGATGAAAATCTCGAACGGGCGGCGGCGTCCGGCTTCTTCGATGTCGTTGATGGTGATGTAGAAGGCGTGGTCGAGATCGGGCCAGCGAACCTTGTAGGTGTGGCCGGGGAGATCGCCCGGCCGGTCCAGCGGCCTCGTCATGTAAAAGACGCCCGCAGGCTCGGCGCGCTCCTGGGGCCGCAGCGCAAGTGCGGACGCCGCTGCGGGCCGATGGGACGGTGCGCTCGCGGCGAAATCCGGCTGGGGCTGGGCAGCCGGCGGAAGCGACACGGCCCTCGGAAGCGTGGCTGGCTGTGCGGCCGCGGGTTCGGTTGCGAGCACCGCGCCCGTGACCGCATTGGGGCGGAACGTCGTGCAGCCCTTGCAGCCTTCGCGGTAGGCTGTGCGATAGACCTCCTTGAAATCGGCGAAGGAAATCTCCGGCGGACAGTTGATGGTCTTCGAGATCGCGCTGTCGATGTATTTCTGGGCGGCTGCCTGAACGGCCAGATGATCGGCCGGCTCAAGCTCCTGAGCGGTGACGAAATAATCCGGCAGCAGCGTATCGTCGCCGAACATCGTCCGGAAGCGGCGATAGGCGTAATCGCTGACGCTTTCCTCGCGGGTGCCGCCGTCGGGCATCAGGATGTTGCGGGTGTAGGAATGCGCGAACACCGGTTCGATGCCGCTCGAAACATTCCCGGCAAACAACGAAATCGTGCCGGTCGGCGCAATCGAAGTGAGGAGCCCGTTGCGAATGCCGTGCCTGGCTATGTCGGCGCGAATGGGCTCGGGGAGCGCGGCGATGTTGGGCCGGTGAAGATAGGCATCCCTGTCGAACAGCGGAAAGGCGCCCTTCTCGGCAGCGAGCGCGGCCGATTCCGCATAGGAGGAATCGCGCAGGATCCGCAGCCAGCGCTCGATCAAAGCCAGACTCTTGGGCGAGCCATAGCGCGTGCGGCAGAAGATGAGCGCATCGGCCAGGCCCGTAACCCCGAGCCCGATGCGGCGCTTCTCTTTCGCTTCGCTGGCCTGGGCGGGCAGCGGAAAGCGCGAAATGCCGATCACATTGTCGAGGAACCGCACCGCCGTGCGCGCGAGATCGGCAAGGGCGGCCTCATCAAGCCTCGCTTCCTCCGTGAACGGACGATCCACCAGCCGCGCCAGATTGATGGAACCGAGCAGGCACGCGCCATAGGGCGGCAATGGCTGCTCCCCGCAAGGGTTGGTCGCGTGGATGGTCTCGCAATAGGAGAGATTGTTCAGCGCATTCACGCGGTCGATGAAGATGACGCCGGGCTCGGCCGCCTCATAGGTCGAGACCATGATCTTGTCCCACAGCGCGCGCGCCGAAACCGTCCGGTAGACCGTGCCGTCGAACACGAGGTCCCAGGAGCGGTCCTTTTCCACCGCCGCCATGAAGGCGTCCGTCACCAGCACCGAGAGGTTGAAATTGCGCAGGCGGTTGCCCGCGCCTTTCGCCTCGATGAATTCCTCGATGTCGGGATGGGAGCAGGCGAGCGTCCCCATCATGGCGCCGCGCCGCGCGCCGGCCGACATGATGGTGCGGCACATGGAATCCCACACATCCATGAAGGAGACGGGGCCCGAAGCATCCGCGCCCACGCCTTTGACGGCGGCGCCCTTGGGCCTGAGCGTCGAGAAATCGTAGCCGATGCCGCCCCCCTGCTGCATGGTGAGGGCAGCCTCACGCAGATGGGCGAAAATCGACGAGAGATCGTCGGCAATCTCCCCCATGACGAAACAGTTGAACTGCGTCACGGCGCGGCCCGTGCCCGCCCCCGCCAGAATGCGGCCTGCCGGAAGGAACCGATAACCGGCGAGCGCCTGGGCGAAGCGGTGCGCCATGGGGCGGCGCTTATTGAGGCTCTCGGCACCAGCCGCCGCGAGCGCAACCCGCGCCCAGCTCTCCTCGACCGAGCGGTCGAGCGGCGTTCCGTCGGCCGCCTTCAGGCGGTATTTCATGTCCCAGATTTGATGCGAGAGCGCGTCCAAAGCCGGATTTTCCATAGCGACGCCGTGATCATCGCATGGGCTGCGATGGTGTCAACCGATGGTTCCCTTTTTGTTCGTAGCCTCTCCTCATCCTTGAGCTTGACGAAGGATGAGGTTCATCAGCCCGGAAAATAGGTCGCCCGCACGCGCCGCGACCGTTCGAGATAGATAAGCCAGGCAGCCGAGACGAGGGCCTGGCTTCCGGCCACAAAGGCGGCAGGCCCCTTCAAGAGACCGGCGAGAACGCGATCGGAGGTCTGTTGCTGGAGCGCCCCGATGACGGTCAGCCCAAGCCCCAGCACGGCGAGCGTCAAGGTGACGATGAAATAGATTTTCGCGACCGCAACGGCATTGGTCCGCCCGCGATAAAGCGCAACGCCCGCATACGCAGCGAACGCAGCGAACGCGATCTCGAACACCGCATCGAAGGCCAGCATTCCCCTGAGCGTCGGCGAATTGGCTGCCGCCTGCCACGCGGCGAACAGCCCGATGGCGGCTTTGAGCGGCACCAGAACGATCAGAAAGAGACAGAGCAGCAGCAGCCAGCCGCGCACGCCCTTGATTGCAGGCTCGTCCGTCATTGCCGTCGTTCGATCCGTCACGGATGTCTGCCCCTTCTCGTTTCGGCGATTATAATCACCGCGCGGGTCCGCGCGAGTGGGTCCCTTCTTCGAGGAGGCGCGCTGTTGCGCCTTCGATTCGGGCCTGCAGCTCCGCCATGAATTGCTGGCGGGAAAGACCGGGCGGAATCGGATCGAGGAATTCCACGACGATCGTACCGGGGCGTTTCCGGAAGCCCTGCCAGAACAGGCCCGAATTGTGGGCCACCGGCACGCACGGGACTTGAAGCTGCGCATAGAGGGCCGCGATACCCGGCTTGTAGTCGGGAGGCGCGCCCGGTTTCTTCCGCGTGCCTTCGGGGAAAATGACGACCGGGCGGCCGTCGTCCAGCGCCCGGCGAGACGCGGCCGTCATCGCACGGACGGCTCTAGCCCCGGCCGAACGGTCGATGGCGATCATCCCCATCTGGCGGGAATACCAGCCATAGAACGGAATCCGCAGCAGCGATTGCTTGAGCACGATTGCCGGGCGCGGAAGAAGGCAGAGGAACGCGACCGTCTCCCACATGCTGAAATGCTTGGAGGCGACAATCACGCGCGGGTCGCGCAGGGTTCCTCGCACGTCGAGTCCCGTTCCGGCGGTCCATTTCAGTCCGAACAGGATCAAACGCGCCCAAATGTTGGCCCCAGCCAAAGTCAGGTCCGAAGGAAACAGAAAGAGCCACAGCCCGCCGACATTCATCACCACGGAAACGACCGCGAACCAGACCAGGAAAAGTGCCGAGCGGAGGAGGATCATGCGTCACGCACGGCCGAATGCGCCGGCAACCCGCACGCGAAGCGCGCTGGCCACATATTTCACATATTCGCCATTGAGACGTCTGACGCTGCCCCATGAAAACAGCTGCCCGGAATCGGCCGATACCGGAAAGGCGACGAGCTTCACCTCCGGCATCCGGGCCTTAAATTCGATCAGGCTTCGCGGCATGTGGTAAGCGGCCGTCACCACGATCAGGCTCTTATAGCCGTGGGCGCGGACCCATTGGGCCGCCTCTTCGGCGTTGCCGCTCGTGTCGGTGGCGGCAAAACCAAGATCGACGCAGCAATCGAATTCATCGCCGCCATGGAGCAGCGTCTTCAATTGCGGTCTGGAAATCAGCCGGTTCACGCCGGTGATGAGCAGCCGTTTGCCGGTACCCTGTTGGAGAAGCGTCATAGCCGGGCCGAGCCTGCCGCCTTGGCCGGTCAACGCCACGATGGCATTGGCCTTTTCCGGCATGGAGGCGGCGGGCTGGGGCAGGTCCGCCACGAAGAACGCGAAGCCCACGCCATAAAGCACAAGGCCGACGAGAGCGGCCGTGACCGCCCATCGCCGGACGCGGACCCGCCGTTTCTTCGGACGCGCACTCGCCTGCCCCTTCCGTCGTGTGATCATGGCCCGATGTTAGCGCGCTCAGTAAAGTTCGTGCAGCGCCGCGATAACGGAAGCCCGCGCGGTTCCCCAGGCGATTGCCGCCGCGGCGGCCGGAATGGCGGCAAGCCAGGGGAGCTCCTTCAGTGCCAGTCCCAGAGGCGGCAGGAACGGCACGGTCGAGATGCCGAGCTGATCGAGGCCCCGCGCCGCAAGGAAGACGATCGCCGCAAGCGCCGCACCGCACGCCGCAGCAATCAATGCGGCCAGGAAATAATGCCATTCGAAGGCGCGGGCGATGAAGCGATCCTTCGCCCCCATGAGGTGAAGGAGCTGCACAATCTCCCGATGCGCGGCCAACCCTGCGCGCGTCGCGAACGCCACCGTCGCCGCCGTGCCGATGGCGATGAGGGCGAGAATGGCGAGCGCCCCGAACACCACGCTGTTCGCGGTTGTCCGCAAGCGCTCGATCCAGCGATTGTGATCGTCGAGCACAGCTTGGGGGGCAGCTTCCTTCAGCCGCTTCTCAAGTGCGAGCGTATCGGGCGTGGCGCCGGGCGCCAACCTGACGTCGATCATCCTCGGAAAGGGCAAGGCCGCAATCACCGCATCGCGCCCGAGCCAGGGTTCGACTAGCGCGAGATTGTCCGCATCCGACAACGCCGCCGCGCTGAGCACCCCCGGCGTGCCGCGCAAGACACCGAGCGCCGCGTTCACCTGGGCTTCGGGCGCCGCGTCGCCCTGCGGCAGGATTTGCACGCTGAGCCGGCCCGACAGGCCGGCCTCCCAGGATTGCGCCGTCCGCTCCGCGATCAGCACGCCGCCCAACGCGAGTGCGGCCAGAAACGCCATCAGCGCGATGACGAAATCGAGCGATGCCGCGCCCTGTTCGCGGGGCAGGATTCGGCCGCCTTTGGACTCCGAATTGCTCATCGCAGCCCCAGCATTTCGATTACCCTTCCGTCGATCAGCCGCATCTCGCGGGCGCGCGCGCTTTCGATCAGGGCGCGGTCGTGGGTAGCGATCATCACGGTGGTGCCGAAGCGGTTGAGTTCGACGAAAAGCCGGATCAGCCGCTCGCCCATGTCGGGATCGACATTGCCGGTGGGCTCATCGGCGAGCAGGAGGTCGGGCTTGGCGACCACGGCGCGCGCGATGGCGACGCGCTGCTGCTCGCCGCCGGAAAGAGTGGGCGGCTTGGCCTGGAGACGCGAGCCCAATCCGACCCAGGAAAGGAGTTCCTCCACGTCGCGCGCATAATCCGCCGGGCGCCGGCCGGCAAGCCGCAAGGGAAGCGCCACATTGTCGAACACCGAAAGATGGTCGAGCAGCCGGAATTCCTGGAACACCACGCCGACGCGGCGCCGCAATCCGGGCAGATCGCTCCGCTTCAGCCGGGCGAGGTCGCGCCCGAACAGCGAAATCAGCCCGCGCGACGGCTTCTCCGCCAGGAACACGAGCTTCAGCAATGTGCTCTTCCCGGCGCCCGAAGGCCCGGTGAGAAAGGTCAGGGAGCCCGGCTCCAGCGAGAAGCTGACATCGCGCAGGACCTCGGGCCCCCGCCCGTAACGCATGCCGACATTCTCGAAACGGACCATGCTCCTCTCGGGACGATTTTCGCGCGCGGGCCCGGAATCGTGATTCGGGGCGCGCGCGACCGATTCCACCATAACTACGCACAGTTCTGTGCGCCATGGCGCAATCGCTTTGCCGACGTCGGCCTTGTCACGTGAGGGGCGATGCGCCAATTTCGGGCAAAGACGGACGAATCGGGACCATGATTCTCACCTGTCCATCGTGCCGCACGCGCTATCAGACCGACAGCGCCCATTTCAAAGCACCTGGCCGCCAGGTCCGCTGCGCAAAATGCGGGCATGTGTGGTTTCAGGCGACTCCCGATTTGGAGATCGAGCCTGAACCCGAAACGGCCATCGCCGCTGCGCCGGCACCGGCGCTCGCGCCCACCCTCGTACAGCCCACCCTGGTGCAGCCCCCCCTGACCACGGCGCCCGCGCTCGCGTCCGATGCGGCTGACCACAGCGCGCTCCATGTCAGCGCCGGACCGAAGCCCGATGAAACCATGGACGCCGCGCGCAGAGCCCCGCGCCGGCCGTCGCGCGGAGCTGCGCTCGCGCAAGGTGCCGGCTGGCTCGCGCTCATCTTTCTCATCGGTGCAATCGGCTGGGCGAGCATCCAGTACCGGGAAACCATTGCGAGCCTGTGGCCGCAATCGGCATCGCTCTATGCCGTGGTCGGGATGCCGGTGAACGTGCGCGGCGTGACACTCACCGACATTTCATACAAACAGGAATACCAGGACGGGCAGCCCGTGCTGTCGGTGACGGGCAAGATCGTCAACATCAGCAATCGCGAGCAGCCCGTGCCGGAAATCCGCGTGGTGCTGATGGATGATTCCAGGCGCGAGCTTTATCACTGGACGTTCGATTCGGGCGTCCCCACGCTGAAAGCGGGGGCGCAAAGCCCGTTCGTCACGCGCCTTTCCAGCCCGCCGCCGGAAGCGCGCAATTTGAATGTGCGCTTCGCGGAAGCCGGTGACGCGCGATGAACGAGAGCACCGGCCCGCAGCAATGAAGGCCGAAACGGGCGAGCGGGTTCTGTTTTCCGAACGCCAGATCGGAACGCGCGTGGATGAGGTCGCGCGCGACATCGCACGCGCGCCGTTGCGCCCCGAAATCGCGGTACCGATCCTGACCGGGGCATTCGTATTCGCGGCCGACCTCATTCGCGCGCTGGCACGCGAAGGTCTCGACATCGAGACCGAATTCATGTGGCTGCGTTCCTATGGGAATTCCCAGAAGCCGGGCGATGTGACCGTATTGAAGGCCCCCTCCGAGATCGTCCGCGGACGGACGGTCCTGCTGCTCGACGGCGTGCTCGACCGGGGCCTTACGCTCGCGCGCGCCCATGAACTGCTGGACGAAGCGGGCGCGGCTTCCGTGGTTTCGGCGGTCGTGGTGGAGAAGGCCTATCCGTCGCCCCGGCTCAAGGTGGACCACGCGCTGTTCCAGGCAGGCGAGGAATTTCTCTACGGCTACGGCATGGATCGCAAAGGTCTCGGGCGCGGACTGCAGGACATCCGAATCCGCGGCGGATGAGAACATCCGGCAAGAAAAAGCCCTCACGCTTCGCAGGCATGAGGGCTCTTCGAGAACCGGACGAACGCTTCAGAACGCCTTCAGCAGCCGCTCGATATAATCGAGCTCTTCCGGCGGACGGCTGGCTTCACCGGCCCGGCGGCGGAGCTCTTCGAGGATTTCGCGCGCGCGGGCCAATTCGGATTGCTCGGGAATCTTGACCTGGCCGCCGGCCATCGAACCCGCCTGATCGAGCGGCCGGCCGAGCGGGTCGGTACGCTGACCCTCCTGATCCTTGCCGTCGCCGGGCTGCTGGCCGTTGGCGGTCATGATGTTCTTGGCGAGCTGCTGGGCGCTTTCACGCAACTGGTCGAGCGCGCGCTGCTGGGCGTTTTCCGCGTTCTGCAGCTGATTGCCCGAAAGATTGTCGCGGGACTGGCCCATCTCGCGTCCGGCCTGATCGAGCCCTTGCGGCATCTGCACGCCGTTCTGGGTCAGACCGCGAACGATCGCATCCAGCTTGTCGCGCAGGCCCTGCTGGTCCTGGGCCAGACCATTCCCATCGAGGCCGGGTTGCGGCTGTCCGTTCTGACCGGGCATCGGCATCCCGTTGGGACCCTGCTGCTGGCCCGGACGCTGACCGAACTGGCCAAACTGCCCGCCGAACTGGCCTTGGCCCGGTTGACCGCCCATCTGGCCCTGGCCCTGCTGGCCTTGCTGTCCCTGTTGGCCTTGCTGCCCTTGTTGGCCCTGCTGGCCGCGCTGCCCCTGCTGCGCCCGGAAGGTCTTGTCGAGAAGCTGGCGCTGGCCGCCCATGATGTCGCCAAGGCCCTGAAGGGCGTTGTTCATGGCGTTCTCTTGCGGCGTGCCCTGCTGGCCCTGCTGATTTTGACCCTGCTGGCCCTGCTGTCCGCCGCGGCCGGCCATCATCTTCATGTTTTCCATCATCTGCATCAGCTGGGCGAGCATCTGACGGGCGAGGTCGCGGTTTCCCGTGCGGGCGAGGTCTTCGATCGCCTTCAGGAGGTCCTGCAGGTCCTTCTGCGACATCATGCGCGAATTGGGCGGCATCTGCGCCATCTGCCCGCCCTTCTGGGCGTTCTTGGCGAGCTGCTGCATGTAGCGCGCCATGGCTTCGCGCAGCTTGTCCATCAGGGCGCGGATTTCCTCATCCGGCGCGCCGCGCTCCAGAGCGTCCTGAAGCTGCTCCTGGATCTTGCGCAGTTCCTCCGCGGCATTGGCAAGATCGCCGTCCTCGATGGCGAGCGCCATGTCCCACATGAAATTCTGCGAGGTCTTGAAGCCCGGATCGTTCTTGGGGCTCGCAAGGCGGAAATTCAGCGCGCGAAGCGCGAGGTAGTTGCCGTAATCGTCCTTGTAGAACTGCTCCGGACCAATGCTCAGCGCATCGACCGCAGTCTGCACCTGCGGACGCGCCGGCTCGCCCTTGACCGCCAGATCCTTGCGCTGTTCGATCAGAGCCTGCGCCAGCGGTTCGGTAAAGACGCGCTGCGGCAGCTTGATGGTGAGCGCCGGGCTCGAACCGGTCTGGCCGGCGGCATCGGTCGCGACGAGCCAGATATGGACGTTCGAACCGGCATAGGCGTGCGCGGTCAGATCGCGATAAACGGTATCGCTCACCACCTTGCCGCCGCCCGGCACGGGCAGTTCGACCGTCAGTGTCTCGGCGGTCTTGATCTCCTGGCCCTTGTCGTCGAGCGGCCGGACATAGGCAGCCGCTTTCACCACACCGTAATCGTCCGAGCCCTTGTAGGAGAGCTTGAGCGAGGCGTTCTGCTGGGCTGCCGGTACTTCGGTGAACGCGATGGCCGGACGCTTATCGGGGATGATCGCGAAATGATAATCGCCGTAGGAATGCGAGCCGAGCCTGATCGTGACGTGGGAATTGGTTCCAATATTGAGCTTGGCTTCGTAGCCGGCATCGCCCTTGACGAATTTCGGCTGGCCGCCTTTCGGCACCGGACGCGCGTCGATGGCCGGCCGGCTCTCGGTGCCGCGCAGACGCATCACCAGCGTGCTGTTGACCGGCGCCTGAATATCGCCCGACGCCGTCATCACGGTGGTGTCGGTCAGCGAACGCGGCGGCAGGCCGGTATAGGTCGGCGGCGAAACCCAGGCGACGAACACCGAATTGTCCACGCCGTCGGCGAACACCGGGAAGAGGCCCGCGATCAGGCGCTGGCCGGAATCCCGCCCTGCGATCAGGAAGCCGACGGCCACGCCCAAGAGCACCGCATAGCGCAGACCCCGCGGGTCGCGCTTTGCCATGCCCGGCGAAGGAAAGGCGAGATGCAGATTCGTCGCCGACGAAAGCAGCCTGATGATGTGCGCGCGCCACAGCCTCTCGGCGAACGGGTCGCCCTTGCCGGCGGCGACATTGTCCGTTCCTTCCGTGATCGGACGATTGGGGAGCTTGCTGTCGCGTTCGACGCGCCTTGCTCCGTCTTCCCAGCGCGGCGCGCGGAAGCGCGCGAAGGACCGCCAGAAGACGAAGAGGAGCGAGCCGAAAAAGGCGATCAGGAGAACCGCGTGAACCGCGCCCGGGATGACGGCGAAGAGCCCCACCAGCGCGAGAATCATTCCCGCACCGACGATGCCCAGTCCCGGCCACATCGAAGGCCAGATGCGCTCCCACAGAAGGATCAGCCTGGCGGTTGCCACAAAGCGCTCGGCCTTCTGGCGGCGCGCTTCCCGTTCGGTTTTGTTCTCAGTGCTCAAGCCAGCCCGGAACCCGTTCCAGCGCTATCAGCGCTTCTAGCGTCATACGCGGCCTAACCACACTCCACTCGCGTCCTTTCACCAAAACTTCCGGCGCAGGCGGACGCGCATTATAGGCCGAAGCCATGACCGCACCATAGGCTCCCGCCGTCATGACAGCCATCAGATCACCCATCCGCGTTTCCGGCAAGTCTCGATCCTGAGCAAAGCAATCGGCCGTCTCGCACACCGGTCCGACCACGTCGTAACGCCGAACCGGCGTCGTCAGGCCCGGTGCAATAACGGGGACAATATCGTGATGCGCATCGTACAGCGCCGGCCTTATCAGATCGTTCATGCCCGCATCGAGCACCAGGAAGGTCTTGGATTCACCGGGCTTTACATAGATAACGCGCGCAACGAGAAGCCCTGCATTGGCGGCGATCAGGCGGCCGGGCTCCAGTATCACCTGTACATCGAGCCCGCCGGTCGCCGCCGCAATCACCTCGCCATAGGCGTCGGGATCGGGCGGCGGCGCATTGTCGAACCGGTAGGGCACGCCGAGCCCGCCGCCGAGATCGGCGCGCAAGATCCTGTGACCATCCGCGCGCAGCACTTCGATGAGATCGCCGACGCGCTTGAAGGCGGCCCGAAACGGTTCGAGATCGGTGATCTGGCTGCCGATATGAACATCGACGCCGACCACTTCGAGGCCGGGCAATTTTGCCGCCAGCGCATAGGCCGCCCTCGCGCGCGACCAGGGGATGCCGAATTTGCTTTCGTAGGTACCGGTCGTGATCTTGGCATGGGTCTTCGCGTCCACATCGGGGTTGACGCGGATCGTGATGGGCGCGGTTGTGCCCATCGAAGACGCCACTTCGCTCAAGGCTTCCAGTTCCGGTTCGCCTTCGACATTGAATTGATAGATGCCCGCTTCGAGCGCGAGGCGCATCTCTTCCTTGGTCTTGCCGACGCCGGAAAAAACGATGCGATTGCCGGGAACCCCTGCGGCCAGCGCCTTCTTCAATTCGCCGCCCGAGACCACGTCGGCGCCGGCGCCCAGATTTCCGAGCGTCTTCAGAACCGCGATGTTGCCGTTCGCCTTCACCGAAAAAGCGACAAGCGAACCTTCGGGCAACGCTGCCGCGAAGACGCGGTAATGCCGCGTGAGCGTCGCAGTGGAATAGCAATAAAACGGCGTGCCCACCGCTTCAGCCAATTCCGTCAGAGGCACGTCTTCGGCCGAAAGGATTCCGTTCCGGTACTGGAAATGATTCACGTTGGGCTCACGGGCCCGTCGTGTAGGGCGGAGTCGTGCCGCCCGGCTCGCCCAGCGGCACCGGAGGCTTTGAGGCGTCCTTTTGCGGATTTTGCAAAGCCGGCCGCTGCTGCACCAGTTGCACCATCGGACGGTCCAGATCGGTCTTCACGCCGCAAGACGCGAGCGCGAGCGGAATCGACGCAAAGGAGAGGATTCGCAGGCTCATTCCAACCGTTCCTTCCAGAAGGCGATCTGCTCCTTCACGCGCTCGGGCGCGGTGCCGCCGAAGCTGGTCCGCGAATTCACCGACGCTTCCAGCGACAGCACCTTATAAACGTCCTTCGATATTTTGGGCGCGAGTTTTTTCAGCTCGGTCAGCGGAAGCTCGTCGAGCGGGACGGCCAGCGCTTCGGCGCGCGCGACCGCTTTGGCCGCGATGTGGTGCGCCTCGCGGAACGGGAGCTTCAGCGTTGCCACCAGCCAATCGGCGAGATCGGTCGCGGTCGGGTAGCCCTTCTCGGCCGCACGCCGCATGGCGTCCTTGTCGGCCGAAAGTGCCCCCATCATCCCGGCCATGGCGGCGAGCGCGAGATCGAGCGCGTCCGATGCCGCGAAAACCGGCTCCTTGTCCTCCTGCAAATCCTTGGCGTAGGCGAGCGGCAGGCCCTTCACCACCGTCAGGAGGCCCACGAAGGCGCCGAGGATGCGGCCAACCTTGGCGCGGGAAAGCTCGGCCGCGTCGGGATTGCGCTTTTGCGGCATGATGGAAGAGCCGGTGGAGAACTCATCGGGCAAGCGGACGAAGCCATAGGCGGGCGAGGCCCAGAGCACGATCTCTTCGGCCAGACGGGAGAGATGGGCCGCCGCAATCGAAGCCGCCGCCAGAAATTCGAGCGCAAAATCGCGCGAGGACACCGCATCCAGCGAATTGCGCATGGGCGCATCGAAGCCGAGCGCCTTGGCGGTCATCTTGCGGTCTATCGGGTAGGACGTCCCCGCCAATGCGGCCGCACCCAGCGGGCATTCGTTCAGCCGCCGAGCGGCATCGAAGAACCTGCCGCGGTCGCGGGCGGCCATCTCGACATAGGCAAGGCAATGATGGCCGAAGGTCACCGGCTGGGCCGGCTGCATATGGGTGAAACCCGGCATGATGGTTTCGGCGTGACGCTCGGCCTGGTCGAGAAGCGCACGCTGCAGCGCATCGAGCCCGGCATCGGCGCGCGCGCAGGCTTCCCGCACCCAGAGGCGGAAATCGGTCGCCACCTGGTCGTTACGGGAACGCGCGGTGTGCAACCGGCCCGCCGCCGCGCCGATCAGCTCGGCAAGGCGCGCTTCGACGTTCATGTGGATGTCTTCATATTCCCGCCGGAACGGAAACGAGCCGTCCGCCATCTCCTGGCCGATCTCAGCCAAACCCTTGCGGATTGATTGTGCGTCGCTCTTTTCGATAATGCCCTGCTTGGCCAGCATGGCGGCATGGGCCTCCGAACCGGCCAGGTCCTGTGCCGCCAGACGCTTGTCGAAGTCGATGGAGGTATTGATGTCCTCCATGATACGGGCGGGGCCTTGGCTGAAGCGTCCGCCCCACATTTTGTTGGTGGTCATGCTATGAGCCTGCCCGGCTTTTCGCCTCGGAGGTTTGGAAGATGAAGCCTCGCACGCGCCTTTACGCGATTGTCGCGGCCGGTCTCGGAGCGGCCGCAATTGGGGCCGTCCTATACGGGATCGGGGACTACGATGTCCACGCGGGGCGTGAGCCGCCTTCGGTGCTGGACAAGCTCAAACCCACCTCGGGCAGGCCTGCGGTGCCCGCGGTCGCGTTCCGCGATTCCCAGGGCAAGGAAGTCAATCTTGCCGATTATCGCGGCCGCTATGTGCTGGTGAACCTGTGGGCGACCTGGTGCAGCCCCTGCATCAACGAGCTGCCGGAGCTTGCGAAGCTGCAAATGGAGCTGCCGCAGGACCGCATGACGGTGGTGCCGGTGGACGTGCTGGAGAAGCTCGACGCGGACAAGCTCGCCGATTTCCTCAAGACCCATAATGCGGATGGATTGCCCGTCTATATCGACAGGGACCTGAAGACACAGCGGGGCTTCGTGGCGAACGAATTGCCCTTGACCGTGCTCATCGATTCGGACGGCCGCGAAGTCGCCCGCGCCGCCGGCGGCCAGAAATGGGACGACCCCGCCGCTGTCGCCTATTTCAAGGCGCTCTCCGCGCCGCCCCGGGCCAAGTGAAACAGGCGGTCATCTTGTCTTTTCGGGACGAGAAAGCGCAGTTTCCACGGCTTCGCGAATAAACCGCGTGTAGGGAATACCTCTCTTTGCCGAACGCTTTTTAACGGCATCGAGCAAAGCCTTGGGAAGGCGCATGTTCAATTGCGCGCTCTTCTTCTCGAATTCGAATTTCACCGGCTTCAAGCCGGAAAGATCATATTCGGAAAGATCGGCGCTATCGACAAAACGTTCCGCTTCTTCGTCGCTCTTAAAGCTCGGGATTTTCTTTTTCATAGTGCCGCACTTCCTTCCTGTGCATGTAACGCGCACTGATCGGCCGGATAAGCCGCTTCCCGCCTCGTTCCCGTATCGTGAAAACGATGAACACGAACCGGCCGCTTTGCGTTCTCCCGATCGCCCGGATTCGATCTTCGTTCTTCGAATGCGTGCTGTCCGGGACCACAAGCACAGGTCCGCTGAAGAGGTCCTCGATTTCAGCTATCGAGACGCCGTGCTTTTCGCATTTGTTCCGATTGGCCGTGTCCCAATCAAATCCGGCAACCGACGCCATTTATCATATATACGAATGTATATACAAAAGTAAACCTCAGCCGGGCGCGTCCGTCATCGCGTCGGCGTCGGTTTCTCACCACGGTAATCGTAGAAGCCGCGGCCCGCTTTGCGTCCGAGCCAGCCCGCCTCGACATATTTCACCAGCAGCGGGCACGGCCGGTATTTCGAATCCGCCAGCCCCTCATACAGCACCTGCATCACCGACAGGCACGTATCCAGCCCGATGAAATCGGCCAATTGCAGCGGGCCCATCGGATGATTGGCGCCGAGCCGCATCGCGGTGTCGATAGCCTCCACATTGCCCACGCCCTCATAGAGCGTATAGACGGCCTCGTTGATCATCGGCAGCAGGATGCGGTTGACGATGAAGGCGGGGAAATCCTCGGACTGCGCCGCCGTCTTGCCGACTTTGTGCACCAGATCGATGGCCGCATGAAAGGTTTCGTCCTCTGTGGCGATGCCGCGGATCACTTCGACGAGCTGCATCACGGGTGCGGGATTCATGAAATGCAGCCCGATGAAGCGCTCGGGCCGGTCGGTGGAGGCCGCCAGCCGCGTGATCGAAATCGAAGAGGTGTTGGTCGCAAGCATGGTGGCGGGCCCGAGCCTCGGACAAAGGTCCTGGAACACCTTTCGCTTGACCTGCTCGTTCTCGGTGGCGGCCTCGATCACCAGATCGCGGTCCTTCATCGCGTTCAGTTCGCCCGTCATGTGGATGCGGTTCAACGCCGCGTCCGCGTCGGCCTGCGTGATGAGCCCGCGCGTCGCCTGACGGTGGAGATTGCGCTCGATGATGCCTTTCGCCTTCTCAAGCGCTTCGGTGTTGACGTCGTCCACCACCACGTCGTAGCCCGCGAGCGCACAGACATGCGCGATGCCACTGCCCATTTGGCCCGCGCCGATAACGCCGATTCGTTCGATCTTCATGTGATTCCACCGATTGTCTGGAAGGCTCGCGGCCCAAAGCCCCGGCCTCATTTCTGGTCCAACGCTTTTTCGAATTCGGGCAAGGCCTCGAACAGATCGGCCACCAGCCCGTAATCGGCCACCCCGAAAATGGGGGCGCCCTCGTCCTTGTTGATGGCGACGATGATCTTTGAGTCCTTCATGCCCGCAAGGTGCTGAATGGCACCCGATATGCCGACCGCGATGTAGAGTTCGGGCGCCACGATCTTGCCGGTCTGGCCCACCTGCCGGTCGTTGGGCACGAAGCCCGCATCGACAGCGGCACGCGAGGCGCCCACCGCGGCGCCAAGCTTGTCGGCGATCCGTTCGATCAGGATGAAATTGTCCTTCGATTGCAGGCCGCGCCCGCCCGAGATCACGATGCGCGCCCCTGTCAGCTCGGGGCGTTCAGAGCGCGAAAGATTCTCGGCCACGAAGCGGGAGACGCCGGGATCGGAAGCGGACGGAACCGGCTCGATCGTCGCGTTGCCATCCCGCTCTGGCCCGGAAAATGCCGCGACCCGCACGGTGATCATCTTCTTGAAGCCCTTGGCTTCGACGGTCTGGATGGCATTGCCGGCATAGATCGGGCGGCGGAACACGTCCGGCGATTCGACGCTCAGGATTTCGGAAATCTGCGGCACATCGAGTCTGGCTGCGACGCGGGGGATCACGTTCTTTCCGTTGGCGGTGGCCGGGGCCAGGATCGCGTCATAGGGTGCGGCGAGCGAGAGCACGAGTTCGGCAACGGGCTCCGCCAGGAAATTCGCATAGCGCGCTTCCTCGGCGAGCAGCACCTTCTCGACGCCCGAAATCCTCGCCGCCTCGACGGCCACATTTCGGCAATCGGCTCCCGCCACCAGCACATGCACGGGCGCGGACACTTTCAGCGCGGCGCCGACGGTTTTCGCGGTGGCCTCGTCGAGCGCCCGATTGTTGTGTTCGGCGAGAACGAGGGACGCCATCAGATCACGCCCCGTTCGCGCAGTCTGGCGACCAATTCGGCGGGGCTGCCGACTTTCGCCCCGGCGCGCCGCTTTTCGGGCTCGCGCACTTCCAGCACCTTCAGCCTTGGGCTCGGATCGACGCCGTAATCGGAAACGCTTTTCTCGGCGATCGGCTTCTTGCGCGCCTTCATGATGTTGGGAAGCGAGGCGTAGCGCGGCTCGTTCAGCCGGAGATCGGTAGTGACGACCGCCGGCAATTTGAGCGCCACGGTCTGAAGGCCGCCGTCCACTTCGCGCGTCACCGTCACAGCCTCGCCGGCGATTTCGACCTTGGCGGCAAAGGTCCCTTGCGGCCAGCCGAGGAGGGCGGCCAGCATCTGACCAGTTTGGTTGCAGTCGTCGTCGATGGCCTGCTTGCCGAGAATGACCAGACCCGGCTGTTCTTCGGCGCACACGGCTTTCAGGATTTTCGCGACCGTCAGCGGCTCCAGTTCGCCATCGTGCTTCACCAGGATGGCCCTGTCGGCGCCCATCGCGAGCGCGGTCCGCAAGGTTTCCTGCGCGCCCTGGGGACCGATGGAAACGGCGATTACCTCGGCCGCCTGTCCCTTTTCCTTGAGCCGGACGGCTTCCTCGACCGCGATCTCGTCAAAAGGGTTGATGGCCATCTTCACATTGGCAAGGTCCACGCCCGTGCGGTCAGTCTTGACCCGAACGGCGACATTGAAATCGATCACCCGCTTGAGGGGGACGAGGACTTTCATCGCGAGAAGATGCCTTGCTTTGGCATGGCTTACGGCCCCGAGGGCCTCGCAGCCCGAATTTTTGTGCGGCGCAATAACTAAGGGCGGGCGGGGGTCCTGTCAACGAAAGGTCAAAGAGCAAGTTGGTTAACGCGCGAACCGCCGATCCGGGCCGCGCGGAACACAGGCGGGCGGCCGGACGTTCCTCAACGGTGGGGGCCGAAGGAGCATCCTATGTCACACAAACTCGCCGCCCCCTTCCTGGCAACGGCCATCGCCTTGAGTCCGCTGATGTTCCTGGCGGATTCCCAACCCGCCGCAGCCCAGAATGTCCAGATCGGCTTTGGCTATTTCCACGATCAGCTCAGCCCCTATGGCCGCTGGTATCACCATCCGCGGTGGGGCGATGTGTGGCATCCGCTCCAAGTGGAAGCGGACTTCAAGCCCTATTATCGCGGGCATTGGGATTACACCGGCCAGTATGGCTGGACGTGGGCGTCCGACTATAGCTGGGGCGACATTGCCTTCCATTATGGCCGGTGGGTTTACGATCCGTCCGACGGCTGGCTGTGGGTGCCGGGCTATGTCTGGTCGCCGGCCTGGGTGGTCTGGCGGGGGGGTGACGGCTATACGGGCTGGTTCCCGATGCCGCCCGACGATGCCTTTCTTGCGGGCGACGAGGTCTATCGCACCGACTGGAACAATTGGGACAGCGGCTATGGCTATGCCGATTGGTACGGCCCGAATTACGGAGCGGCCTGGCTCCTCTCCATGGCGGTATTCGTGGACGACAAGCATTTCGCCGACCGCGATTACATGCGCTATGTGGCGCCGCGGAACCGGATCGCCCCGATCGTCAACAAATTCCGCAACATCACCAATTACACAACCGTCAACAACATCGTCGTGAACCGCAGCGTCGATGTCGGCAGCATCGAACGGGCGAGCGGCCGTCGCATCACGCCGGTGCCCGAGAACACGGTGTCGAAGACCAGAACCCCGATCGTGCCGGTGAATGTCGGCCGCCAGGTTCAGGTTCAGGAACGCAAGACCCATGGCGGCGATCCGCACGCCAGCCCGCGCGCCAAGGTGGCCGCCTTTACCGAAGCCGGCGCCGCAGCCAATCAGAACAATCCAAACGTAGCGGCACGCGGGCGCGGGGCGGGGCCACAAGCTCCCGCCCGTGACCAGGCGGCACAAGCGCAGCGCGGACTGCCCCCGAACCGCGAACAGCAAGGCAAGACGACAGAGCAGCAGGCTCAGCAGAACCGGCCTGAACAACAGCCGGCGAGTCAGAAGCAGCCGCGCGAGCGTCAGCAGGCGCAGCAGACTCGCGAGCAGAAGTTGGGCGAACAGCAGCAGGCGCAGCAGCAGACGCGGGAACGTCAGCAGGAGAAGCAGCCGGCGCGCCAGCAGCAAGCCGTGCGCCAAGAACAGAAGGCCGCCCGTCCAGGGCAGCAGGCCGCTCGCCAGGAGCCGCAGGCGCGCCGTCAAGAACCACGGGCCGAGCGCCCCGAGCCGCCGCCACGGCCAGAGGCGCAGCGTGCCCAACCCAACGCCCAACAAGCCGAAAACGGACGCGGGCGCGACCGCACCAAGAAGCAGGAATGATGCGTAGAACTACGGACACGCCCGTTTGACTTGAATCAAACCTCGAATAGCCGATGCGACTAGCCTGCTCTCACGAAATTCAGTGAGAGCAGGAGCTAGCCATGGCCATCACCCATTCCTACCGCGACGCAGAGCGCGTCTTCCATCCAGGCGCAAAGGTCAAATCCTGGAGCGCGGCGGCTGCCACGGTTCACGCAGACATTCATCCCGCCGTGTACAAAATCTTCGTCGCGTGCTGGGCGGCTTTGTTTGCCGTCTTCGCCGCCACTTTCGCCGAAAGCCGGTACACGATGTACTTGATTACGGTGGCGGTGCTGAACGGCGCGATGTTCTTCGGGCTGCCTTACGTGATGAGCCGCGTAGCGCCCCCTTCAACGCGGGTTGGCGAAGTATCCTTTGCCGAATTCATGCGCGGCAAGGTCGAGACGCTGACCGGAGCGGTGAGCAGCTGGGAGGCCCTGGCTCAGGTGATTACGGTCCCGCTCGCCTTGACGCTCGGCGCGCTCGCCATCAGCTTCATCGTTCATATCGAGGCCGACCACATTCACATGCTCTATATCGCGCAGTCCGGGCCGTTCCCAAGGTAATCAATCGACTGGCGCGCATAGAAGAAGGGCGATGCGTCACCGCATCGCCCTTCTTCGTTTATGCCGTCTAATTCAGCGAACTTGGATCTTAACCAGCTTGGACGGCGGCCGGTAGGCCGGAACCCACACGGTCGGCCGCGGCGCGCCGACCTCCACCTTCAGGTCGCGCACTTCGTAATTCGACGGCGTCATGTATTCCGTCGATTTGCCCGTGTTCATGTCGACCTTGTACATGCGACCGCTGGAAAAATCGTGCGTCCAGACGATCTGGTTCTTGTCGTCCGCGCTCGCCGAATAGGGCTCGGCATAAGGCGCCGTATAAGGCTTCGTCCCGGGGATCAGCGGATATTCCTTGAACTCCTTCTTGTCGGGATCGAACATCATCAACTGGCCGGAGAAGAACTCGCCCGCCCACAGCCGGTCCTTGCCGTCGATCTGGCCACGCCGCGGGCCGGACATCGCCGTCGGCACCTTGTAGTCGGTGTATTCGACGGTCCTCGGATCGAAGACGCCGATCTTGCCTTCGCGCCAGATATAAAGGTCCGTCCGCCCCTTGGAATCGGTGTCGATGTCGTAGATTCCCATGTTCTTCGGGATCGGGAAGATCGTGCGCTTCAGCGTTTCGCTGCTGGTGTCGATCTTGGTCAGCTGTCCGTTCTCCGACAGATGCCAGACATTGCCTTGGGGATCGAGGCCGAACATCGCATCGCCATTCGCCCAGGCCGTGAACTTGCCGGTTTTGGGATCGTATTTGACCGTGCCGTGGTCCATTCCGACGATGACATTGCCATGGCCATCGAATTGCAGCTCATGCGCGCCGCCGCCGGGCTGGCCCGGACGGCCATCGCCCGCACCCATCGCCTCGCGGCCCGCGCCTGGGGGCAGCGGGAAGGGCATTTCCTTCGCCTCGCCCGTCCTGATGTCGATGCGGCCGAGCATGTAGGAGAAATGGTCGGTGTAGTAGGCGAACTCCTTGTCCATGATGACGTCGTGCGGCCACACATATTGGCGGTCGCCGCGCAGCATGAAGGTGTCGCGCTCGCCGCCGCGGGGAAGCTCATATTCGGTGACGACGAGATTGGTGGATTGGGCGTCGGTCGGACGCGGGCGCGGCTTGAAGGGGACGTTGTCGGAGGAACCCGGTCCGCGGATTTGCGTGAGATAATCCGCCAGAGGCTCGATCATGTTTTTCTGACCGAACGCATAGGTGCCCGGCGTGTCCGACTGTGCGGCGCGCCCCCCGGCCATCATCTTCACGACCTTGAGCCAACCGTCATGGGTGCGGGGAACTTGCAGCGCCCATTGCAGCGTGTGGCAATTGCTGCATTGGGAAAACAGCACCTTCTGCTGATCGGTGCCGGGCAGCCCTGCGATGATTTCCGATGCCGTCGCATCATCATAGGCGACGGGCTTGGATTTCAGCGTGAAGTCCACTTTCGTGGTCTTGCCGGCGGCGATGCCGACGCCATCCTTGTTCACATGCTCGAAATCGGGAAGGTCGACCTTCACCGTGTAGGAGCCGGGCCTCACATCCGACCAGCTCGGGAAGGAATATTCGCCGGTCTTGTCCGTGTAGACCGCAACCGTGATGGCGGTGTTGTTGAGATGGGCCTTCACCGGAATGCCGGCGAGCGGCTGTCCATCGGGCGAGGTCACCTTGCCGGCCAGCAGCGTCACCGGTTCGGCCGATTGCGATGCGCTGGGGCTCAGCACATAGGCGGCGGCGAGAGCCGTAACCGTGAACGCGGCGCCGGCAAGCTTGCGACTCTTGAGCCTGGAAACCATGAACGACCCTCCCGAGTTGGTTGCGAGCATAATACCCCTCGCGGGGACCAGGCAGCAACAGGCAGGGGCAGTGGAACAAGCCGCCCTCCTCATGGTTCGACAGGCTCACCATGAGGAACCAATCCAAGTGCCTGATCCTGAGCTTGTCGAAGGATGAGGCGGCGAAACCGGGTTTATTTCATGCCCTTGGCGGTTTCGATGGCGCGGCGGAAACCCACCGGATCGGCAATAATGGGAAGCTCGACCGCGTCCACGCCCGTGCCTTCGATCCGCAAATTTCCATAGCCCCAGACGCGGCCCCAAATGCCTTGGCGGACCCGCACACCCTCGATGTTGGGAAGCGCGATTTCGTTCGTATGCAAAGAGACAAGGCCGACCTTCTTGACGAAACGATGCGAAGTGACGCCGATCTCCGTCGTCCATTTGCGGATCATGCGGGCGAGAAAAACAAACGTACCCACCACCAGCAAGGCCAATCCGCCGATCAGCACGATCTGTCGCATTTGATCGTCCATCACGGCAAACGAAGCCGCCACCAGAATTGCCGGCGCGCCCAACCAAAGCCAGGACACCAGCGAATACAGCCAATGGAAATGCGCAATGGCGACGATGCGCTCGCCTTCGCCCAAAGAGCGTTGGATGTAAGACGCCACGCCTCTAATCCCGTTCTTCGGGCAGCAGGATTTCGCGTTTGCCCTGGTGGTTGGGCTTGCCGATCATCCCGTCCTGCTCCATGCGCTCGATCAGACGTGCGGCGCGATTGTAGCCGATCTGCAGCCGCCGCTGGATATAGGACGTCGAGACCTTCCGCTCGCGCGCGACGATGGCAATCGCCTTGTCGTAAAGGTCGTCGCCCCCTTCGCCTCCCACCCCGAGCCCGTAGGGGTCTTCGTCTTCCTCGTCCGCTTCTTCGGTGACGGCGTCCAGATATTCGGGGTGGCCTTGGGTCTTCAGGAACCTGACCACGTCCTCGACTTCGGAATCGGTGACGAACGGCCCATGCACGCGGCGGATGCGTCCCCCCGCCATCATGTAGAGCATGTCGCCCTGCCCCAAGAGCTGCTCGGCCCCCTGCTCGCCCAGAATGGTGCGCGAATCGATCTTGGAGGTCACCTGGAAGCTGATGCGGGTGGGGAAATTCGCCTTGATGGTGCCGGTGATGACGTCCACCGAAGGCCGCTGCGTCGCCGCGATCAGATGGATGCCGGCCGCGCGCGCCATCTGCGCCAGCCGCTGCACCGCGCCCTCGATCTCCTTGCCCGAAATCATCATCAGGTCGGCCATTTCATCGACCACCACGACGATGAAGGGCATAGGCTCGAGCTCAAGCACTTCGTCCTCGTACATGGGACGCCCGGTCTCGCGGTCGAAGCCCGTCTGGACAGTGCGCTTCATGACCTCGCCCTTGTCCTTGGCCTTGCGGACGCGCTCGTTGAAGGCTTCCACGCCGCGCACGCCGATCTTGGCCATCTTGCCGTAGCGGCTTTCCATCTCCTTGACCGCCCATTTCAACGCCACCACCGCCTTCTTGGGATCGATGACCACGGGGGCGAGCAGATGCGGGATTCCGTCGTATACGGACAATTCCAGCATCTTGGGGTCGATCATGATGACCCGGCAATGCTCCGGCGGCATGCGGTAGAGCAACGAGAGGATCATGGTGTTGAGCGCGACCGACTTGCCCGAACCCGTGGTGCCCGCGATCAAAAGATGCGGCATCTTGGCGAGATCGGCCATCACCGGCTCGCCGCCGATGGTCTTGCCCAGCGCCAGCGTCAGCGGCGCGCGCG
>CAZBRO010000042.1:0-32637 GCA_964494505.1 uncultured Bordetella sp.
CAGCCTTGAATCAATTCGGGTTTCACGCGTCAAGGAATTTGTCCACGCCGCCTAGAATTCATCGAGCGGTAAGGTCACGCGCATCCCCGCGCGACAATTCCCGGTCAAGGTAACAGTGGGAGGAGCGTATCCGGGTCTTTCCAGACGGGGCCCGGACGGGGGAGGTGTGTGCCATGATCCTGTTTCGTATTTTGATTGTCGCGACGTTGCTCGTGATCGTTGGGTATTTCATCCAGCTGACCGCGCAACGGGCGGAAGGCTATCTCAGGCCTTTTGGCAAATATCTTTCGTTGTGGGTGTTCGTGCTTGCCGGGCTTACGGTCGTTAGTGCGGCAGTGGCGCCGGAATTGGGCTATCGCGGTTTCGGGCCGCGGGGCGCGGCCCCCGCTATCGCCCGCGGAGCTGGTCCAGGATTTGCCGCAAGGCGCGGCTTCGGTCCCCGGTTCTTCGAGCGGCGAGCGGACCGGCGCCGGCGTTTCGAGCAACCGCCGCAAGAGTCCACCCCGGAAGCAGCACCAGGGGCACCTGCTCCGGCACCGACGCCTGCGCCTTGACCGGAACGATGGCTCAATCGCGGGAACGGCGATTCGCCAAAAAAATGTTAGCGGCGGTGCAGTTCGGGCCTAAACCAAGCCGTGCCACATAGGCGTGAGGAACTTTGCAAGGCTCTGATGTGAAAGAGAAATCAACAAATCAGAGGTTTTTGATGCAAGCCGTAGCTAAGCCATTAACCGTTTCTTTACTGGATGGGGTAAGTATAACCCTCGTCTTCCCTTGAAGACACCCCACCATTACCCAATGCCTTGAGGGCCGGACGCAAATCCGGCCCTTCTTTTTTCCTGGGATCGCATTTTAACTTCCGTTCTTCTTCTGCCGTTTGCGGCGGCCCCATCGAACCTCCATGCGGCGGCGGAAACGCCTGACGGGCGCAAGGTCGATGGAGAGCACGAGCAGCCCCAGCGGGATCATCCAGAACCCGAGGATCGGAAGAAAGCCGAGCATTCCCCCGATTACGAGAAGAACGCCGAGTCCGATGCGCAAGGGCCGTGAGGCCGGAACCGGCACCGAAAAACGGCCGAAATTCAGCTTGGCTTTGCGGGCCGGTGATGGGCGGTCCGAAGGGTTCATTTGCGGGTCCGGGAATGCCAATTTGATATAGCCATCGCGCGCCGCGTGCGCTAGACGTGCGGGCAGGCATTCCGCGGTAGCTCAGTGGTAGAGCAGCCGGCTGTTAACCGGCTGGTCGTAGGTTCGAATCCTACCCGCGGAGCCAATCGTTTTTCGTAAGTATTTCAATGGATTATAGATTTTAGACTGACGCCAACGATTGTTGGACGTTATGTTGGATGTATGAGTCTAAGCCCACGCCAGTTCCGCACCATCCCATCCCTCTGAATCGACGCGGGGGTCGGCCAAACAGCCAGTGGGGATTGCTACGGCGCATGGGCACCCGGTCAGCACTGCCTGATCAGCGCAATCACCTGACGATACCGAGTTCGTCCGCGGTGAACGCGTTCGCCGCAGCTTCCTGGTACAGCGCGTCCAAAGCCGGCCCGAGAGCGAGCAGCGCCGCGATGCGTTGAATGATCTGCCGGAACCAGCGGCGCCCTTCGTCCGTCAGTGGCTGCCCATCGCTACGATCCGCCTGACGATAACCGAGCCATTTTTTCAGAACAGGATAGCCGCCAAGCTGGTAGGTCCAGACCAACTCGGGGACGTTCGCGAAGCACGCATCGCCATTGATGTACAGGTCGCCGGTTCGTTCACCCCAGGCGTCGCTGTACTCCGTGGCTGGAAGCTCTTCCGCCGTGAATGGCCGCGGCTTCCAGCGGCCTTTGCCGCCGCCCCAATAAGTGACCGTGACCCTGAGGTCTTCCGGCCGGACCTGCCCTCCATCAGCGCGCTTCAACGGCCCGAGTGCGCGGGCCTGATCCGCCCCAACAATTGCCTGTACGACATCGGCGGCATCACGGTTCGCATCCAGGAGGCGCGCGACCTGTTCGCCGGCGGCAACCAAGCGGGTGAACACCCCCCCGTCCTTCGGTATTGGAAGGTGAGCCCAATCCGCCGACAGGGCGCTCTTGTGTTCCGCCTGATAGCTGGGTGCGTGGAGGATAGCGAAGGCAACCCGGAAAAGCCGGCCTACGAAAGCGCGCGCCGCGTCGTCGCGTCGTTCGCCCCTGAACCCGAAATGGTCGCGGACTACACGCCACGCCGCTTCGGGAATGTTGGCGTCGCGATCCGCCAGCAGGTCGTCGCCGCGGGTTTCGCGCGGAAACGCTACAGAGCCGCGCTCGTGAACATGCAGGTTCACAAGGCCCGTCGAGAATATGGGTCGCGTCTCTGATTCTTTGCGCGGTTCTGGAACGGTGAGCAGAAATTCATTGCCGTCCAGATTGACCGCGTACTCCGGACGCGCGCGATTAAGGAGTTTCGTCCCTGTTTCGTAGTAGATAAAGCGCTGGTCCAGCGGAAACGCGAGAAAACCAAGAACCTTCTTTTTATCGAAGCCGAATCTATGCAGATCATTCCAGACCGCTTGCGGATCGTATCCCGCAATCGCGGGCTTGCCGTTATCATCAGGCGGCGGCGCAAGCTCCGGAAAACGTGCGGCCGCGGCGACGAACGTCTTGGCACCAATATAGGCCATCATGCGTTCGGCGAGCGCACCTTGATCGGTGTCGATTACCGAGCTTTCGATCCCCCGATTGTGATTCACGCCCTGCACAGCAACCGGAAATATCTCATCGAGCCCAGGCCATTCCTCAAATCCGCCTTCGATGGTTTTGGGCGCGAGCCGCCACCGGTTCTCCTGTGAAGGGTTCACCGGTTCGTAGACTGGGATCCCGCTTCCCTTCGGCGGCACGCCCGACGGCAAGCTGGCGATCAGGGACCGACGTTTGAGAGCCGCCGGACCCCAAAAGTCCCGATACAGAACTCGCGTCTCCGCCGGCTTCGTCCTCGCTCCGGTCCGCTTCACCCATGTCACGATTGCCGTCCCGGGCTGAATGCCGCGCGGATCCATCTCTGTCGTGAACGCGCTGTCGTCGCGTGTGCCAGCCCCCGGTAGGCCCCTCGGAATAGTCTTGCCGGTGCGGTACTTGTCCCCGTTGAGGTTGTCGATCCAGATCGCATGGAAATTGGACAGCAGCGACCGCCGCATCAGCGGATGCGACCGGCCCGACAGGTACGACGAATTCGAGATATAGGAGATGACGCCATAGTCGGCCGCCTCGCCAATGCGCTCTTCGGCAAGCCGAATGAACCGGATGTAGAGATCGTCGAGAAGCTGCTTGCGAACCCCGAACTCCTTGTACAGAAGGCTTTCGCCGCGCTGTTTCTTCTTCGGTTTCCCGAATTCATCCCTGCGCACCTGTTTGGTCTTCGAGTCGATGTCATCGACAAGTTCGATTCCCTTGTAATTTGCAACCAACTCCGCTTCCTCGGCCTGGGCCGCGCCGGTAAACCGGTCGTAGGGTGGATTACCAAGAACGACGATGATCTTGGCTTCGCGCTTCACCTTTTGCGAAGCGTCAAATTCCTCCCGCATCTCGGGGAAGTTCAGCTTGATATCGCCCGTGTCATGCCAGCCCGACAGAGCGTTTGTCAGGAAGATCGCGAGACGGTGCGCGGGGTCAGGCCGGGACCCAAGTTGGTCTAACAGCAGGAAAAGCTGAAGTTGCGCGATCGCGAACGGAGCAGTCAGGATTTCAAAGCCCATCACGCGTTCATGGAAGGCCCGGGCTAGCTCCAACCCGATGCTGCTTTCGTCTCCCTCGCGTTTCAATTCCGCGGCGATACAGCGCGCGACTTCGAGCAGATACGCGCCGGTGCCACAGCAGGGGTCGAGCACGACGACGTCAGGGTCCGCAAGGCCGCGCGGCCGCCGAAGCTCGCTCTTAAGGAGGTGATGAACGCGCTGAACTTGATAGCGTACAATCTCCGGCGGCGTGTACCAGACGCCCAGGTCCTCGCGAAGCTGGGGATCGAACGCCTCTAGGAATGGTTCATAGAAATAGGTGATGGCCGCAATTGTCGTTTCGCCATCAATCGTCGGAAAACTCATTCGCGAGCGGAACAGCGGGCGGTCGATCCGATTAAAGGTCTTGATTGCCCTCGCCAGATGCACTTCGAGTCCGAGGTGCTTCATCCGTGTCGGGTGGCGGATATCGTGAAGTAAGGCATCGAGGAAGGGTATCGGCAGGTACTGGTGTGCGTGCTCGACCTCAAACGCGACCTCAGCGCCAGCTTCCTTGTCCCAAAGAATCCACGCTGCAAACAGGGCGTAGAAGATCGACTGAACGAGCGATGACCGGAAGAACCGCGCGCCCTTTTCATCATCGATATCGAAGGCGAGGCCGAGAGCCTGACGATAATCGTCCAGCAACGGCTTGACCGGCTTGAGGTCGTCCGGAATCCCGGCCTTTGCGTCCCGGGCTTGGCGGGCGAGAATTTTCGCCAGATCGGCCGGCGACGCGATGCGCGCAAGATCAGTGACGGCGCGCGTGATGATCGAGAGCAGGCCTTCGAGGACTTCCGGATCGACGTTCGGCTTTGCAGGTGGCCCGCTGACAGCGGACCAGAGATCGACCGTTTTCTCCAACACGCGTTTTTTTGGCGGAACGGCCTTGCCCGGTTCGCGCTGATACGCCGGATCGCAGGTCAGAAGTCCGACGCCGCGAACGTTGCAGAGCAATACAACGCCGGTTTGCGACAGGTAGCGCCCGATCTGATCGTTCTGTTCGGTGGAGACGGCCAGATCGGCAAGTGTGGTGTCCGCGCGCTTAACCTCGCCGTAGACCCCCACGAAGAGTGACGAGTCGCCAAGTACAAAATCCGGCATGTCGCGACGGCGCGAGCCGCCCTCGGATGTGCCCGTGATGACGTCAAAGGGCAGCCGTTCGCTCTTGAGCACCGCATTCAGAAGCGTCTTCAGATCGGGATAAAACGTCGTCTCGGTCGACGACGGCAGTTTTTCGAGTCTGCGCGTTTCCCGAACATATGTGGAGATTACGTCGGCGAGGTTCTGCATGAGCAGGTGGTCACAAGGTCAGACGGCGGGCTGTCGAAATCCGCGTGAGCGATTCGCCGCATCTGGAACCATAGCGCATCCGGCTCTAACCGGGTCCAGGGCGCGACCCCATCCCATTTATCGGCCACGTCATCGGCTTACAGAATTTCAGCGGTCCCATTTTCTGTAGAGAACCCATAAGGGTAGGTTGCCGCGCCCTCTCTGACCGCGTTTCCATACCGCCGTGCCCCGCCGCCCGCCACCGCCCGTGCCCACCATTGGCCAACTCCACGCGTCAGAGCCGCGCTGGTTCTGGGTCCATTGCGATGCCTGCCTGCACCGACGGGCTCTGCCGTTGGCACCGTTCGTGATCAGGTGGGGCCCGCACGCGCCGAGCGACGCCCTTCCCCGGCGGCTTCGCTGCAGCGGCTGCGGCCGTCGCCGCGGCGACCCCTCAAGCATCCGTCATGGGTCGAAATACTGGACCGCTGGCAACCGTTTCCGGGTTCGGCACACTTTGATGCACCTGCGTGACACTTCTGGTGCATGGTGGCGATAGCTTGCGGCGGTGCTCGGTATTGATCCACCTAGCATCCAGTTGCCCGCCGCATGGGCAGGGGTCAGGCGGCGGGCAATTTCTTCGAGGCCGATCTCACCGAGGCAGCGCCAAAAAATCTCGGAACTCGGCGGCGATCAGCCCGTTAAGTCGGTAGCTTCGCCGCGCAAAGCGACGGGCGATCAGAGAAGTCCCCTTATGACGCCCCCCTGGGGGCTTCTCTTTTTGGGGCCGTGGGGTTCGCCCTCTGCTGAGAGCCACACAGGAGCCATTGCGAGCCGGCATCAAGGACGTCTTCCTTCGGGGCATGCCCAGCAATCGCCCACCACCGCTATCGCCACGCTCGGCCAACTCCACAATGCTGAACCGCGCCGGTATCGGACTCGCTGCGACGCCTGCCGGCATATGCGAGCGCTCCCGTGGGCGCCGTTCGTGATCCGCTGGGGCCCAGCCGCGTCGAGTGATACCCTCCGCCAGCGCTTAGGCTGCAGGCCCTGCGGTCACCGGGGCGCCAGCCTTCAGCATCCGTCGTGGGTGGACATGCAAAACCGCTGGCAACCGTTTCCGGGCGAGGCACCGCGCGCCCTCATGACGGCGTCGTCACTTTGGTAAGTGCCTTCTGGCCTTAGGGCCGATTGAGTACCCTTAGGCCGCGGCCGTTAGGTCCCTCAAACCGGCTACCAGTCGTTCGCCGGTCCATAAATCAATGCTGCAAAAGCGCGCGAGGTCCCTTGCCGCCTCTAACGCTTCAAGATCACGGCGGGCAGTTATGGCCCTCTCGCCTTTGGGCATGCGTTTGGCGATTAACTACAGATTGTTTAGGTGAAACCGATTGAAAAGTTCCATTGCCCAGAGTTAACTGAGAAATGGGAACTGGGGCTGGCCGATGGGCTACGAACTCGATGCCGCTAAGCGATACCGTGAACACGCCGAGCAACTGCGGGTTATCGCTGACAGTGATGGGCACGAGAGGACCCGACAAACCCTTCTGAAAATAGCCAGCGAGTATGAACAGATGGCGGAGACGTTCATCGCCATTGAACGGACCAATCAGGCGCTCGGTAAGGTCTAGACGATGGATCGCTGAGCGCGATCGCTGGATGCGATCTGCGCATCGGACCTAAGCCGAAGTGTCTTGAGGGCGCACTGTTGGGAGGGGCAAATGGAGCGTCGGTTCGCTGCGGACGAATGGGAGAGCATGACCGATTTAGAGCGCGTGAATCGTTGCGCGCTCCTAGCACAAGAAGCGAAGGAATTGGCTGACACCACTCCTTCACCGACGATGCGCAGGCACTTTCTGAATCTTGCCGCGCAATGGCTCAGGCTTGCGGGTGGCATCATGAAAGAGGGCGAGGACTGGGTTTTACACTGAGTGCGGGCGACGAATAGAATCCAGCCGACGATCAACGAGAGGCTCTGGCGACAGGCCCTGCGCTACGCCACACCTCGCCAGTGCGAGCGGTGCAGGTTATGATCGCCGTTCGGGACGCGGCGGTCGGCTTCACGTGATGCCCTCTTCCAAGGGGATTAAGTCGCGGGCATACCCCGCAGGTGCGGCCGTAGCGCAACCGCATCGTCGGCGAGTAACCACGTCGCGATCCGCGGGGCGTCTCTGGCCTCGGGCTCCTTTGGGCATGGGAGTAATATGGCACCGCACGCGGGGGATCCGATAGGGCTGAGGAATCGCTGCCCGGAAGTATCTGGAGGCTGAAATGGGAAGACAAGTACCTGTCGCGCTTTTCGTGGTGGCAATGGCAGCCGTTATAGTCGGCGTAGATTTTGCGTTCTTCAGAAACCGCTTCTGGGAACGGCTGATAGTAAATGTTGGCATTGTCTTAGTGTTCGCGGCGTTCTACTTGAGATTCTTCAGGCGTCCATGATCGTTATGGAAGTGGATGGTGACGGATTGTACTAATTTCCGAACCAACCGACTGACGGTGTGTCGGCGAAAGACACAGGCGGCGGCCTGAACGCGGCAGCATCGCAGATGAACCGAAGTTCCCGCGAATCGTGTTTCATCACAGCCGCGACCAAGCCGACCCGCACTCTGGGGGAACCCCGCTTCCCACAGCGGCGTTTCCCACATGAGGTGCCGTAGTGCGGCCGAATGGTCAGAGGTGAATGATGAAATACAGGCTCGCGAAAATCTTGACCCTTGGTGCCCTTGCGCTCAGCGTTACCACCGCGGCAGCGGAAGCGGCGAATTGCCAGGGACGTAGGGATACCGGAACGGCTGTCGGAGCTATCGGCGGCGGTTTGGTCGGAAATGCTGCGTCGAACGGCAATGCAGGTGGAACCATCGCCGGCGCGGTCATCGGTGGGGTGGCAGGAAATATCATCGGCGGCAACAATTGCGCGCAGGGTTCTGCGAGCCGGGAAAACCATCGCCGGCATTACGACAAGCACGGTGCGGCGTTTTATTACGACCGCGACGGCCACCGGCATTACTACGGCCATGGCTAAAACCTGTTGGGCATAGCGGCGTGAGCCATGATTGACGCTCGAGCAGTTTGGCGCCACGCTGCGCCGGATATTTGCAGCGCGTCCCGGATTGCCCTAACACGCCGATACATGCCCACTCTTCCGGCTCTCGCACAGGCGACGATATCTGCCGCTAGCGGATGTTCCGGCATCTACCGCAGAGGCTGTCCGCTGACGGGCGCGCCAGCCGTCCCTGGCGAGCGTAGCCAGAGCGGCAAGATCGCCGCCACCGCCTTTCCTGGCGCGCGAGAGTCGGCACGGAAAGGCCGAGCAATCAATTGATCGGTCATGGCCTTGAGGTCCCCTTGGCATGAATTCAGTATGCCGTGGGGCAGGGATGGTGGCGAGTGGATGACGACTTGGAGATCGCAGAGGAACTCCGGGCGAAGGCCGAAGCCGCGAGACAAAAAGCCAACGGGTTCACAGACCGGAAAATGCGAGTGATCCTGCTGGAAACAGCCGACGATTACGAAAACATGGCGCGGACCATGGAAGCGATCCACAGATCGAAAGAGGTCTTAGCGCGCCTTCAGAATTCAAACTGACCCATCGCCCACTTGATGCTCGCGCCAGCGCCAATCTGCACGACGGCTTTCCGGATTCGCCCCAAGGTTGCCGCACCCACGATCCTAGAGGCCGGCGCGGATGCCATCGGCACCGGCTTGCGCGTCTCAGCGAATGCTCCCCGCGGTATTTAGTGAATCAGGCGCGCGTCCCGGAATGCCCGAACAGGACCTTCCGACAAAAACTCGGATCCGGCGCCACGCCCCGGTTAATGGCCGCCTCAGCTTTTGAAATTTCCACTGCACTGACGAGCCCCCGGGCATTGGCCTCCAGTGCCTTGTTCAGAAGCTCACCGGCTTCAATCTCCGCCGGCATGGCGCTCCGCAATGATCCCGCAGAATCGACCTTTTGAACGAGCGCAGGATCGATCGGCAGACCCTTGTTCCAGCATACTTCCGCCTTTGCGATGTCCATAGCGGACACCTCCCCCGCAGCTTGTGCCGCCAGGGCGCGCGCCCAAAACTCAGGCGAAGCCCGGCTCGCGCTTGCAACGCGAACGCCGTGTGCACGGGCGAGCTTGTCGATCTTCGCTGCCCCCGCCTTCACGATGTCCAAAACCTGACTGAGCGCCTTCATGACGGCACCCTCATTCCGCTCCACGCGCGCGCTCAGCGACTTGACGACTTGGACCCCATCCAATGCTTCGACCTTGGTCCCGTCCGCGAGCGTGACCGTGAACGATTTCGCGACTTCGACGTCATTGGCGGCGGCCGCGATTTTCTTGTCGGCGTCACTGGTATCGGACGGGTCCGCGTCCTCGCCGTCAAGCGCGCGCAATTCTTCGAGCAAGAGTTCAAATTCACCACCTTTGATCGCCACCGCCGTCTCCTTGAATTGTCGCCACGGTGAAACCGTACCGGCACGACCGGTGCGGAGCGTCCTGGAAATTCTGTTGCCGAAATCGCAGTAATGCGCCGGGCGCTTTGCAGCCAGTCCGTACTTACGCCGACGCTTGCGCCGCCGTAGCCTACCGCGAGCGCGATATCGGGGAGGCGCGGTATCAAACCCACGACCCGATGTTCGGTACTACGACGTGGCCCGAACGAATTCTCATCTCGCCGCAACTCTCAAATACCGCCATACCAAGTGCCAGAGCCCTTCCGGTAAAGGTCCATGCGGTCGGTGACGATGATGCGCGAGAGATATTTAGTGTTCTTCCAGCCGATCTCGCGGCTCATGCGCAGGCGCAGGGGAGCGCCGAAGTTCGGCGGCAAGGCCTCGTTGTTCATCCCGTAGGCGAGGATCGTTTGGGGATGGAGGGCGTCCGCCATATCGATGCCTTCGAACTGGACGCGGATGATGCCCGTCGTTTGCTGCGGGTTCGGATAGGGCATGAACACCGCGTAGCGCGCTTCCGGCTTCGGCTTGGCAAGACCGAGCACATAAGCGAGCCGCACCCCTGTCCATTCCGCGATATAGGACCAGCCCTGCTCGCAGGCGTGCAGCAGTATGTGGCTTTGGGAGGGCATATTCCTGAGTTCGCCGAGCGTGAAAGACACCGGGCGCTCGATCAGGCCCTCAAATTGCAGCCGCCAATCCTTGAAGCCGTCTGCGGCAAGGCGAAGGAAGGCCTCGTCCGGTGGCGCCGGACCGTTCACCACGGGCGATTTGGAGATATCGCTGCGCTTGAATTCACGCGCGAGCGCATTGCCCGACGTTAGCAGACGCTGAGAGGCATATGTCAGCGTTTCCCCCGCTCCAAAGAGAGTGCCGTAATCGGGCGGGATCAAATTGTAACGGGCGGCAGCGCCGATTCCGCCGACGCCCGCCGCCGTTGCGAGACTCGCTGTGACCAGCCTACGTCGCGTGATGAGACTGCTCATTTCGTGCTCCTTCCTCCGGGCACCCGTCCGGTGATCATCGCCTGCACATGGGACCTGAACCCGACAAGAACCAGCATAGCCATGTGGACGATGAAGAAAATCAACAGCAGGCTTGCAAAGACGAAGTGAAGGGTGCGCGCGGACTGATGGCCTCCCAACAGTGTCACCAAAAAGGGAAACACGGACGTAACCGCGAACGACATCGCGAGGCCTGTCCAGACGATGCCCGGAAACAGCACGAACAGAACGACGAGATAGGTCAGGCGCTGCACGACATTGTAGGTCCACGCCTCATCCGCGCCCGTCCGCTTCCAGCGCACATGATCCCAGATCACGCTGAGAATCGGGCGCCAACTGAGGTCCGCTTTCGCCGGCAGCAGGTCCCTGCGCAAGTGCTGTGTCGCCAAACCGCCGATCACATACGCGAGGCCACCGAGCACCAGGAGCCAAGCGAAAAAGAAATGGATTGGTCGGTTCCAGACCGATGGTCCGATAATCATAGGGAGCGGGAGATCGATGAGCGACGGCGTCCCCACCGCGCCGGTCTCGCCCCAATAGAACCGCGGATGAGAGATGAGAATACCGCTGCCGCTGGCAATAAGGCCAAGGACGCCTGTCGCAAAGAGCCAGTGGGTGACGCGGACGACTGCTAGATGCCGCACCGAATGTGCAGTCCGATTGGGACCGGCTCCGGTGATAGGCTCAGTGCTTTCCGGAACCGCTGGGGCGCGTGGACTGAGAAAGACCGAGGTAGGACTTGCCCGCATGTGCATTCCCTCCAACGCACGAATTCCCGTGAGAGCGATTGGGCCAGCCCGATAATTGGGTAGCCAAACGAAACTATCTTCGTGGCATGTTAGCACCGAAACGCATATTGGTCATTTCCGTGGTGGCGTAATTGCGCGACCGAGAAACGTCCGTCCTGCCCCCTCTGCGTGGGGCCACGCCTTGAACAGGTCACCAATACTGACGTAATCGGGACACGCGCTAAGAAGGGAGGTGCCGTTCATGCCCGGCATCATGGCTCGCGACGGCCCCGCGTCACGGTAGTGCATCGATGCGCAACGCGACCGCACCAAGCTACTTTTGGTCCGAAACCGGGATCGCGATGGTGACACGGTCTTCGTTGCCGACGACCCTCGTGATGTGACCCTTGCCGGTCAGGTCTTCCGCCAAGTCGATGCTGCCTGGCCCAAGCTCGATCTTTGTTCCGTCAACGAGTTCGACCTCGCCGTGGCCACTCAACGTGATCACATACTGGCGACGCGGCGCGGTGTGCCAATCGGCCACTCGGCCAGGAGCCGCGCGCCGAATCTCCGCACCTGCGCCCGCCATCAGCCTGAAGCCGTCAGTGCCACGCGGCCCGAATTTGGCCTCGATTTCCTCCGCGTGCGTCTGTCCGTCCGGACCTGTGAAGAGCCGAGTGATCTTGACCGGTTTGCTAGTTTGCGCCGCGGCACCGCTGGCGCACAATGCCGGATGCAACATCAGAACGCAGACGCTTAATAGACCAATGCCGATAAGCATGCCGCGCTTCGAATTCATAAGGGCCTCCCGCAATTTTGTGCATTTACGCTATCACGGTTTGAGACGCATATCATTCGCGTTCTGTTTGAACGGAACTCGATCAGTTTCACCGAAGACTGGTCTAATGCTTCCGCTTGGGAACCTGCAATCTCTGGACCCGATGCTGAACATGCTACGTCCAAGCTTGCGCGTGAAAAACGAGGCGCGGATCACCGCGGGCTGGCGTGGCGCGTTCCTCAATGCCTGCCTCCCCCGAAGGGCCGCGAAAAGTGCCACAAATGAGCCGGTACCACGACCCCGTTGTTCTGTTGTGTCCTACCAGACTTTCGTCAGAGTGAGCGTGAAGGTGCGCTGCAAGTCGATGAAGGCATTATCGAAGGCACGAACCGATCCGCTGCCGCGTGATCCGATCTGGAACGGCGGCTGCTTGTTGAACAGATCGTTGATCGTGATCTGAACGCCGAGGTTGCGCAGATATTCATTCGCCGGCCGTTCACCGGTCTGATATCCGAGCGTCAGATCGAAATAGACGGTTGGCGGTGAATAATTCGGGAACGTGACCAATGGCCCATAATAGGGCGAGCCAGAAAAACACGAACCTGGCCCAAAGCCAGCCTGATAAAAGCAGGGCGGTAGCAGATTGTTACCAGCGGTATTGAGAAGGCCATGGCCAAAATAGTTGGCGAAGGCGGTGACGCTCCAGATGTCATTGGCCCAGCCCAGGCGGTATCGAACGCGCTGCAACCGATTTCCGGAATTTTGCCCCACGAATGTATCGACAACCGGCGACGTTGCACTACCTCGACTCCGGTCCGTGAGTTCGTAAAAGCCCGACGCACCGATATTTACCGAGCCGAGATTTTCAAAACCCAATCTATCCAAATCGAAGTCATAGCGCCCATTGAAATCGATGCCGGCAAACACGCGCGATCCGACATTGGTGAGGGCACTATCGGAGATGACTTTGATGTTGGTCGGGACGGCAGTAGGGTCGAATCCACCGCCGCGGCTCGGATAGGCTGCGAGAGCTTGAACCAGCGCAAGGAAAGATGCGTTGGCCGGATCCGTGATTGGCAACTCTGGATGCGGTATCACCGTGTATCGCCCGCGGGAGGCCGGATCATCCGGACCAAGTCCCAGGGCAGCGCTGGAAATGAGGCCAGTGAACTCCAGATTGAACCACGTAAAGTCCAGGTTCAGTCCGGAAAGATTCACGCCGAGGATCGGATCGGTCGGTGCGAAATTAAAGCCGGTACTCCATTGCTTCAATGTCTGCGGCCCTAACGTTTGACCATTTCTGAGAATCACAGCGGCACCCGCCCCCCCGCCACTGACATCAAGGACCCCAGGTTGACGAAGCGACGGGTTCGCCGAGCAGGTTGGGTTCAGCAGCGCAGTGAGCGACCCCGGTATGGCCACGCCTGCGGGAGACCCATTGATGGAGCCGCAGCCGAGAATGGCGACATCGCCGGCCAGCGCCCCACCCAGGGGATTCACGCCAGCTATGGTCGATTGGATTGGGGAGTTTTCCGCAAAGGATGGCACCCGGAAGGACTTGCCCCAGGCTGCACGAATTGTGAGGCCGTCCCCGACGCCCCAATTAACAGCTAGCTTTGGCGTATAAACTGGGTTCGCCAGATTGTTGTATTTGTCGTAGCGATAGCCTGCTTCGATAACCAAGGATTGGATGAGCGGCAGTACGTTGTTCTCACCGACGAGTGGTATGTCAAGCTGCCCGAAAAATGCAGTGCTCCTTTGTGTCTCGAAGTCCTCGGCATCGGTTATGATAGCCGTGCTCGCGGTGTTGTCGTTCTGCAAACTGACAAGAGACCAATGTTCCGCGAGATGTTGCGCCGCTATGGCACCTCGGACCGTCCCGCCAGGAAGATCGAACAGGGGACCGTCCAGATTCAGGTCGACTTCCTGTACCTTAAAATGTTCGTGTTGCGTGCGATAACCTACCAAGTAGTTCAGAGTGGTTGGCGAATTGCAGGTGAAAGCCGTCGGATCGCAGAAGATATTGAGATAGGGGACGCTTGCTGGCTTTGTATAAGAGGGCGACGTCGCGGTGGCTGCGATTGTATTGCCCAGCGCGGCGCTCAGATTATTTTTGTTGATCGCGTTGCTGGCATCTCCATAGTTGCGGTCGTCGCTCATGGAGTAGGTGGCTTTGCCGCGCCAGTCGAAGGGCAATTTGTCCAGATTAAAGCCGAAATCATAATGGCCGGCGACTTCGCCACCGACAACGGTTGTTGGCACCTCAAGGGCAAAACTGTAATCGACCTTCAGACTGGTCGGCACGCATGTGACTGCTTGCGCCCCAGATACCGGACAACCGGGGGCGCCGCTATTAGCCGCTGGTCCTGACGGACGAAATGGATTGTTGGTCGGCACGGTAAGGTTTGTCTCAAGGACTTGCCTAGCCTCACCGTTTGCCGCCGGGTAAATCTGCTTGCCGCGTTGGTTGGAGTAGAAGGCATCACCGAAAAGCGAAATCGGCCCGAAGCCAAAGAAATCATTGGTCAGCTTCTGGTCGAGAGTTCCGGTGACAGCATTGGTCTGCAGCCGAGGGCGGGCATCGCTGTTGAGCCAGGGATTGCGTTCATTCTTGACACCGGGATTGGCGACTATCGCGGCCCAAGTGAGGCCAACGCCGTTCTGGCCCTTCGGAATAGAAAAGCAATTGGAACAGAACTGCGTGCCGGCGGCAGCCGTCTCCCCGGCCGGTGAATTCGCTATGGTTGCCGCATTACCGGAATGGGCGATGCCCGGGAGGCTCGATCCGAGCGGCGTATCATCGAAGAGGCCCCATGGCGTGAAATTGAGGGTGTAATAGCTACGTTGGTCCGCAGAGAGCGGGGTGCTGTCGGTGACCGCGTAGCTGACGGTGATATTGCCGCCGTCCCAGGACTTCCCGTAAAGCTGCGAGAACTGGCCGGTCATGAAGCCGGTATCCGGCGACGAACCGAAACTGGCCTGGGTCATGGCCCCGTCATAGCCGCGCTTGAGGATGATGTTGATCACGCCAGCCGTGGCATCGGATCCGTAGACCGCCGATGCGCCGGCGGAGAGTACGTCGACACGATCGATCGCGATCTGCGGAATGATGGAGGGGTTGACGGTGTCATTGCTGTAGTTCTGAGGCGGCCAACGCAGCCCATTGACGAGGAGCAGCGTCTCGACGCCCGAACCGGTACCAAGGCCGTGAATTTGTACGTTCTGTTCGAAGCTGAGAGTTCCTCCGCCATAGGTCGGCGAGGCTTCAGCGTCGATGCGCAATGCCGGAATGGTTTTAAGAATTTCCGTTACGGACAGCTTGCCTGTTTCAACGAACTCCTGCGGCGTGAGCGCCGATACCGGAACGCCAACGGCGGCCGTACCGCGAATCAGAGACCCCGTAACGAGCACTTGTTCGGGAGGCGTCGCTGAAGCCTGTGCTTGAGCTAGAGTCTGGGTCTGGGTTTGCGCCTGCGCGGCACCGCCCACGGCCATGACTATAAAAGATGCGGTTCCTAGCAGCGCCGTCAAATAAATTGTGCTTCTCGCGCGCGAGCGCGATGTCTTGGAATTCATGCCCTCCCCCGTGATCGCTCCCGTGCGATCTGCTTTATTGATGGTAATGTCGTCATAACATCTAAAATTCCTCTTCGTCGCGATTGCGAAGTTCAAATACTTAGAACATTGGCGAATCCCAATGACATGGTAATGAGAAAATCATGTTTGAACGTTCGCTGTTGATCCAGCCACCAATCGCTCTTTGCCGTCGGCGAAAACTCCGCCACACTGGCGCGCGCGATTTATGATTGAGAACCATCAGACAATACTAGGAAAACGACGATGCTTATGAACGCGCGCATCACCCACCGGCGCCTGTTATCGCGAATCATAGGGACGACACTGCTTCTAAGCGCGGGGACCGGATGGCCGGCGTTGCGCGCGCAGCCCGCCGAACCGGGGACTGCCATCCCCGATTTCTCGTCTAACAAGATGACATGGGTTCTTATGAACGGCACAGCATACTTCAGAGTGCCCGGCGATACCGGGCCGGGTCCCATCATGGATATGCCCGGTCACGAATACATCGCCGACCACAACACCCGCGTAGCGGACACGACCAACCCGATCTTGAAGCCCTGGGCCAAGAAGCTGATGGATATAAACAATGACCGGGTGCTTGCGGGAGGCATTCCTTTCTATCCGACCTCCAGGTGCTGGCCCGGCGGCGTTCCAGGCCTTTTGCTCTATCCTGGGGAGCCTGTATTTTTCATCCAGACCCCAAAAGAGGTTTGGATACTCTACCAGCGCGACGAACAAGTGCGACGGATTTACATGAATGTGCCGCACAGCAAGACGCCTAACTATTCGGTGTATGGCGAAGCGGTAGGCCATTACGAAAATGGCGACACATTGGTCATCGATACGATCGGATTGGACGACAAAGGCCCGATCGACCGGTTTAGAACGCCGCATACGAAGCAATTGCATGTCGTGGAACGCTACCGGCTAAACAATGGCGGAAGAAATATTGAAATCACATTCACCGTCGAGGATCCCGGTGCTTTCAACATGGCTTGGAAAGGCAAAGTGGACTTCGAGCGTGGTCGCGGGGCGCGATCCGGAGGTCCCTGGGAGGAATCCATCTGCGCCGATGGGCCCCGAGATTATTTTGCCGATGATAAGCCCGGCGCCGTTCCGATACCGCAAACGGACAGACCGGATTTCTGAATCCGCATCGGTTTTCCAATTGGAATGACCGGTTTATTGGCCCTGACCCGGCGCGTCGTTGATGAAGGATGCCGGCGTCGCGCGGTGTCGGGAAGCGCCGACCGGTGGCAGGTGGTTTCGCGACTGTCTGTCGCGAGTCAAATTTTCCTGTTCGGGGAGCGGGCCGCACCCTGAATTGCGGGGCTACGTCAATGCCGCTACCAACCAGGTCACATCGCGCGAAGGCGGAACGGCGCTCGCGCCGGAGAAATCGATCAATTATAGCGTCGGCTTCGAACTGGCACCTACGGTGTTCCTGCGCGGTCTCGATGTGCAGGCAACTTGGTACAGTGTCAAGGTCAACAACACGTTGTTGGCATTCACCGCAACATCGTCGAATGATCTCGCTGACCCGCTACAACGGTTCCACTTCATCGTGCCAAGCGACCTTGGATGTCCCGTGGCGGCAAACGCCATCCAAGCACCAGCACACGAAACATTTCTGGTTACGATATCCTCAAACCCGATACGGGCCGCGTCATCGGGCTCACTTTGCTTAAGAACTGGTAATCGCGCGCCATTGGCCGGCGATCGAGCAGAGAACTCGCGCCGGCCCGTGTCTTTGTTCGCTCGCGAAATTTCATTGATACAGTGCCTTTTGTTTGGGAGAGCGCTTTTGGCGGACGAACCTCGCTTGCCCTTCGCGCAAATCATCGTTGGCCAAACTCGCTCCACTATGGTGCAGGTTGGTGTCGGGCTCCTTACACTACATTTTGACCCTATTTGGACTAACGCATGACGCGAATCACGCGCTTACAGCGACCGTCGAGCCCATTTGTGGTAAGATCTAAATACGCGGACTAAACGGACGATGCCTGGGGAGGCCAATATGAAGGCTATTCGTGCTGCACTCCTGTTGTCGGCTGCGGTTCTTGGGTTTACATCGCATGTCGGTGCTGCTGAGACACCCAATTATAGGATCATCGACCGAATCAAGGTGCCGGACGGCGCTTTTGATTACGCGACGTTCGACGCGGCCACTGGCCACGTCTATATGCCGCGCGGCAGCTTCACCACGGTCATCGACGTCAAGTCCGGCCAGGTGTCGCAACTCAAGAGCGGCGCGAGCGATCACATCGCGCTTTCCGTCCCCGGCACCGATCTGATGGTGCTGACGCAGCGGCGCGGCGTCATCCGCATCGCGGACAAGACGGCCGACAAGGTGTTGGCCGATCTTCCCGGCGGCAAAAATCCCAACTCCGCCGCCTACGATCCACTCACCAAGCGCGTATTCGTCATGAACAAGGACAGCGGCGATGCGGCCATCGTCGATCCGCTGGCGCGAAAAGTGGTGGCGACGATTCCCATCTCGCCGAACACACTGGAATTTCCGGTGTCCGACGGCCAAGGACGGATTTTCGACAATATCGAAACCACGGCGGAAATCGCGGTCATCGATACCAAGGCGCAGGAAGTCACCGGCACCTACAAACTTGCGGGTTGCGAAGAACCTTCGGGGCTCGCCTACGTTCCCGATTCGAAGCTGCTGATCTCGTCTTGCGGCAATGGCGTGGCCAAGGTCATCCAGGCCGATACCGGCAAGGATGTCGCGACCCTCGCAATCGGGCGCGGACCGGATGCGGTGATCTACGATCCGGCGCGCAAGCTCGCATTCATTCCCTGCGGACGCGATGGGGTCCTCGACATCATATCGCTCGCCGATCCGGTGCATATCGCGGTCGTGCAGCGCGTTCAGACGCAACAGGGTTCGCGAACGGGAACGGTGGACTCTGGGACGGGCCGCCTCTACCTGATGGCCTCGAAGCCCGATCCCAACGCGGTGGTGCCTCCGGGTGGGCGCGGCGCGCCACGTCTTGCAGGCTCTTGGGAAGTGTTGGTCATCGGCCCCTGATTGGGATTGATTGGGTGCATCGGCGCAGTTCCGAGCGCATCGCGCGGTAGGCATGACACGTTCTCTACATCAGGTAGTGCGCCTCGTTGCAATTCTCAATCTGGCCTATTTCGGAGGCGAGTTTGCGGTTGCCCTTGCGATCGGTTCGGTATCCCTGTTCGCAGATAGCATCGACTTTCTTGAAGATGCATCCGTCAATTTTCTGATTTTGATTGCACTCACATGGAATGCGAGAGCACGAGCACGAGTGGGGATGGCGCTCGCCGGCATTCTGCTAGTGCCGGGGCTCGCCACACTCTGGATGGCGTCGCACAAATTCATCCTCCCAGTCGCTCCCTCACCGATCCCATTGAGTCTGACAGGTGCGGGCGCGCTGGCCCTCAACCTTTCCTGTGCGTTCATGTTGGTCCGCTTCCGCGATCACAGCGGCAGTTTGACTCGCGCCGCCTTTCTTTCAGCCCGTAACGACGCACTGGCAAACATCGCGATCGTAGGAGTGGGAATCGTGACGGCAGTTGTTCCGTCAAGCTGGCCCGATCTGATCGTCGGACTCGGAATAGCAGGATTAAACGCCGACGCCGCCCGGGCGGTCTTTACGGCGGCTAGCCGGGAACATGCCGAAACGGTGCCCTAAATTTAGGGATTAAAATTTTCGGTTTCGTCCGCGAGCTTGCGCCACCCCTTGGCAATATTTAAGCAGACCGCGCTGGTCTCAGGCGACTTTGTTCTGCCGGCAAATGCCTCGGCTTCTGCTGCCATCGTCCTATAGTCAGCAGCAAGTTTTTCGCGGCCAGCCCTCTGCTCAATCATGGTCTCTTATCCCCACCAACCAACCGGCTGGCGCTGCCAAGCATCCTTGATGGCTGAATTCTACCCCCATGCCCAGGGGATCCCAAGTCAAGAAGCGACCCGCCACCGCACTGGCAGGATCGTCAAGGAAAGAATCCATCGGGTGATTCGTCAGGATTTTGGGACGGTCTTATGTTTCCGTTCCGCGATCAGCTTCTTGATGTGCGGCGGGCAGATCGCATCCGAATACTCTTTGCTCAGGACTGAGCCTTGGCCGAAATCGTAGCCGTCGTACAGATCGGGGCGTTCACTCGCCGGCGGGATACCGGGTTTCGTCTGTTTGCAGTTCATCGTTATGCGCAGTTCCTCCGCGATCCGTTCAACGGCCCACCCCGCGGTCGCGCCGTTGCACCGCTCAACGACCTACCCCCTCGCCACCGCTGAAATACCTATCAGGAACAGCGTGCTCTCGCGCCAGCGCCTGCTCGCAACTATCCTTGCTCGCATAGTAGGTCCAAACGTGCGTTTCCAACCCTTCCTCTACGGCCACCTCGACGACGGCACCTTCATCTCTGATCTCTGGCTCGCGACGGGAATCGCGGATCTCCAGTATCTTTGGACCAGGCCCAGTGCTCGGGATACACGACGTGAAGTTCGTGTCGCCCGCATACCATTGTGCGGGCGCGACCGGGGCCCTCAATTCCGCTTCCCCCGGTACGTACGTTTGTTCGTGAAGCTCCGCTGCGTGGCGGGACATGGACGTTTGCACAACGCCGGCCGTAGTCACAGCAAGCAACGCCGCCGCGCCAATGACTATCCAAAGATATTTGATCACACTGTCCCCCTCTGTCTGGCCACCTGCCCCATCCTAAACCACGAAAGCCAGATTAGGAACTATCATTCCTGGAACGAAAGGTCCTGGCCGCGTTCGATGTGCGCATGCCCTCGCCCACCGAAAATTTGGCCCGGAATGTGCTGGCGCTTCGACAAAGCCGGGCCTGGACCCAAGAGGAACTCGCCGGTCGAGTGGGGATCAGCGCGCGCTATATCGGTAAGATCGAGCGGCGGCAGGCCTCAGCAACGGTGGAAATCGTGGGCCGACTGGCACGGGCCTTCGGAGTTGAAGCGTCCGATCTGCTCAACGCGAAAACTGGACGCTCGCAGACTTCCCGAGCGATGCGCCGGATTTGAAATCAGCGCCTCAATTCGGCGTATTGACAATGCCGGCTGGCTTTTGTCATTCCTCTCAACGAGCGTTATGAGGAATGACAAATGGCGCCGCAGGGATCGAAATTCGTATCCTACGTTCGTGTTTCCACCGCGAAACAAGGACGCTCCGGACTCGGGCTGGAGGCGCAGCGCGAGAGCGTGCGGCAGTTCGTGGCCGGGCGCGGCGGCAAAATCATCTCCCCCGAATTTGTCGAGGTGGAGACCGGCAAGCGAGACGACCGCCCCCAATTGGAAAAAGCGCTGAAGCGCTGCCGCCTGACCGGCGCGACGCTTGTGGTCGCCAAACTTGACCGGCTGTCGCGCAATGCGGCGTTCTTAATGACACTCCGGGATAGCGGCGTTGATTTCGTAGCCGCCGATCTGCCGGAGGCCAATACTATGACCGTGGGCGTCATGGCCGTGGTCGCACAGCACGAGCGCGAAGCTATCTCGCACCGGACCAAGGCCGCGCTTGCGGCCGCCAAGGCGCGAGGCACGGTGCTAGGTGGCCTTCGGGCCGGCGCGCCCGACATTGCCCGCTATCAGCGCAGGGCCGTCGCCGCGGCCCGCCAGCGTGCGTTACAAGCGGCAGAGGAACGGCGGGAGGCCATCGAGGCTCTGCAGCGCGAGGGTCTCTCCTTGAACGCCATGGCGGGACGCCTGAACGCCGACAGCGTACGAACGAGCAGGGGCGGAAAGTGGACCGCCACGGCCGTGAAGAGGACGATCAGGCTGTGGACATAAGCGCTTGGGCGTCCAACCGTCGCGGGCGGCGCGTCCGAGGCTGAATGACCGCCTGCCACCGGCTACCTCATCCGCGGTGTTGACGCGCTGGCAGGACGGAGCGGGCTTCTGGTCGCGACGCCGGGTCGCCGGCGGGGAAGCGGAGGGTAGGTCTCCAGCAGACCATTGCCGGGGTACCAGCCAAAATCCAGGGATAGGTCGTCCGCCATCTGGCGTTGCCGAGCCCAGTACAAATGCCAATCCATGTGCAGCTATCGTATCGAGTTTAGTTGGGGTTCGCGATCCTAAAACAGAAGAGCCAGCGGATACGTTTTATCGTATCCGCTGACCCTTGATCGTTATCCGAATCTGCCGATCCAGATCAGAGGCTGCAGCCCCTGGCCCATCCGATCGATCGAAACGTGCCCACCTCGACCCTGGCCTGCCCAGCTACGGTTTCATCCGCACGTCGACGACTACCGTCGTCCAGCCGGTGTGCGCAAGGGGGTATTGTAAATAATTTTGCACGATGGTCCGTGAGTGAGAACGCTGGATCCAGCGGCGTCTGTACGAGGTGAATGTCCGCGGGCGCGCGCGACGCTCCGGATGTCGATCTGGTGCGCCGGCGTCACCGCGGGACGGGCCGGCTGTACGCCGGACTTCCTACAGCCAATCCAGGGCGGCGTCGGAACGCGGCCCTCGCCCCCCCACCAGCGGGCTCAATCTTCTGACTCGCGCCAACCCCATCTCTCATGGCGCTCTTTGAGCCCGGACCGCTCTTCGAGAAAACAAACATCGGGCTCGACAACGCTGAAGCGGCGCGGCTTAGCACCGGCCCGAATCCAAGCCACCACCCGGGCACACGCGATCTTCGTGTCATCAGTATTCCATGGAATCATGATGACGGCGGACGCGCGCGCGCGACGGTAATTTTGAGTTCGGGTTCGCCGTCCAGTCATGAACCACACGTTGCCGTCACACGATCTACGCGGCAACTCGCCGGCTTGCGCCCGACCGAATCGATATCGTGGACCGCTCGACGCCGGCCAGTGACACCCCTCCCCAGCCGCCAGCCCATCGCTGACACCTGCAGCGCGCTTTTCCGAGCTATCGAGATCGTCCGCCAACGTGTCACTGATGTGCCCGTCGCACCGGTTTGCGCACTACATTGACGCCGGATGAGCGCCTTAAGGCCGTGAGGTTACCTCACACGACCTCACGCCCAATCTCACGGCTCATCTCACTGATTTTCCTATATAATATAAACAATGTGAGATTGTGAGATAATAATAAGGAGATAGCCCCACGCGCGAGGGAGGGCTGTTCGACTGTATTAACGGAGGAATACTATCCAATCTTTCTATCTAAGAGAGGCTGTATTGCCGGAAAATCGCCTCACAAGCTCACGATGCCGAAAACTGCTAGCAAGATCAAAAACATGAGTTGTGATAAACTGCGTGAGCTTGACCTCACACTTCTCACGGATCCTCACGCCAAGATTTGACAAGTCGTTAGTTCGCTACAATGAACGCCGAGAGGGGGACCGTTAACCATTACGTCGTTGCCGACAATCTGCTTAGCACCTTCGATATTATCGCTTTGACCAAGCGACGGCCCCGTGATTCAACGCTAACGGAGTGATGCGAGATGGACCGCGCGTCTATCTAAGCGGCAAAGATTTTCCAAGCCTGAGACACCCCAATGGCAAAAGCAGAACCCACCGGCCCAAGCGCGCCCACGATAAAGCGCCTGTTCGCACATTCAGGCAATCGTTGCGCGTTTCCCAAATGCCAGAACCGGCTTGTCGAAGGCGAAACGGTTGTCGGTGAAATTTGCCACATCAAGGGGCGTAGCCCCGATGGACCGCGATACGACGCGAACCAAATTGCTGAGCAGCGACACGCCTACGACAATCTCATTCTGATGTGCGGGATTCACCACACCGTAATTGACGACGATCCCGTGGCATACACGGTAGAAAGGCTGGTTGCGATGAAAGCCGATCACGAGCGAGCATCCAGTACGATGCCGGATGCTGACGCGAGCAATGGCGCGCAATTGTTGCTGTCCGTGAACCAGTCCGGCGGCATCGCCGCGCACACCATCCACACCGTCAACGTCATTCAGTTGCCCGCACAGGTGACACCGCACCAGCCGCTGCCGGTATCGGCCGGAATGACATTCTTCGACCGTGGCGAAGTGCTCGCGAACATGGGCTACCCTGGAGAACAGGAATACAGATTCGACACCGACCGCTTCATGTACCTTCGGCTCATTCCACAGAATGGCCGTGCAAACGTCGGAAACGCGCGCGTTCTTGAAGTCTTTAATCAGGCCCGCCCGCTGCCGATGAACAACGACAACTGGAGCAGCGGCATTGCAGAGCGCAACAAGCATGGTGCGATATTCTTCGTGCCGTCTACGTCGCACGATATTGCCAGCTTCACGCAAGGCTTCGCGTCTGGTGAGTTGTGGGGCATGAACAATCGGCTCTTCCCAATTTGGCGAAGCCAGGAATACCCGTCAGCGCCCGTGAACGAAACGCGCATCGTGCCTGCCGTCTCGATGGAACAGCTTTATGACAAGACACTCGCCAACTACATGACAATCGCAACGCGCGAATACGGCCTGACACCGCCGTTCACGGTGGAGTTCGGCATTAAAGGGATTGAAGGTGCCCATGTTTCCTTTCCACGCCATCCCGCAGGGCATGTTGTCGGGCCAATCTATGAAGAAGCGTTCAGGCGCATGTATCAGCTAACAGAAGCGACCCCCGACGCGATCAACGCTGTGCTGCATCGTTACTATACCGACTTCTACGAAGTGCTTTTGGGTCGCCGGCGCACGGACTTATTCACAGGCAACTTCATAGCAGCGCACAGTCTGTTGCCGCGCTGAGCCAATGGTGAATGCAATGGCCCAAGCAAAGTTGAAATTCGACATGACGGCGATTCTCCGTCGCGCCCGCAGGACCATCGCCAACCACCTGGGCGATGTGACGCTTACGCTTCCATTCGGCACCATCACAGTGAAGCCTACAGCAAAGGAGACGAAGGTCGCGCGCGAAACGCTTATCGTCTTGCGCGACCGGCGCGTGTTGTCCGCCCAAGAGTGCTGCGACGGCTGCGTGGATAGCTCGCTAAAGTCCCTCCAAGAAATACGCGCGATACTTGTACAGAAGCAGACCGAACTCGCGGACCTGCAAGACGGCCCGCTGTACGCGGTGCTCGACATGATGGCGCAGGCGGTGCGGCAGTTTCTTACGTACGAAGAGAGCCTGCGTCGGTCCTACGTTGGGCCTCCGCATTCAGACGGGCCAGACTTCCATCGTCCGCCGCACCTGCGCGAAGCCTATTTTGATGCGCTTGAACGTCTGCGCGACCATCTGAGCCATTGCGTTGCGCAAGTTAGCGCCGTCGCAAAGATTCCAGCCCAAGGCTACGTGGCGCGCTATGGGGGCGAGTGGCGGAAGGACGTTTACAAGAGTTGAAGTGTCCGCTCTAACGGCACTCGGCACCCTCTCAATCGCACTGCAGACCCGCCCCCTGCCGATACATTCGTGCAATGCGTATGGTCTTAACCGAGTCCTCAAGCCAACCCACATCGCCCTCAATGTATCGAGCCCGCCGCTCGGGCGCTCCGTAATCAAGCCACCACTGAACGCGTGCCCGGCGGCGGATCATCAAGGGAGACGGTCGGTCATGGGTTGTTGCGCCGAGCGCAGCGGTGGCGCGTTCAATTAAAACGTCGACAATTATGCCCATAATGGAGAGACCCCGACTACAATCCGTTCTGAAACGATCCAGTTTCAGCAACGAAACCCGCTTCTCCCGTCGGGGTATCCCGCCGCTTGTCAAAATGGCGCATTCCCATCTCCTGATACCAACCGTTGTCCGCCCGATACTTGTTCCCCATCAAGCACCAAGGACAGCAGGATCGCCCGGCAAGGCTGCGACGGCCCTTCAATCCGAACATTGCCCTCATGAGTCTTAGAAACGTCGTGCAGGCAGCTTCCAGGGTTGGTCTCAAAGGGGCTCGCTTTGAACAATGAGACGAAACCGGGGCAATCATGCCGGTAAAGAAGTTGCGTCCCGGTATCGTCCACTCGCATTCCGTGGCTCTTCAAAACCTTCACCGCGACCCTGCGATCCACGTCCAATCCTTCAACCGAAATTCCGTTAGCGCAGCAGATCAAATCGTAAACGGTTGCATGTTCGCCCCTGGGTAATCGAATGAACGAACCGGCAAGATGACGGAGTGCTTTGTCTGCTCCCCCTGTCTCCGCGTTCTTCAGGAAGTCCTTCCAGTCATGACGGTCGATCGCCTGTTCGGCTTCGATGCGTGTCACCACCTTCTGGCTTATCAGCGACCAGGCACCGGCAATCAGCGTGCCGTATTGATCGCCATGGCGTTGCGTCCCCAGCCGGCCCGCCGCGACTTCGGCGAAGATTTCGATGTTCTTGAGCGTAATCGGAAGCAGATCAATTGCCCGCCGCATCAGGGCAGCCTGCAAGTTGTCACGGCGGAGGGCGGTAAGGGCGGCGCTGAGCACCTTCCACTCCCCTCCGGCGTCCTCCGTTTCGCGCGCCGGGCACAACCGCAGGACGGCGATGCGCTCGTAATCGGCTTGGTGCTCGATCCCGACCTGGATTGATGACAGGCAGAACGCGGACCGGATCATGAAGTCCATCGCTTCCCCGTGCATCGTTCCCTTGAACGTGCGCGCCGCGGACTGGGTACTGGACTGCCGTATCAGCGACAGCGCCGCCTGCATGCGGTTGCGTTCCCGCTCGTTGTTCTGTTCGGATTCGTCGAACAGCACCGACAGCGCGTCCGATTTCAGCGTCTGTCGCAAGCCGGGCTCGGTCGAGTTGCCCTGGGCGAAGATCGCCCACCCGCCGGCCAGGAGGTGGACGTAGTCCCCGAGCACGGTCGATTTTCCGGACCCGGCACCGCCGGTGATCCAGATATGCGGCCGCCAGCGCAGTGCGCCGCAGATCGGGGCCAGCGCCACCCATCCGGCGAGCAGTACCGCAGAGCCGGGATGCTTCCACCGGAACCGCTTCGCCATCGCAAGGAGGCGCTTGCCGTCCTCATCCGACAGGGCCTCATCAGCCGGCTGAGGGAGTGCCCGGGCCCGCTCATAGATGTATTTCGACTCCAGCTTCGAGATATCGGTTTCGACGCCATCCACCATCAGGACGTCGCCGAAGTGGTAAATCTGCCGGCCTTCATCTTCCCACGCACCGCGGCCGCGACGCAGCGTCGGGTCATAGTGCATCCTGAACGCCCGGCGCCGGAGCCAGTTAATGGCGGCATCCCAGTTCGCGCCTTTATCGCCGTGGAAGTTCATCTCCCACCAATTGATGTCCGCGATATCGCCGAGTGCGCCCTTGTCCAGCCCGCGAGACGAATAGTGTTTCACCATCCTGGTTTCATGATGGAGCACGTAGATTTTCTCGCGGTCGCAGCCGAGGATGGTGAAGTACCGGCTGGTATCCACCACGTCGCCGTCGTCCTCTTCATCCTTCGCGGCCGCTTTGGGCTTGGCCGCTTTGGCAGGTTTCGCCTTTTCAGTCTTCGGCGCCGGCGGTGCCGGGGCCTTCGCCGCCGGTGCCTGTGGCGGTGCCGGGTTTTCTGGCGCTGGACGCGCAGCGGCGGGCACCGGCGTCAAGACCGCCATGACCTGGGCTTTGACGGCAGCGTCGCCTTCACGCACCAAGAGGTCGTTAAAATCGGTCGGCTTGCCCTCGGCCGCCGCGAACTCCGGGACAGCCACGAGGCCGCCGACGCGCTCCGCCGCTTCCCGGGCCCGGGTGACCCCAGGATTGTCGATCGGAGCCTTGGTCCAGACGTCGTTGTCTGCCGCGAACAGGATCACGGCCGCCGGCATCAGCCGCCGGACGGTTTCCGCCACTGGCAGAAGGTTGCCGGCATCGAACGCCACGACCACCGCGAGCCCCGTGGCCATGTGGACCGATGCGCCGGTTGCATAGCCTTCGCAGATCACAACAACGACCGGGCTGGCTCCGGCCGCAGGTTTCCCGATAGCGAACCAGCAGCCCCGCTTCTCCCCGCCCGGGAGAAAGTCTTTGTCCCGCTTAAGCGCATTCTTTTCGTCCGGAAAAATTGCCTGCAACGACACGATCTGTTTGCGCTGATTCCGAATCGGCACCAGGAGCGCATTCGACACGCGGGCCTCACGGACCTGTCCGGTGTTGGGGTCCGTCCCGTATTCCCGCACCCAGTCCCCGACGCGGAGACCGAACGGCGCGACGCCCTTGCGTTTCAGATATGGGTGGACGTCGCTCGCCTCCGCCGCACCGTTCCAGATCGCGTTGGCGCGTTCCGCCGCCATGGCGTGCATGGCGGCTTCTTCCTCAGCCCGCCGGCGACGGTCCGACTCCATCTTCTCCTTGAACGCGGCGCGTTCCTCCGCCGTCAGCGGCTTCGAGCCCTTGGCCGACCAGGTGATTTTCTTGTCGCCGTACCGCTTATTGCAACCGAAGGCTCCGGCTGGCTTCTCATCGAGGTGGAGCAGCGCCCATGCATTACGGCTACCTTTGTGGTCGCCCTCGACGTGGTAGCGATGAATCTTCCCGTCCGCGATGATTTGGCCGCGCACGACAATGCCGGCGGCCGCCATCGCGTCCTGGAATTCGTGAATTGCGTCGGCCGACGGTCCAACGAAAGGCGCGTTCATCCGTGCCGCCGCGAAATGCCCACAATCGCGATAGTCGGTGACCGCGACGAACCTGCCGCTTGCGCGCGCCCGGTCCGGCGATCACACTCCGACTTGATCAATGCCTCGGCAGGCGGATCATTTTGCGCGGCGCTCCTAGCTGGCAGGCTAGCGGGCGCCGTTCGTTTCTCGGTAATCATGGCGCCTCCGTCGACCCCGCCACGGGGGCAGCCGGAACCGATGGCGAATCAGCCGAGTTTGGGACCGCGACCTCGCTCACGGGATCGGCCGTGCTGGTGCGCATCTGCTGCGCCAGCCACTCGTCGATAGCCCCGCGAAGGTAGAGAACCGTTTTCCCGATCTTAAGAAATTGTGGCCCCTCTCCAGACATGCGCAGTTTCGCGAGACGCGATTCGCTCAGGCCCGTATAGGCCGCCACCTCTTTCGGGCGCATGATTGCCACGTTGAAAATGACCGGCGTTGCCATCGTGAATTCCCCTGTTTGATCCAGCGCGAATCATGCCGTCACGACGCGACCGACCGTGAGCGGAGAGGAACGGAGCGGAATGGAAACGGGGGGACTGCGCCCCGTCCCCCCGAAAATCGGTACTGCGCGGCAAGGAATCTCAGCGATCACGCGAAGACGCAGTGGAAGCCGGAAAAAGTTCTCTCCAGCTTCAATTACCATAGCTGTCATGCAGTAACAGATTGATACTGAAGCGTTATTTCAACTTCCTGACAAACCTGACAGTGTTGTCATGGGTTTTGTCAGGTGTTAACCCGTTGAAATCGTTCTATTATTATTATTTCCTGACAAAAAAGATGATATATAAGGAGAATAAGCCCCCGACGCGCGTGAGGGTGCCCGATCTGAGGGGTGATGATGGGCTGGATACCCCCCTCTCTCTGGGGGGTGTATGTGTTTTCTTGTCAGGTCTGTCATTTTGTCAGGAATTTGAAATCGCGCTATCGGATCAATGGGTTGACGATTCCAGATTCCTGACAAACGCCTGACAGCTTGTCAGGAATTTCAGCCGGTAGAGGCGACACCACAAGATATGGTATGTATTGCACAGAATTTCGCCGTAGAATGCGGCGGACGGTGTCCAGCGGCGCGGCATGTTTTGAGGCAGATTTCAGGTCCGATTCCGGTTCAGGTTTGGGTTCCACTTCGCGCCGAGCGAGGGGGGGGAGGGGGGTGCGACGATGCCTGGGGAGGCCGGACACCGCCAGCCACCTTTTGACCGGGCCCCGCCCCTCGACATCGCATCGCGTTCGCGGCATCTGCTCGTGTGGAATTCACGCCTCAATTGCTCCCAGCGATTTTTGATGGACCGAAGGACCCCACCCCGGCCCGCGTTAACTGCGTTCGGGGCCGGCGACACATTCAAACCTCACCGGCTACCATCTCGGCCGGGAACGCCGCAGAGCGCGCGGGATTCGGGGTGCAGCGGAGGCCAGCGTCGCGCTCCGGCCGCTTGCCGCGGCCGGGAAGTCTTGACCCACAGGCGCAGATCGCTGTCGGCGAAGCGTCGGCCGCCTCAAGCCCGCAATCGGCACACCGGACTGCCGCCGCCCCAATGTCGATGAGGACCCGGCCTAAACAGGCTCGGCACACATGGGCCGTGATGTACCACGCCGGCTCCGTCATTGAACCGCTCCCGAGATCGGCGCCACACCAGCGCGACCGAAATAGACGCGCCCTTTAGTCGTGCGCTGGACCTGTGCCATCACCTCGACGCGGTCCACGGCTGTCGTGCGGTGATCCGTGACGTTCCCGTCGAGAAGGTAACGGACGGTCATCGGGTAGACAGGCTTTAGGAATGTCGGCCGGTGGCCGCGTCGGTTTCGGCCAACCCTCAGTTCCCGTTCACGGTTGTAGCAAGAAATACAACGCCGGTTTCCGACAAGCCGCAGGCCTCCTTGACCGCATCGGGGGCAAATTTCGGAATCAAACCAACGCGAATAGAACGTCACCGCCTGGTTGGCATGGGCGGCACCGATGATGCAGGCCCGGCAATGAGCCACCGGCTCCAGCGCCTCTTCCTTGGCTGTTTGTGCAATTCGGAACCGGGACGCACAGGCCTTTGCGCTCAGGGTGGCCTGATACGGCTCACACCTGAACAATTTCTGTGGACAACCGGGGACGCTCGTATAGCGCACCCCGGCTGCCACGCCCGGTTCTTCGATTGTCACTGTGCCTGCCTCACTCGAAATCCGCACATCCAGCCGATTCAGATTTTGCGAGCGGTAAGCCGCGCTGTGTCCGTTTCACCCCAGAATCGGGACCAAGAAAAACTTGCTTCGTGCGCGCCTGTCGCCGAAGGAGTTGCGGCGCACGCGTTGACGAGACGCTGGCGGCGCACGAAGCAAGACAAAGGCTACGCTGCCGCGCGCTCATCCCACCGGAAGTCCTCGGGCGGCCAATCCCACAGTGTGGAGTTCTGCATTTTTGAAGCGTGCTGGACGGAATGCCGAATCCGCGGGGGGTGACATGCACCGTCAAAAACGAGCACGTCGACGGTGCTATGTGCTGACCGGATTCCGACGATCACAGCCGGCAACAGATCACCGGCTCCCGTGCGCACCACGACTCTTGCTCCCCGTCGCGGCGGTTGATGTTCCATGGGGGCTATTCCTTTTGTGAATCGGTCTAGTCAGAGTGGCGTCACGATCATCCAAAGGAAAAACCGCGCTCGGTGTTGAGCATCCGCAACCGCTCCATTATCGCGGCCTGAACTTCGGGCGAAGCGCGTTCGATTTCGTCGAGGATCACGTTGTAGAACTCCTGCATCCGCTGCAGATCGAATGTTTCATTCCATGTTTTAAGCATAGTTTCCACAAGCTCGCGACGCAGCTTCACGGATTGCGCGAAGAACATGACGTTCCTTATCCCGCGATTGCCGTTTTCATCCACCTTCGTCATCGACCAATCGCGGATCAGAACGGCGTCGACCATCAGATCGCGCAGCGTCTCCATCAGGTCGATATTTTTCATCGAACACGATGCCTCTTTCGCCACCGCCCTTGGCGGCGCCGCCGACATGGCATCACTCGGCCTCAGAGCAGCGATGCGATTAGCGGCGTCCAGCGCCGCCGTAACTAAAGGGCCGCGAATGGCGGGTTCCTCCTTAGCGCGAGCGACCAGGCGCCAGAATTTCCTGATTCCCACTTCGGGGTAGTTATCGCGAACGGTCCTCCACTTGGCGGAGCCGTTCTTTTTGAGATGCGCGATTATCGCGTCATAGCATTCAGCGGCGCCGTCATTCTCTGACATTTTACAGTCCCTCTGTGGTTACAGGCGCGACGGCGAGTTTGATTCAGAAACCCGGACGCTCATCGCGACAGCCATCCCGGATCGAACTGCGTCATCGCGGTTCCGGCCGGACGGCCGACCACGAAGGGCTTGATGCGCGCCGTGCCGACCGAGCGGCCGGCGGAGTCGATCGCCGGCAGATGCACCTCTCCGGTGAGGCCGAGATTGAGGTTTACCGCGCGCGCGGCGGCTTCTGCCTTCCCGTTCGGATCACCAGCCGGCAGCGGCGTTCCGAGTTTGTCGATGTAGCCGTTCGTCTCGGTGTTGTTCCACTTCGAGCGGTCCCATCCGGCGTTATAGGCGCGCGCCGCATCGAGCGGATTGCCGAACTTCTGCATGTTTTCCGTCATGATATCCCGGTGAATCAGAACGGCATCATTCGGATCGTCCGGGTTCAGTTTGCGGCCCTCTTTTTGCTCCAGTCGCGCCAGCGTTGCCGGCATGACTTGCGCCATACCCTGAGCCCCGCGCGGGCTGCGCCAGCCCGGCCTGAACCCGCTTTCAATGTTGATCATCCGTTCGGAAAATCCAGGCGGCAGACCCAGCATTTGGTCGGTTTGGGACAGGCCGGCGGCCATCGCCCCGCGCATGTTCTGATGAAACATCCCGCGGTAGCCCTGTGCGGCCATCTGCTCCGGTGTCGGCCTCGGCGCCGGTGTCGGCGCCATCACGTTCGCCATAGCGACAACGGCCTTGCGGATATCGTTTAACGGTTCGAGCAGAAGCCCACCGACCTTGGTCAATTCGCGCTTCAAATCCGCGATGGTTTCGCGAACCGCCTGGCCTGTCGTTTCTTCCTGACCATGCGCGCTGAGCACGCGGGCGAACTCGATTTGCGCCTGCCCGAAATCGCCGGCGCGCACCGCCGAACCGAGCCGGAGCTTCTCATCAGCCGGGATATCGGCGCGGCCGCCGATGCCCTCCATCATTTCCCGCAGGCCCGCCATGTCGCGGACGCTGCCGAGGCGCGCCAAGCTTGCGAACCCGGTTTCGTTGAGCTTCGTGATATCGAGCCCGGCGGCACCGACGAGGCGTCCCGTCGCGCCGACATCTTCTGGCGTCATCCGGTCGAGAACGGCTGCGGCTTGGAGAGATTGCAGACCGAATTGGTTCTTCATCGCTTCCAGCCGGAGCGAGCGCCCATAGGGCCCGGTCCCGTATTGCTCATGCAGCAGGTCGCGGAGCTTCTCGAAATTCGTGACGTCGTCGAGTTTGATCCCGGTATCGCCGAGGCTGTCGCCGAGCGGTGTCCCGGGCCCGAACGTGCCCCGCGTCGTTCCGAAGAGACCGCTCGACGCCAAGCCGAGCGCCAGGATGGGATCGTTGAGCCCCGGCGAGCG
>CAZBRO010000043.1:0-29595 GCA_964494505.1 uncultured Bordetella sp.
GACCTTCAGGTTATGAGCCTGACGAGCTACCGGGCTGCTCCACCCCGCGTCATGCCCTCGGGTTCCCGAGGGTGAGGGGATATAGGTGACGACGCACAATCTGTCCACCCCGCCCGAGAGCCTCCGGCACGAAATTTCCCGTTTCCGTGACCATCGGAGCTGAGGCTCAAGGTTCCGCGTCGATCAGAACCGCGACCAGCAGAGCGGGCTCCTCACCGAAATTCACCCAGCCATGGTTGGTGCCGCGCTGGATCAGCACATCGAACGGCTTCATCTCGACTTCGCCGACATCCAGAAGAGCCGTGACCGCGCCCTTCAGCAGCACGATGTAATCCAGCGAATTCGTGCGGTGCATCGACGGGTGGCGGTTCATCGGGAGCCGCGCGTCATGGGCGCCGGCGGCCTCGAACATGCGCGCCATGCGGCGGTCGCGCTCTTCCTTGGCAAGGCCCGCCTCGTTCTTTTCGGGCGCGATCTGGAAGAAGCGGAACATGGTACCGCCCTTCGGCGGAGCGAGCGGACAGGCAGGTGCCGCCATCGGGTCCGCATCGTCTGCGTTGTTCGCCGGAACCCTATCCGTCCGCCAGAAATTGATGTGGCCGCGGTCCGGATCGGACGGGTTCGGAACCACATTCCCGGGCGGGGCATCCGAAATGACGATCGAACGCCCTCGCGCATCGTGGCCCGTGACGATGCGCCGTCCCTGATAAAGCGCCATGCTGTCCTCGCGGTGCGCTTGCTACCACGCCCCGGTATTCGGCATCGAAGTCCAGGGCTCCTGGGGCGGAAGCGCAGGACCCCTTTGCAGCAGCTCGATCGAAATCCCGTCCGGCGAGCGCACAAACGCCATGTGGCCGTCGCGCGGCGGCCGGTTGATGGTGACGCCGCCGTCCATCAGCTTCTGACAGGCGGCATAGATGTCGTCGACGCGATAAGCCATGTGGCCGAAATTCCGCCCGCCCGTATAGGCTTCCGGATCCCAATTGTAGGTGAGTTCCACCATCGGACCTTTGCGTTCGCGCGCGAGATCCTCATCTCCGGGTGCTGCGAGAAAGATCAGCGTAAAGCGACCCTTCTCGCTTTCTTGCCGGCTGATTTCCTTAAGCCCGAGCAGGCCGCAATAAAAGGCGAGGCTCTTGTCGATATCGGCGACCCGGACCATGGTGTGTAGATACTGCACAGATTTGCTCCCTCAAACGCGAGTGGCGAATGGCGAACGATAAGTTCCATTCGCTATTCGCCACGTTCTATTCGCGCCTTCTATTGATTCGGCGCGCCGTTTCCGCGACGGCCGCCGCCGCCGCCCGGATTGTTATTACGCTGCGCGGTCAGGTCTGGCAGCAGCGGAGGCTGCGGGCCGATCACCGCTTCGAGCGCGTCGCGCGCGCAGGATTCCTCGCCGTAGCTGGCGTTGCGTTCGGTCGGAGGAATGCCGCCCACGCCGATGGCGCCGATCAGTTGACCGTTGGCGATGATCGGCAGGCCGCCTTCCTGCGTGGTGAGGCCGTAGCCGGTCATGTTCTGATTGGTGAAGGGGTCCTGGGCGTTGCGGTTGGTCAGCGCATGGGACGGTGCGCGGCTGCGGAGCGCGGTCATCGCCTTCTGCTGGGTCGCGTTGATCTGAACCCAACCTTCGCCGTCCATCCGGCTTTCAAGAACCGGCAGTCCTTGCGGGTCGATAACGACGACCACGACCGCGCTGTTGTTCTTCCGCGCGATGGCCTGGCAGGCGGACACCAATTTCTCGGCCGTAGCCAGATTAATCGAAATGTGATCGTGCAGGCGGTCGGCCGCCTTGCCGCTCAGCACGAATTGCTGCGGCACCTGGCCGTTGCCGTCGTAGCTGGTTGCCGCAAAGGCGGCAGAAAAGGCGAGCGCGCCCACGGCGCCGAGCAATGCTGCAAGTCTCATAACGTCCTCCCTGGTCGGTTCCAGATGCATGCGCATCTTGGGCCGGAACATGCCATGGAAGTGGCGAATAGCGAATAGGGAGTAGCCAGGAAACGAAATGCAAATGGCGAACAGGGCATCCCCTATCCGCCATTCGCCATTCGCGCAGCCTCAGCGGTTCGCGGCACCGGCTGGGCGGGCGCCCGCACCGCCGCCTGCGCCATTGCTGATCACATACGGATTCGGCAGGTCCGGCAGCAGCTTCGGCTGCGGACCGAGGACAGCCGTCAGCGCGTTGTAGCCGCAGATTTCGTCGCTCCAGGTCGGCGGAGTCGCCGCCATGCCGCCCACGCCGATGGCGCCCAGGAACTGGCCGTCCACCACGATTGGGAGTCCGCCGGCATTGGCGAAATTGCCCTGCCAGATGACGCGCGATTCCGAAACGTTGCCGGTGCGCACGGCGTTCATCTGGGCCTTGGAGGGCGCACGCGTATGAAGCACGGTGTTCGCTTTCCAGAGCGCAGACTCCGTGTTGACTTTGCCCTGACCATCGCCGCGGCCGTAGTACGTTATAGTTCCGAATTGATCGAGAATGACGACGCTGACGCCCATCCCCTTGGAGGCGGCTTCGTTGATGCAATGCTCGCCCAGGGCCTTGGCTGTGGCCCAATTGATTTGGTTCTTTTCCATCACCTTGTTGGCGGCCTCGCCCTTTTGCACGACGTCGTTCAGCGACGCCGCGAAAACCGACCCGGTCAATGCGGTGGCCGCGATGCCGGCCACCAGCGCGATTTGAAGCTTCATGGATTGATCCTCCCGAAAGTCCGATGCCCACGCACCGTCGGGGGCGGACAATGCCATGACGAATGACGAATGGCGAGTAGCGAACATCGTCAATGGCGAATAGCGAATAGTTGAGGGCCAAAACGCAAATAGGGCCCCCAACGGGGACCCTATTCGCCATTCGCAATTCCCTATTCGCGCCCTTTACCGGTTCGGCGCACCGGCTCCGCGTCCGCCCGCACCACCTGCCGCGGTCGCGTTTGGACGGATATCGGGGAGCAGCGGCGGCTGCGGCCCGATCACCTTGGTCAGCGCGCGCCAGGCGCAGATTTCATCGCTCCACGGATTGGGATCGAACACCTTGGGCGCGGACCCGCCGACGCCGATAGCGCCAATCATCTGGTTTTCGTTGATGATGATCGGCAGGCCGCCGGAATTGGCGAAATTGCCGAACATGATCTGGCGGGCTTCCGAACCGCCGCGCAGAACGCCGTTCATCACGGTTTTGCTGGGCGCGCGGACGTTGAGCGCGGTATTGGCCTTCATGAAGGCGGTATCGACGTTCGCCTTGCCCTGGCCGTCCATGCGGTAGAAGTACATAGGCTCATGGAATTTATCCATGACCACTACGCTGATCTTCACGCCCTGCTTGCGGGCTTCTTCCACGCACGCCTGACCGATCGCTTCGGCGGTCTGGATGTTGATGATGTTGGAATCCTTAAGCGCGTCCGCGGCCTTGCCCGTTTGGACGAATTTGCCGCCATCGGCGGCCATGGCAGCCCCCACCATGGCGGTGGCGGCGGCCGCAATCGCCAATCCTGCATAAAGCTTCATTGTCTCTCTCCCGTTTCGAATGCGTTGGTGCCGGATTGGCGTTAGCCGTTGCCGCGCGCGGGGGCGGCGGCGTCTGCATTGCGACGCGGAATATCCGGCAGCAGTGCAGGCTGCGGCCCCATGACCTTGTTCAGGGCCCGCCAGGCGCAAACCTCATCGCTCCATTCCGGAACCCGTGGCGCCGAACCGCCGACGCCGATCGCGCCGATGAACTGGGTGCCGTTGTTGATGAAGATCGGCAATCCACCGGAATTGGCGAAATTGCCGAACAGGATTTGCTGCGCTTCCGAACCGCCATTCCGCACCGCGTTCATCGCCGCCTTGCTCGGCCGGCGCGTGTTGAGCGTGGTCTTGGCCTTCATCATCGCCGTTTCGATGGCGGTCCTGGATTGGCCGTCCATGCGGTAATAGTAAACCGGCTCGCCATACTGATCGTAAATGACGATGCTGACGCCCACCTTTTCTTTCACCGCTTCATCGACGCAGGCCTTGGCGATTTTTTCCGCGGTGGCGACGTTGATGGAATTCTGTTCCAGCAATTGCTTGGCATCGTTGCCGCGAATGACGAAGTCACTGTCGGCCGCGACAGCCGCTCCGATCATCGCGGTAGCCGCTGCGGCCGCCGCGAGTCCGACGTAAAGTTTCATGGGTTTCCCTCCGGATAAGATGCTGCTCACGGCATCAGTGAACATTTTGCCTTTTTGCGCGCAGGCTTACAACGCCCAAGCCAATCAACTTAGAGACGCGGGCGAACGGAATTTTCCCGTTTCTTTCCAGAGAGTTACAGGCTCTTTCCGTCGAAGGATTGAGGCTGAAGGGCGGAAATATCGATCCCGTCCAGCGAGCGCACATTGAGCGCGATGGTCTCGGTTCCATCGGGTGCCACCCCTTTCGCGAACGCCTCGATGCCGCAAATGGGGCAGAAGAGGTGCCGGATGACGTGTTTGTTGAAGCGGTACTCGGTCAGATCCTCCACATTGAGTTCCAGCGTGAATTGTGCCGGCGGGATGAAAGTCAGAAGCAGCCCGCGCTGGGTGCAAATGGAACAATTGCAGGAGATGACGCGGCCAAGGTCGGCCTCAGCTTGAAACCGCACATGGCCGCAATGGCAGCCGCCGGAATAGGTTTTGAGTTCTGCCATGTTTCCTCCTTGCCCTTCGCCGGAGCATGCGGTGCATTGCTGGATTTGGGAAGCGGCCTTCGCAAAGTTGCCGCCACAGCGGCACCGGTTTAGGCTTGCAGGAGCTGCTTCCAGCTATGGAGAACGGCAATGGCGGAATTGATTGAGACTTGGCGCGACCTCGTGGAGAACAAGAAGGCCTTCGCTCATGTGGCCACGTTGATGCCTGACGGCACGCCTCAAGTGACACCCGTTTGGATCGATTACGTGAATGGCAAGGTGCTGGTGAATTCGGCCAGAGGGCGCGTGAAGGTGCGCAATCTGAAGGAAGGTTCGCCGGTGGCGATCTCGATCACCGATCCGGACAATCCCTACCGCTATGTTCAAATTCGCGGGAAGGTCACGCGCGTGACCGAAGAAGGCGCCTCGGCCCATATCGACAAGATGGCAAAAAAGTATCTGGACAAGGACAAATACCCTTTTGCCAAGCCGGGCGAAGTCCGTGTGCTGTTCGAAATCGAACCCACCGCCGTCCAAGGGAATAAGTGACGCGCTCCAATGTAAGCAGCGTTTTGTAACTTCGCTCTCCTCAAGGGGAGGGCGAAGAAAGGCGATGCCGCTCACCGAGGTTCACCTGTTCCGGAACGCATCCGCGATGCGCCGAAACGGCCGTTCCAACAGCTTGCGCAGATCCTCCGGCACGCCTTCGTCTTCCATCGCGCGGCGCATGCATGTCAGCCATTCCTCCCGCTCCTTTTCGCCGATGGCGAAAGGCTTGTGCGCGGAGACGACGCATTTGTGGCCTAGCCGCTCGAAATAGAGCGGCGGCCCGCCGAGCCAGCCGCTGAGGAATTCGAACAATCGCTCGCGCATGGCCGTCAAGTCGGCTGCGTGCATGGCGCGGATGCCGGCCGCGCCGGGATCGCTGTCCATGATGTCGTAGAAGCGGTTGACGATGCGCCTGACCGCGTCCTCTCCGCCGATCATCTCGTAAGGGGTGATTTCCGCCAAAACTGCTGGTTGCGCCATGTTCTTCCCGAATGGAACCGTCCATCAGAAGGAGAACCGCACCCTGAAGCGACGTCTTTGATCTGGCGCAAAGAAATCCGGTCAAAATTTGCCGCAGGCCAAGCGGGGCAAAGAGAAGCGGATCAGACTTGCTCCGAGCCGGGCGCCTTCATCGCCCAGATGGCGCCGATGAACATGCCTTTCGCCCGGGGCAGCAATGTCAGCGTCATCGCCAACGCGATTGCCGAGAACGCGGCGACGCTGAGGCCAACCGGCTGCGGCGCGACCATCTCCACCGTCAGCGCGATGCCGACCACGATGTGCCCGACAATCAGGATGGTGAGCCAGGCCGGTCCGTCGTCGGCGCGGATGTGCTTGAAAGGCTCGCGGCAATGGGCGCAGGCATCGACGGGTTTGAGGTAGGCGCGGAACAGCCCGCCGCGCCCGCAATTGGGACAATGGGCGAGCGCGCCCCGTCCGATGGCGGCCCAAACGTGTTTTTGTGAATCAAATGCCATGACCGTCACCCGTGCAACGCCTGCCTCATTTGGAGGCAGTGTACCCGGGAAGCAATGCCGAAGGGCTCGCCCAATCGCCGCACCGGGCGTGCCGAAACGCCTCACCCCTTGGACGGAGGGGTGACACCGAGCCCCCGCATGAAATTGTTCTTGATGATGACAGGCTCGCGCGGGGTCTGGCGGGTGGGCGTGGCCGCATCGATACGGGCGCCGATGAACCAGGGGCCGGGGCCAGCCAGGGCCTGCGCCACCAGCCGGTCGAAATCCTCTTCGTCCGTGGCCCACGCGGCCTGGGCCAGCCCCGCGCCCCGCGCCATCTCGACGAGGTCGGCACGGCCTGCCGTCGCGGCGGCCTGCTTGCCGGTGATCTGGTACATGCCGTTGTCCCACACCACGACGGCCAGATTGGGCGGAGCGACATTGGCGATGGTCGCAAGCGATCCCATCTGCATCAGGAGCGAGCCGTCGCCTTCGAGCGCGAACACTTTGCGCTGCTTTTGGGCAAGCGCCACGCCGAACGCGATGGGCGCGGCGAGCCCCATGCTTCCCAGCATGTAGAAATTCTGCGGCCGGGGCCCTGCGCCCCAGAGATCGAAATTGGAATTGCCGATCCCGCCGATCACCGCCTCATCATGCTTGAGCTGCGCCACCAGGCGCCGGGTCAGCTCGGCCCGGCTCATTCGCTTGGCGTTGTGGCTTGTGTCCGCCATGGCGCTCACCCATTGCCCGGCCGGCCGGGGCCGGTCAGCAGCGGCGACAGGATCAGCGCCGCCGGCGCCTGCGTCAGGAACGCCTGCTTCACCGTGCGGTCGACGGTGAAATACGCCTCATCCAGCCGCGTCATGGTGTGGTGCTCGATGCCGAGCGTTTCCAGGATCGGGCGCATGGTGCGGCAGACGATAGCCTGCCCGATCTGGAAATCGCCCAGCGTGCCGCGTTCGGACACCATCATCAGCGCCGGAATCTGTGCCGCGACGCACAGCGAAGCGAGCACGTTCGCGAGCGTCGCAAATCCGCTCGTCTGCATCAGCACGATGCCCCGTCCCCCGGCCATCGCCGCGCCCGAGACGATGCCGATGGCCTCCTCCTCGCGCGTGGCGGCGAAGACGGTGAAGAAATCGTCCGCATGCACCGCCTCGATCAGCGGGCGGAGCACATTGTCCGGCACATAGACGACGAGGCTGACGCCGTTATCCTTCAGCGCGCGTACCACCGCTTCATGCCAAGTGGCATCGGTCCTCGCGAGGGCGGCCGTTTGGGTCATGGCCGCAATTTGACTTCCCGCACGAAATTCTCAAGGCTTTTCGCATCTTTCGGCGAAGAAGCGAGAACCCCATGGCAACGCGGATCTATGACCGTCTTTTCATCGGCGGCGAGTGGGTCACCCCCCATTCGGGGCGGTCGATCGCCTCCATCGATCCATCGACCGAAGAGGTTTGGGCCGAAGTCGCCGAAGCCGACGAAACCGATGTGGATGCGGCCGTCGCCGCCGCCCGTGCGGCCATGGCCGGGCCCTGGCGCACCAGGATCACCGCAAGCCAGCGCGGCACGCTTCTCTATAAGCTCGCCGAATTGTTCCGCCGCGATGCCGCGCGCCTTGCCGAGCTCGAATCCCGCGACAACGGCAAGCCCTTGCGCGACACGGTGGGCGAGGTGGCCCGCGCCGTGGATTGGCTCATTTTTTTTGCCGGCGCCGCCGACAAGATCGAAGGCGAACAGATACCCTTCAAGCCCGGAGCGCTGGCCTATACGCGCCGCGAGCCCGTAGGCGTGGTGGGAGCGATCCTCCCGTGGAATTCGCCGATTCTGCTCTATTCCTGGAAGATCGGTCCCGCGCTCGCGGCGGGCAATGCGATGGTGGTCAAACCCGCCGAGCAGACGCCGGTGACCGCGCTCGAAGTCGCGAAACTGGTGCAGGAAGCCGGCTTCCCGGCGGGCGTGTTCAACGTGGTGCCGGGCTATGGCGGAACAGCGGGTGCCGCACTCGCGGGCCATCGCGGCGTCAACAAGATTTCCTTCACCGGCAGTCATGCGACGGCGCGCAAGATCATGCAGCTCGCCTCCGTCAATCTGAAGCGCTGCACCTTCGAATGCGGCGGCAAATCGCCCTACATCGTCTTCGCCGATGCCGATGTCGAGCGCGCGCTCGTGGTGGCGACCCAGTCGGCCTTCCGCTCGACGGGGCAGTCCTGCTCGCTCGGTTCGCGGTTGTTCGTCCAGCGGCCGCTCTACCAAACCTTTCTCGACCGCATCGCGGAGCGGGCGCGGCGCATCCGGGTCGGCATGCCGCTGGACAAGGCCACCCATATCGGGCCGCAAACCTCGGCCGATCAGCTCGCCAAGACGGAACGCTATATCGCGCTGGGCAAAGAGGAGGGTGCCCGGCTGGTGACGGGCGGCGCGCGGCCCAAGGGCTTCGACAAAGGCTATTTCGTCGAACCCACGGTATTTGCTGATGTGAACAACCGCTCGCGGTTGGCGCAGGAGGAGATCTTCGGTCCCGTGCTCGCCGTGATGCCGTTCGACACGGAAGAAGAGGCGATCCGGCTCGCCAACGACGTGGAGTACGGCTTGGTCGCGGGCCTATGGACGTCCGATGTGGGCCGGGCACACCGCGTCGCCGCCGAGATCGAAGCCGGGCTCGTTACGGTGAACACGTTCCGCACCACGCATCCGATGCTGCCCTATGGCGGCTACAAGATGAGCGGCTTGGGCCGCGAAAACGGCATGGAAGCTCTGCACCATTTCACCGAAGTGAAGACGGTGGTGGTGGATTACGACGCGGCCCCGCCGGCCGACCCGTTCGCGGATTAGCGCTGCTCACCCTTCGACAAGCTCAGGGCGAGGAAAATAAAAAGCCCTCATGCTGAGCTTGTCGAAGCATGACTTTGTCGAAGCATGGAAGCGGCCGCGCTACTTCGCGTTGGCGTCCCAGGTGATCCAGCCGCCCACCATGGTCATCACCGATTGAATGTCCTTGATCTGGTCGGCAGGCACCGTGAGGTAATCCTTGTCGAGCACCACAAGATCGGCGAGCCTGCCCGGCGCAATGGACCCAAGATTGTCCTCCTGCGACAGGAAATAGGCGTTGCTGCGCGTGTGAGCGATCAGCGCGTCTTCGCGCGAAATCGTCTGTTTGTTGACAACGTCACCGCCGACCATCTTTCCCGTCACCGCGAAGCCGAGCGTGGTGAAAGGCCGATACTGATTGACCTCGAACGCATCCGTGCCGAGGCCCCACAGGATGCCGCTGTTCTGGACATCCCTGAACGGCGGCGTGTGGTCCGCGCTCTCTCCGTGCACCCGATGGAAAATGTCGCCCATGATGGTCGAGCGAGGCTGCACGCCCGCATAAAGCCCAAGCTTCTTCATCCGCTCGATCTGCACCGGCGTGAGCTGGTCGAGATGGATCAGCGCCCAGCGCAGATTCTTGACCGGGTATTCCTTGTTGATCTCTTCGATCTGATCCAGGAACCCGTCGATGCTGCCCTCGAGCGTCGCATGCTGGTTCAAGGGCAAGCCCGCCTTCGCGATCTCGCGCGCGATGCGGCCCCACTGGTCGAAATCGGCCTTGGTCGCGGTCGCCTTCACGGCCACCATATTGTCGCCCACCGGCTGATAGGCGTGCTCGCCATAGGTGTAGAAATCGAAATACGGGTTCCCGCGGAACATCGATTTCTTCAATTGCGGAATGGCGGCAACCGTTGCATCGGCCTGCATCGGATTGCGCGCCGGGACCGAGATGTTGCAGTAGAACCGCATGGTGAGTTTGCCCTCGTCGGCCCATTTGCGATAGGCGTCGAGGTCTTCGTTGGGGCAGGGACCGCCGACCGTGGTGAGGCCCGCGCGCGCCATGTCCTTCCACATGGTCCTGCTGCCCGATTCGTAGATCGACTCGGGCGCCTCGGGCCGTGCGCGTGAAATCGCACCCGCCCCTTCGACGCTGATGATGCCGGTCGGCCGGCCCATGGCGTCGCGCCGAATCCACGGGTCGGTCTTCTTGTCGAGTCCCATGACCTCGATGGTCTTGCTGTTGATGTAGGTGCAGCAGCGGGTGAATTGCAGCTGCACCGGATTGTTCGGCGCAACCGCATCGAGTTCCGAAGCGGTAAAATCCTTCTTGTTGTCCGTGAACTGATCGACGGTGAAGCCGCCCAGCACATAGACCCAGTCGCCGGGCTTGGTTGCCGCCGCCTTGGCGCGGATCATGTCGAGCGCGGCCTTGCGCGTGGTCACGCCGTCCAGCCGCAGCTCCTGCAGCCAGATGCGGCCCTCTTCCATGATGTGGGCGTGGTTGTCGATCATGCCGGGCACGACCGACTTGCCGCCAAGATCGATGCGCCGCGTGGCGGGGCCGGCGAGCCGGTTGATGTCCTGGCTGGTACCGACCGCCACGATCCGGTCGCCCCTGACCGCGACGGCCTGCGCGATCGAGAAGCGGTTGTCGACGGTGATGATCTTGCCGTTGAAGAGGATGACATCGGGGGCGGCCGCTTGCGCATGAAGTGCGGTTGTCCCCATCAGCGTGAACAGCGCAGCGGCGGTGTTGGTCCAAAACGTCATTTTCACAGGTTTGCTCCCCTCGTTCCCGGCACGCGGCACTTTTAGAGGGCGGCGTGGTTCTGCGCCAGTGCAGTAGCCGGTTCCAAGTTCCCCTCCCGCCGGATCCGTCGGAGATTATGTGGCCGGATCGGCGCGCCGTAAATGGCGCTGCTTGTGTAAATCCGTGCGGCGTGCCGTTTTCCCGGCTTCACAGTCTTCCTTGCACGGAGTACAGTTTGGTTAATGTCCGCTATCCTTTGGTTGGGGAAGGGCGATAGCGGGGCGGCTGTCCCATATTCGGATGCGGGGGAAATGAGCAACTCACGCACGTGTTTGCTATTCGGGCCGTCTTCCGCCTGGAGGGTTCAGGCTTCATCGCATATGGACATCATCCGCCGCAGGCTGCGCTGAGAACCAAAGAAGGATCGTCAAGACGCAAGGTTCTCCGCCAAACGCGGAGACGTCACGAAAAGGTCGGAGGAGGAGGCGGAACTGCAACCCATACCGTTCAAGTCGGCCGACGGATTCGATTGCAACGTCATTCACTTCAGTCCCGGATCGGGGACGCGGGGGCCGCTTCTCCTCGTGCATGGCGCGGGCGTGCGCGCCAATATCTTTCTGCCGCCCAGCAGCCCGACCGTCGCGCAATTCCTGAGCGATGCCGGATACGATGTCTGGCTGATGAATTGGCGGGCCAGCATCGAGTTCGAGGCCAATCGCTGGACGCTTGCGCAGGCCGCCGTCAACGATTACCGCCCCGCCACCGATCTGGTGCTGAATGCGACGGGCGCAAAATCCCTGAAAGCGGTCATCCATTGCCAAGGCTCGACCAGCTTCATGATGGCAATCGTGGCCGGACTGCTGCCCGAATACACCAATGTGGTCAGCAATGCGGTGTCGCTGCATCCTATCGTGCCCACGCTCGCGCGCCTGAAATCGAAGATGTCGCTGCCGACGCTCGGGCGGTTCATCGACTATTTGAACCCGCAATGGGGAATTTCCGCACCGTTCGGCTGGCCGATGCTGATCGACTGGTACGTCAGGGCTATGCACCATGAATGCAACAACGCCGTCTGCAAGCATTCGAGCTTCACCTTCGGGGCCGGATTTCCGACGCTGTGGAAGCACGAGAATCTCGACGAGGCGACGCATGAATGGCTGAAGGGCGAATTCGCCGCGGTGCCGGTGACGTTCTTCCGCGAGATGGCGAGATGCATGGATGCGGGCCACCTCGTCAGCGACGGAACCTATCCCGAACTGCCGCGCGACTTCACTGCGCAGAAACCGAAAACCGATGCGCGGTTCACGTTCCTGGCCGGCCGGCTGAACGACTGCTTCATCGCGGAAAGCCAGCACAAGACATACCGGTTCTTCGATTCCTTCACGCCGGGACGCCACGCCTATCACGAATTCCCGACGTACGGTCATCTCGACGTGTTCATCGGCAAGAACGCGGCGCACGACACTTTTCCCATCATTCTGGACGAACTCAGCAAGAACTAAGGGGGCGTTTTCCGTGGGGGTACCGAGCCGCCAGAATCGTCTGACAGGACGCTTCGCCTATGTCGACGGCATCCATTTCACGATGCCGGTCGATTCGACGGATTCATCGGCGATCATCGCCGCTTTCCCGATCGATTGGGACGCGGCACGCGCGTTGATTCCGCCGGGCGACGTTCATCCCTTCCGCCTCTGGCGCAAGGCGTTGCTGGTGGTGACGGTGGTCTATTACCGCAAGACCGACATCGGGGCCTATGTCGAGTACAGCATCGCGATTGCCTGCACCAAGGGCGCGCGCCCGGCGCCGCGGCTCCTGCCCGCCGCGCTCCAGAGCATCTACGGCACCGGCCAATATGTCTACGACCTGCCCGTTTCGAGCGAAGTCTCGGTCAAGGGCGGCAAGGGCATCTGGGGCATGCCGAAGCACCAGGCCAATCTCGATTTCGTCTCGGGCAAGAAGTGGGTCAGCAGCCAATACGATCTCGACGGCCAGATGGTGTCGCGCTTCGATGTGAAGATGCCGTCGAGCTTCTGGCTTCCGATGGATATGGGCGCCGCCAATTACTGCACCTTTCGCGGCATGATCATGAAGTCGCTGATCTACTTCAAGGGGAAGGCGGGCGTTCATCTGTTTAATCCCACGGCCGCTCGTTTCATCCTGGGCGATCATCCGCGCACGCAGGCGATCCGGGCGCTGAACCCGAGCCCGGGCGCGCTCTTTGCCGCCTATGTTCCGGATGTCCGCGGTGTGCTCGACGATTATTTCGAGTGCTGGTTCGTCGCCGAAGAGACCGAGCCGCAGAAGCCGATCTCGGAGGGGCTGGAGACGACCTACGGCCTTGGTATCGGCCAGACCTGGCTTGCGCCTCCGAACCGCGACCCGAATTTCGATCTCGACAAGGATTGAACATGCCAAGGCTGCTGCTGCTGAACAATTGCGCGCTGTTCCTGTTTTGCTCGGTCTATCTGGGAACGGGGGTTACGCTGGTGTTCTTCCAGTTCCCTCTGGAGCCGGAATTGACCGTCGACAATTATTATCTGCCCTTCGTCGAGCCGGTGACGCTGGCGACCCAGTTCTTCACCTATATGACGATCCTCATGCTGATCACGGCCGCGATCATGCTGGTGACCGAATGGTTCACCGGCAAGAAATGGCCGCCGCTGATCGTGATTTTGGGCGTCATCATCGCGACGGTCCTGACGGTTTATTGGATATTGCCGCTCAACGCGCGGCTCGCCGCCCACATCACCGATCCGGCCGAGCTGAAATCGGTTTTCAGCGAATGGGCCGATCTCAATCGCGTCCGGGTTTCGCTGTGGGCCATCCAATGGGCGGCGATGATGTATTATTTCTATTCCCTGGCATACGAGGCGAGGGCCGATCGATGAGCGAGGGCATGCTGCGTATCGTCCTGATCGCGATCTCCGCGATCACGGTCTTGAGCGGTCTCACGCAATGGATCGCGCCGGGTTTCGTGCTTTCGTTCATTGCCGCCGATTCCGATGTGCTGTCGCGGCAACTGTTCGCGACCGTCGGCATGTTCATGGTGATCACGGGCGCGATGTTCTTCCAGGCTCTGCGCGCAGGCTCCTATGAACCCGCGATTCCTCTCTGGATCGCCGCGCAGAAGATTTTCGCCGCCATTCTGGTCGGCTATGCCGTGTTCAATGGAAACTTCCTGCCGCTGTCGCTTGCTGTCGCCGGTTTTGACGCGCTGAGCGGCGTTCTCGCCTTCCTGTATTGGCGCCGCCTGCTATGACATCGGCAATCCGGTGGCTCGCAAGCGTGTTCCAGCTTGGTTATAGCCTGATGCTTCTTTTCGTCGGCATCGCGGGCGTGCTGACGGCGAGCTGGGAATTGAGCACGATTTTCGGCGTGTCCTCTCAAGGGTCGCTGCCCGAGCACGGCGCCACCTTTCTTTCGCAATATCGCTTCCTGAAGAGCCTCGAATTCAGCGCCGGGATTTTCGGGCTGGTGTGGCGAAAGGCAATCCTTGCGGGCAACCCGCCGGTTCTGATGTTTCTCGTCATCGTCGGCGCCGGTGTCACCGCACGCACGGTCTCGTGGATTTTCGATGGGCAGCCGAGCTGGCCGTTCATTGCCTTCCTTGTCCTGGAAGCCATCACCTTCGTCCTGATCGTTCTCAACCTGAGGAGCTACCGTGTCGTCTCGCGCTGACGTCCCGATTGCGCCACGGGCTCCCAACAGGCGCGCGCTCATCCTGCCCGGCGGCGGCATGCGCGTCGGCTATCAGGCAGGCGCGGTGAAAGCGCTCCACGATTGGGGGCTTCGCTATTCCTATGCCGATGGCGCGTCCGGCGGCACCATGAATCTCGCCGCGTTGCTTTCGGGCGTCAGCCCGGACGATCTCTGCCGGCGCTGGCGCACGCTGAACCCGCAGAATTTCGTCTCGCTGGCGCCGCTGCGCTCCTATCTGCGCTTCCCGAACGTCGCGGCCTTCGGCGGGTTCGAGGGCCTGTCCAAGAAAGTGTTTCCCCATCTCGGAATCGATATCGGTCGCATCCGTGCGGAAACCTCCGTGCGCGGAACCTTCAACATCTGCGTCTTCGACGAGAAGATCGTGGCACCCGTCCCCAACGCCGAGATGGACGATCAATTGCTGCTCGCCGGCGTGTCGCTGCCGCTGATGACGCCGGCGGTCGTGCACAATGGCCACACCTACACCGATGCCGTCTGGATTCGCGATTGCAATCTGATGGCCCCCATAGAGGCGGGCGCCAACGAATTGTGGATCGTCTGGTGCATCGCCAACACGCCGGTCTACAAGGACGGCCCGCTCAATCAATATGTCCACATGATCGAGATGAGCGCGCTCGGCGCTCTGCACGGCGATTTCGCCCGCATCGCTGCGCTCAACGAACGCATCGCGCAGGGCGAGCGGCCCTATGGCCACGGATCCCCCATCGTCGTGCACCTGATCGAGCCCGAATGGCCGATCCCGCTCGATCCCGATTATGTGCTCGGCCGCACGGATGGCGACACGCTGGTCGATTCCGGCTATCGCGACGCGAGCCGCTATCTCGCCTCGATGAAGCAGGGTGGCATCGCGCTTGTTCCCGCATCGACGCGCATGCGCGAGCCGGGTCGCGGCATCAGCTTCCGCGAGGCGATGACGGGGCGCATTTCGTTCGGCCAGACCGATCCCATGACCGGCGCGGACGATTCCAATGGCGTCCCCCTGGTGCTGCGCGCCTCCATCGACATCCGCAACATGGATGGGTTCGTGGCCGATTCCACCCACACCGGCGAAATGGTGGGCCACATCTACAGCCCGCGGCTCGGCGGCAATCTGCCATCGACGGGGGCGGTGTTCCGGCTGTTTTCGCCGAGCGGCGATCCCTCCATGACCGAGATGGTCTACGAAATGGGGTTCAAGAGCGACGGAAAGCAATATTGGCTGGCGGGACGCAAGACGGTGCGCATAAGCCTCCCATTCAATCTCTGGCACGACACCACCACGCTCTACGTGACCCTGCACGAAGGCGACAGATACGGCCCCATCGTCGCGGCGGGTGTGCTCTCGCTCGGCGTCTTCGATTTGATGCGCCTGATGTCCACCTTCCACGCTACGGGCTGCGAAGGCATCGGGCAGGCATTGGGCACGATCGTAAAGTTCGCGGGCTTCTTCATGCGCGAATTGTGGCGGACCTACGTCCTGCGCAAGCCCGTTCTCCAGCCGGTGTGACGGCGAGCATCGGGCGAGGATCGGGGGGACGAAATGCGCAATATGGTGGTGGTGATTTCCGACCTCCATTTCGAGGAGGAAGAGACCGACATCGTCGTCGCCACGGACACCGGGGAGAGCGTCGAACTCGTCCGCAACATTCCAGGCGAGGCTTTCGAATCCATGGTCGTCGACATCGTCGGAATGGCGCGCGCAAACAATGCCGCGAAGATCGTCTTTATCCTGGCGGGCGACATTTTCGATCTGCACCGCACCCAGCTCTGGCTGGCGGGCGAAGAGAGGCCGTTCGTGGATTGCTCCGATGTCGGCGACGGTTCGCCGCTCGAGGCAAAGCTCCTGTCGATCCTCGACGCGATCGTTCGCGAGGACAATGTCACGGACAGCCTCGACGTGTTCCGGCGGCTTCAAGGAGGGAAATACCGCGCCGTGCCGGGCGAAGCGGATTCGCTGGCCGATACGGGTTTGGCGTGCGAGCTGCGCTATATGCCGGGCAATCACGACCGGCTGGCCAATGCGACGGCCGCCTTGCGCCGGCGCGTGCGGGAGATCCTGGGTTTGCCTTTATCGGACGATTCCTTCGTCCATCAATTCGTGTTCGCCGACCCGCCGCTCCTGATCCGCCACGGCCACGAATACGACAAATACAATTACGCGCGCGATCTGAGCCGGGGACCGATCGCCAAGGATTTGCCGGTCGAGGATTACGGCCGCGCGACCTTCGGCGATTTCATGACCGTGATGATCGCCTCGCGCCTGCCCTATTGTTTCCGCGAGAAATACAGCGAGGAGACCATCGCCAACGATCCGGTTCTCAGCGCGCTTTATTGCCGCCTGCTGCAATTCGACGATGTTCGCCCGCAATCATCTGTCGTCGATTTCTTTCTGCGCACGCAGGTGCCGACAGGGCTGCGCGGCGATTACTCGACGGACGCATGGCAGCAGAAAATCTGGAACCTGCTCGAACCCATCGTGAAGCAATTGCTGGATGAGGCCCGGCGCGACCCGTTCTTCCGCGGACAGCGCTGGAAGCTGCTGCCATGGTACGTCAATGTGCTCTTCGCGCTGCGGCCATGGCGCTTCGGAATCCCGCGCTTCTTCCTTGAGGTGTTCGCCTGGGTGATGAAAAGCGGCAGCGGCGGCGATGACGGCGGCCCCGAGCTTTCCGCGGTGCGCGAAGCAGCGCTTCAGGACGGCACCGTCCGCTTCGTGGCGGCCGGGCACACCCATCAGCCCCAGGTGGCGCATCTGTCGACCACGCAGGGCGTGAAGACCTATTTCACCGACACCGGCACGTGGCGCAACGCCGTCTTGGCTGCCGCCGACAACGGCTCTTATGGGCGCGTCAACGCGACGACCTACGTGACGTTCTATGGCTCGGACGGCGGTACGCCGCCGGCCGTCGCGCGCGGTTTCGAGTTCTGGTCGGGCTTCGACCAGAATTGGCCGCTGGACAAATTCGACCGATGAGCATGCCAATGGAGTCCGAATATTGAGCGGATTGGATTTCGAAACAGTCGTTATCGGCACGGGCTTCGGGGGCGCGATTGCGGCCTGCCGCGCCGCCAAGAAATGGCCGGGCAAGGTGCTCGTTCTGGAGCGCGGCAAGCGCTATCCCATGGGCGCGTTTCCGCGCACGCCCAAAGCTTTCGCGGAGAATTTCTGGAACCTGCCGATTGAGGACCGCTCCCGGCCGCGCCATGTGCCCAAGCATCAGCTCCGCGGCATGTTCGACGTCAGGAGCTATGAGGGATTGGATGCGGTTCTGTGCGCCGGCCTCGGCGGCGGTTCGCTCATATATGCCAATGTCTTTCTGGAGCCGCCGGACCAGGTGTTCGCCAGCGGCTGGCCGCGCGGCGTCGATAGAACCGCGCTCGCGCCGTATTACGCGGTGGCGAAATCGGTGCTCGGCGCGCGGCCGGTCCCCGATATGGCGGAACCGAGGCGCCGCATCTCCCGCACGGAGATGCACCAGCGCGTGGCCCGCGCCGAGAATCGCGCAACCGCGCTCACCGACATCAACGTCTTCTTCGGCAATGATTACGCCAACCCGCTTCCCATCGGCGAACAGGCGCGCAACCGCTATGGCGCGCTGCAGACGTCCTGTGTCTATTGCGGCGAATGCGACGTCGGCTGCAACACGCACTCCAAGAACACCACCGATCTGAACTATCTGTTCGTGGCCGAGCAGCGCTATGGCGCCAAGGTGCTGACCGAAACGCTTGGCAGCGAAATCGTGCCGCTGAATGCGCAAGGGGCCGAGGATCGCGGCGCGTCCGGCGAACACGGCTATCGCGTGACCTATATCGATCTCGCGACGGGCGAGAAGCACAGCGTCGGCACGGCGCGCGTGGTGGTGAGCTGCGGCGCGCAAGGCTCGACCGAGCTTCTGCTTCGCTGCCGCGACGTGTTCAAGACGCTGCCGCGCATCTCGTCCGAACTCGGGCGCAAATTCTCCGGCAATGGCGATTTCCTCTCCTTCGTGCTGGCGCGCAAATCTGTGGCCGATCCGAATTACGGTCCCGTCATCACCCAATATGCCAATTACAATCTGTTCGCGGATTTCAACCGCGAGCACGCTTTCATTCTGGAGGACGCCGCGTTTCCGGCCTTCGCCTCCTGGTACATCGAAGGCGCGCGTCCGGCCTTGTCGTTCTTCCCCGTGATCTGGGCCGCGATCAGGAATGCCTATTCGCGCTTTTTTCGTGGCGCGTCGCTCGGCCGTCTCGGGTTCCTGTTCGCGGACCTTCTCAAAGGCGATTGGTCTTCGCGCGTGTCGGTGCTGCTGTGGATGGGGCTCGATGCCGGCGAAGGCACCATGACGCTCAACAACAACGGCTATCTGCATATCGATTGGCCGGTGAAGAAAAGCATGGCGCTCTATTCGGCGATAGAAAAAGCAACCGAAGCATTCGGCAAGCATATCGATGCGGAGCTGACCTTCATGCTGCCGAACTGGTGGTGGCCGTTTCGCCGCAACGTCACGGTGCATTCGCTGGGCGGCTGCCGCTTGGGCGACGGCCCCTCTTCGGGGGTCACCAATGCGGCGCGCGACCGCTTCGGCGAGGTCTTTGGCTATACTGGGCTTTACGTCGCCGACGGCGCGATCGTGCCTACGGCGGTCGGCGCAAATCCGATCGCCACGATTTCCGCGCTATCAGAAATGGTGGCGGAAGGAATGACCGGCCTCGTCCCCGACAGCGACCTCTGATCAGCCTCGGCTTCCCGGGCATAGTTCGAGCGCGGCGTCTGGCCAGCCCAAAGCCGGGCCGCCGATGCCGGAAATGTTCAGCTTGTTGCCGTCTTGCGGGTCGAACAGCATGATCGCCAGATCGGTCGTGGGATTGACGAACTGTCCGAGGCGCGAACCCACCAGGACCAATTGCCCGGAAAACGTCGTGCCCGCGTTCGTGATCGTGCCGCTCAAGGCGTCTTCGTCGCGCTTGGTCTTGGAGCGTGCGCCCGACTTGAAGTACGCGGTTTCGCAGGCGCCGCCGGCGACGCGCCACGTGCCCCTTACCTGTGCGGCGATCTTGTCCGGATCGTTGACGATTCCGCCCGCGCCGATCGGCGAAGTGACGCCCTCCGGCACGCCGAGCGAGGTCCGGGTGCGGATGCGGGTGCCGTTGTCGTCGAGGATCTGCAGGGACGCCTGGAAATTTGCGGGCGGCGGCAGGTTCAGCGCGGTTTCGGCTTCCGTGATGTAGAGGCGGTTGTTCGCGGCCATCAGGATTTCGGCGAGCAGGCGCGTTTTCGCGGGCGTCTCGACCGTCAAGCGCCGCGTCAGGTGCAGGTCGATATTGTTGATGTCGTCATATTTTACGACGCCTTTGGCGCGGATCGCCTGTCTGGCCTGCTCGACGGCGGTCGGGATTTCATCCTTCGCGCTGGAGTAATCGACCACGGTCACCGTGTATTTCCCCGTCGAACGCGAGCCCGGCGGCGCGATCGCGGTGAACACATGCGCCGTCAGGCTGGTGCCTTTCTGCGTCTTGTAGGGGGCGTTGGTCGCCGTGGGATCGTCGGGCAGATTGACGGAGAAGAAATTCTCGCGGTTGCTGTAGCTGTCCCAGCTTTGGGCCGATGCGGCGCCCGAGCAGAACAGAAGCGCGATCACGGGAAGAATGCCGGCCAGCCGCATGGGTTCACCCTTCATTTGTCCAAAGTTGGGGGGAGACTGCCATAACCGCCCCTGTCATTTCCACCAGGAGCGCTGCGTGCCGCCGCCGACGGCCGCAACGGCCGCCGGTGAATTTTTGGAAATCTTCGGGACGGGCGAAGCTGGAGCCCGCCAACATTGTGTTTCCTGGCATTCTCACCCGTTCGCGATACCCTCGGGAAAGCAAGGGTCCCACGCCGCACCTGTTTCTTGAGATAAACCGATCGATCTGGATTGAGCGGTTCAACCGGACCATCGCCGAACGAGATGGGAGTTAAACCTACAAGGCGGGTTCAGCCGGTCTGGCTGGGGGTGGTAATCTGACCGCCGATAAACCCGATTTGTGAGGAAACGCCATGCGCCGCACATTCCGGTTTCACGTCATACTTTGCACCGCAGCGGCATCACTGACTCTGGCCACCGCGGCTTTTGCTGCGGACAGTTCACCGGATGCCATCCCGCCACTCGCGTTCATGAACGGCGGCTGGCGGACCACGCCCCTTTTTCTGGCACCGCCCTCAGGTCCGGGCCCGGTGCTGGACATGCCGGGCCGGCCGCGGGTTGCAAACAATCTGCGTTTGGGCCAGCCGGTCTTTCCGATGGCAGACCTGAACAATCCGATTCTCCAGCCCTGGGCGCGCGAAGCCCTGAAGAAGGTCAATGACCACGTCGCAGCGGGCGGCGGCGCATTCGCCCCCCAGGTGAGCTGCAAACTGCTCGGCGTTCCGGCCTTTCTGCTGCATACGGGGCGGCCGATCTATTTCATTCAGGCTGCGAAAGAGGTGGTGATGGTCGCGCCGATAAACTCCGAATACCGTCACGTCTACCTGACGGATCGGCACTCGGTGAATCTCAAGCCGTCATGGTACGGCGAATCGATCGGCCATTATGAGAACGGCGACACGCTCGTGGTCGATACCGTTGGCCTGAACGATAAGACCTATGTCGACAATTTCCGCACGCCCCACACGACACAGCTTCATGTCGTGGAGCGGTACCGGATCAATCCGGACGGCAAAGGCATGACGATCGATGTGACGGTCGAGGACCCCGGTGCGTTCACGACGCCGTGGAACGCGGTGGTGCGCGCCCAGCGGGAGGAAGAGGACCCCCGTAACCCACCGATGCGCGAAGAATCTTGCGCCGAAAACCCGGTCAACCACCTGCATGAGGACAGGGAGCCCGTTCCACAGGCCGACAAGGCAGACTTCTAAACGACAACAGCGCGAGAAAATTCAGGTTCGTTATTTTTGGTTAGCAGACGAACCTTTGCCGACTGCTCTTGATTTCCTGGATTCTCCCCCAGGTACAGGAAAGCAAATGGCGGGCCACGACCGATAGCGATGATCACTACGTTTACGCCATAGCCCTATGATCCGCACATGGCGGGCCGAATAGGGGATTTGCTCGCAACGGGATGGCCGCTGCAAGCCGCATCTGGCGGCGAGGTCGCTTGACGTGCCATTGTCCCGGTGTGGCGGCATGGCCACACCCGAACTTTCTTGTCCGGAGGTGTAAATTTCTGCCGCCCTCAAGTGAATATACGAATCTGACCATGGAGCGAGCATGTCGATATTTGGGCGTACGTTTGCCATACAGAAGATCACTGGTCAGGTTCTTGAGGAAAATCCTTGGTTGAAGGACATGCTTCTCGACTGGCGGCCGGCCGGCGATGCCGTTCACCGCGACCTGACCGAGGCACACAAACTTGTCTCAGGCGGCAAGATGCTGGAGGAGGACCCCAAACCCCTGCGTCTGGCGATCCGCAACGGGTATCTCAACCTCTATCGCGGTGGCCAGTCCGTCGCAAAAGTAGGTTTCGGCAGCAGTGGGTGCCTCCAAGCCCGAATTCATGCCAAATACGTCTACGGCGAAAAAGGCGGCGGGCAAACGTACGTCACCCTGACCTCGGCAGGACTCCCCAACCAAGAGACAATCGGACTTAGGGATTATGGGGGCCTTGCAGAGCTGCACGGCTGGGTCTCCAACGCCAACAAGCACGTCGGCAAAGAGAAGCGTTTCGTTGATCTGGTCGTCGCGCGCAATCCCGACACAATTGACCTCGAAATGGCGCTGCCGGCTTACTCGCTTGATCCAAAGGAGCGGATAGCGCCCCGAATGGACCTCGTTGCGCTTGAACCGGTAGGCGATCGTTGGCGGATCGTGTTCTGGGAAGCGAAGCTCGTTGACGATGCTCGCGCCCGCTGCCGGGGCGACGACGTTTTCCCGAAAGTCGTTAAACAGCTTGCGCAATACACTAGCTGGCTGCGTCACGCCGATAACCGTGACCTGGTCGCGCTCGCCTATCAGAACACCTGCCGTCTGCTGGTGGAGTTCCGCGAACTGGCGAAGCGCGTGAATCCAGCAATCGAAGAGATTGGGCCGGGCATTGTCGCAGCCGCGGCATCGGGCGCGCCGCCGCTTCTTGTCGATGACGAACCTCGCCTTCTGATCGACGATCGTATCGGAAACGTCCCATTCACTCAGAACGGGCATTTACAAAAATTGCGCGGTGTACCCCACAAACTTCATGTCCAGATGGTGAGCGGGCTGAATGACATGGCGCTTGAGAGGCACCTGTGAGCCTTACGCTTACCGTCCATCGCGGGACCCAGCAAATCGGCGGGAGCTGCATTGAGATTACGCACCCGCAGGGCGACCGTATCATACTTGACGCAGGGCGCCCTCTCGATGCGCCAGATGGCGCAACCGGCCTACTGCCTGCATCGCTTGATCTCACCCGGCCCGCGACTGTGCTCATCAGCCACCCCCACCAGGACCACTGGGGTCTAGTTCAGGAGCTTCCCGCAGCATGGCCCATTTGGACAGGGTCCGGCTCGGCAAAACTGATCGCAGTTACCAGCGACGTTACGCGCCGTCCGCTTACCCGGACGTTTGAAACCTGGGACAGCCGCTCGGGTCCGTTCTCGATTGGCCCGTTCACTATCGCACCGATTCTCACCGACCACTCCGCTTTTGATGCGTATATGCTACTGATCGAAGGCGCGGGGAGGCGGTTGCTTTATACTGGTGACTTCCGCCGACATGGCCGCAAATCTGCGCTTGTTGACCGGATGATGGCTCACCCGCCAGCGGACATCGACGTGCTTCTGACCGAGGGAACAAACCTCGGATCGGACAAGCCGGTGACATCGGAAAGCGAGCTTGAGGGCGAGTTCGTTGAGCTCTTCGAACGCACCCAAGGACGTGTATTCATCGCATGGTCGGGCCAGAATATCGACCGAACGGTGACCATCTATCGGGCGGCCAAACGCACCGGGCGGACGCTCGCAATCGATCTTTACACTGCCGATGTTCTCGATCGCATTGCAGAAGGGACGGGCCTGCCGCGTGCTGGATTCCCGAATCTGAAGGTCATCGTGACGAAAGGTCTTCGGAGCAATTACAGATGCCAGGGCCGCGAGGATTTTGTCGAACGGATGGTGCCAAACGGGATCTCAGCTAAGCGGCTCGAAGGCAGCCGCCATGTCGCAATGCTGCGTCGTGGATTGCTCCGCGATTATCAGGGCGCGGGCGTTGTACCGACTCCAGATGATGCGTTTAATTTCTCAATGTGGCGCGGTTATCTGTCCGACGCCTATCATTCGGAAGCGCTTGAGTGGTGCAGAGCGGCGGGCGCGGAAATCGCCTATATTCATACAAGCGGTCACGCTTCTCCTACCGATCTGCGCGCCTTCGCGGCGTCGCTTCGACCGAAGTTTGTGGTGCCCATCCACGGCGTGAAATGGGACGAAGAGTCCCATGGTTTCGGTGCTGTCCGCCGACTCGCAGACGCCGAAACCCTGACGATCCCGTGACGATCATCGTTGCCCCGAAGTCTGCGCTCGCGCCGACACAACCAGCCGTCGGAATCTTCTGGCGCGTGGCGGGCGTCCTGGTTGTTGACCGTTCGACGTTGGACAATGCCGAGCCCTATGGCGATTGCATCACCCATGCTGCCGGTCATTATCATCGCTGGCAGGAATGGCAGGCACTTGGCGGGGCTGGCCGCGCGCTGGCAGGCTATCCAGATCATATTGCATCAACCGAGTATGACGAATGGCCGCGCGGCCGAATTGTTTACGAGACACCAGCGCGCCGCTTCGTCCTGTACGCTGATCGGCGCCTGCAGCAGGTGGCAATGATCAACGCGCTTAAAACGGCCTTCGGATTGAACCAGGCGGACGTAGTCGTCAGGGACGATTCCCACTACAGGTGAGGATGGCCGACATTTTGCCATCCTGTTTCGGTTGCGGCCGGGAGGGAAGTAGCGGGCGGATTTCGGGGCGGCCAGGACGGTTCTGCGATGGCAAGATAAAGCGAGTTGCCTCGCTGCCGGAACTTCGTTCCTAAGTGTTTGTCTGCACATTGTTTTTGGGCGGCTGTCCGCCGTAGCGGCAAGGTGCGCTGGCGTCGGTGAAGTCGATTTCTATAATGTTTTCAACGGCATTTTGGGTGGCGCCCGCAACGTGCGTCGTGCGCAGTTCCGCCGTCTCTACTCTACAGCAAGTATTTCTATGCCACAGCCCTACGCCGTCATTTTCAACCTTGTGTCGGCGGTTTGATCTTCCAATCGTCGCCTCATGGCGAACGACGAAAACCATTTCCGCATCCGTCCCGGCCGGGTCCGCGACCGTGCTGGCGGACGTACCACGCGCGCCGTCCGGCCGCGCCCGAAGACGTTCCTGGCCGAGGCGCATCAGGCCATCCGCCGCGCTGGCGGGGACCCCAATCGGCTGGGTTCGGCCGGGAAGGGAAGCGGCCGATTCAACGCGCGAGGCCGGGGCGCGGTAGCTGCTGCTTCCTTGAAGGGCCGGAGCGCCTGGAGCCGGGACGCCAACGGCGTGCGGACCCGCGCCCGGCGCGTGACCGTGAAGGCGCGGATCGTGAAGCTCAACCCGCAGCGCGGCGCGGCGCGCGGGCGGTCGTTCGTCAGCGCGAAGGCGGTGGACGCCCACCTGCGCTATCTGGAGCGCGATGGCGTCAACCGCGACGGCGAGAAGGGACAGGTCTATTCGGCCGAGCGCGACGCCGAGGACGGCCGCGCCTTCCTCGACCGGGGCCGCGACGACCGCCACCAGTTTCGCTTCATCGTTTCCGCCGAGGAAGGCGTAGAGTTGGCCGACTTGCGGGAGACCACCCGCGACCTGATGAAGACGATGGAGACCGAGCTCGGCACCAGGCTCGACTGGATCGCGGTCGATCACCACAACACCGGCCACCCGCACACCCACATCCTGCTGCGCGGCGTTACCGACGACGGGAAGATACTCAACATCGCCGGCGACTACATCGCCCATGGCATCCGCGAGCGGGCCAGCGAAATCGTCACGCTGGAGCTGGGCCGGCAGACCGAGCAGGAGGTCAGCCGCCAGCTTGAGCGCGAGGTGGACGCCGAGCGCTTTACTCGCCTGGACCGTATGCTGATCGCCGAACAGGAGGCGAGCCAGGCCTTCGCCGATCTGCGCCCCGACCAAGACATGCTGGAGACAGCGCGGCGGAACCGGGCGCTGCTGATCGCCCGCGCCCGCAGGCTGGAGAGCATGGGGCTGGCGACCAAGGTGGAGGTTGGCCGCTGGTCCATCTCGACACAGGCCGAGCCGACCTTGCGCGAACTGGGCGAGCGCGGAGACATCATCAAGACCATGCATCGCGCGCTCTCCGACCACGGCCTCGCCGACGAACGCGCCCCCGCGCAATATGCGACCCACGGCAAGCAGATCACCGAACCGATCGTGGGCCGCGTGCTTGCCAAGGGCCTGGCCGGCGACGAGATGGGCGACCGGCTACACCTCGTCATCGATGGCGTGGACGGGCGCACCCACTATGTCGAGATGGCGGACGCTTCCCGCCTCGACGAGATCAGGCGCGGCCACATCGTCGCGCTCGAACCGGCGCCGACCAAGGCCGCGCCCCGGCCGGCGGATGTCAACATCCAGATCATGGCGGAGGCCAATGGCGGCATCTACCAGCCAAGCCTGCATCTGGAGGCAACGCGGGACATCATCGAGCAGCGCCACGGCGACCCGGACGCCTTCATCCGCTCGCATGTGCGCCGCCTGGAAGCCCTGCGCCGCGCCGGGCACGTCGAGCGCATCGACTCCGACCACTGGAAGGTCCCGTCTGAAATCGCCGATCGAGGCATGGCCTATGACGCCCCCGGCCGACCCAAGGATTTCGGCATCCGCACGCTGTCCACACTCGACCTCGACCGGCAGGTTGGCAGCGACGGCGCGACCTGGCTCGACCGGGAGTTGATTGCGAAAGACCATCTGCCCCTTGCCGGGACCGGCTTCGGCCAGGAGGTGAACGCGGCGCTTGACCGGCGCGCCGCGCGTCTCGTCGAAATGGGCCATGCCAGCGTGAAGGACGGCTTCATTTCCATTCCCCGGCGCACGGTCGCCGCGCTGGAGCGCCAGGAGATTGATCGCGTCGGCAAAGAGATGGCCGCCGCGCGTGGACTGACTTACAGCCCGTCCCAGCCCGGCGAGTATGTCTCCGGCCGGCTGGCGGGCGTCGCCAATCTCGCCAGCGGGCGCTTCGCCATGATCGAGGACGGACTCGGCTTCCAGCTCGTGCCCTGGCAACCCGTTCTGGAAAAGCGTCTCGACCAGCACATCAGCGGCTTCCGTCGTGACGACGGCGGGATCGAGTGGAGCTTTACCCGCAAGCGGCAGATCGGACTCGGGCTGTAAAGCGCCTTGATCAATACGGCATTATGCCGTATATGCTAGAGCCGAAGGAGGCCCCCCATGCCCAAGCCCCAAATCGAAGCAGAGACTGCCCGACTGGAAGCGCGCGTCCCGGTTCAGGTCTATGACCAGATGCAGCGCGCCGCCCGTCTGCGCGGCATGACCCTGACCGGTTATCTCATCTCCACGGCAGGCGAGGACGCCCGCCGCGTCGTCGAGGACGCTGACATCATGCGCCTGGCGCGTGAGGACCAAATCCGCTTCGCCGAAGCGCTGATAAATCCGCCCCAGCCGAACGTGCGGCTGGCTCGCGCGGCGAAGCGCCATGCTGAGCTGATCGAGCGCCGGTGAGCGCCCGCTTCGCCATCGAGCCGCTGGCGAAGGCGCACAAGCGGACAGATTTTACCTGCGGCAACGACCGGATCGACATCTATTTCCACGAGACCGTCTCGCAGGACGTGAAGCGCAAATACGCCACCTGCTTCATTGCCAGGGAGATCGCGACGGACCGGGTGGCGGGCTTCTACACGCTCTCATCCAGCAACGTGCCGTTGACCGAGGTTCCTGAGCTACTGGCGAAGAAACTGCCGCGATACCCGACCGTCCCGGCGGTGCTGATCGGCTGGCTTGGCCGCCATAGCGACTATGCCGGACAGGGGCTTGGCGAAGCCCTGCTGTTTGACGCCATCAAGACCGTCGCCACAGCCCCGATCGGCGCCCACGCCATTTTCGCCGACGCGATCGACGACAGTGCGGCGGCCTTCTATGCAGCCTTCGGCTTCACGCCCTTGGTGCGGCAGCCACGCACCCTCTATCTGCCGGTGGCGACGGCGTTGAACCTGATGTCGCCATGATGTGCGCCGCCTTAACCCTTAGCTCGGCACACGTCGATTCCTGTTTGCTCTTCCGACATGGCGGGAGCCAAATATCATTGCAATCACATATAGTAATCGATCAGGAGCGCTCGTGAGCTTCGTGCCGTTTCAGGACGCCGACGACATCGGCGATCGCTTTCTTGCCCTATTGAGCAAGCACAAGATCGCTCCAGCAACTGGCTCGTCGTTTGAGGACGAACTTCTGTCCCTGACCCAACTCATCGAAGTGATGAAAAATCCAAGCCTTGCCCAAGGTGCAAAGCAAGTCACATTGCTTCGCGCTGCGGCCGGACTCCACGACTTCGCAGCCAAGGTGCTTTCGGTGGAACCCTTGGCCGAGTTCACCGGCTTTCTTCCCCATTTGTGCCTGATCGCTCAGACCAAAATGGCACCGGCTTCGCTCAGCCAAAACCTATTGAGCGCTTACAACGATGACACGGCCCGCAAGATGGCTGAGCTGTACATGGGCTGCCTCGCGGCGCACGTCGGGACCCAGGTCGATTTGGACTCCCCGACGGCGGCCAAGGGCGACAATCCCGATGTAATCTTCACGGCCACGCCTACGGCGTGCAATGTCCCGCAGCAGCCCGAACGGTGGGCTTTGGCAATCAAGACGATCGGCAAAAGCCACGGTCAAACGATCTTCGAACGGATCAAGGAAGGCGGCGAACAGATCGACGATCCAAAATGCCTCGCTCAAAAGGGTATGATCGTGATCAACGCCAAGAATGCGATCGATCACGATGCGCTCTGGAACGGGACATTCTCCAATCTACAGGCCGCGATGGACGCACTTGGCAATCAGCTCGACGTGATCGCAGACAATGCCAATACCAGCCGACCACAATCCGAATGGGACGCCATCTTCTCGGCCAAGGTTAAGCGGCCAGTGCTCTTCCTCGGTCAAAGCCTCGTAACTCTGCCGACGTTGGCAGGTGCGCGAACGCCGACGGCCCTGAAAATGCTCAAAGCCTACGGCGCGAATGGCGCGCTTAATCCGACCGCGCACGGGCTGGCACACTGCCTGAACCACTTCATGCAGACCATTTTACTCGGCATCCCTGGCGCTGCCGGGTGTCAGCCACGCTGATTTTCTCCGCCTGTCAGGAACCGGAGTACGTCATTGAGAAGCGTCTCGATCACTACTACATCGGCGTCAGGTGCGACGGCGGCGCCATCAAATGGGCGTTTAGCCGCAACAAACAGATTGGGATGGGGCTTTAAGCCGTTTCCGCTCCACGCCGCCGCATGTAAGTATTTTTGCGCCACGGTACGCGGCGGGTTCCAGCGTGGAAAAAGGCTATTCTTCCTGTCGTCGCGTTCGGCGATCCTGGTGCAATGGCCAGACTTCGCAAAGAACGCCCCCCGACCGCATCGGAGCAACTTGAAGCGTTGCTCGGCCAACCCTGGCCGTTTCCGGGCCGGCCGCCGAAGCATGACCTCTCGACCTGGACCGTCACCGACGACTGGCCCGAGCATATCCCGGTCACGGAAGCAGAGGTGGACGTCTTTGAGGCGTGGTTCGGCGACCTCTTCGATGAGTTGTTCGGGTCGTGCCGATGATGTGACAGGGAGACATACGCCATGACCGTGCCGTTACGCGCCGCCCTCTACTTGCGCGTCTCCACGGCGCGGCAGGCCGAGCATGATGTCTCCATCCCGGACCAGAAGCGCCAGGGCGAAGCCTATTGCGCTTCACGTGGCTACCAACTCGTCGAGACCTATGTGGAGCCGGGCGCGTCGGCGACCAATGACCGGCGCCCCGAATTTCAGCGGATGATCGAGGCGGGCACGTCCAAGCCCGCGCCGTTCGACGTGGTGATCGTCCATTCGTTCAGCCGCTTTTTCCGCGATCACTTCGAGCTGGAATTTTACGTCCGGAAGCTCGCCAAGAATGGGGTGAAGCTCGTCTCCATCACCCAGGAGATGGGCGACGATCCGATGCACGTCATGATGCGGCAGATCATGGC
>CAZBRO010000044.1:0-28294 GCA_964494505.1 uncultured Bordetella sp.
CGAAGCAAGCTGGAAACAAATCCAAGGCGTCAATCCCTAAAACCCTGTCGGCAGATGCCGATCCCGGTGCAAAGGGAATTGGCGAATAGATTGGGATCGGGGAATATGGAAGCGGGACGGCCGCATTCGGATACGGCCCCCCGCTCCTTCCTTATGGGGCAACATCTTCCGAGCTTCTCATGGTCGACCTAGCCTTGAGCCAGGACATCTCCATCGCTTCGAGCTCCACGCGGCTGCGCCGGTTTCATGCGACCGACCGCACCTTTCGCCGGGTCACGCTTGCCTGCGCGCTGCTGGTGCTGGCGATGTTCGCAGGCATTTTCGGGGCGCTGATCTCGGGCGCGTGGCCCGCCCTCAAAGCCTTCGGCATATCGTTCCTGTGGACGGAAACCTGGAATCCGGTGACTGAGAAATTCGGCGCGCTGGCGCCGGTTTATGGCACCCTGGTCACGTCCTTCATTGCCATGCTCATCGCCGTTCCCGTCGGGATCGGGATCGCAATCTTCCTGACCGAGTTGTGCCCCCGCTCGCTGCGCCGGCCCATCGGCATCGCCATCGAGCTGCTCGCCGGAATACCCTCCATCATTTACGGCATCTGGGGCCTGTTCGTGCTCGCGCCGGTCCTGCAGCAGGACGTCATGCCGGGGTTGATTGCGACCTTTGCCAATGTCCCCGTGCTTTCGACCCTCTTTGCTGGCCCGCCGTTCGGCATCGGCATTCTCACCGCCGGGCTCATCCTCGGGATCATGACGCTTCCCTTCATCACCGCGATTTCGCGCGACGTGTTCGAAACCGTGCCGCCGGTGCTGAAGGAAGCCGCCTACGGGCTTGGCGCTACTACCTGGGAGGTGCTGTGGAACGTGGTGCTGCCTTTCGCCCGCGCGGGCGTGGTAGGCGGCATCATGCTGGCGCTCGGGCGTGCGCTCGGCGAAACCATGGCCGTGACCTTCGTCATCGGGAATGCACATCGGATTTCGGCTTCGCTGCTGGCGCCCGGCACCACCATCTCGGCGGCAATCGCCAACGAATTCACGGAAGCGATCGGCGCTCTCTATGCGCCGGCCTTGATCGAACTCGGGCTCATTCTCTTCCTGGTCACGGCGGCAGTGCTGGCGGCGGCCCAATACATGCTCTACCAGCTTGAGCGCCGTGCGGGGGGCCGGTCATGACAACAGCCCGCTACCGCCGCCGCCAGATGCGCAACGGGATATTTCTCGGATTGTCGGTGGCCGCAACGGCGTTCGGCCTGGGCTGGCTTGCGCTTATCCTCGGCGCGCTGATGTATCAAGGTTTCTCCGGTATCGACTTTGCGATCTTCACCGAATCGACCCCCCCGCCGGGCTCCATGGGGGGGCTGCTCAATGCGATCTTCGGCAGTATCGTGATGAGCATCTTTGCGGTTGCGATCGGCACGCCCGTGGGGATTCTGGCCGGAACCTATTTGGCGGAATATGGACGCAACACGCGCTTTGCCACCATCATCCGCTTCGTCAACGACATCCTGCTGTCGGCGCCGTCCATCGTCCTTGGCCTCTTCATTTATGACGCAATGGTTCTCACCATGGGTCATTTCTCGGCCTGGGCCGGCGGCGTCGCACTCGCCACCATCGTGGTTCCGGTGGTCGTGCGCACCACCGAGAACATGCTGCTCCTGATTCCCAACACGCTGCGCGAAGCTGCGGCCGCCCTCGGCGCGCCGCGCTCCCACATCGTGCGCCAGGTGACCTGGCGCGCTGCGCGGGCGGGCATCATCACCGGGGCGCTCCTCGCGGTTGCGCGCATTTCCGGCGAAACCGCGCCGCTTCTTTTCACCGCGCTCAACAACCAGTTCTGGAGCACCAATCCCAACGCGCCGATGGCGAGCCTTCCGGTTGCGATCTTTCAAATGGCGATGAGTCCCTATGCCGATTGGCACCGGCTGGCCTGGTCGGGCGCCCTTCTGATCACGATGACGGTCCTCATCCTTTCCATTGTCGCGCGCGTGCTCGAAGCGCAAACGGACCGGAGATAACGCATGGCCGAGAACGGCGCCGTCAAGGTTTCGATCAAGGATCTTTGCTTCTATTACGGCGGCACGAAGGCGCTGAAATCCATCACGCTGCCGCTCTACAAGAACAAGGTCACCGCCTTTATTGGGCCGTCGGGTTGCGGGAAGTCGACGCTGCTGCGCGTGCTCAACCGCATCTATGAGCTTTATCCCAACCAGCGCGCCGAAGGCGAAGTCATCCTGGATGGCGAAAACATTCTTTCGCCCAAGCTCGACGTGAACTGGCTGCGCGCCAAAGTGGGCATGGTGTTCCAGAAGCCGACGCCGTTTCCGATGACCATTTTCGACAATATCGCGTTCGGACTTCAGCTCTATTCCGATCTGTCCCGTTCGGAGCTTCAGGATCGTGTCGAGACTGCGCTGCGGCGGGCCGCGCTGTGGGAAGAGGTCAAGGAAAAGCTCCACGCCAGCGGCACGTCGCTCTCCGGCGGGCAGCAGCAGCGGCTGTGCATCGCACGCTCGGTCGCGATCAGCCCGGACCTGATTCTCCTGGACGAGCCCTGCTCGGCGCTCGATCCCATCTCGACCGCCAAGATCGAAGAACTCATCAACGAGCTCTCCGAGGATTACACCATCGTCATCGTCACCCATAACATGCAGCAGGCCTCGCGGGTGTCCGACTACACGGCCTTCATGTTTCTGGGCGAACTGGTCGAATTCGGCGAAACGGAGAAGGTATTCACCACCCCGACCAACAGCCGGACCGAGGATTACATCACCGGCCGCTTCGGGTGAGCGTACCCCGCAGGATCGGCTAGGGGCGCCCGCTTGCCTTTTCACGGAGGCTCGGGATAGTGCCGCCATGAGCGGGGACATCAGGCACGATTGGACGCGAGACGAGGTGAAGGCGCTGCTTGCGCTGCCCTTCGGCGAGTTGATCTACCGCGCCCAGACGCTGCACCGGACATATTTCGACGCCCGCGAAGTGCAGATTTCGACGCTGCTTTCGATCAAGACCGGCGGCTGCCCGGAAGATTGCGCTTATTGCCCGCAAAGCGCCCACTATGAGACAGGCGTAAAGGCCTCCAAGCTGATGGCGCTGCCGGCCGTGCTCGCGGCGGCGCGGGCAGCGAAGGAATCAGGCGCCTCGCGCTTCTGCATGGGTGCCGCCTGGCGCGAACCCAAGGACAAGGACCTCGATGCGGTCTGCGCCATGGTCGAAGGCGTGAACGCCTTGGGGCTCGAAACCTGCGCGACGCTGGGCATGCTGAACGCGGAGCAGGCGGGGCGGCTGAAAGGCGCGGGGCTTGCTTACTACAACCACAATCTCGACACCTCGCCCGAATTCTACGGCTCCATCATCACGACGCGCGATTACCAAGAGCGGCTCGACACGCTTGACCATGTGCGCGCGGCGGGCATCCACGTCTGTTGCGGCGGCATCGTCGGCATGGGCGAAAGCGAGGACGACCGCGCGGGGCTGATCGCGACGCTCGCGAGCCTGCCTGTCCATCCCGAATCGGTGCCGATCAATGCGCTGGTCCGCGTGGAAGGCACGCCGCTTGGCGGTGCGGCGCCGCTGGACGCGCTCGATTTCGTGCGCACCGTTGCGGCTGCGCGCATCGCGATGCCGAAATCGGTGGTGCGCCTCTCGGCGGGCCGCGAGGAGATGACCGACGAGGCCCAGGCGCTGGCGTTTCTGGCGGGTGCGAATTCGATATTCTACGGCCCGCGCCTGCTCACCACGGCCAACCCGGCCGAGACGCGCGACCGCGCGCTGATGGCGCGGCTCGGCCTCGTGCCCACGGGATTGTGATCACGCCGTTCGTTCTCTCCTGTCCAAGCGCAAGGAGGGGCCCGCGCGCCGGGTTCCATGGCGGGAACCTGAAGCGGAACCGTGAGGCGCTTTCGACGTTTGGAAAAGATCGCCGCTTGTGCTCACAGTCGCCTCTCAGCTCTTCTGTCGCGGCTCGTTCGGCCGCAGTCCGGTAGCCTCGTCTGGAGCCCCGTATGGCCTATCCGCGCCGCGTCCTGATCGTCGAAGACGAAATGCTCATAGCGCTTCTGGTTGAGGACGCGCTGACGGCATCCGGCGTGCAGGTCGCCGGAATCGCGACCACCGTGCAGGAGGCGCTCAAGGAAGCCGTGAAGACGGAGTTCGATTGCGCCATTCTCGATGTCCATCTGCACGGGGAAGACGTCTATCCCGTCGCCGATGTTCTCGCCCAAAAAGGCGTGCCGTTTGTTTTCGCATCCGGCTATGGGAAAGCCGGTCTGCCGGAAAGACATCGGGGCCGCCCCACCCTCCTCAAGCCCTTCATGCCGTCGGACCTGGAGCACGTTCTCGCGTCTCTTTGAAAACCAGGCCGATGAAATTTTTGTCAGGGGTCTTGAACAAATGCAGAGACAACCCAGCTAAGGCGCGGCCAAGAGGCCGGGGCGCGCACGGGTAGTTTTGCGTGCCCGCTCGTATCCGTAGGCTCCGAGGAGAATGTGGCTATGAGTTTGACCGGATCAGCTGAGCCCTGAAGGCGCGCCTCGGCGCCCGGCTCGGAGTCTTGGTTCACGATCCAGCATGGCGCCTGACGGGCTTCGGCTTTGCCGGACTTCGATGGAGATGACCATGAAACAGCACGTTACAGATTGGTTGAGGTTTGGGGCGGTGACGGTGGCATCGGCCGCGTTGACGGTGGCGGTGTTGACCGCGGCATCCGCGTTCGCGGCCGATGTTTCGGCCGACAGCCTGAAGCTCGCGCCCGGGGTGACCAAGGCCGCGGAAGGCTATGAGACGCCGGCCGCGACCTATGTCGTCGCCAACCCGACCAGCGTATTCAGCAATCATTTCTTCTACGACACCAAGGTCACCGGCGATTTGAAGCGCGGCGAGAAGGTCGACGCGCTTGCCAAGGTGAAGGGGTATGACTGGGTTCTGGTCGGCAAGAACGGCATGGGCATCGGCTATGTGCCGATCTCGATGCTGGCGCCGGAAAATCAGTACCACGCGTCCTGAGTGATGCGCGAATGGAGAGTGGCGAATAGCGAGTGGCGGTTGCCATCCGCTATTCGCTATTCGCCGTCCAGCTCGGGATAGTGCCGGAAAATTCCGCTTTCGTTGAACGGAAGACGCCGCTCCGAAGCGAGGTAGGACGCAACGCGCGGACGCGCGGCGACCCGGTCGCGGAGCTGGATCGTGCGCGGCAGTTTCTTTTCGAGCCGCTTCATGGCGCGCGGAAACGCGTAGCGCAAACCCTCGACCGCCTGGAACAGCGACAGATCGGCATAGGAGAGCCGCGCGCCTGCAAGCCACGGTGCGCGGGGGCCGCCGCGCGCCAGCACGGATTCGAAATAAGGCAGGAATTTTGGAATCCGCTCGGCGGTGAAATGATCGCCCGCGCGCTTGGCTTCGCGCTTCTGATCTTCGTAATAGAGGCTCCCCGCGATCGGGTGATGCACGTCATGGGCCTCGGCGACGAGATCGGCGATGGTCAGTTGTAATTGGTGAACCCAAAGCCGGCCCGCTTCGTTTTTCGGCGCAAGCCCGTGCCGCCCGCCGAGATAGAGAAGAATGTTCGCGGTCTGACTGACGATAAGGTCGCCCGATTTCAGGAAAGGCGGCGCAAAGGGCGGATGCTTCACGCGGCCGGAGTCGAGCATACGCTCCATCTTCGCCATGCCGCCTTTGCCGCGCGCGACATCGATGTAATCCGCACCCGCTTCTTCAAGCGCGAGCCGGACAAACTCGCCACGCCCCTGAATCCCCGGCCAGTAATAAAGTTCATAGCGCATGGCGAACCCCAGCGATGTGCCCGATGCAGGCGTTTCCCGGACTCTTATAGCGCATTTAGCTTCTGGCCAATCGAGTCGGGTGCCTGTTTTGCTTGAGGGCGTCGGCATCGGGCGCGATGGCATCGAATTGCTGTTCGCGCATTTCCCCTCAAAACAGAAAGAGGAAACGGGCTTTTAATTAAACGACGGCTTTTAATTAAACACAGGCAGCTTCGACGCGGCATCGGAAAAAGTCAACACGCTTCATCCCGCATGCGCGATGCGGCGATACGACAAAGCCTCCGCGATATGCGCGCGCACCACACCGTCCGCGCCCGCCAGATCGGCAATCGTACGCGCCACGCGCAAGACGCGGTGATAGCCGCGCGCGGTCAGCCGCATGCGTTCGGCGGCTTCGGTCAGCAATCGCGCGCCCGCCGCATCCGGTCTCGCCACTTTATCCAGCAACTCGCCTTCGGCTTCGGCATTGGTGCGAAGCCCGGCATCGGCAAACCGCGCCCGCTGAATGTCGCGCGCGCGCGCCACCCGGCGCGCCACCTCGCCCGAACCTTCGGCCGGCGGCGGCAGACTCAAATCCGCAGCCGACACGCTCGCTACTTCTACGTGGATGTCGATGCGGTCGAGCAGGGGCCCCGACAATCGTGATTGGTAATCGCTCGCGCATTTGGGCGCCCGCCCGCAGCCTTGCGCCGGATCGCTCAGATAGCCGCAGCGGCAAGGTTGCGTTGCTAAGTTGTTACGGTTGCCAAAAGGGGGCTGGTACAAGAGGTCGATTTCCACCTCCCCCTCCTTGATGACTATTCGCTCAGTGATCGCCTCGACAATCTGGCGCTGGTCCTCCCGGCTCATTTCCGGCCAATGAGATGCAAGGTTTTCGGCTTCGGACACGGCCTCTGAGGTAGAGATGTTGGAAATGCGCAACACGTCGGCTTCAGCTTGGAGCCGCGGCAACTCTTCCTCAAGCTGCGCGCGGCGTTCCGAGAGCGGCTTATGCCTGAGGCCAAAGTCGTTCTCCGAGAGCTTTTCGGCGATGTATAGCCGGTACAATTTCTCATCCTCGGTTTCGAGCTTCCGACGCTCTTCCTCGGCAGTTGCCACCAACTGTAACTTTCCCTGAAGAGCATCGTTTGCGGCTGCGAAATGGGCCTCGATCTCGCCCGGTGAAACTAGATATTGGGTGAGCTGCTCCCGATAGATTGCTTCCAGATCGGCGATGGCGATTCGGTTCTTACATTTTGTGCAGACGTATTTCGGCGAGTTGGACCAAACGTACATTTTCCGCCCGCAGGCACACTCTGCCAGTCCGGCAAATAGGTGGACGGGCTTTCTGCCCTGGCGCTTACGGGGTGCGTGGCAGGCGTCGAGAACTTGATTGCAGGCTGCCCAGAGGTCCTTATCCACTATTGGTTCGACGTCGTTGAATACCCATTCGGATTCCGGCTTCAACTCCCACGTGTGTCTTCGATCGTCGGTCCTGGTGTAGTTGGCCCGATGAATACCCTTCGCAGTCGTATCGCGTAGGAGCCGAGTGACCGTCGTGTCACTCCACTTGGACCCGTTTCGCGTCCGATACCCTCTCTCGTTTAAAATCCGCGCGACAGTCCTCCGCCGTTTATGTTCGGCAAACAGCTGATACATGAGGACGCGGATCGGAGACTCGTTGGGATCTGGAACCAATCGCTTTCCCATCCAGCGGTATCCGAACGGCGCCTGTCCACCGGTAGGTTTGCCGAGCTTTGCCCGAATAGGCACAGCGGCGGACACACGAGCGGCGATCTCCTCCCGCTCCCATTGCGCCATGGCGCCAATAACCGTGAAGAAGAAACGGCCGGCAGGCGAGCCGGTGTCGATAGATTCTTCAAGCGAAATCAAGTCTGCATCGTGCTTCTGAAATTCCTCCGCGAATTCAATTAATTCCTTGGTGTTCCGCGCGAGTCGAGCAAGCTTGCTGAAGACGAGGCCACTGATCCGTCCCGAGCGGACCAGGTCCAGCATTCGTTTCGTCTGGGGGTGGCCGATAATCGTTTTCCCGCTTACGCCATCAAGACGAAACACCTCGCGCACATCCCATCCGTGCGCTTCTGCAAATAGGCGTGCACGCTTCTCATGCACTTCTGGGCTTTCGCCTTTCGCTTGATCGTCAGTCGAGACGCGCACCCATATCGCGACGTTCCTCTTGGCCTCCGCTTCCAGCGATCCTGATCTGCGCTTCATCCCAAGACACTCCATTCGCCTGAAAGATAATGTAGCTGTCACGAGTCAGCATTCAATCCCAAGTGCCATCGGTCGGCAGAACTTTCACATAAACTCGTTCGTCGAGAGAGGAGCGTTGATGGATAATCGCATCAGTGATTCGTCATCTCACATCGGTAGCAAACGACGTGATGGGGACTCCCACGACGCCCACGCGGGAACCCGGAGAGTGTACGGCCGCTCCGCCAGCGCGATACTTAAACAGAGGCAGAAAAACGATCCCTGCACGTTCTTCAAGTGAGGGTTGCCAATTTTTGCGGCCTGTGCAGGTGAGGAGTTGTACCATGAGCGACCGGCGGAACCAGGAGAGGCGTGTCGCGGCACTATTGCTAAAACTCTGTGCGGCTTGTGATGAACTTGAGCACGAAACCGATGTACTATTCAACTCAATCAACCTGAAGCTTTTTGCCAGTCGGACTCGCGCCCGGGCGGCCTTGGCGCTCCGGGAACTCGGGACTAGCGTGGCGAAGGACATCGATTTGGCAGAAAATCCGGAAATGATCGTTCACGAGGTGGGCCGTCACGAAATCCGCTTGGGATGAGATAGGGAGGTGTTAGGTATCCCGCAAACAGGCCGAAGTTCGCCCCGCCGCGCGCGCGGCGGCGGTGGGGCGAGCTTGTTCGCGAGAAGGACGTTGCTTCCCAGTGCCACCGGGCGACTTCCGCGCTGGCGAACAGAAAGCATTCTGTTTAGCTGCTTGTTTGCGTGATCAGGGACTGGATAGAGTACTCACCGGCGTCATACAGCGTGGTTAAATTCGTTGACTTTTTAGTAGTTGCGTGATGGGGACGGATTTTGCCGAAATCATAGGCTACGATCCGCCTAGATTGTTGTGCCCCAGTTTCCAGGCTCGGTTGTGTGCAGACGCATTCTCCTTGGGCTCGGTCGCGTAGTGGAAACCAGCGCGCCGATCTATGCGACCGCAACATGCCGCGCCCATGCAAAGATAACCTTCAAACGCATCGACGGTATTCTCCTGCCAATCGGCACCGAGAAAGCGGTCACGCACATTCTTCGTCGCGTTGTTCACACGTACCGACAGCTTTCATGAAATTTCAGGCGGCGATGCGCTGCCTGAAATGTTCAAGTACCCGGGCAACACCAGCCGATGAGATTGAGACGCGCAGACCCTCGCTTGCCTCGAGGGCAGCGGGCAGGGCCCGCGCCATCATCGCAGCGGCATAGCGCGCGGCCGCGTGCCACCCTTCGCGGGAGATCGCCAAGCCGCCCCGCGCGCAGCTGAAGATGTCGAGATTCGCGGTCTGGGCTCACCGGACCCAAGGTACGGAGTGTTAGATCCCATCCAGACCGTATGCAGAGCTTGCGGCTCATATGGCAGGGGCGGTCTGCCTATTCATCGTCAAGCGATATCCGCGGAAGAATCCGCCGCCGCCCGTGGCGCCCGAAGGGTACCGACCGACTAGGAAGAGAGGCCCCATTTCGATTTGGGAGGAGTTGAAGCCGAGATAGCACGTAATTTCAATGAGTTATGTTACTTAGAGGCTGGGAGAGAAAAATTTAGAGCGGGGGTTGAAGTAAGCGAAATGTAAGATTATCTTACCACCTCGGTTCCCGAGACGCGGCCCATGATACTCAGCGACGTCACTAGCGCTCTGATTGAGGTTCTGGACAAGGTGCAGAAGACCAGCGGCTTGCCCAGCCCATCTCTCAGCGGCTCATCGATCCCTTACAAGGTGCTCCCAAAGTTCGACAGCACGGTTTGGCCGGTGGCAACGAGTTGGCTTGGCAAGGAGCTTGGGTTCAAGATCGACAACGACGTGCACATTTTCGGCGGCAAGAACAACAAGCCGTTGCTGACCATCAGTGAAACATCGGAACTCGTTTTCGCACATTACAACAAGAAGGTAGCGGCGATTTCAGTCGCCGCGGAGTAACAGCATGTCTGAGAGTGAAAGAAGAAGACTCATGGCATCGAGGATCAAAGATGCTCGGCTGGCCGCCGGCCTAAGCCAGGGACAGGTGGCCAAACTTATGGCGCTGCACCGGCCCTCGGTGACCGAAATGGAAGCCGGCAATCGCAAGGTCAGCGCCGACGAAATTCGAAAGCTTGCCAACATCTTCGATGTCAGCCCTTCCTACCTTCTCGGAGAATCGCCTGACATGCTCGCCATCGATGATCCCAAAATTCAGCTCGCCGCGCGCGAATTGCAGAAGCTGGAGCCAGAAGCGTTGGACAAACTGCTCCATGCCTTGGCCATGTTCCGAAATGATGACAAGCCCAAAGGCGAGAACGATAACTAAAATGGTCGCTGGAAGACGGTCGATCATCCTGAATGCAGCCCAGGCTGCGTCCGATGCCCGAGAACAGGCGAGCTTGGACTTGGTTGACCCAATCGACGTCTATGCTCTCGCCAGCGCGTTGAATACGAGGGTCCGCTTTGTCGACATCGACATGGAGGGCTTCTATTTCAAAGGGTCCCCCGCACGCGTACTTCTGTCCGCACACCGCCCACTGCCACGCCGAGCGTTTACATGCGCCCATGAACTCGGCCATCACTGGTTCGGCCACGGTACAACCATGGACGAGTTGCAGACCGATGACCGCAGCGACTCCGAAAATCCGAATGAAATTCTTGCAAACGGTTTTGCGAGCTTCCTCCTGATGCCGACTATCGGTATCCGGCGGGCCTTCAACGCCCGCGGCTGGGACATATCGAAGGCCGGTCCGCTGCAGATGCTGACCGTGGCAAGTGAGTTTGGTGTTGGCTACGAAACCCTTCTGACCCATCTCTCGATGATGTTGAAGGACTTGCCGCCAAACCGCAGAGCCGAACTAGAAAAGACGAAGCCGAAAAAGATCCGGAAGAACTTGCTCGGCGAAAATGACCTGACCGGCCTTACCATCCTCGACAGCCATCAACAGGCCAAGACGATCGAACTGGAAATAGGGCGGGGCGTGGTTCTCCCGAAAGGTACGTTGCTGGACGGCAACTCGCTGACTGCCGCGGGGACGTTTCCAACCTTTGACCTTTACCGCGCGACAAAGCGCGGCCTAACAACTGCCAAAAATGCGGCGTGGACGGTCGAATTACGGATCGCGCCCACCAAGTTCATAGGACCCGCACAATATCGATACTTGGAGGATCCCGATGAGTAAGCACCCGATACCAGAGCTGCTCAAAGCCACCAACCTATCCCTCGGTTGGTGGGCTGTGATGGATAGGTTGCTGCAGCCGGGAGTAACCACGATCTCGCCTCTCACTCTTACCATCACTGGGTTTGATAAAGATGGCGTGGCAGCGGAAGTGCCAGCCATCAGACAGGCGGTCGATGATTTCCTGAAAGCTGAAGAAAAGCGCGACGTGGAGAATGTCGCTTGGACGATCTTTCCCGAAAGATATTGGAAGATGTCGGGCGGAGATCGTAAAGTCTTTTTCGACATGTTCCGAGACGCGTTTCCCCGCCTCCAGGAGTTCAATCCTAAGAACAACGCGAGAGGATCCTACTTCCAACGTCTGGTCGATTTCGAAGGCGACGGCGAGGGGCGCGTCGATCAGTTGGAATGGGTTTTGTCGGAATACGAGCGCGACCCCAAACGGCGCTGGTCGAAATGGCAAGCGTCGACATTTGATCCCCGGCGCGATCATTTGAATTGGCCTCAGCTGGAATTCCCGTGTCTGCAACAGGTCAGCTTTACTTTCGATGGCGATGAAGGCCTGATCTTGAATGCGTTCTATGCCACGCAGCAGATAGCCCGGAAGGGATATGGAAACTACCTGGGCTTGGCGAGATTGGGCGCCTTCATGGCAACCCAAATGGAGCGCTCGCTCGTTCGCCTTAACGTGTTCGTTGGTGTTGCAAAGATGGATATTGGCAAGACCGATCCCAACCTCCTGGCGCTCGTCGCTGCCGTGGAGACAACATTGGAAAAGGACAGTGTTTCCGCGTGAAAGGGGTCAAAAGCGAACCGTATTCCCCGGCGTCGTTTAGCGGCTCAAACCGCTTTGCGGCTCTTAAGGCGACGCCCGTTTACGACACCTATTGGCGGTTTGCGGTCGAGCGGCAGGAAATTTATATGCGCCGCGTGAGAGGAGAACTGGGACCGTGGACAAAGGATCCCATTCTTCTGAAGCATAAGTTCACCAACGCGTATCGCGCGTCAGACAGGGTCAGCCAATACTTCATACGCAACGTGCTTTACGCTGACAAATACTCGTCTGAACCACAAGAGGTCTTCTTCCGCACCTTGTTGTTCAAGCTCTTCAACAAGATCGGGACTTGGGATCATCTCGAGAATGCCGTCGGAGATATCTCCTGGGCTACGTTTGATCGGCGCCGCTATGACAAGGTTCTAACCACGGCCATGGCCGCCGGTCAGAGGTTGTACTCCGCAGCCTATATAGTGCCTCCCGTTCGGCTCGGACTGGACGAGGGCGTTAAACACAGAGGTCACCTGCACCTGCTGGAATATGCAATGACGCAGGACGTTCCAAACAGAGTGCAGGAGGCCCGCTCACTCAAAGACGTATATGGCATACTCAAAGAGCTACCCTCTCTTGGCCGCTTTCTCGCCTTTCAATTCGCTATCGATTTGAACTATTCCGAAATTCTCACCCACTCCGAAGAGGATTTCGTAGTCGCAGGACCCGGCGCGCTGGACGGAATATCGAAGTGTTTCGAAAACGGAGGAGATTACAAGTCTGAGGACATTATTGAGTTTGTCCAAAACAGGCAGGTGATCGAGTTCGAGCGGCTGGACATTTCGTTCAAAACGCTTTGGGGGAGACCCCTTCAACTCGTGGACTGTCAGAATCTCTTTTGCGAAATCAGTAAGTACGCACGGGTCGCTCACCCGGAGTATTCGGGCGTCGCCGGCCGAACACGAATCAAGCAAATGTTTAATCCGTCAAATTCCCCGACCACGGCTTGGTATCCGCCGAAGTGGGGTATCAACGACCGCATTCCTGAATTTAGGCCTCAATCCAATGACCTGTTTGCTGTAGAAAGCTCACGATGAACCTGGCTGATTATCAGGCGCTTGCGCTCGAAACCGACAAGACGAAGGCGGCTAGCGAGAATGACGCAAAGCTAATTCCGCTTCTTGGCCTTGCCGGCGAAGCAGGGCAATTGCTCTCAGAATATAAGAAGCGGCTTCGGGACGGGGAGAAGCACGAGAAGTTTGTGGACCGGGTTACGGAGGAGCTTGGCGATATTCTGTGGTACGTCTCGAACGTAGCCAGCAAATACAATTTGTCGCTGGAGGCGATCGCCGAAGCAAATCTCACCAAAACACGGGCGCGCTATCTGGCATCAAAATCGCCAAGAAAGTTGGATGACAACTTCGACGAAATCGAGAGATTTCCACGACAGTTCAGCTTGAGGTTTGAAGAGAAGATTATTGGAGCACGAGCAGAGGTCACAGGGTATATCGACGGGCAAGTTGTCGGGGCAACGTTGACTGATAACTCTTATGCCGATGATGGATACCGTTTTCATGATGTATTTCACGTTGCATATGCCACCGTGCTGGGATGGTCGCCTGTGTTGCGAAAGCTCATGAAGCGGAAGCGGCGTAGCAATCCTTTGGTTGATGAAGTCGAGGACGGCGGGCGTGCTGCCGTGATTGAAGAAGGGATCGCGGCACTCGTATTCGATTATGCACGTCGGCATAGCTTCCTCGATGGTGTTTACGACATTGACGAAGACCTCATCCGGACAATCCGCGAAATGAGTAGCCATCTCGAAGTGTCGAGCCAGCCAGGTTCGCTGTGGCGCAAGGCGATCTTTGAAGGATTTTCAGCTTGGCGAAGCGTTGTGGCCGCAGGCGGCGGTACTGTAACGGCCGATCTCGACAGCCAAGTGGTGACCTACACGGGACCGATGGAAAGACCAATCGTGACGGCTGCCGCAGACGTATCGGTGTGAGTCAGGCTGACATGCCAGGACGTTATTTTTAGTTTTGTGGCTTTTGTAGCCGCCCCACCGGATAAGGTTACGGTGGGTGCGCCGTTCGAGTGTGAGCCTATTTCAATATCGGTTAGCGCGATGCCGTCTTCGAGGCCGCCAAGAACCTTGAGGACAGCTTCCTTGGCGGCAAATCTGGCCGCCTTTTTTGCAGAAGCATCCAGTCCAGTTCCAACCTTGGCTAGCTCAAGCGTCGTGAAGCACCTAGAAAGCACATCGATGTCATCGGGCGCGTAAAGCTGGGCAAAGCGCTCGAGTTCGATCAAGTCCAAACCAATGCCGACTATCGACATCTAGGGCGCAGTTTTTGGCGGTGCCGGGAGCGCGCTGGCGGGCGCTGGGGGCGCTCCTCGCGCCGGCGGTTTAGTCGGGTTTGGTGCTGCCGTTGATGTGCCGCTTGGCGAGGGCGGCGCGCCTCCCGGGGATCGCTGAAGCGGGGAACTGACCGGCACCGATATTTGCGGTACAGGTGAAATTGGCGCCGTGATTATCGTTACGGGCGGCAACTTTACGTCGGGGTGTATCCAGTCAGTCAACAGCTTGACCCCAAACGCCAAGGCGACAGTAATGACCACGCCGGCTGCTACTCTGTAGGTGCCGGTGTCAGCTTCCAACTTGGTAATGCGCGTATCCAGCGCCACTTTTGTGTCGGTTAGTCGCTTAGCCAGCCCGTTCAGGGAATGAAGCTCTGCCGAAATGGGGGACAACGCCGCGATATTTATGCGCGAGTTCTCCGGCGGTACGAGATTCTTGGTCGTCTTGGTGTAATCGGATTCTTTGTCCAGATCCGCGAACCATATGAGGAAGACAGCGTCGCCGGATCTGAGGTGGATCGACGCCGGACCAGCGTTGTAGACCGAGAATGTCAGCCGGCCTTCGTAACCTGGGTCCACGTGAAAACCCGAGACATTGATGAGGCCCTTCCACTTCACGGTCGTTCGGATCGAAATGAAGGCCAGCACCTTTTTCGGGATTTTGACAGCTTCGTGCGTGATGACATGCGCAAACTGGCCCGGGGGTATTGCGAACGAATCTCCGGACTTCAGGGTTCTGAGCGAATGGGTGTTGGCGTCACTGGTGTCGTCCGTCGGCGTGACATAGTATTCGGACCCCACCCGCATAGTGTAGGCGGCACAGTCGATCAGCCGCTCGTCTCCATCGACGATGACCGACGAAAGCTTTTCTTTGATGGTTTTGCCGCTCCAGAATGGCAAGGAATGTTCCTTCAGCCGAAAGCGGTGCTCGGCCTAACGCCTCGCGCTGCGGCGCAAGTCGGGATCCTGAATGCCTTCGATCTTGCGCAGGCTATCGGATGCGAGCTCGCGTGCTTCGTTGACGACTGTATCGATCGCCTCTTTGTGACGATTCGCAGCCCTCTTTATCTCAGTAAATTTGCCCGTTTTACCGCCAATTCTGGTGGTAAAGGTCCTGCTCTTAAACGCCATCATCGTCCTCCAACGCAGCCAATTCTTGTATTATCAGACCGAAGGTGTCGTTAACAGCCTCTTCGATGCTGTCGATGGCATCAGCCACGGCCGGATCGCTGCTGAGTGGAGTGTTGCCATCTACTTGAACTACCATGCGAATTTTGCCGTTTTTGTCCGAGACGGGGACGCACAGCAGCCAGCCAAGCTCGTTCCAGACTGACTTTCGCCGGACCCGGTTTTGCGGTCCCGGCATAGAAAGGTCGAGTGGCAACGGGGCGATTTCAAACTGCGTTTCGCCACTCCGCCACGCGGCACCAAGAACCGAACCATCTATCGGTACAACCATACCCTCATCGTGGCACGTCTCATAACCAACAGAATAGCGAAGGCGCAGTGACTTGAATCGCCCAGGCTCTTTCACTCCGGCAGCGACCCTCACCTTCGGCGCAACGATGTCAATGGACTCCAGCACATCCGTAGCAAGCGCTTGGGTTACGCCGCACGCATTCCGGTAGAGCGCCGGACGCCGGAAGAGTCGCTTGTCTAATCGAACCGACGCGGCGTTCGTCGCGTCACGGACCTCCTGGCCAAGCGTTTTCAGATTGGTATCAAACTGCAGAAGCGTGAGGTTCGTTTCAAGAAGAATTCTCTCGGCGTCGCCAACGGCACGCAGATTGAGCTCTCCCGAACCAAACACAGCGGTACGTACGGCGGCAGGAATCCAATTTGTTGCGGTTAGAGTATCTACACTCGGGCGATCGCCAATTTCCACCGCGATCGTGAGAGCCTCTGGGTCCAGTTCTCGTTCTTCGTCAAATGGCCAAGCTGGTAGGTTCGACACGATACCACCGTCGACGTGCAATTCGCCTGCAATGTTCCAAGGACCAAAAATCACCGGCAGGCATATCGAGGCTGCTACCGCATCTGCAACTTCAATGGCTGCCGTGCGCTCCGGCGAAAACAATTGCAGCTTACCTTTACTTAAGTTGGCGCTTACAATTTTCAAGGACGGCCGCGTTCCGCCGAAGTCTCCCATCGTCACGGTGCGCGTGGGGTCATTCGGAAATATCTTGTGTTGAAGCAGCGTGGCCAACGCATTCCTAAACCGCGTTGCGCTAGCCAGTCCGACAAGTAAACTTCGGCAAATGTACCCAACGCCTCCCCCTAGGATTACCCACAAGACTATGACCCCGTAAACGGAGAGGTACGAACTCAGCCAAACCGCGCCAAGGGCGCAGACGAGTGGAAAAAACCAAAGCGCGACAAAGGTTGCGCGGTTTTTGAAAAGGGCAGATTTTAAAACCCAACGAAAGATACGTATGCGCGCCCATCCACCTCCCCCGAAAAGGGATGACGCCTTTTGTATCTTTGGATCGATTGCCCGGAGCAAGTCGACGAGAGAAGAGTTGGCATCCGGCGAGATAAGATCGTCCGCGCCAAACCCAGCAGCTTTCAGACACGCTACTATTGCACCGGCAGAGGTCCCAGCCAAACCACAGAATTCGACGTTGCGCTCCTCCAAGGCTTTCAAAGCGCCGACGTGAATTATTCCCCTCGCCCCGCCGCCCGCAAATGCGACGAAAGCTCTGTACGATGCATGTGCACCTTCAGATACTTCATTCATTGTCTGCGAGAGCCGTCAACGGATTCTACTGCGATGATTAGCGAACGTAAGCAGAAAGTACCAAAAAGCCGATGTATCTGAACAAATCCGCGCGGTGACCGTGTGGCCGTCTGCTTAAAAATGCCTTGAAAGATAGAAGGCGATCGTTCCGATCCAGAAGACTGCCTGGGGCCAGTATGAAGAGTTCGAACTGAGGACGATAGCCCCAACCTGATCTGACCGCGCTCTGTTGACGTGCCCCCGGAAAACTGGACCGTTTTTGGGTAGAGTTTTCCACTTATGGATTTCTGACGGAGGAGTGGAAAGGCAATGAAGGCATCGAAGTTCGCCTGGTTCATAATTCAGGATCGTAACAACATGGCTGTGTTGGCTGATACAAAGGTGAGCTTTTCAAGAGATAATTCTGTGATCGGAGAGGCTGAGGATGTTTTCGAAAACTTATACCACAGCTCCGAAGCACACAGTCCGCGTGCTCCGGAGCGATATGACCTTATCTAAGTCTTGCGAATTCTGGGTCGAAGAATCTATGTGTGGCGGGCATTCACTAGCGACTGAACAGCCAACCGAGAACGTTTAATGCGCCCTCTGCGGTTACCTGAGTGACCGTGAAGGCACTTCCTCTGAGAGGTCACCTGAGGCAGTCACTTCTAATCCAATCGGCACCCGGAGCTCGTCCACAGAAGCGCTCGTAATTCGCTGATCGCCTATCGGACATCGAAATAATTCGAGGAAGAACCTATAAGACGTCCATCCACATATCGAGTAGAGGTCTCGTCGCGTTGTCCCTGCGATACGTGTTGCTGGACCGCAACGCATTCCTCTATGCGCGTAGTCAAAGATGAAAGCAGCCGGTGTTACAGCCAGCATCTTTCTGCATTGTTCGGTGAGATCAGTGTGTTCCGACCGAGACATCTTTTCGTCCGCTTCAATCCGCTTAGCCTGAATAAGCACTCCCTTCGAATATTTCTGCGACGGTGTATCGAACTTCACGTGGATCAAGAGGTCGGCGCCATATTTTCCCTCTTCCCCGCCCTTTCCCTTCCGGTGCGTCAGGATTGAAGAATCCCATTCTAATCCTCCGATCATCCCACTGAGGGCGCTATCCAGTGCGCCTACCAAGACTCCAGTCAGATCGTCTTCATGCTTTACCCGTCCGGACTTATATTTTCCCATCACGTCCCTGACGGCGCCCTGTGCGACCAGAGCAGCTTCTCGAGTTGCTTCCTCGAATGTCACGGCCTACCCCGCTTCGACCAACTGTTGTTGCTTGGCGCCAAAGAGGAACCGAGGCAGACAAAGGAAGTGATACAGTATTAACTGAACAGAATAGGGGATTCTGTTCCGATTTCTTTATCCAAGTCAACCGCTATTTCTGGCGAATACCTGCCAAGGCGGCTCATCCTTTTCTCTATGCTTTACGACAATGCTGGTAACCGCAAGTATCTCACCAAATCCGAGCGCCAAGCCTTTATCGATGCCGCTAAGAGAGCGGCTCCTGAGATTGAGACCTTCTGCCTGACGCTCGCTTACACGGGAGCGCGGATTTCTGAGGTTCTCGCTCTCGTCCCAGTGCGCGTTGACACATCCGCCAACGCGATCGTCATTGAAAGCTTGAAAAAGCGAAAGCGCGGTATTTATCGCGCGGTGCCAGTCCCCTCGCATTTGCTTACGCGTCTTGATGAAGTGCACGGGATCATCTGCGGGCGGTCAAACCCAGACATCAACCATCTGCGCATCTGGAATTGGAGCCGGACAACCGCGTGGAATCGGATAAAGACGATCATGCATGCTGCGGGAATTGTAGAGGGTCCTGCAATGCCAAAGTCATTGCGCCACGCATTTGGTGTGGCAGGAACCCAGACAGGCGTTCCCCTCAACATTATTCAACGGTGGTTAGGACACGCAGATATTCAAACAACGGCCATTTACACAAATGTAATGGGAAGCGAAGAACGTGTGTTGGCTGAGCGCATGTGGGCGTAAAGGAACACGGAAGAGACGAAGCTTTGGGGCCTTTTTACTCGCCCTATCCCAGGCCTTGGCAGTGAACCTTCCGCCAAATTCGGCTTCTTATCGGAAGACTGAGTCGCGCGGTGCTCTGATACCAAATTTCGCTGTGCGCAGAACCGCTTAACTTGTCAGTTGAGAAATTCCCCCGTGAAGGGGACACCGAGCAGAGCTGGAGGAAACCTCCTTCTTCGATTGTTGTTGTGTGCTGTGCCCGCGTTGTTACTTCGCCAGTTCGATGACGAAATGCCGGCGATCGTGCGTCACCACGAAATTGAGAGAATCGCCAGGCTCGACGGGAACGGGGTTAGGCAAGCGGTAGAGAACATGCGTCCAACCGCATGGGTGACACGAAGGAGAATCGGGCGCCGGCCGGTTCTCGTAGCGTGTGTGCTCGTCGAATTCGAGCCTGATCCACTGGGCGACTCCGGCGCAGGTGCCGGCGCGGGTGGCACTTACAACAACCGAACGGCTTCCCATCGGGAACGCTTTCATTCTCAGATCGAAGCGGAGTAGTTCGAAGTCACCGGAGAGAACAGAGTGGTGGACCCCATCGAGCGCAGCGTACATGCTGGGCTGCGCGAAGTCGTTGAATGGGGAAAGATTGAAGCCATTGCTTTGCCCGGCAAACAACATTCCTTCGATAACCGGTCCGCCAATGAGATAACCCATGGCGGATGCTGCAAAGGGAATGACAATACCGTCTTCGGCGAGCAGCTGTCGGTGGGCGTGTTCGATTGTGGGCAGCACGCCTTCGCGGATCAGGCTGCTGGAGAACACCTCCGTGACGAGGACCTGTGCCCGGTCTGGCAGATCACGGCCAAGCGCCAATTCGGTCGATCCCTTGCCGATGACCGTGACGCGTTCAGAAAGCCCATTAAGAGCGATGATGTCGCGCGCCCGCTCGGCGATTGCGCCGATCGTCTCGCAACTGGTCACGCTCATGGCGCCGGCGCGGGCTGCCATCATGGCGAGGAGCCCGGCGCCTGTGCCGATATCGAGTACGCGACGTCCCCGCACGACCCGCTCGATTGCCGCCTGATAGGCATCGTTGCGCGCCTTGTCGGCCATCATGGCGAAATGCCAGGCGGGAACGAGATCGCGACTTGCGCGCCTCAGATTTAGCTGTGCATTGGACAGTTCGGGATTAAGCGCGAGCGCGCGTCTGAAAGCGGTAATGGCGGCGTCGTTTTCCCCAAGCGCTTTCAGCACCAGCCCGTAATTGTTATGCACTTCGGGCGTCGCACCTGGCGAGGCGCTGGCCCGTGCAAGAAGATCGCGGGCGGCGATGGTTTTGCCCTGTCCGAACCAAATCATACCCAGCAGATGATTGGTCGCGCCATCGTTTGGTGTGCGCACAAGCAGCGCGCGGCAGATCTCCTCTGCGACGTCGAGCCGACCGGCTTTGAAATGCTCGATGGCCTGATAGAGCGGATGTTCCGCCACGGTTCTCCGCAACACTGTTCGTATTGGACACGCGCAAGCGCGAATTCTAACGCCGGCTGTTGCCGCTCACCATTGCTTCGACACGACGAACCGGAAGGTCCGTCCAAATGGGTTGTAGTGCTTCCCGTCATAACCGTATGTATTCAACGTACTACCGTACACGAACGGCGGGTCGCGATCGAAGATGTTGTTCATCGCCAGCTGGAATGACAGGCCCTTGAGATAAGCATTGGTCGGCTGATCGCCGAGGTCGTATCCAAGCGACGCATCGAAGAGGTAGGTAGCCGGCTGCAAAAACGAAAAGTTGGGGTAATTGGCCAGCACCGCAGGCGGCGGGAACGCTATGCCGCCAACGAAGTAATGCGACTGGTAATCGACAAAGACGGTGGCCGAATACGGCCCTTCGGCCCAGCCGAGGCGGCTGCGCCATCTCAGCCTGTTGTCCTGGGTCTGATATCCGTTCGCCGTCAGGGTGTGCAGAATATCGACGCCTTGGGTACCCGCCACGTATGTAGAAATATCGTGAATTTTGTAGGTGCCGGTGATGCCGGCGTTCCAGGCGCCGAAATCGCCGAGATCGATCACGTAACTGGCGGAAAAATCGATGCCCTGCTGCCGTTCGTTACCAGAATTCTGGCTGGCGCCGTCATTGATCCATTGCACCTGGGAAGGGGTGAGCTGGGCAACCGTATTGCCCGCGTTTGTGGGAGGCGTGGAGAACGCCCAGGCGAGCGCCGTGTCAAAACGCGGATCGCCCCGCAGAATATAGGTGAATGCCGTGGTCGGATCGTTCAGGCCGAAGCTCGGGGCAAAGTTGTCACGGAGCGGCTCGATCGGCCCGTCGATAATGAGGTTGTACCAAGTCGCGCTAATGTTGAGGCCGCGTAGCGGGTCGAAATCAGGCGAAAAATCGAAGCCGAAGGCCAGATTCCGACCTTTTTCAGGGCCAAGATGATAACCGGCTGGACGCGTGATTCCGGCCAGCCCGCCGACACCGCCAGTGATTTCGATACCCAGCGGGAATTGGTTTGCAGCCGAGCAGGTCGGATTCAAAATTGCCGCTACCGATCCGGGGACCGGTGTTCCACCCACCTTTGAACAGGCTGCGAGCTGTGCAGCACCGCCGCCAGACTGGTTGGCCGCTTCCCCCGGCACGTTCACCTCTCCGATACCGCGCGCAACGACAGGAGAAAGATCCTTGAAATTTGGCGCCCGGTACGATGTTCCCCAAGTGCTGCGGAGCGTCAGGCCCGCGCCAAGCGTCCAGTTCGCCGACACCTTCGGATTGGTCGTGTTGCCAAAATCGCTGTACTTGTCGTAACGGACGCCCGCTTCGACTTCGAATTTCTGCACCAGCGGCAGGGTGAAGGCGTCGCCGACAAGCGGGACATTCACCTGGGCGTAGGCGGACCAAATATTTCGTCCTTCGCTATCGGTGGATTGCTGGGTGACCTGGGTGGTGACCGGGTTCGACGTGCTGAGGATGTGGTAATTGTCGTTTTCATAGCTGCCGCCGATGGCCGCGCGGACTTGACCGCCTGGGATACTGAACAAAGGGCCGTCGAAATTGGCGCCATATTGCTGCAGGATGTAAGTCGCGGACTGGACGGCAAAGCCTTCGATGTAATTGAGTGTCGCCGGATCGATGCAGCTGTTTGCGAGGGGATCACAGAACAGGTTCAGGTAGGGTACGCTCGCTGGTTTGGCAAAAGAAGGAATACCGGGGTTTGCCACGGTCCCCGGAGTTGCTGCGACAGTGGCGCCGAGAGCGGCATTGATGTTGTTCGCGCTTAGTGCCGGCGCGACGCTGCCATTTCCCTCCTGGTTCTCCGACGCAAAGAGCCTTCCTTCCCATTGATACGGCAAATCGACTGTGAACCCGGCCTCGTAGCGCTCGGAAATCTCCACCGCAGATTGGGTCTGCTGATAATCGGGGGCGAAGTTGTAGCTCACGCGCAATCCCGACGGCGCACCCACCGGATAAAAGGGATTGGTTGTCGGAATTGTCGAAGTGGTGGTGAACCCTGCGCTCGTGAGCTTGACCCGGCGATTGGAATAGTAGGCTTCGGCATTGAATTGAACGCCGGGCAGAATCCTTTGATCGAAGGTCACTGTCGCAAGATTATTGTTCTGCCACGACGTAATATCCGCGCCATAATTCGGATTGATTTCATTTCCGGTTCCTGGGTTCGCAAGCAACTGCGCCCAAGTGAGGCCAACGCCATTGTTGCCGGCGGGTATGGAATAGCAGTTGGTGCATGCCGTTCCATTGTTGATGCTGGAGGCGCCGGTCGAGACGATGCCGGGAGCGGCCGACTTGACGGGCGCTTCGTTTTCCAGGCCCCAAGGCGTCCAATTGGCGGTGTAATAGGACCGGTCTTTGGCGAGCAGCGGTTCTTCGCCAAGATGCTCGTAACTGAGGGTGATATCGCCGCCGTCCCAGGTACGGCCAAACAATTGGTCCACGGACCAGTTCAGGCCGCCGCCAGCATAGGTACCGATACCTGCCTGCGTCAGTGCGCCGTCGTAGCCGCGCTTGAGGATAACATTGACCACGCCGGCGACGGCGTCCGATCCATAAGTGGCCGATGCGCCGTCGGTAAGCACGTCAAGCCGATCGAGTGCGATAGCCGGAATGATCGATGGATCGTATTGGGTCTCGTCGGAGCGCTGAAGCGGGGAGCGCATACCGTCGATCAGCATCAGTGAACGTTGTCCCGTGCCGTTCAGATGGTGGATGTTGATGCCATTGACAAAGGGATACACCGTGCTGGCGGCCGAGGCGTTGGAAGGGTAACTCTCCAAGGCAGGAATGGTATTGAGCAAATCCTGGATGTTGAGCGCGCCGACTTCCTTAAAGTCGTCGTTGCCAAGGCTGGTCACAGGAACGCCGACAGCCACAGTGCCGCGAATGAGCGATCCGGTCACCAGCACCTGTTCGGGAGCCATTTCCGGTACTGCCTGCGCGGTCTGAGTTGTCGCAACTTGTGCCCAAACGGGCTGTGCGGACATTAGTACGACAAATGATGCACTGCTCAAGAATGCGGCCGTGTGAGCCGCGGCCCCCCGCCTGACGATCATGATTTCCCCCGGTCCCTACGGATTTTTGTATCCGCTAAGAACTAATGTAACTCCATTAACTAGGGTGGAAGCAAGCGCCTCCTGATGCTAATGTGGGTTCAAAATGTCCGCGCTCGGACTATCGGCGCGCGGCGAGGGGAGGACCGAATGCAGCAAACAGCATGGCACAAACGGTTATCGACGGCGCTTGCGCTTTTAGCCTTACCGTTGCTGTTCGCAGCGGATGCCGCCCCCGCTGCTCAGACGCCTGACGCCGCCAATGCCGGAAGCAAAATTCCCGATCTATCGGGTATTTGGGCGAAGAATCGCGGCCGACTTGGTGCGGTGAAAAATGTTTCGCCATTTCCGGACATGGTCATGGGCGATTACACCGACCCGATTTTGCAGCCCTGGGTGGCGGCGGTGATCAAGAAGCGCGCGGAAATGGAAAAGGATGGCAATCCGCCTCCGGAGTCCAAAATGACATGCTGGCCGGCGGCCCCGCCAAATACACTGGCGCTGATCGGCGGGCAGGAAATTCTGCAAACGCCCAAGACCGTTTTTCTGCTGACCGGCAACGACCATCAATGGCGGACCGTGTACCTAGACCAGCCGCATTCCGCCAATCCAAAGCCCTCATGGTATGGAGAATCGGTTGGGCATTACGAGGGCGACACTTTGGTGGTCGACACCATTGGAGTAAACACCGATCCAATGTCGATGATCGACGATTTCGGCACGCCGCACACGCCGGCGCTGCATCTCGTGGAGCGCTATCGTCTGGTGAACGGCGGTAAGACCATGAATGTCGATGTCATCGTGGACGATCCGGGCACATTTACGAAGAAATGGACGGTAACGGCGACATTTAACCGTTCGCCAACTCGAATGAACGAATCGGTCTGCGCTGCGAATAACAGACTCGACATGTACGGCCCATCCATCGGTAAGATGCCCGAAGCAAAGTACGTTTCTCCATTTTGACCAGGGGCGCCTGAACATGATGCGTGGGTCTGTGGCGCTTTGCGCTTTCGCGACGGGGCTGATCCTGACAACGGCGGCGTTCGCACAACGTGCGCCAAACGCCGAAGGCGCAAACATCTCCGGTGTTTGGTGGGCGAACAATTACAGCCCGAAATTGCTTGTGGCCGACGGTGGTGAGTTACCCTTCACACCGGCTGGCAGGGCGGCGTATCAAAAGAACATGGCCGGCCTGAAAAATGGCTCGGTGGCGGACAAGGCCCGAACCCTTTGCGTGCTTGACGGCGTGCCGCGGATTCTGGAGACGCCTTACCCGTTTGAAGTGGTGCAAGCTGCCGGACAGGTGACCTTTTTGTTCGAGCAGAATCACACAGTGCGAATCATCCCTCTTAAAGAACCGCTGCCGAAACCCGACGCCATCGAGGACAATCCTCGTTTTCTTGGCTATAGCAGTGGTCAGTGGGAGGGCGATACGCTTGTGGTGCAGAGCATTGGGTTCAACGACCTGACGTTCCTCGATGCTTACGGCGCGCCACATAGCGATCAAATGAAAATTTCCGAACGCATTCGAGCGCTGAATGGCGGCAAACAGCTGGAAGACACGATCACGGTGGACGATCCGAAAAACTACACGAAGCCATTCAACGTCCGGTTCGTCTATGACTCGCATCCCGAAGTGCAGCTGCAAACCTATGTTTGCGGAGAACCGCACCGCGACCTGTCGCGCGTAAAGGGAGTTCGGGGCTTTTGACGTCGCAAAAATCGAGGGAGAAACGCGACATGAAATACGCAACGATCGGTTTTTTGACGTTCGCCTCTCTGGCGCTTGGCGTGCCTGCATCCGCGCACCATTCCTACGCCATGTTTGACGCCGAAAAGACCATCGATCTGTCCGGCACGGTCAAAGAGGTGCAGTGGACCAACCCGCATAGCTGGCTTGAATTCATGGCTGCGGGCAAGGACGGAAAGGTCGAAGAGTGGTCGTTTGAGATGGGGCCCGTAATGGGAGGTCCCACGGGTCTCAATCGGCAGGGATTCCGGGTTAAGAACGTGCAGCCCGGTGACAAACTGGTCGCAAAATTCCACCCGTTGCGGAACGGGCGGCTTGGGGGCGAACTGATTTCGCTGAAATTTCCCGACGGCAGCATCCTTGGCGGCCGTGAGCCGATCCCTCGCGGTGAAGCCCCATCCACTTCCGCAAAACCGTTAGAATGATCCAGACCGCGTTCCGGCGGGGAGCGAGCCATGAAGATTAGACGTGTTCCACAAGTCGCATTCACGGCTTCTCTTTTGTTCGCTTTGGCTCCTGCAACCTTGGCGGCGGATGAAAAGACCCCGGATTTTTCAGGCATCTGGCAGCGCCAGAGCGGAAAATTCCAGCAGCCTGAGGGCGGCGGTCCCGGCGCTGTCGAGCAGGTGTCGCCGCGCGCCGACGTGCCCATCGGCAATTACAAGAATCCCATTCTGCAGGCCTGGGCCGCGGCTATCGTCAAACATAACGGCGAAATGGAAGCGGCGGGACAGCCGATGCCGGAAGCAAAGACGACCTGCTGGCCGGGATCGACGCCCGGCGTCTTTGCCATTCCCTCCAGCATGCAAATTCTGCAGACGCCAAAGCTGGTCACTCTGATGTTCCAGAACGATCATCAGGTTCGCTTCGTCTACATGAATCAGCCGCACTCGGCCAACGTAAAGCCATCCTGGTACGGAGAATCCGTTGGCCACTATGAAAGCGACACGCTGGTCGTGGATAGTGTCGGGATCGCGGCGAAACCGATGTCGTTTATCGATCAGTTCGGCACGCCACATACCGACAAGCTGCACGTCGTGGAGCGTTTCCGCGTCGCCGACGGCGGCAAGATGCTGAACGTCGCGATCACCGTCGAAGATCCTGGCGCTTTCACGACGAAATGGGGCGCGCTCGCCACGTTGCAGCGAAGCCGGAACGATTTCGTCGAATATGTCTGCGCCGAGAACAATCCGCTGATCGGAATTAGTCCATCGGTGGGCGATATGCCCAGACAGAAATACACAGCCCCGTTCTGATGGGCACAGAGGAGATGAACGGGTTGCACCCACCGGAGGACGAGCGTGCGGCGTATCAGTAGCCTCTTCGTGGTCCTCGGCCTTTCCTTGTGCAGCTTTGCCGCCGCAAGCGGCGCCCAAGCACCCGGGAGTGGGCCTACCACGGCCAAATTCTCTACCCCGAATTTGTCGGGCGTGTGGACACGCAATCTCCAGCGCATGGGCGCGGTGAAAAATCTCTCGCCCCGAACCGATGTGGTGATTGGAGACTGGCAAGATCCCGTGCTTCAGCCCTGGGCCGCGGCGCTCGTCAGGCGCCATGGGGATTTGGAAGCATCCGGCCTTGCCGCTCCCGAGACGAAGCAAACCTGCTGGCCGGGTGGTGTGCCGAATATGCTTTCGGTGCCGTCAAGCATCGAACTGTTGCAGACACCCACCCAAGTGACGTTGCTCTATACCAACGACCATCAAGTGCGGACCATCTACATGAATCAGCCGCACTCGAAAAATCTCAAACCGTCCTGGTATGGGGAATCGGTAGGACACTATGAGGGCGATACGCTCGTAGTAGACACCGTAGGGCTTCATACCCATCCGATGTCGCTGTTCGACGTGTTCGGGACGCCCCATACGGAGAAACTTCACGTCGTGGAGCGGTTCCACGTGGTCGACGGCGGAAAGACGCTTCGGGTCGACATAGATGTCGAGGATCCGGGCACTTTCACTAAGCCCTTCTCGATGAATGCGCGGTTTGGGAAGGTGAACTACGGATTTGAGGAATATGTCTGCGCGGAGAACAATCCGCTGATCGGAATCGATAAGACGGCTGGCGACATGCCGCGCGAAAAATACAAACCGCCGTTCTGAATGGTGGTGGGGCCAGTTATTGGCGCCGTTCTGACCGGCAAGTGGGGAGAAGATGCCTAAGAGATTCGTGGCTGGCGCGATCGTTTTCGTTGCTGCGTTGGCGTGTTCTGTTGCCGATGCACAGAAGGCGCCGGATTCGGAAGGCCCCGACATTTCGGGAGTGTGGTGGGCGAGCAGCTATAGCCCGAAAATCCAGATCATGGGCGGCGGCGAATTGCCTTTTACGCCTGCAGGCAGGGGGCAGTACGAAAAGAACATGGCCGGATTGAAGAACGGCACGGTCGAAGACACGGCTCGCACGCTGTGCACGCCTGACGGCGTTCCCCGCCTGCTCGAAACGCCGTATCCATTCCAGATCATTCAGACCAAAGGCCAGGTTACGATCATCTACGAAATGAATCATGCGATCCGGCTGGTGGACATGACCAAACCGCTCGATAACGATGAGACCCTCTCTATTCTCCCATACTATGGTGGCCATTCTGCCGGGCATTGGGAGCGGGATACGCTTATTGTCCAAACTGCCGGCTTTAATGAGAAGACCTTTATCGATGCGTATGGCTCTCCCCACAGCGACCAACTGCATGTCACCGAGCGCCTGCGCAGGATCAACGGCGGAAAGCAGCTTGAGGACGTTGTTACTATCGAAGACCCCGTGAACTATACGCGTCCTTTTACTGCAAGGTTCGTTTACGATTTTCATCCCGAGGTCCGGTTGGAGGCCTATGTCTGCGGCGAGCCACACCGCGATATCTCTAAAGTGAGAGGCGTTAAGGGGTTTTGATAACGGCTGCCACAGCTTTGCGTCCGCTTTTCTTTTACCTAAAACCTGACGGCTGCAACTAAACAGAATCCCCTGCTGGCTCAAGGGATCGACGCAACACTTGCGCGCAATGTAGCCGCCG
>CAZBRO010000045.1:0-26789 GCA_964494505.1 uncultured Bordetella sp.
GCCTTGAATCAATTCGGGATTCACGCGTCAAGGAATTTGTCCACGCCGCCTAGTCTGGTCGCGGGCGCGGCTATCTCGGGTTCAGCGGAATCGCCGTCGTGCGTTTCAATTCTTCCATCGCGAAGGCCGCACTCACATCAGTGAGTTTCGCAGCCCGGATGAGCTGCTTGTAGACGCGGTCATAGGCGGCGATGTCGGCGACCAGCAGTTTCAACAGGTAATCGAGTTCGCCGGCCAGGCGATAGAACTCGATGACCTCGGGCATCTTACGCACCGCGGCGGCAAAGGTCTCGAGCCATTTTTCCGTATGCTCGCCCGCGCGGATGGTCACGAAGACCGTGACCCCGACGCCGAGCTTTTCGGGGTCGAGCAGCGCCACGCGTTTGACGATCACGCCTTCGTCTTCGAGCTGTTTAATGCGGCGCCAGCAGGCGTTCTGGGACAGGTGCACGTGATCGGCGATCTCGGCAATCGACTGCGAGGCGTCGTTCTGCAGCATCCCGAGTATCTTCAGATCGATGGCATCCAGGGCGGGCATTGGGAAATTCTCCCAAATCGGCTGACTTAAGCAGGTGAATTTGGGAACAATTTTACTGCTGACGCAATAGAATTGCATCGAAACGGCAGGATTCGCGGACATGCTGGAGCGGTGGTTCGGGGCGCACCCAAAGAGTGTGGGCGAATCCTATTTCGAGCATCAGCGCATGGCGTTCGGCTTTTCCGGCGCGCTGTTGAAGGCCGCCCTTGCCTGCTTCATCCATGGGCTGGTGCCCGGTCTGTTCCAGACCACCGGAAGCCGGACGGTGAACCGATTGCACGAACGCATGGTCATGCAGCGTATGCGGCGGCCCCAAAGCGACGCCATTCCGGAAGAGATCCGGGCTGCCGCAGAGTGATTCCTGTAACCTCCCCGTAGGAACGCGAGGCGGGGGGAATTATGCTGCGCGCCTTCATGCGCGCGATTCTTCCCTTCGGGTTTTTCCGGACCGCGGCCAGTCTCGTTCTGGCGGCGCCGCTGTTGGGTTGTGCCGCACAGCTCAATCTGAGCGACGATCTCAATTCGGCGGGCCGGTATGGGCTCACCGGGCTTACCCCGTTGCCGCTGCCGAACGACATGGATCACCCCGCGATCACGATCCCCCGCTTCACCATCGAGGGCTATGACGCCACCATCCTCGCGGTCGAGAGCGGGTGGGTCGGGAGCCCGAATCTCTTCATCGTCGAAGAGGTTCCGCTGACCGAGAACCGCACCAACAAGGTGCTTGCGAAAACGGATCGCTTCGCCATTCCGGCGCGCGATGTTGCAGGCGGATTGTCGAACATCATCGGAATTAACGGGCGGCACGGCGCGGGCCTGTTTCGAGGCCATTTCGATCCCTTAAGACAGGAGGCCGAGCCGATTCTGGTGATGGCCGTGCCGGCCGGTTCGCAGCGCGTAAACGGGCCGAAATCGTGGCCGGTGAATTTCACCGTCTATCGGGTGGCGCAGGTTCTCCATAATGTCCCGGGCGGCTATTACCGCGCATCCGTGTTCGAGCCGCTGACGTCCTGGCAGACGTCGGGGCGATATTGCGACGAGTGGACGGCCTTGAGACGGGTCTTCGGCATCAGGCTCGGCCCCGACGAGACCGCCGACGGCTGCTATCCTTCGGGCTGACCGGACCATGCGCAAGATGCTCCCGATTGCCGCCTGCCTCTGCGCCGCCACCCTGGCGCACGCGCAAAGCGGCGACGACGACGCGGCGCGCCGTCATGGTATCGCGCACGCCACAACCATTCCGCTCCCCTGCGCCATCAATACCGTGCCGCACTTCGATTCGAGCGACGAGGACGCCATCGTCGCCACCGCGCTGACCCCCTATGGCAACACGCGGACTTATATCGTCACGCTGAGGGAGGTGCAGAACGGGATCGTAAGCAAGCTCGACGACCCGAGTTACCATAAGCCCGCGATCTTCCAGTCCGTGATCCCGGTGAAGGACAATGCCGGAAATTCCGCCCCGGTCATCGTCGCCCAAAGCTCGGACGCGGCCCAGCGGATCGCCTTCCTGCGGGCGAATTTCGATGCCCGCACCGACAAGAGCGAAGTCATCTTCGTGACCGCCAACCGGATCGGCGCAGATCCGGGCCGACCCACCGACATCATGGTCTACCGGCTGCACGAAGACCCCATCATTGACGGCGAAATCGTCTATTTCGCGCCGGCCTTTTCGTGGCAGACGAGCGGAGCCTACGCGACCGCCACCGAGGCCTTGGAGAAAGCGTTCGGGGTCAAACTCGCGCCCGACGGCGGCGGCGCGTGCATGCAATAGTCAGCGCAAGCAGCCGTCGGGCTGCGGAAGTGCTGCTTCGTAATCGGCAACCGGAAAGCCGAATTCGGCGCGCATCGCGAGGTTGGCGTTGCAGAATTTGCGCGGCGCATCCCAGCTGCGGACGAGATCGAAAACCTCGATGTCGCCCGCAAAGGCGCCGGTGCTGTTTTCAAATCTGTATACGGAATAGGTAACCGGGGCGGCATCGGGAATGGGAATGCCGGCAAGGTTGCGCTCTGACTCGATCAGAAGCGTCGCGTCCTCGCCGTCGATCCTGCCATGGGCAAAGGCGATGCTCCTTACATAGTCTTCGCCGGTGTGCGGCGCATCGAGGATCGGCTCCACCAGCCGCCCCTCGCGGTTCCGCCAGGGAACCACGTTCCAGCCCTCGCCTCCGGAGGAATCCCCGCGCCGGGACTTCACCATTACGAGATAAAGCCACGCGCTGTTGTCATAGGCTCGGACGATCTTGGCGGCGCGCCCGTCAGGCGTGAAGTTCGTCACCTCATTCACCGTTTCGGTAAGCGGGATGACGCGCAGACCGGTGATCCCGTGCTCGGCGGGCGCGGCGAAAACCGGACCGGCGAGAAACAGAAGTCCGAAAATCCAGGCGCGGCGCATCGTCATGGCGGTCCTTTGCGTTCCGGGCAGGAATCCATCTTGCGGCTCAAATCGCGCGCGCGCGGCACCCGGTCGGCCCGTCCCGGAATAGCGGCATTGTCCCTTATCTCAAGCGCCTCGCTTGAAATCGTTCCGCTATAGGAGTGGGTATAGGCAGGTTCCTGCGGCGCGCCCGGAGTGTCGACGGTGAACGAGATGCGCGAGGTCTTCTCGTCCAGAGCAACCTTGTAGCCAGACGCTTCATACAGCCCTCCCTCGGACCACTCGAAGACGATGTGGTCGCCATCGCCGTAGCGCATCAATGTGAGACGGTAGCCCGCGGCATCGCCGCTCTCCTTTTCCGTGCACAGGCTGGAATAGACGAACACGCCATAGCGGGGCAGCTTCTGCGGAGCGGGCGCCGCCGGCGCCTGGCTGCAAAAAAGAGTTGCCGCGACGGCTACGAAAAGAGGGGCGGGGCGCATCGTTGTTCCTGAGGGGGCTATTCGGCACCGCGTATGGGTCGAATGAGCTTGAATGTGACGGCGATTTGCCGGCTGACCTCCACCTGCTTGCCGTCCTTCATGGCGGGAATGAACTGGACTTTGTTCTGCAGCACATCGGCCGCCGCCGCATTCAGGCGCGGGTGCGAATCGGAGATGGCAACATCGGCTTTATCTACCGTGCCGTCGGCGAGGACATGCACATCGAGCACCACCTTTCCCTGTTCCTGGAGACGCAGCGAGATGGGAGGATAATCGCAGCCGAGATCGGGCTTCAGCCGTGGGGCCAGCATCGGCGTGGTGGCGCCCGAGCCGCTCGCATCGGGCAGAAACTCGATCGTGATCCTTTGACAGAAGTTCCTGGTATCGTCGTGCATGGCGGCTTCAAAGCCGCTGATATCGTTCGCATCGGCAAATCCGATGCTCAAGGGACGCGGGCCGGGCGGTGGATTCAACGGCCCGGCAAAGGCAGGAACATCGAAGGAGGCAATCGTCACCGGGCCGGGAAAGTGCGGATAGCCGCCTTCCGGCGGTCCATAGAGCGCGGTCAAATCGCTCCTGACCTGACGGCGGCAATCGCGCAGGGCAGCGCCCGTATTGGTGCTGTGCGCGCCCACGGTCTTCAGGCGCGCGTGATAGAAGGTGAGGTAAAGGCCGAAGGTGCAGCCGCCTTGCCGATAATTCTCCGCACTCAACGCCACGGGGCCCCAGGCCCCGCCGGGCTCGCTCGCACGTCCGTACATATCGCCGTTGGCGGCCGTGAATTGCAGCTCCGGATAGGCAAGTCGCACCTCTTCGCTGGTCATGCCCCAGCGCAAGCGGTCCAGTCCCAGCCCGATATTGTCGGCGGAACGCGGATAGGCGCTCGCCGATAGAGCAGCCGCTGCCGCCATCGGGCAAGAGCCCGCGACGATCAGCGCGAAACCAATCAAGAGATTGCGCCACGCCATGGCGGTGTTCGACCTTCGGTGCAGCATCAGGATAGCACGGCGCATCGCGTCCCTCATCGCGCTCGCGGCCAAGCCGTCAACAAGCGCCACCCGCCCGGCCCATATTCGATGAGGGAGGGCCAGCTTGCTTCCGCACACCCGAAGGACGCAGACGAATGAAGCTCGAAAGCGATCCGTCGATTGCCGCGCCACGCGGCGTTTTCGGCAAAGGTCTCGGCGGGACAACTGGCTTTTGCGCCGCCGAATTCGGGCGCGTCTCCAGCCAGCGAATGCGACCATTCCCTGACGGCGGCATCGCCCATCCGCCGCCAGATTTCGATCCCGAAGAAGCCGCCATAGGCCTCGTTCTGGCTGAGGATCAGGAGACGCTCATTGTCGGGTGAAAACACCGGCACCGCGTCCAATTTCGTCCGCATGCCCGTGCGGTCGTCGATCAGAATCCAATCGCCGCCTTCATAGCGGGCTTCCAGGACCAGGAACGCGTGCCGCGCGGGCAGGTCGGCCGTGAAGATGTAATGCAGGCAATCGGCCGCCGTGAGGCTGCAATCGCCGGCGCCGTTTTGCAGATTGAGAACATCGCCGCCCGACAGCTTCAGATGGAGCGAGCCGCTTTCGCGCGTCGCGCGCGCCTTGGCGAAAGCGAGCGCTTGCGGCTCCAGGGTGGCGATGCGGCCAGTCTCGTATTCGGCGCCGCGCGCGTTGTTCAGTTGCACGTCTTCGGGAAGCGGCCCGAAAAAACCCGCGGCGCAGCCGCCGAGCAGCGCCGCGCAGCCCGCGATGGCCCAAATGGCATCAGTTCGGGCCATGGACGATCCTGGTCCTCTTCTTCACCCGTTCCAGTCCGGAATTGAAGAAGGCCCCAGCGTGGCTCGCCTTGAAGAGCGATGTTTTCATCGGCGAAGCCGCCCCCGCGCGGTTCGGCAAATCCTTGCGCATCATTCTATAAGCAAAGTTGTGTGAATTGTGGCCCGGATGCGTCCAAATTGGGCAAATATGACGCCGGTTTCTGGACGCGAGCGGCAACCGCAGATAGGGTTAATGGGCGATCGATTTCGAGGGCGCATTGCGGTTGGGGCGCGATCGCCGCACCCGGCCTTCCCATGGGAGGGATGGATGTCCAACAAGGTCCAATTCGAAGTGAAAGTCAGCGCGGACGTGCGCTATCTCACCATCGCCAATCTCATGCTGCTGCCGGAATCCATGAAGAACGCGCAAGTCGGCGCGATGCTGTCGGAGGCGGCGACCAATCCCGCGCTTGCGCGCAAGCTGGAGGAGGATGCCAAAGCGGTATTCGCCGAATGCGGCGTGGCGCCTCCCGAAGGCACGACGATTCATGTGCACCGCTCGACTCCGCACGCTATCCATCTGGTCGTGCCGCATATGCCGCTTCCCCCGAAAACCGAACTCAGCGATGACGATCTGCTTTCGGAAGGACTCGTTTATGGCGCGGAGAAACAGGCGACCGCCGGGAAGGGGCCATATATCCCCAAAGGGAAATGGGGCGGCGACGATGGCGGCGGCGACCATGGCGATCTCGGCACTGGCAGCAACAATTACAACAGCGGCAATTACGTAGATCGAAGCGGCGCGCTCGACGACAAATAGCGCCCATGCTCGAGCGGCTGCTGTATCCGCTGACGCCGGACGCCTTCAAGGCGGACTATCTGGAAAAGCAGCCGCTCCATCTGGCACGCCCGCTGCCCGGCTGGTGCGAGGAGCTTCCCTCCATCGCCACGCTGGATGCGATCATTGCGCTGTCGCCTGCGCCGATGACCGTCCAGAACGAGCTTCGCCTCGTCCGAACCACGGCGGAAGGCTCCGAGGATCTGCCCGTGGAGCGCGCGAGCGACGGACGGCCCGACATGTCGGCGCTATACCGGGCCTATGCCACCGGCTGGACGGTGGTGGTGAACTCGCTGCATCTGCGCCACCCCGCGGTGTCGCGCCTGGCACTCGGGCTTTCGGCCGAGCTTGGGCATCCGATCGGCGTGAACCTCTATTTCACGCCGGCCGGCGCGCAAGGGTTTCAGGCCCATGTCGACGGGCATGACGTCTTCCTGTTGCAGCTCGAAGGGGAGAAGTCCTGGCGTGTTTTCCCGCCCGATTATGCGCTGCCGCTCGAAGACCAGCGCGTGCCGGTGAAAAAAGATCAGCCGGGGGCGCCTTTGATCGAAGCGACCACTCTGCCGGGGCATGTTCTCTATATTCCCCGCGGGTTCATCCATGAGGGGCTCGCGCAAGCCGGCGCATCCATGCATCTGACGATCGGCATTCATACCGTCCGCTGGATCGAGCTGGTCGAGGCAGGCTTGCGCGGACTTGCCGAAGAGGATGTGCGCTTTCGCCGGACGGCGCCGCCCTTGAAACCGGAAAACGCAAGCCTGGTCGCCGAAGCCGGGCGCGAATTGGCGGGGATGCTGCAAAGCGTCGATGCGCGCGCCATCGTCGAAAAGGCAATGATCCGCCTGCTGGCGAACCAGAACCGCGCCGCCCGGCAGTCTCCCGATCCCCAGTTCGAGGCCATCGAGAGGGCCCGCACGCTGAAGCCCGAAACCGAAGTGATCCGCCGCATCGGTTTGCGCCCGCGCGTGGTGAAGGACGAAACGCGGGCGCGCATCGAATTCGGAACCCGCAGCGTCAGCGCGCCCTTGAGCGCGGCCGGCGCACTCGATTTCGTCGCAACGCGCGAACGCTTTCGGGTCGAAGAATTGCCCGGCGATCTCAGCGAGAACTCGAAGATCGTGCTCGCGCGGCGGCTCATCCAGGAAGGGTTGCTGACGATTCCGGCGCCTAAATCTGGCCGTGCACCGGGTGACTGATCGTGAAGGTAAGCCCTATCCGCCGTTCGGGACGGTGCACACGCCGGCGTACACGGATGAAATCCGCATCGCGAAGGTCCCACGCGAAGTCTGGACGCGGCGGGCTTACTTCTTTTGCGCCAAATCCGCGATCTGCTGTCGCATGGCCGCGACCTGATCTTTCAGATCGCGGATTTCGTCTTCGCGCGGCGGCGCGGACGGGGGCGGCGCGGACGGTTTGGCCCCCCCGAAGACGGCGGCGAAGGGGTTGGTCATCTCCGGCTTTTCGCCGGTGAACGGATTCATCACGCCGAAGGGCGAGAACATGCGCAGCGCGCGCTCGAACATGGCGATGTTCTGCCGCGTCAGCTGCTCGAAATCCTTGTAGCCGAGCTTGCCGCCGAGGGCCTCCGCGAATTTCTCCCGCATCTCCTGCTGGTTCTTGGCGAAGCTCTCCATCGACATTTCGAGGTAGGAGGGCACAAAGGCCTGCAGGCTGTCTCCGTAGAACCGGATGAGCTGGCGCAGGAACTGGATGGGCAGAAGATGCTGCCCCTTGTTTTCTTCGTCGAAGATGATCTGGGCCAGCACCTGGCGGGTGATGTCCTCCCCGCTGCGGGCGTCACGCACTTCGAACTCGACGCCCTCTTTCACCATCTCGCAAAGGTGATCGAGCGTGACGTAGCTGGAAGTCTGCGTATTGTAGAGGCGCCGGTTGGCGTATTTCTTGATGATGACCGGACCGGGCGCAGCCTCAGTTTCGCTCACGCGGGTTCCTCAATGAAATATCGGGGCTTTTCGCATGCCCCTGGTTTCCTCGGTTCCTAAGACAACACTTCTGCAACGGCCCTGTCCAGGATTCTTTACTGCATTGCAGCATTTTTTGATTTACCAAACCTTGCGGCCCGGGGCATGAATGCCGGTATAAGAAGATGCGCTGCAACAAGGGCCCGTTCCCATGACCGACGTCGTTATCGCCTCCGGAGCCCGCACCCCGGTAGGCTCTTTCACCGGCGCTTTCGCCAATGTGCCGGCCCACGATTTGGGCGCCGCCGCGATCAAATCCGCGCTGGAACGGGCAAAGGTGGCTCCCACGGAGGTGTCGGAAGTCATTCTGGGGCAAATCCTGACTGCGGGGCAGGGCCAGAACCCGGGCCGCCAGGCGGCCATGAAAGCGGGCATCCCCATCGAGATTCCGGCCTATCTGGTGAACCAACTCTGCGGCTCGGGCCTCAGAGCGGTTGCGCTGGGCTACCAGGCGATCCGCAATGGCGATGCCTCCATCATCGTCGCGGGCGGTCAGGAATCGATGAGCCTAGCTCAGCATGCGGCCTATCTCAGGAATGGTCAGAAGATGGGCGCCCTCGAATTGGCCGACACCATGATCAAGGACGGCCTGATGGATGCCTTCCACGGTATCCACATGGGCATCACGGCCGAGAACGTGGCGCGCGAATACCAGATCACCCGCGAAGACCAGGATCGTTTTGCCGTCGGCTCCCAGAACAAGGCCGAAGCCGCGCGCAAATCCGGGCGCTTCAAGGACGAGATCGTCCCGGTGACGGTGACCGAGCGCAAAGGCGTGAAAGTCATCGAGCACGACGAATACATCCGGGAGGGAGCGACCTACGAACAAGTCAGCGGCCTGCGCCCGGCTTTCGCCAAGGACGGCACGGTGACGGCCGCCAACGCCTCGGGCCTGAACGATGGGGCGGCGGCGCTGGTGCTGATGAGCGCCAAGGATGCGGACGCCCGGGGGCTGACGCCGCTTGCCCGCATCGTTTCCTGGGCGAGCGCCGGGGTCGATCCCAAGCTGATGGGCACCGGACCCATACCGGCCTCGCGCATGGCGCTGAAGAAGGCCGGCTGGTCGGCCGCTGACCTCGACCTCGTCGAATCCAACGAAGCCTTTGCCGCCCAGGCCTGCGCGGTGAACAAGGGCCTCGGCTGGGACACGGACAGGGTCAACGTCAATGGCGGCGCCATCGCTATCGGGCACCCCATCGGCGCTTCGGGCGGACGCATCCTGGTGACGCTGCTCTACGAGATGCAGAAGCGGGACGTTAAAAGAGGCATTGCCACCATGTGCATCGGCGGCGGCATGGGCATCGCGGTCTGCGTGGAACGCTGATGCCGGACGCAAGTCCCATCGCGATTGCGCTGAATGCGGCTGAGCGAGCGCCCGATGCGGAGACCGCGGCCACACTGATGCGGCACGGCAGCATGCGGCTCCTCTATTACGCGCCCAAGGGCTCGGACGTGCAGAAGCCGCACAGGCAGGACGAGCTTTATATCGTGGCGAACGGCCGGGGCACCTTCTTCTGCGGCGGCCGCAGCGCGGAATTCTCAACCGGCGACGTGCTGTTCGCAGCGGCCGGGACGGAGCACCATTTCGAAGACCTCTCGGCCGATTTCGGCACCTGGGTGGTCTTCTACGGACCAGAAGGCGGAGAACACTAAATGGCACGCGTTGCAATTGTTACCGGCGGCACCCGAGGCATCGGCTGCGCCGTCTCGATCGCGCTGAAGAATGCCGGCTGCACGGTCATCGCCAATTACGGGAGCGACGATTCCAAGGCGCAAAACTTCACCAGCGAAACCGGCATCGCCGCGAGGAAATGGGACGTCTCCGATTTCGAGGCGTGTGTGGCGGCGGTGACGGCGATTGCCGCCGAGTTCGGGCCCGTGGAAATCCTCGTCAACAATGCCGGCATCACGCGGGATGCCACCATGCGCAAGATGTCCCGCGCCAATTGGGATCAGGTGCTCGACACCAATCTCGGCGGCTGTTTCAACATGTGCAAGGCCGTGTGGGAAGGAATGCTCGCCAAGAATTTCGGCCGCATCGTCAATATCGGTTCGATCAACGGCCAGGCCGGCCAATATGGTCAGGTCAATTACGCGGCTGCGAAATCGGGAATCCACGGCTTCACCAAGGCGTTGGCCCAGGAGGGTGCGCCCAAGGGCATCACCGTCAACGCCATCGCGCCGGGCTATATCGACACCGACATGGTCGCGGCGGTGCCCGCGAATGTGCTCGAGAAGATCGTCGCCCGCATCCCGGTCGGGCGGCTGGGGCAGGCGCATGAGATCGCGAGGGGGGTTGCCTTCCTGACCGCGGACGATGCCGGTTTCGTTACCGGCTCCACCCTCTCCATCAATGGCGGCCAGCATATGTATTGAGGAGCAGGGGTCAGCCCGGGTGTGTCGAGCGCACGCGTATGTCCGTCACGCGATGCAGCGGTTTGTCAGGTTTTTCTGTGGTGATGAACTCTTCAGCGCCGACGCTGACAGCGGCCGCGACGTGCAGCGCATCCAGTGCCGCCAGCCCGAACTTCGTTCCCAGATCGGAGGCATGCGTCACGACCCTGCCGATATCGGCTGGCCAAAGGGAGACCGCTCCGAAAAATTCCTCGTAAAATTGGGCCTCTTGGATTTTTCCATTGAAGAGCGCTTTTGGCAAAATCTCCAGGCGCACGAAATCGCTGGACGCGAATGACCGGTCCAGGTCGTCAAGAATTGCGATAGCTGCAAGCGCCAGTTCTTCCCTGCCCCGAGCGGCAGCAATCAGGACACCTGCGTCTACAAACGTAATCGCCATCAGTCTTGACGCGTTGCCCCGCCACGGCGGTCGGCCAATTCCCGGTCAAGTGCCTCCCACGATAGAAGCGGCTCGCCCGAGGCGACAATTTGCTTACGCAGGTGCAGCAGGCGTGCGCCCAAGCTGGTCCGCGCCAAGTATGGCCCTACAGCCTCACCTTGCGGCGCGCCTTTTGGGATTTCGCCCATTCATGCACCTCCAAATTCCAATCCATAATACCCGACCCCGGGGCTTCATCAATCGCGGCCAGCGATTGCCTCTTTGCGGCTCTCCCCTTAAGTGTCAGGTCCCGGTCAAGCCGGGCAACGATATGGGAGAGGCATGGCTGTTCTCAGTCTTGTCGAAGTGCAGAATCTGACCTGCGAGCGGGGCGGGCGCCGCATTTTCCGCGACGTCAGTTTCGCCATCGCCACGGGGCAGGTCCTGACGCTGGAGGGTCCGAACGGCGCGGGCAAGAGCTCGGCCTTGCGCATCCTTTCGGGCCTCCTGCCGCAGGCCGCCGGCGAAGTCCGTATGCAGATGAGTGCGGGTTACGCCGTCACCGACGGCGAGGAGCGCGGCAAGCTGGTGGGCTGGATCGGCCACACCGACGGGGTGAAGGCGCAGCTCTCGGTCCTTGAAAACGCACTCTTCTTCGCCGCCCTTTACGGCGCGCGCATCGACGTGATGGGCGTGCTCGACCATGTCGGCCTGAAGCGGCTTGCGGACCTCCCGGCGCAATATCTTTCCGCCGGCCAGAGAAAGCGGCTGGGGCTGGCGCGGCTGATCCTTTCCAACCGGCCGCTCTGGCTCTTGGACGAGCCTTTGTCCTCGCTCGACACCGCCGGCCGGCGCGTCGCAGCCGAACTGATCGGCGAGCATTGCGACGATGGCGGCATCGCGATCATCGCCACCCACGAGACGCTCGGGCTCGATGCCACCCGCTTCTTCCTGGGGTCGGCATGACGGCATTCAAGGCGCTCCTCTTCCGCGACATGCGGCTGGCCTTCCGCGCGGGCGGAGGCGCCAGTCTCGCTGCGGCGTTCTTCGCGCTGGTGTCGGCGCTGGTGCCGTTCGGGGTCGGCGCCGATCTGATCCTGTTGGGCCAGATCGCCGGCGGCGTGCTCTGGGTGTCGGCGGCGCTCGCAGCCCTCCTCTCCCTCGACCGGCTGTTTCAGGCCGATTTCGAAGACGGCAGCCTCGATGTTCTCTCGCTTTCGCCGCTGGGGCTGGAATCCGCGGCCACCGCGAAGATCCTCGCCCATTGGCTGACCACGGGGCTGCCGCTGGTGGTGCTGTCCCCGGTTCTGGGCCTTCTGCTCAATCTTCCCGCGCCCGGCTATCTCGCGCTGGTCGGCTCTCTGCTCATCGGCACGCCCGCACTTTCGGGAGTGGGCGCTATCGGGGCGGCGCTGACGCTTTCCATCCGCCGCGGCGGGTTGATCCTGGCCCTCATCGTGCTGCCGCTGATAACGCCCGCCCTCATCTTCGGCGCAGGCGCGGTGATGGATGCGCTCCAGGGTACCGGGCGCGGCGCGTTCCTGTTCCTGGCGGCGTTTTCGGTAGCGGCGGCCGCACTCTCGCCCTTCGCCGCGGCGGCGGCCGTGCGGCTCAATCTCGGCGGCTGATTTTTCTCAAGGAAAGGCTTAAGGAGGTGCCCATGAACATTACCTTTCTCGCCAATCCCAAACGCTTTCTGGACTTCTCCAACGCGATTGCGCCCTGGGTGGGTATCCTTGCGGCCGTTCTGCTCGGCATCGGTTTTTATTGGGCGCTGTTCGCCACGCCTCCCGATTACCAGCAGGGCCAGACCGTCAAGATCATGTTCGTCCATGTGCCTGCGGCCTACATGGGCATCATGATCTACAGCGTGATGGCGGTGTCTTCGCTGGTGGGCCTCGTTTTTCGTCATCCCCTTGCCGACGTGGCGGCGAAATCGGCCGCCCCGCTGGGGGCTGCCTTCACCGCGCTCGCCTTGATGACGGGCTCGCTCTGGGGCCGTCCGATGTGGGGCACCTATTGGCAATGGGGCGACGCGCGGCTGGTCTCCGAGCTGATCCTGCTCTTCATCTATCTGGGCTACATCGCCCTGTGGAACGCCATAGACGACCCGGTGCGCGCGGCCAAGGCCGCAGCCATCCTGTCGCTGGTGGGCGCGGCCGATGTCCCGATCATCCATTTCTCGGTCGACTGGTGGAACACGCTGCATCAGCCCGCCAGCATCATCCGCCCCGGAGGGCCAACCATCGACAAGAGCTTCCTTGCGCCCCTCTTCGTGATGATGGCCGGCTACACGGTGCTGTTCGCCTGGCTGTGGCTCATCCGTATGCAGACGGAGATATTCGAGCGGCGGGCACGCTCGCTCATGATGGCGAAGGGCATGTAGGTCATGGCGGGTTTCTTCGCCATGGGCGGCTATGCCGCCTTCGTATGGCCGGCCTATATTATTACCGTTCTGATGCTCATCGCGGCCATCGCGGTCTCGCTTCAGGCCCACGCGCGCGCCAGACGGAGCGTGCGCCGGCTCGAAGACGATGCGGGGGAGAATGGAGAAAGCCAACCGTGAAGCGGCTCTTTTTCCTGATTCCGGTTGTGATCTTTTTGGGACTTGCCGCTCTTCTGTATGTCGGGCTGTTCCAGGGACCGCCGTCCGAACTGCCCTCGCCGCTTGTCGGCAAGGTGGCGCCCGACATTCCGCTGCCTCCGCTCGACGCCCAGGCGCAAGGCTTCGCGCGCAATGAGCTGGGGCAGGGCAAACCCATCATCGTCAATTTCTGGGCCTCGTGGTGCGCGCCCTGCCGGCTCGAACATTCGACCTTGATGGGATTGTCCAAGCGCGAGGGCGTGACCCTCTACGGCGTCGATTACAAGGAATCCCTGTACGGAAAGACCGAGAAGGACGCACGCGCCTTCCTTGACGAACTCGGCAATCCCTTCAGCAGGATCGACAAGGACAATGAAGGCCGGGTCGCGATCGATTGGGGCGTCACCGGCGTGCCGGAGACGTTCGTCGTGGATGCAAAGGGTGTGATCCGTGTGCACTACGCAGGGCCGCTGACGGAGGACATCTTGGAAAGGCAGATCCTGCCCGCGCTCAAATAGCGCGCGCGCCCGCACCCAAGAATGCCCGCGCGCAACTTTATTAGCAGGCGTTCCGGCCAGTCATAATAATAGATTCCATCGCAGAAGCAGGCATTCATCTTTTGCAAACCATGTTGCGGCATGGTGCCAACCATGCGCATCGACAGTTCCAATCTTCTGCTCGCGGCACAGGTTCAGACTCAACGGCCCTCGCCTGCAAATCCCGCCCAAAAGGCCGGATTTCAGCAGCCCGATCCGGCGCAATCGCCATCGGCGGCCGGACGCAAACCGGCCGCCTCGGCCGGCGTCATCACGCGGCCCGGGACCCATCTCGACATCAAGGTTTGACTTAGCGCGGACGTCTCGGCTTTGCCCGCCCGTCGCCGCCGCCGCGGGGCTTCTTGTCGTCGGCGGACTCCGCTTGCGACACCACCATCGACAGCATCTTCACGAAGCGCACCCGATCGGCCGCGGCCAATCCGGCCAGCAGCGTACGCTCGACGCGTTCGCTCGCAGCACGCGCGGTGCGCAGGGCCTTCTTGCCCGCCACCCCGATGCGCACCGAGTTGGCGCGCTGATCGGTTTCCGTGCGCTCGCGGTCGAGAAGCCCGCGCTCGATCATCCGGCGGATCATTTCGGCGAGCGTCGAGCGGTCGATACCGGTAATGTTGACCAGATCGGTTTGGCTCATGCCCTCGTTCTGTTCGACCGCGGCAAGAACGGTGAATTGCTGCTTGGTCAGCTCGCTTGCGCCCGGCTCGCGCGAAAAAAGATCGTTCGCATACTGGACGCAGCGGCGCAGCAGATGCGAAGGCGATTGAGAGAGATCAAAGCCCCCATTGGCTTTGCGCGGACTCTTCGAAGCCATCCCCCAATTCCCCCGAATGATTGTAGCTCGATAGATCGTCCGTACCCGTCGAACGAGGCGGGCAACCTTAGCGCAACGCTTACCGGACGCAAGCGGGTCTTTAACGATTTTGCTACAGTGATGCTTACAAGTTCCACTCGACACGCATTCCAGCGATATGTTTGTAATCATTCGAAACAAATGCGCGCCTAATGCCCATTCCGGGCCGTCTTTGGCGAACCCCGATCAGCTGCTCACCTTGGACGCCGGCGTCTCCTCGTCTTCGCTTTGGTGACGCGCAATGAAGGGCGCCTGCGCCATCGCGAAAAGAAGTGTCAGCGGAAACACACCCCAAACCTTGAACGCCACCCATGTGTTGGTGGAGACGTTTCGCCACACGATCTCGTTGAGCACCGCAAGTATCAAAAAGAACACCGCCCAGCGCCAGGTGAGCGTGCGCCACGCCGGCTCGGGCAGCTTGAGCGTCTGGCCAAGCAGCAATTTGATGAAGAGACGTCCGTAGGAAAGCCCTCCGATCAGCACGATTGCGAATATCGCGTAGAGGATGGTCGGCTTTATCTTTATGAAAATGTCGTTGGAGAGCCAGAGAGTTAGGCCGCCGAAAACGAGCACGAGCGCGGCCGTGACCAGCGGCATCGGCGAAACCTTGCGCTCGATGGTTATCCCGATCGCGATGACGATCAGCATCGCGGCCATGAACACCGCCGTCCCGGTGAAGATTCCGAATACCGCGTTGGCGACAAAAAAAACCAGCAGCGGCCCGAGATCGAGCGCTAACTTCAGCAAAGGGTGCATAAACTCACCATAGGGGGTTGGCGGCAATTGTACCAGCGGGAAACATTCAAAACCTGAACGAGCCCATGGTGACCTTGGGCTCGTCATTTGCCCCGGTCAGAGCCCGCGCGAAAGCAGCGGCATCGAAGCTTTGCAGATCGCCGATCGTCTCGCCCACGCCGATGAATTGGATCGGCAGTCGAAAACGGTGCGCCAGCGCGACCAGAATGCCGCCCTTCGCAGTGCCGTCGAATTTGGTCATGATCAATCCCGTCAACGGGACCGCCTGCTGAAATGCCTCGACCTGAGAGATCGCGTTCTGTCCGGTGGTCGCATCCAGCACCAGGATGGCGGCATGAGGTGCGGTTTCATCCTGTTTTTTCAGTACGCGCGCGATCTTTTGCAGCTCCGCCATCAGTCCCGCTTTGTTCTGCAAACGACCCGCAGTATCGATAAGAAGCACGTCCGCCTTGGCGGTCTTTGCTTCGTTCAGCGCATCGAAAGCGAGCCCCGCCGCATCCGCGCCGGGCGCGCCTGAGATGACCGGCGCATGGGCGCGCTCGCCCCAGATCTTCAACTGATCGATAGCCGCCGCGCGGAAGGTGTCGCAGGCCGCCAGATACACACGCTTGCCTTCCCCGGAGAGTTTGGCGGCGAGCTTGCCGATGGTGGTGGTCTTGCCGGTGCCGTTGACGCCGGCGACCAGCACCACGAACGGCTTTTTCGCGGGGTCCGCGGCAAAGGGCTGCATGGCAGGCGCGAGCACCTTTGCGATGGCATCGGCCAGCAACTGACGGAGTTCCTGTTCGGTGATGTCGGTGTCGTAGCGGTCCTTCGCAACTTCCGCCGCCAAGTCATGCGCGAGCGTGGTGCCCACATCGGCACGGATCAATGCGTCTTCGAGATCGCGAACCGTATCGGCATCGAGCCGCTCTTTGGTGAAGACGCCGGTGACCCCGCCGGAGAGCTGCGACGCCGTCCGCTGCAGGCCTGCTCTCAGGCGCGCGAACAATCCGGGCCTGCCGACCGAGCCTTCGTCGCTGCTCATGCAAGCGCCTGAATTTTATGCCCCGGTTCCACAACGCGCGCCTTGAGCATCTGTCCGTCGCGGACGAGGATTTGCGCGTCGATGAGACTTCCCTGCGGCGCATCGCCGGCAAAGGTGACCGAGGCAAAACAGCGCGTACGTCCGAAACCGGACTTTTCCACCAGCAGTTCCTGTCGCGTTCCTTCGAGGCTGCGCAGACGCGCTGACAACGCTTGCGCGCCTCTTCCCCGCAAGGCGCGCGCCCGCTCTTTCACCAGAGCCGCGCTGAGCTGCGGCATGCGCGCGGCCGGCGTTCCCTTTCGCGGACTGAACGGAAAGACGTGCAGATAGGAAAGACCCGCCTCGTCGATGAGCGCACGCGTGCTCTCGAACATCGTCTCGGTTTCGGTCGGGAAGCCGGCGATCAGGTCGGCGCCGAACGCGACATCGGGCCGCAACCGCCTCACGGTGTCACAAAACCGGATCGTGTCCTCGCGCGTGTGACGCCGTTTCATCCGTTTGAGGATCATATTGTCGCCCGCTTGCACCGAAAGGTGGAAATGGGGCATCAGCCGCGTCTCATCGGCGATCAGGCCGAGCAATTGCTCGTCCACCTCGCTGGAATCGATTGAAGAGAGCCGCAGTCGCGGAAGCTCCGGCACGTGCTTGAAGATGCGCGCCACCAGCGAGCCGAGTGTGGGCTTCCCCGGCAGATCGCCGCCCCAGGCGGTGAGGTCGACACCCGAAAGCACGATCTCCTTGAAGCCGGCCTCGGTGAGACGCCGGGCTTCCTCCACCACGGCGCCCGCACCCACGCTGCGCGAATTTCCACGGCCATATGGAATGATGCAGAAGGTGCAGCGATGATCGCAGCCGTTCTGCACCTGCAGGATGGCGCGGGTGTGGTCGTTGAAGCTGTCGACGAATTGGGCCGCGGTTTCCTTCACCGCCATGATGTCGTTAACCGTGACCCGCGGCGCCTGGCCGAGGAAATCGGCCTCGTAGCTCGCGCGTTCGAGCTTTTCGATATTGCCCAACACGCGGTCGACCTCGGGCATGGCGGCATAGGTCTCGGGTTCGGTTTGCGCCGCGCATCCGGTGACGATGATCCGGGCGTTTGGATTTTCGCGCCGCGCTTTGCGGATCGCCTGGCGCGATTGGCGCACCGCTTCGCCGGTCACCGCGCAGGTGTTCACGATGACGGCTCCGTCGAGCCCCGCCTCGGCCGCGCGCGCCCGGATGGCTTCGGACTCATAGGCGTTCAGCCGGCAGCCGAAGGTGAGAATCTCGACGCTCATTGCTCGACCAGGCCGGGAATGCTGACTTCGCCCGCAAAGCTGAAACGGGTAGGCCCGGTCATCAGCACATGGCCGTCGGATTCGCGCCACTCGATCTCGAGCGTGCCGCCGTCGAGAATGAGTTTCACTTTGCGCCCCGTCAGTCCGCGCGCCGCCGCCGCGACCGCCGCAGCGCACGCGCCGGTGCCGCAGGCGAGCGTGATCCCCGCGCCCCGCTCCCACACCCGCATGCGCAAAATGTTCTCGCCGCGCAGGCTCACGAATTCCACGTTGGTGCGGGATGGGAACCACGGATGGTGCTCGATGGCGGAACCGAGGCTCGCCACCGGTGCCGTCTCCGCGTCCTTGACGAACAGGACGCAATGAGGATTGCCGACCGATACCGCGGCGGCGGTTTGCAACGCGGGTTCCGAAAATCCCGGAACGTCCAGCACGAAGGATTGGGTGTCCACCGCCTGCGTCATGGGGATTTCGCGCCAGTCGAGATGGGGCACACCCATGTCCACCGTGACGGCCTCGTCGCCCGCCATTTGGCAAAAAAGCGGCCCCCCGGTGCTCGCGATCTGGATGCTGTCGGTCTCGCGCTCAGCCATCAGCAGGAACCCGACGCAGCGTGCCGCATTGCCGCAGGATTCAACCTCGCCGCCATCGGCATTGAAGATGCGCATGAAGGCGGCGAACCCGTTCTTGGCCGGTTCCATCACGATGACCTGGTCGCAGCCGATCCCGCGCTTCCGGTCGGCAATGGCGCGCGCCGACGCCGGATCGACCGGCACCGGAAAGGTGCGCCCGTCGAAGATGACGAAGTCGTTGCCGAGCCCATGCATTTTCAGGAAAGTGGTCATGAGCGGCCTTATAGGACCAAGCCGCGCCGTTTTGCTAGGTGGGGATGGGGGTGCTTCACGCGATGGGGAGTTGCTATCCCCGCCGGTGCATTCAAAATAGGCACCGCTGATGGAGGCTATCCATGCGGTTCCGCATTGTTCCGGGCATGCTCGCCGGCATGGTGCTTTTCTTGGGCGCGATAGGTGCGATGTCCGCAGCCGAGACGGCCGACGATCCCTGGCTCTGGCTCGAAGACGTGCACGGAGCAAAGCCGCTTGCCTGGGTGAACGAACAGAACGCTGTTTCTATGAAGGCGCTCAAATCCGATCCCGAGTACCAGAAGGATTACGACACGATCCTGGCGCTGCTCGATGCCAATGATCGCATCCCGCTCGGCGGCTTGCACGGCGATAACGTCTTCAATTTCTGGCAAGACCCCGACCATGTGAGAGGCATCTGGCGCCGCACGAGCGTCGCCTCCTACGAAACCGCCGACCCGCAATGGGAGACGGTTCTCGACGTCGACAAATTGGCCGCGAGCGAACACAAGAACTGGGTGTTCAAAGGTGCGGAGTGCTCCCCCGATCTCAAGCGCTGCATCGTCAAGCTGTCGCCCGGCGGCGGGGATACCGTGGTCCTGCGCGAATTCGATCCCGCCGCCAAGCGCTTCGTCAACGAAGGCTTCGCGCTCGGCGAAGCCAAGGCCGAAGCCGTCTACATCGATGCCGATACGATAATGTTCAGCACCGATTTCGGCCCCGGCACGCTGACCCAATCGGGCTATCCGCGCATGATCAAGCTGTGGCGGCGGGGCGAAAAATTGCGCGATGCGAAGCTTGTCTTCGACGCCCAGCCGGCGGATGTGATCGCATCGCCCGCCGTGTTCCAAAGTGTCGCGGGCTCCATTCCGCTGGTCACGCGCGCGGTCAGCTTCTTCGACACGGAATATTATTACGTCACCCCGGAGGGCGGCACGATCAATCTGCCGCTGCCTTTGTCTGCCGACTTGAAAGCGCAGCTTCACGGCAATCTCATCGCCATCATGCGCAAGGAATGGACGCCCGAAGGCCAGCCGACGATCCCGCAAGGGGCGCTGATCGCGTTCTCGCTGCGCGACGCGCTTGTGACGCACGAATTGCCGAAGATTTCGGTGCTCTTTGCGCCTTCATCGCGCGATGCGGTCGAGCGGGTGACGGCCGGCCGCGATGCCGTCTATGCGGTGATTTCCGAGAATGTGACGGGCAGCGTGCATGCGTTCCGTGAAGATGGCGCGGGCGGCTGGAGCGATGAAAAGCTCGCACTTCCGGGCGGGGGCGCGACCGGCATTTCATCGGTGAACGAGTTCGGGCCGGGCGCCCATTTCACCTATCAGGACTACCTGACGCCTACGACGCTTTACGCGCTCCACGCGGAAGGCTCGCCTGCCGCGATCAAATCCATGCCTGCGCGGTTCGACGCGAGCCCCTATGTCAGCGCGCAATATGAGGCGACGTCCAAGGACGGCACCAAAGTCCCCTATTTCGTCGTGCGCGCCAAAGACGCAACCGGGCCGAGCCCCATGCTGCTGTACGGCTATGGCGGGTTCGAGATTTCGCAGACGCCGTTCTATTGGTCGAGCATGGGCAAGCTCTGGCTGCCCAAGGGCGGCGCCTATGCGGTCGCAAACATCCGGGGCGGCGGCGAGTTCGGGCCGCGCTGGCACGAAGCCGCGCAGAAGACCAACCGGCAAAAGGGGTTCGACGATTTCATCGCGGTTGCCCAGGACATGATCGCCCGCGGACTGACCACGCCGAAGCAGTTGGGCATCATGGGCGGTTCGAACGGAGGCTTGCTGGTCGGGGCAGTAGCGGTCGAGCGGCCCGATCTGTTCGGTGCGGTGGTCTGCCAGGTGCCGCTGCTCGACATGCTGCGGTTCAACAAGCTCGGGGCCGGCGCTTCGTGGGTGGGCGAATACGGCAACCCGGACGATCCGGCCGAGCGCGCCGCGATCCTTGCCTATTCGCCCTATCAGAATGTGAAGACCGGCCTGACCTACCCGCCGATCTTCTTCGTGACGGCGACCTCGGACGACCGCGTGACACCGGTGCACGCGCGCAAGATGGCCGCCAAGATGGAAGCGCAGGGCCACGAGGTGCTGTTCTACGAGAACACCGATGGCGGCCATGCGGCGGCGGCCAACCACGCCCAAGCCGCCGAAATGAACGCGCTGACCTATGTGTATCTGACCCAGAAATTGGGTCTCTCGAAATAGAGGCGCTGTCATCCCCGGCCGAGCGCCCTCGGCGCGAGGGGAAGGGGATCCATTTCGTCCAGAATCGAGCGTGTCACGCGATATTTTGCGCGCGGAGCCGCGGAGGTTTTCTATCCCGGCATCTGGTCGTATTTCGTCATTTCCGAGCAGTCCGTGAACCACGGCGCGCGGGAGCCCCAGAACACCACGCCTTGTGGCTTCGTGCCGGGATCTTCGTCGAGCGAACCTGCCGGGATCACCATCCAACTATGGTCGCGCGTATGGTGCGGCACTTTCGAGCCGCAATTGCTGCAGAATTGCAGTCCGAACCGGACCGCTTCGGGCAGATCGTAGCGTTTGACCGCGCTTTCGCCTTGGGTCCAACGAAAAGCGCCGGCCTTTACGAACCCGTTGGCGGCATGGGGCGAACCCGTGGCTTTGCGGCAGCGCGAGCAGTGGCAATACATGAAGCGTTCGAACGGCAGCTCGACTTCGTACTGCACCGTCTTGCAAAGACAGCTTCCATGCGCGACCGCCATCGACGTCCCTCCCTCTGCCTCAGATTGACTTAATCTATAGGCGGACCTACATCCCTACCATCCGGAACGGCTAGGGCCTTTTCCGGTCCCGGGCTCGAATCCGGGATCGCCCTCAGGCAGCGCAGGTGCGCCCCCTGGGGCGTTCGGCGTTTGGAGTAATACTCTTACCCTGAGTTCGTCGAAGGGTGAGCAACTCAATGGCCTCATCCTTCGACAAGCTCAGGATGAGGAAAGGGTTCTAGATGTTCGACTCATTGCAGAATCGTCTGGGTGGCGTGTTTGACCGCTTGCGGGGGCGCGGGGCGCTTTCCGAGGCCGATGTCGATACCGCGCTCAACGAGGTGCGGGCCGTCCTCATCGACGCCGATGTCGCCCTGCCGGTGGTGAAGAAATTCATCGGGAAGGTTCGAGAACGCGCGGTCGGCGAGCAGGTGATCCGCTCCGTCACGCCCGGCCAGCAGGTGGTCAAGATTGTCCACGACACCCTCGTCGAGACTCTGGGCACCGAATCCGAAGGCCTCTCCCTCGGCGCGCCGCCCGCACCCATTCTGATGGTGGGTCTGCAAGGCTCCGGCAAGACCACGACCTCGGCCAAGCTCGCGCTGCAGCTTCAGACCCGCGACAAGAAGCGCGTACTGATGGCCTCGCTCGACGTCAACCGTCCCGCCGCCATGGAGCAGCTGAAAATCCTCGGCGAGCAGGCGGGCGTGCCCACGCTTCCCATCATCCTGGGGCAGCGCCCGACCGACATCGCCAAGCGGGCTCTGGCCGCAGCCCGTGTCGGCGGCTACGACGTCCTCATCCTCGATACCGCCGGCCGCCAGCACATCGACGAAGCCCTGATGGCCGAAGTCGCCGAGGTGAAGAAGCTCACCAATCCGCACGAGACGCTGCTGGTCGCCGATTCGCTCACCGGCCAGGACGCGGTGAACATCGCCAAGAGCTTCAACGAGCGGGTGCAGATCAGCGGCATCATCCTCACCCGCGCCGACGGCGATCAGCGCGGCGGCGCGGCCCTTTCCATGCGCGAAGTGACCGGCGCGCCGATCAAATATCTGGGCACCGGCGAAAAGCTCGACGCGCTCGAAGCCTTCCACCCCGCGCGCGTGGCCTCGCGCATCCTCGACATGGGCGATGTGGTCAGCCTGGTCGAACGGGCGGTCGAAACCGTCGACCGCGACAAGGCCGAAAAGCTCGCCAAGAAGATGAAAAAGGGCGAGCTCGATTTCAACGACCTCGCCGATCAGCTCGGGCAAATGCGCAAGATGGGCGGCATGCAGGGCCTGCTCGGAATGCTGCCCGGAATCGGACGGGTGAAGGATCAGCTTGCCGCGGCCGGGCTCGACGACCGGCTGCTGAAGCGGCAGGAGGCGATCATCGGCTCCATGACCAAGCAGGAACGGGTCAAGCCCGACATCATCAACGGCTCGCGCCGCAAACGTATCGCGTCGGGTGCGGGCGTCGAAGTCTCGGAGGTCAACAAGGTGCTGAAGATGCAGCGCCAGATGGCCGATATGATGAAGAAGATCGGCAAGGGCGGCCGGGGCATGATGGGCGCATTGGGCGGGATGAATCCGGGGATGCTTTCGGGCCTCGGCGGTGGAGGCGGCGGCCCCGGTGGACTGCCGCCCGGATTTCCAAATCTCCCTCCCGGTTTCGGAGGAAAGAAATAGACCCTTTCCTCCTCCGCTTGGGGGGGAGGGGATTGGTTTGCACACGGACGAAAAGGAACGGAACGAATGTCATTGAAAATCCGGTTGTCGCGCGGCGGCACCAAGAAGCGCCCGCATTATTCCATCGTGGTGGCGGAATCGCGTTCTCCTCGCGACGGGCGCTTCATCGAGCAGCTCGGCTATTACAATCCGCTGCTGCCCAAGGATCATGCCGACCGCCTCAAGCTCGATCTGGACAAGGCTAAGATCTGGCTCGGCAAGGGCGCGACCGCGACCGACCGCGTGCACCGGTTTCTGTCCGACGCGGGCCTGGTGAAAGCGGTCACCCATCACAGCCCCGAAAAGATGAAGCCGAAAAAGAAGGCGCAGGAACGCGCCGCGGCCGCCGCCAAAGCCGCCACCGCCGCGCCGCAGGCTTGAAGCCGGCCAGCGTCCTTTTGGGCGTGATTGTGGGTGCCCACGGCATCAAGGGCGAGGTGAAGGTGAAAACCTTCACCGAAAGCCCGGAAGGCTTGAACGCCTATGGACCGCTGACGGCCGGGAATGGCCGCGTGTTCGAGGTGGCCGCTTTGCGTGCGGTCAAGGCGGGCGAAGCGGTGGTGCGGTTTTCGGGCGTCTCCGACCGCAATGCCGCCGAAGCCCTGAAGGGCGTGCAGCTTTTCGTGCCCCGCGCGTCGCTCCCGGAACCCGCCGAGCGTGAATATTACCACGCCGACCTGATCGGGCTTCGGGCCGAAGATGCGTCCGGCGTCGTGCTGGGCAGGATATCGGCCGTGCACAATTTCGGCGCCGGAGATGTGCTGGAAATCGAACTGCCGGACGGAAAGACCGAATTCGTTCCGTTTACGGACGAATCCGTGCCGGTGGTGGACATCCCGTCCGGCCGCGCGGTCGTCGTGTTCCCGAAATTTGCGGAAGAATAAACCCGCTTGTCATCCCGGGCGCGCAAGCCTTAGCTCCGGACCGAGGCGAGCTTCGCTACACTGGCCGGGATGACGGGTGATTTTGCATGTGGCGCGCGACGGTTCTGACCCTCTTCCCCGGCATGTTTCCGGGCCCGCTGGGCGGTTCGCTGGTCGGCAAAGCGCTGACCGAAGGCGTGTGGGGGCTCGACATCCGCGACATCCGCGCCCACGGGCTTGGCCGGCACAGGGCGGTCGACGACACGCCGGCCGGAGGCGGTCCCGGCATGGTGTTGCGCGCCGATGTGGCGGCGGGCGCTATCGATGACGCGCGCGCCGATGACCATCCCCCCCGCCCCCTCATCTATCTCTCCCCCCGCGGCAGGCCGTTGACACAGGCGCGCGTGCGCGAACTGTCGGCGGGTCCGGGCGTGCTCCTCCTCTGCGGCCGGTTCGAGGGGCTGGACGAGCGGGTCATCGAAGCCCGCCGGATGGAAGAGGTTTCCATCGGCGATTTCGTCCTGGCCGGTGGAGAAATCGCCGCAATGGCGCTGATCGAGGCAGCCGTCCGGCTGCTCCCCGGCGTCATGGGGGCCGAAGCCTCGAAGGCCGAGGAAAGCTTCGAGCAGGGCCTTCTCGAATATCCGCAATTCACCCGCCCGCAAAACTTCGAGGGGCGCGAAATCCCCGCTGTCCTGGTAGGCGGCAATCATGCGGAAATCGCCCGCTGGCGGCGCACCGAATCCGAACGCCTGACGCGGGAGCGCCGCCCGGACCTCTGGACCCTCTATGAAAGGGCGTCTTTATCCGCTAGAAGGCGCCCCTCTTCAGACCCAGGCCGGGCCTTTGGCCCGCCGAAGGATGCGAAAAATGAACCTGATCCAGACGCTTGAGCGCGAACAGATGGACGCCGCGCGCGGCGGCCGCAAGCTGCCCACTTTCCGGCCGGGCGACACGCTGAAAGTCAACGTCAAGGTCGTCGACGCGTCCTATGACGAAAAGACCAAGCAGACCAAGACCCGCGAGCGCCTCCAGGCATTCGAGGGCGTCTGCATCGCGCGCTCCGGCGCGGGCCTGAACGAGAGCTTCACGGTGCGCAAGATTTCCTATGGCGAGGGCGTGGAGCGCGTATTCCCGGTCTACAGCCCGCTGGTGGATTCCGTGGAAGTCATCCGCCACGGCAAAGTCCGGCGCGCGAAGCTCTATTATCTGCGCGGCCTGCGCGGGAAGGCCGCCCGTATCCAGGAACGCCAGCGCGGTACCGCCGAGGTTGTCGCCGACACGAACACCGACGCCGCCGGCTAGACGGCCTCCGTTAAATCGCCTCTCGCTTCGCGACCGCAAGGGTCCGAAAGCCGCTGACGCGGCTTCCGGGAACCCTCCCTTACGGGCAAGCCGTCAGGCCGCGGCGGCGAGGTTTCGGAGGACATGCTGCAGGATGCCTCCGCTCTTGAAATAGGCGACCTCATCCACCGTATCGATGCGGGCGACGAGCGGCATGTCCACCGTCCGTCCATCGGGATAGGTGACCTTTGCGGTCACGGCCTTGCGCGTGCCGGAAGAAGCCTCGGCCACCGGAATGTCGATGATCTCCGCTCCCGTGAACCCATAGTCCCGGCGGGTCTTGCCGTCCGCAAATTCAAGCGGCAACACGCCCATCCCGATCAGGTTGGAGCGGTGGATGCGCTCGTAATTCTCCGCAATCGTCGCGCGCACGCCCAGGAGACTTGGACCCTTTGCCGCCCAGTCACGCGATGAGCCTGCGCCATATTCCTTGCCGGCGATAATGACAGTCGGCGTGCCCGCCGCCTGATATTTCATCGCGGCGTCGTAGATGGCCATCTCCGAGGGCGCACCGTCCGCATAACACAGGGTGTTGCCGCCCTCCTTGCCGCCCAGCATCTCGTTCTTGATGCGGATATTGGCGAAGGTGCCGCGCATCATGATCTCGTGGTTTCCGCGCCGCGCGCCGTAGGAGTTGAAATCGGCGGGCGCCACCCCATGCTCGATCAGATAACGGCCGGCCGGTGAATCCTTCTTGATCGAGCCCGCCGGGCTGATGTGATCGGTGGTGATGGAATCCCCGAATATGCCGAGGATGCGCCCTCCCTTGATGTCGGCGATGGGCGCGGGCTCGCTCGTCATGCCCTCGAAATAGGGCGGGTTCTTCACATAGGTCGAGGTTTCGTCCCAGCCATAGGTCTTGCCGGGGTTGACCTTGATCTTCTTCCAGTTCTTGTCGCCGGTGAACACGTCGGCATAGCGCGCGCGGAACATGGCGGGCGTCACCGATTTGCGCACGGTTTGCGCGATCTCCTGCGGCGAGGGCCAGATCTCGTTGAGATAGACGGGCTCGTTCTCCGTGTCGTAGCCGATGGGCTCCTTGGTGAGGTCGCCATTGATATTGCCGGCAAGCGCATAGGCCACGACCAGCAGCGGCGAGGCGAGATAGTTCGCGCGAACCTGCGGATGCACGCGGCCTTCAAAATTGCGGTTGCCGGAAATCACCGCGGCCGCCACGAGATCGCCATCGGTCACCGCCTTGGCCACCGGATCGGGCAACGGGCCCGAATTGCCGATGCAAGTGGTGCAGCCATAGGCCACGATGTTGAATCCGAGCTTGGCGAGCGGCTTGTCGAGGCCGGCGCGAGCAAGATAATCGGTCACCACCTGGCTTCCCGGCGCGAGCGAGGTCTTCACCCAGGGCCTGACCTTCAGTCCGCGCGCGACCGCGTTCCGGGCGAGCAGCCCCGCCCCCAGCATCACATAGGGATTGGAGGTGTTGGTGCAGGAGGTGATGGCCGCGATCACCACGTCGCCGTGGCCGAT
>CAZBRO010000046.1:0-23455 GCA_964494505.1 uncultured Bordetella sp.
CCCCCCCAACCACCTCCCCCCCCCCGCGCCCCACCCCCCCCCCCCCCGGGGGGGGGGGGGGGGGGGGGGGGCCCCGTCCCTCCACAACGAGAATCCCTCTCCCCCAAAGGGGGAGAGGGCAGGGTGAGGGGGCGGTGCTCAACCGGGAGCGATCGTGTTGAGTTCGCGCTCCACCATCTCCATTACGCCACCGATATTCTCAACAACATCCATGTTTCAAATCCGGATCACGCGATAGCCGTGTGAGATAAGGAACGCATCGCGCTTCCTGTCGTAGGCCTTGCGGTCGATGTGCTGACCGCCGTCCAATTCGACGATGAGCTTTCGTTCGACGCACAGAAAATCAGCAATGTAGCTTCCGATCGGAACTTGACGCTTGAACTTGTGTCCGGCCAGACGCCGGTCCTTCACGCGCCACCAGAAGCGTTTCTCGCATTCCGTGGGCAGGCGCCGCATCTGGCGCGCGTATGCGCGGATCGGCTTTTTCGATTCGCGATTGCGGAACGCCTGTGCAGCTACCACGACGGCCCCCTCACCCCGACCCCTCTCCCCCGACGGGGGCGAGGGGGATGATGGTTGAACAAACCAAGAACAAAATGGAACGATTCGCTTATCCCGGCAAGCGGTTACAACGGCGGGGGGCACCTGTCGCAAGCATCGCATTGTCTCCTCCCCGAACGGCTTCGCTGTGCTCGGCCGTTCGACCCTCCCTCAAGCGGAGGGTCAAATGTGAGCGGGTCGCTCCACTTTCAAGTCCGCGCATCCCAACCCCACATCTACACATGCAAAGGACGAAAGGACCCGGATTGCTTGCTCAGGCCCAAACGCTCGCACGCCCGACGATGCCGGAGGCGTACCGTTATTGCAGCGAAATCGCACCGAAATCCGCACCAAAAAAGCGACCGCATCTCCGCCAAAACTTCGCGGAATTCCTGGAGATCGGGTCACTTTTTCTGCGAGTCAGGGGGGAGGGGGGCTCCTCTACGCAAACCGTTCCAAGGCGGGATGGAACCCGTGCGGCGACAGGGACCCGACAAAACGTCTCCCAAAGAGGCGGTTGCGCGTTAATATACCCCGCCGGCCGATTTTGAGACCCGCTTCCCCATGACCGACACCACCCAAGCCGATGTCCTGGTTCCCTCCCTTGCGCCCGCGGCGAAGCCCGTCCGCGCGCCCGCCCAAGGCTATCTCTTTGGGCCGCTGTTCGATTTCTTCACGCTGGGCGGGGGATCGGTGGTGATCTGCGGCCTTCTGGCGCTCGCCTTCCCCAAGGGGATGCCAGGGCCGGAGGAGGCGGTGCTGATCACCGTGCTGATGATGGCGATCAACCAGCCTCATTTCGCCAATTCCTATCAGATGTTCTACCGGAACTTCCGCGAGAAGGCGTTCGGGTCGTACCCGGCCGCACTTCGCATCCGCTACATCGTTGCGGGGCTGGTGGTGCCGGCGGCCTTGATCGCCTTCCTGGCCGGGACGGCCATCGCGGGCAAGCCGCGTCTTCTCGCCTATGGCGCCAATCTGATGTTCTTCCTGGTCGGCTGGCATTACGTGAAGCAGGGCTATGGCATCCTGATCGTGGATTCGGTGCAGAAGCGGCTGACCTTCTCGACATCGGCGAAATGGATATTCCGCGCCAATGGCTATGCCTGCTGGCTGGCCGCGTGGGCGGCTGCGAACCACGCGGTGGCGAAGAACGATTATCTCGGCCTGGCGTGGTTCTCGCTGCCGCTGCCGGTCGCGCTTTACGACGCTTCCATCGGTGCGGCGGTTCTGACGACATTGGCGGCGGGCTATGCGCTGGTCCAGCGCTGGAGCGAAGCCAAGGGCAGCCTCCCCTGGAACGGGGTGATCGCCTATCTGACGACGCTCTATCTCTGGGTCATCTTTGTACGGATCAACCCGGTGGTGATCGCGGTCGTCCCCACCTTCCACTCGCTGCAATATCTGGCGGTGGTGTGGCGCTATCAGCTCAATGCGGGCAGCAAGGCGGCGCCGGCGCGCCCCTCGCTGCTGAGCGCGTTCCTACCCTCGGGCGTGCTGCCGAGCCTTGCGGCCTTCATCGGCATCGGCACGTTTCTGGGTTTCCTCGGCTTCATGGGAATCCCGCGATTGCTGGACGCGGCGGTGCCCTATGACAAGCACCTGTTCGGGCCGGCCCTGTTCATGTTCTCCTGCTACATCTTCATCAATGTCCATCATTACTTCCTGGACAATGTGATCTGGCGCCGGGGCAACCCCGATGTGCAGCAGCACATCTTTTCGCGCGGGTAAATGGTGTCATCCCCGGCGAGCATCGCAGAGCGATGCGAGGGAAGGGGACCCAATTCTTCGAGAGCGCGATGGTTTTTCGAGGATTGGCTTCCCTTCCCCTCGCAGCCTTTCGGCTGCGCGGCCGGGAATGACAGCTTTTCCTTAATCCGGTATGCCGCCCGCATCGTCGAAGGTTTCGGCAGGCGCCCGGCCCGTCACCAGGCGCGCAAGCGCCATCGGCGTCAGCGTCTCCAAACCGTCGGCAAGATAGGGCGAGGATGTCACCTGCGCGATCGTTGCGCCCGAAAGCGCAATCGCAATCAGGGCGCCCTTGCGCCGCGCCAGATCGAGCCCGGTGACGATCACCCGCGTTGCCCCGAGTTTCACCAAAGCAGCGGCCGTTTCGCCTGCCTCTTCCGCGTCGCTCGCGGCCGAAATCACGCCCACAGGATCGAGCGTACCGCCCGAAAGCAGCCCCATCAGATCGTTCGGCAAGGGCTCGCGCGGGTCGCATCCGCCGGAATCGGCGATCAGAAAGGAGCCCGCGTTGCGCGCGTGCTGCACCGCTTCGGCCACCATGCCGGGAGAGGAGACGTGCACGACCTGCAGATTGAGACAAGCCGCAAAGCTTTCCAGCCGCGCCACCTGGCCCGCCGTTTCGAGATCGGTTGCCGCGAGCAGCACGGGCGAACCCGCAAGGCAATTCTGCGCGGCGAGGCGGGCGGCGACGGCCGTCTTGCCCGAGCCCGGCGGGCCCAGGAGCACAATCGCGCCGCGTGCGCCCACGTCGAACGGATCGATGCGCATCGTCCCATCCAGAGCCGAGGCCAGCGCCAGCGTCATGTCGCCGAGGCCGCTCTTGTGGGCCTCGTCCACCAGCTTCGCCGCAAGCGGCTCCGGTACCCGATGCGTGCGCAAGATCTCCATCAGCATGGCCGGATCGAACGCCGTGGCGCGCTGGGCCGCGGGCGCACGCGTGCCGCGCAGCCGCGCCAGCAGATTCTCGCGATACCGCGCCTCGAAGGCGGCGAAGCGCGAGATCACGCCCGGGCCTTCCAGGCTCGCGTCACGCTGCAGCGCCTGTTCGGCGGCATGGGCAAGCGCGCGGGCTTCCTCGATCCCGGCGCGCAGCAGCACGGTCCCGTCCTTCAGCGTTTCGCTGGCGACGATGATCGCGTCCTCGCCCATTTCCGCGCGCATGGCGGTCAGGGCTTCCTTCATGTCTTTGGCAAGAAAAGTTCTGAGTTGCATCTAGATTTGTCCCATGGTGCGAAGCCTGACGGAGGGGTGAATCTCGTTCTGCGAGATCACCGGTGTTTGGGGCCGGAAGCGCTCGATGATGGAGCGCACATAAGGGCGGATGGCGGGGCTGGTCAGCAGCACCGGAAGATCGCCGCGCGACGACGCCTGCTCGAAGCGTTCGCGCACCGTCTGGATGAAAGCCTGCAATTGCGAAGGGGCCATGGCGAGCTGACGCTCCTCGCCTTGTCCCAGCAGCGATTCCGCGAACGACTGTTCCCAGGCGGGCGACATCGCGACGATCGGCAAATAGCCTTGCGCCGAAACATATTGGTGGCAGAGCTGGCGCGCGAGCCTGGCGCGCACATGCTCGGTGATCATCATCGCGTTCTTGGTATGGCCGACGGCTTCGGCGATGCCTTCCAGGATCGCCGGCAGATCGCGGATGGAGACGCGCTCGTTGAGCAGCGTCTGCAGCACGCGCTGCACGCCGGTGACCGGAATCTGCGAGGGGATCAGCTCTTCGACCAGCTTCTTGGTTTCGGCCGGCAGATCGTCGAGCAGCTTCTTGGTCTCCGCATAGGAGAGCAGCTCCGCCATGTGGCTCTTCAGCACTTCGGTCAGGTGCGTGGTCAGCACGGTGCCGGGATCGACCACGGTGTAACCGCGGAACGACGCCTCTTCGCGCAAGCCCTGATCCACCCAGGTGGCGGGAAGTCCGAAGGCAGGTTCGGTGGTGTGACGGCCGGGGAGTTCGATCGGCTGGCCCTTGGGATCCATCAGCAGAAGCTGGCCGGGGAACAGTTCGCCGCGGCCCGATTCCACTTCCTTGACGCGCACCACATATTCGTTCGCGCCGAGCTGCATGTTGTCGAGGATGCGCACCGCGGGCATGACGAAGCCCATTTCGGAGGCAAGCTGGCGGCGGAGCGCCTTGATCTGGTCGGTGACGCGGTGGCCCTTGGCGTCGTTGATCAGCGGCAGCAGCCCGTAGCCGAGTTCGACGCGCAGAAGATCGAGCGCGAGCGCGGTCGAGATGGGCTCTTCGGCCGGTTGCACGTCGGCGGCTTTGGCGGCTTCCTTCCGGGCGGTTTCGACCCGGGCGATCTCCTTGCCGCGCCAGGCGGTATAAGCGAGCCCGCCCGCGCCGAGCGCGATCAGCATGAACACCACATGCGGCATGCCGGGAAGAATGGAGACCACAGCCATGACGAAGGCAGCCATGGCGAGCGCCTGCGGATAAAACGACAACTGCCCCAGCAGCGCCTTTTCGGAAGAGCCCTCGACGCCGCCCTTCGACACCATCATGCCGGCCGCGGTCGAAACGATGAGCGCCGGCACCTGCGTCACCAAGCCGTCGCCGATAGTCAGGAGGGTGAAAGTCTGCGAAGCGGCGGAGAAGCTCATCCCCTGCTGCGCCACGCCGATGATGATGCCGCCGATCACGTTGATCGCAACGGTCAGGAGCCCGGCGATGGCATCGCCGCGCACGAATTTGGAGGCGCCGTCCATGGCGCCGAAGAAATTGGATTCGTTTTCGAGGTTCTTCCGGCGTTCGCGGGCTTCTGTCTCGTTGATGAGCCCGGCGGAGAGATCGGCGTCCACCGCCATCTGCTTGCCCGGCATCGCATCCAGGGTGAAGCGCGCCGCGACTTCCGCGATGCGCCCCGCGCCCTTGGTGATGACGATGAAGTTCACGATGATGAGAATCGCGAACACGATGATGCCGATGACGAAATTGCCCTGGGTGATCAGGCGCCCGAAGGCCTGGATGACCTGGCCTGCCGCAGCCGTGCCCTCCTTGCCATGACTGAGGATCAGCCGCGTGGAGGCGAGGTTGAGGGCCACCCGCAGCATGGTCGAGATCAAGAGGATCGTCGGAAAGGAGCTGAACTCCAGCGGCTTCCTGATGAAGATGGAGGTCATCAGGATGAGAATGGCGAAGGTGATGGAAAACGAGAGTGCGAGGTCGAGCAGCCAGGACGGCAGCGGCAGCAACAGCACGACGAGAATCGCAAGAATGCCGATCGCAAGCGCGATTTCGCCGTTCTTGAGATAGTCGCGCGCGGCGTCGAATGCGCCGCGCGGTCCCGTCGCCAGTGCTTGGGCGCCTACCGCCATGGGTCAGTCCTCCTTCTCCCTTTGCGGGCGAAGGCGGCGCGAAACGCCGGAAGGGGAGTGGTGACGCGCCTCACGCAGCGCGGCCTTCGCCGGGCTGGGTCACGCGCATGCCGGCCTGGGTGTATTCGCGCAGCTTGTTCCTCAGCGTACGGATGGAGATGCCGAGGATGTTCGCCGCATGCGTCCGGTTGCCGAGGCAATGATCGAGCGTGTCCAGGATCAGGTCGCGCTCGACATCGGAAACCTTGCGCCCGACGAGGGCGCGCGTCGTGGTGGCGGCCGCCTGCGTCGCAATCGTGACGAGGTCGTTGCCGATGCGGGGCGTCTCCGACAATTTCGCGCCGTCGGGAAGCCGGATCGCTTCTGGAGCAATCTCGCTCCCCTGCGACAGCAGCACGGCGCGATGGATGGTGTTTTCGAGTTCGCGGACATTGCCCTTCCAGCCATGACCGAGCAGCAGACGCTCGGTTTCGGGCGCCAGGGGGCGGAACGGCACGCCGTTCGCGTCGGCATATTTGCGGCCGAAGAAACGGGCCAGCGCCAGAATGTCCTTGGGCCGGTCGCGCAAGGAGGGCAGCCGCAGATTCACGACATTGAGCCGGTAGAGCAAATCCTCGCGGAAGGTGCCGCGCTTCACCGCTTCGGCCAGATCGCGGTTCGATGTCGCGATGATGCGGATGTTGACCTTGACCGGCTTGCCGCCGCCGACGCGGTCGATCTCGCGCTCCTGGATCGCGCGCAGCAATTTCGCCTGCAGCCGCGCATCCATTTCGCTGATTTCGTCCAGCAGCAGCGTGCCGCCATTGGCCTCCTCGAACTTGCCGACGCGCCGCGCGATGGCGCCGGTGAAGGCGCCCTTCTCGTGGCCGAACAATTCCGATTCCAGCAGGTTTTCCGGAATGGCCGCGCAATTGACCGAAATGAACGGCTTGTCGGCGCGTGCGCTCTTGCGGTGGACATAGCGCGCCAGCACTTCCTTGCCGGTGCCGGATTCGCCGGTGATGAGGATGGAGGCATCCGACGGCGCGATCTGGTCGGCCATCGCGATGACTTGTCCCGTCGCGTCGTCTTCGAAGATGAGCGCGTGGGATTCGTCGGCGACCGCGGCGAGGACGGCGGCGATCAGTTCCGGATCGGGCGGCAGCGGCAGATATTCCTTGGCCCCGGCGCGGATCGCATCCACGGCGCGGCGTGCGTCGGTGCCGACGCCGCAGGCGATCACCGGCGTGCAGATGCGTTCGGCCGCGAGCGAGCGCACCAGATGGCCGACGTCGAGCCCGACATCGCACATGATGAGATCGGCCCCGCGCCCCTGGCGCAATTCGGCCAGTGCCGGCTCGACGCCGTTGGCGTGCGCGACCTTGGCGCCCTTGTCGAGTGCGATCCTGGTCGCTGCGCCGATCTGGCCGCCGAGACTGCCTATAATGAGAAGCCGCATGATTATTCCCTCACTTGCGCCCTCATGCTTCGACAAGCTCAGCATGAGGAGTTTCTATTTCGTCCTCACCCTGAGCTTGTCGAAGGGTGAGGGGACATAAGCGTTAAACCTGTCCCGATTTGATGATCTCCGTCATGGTCACGCCGAGCCGGTCTTCGACCAGCACCACTTCGCCGCGTGCGACCAGACGGTCGTTGACGTAAATGTCGATGGCTTCGCCGACTTTGCGGTCGAGCTGCACCACCGTGCCTTTGCCGAGCTTCAAGAGCTCGCTCACTTCCATCGCCGACTTGCCGAGGATCGCCTGGACGGTGACCGGGACGTCGTAGACGGCTTCCAGATCCGCCGCCGCGCGCTTGGGCTCGGCTTCGTTGCCGGACTGCTTTTCAAGCAGCGGCTGTCCCGTTGCCGCGTTTCCGTCGCCCGCCAGTTCCGGCAGTCCGACTTCGTCTCTCTCCGCCATCAATTCATCTCCTCAACGGCAAGCCGCGGAAAACGCCGCGCCACCAGATCGTCCAAAGCCCGCTCGAGCGCGCCTTGCACGCGTTCGATGCCCCCGCCGCGCCATTCGATGCGGCAGTCCGCGCCCGAAAGCGCGTGGTCGGGCACGAATTGCATGCGGCCGTCATAGCCTTCGGCTTCGGCGATGGCGGTTGCCTGCTCCTGGATGCGCGCGCTCAGAATCGGCGCGGTCTTCACCACAACGCGGGGCTCGCCGATCGCCTGATGCAGCGCAGCCGAAAGGGCTTCGGCGATTTCGTTTTCGGGCAAGGCATCCAACGCCGAGCGCGCGAGCGATTTCGCGGCAGCAACCGCGAGGCCCGCGGCTTCCGAGCGGATGGCTTCGATTTCGGCGTCCATCGCCTGAATGGCCGACAGCACGGCGGCGGCAACCTGCCCGATGGAGGCGGCAACCGCTTGCGTCGCGCGCACGTCGCCGTCGCGCCGTCCTTCCTCGCGTGCTTCGCGCTTCATGGCATCGATTTCCTCGATGCTGTAGCTCTTGCGCGCGCGAGCTTCGGCGCGCGCGGCTTCGGCAGCGCCGTTGTCGAACTGGGTATCGAACGTGAATTTGACCGCTTGTTTCATCAGTAGATCAACTCGTCTTCGCCCTGCTTGCTGGCGATCATGATCTCGCCCTTATTGGCGAGGTCCTTGGCTACGTTCACCATGCGCATCTGCGCTTCGTCCACGTCCTTCAGGCGCACGGGACCGAGCGCTTCCATGTCTTCGCGCAGGATTTTTCCGGCGCGCTCGCTCATGTTCGAGAAGAAGACGTCGCGCAGGGAATCGGTGGCGCCCTTGAGCGCGAGTGCGAGCTTGTCCTTCTCCACGTGCCGAAGCAGGGTCTGGATCGAACCCGGATCGAGCTTGCCGAGATCCTCGAAGGTGAACATCAGCGCCTTGATGCGCTCGGCGGAATCGCGGCTGCGTTCTTCCAGCGAGGTCAGGAACCGGTTCTCGGTCTGGCGGTCGAAATTGTTGAAGATTTCGGCCATCATTTCGTGCGCGTCGCGCTTGGCGGTGCGCGCGAGGTTGGACATGAATTCGACGCGCAGGGTTTGCTCGACCTTGTCGAGAATGTCCTTCTGCACCGATTCCATGCGCAGCATGCGCTGGACGACTTCGAGCGCGAATTCCTCGGGCAGTGCGCCCAGCACGCGCGCGGCATGCTCCGATTTGATCTTCGAGAGCACCACGGCGACGGTCTGCGGATATTCGTTCTTGAGGTAATTCGCGAGCACGGACTCGTTCACATTGCCGAGCTTGTCCCACATGGTGCGGCCGGCGGGACCGCGGATTTCCTCCATGATCGCGCCGACCTTCTCGCCGGGCATGAAGCGGGCGAGGAGGCGCTCGGTGGATTCATAGGAACCCATCAGCGAGCCCGTGGACGACATCTGCGAAACGAATTCGACCAGCAGCTTTTCGACAAGGCTCGAACTCACCGTGCCGAGATTGGACATCAGCTGCGAGATTTCCTTGATCTCGTCCTCATCCATCATCGACCAAAGCTTGGTCGCCTGTTCCTCGCCGAGCGACAAAAGGAAGATGGCGGCCTTTTCCGGCCCCGAGAGGGCGCGGATGTCTTCCTTGACCTGTTGCTTGTTCGCGCGCGCCATGGGTTAGACCGGTTGATGCATCCAGGTGCGCAGGATCGCCATCGCCTCTTCGGGATGGGCCGCCACGACATCGCCGATCTTGCGGATGGAGGATTCGCGCACCTGTCCTTCGATCTGGCTGATGTCGATCATGCTTTCGCGCTTGGGAACCGCGAGCGGCTGGGCTCCGGCCGCGCCTTGAAATTGTTGCGCCTGTCCCGCATCGCCGCCGCCTTGGGCCAATTGAGGGGCCTGTCCGTGCGACCCCTGGCCGCCGGGGGCGGGAAGGGCGGCGACCGTGTAGGTGCCGGGCGCGATCGGCGTCGTCAGCCTGCGGATCATCGGCTTGACCACCAGCAGGAAGACGAGGAGCGCGGTGATGGAAAGGATCAGGATCTGCCCGAGCTTGAACCACACCGCGGAGTCGATTCCCATCAGCGGCTGCGGCGCCGGCGCTTCCGGGCCGGTGTCGATATCGGCGAAGCGCAGATTGGTGACCTGAAGCTGGTCGCCGCGCTTCTCGTCGTAGCCCATGGCCGAGCGCACCAGCTGGGTGATCTTGGTCATGTCGTCGGCGGCGCGCGGGGTGTAGCTGCGCTGGCCGTTGGCGCCTTGCGCATAGGTTCCGTCCACCACCACGGCGACGGAGAGTTTCTTCACCTGGCCCGCATCCTGGACCTGCGTGGTCGTCTTCTTGGAGATTTCGTAATTGACGGTTTCCTCGGTGCGGGTGTTGGCCGAGGTGGGGCCGTCGGCGGCCGCCGCGCCGGCAGGAGGCTGGCCCGGCAGCGCCGTGCCCACACTCACGGCCGAGCCCGCGGCTTTGTCTTTCTGCTGGGAATCCTGCTGAACGGTCTGCGAGGAACGGACCACGCGGCTGTCGGGATCGAAGGTCTCCGCTGTCTCTGTGACGCGGTTGAAATCCATCTCGGCTGCGACCTGCACCCGGCCATGGCCAGGCCCGACGATGGAAGACACGATGCTCTCGACGCGCTGGCGCAGGCGATCCTCGAAGGCCGAGGTGCGTTCTTCCTGCGCGGCGGCGCCGGCCTGGTCACCGTCGCTGCCGCCGCCGCCGGCGAGGAGTTCGCCCTTGTCGTCGACGAGGGCGACATTGTTGGCCTGCAGCCCCGCCACCGCCGCGGCGACAAGGTGCTGGACCGCACTGACCTGCCCGCGCGAAAGGCGCGTGCGCGCCTTCACCACGACGGAGGCCGAAGGCGGCTGGTTGTCGCGGGCAAAGATCTGGCGGTCGGGGATGACGAGATGCACGCGCGCAGACTCGATGGAATCGAGCGATTTGATGGTGCGCGCGAGTTCACCTTCGAGCGCACGCACGCGATTGACGTTCTGCACGAAAGCGGACGTGCCGAAGGTGTCGGACTTGTCGAAGATTTCGTAGCCGACGCCGTCGGAGGGAAGCCCTTCCGCGGCCAGCTGCATGCGGATTTTCGAAACCTGGTCGGACGCGATCAGGATCGTGCCGCCGTCGCCCCGCTGCTCATAGGGCACGCTCAGCGCTTCGAGCTTGGTCACGACGGAAGTTGCATCGCGCGGTTCGAGGCCGGAAAACAGGATCGCCTTGGGCGGTTCCGCGATGACGCCGAACACATAAAGGAAGAAGCCGGTCAGCGCGGCGGCGACGCCAGCCATGGCGCCGACGCGAGCGAGGCCAATCCCTTTGAGAAAATCCGGCAACAGTCCCTCCGCCTGGAAGCGCCGGCCCGAACACGAATGTGGGTTCGTGTTTTCTTCGGGTCCGTCGAACTAGGCAAACATTGCCGGGACTGGGTAAAGTTCGGCTTAACGCGCGCGCTGTTTTTCGTTGGACCGCAACATTTGGATTCGATCGATTCCGGAAAGTATTTGTTTACCGGTTTTCGGATTCGGTCATCGGAACGCGAAAAAGTCCCAACCGGCACGTATTTGATGCACGTCAAACGGCAGCAGCACCGGTTGCGCTATAGAGTTCTGGTCAGCAAGGGTTTTGACTTTATTTCGCAACCGAGGAGAAATGCGATGAGAACAGCTTTCCTTTTGCTCGCCGGAGCGGCAATCCTGGGCTTCTCCACGGCAGCCGATGCGCACAGCCTCAGGCTGGAGTGCAAGAAGACGACAGCCGACAATGTGACGTGCCGGACGCTCGCCAGCGACGGCGAAATCCTGCGCAATGTCGCGATTCAACTGATCGACGAGAACGACAAGTCCGTGTCGACCGGCAAGACCGACGTCAAGGGCGAGTACACGTTCAAGGCGCCGGCCATGGAGTACAATGTGGTCGTGCAGGCCAACAAAAGCCACGTCGCGAGTGTGTCGAGCGAAGACATCTGGTGATCGGGATCAAAAAGCCCGAGTCCGGAAAGCGGAAAAAAACAGAAGCCGGAAGTCGGATTCCGGCTTCTGTCCTCCGATTTTGCGCTCACGCAGTCTAGTGCCGGTATTGCTGTACCCGCGTCGCGCGCAGGCCCGGCATGCCGAATCTTTCGATCGCGCGCTGCCAGGCGAGGAATTCCTCGACCGTCAGCGTATAGCGCCGGCACGCGTCTTCCAGGCTCAACAATCCGCCCCGGACCGCTGCCACAACTTCCGCCTTGCGCCGTATCACCCAGCGCTTCGTTCCCGGCGGTGGCAGATCGGCCAAGGTGAGCGGACTGCCGTCTGGCCCGATCACGTAACTGACGCGCGAGCGGCGATGCTCCTCACCCATTTCTCTCATTGCTCCACCTTCTTCACCCCATTAGTGAGGAGGTTACGCCGCACGCTTTTAAAAAAGCGCCAAAGCACACGGTAAAAGAAGGAATAACCCGATGAAGGAATTAGCATTGTGCGAGGAAACGGCGCCTTTACTTATGACATTCATCAAGGCGCCGTCTCATTTCGCTACTGCTTGATTTGCATCAATTCCTGCAGCATCTGGTCGGCTGTGGTGATAATGCGGGTCGCCGCCGAATAGGCGCGCTGCGTCGTGATCAGATCGGAGAACTCCTTGGCCAGATCGACGGTCGAGGCTTCCAGCGAGTTGGCAGCGATGGAACCCGCGCCGCCCGTTTTGGCCTCGAGCACCGTTGAGGAGCCCGACGCGTCGGTAAGCTGATAGGCGTTTCCGGCCACCGGCGTCAGGCCATCGGGATTGGAGAAGGTCGCGACCGGAATCTTGAACACCTTCTTCTCGATACCGTTGTCGAACAGAGCCGTGACGTAACCCGCATCGTCCACCGACACCGAAGTCAGCGCGCCATAGGGAGCGCCGTCGACGGCCGCCGATGTCATGGCAGAGGGCGCATCGAATTGAGTCACGCCGTTGGAAAGGCCGGGCGTGCCGAACGACACCGATACGCTTTGCGCGTTCAGGCCGGTCGATGCCGCCCAGGGAATATCCAGCGAGGCGGTGCCGCCGGGCGGCGTCGCCAGTGTGCCGTCCGAATTGAAGGTGATGGTGCCCTCGGCAAGCGGGTTATTGGACGCTCCGCCGATATCTGCCACCGGACCCTGATAGGAGATTTCGTATTTCCATGTATCGGCCGCTGTCTTCACGAAGGCGAGCTGCATCGGCCGCGCGGTGCCCTGACTGTCGTAGACATTGACGGTCTGCTCGAAGGCCGGCGTCACGTTGCCGGCATACATATCGCCTGCGGTATAGGCGCTCGTGGTGGAAGAGGATTGCAGATTGGCGTGCAGCGACAGGGTGGTCGTGGCTTCGGCCGTGCCGTTGAGAGCGCCGAGATTGATCAGGCCGAGCGAGCTGCGGTTGGCAGGCATGCTGCCGTCGGGCTGCAATGTCCAGCCTTCGAGATAGAACCCGGCGGAGTTCTTCAGACGGCCAAGCGAGTCGGGCGTGAACGAGCCCGCGCGCGTGTAGAGCGCGCTTGCCGGATTGTTGGCGTTGTCTGTGACGATGAAGAAGCCGTTGCCGGAAATCGCCATGTCGGTCGAGGAGGACGTGGAGGTCAGCAGGCCCTGCTGCGTAAGCTGCTGGCTCGAACTGACGCCGACGCTCGACGGCGAGATGTCGCCCGAGGAGCCGGCGGCCGCAAGGAAGGTCGAGAAATCCGCGGTGCTGGTCTTGTACCCAACCGTGTTCACGTTGGAGATGTTGGAAGACGTGATGCTGAGTGCGCGGCTGTTGGCATCGAGGCCCGACACGCCGGTAAGCAATGCGCCGTAAAGGCTCATTGGAAAGTCTCCTTGGCTGAAGCCGCGGGAACGGTTCGAGTCCCTTTGGCAAATCGGTTCAGCCGGCCGTTCTGACCGGCTCCTGTTTTCATTGACCCGAGATGAGGGTCGCCTTGCTGAGCGGGACGCCTAAGGGCCCCACCATCAGCATGGGTTCGGTTCCACTCAGGTCCACTTCGCTGACGGTGCCCTGGCTCGCGATGCCGGTGTTGATCGCGGTGCCGTCCGCCGCCGTGGCCTGAACTTTGAGGGTATAGGTGCCGTCCGGCATGGTGTTGCCGGAGCTGTCTTGGCCGTTCCAATTGAAGGCGTGCAGGCCGGCCGCGGTTTCGCCGGCGCCGGAATAGAGGATGCGGCCCTTGGAATCGGTGACGGTGAGCTGCGTGGTGGCGGCACCCGTGGGAAGCGAATAGGCCCATTCGGCATTGCCGTTCTCTAGCGGGGCCGTGCCGTCGGTAATCGTCAGGGTCTTGCCGAGATAGCCGACCGCCGAACTCGTGGTCTGGGATTTGGTCAGCGAGATCAGGCTTTCGAGGTTCTTGTTCGAATCGATCTGCTGTTCGACCTGCGAGAACTGCACCAATTGCTGCGTGAACTGGTTGGAGTCCATCGGCGACAGCGGGTCCTGGTTCTGGAGCTGTGTCGTCAGGAGCGTGAGGAAGGTGTCGAAATTGGACGACAACTGGTCCTGTGCGCTCGTGGCTTGGCTGGCCGTCGGCGCCGTCGATGCGGGTGTCGTCGCATTCGTGACTGAACTCGTCATGGGTCCTTGCTCCTAAATCCGGATATCCAGGCGCGCTGTCGGAAGGCCGTAGGCCTGCGCGGCCAGTGCTGCGCTTGTCGCCAGCGCCACGTTGGCGTTTGCACTATCGACGGTGCCGATCTGCAGCGCGCGGCCGCGGCCATTTCCCTGCCCGTCGCGCCAGGCTTGCGATCTGCCATCGCCTTTGAGCGAGAAGGCGAGCCCGCCCGCGAGGTTGAGCCCGACGTCGCGCAGCGCGCGTTCGAGTTGGGGCGCGTCCTTCTGCAGGAGTTCGAGCGTCTGGGGTTTGTCGGCGCTGAGCTGTGCTTCGGCGTGACCGTCGCTGTTGACGTTGAGGTTGACCTCGATGCGGCCGAGTTCCGGCGGGTCGAGCCGGATGGAGAAGTTGCTGCTGCCGTCCGCCGAATGGGCCGCGACTTTCAGCGCCAGCGCATCGAAGGAGGGCGCATCGACGCTGCCGGCCGGTGTGAAGCTGAACTTGACCGGCGCCTGCGTGCTGGAGGGCGGCGCGGCTTGTGTATTTGGAGTTGCTGCCGCGGTCGCGTCGAGCGTGATGTGGTTCGTGGGCGGCGCTTGCGTGGGCGGCGGCGCGGCGGAGGGCTGCGGCAGATTCGGTGCGGCCGGAGCGGGATCGCTCTTCAGACTATGCTCGACGGGCGCCGCGATGGTTTTCGCGCTCGGGTCGGGGGCGCTGTCGTTGGCGACAGGCGCGGGGTTGGACGGATCGGCCGGAGCGGACTCACGCGCGGGCGAAGCGTTTGGGCTTTGCGCGCCGGCGGCCGGCGAATTGGCCGCAGCAATCTTGTCGTCGGAAGCGGCCGCGCGTGCAGGCTTGCGTGCGGCGGGCGCGTCCGGCGGGCGCGCCACACTTGCAGATGCGGCGGGAGCGGCGGATTGGATTGTGGCCTCGGCAATGCCGGCCGTCCTTGTGGGGGCAGCAGGCGCGTTCTGTTCCGGTGCGGGACGGACGGTTGGTGCTGCGGCAGTCGTCGTCGCGGGAACCGCATCGGGTGCGGGTGCGCTCGGCGCCGATGCATCGTCGGGGGACACGTCCGTGCTCTTGCGCTCGCTCGCCGCGGCTGATTTGGGGGCCGGAGCGGGAGCGGCGGGCGCGGTCTGTACCGCGGCCAAACTTACGATCGGCGAGGCCGGATCGCTATCGGTTGCAATAGAGGGTGCGGCGGATGCCCCGCTGTCCTGCGCGGGCGCTCCGTTTGCCGGAGGCGTTGGAGCGCTGGCGTTGGCGCGTGGCGTGTTGCCGTCGGTGACCGGCGGAACTGCAGCCTGTTGTGGCGCGGGCGCGGGCATTTCGGTGTGAAGCGGCGCGGCTTGCGACGGGGCCGGGCTTGGCGTGGCGGCTTGCGACGCGACCAAGTTCGGCGTCGCGGCGGAATCGCGCGAGGGTGTTTCGGGCGCGATGTTCCGGTCCGCAGCGGGCTGCTGCACGGGCGACGGATTAATTTGGGGAGGCAAGCTTTGCGGTGCAGGCGCGTTCGCGAGCGGAGAATCGGCCGCAACGACGGCCGGAGTAGCTTGCTTCGGTGCGGGCGCTGCCTGTTGCGGCGCGGGCGGTTGAGCAACCGGGGTCGCGGGCACGCTCACAAGCGCGTTGTTGTCGGCCGATACGACCGGAGCTGCGGTATCATCGTCGCCTGAGGTATCTGGCTTGCGAGGCGTACTCGGCGTCTGTTGTAATTCCTCTGCGGATGCGTTCAGCCGCGCGCTGTAAGCAGCGATTGCAGCCGCCGCATCGGTGGGCTGTTGCGTCGAACTATCGGCTTGCACGGTGGCGGTGTTCAAAGGAGCGCCGGTATCGTCCGAATTCTGTTGCGCCAGATAGTCGGGATCGGCGGGCGTAACCGCGTTGGCGGACGCCTGTTGAATGCGAACCGGCGGCGCCTGGTCGGCGGCCGGGGTCGGCGCGGAAGGTTGAACCACCGGTTCCGCAGAAGCGATTGGTGCGGTGTTCGTAGTTGGGCGCGGGTCCGTCTTCGCGACGATGGGAGCGGGCGCGTCCGGTTTCGCGGTGTTTGCGACCGGGGGCGTGGCGGATTTTTCACGCGGTTCCGCAGGAGCCGTCGTATTTGCCGGAGTGACCTCGGTGGCGGATGGGAGCGGTTGCGGCTCGGCGGCGGCCTGTGGCGCTGGCGCGGCTGTCTGCTGTTGCGATGCGGCTGCTGCGGGTGCCGCATTGGGCGCAACCGGGGCCGGGCTCGCGGCGGGCGGTACCGGCTCAGACGCAACGTGAACCTGAGAAGGTTCGGCCGGAGGGTTGTCGCTGCCGGCTTGAGTATTTGCAGCGTTCGTCGCGACGGGCGCGGCCTGCGACTGATCGGCGAGAACGGGAGCAGCGGAAACCTGCGGCGTGTTCGCCGGCACGGTTTGCGCAGGTGTTTGCTGCGCAAGTATTTGCTGCGCAGGGGCTTGCGGCTGCGGCGCGCTTTGCGGCTGGATGCTTTGCTGCCGAACGGAAACGGGCTGCGGCTCGGCGGCAAGGAACTGCGCCACGATCCGCGACGACAATTCCGGAATAGGCGTCCACGCTTCCACCGGTGTGTTCGCTTGCGCGGTTACCGCGTTCGATTGGGGATTCGTATCGGCCGGCGCTGTTTCAGGCGGCGAAACCGCGACGGGCTCGGTTTCCGTCTCGGGCGCATCGACTGTTACTGCTTGCGGGATCACGTTGGCAACGGCCGCGGCATCAGCCGGGATTTGGGGCGCGCTTTGCGCCTGCACGGGTTGCGCTTCGGCCGGCGCAGCTTGCCCGGTGCGCGCGGAATCCTCGGCGCTCGACGCTGGGGCGGCGCTTCCGTCCTCCAGGACCGGCGCCAAAATCTCTGTCGCCGCCGCCTGCATGGTCGCGATTGTAGGCGCGGAATTGGACGCGAGCGGCACCGTTTGCGGCGCAGGCGTCTGCGGCGTGACGGTCTGTACGTCTGCATCGGTGTTGCTCGGCGCGGCCTGCAACACAGGACCCTGCGCCGGTGATGGGTTCGCGCTCGCCGGCGCTTCCGGCAACACAGGCGCTTCCGGCAATGCATAAGTCGCATCGAGAAGCCCGGCCCACGGCATCTGATTGCCTGCCACTGTCGCGGCAGCCGGCGATGCCGTCGCCGCCGTGACCGGCTGTGGATCGCTCGCCTCGGAAGCTGGAACCTGTGCCTCGGGCGCTGCTGCGGGTGCTGCCCCGGCCGCCGCTTCCGGCGCCGGCGGGTCCGCCGCACCGGCATAAGCCGTCAGCAGTGCGCCGAACGCCGCGTCCCCGCCGGGCAATTCCGGCGCAGCCGAACCGGCGGAAAGGCCGGCGCTGGCGACAATCGGCGAAAGAGAGGCAATGGACGAATTCATCGGGCTTCCGAAAATGATCCGGCACTCCTAAGCAAAGCCCGGGCCACCATCGAAAGCGGGCCGCGTCTCGCGCGCGCGTTCTATAGAAAGACGCGAAAAACGGAGCGGAGCGCCGTTTGCTCCGGTTCCCCGCACGTCCCTCGCAGCCCATTCTCGCTCGGCACGAAATGCCGCGCGCGGCAAAGCCTGCCCGCCCGCTCGGTCAATGAGCCGGCGTTTCCCGGACTTTCCGTATCCGGACAATGGCATCGTCCTTGCACAAGGCCGCACGGACCTATGTGCTTTCTGTTTGGAGCGGCAGCTTCCCATGCCCTTGAACGGCGTTATTTCGAGCGGCCTGTCCGCGATCATGACCAACAGCGCAGCCATGCGCGTGACGTCGGACAACATCGCCAATGTCAACACGCCCGGCTATGTGCGCCGCGTCGCGCAGCAGCAGACGCTTGCACCCGGAGGCGTCCTCTCGGGTGTCGAGCTCGCCGACGTGCAGCGCGTCGCCAACGATTACCTCGACAAGGAAGTGCTGTCCGCCAACAGCAGCGCCTCCCGCTACGATGTGCAAAGCACCATGATGGATCAGCTCAACGCGGCGCTGGGCCAGCCGGGCGACGGGACTTCCATCGGCTCGCAGCTCGATGCGATCTATGCCGGGCTCGGCCAGGCATCGCTCGATCCGAGTTCGCTCACGGGGCGGCTGGGTGTGCTCGGAAAGTTCGATTCGTTGGCCCAGACGGTTTCGGGCCTCGCGGATTCGGTGACGACCATGCGGTCGAGCGCCGACGATCAGATCTCGGCCGCGGTGACGCAGGTCAACAGCATCATCCAGCAGATCGTGCAGATCAATCCGCAGATCCAGCACGCCATCGTAACCGGTGATTCCGGTAGCGGCCTCCTCGATCAGCGCGACACGCTGGTCCAGCAGCTTTCCCAGCTCGTGGGTGTCCGCACGACGACGCAAGCCGACGGACGCCTGTTCGTCTCCACCACCGACGGCGTGCAGCTGGTCGGCGACAGCTACAGCCAACTTGTCTACACGCCGGGCGCCGGTCCCGCTTACACGCCGATCCAACTGAAGACCGTCAATAACATCAGCGGTCAACAGATCGGACAGCCTGTGACCTTCGATTCCCATGCGCAATCCGGCCAAATCCGCGGGCTGCTCGACTTGCGCGACGGGACCCTTGCCGACATCGGTTCGGAGCTGGGATCGCTCGCGCAGTCGCTTTCGCTGGCGTTCAACGCGGCCCACAACGCCAATGCTGCGGTGCCGCCGCCGACCACGCTTGCGGGCCGCGATACCGGTCTGCTTGCGACCGACGGGTTGAATTTCACCGGTGCGACGACGCTGGGCATTACCGATTCCAACGGTCAGCTGCTCCACAAGGTCGCCATCGATTTCGACGCCGGCACGCTGTCGGTCGACGGCGGCGCGGCCGCATCGATCGGCGGGACCGTCGACAGCTTCGTTACCGCACTGAATACTGCGCTCGGCGCCAATGGCACCGCGAGTTTCTCGGGCGGCGCGCTGACGCTGTCGGCGACCGGCAGCAACGGCATCGTCATCGCCGACGATGCCAACAACGCCACCTCGCGCGGCGGCGTCGGGTTCTCGCAGTTCTTCGGCCTCAACGATCTCTTCCGCAGCGCCGGCAATGCGATCGTCACCACCGGGCTCACCTCGTCCGACACGGCGGACTTTGCCGCAGGTGGCCAGATATCGCTTCTGCTGAAAGGTCCCAACGGGGAGCGCGTCGGCGAAACCACGGTCAACGTCACGGGCAGCACGATCGGCGACATGGTGAACGCGCTCAACAGCGCCTTCACCGGCAAGGCCACGTTCGCGCTCGATGCCAACGGTCAGCTTCAGGCGACGCCCGCCGCAGCCTACAGCAGTTATCGTGTGGAAGTGACCGCCGATACGACCTCGCGCGGCGACACGGGCGAGAGCTTCAGCTCCCTTTTCGGTTTGGGGCTCGGCCAGAATCTCGCGCTGGCGCAAGGTTTCGCTCTGGCTCCGGGCGTATCGAATTCGCCGCAGAGTCTTGCGTTTGCGACGCCCACGCTCGACGCCACGACGCCGCTCTCGACGACCGTGGTGACGCCTGGCGACAACCGCGGTCTGCTCGCACTCCAGGATTTGTTCAATCAGCCCCAGAGCTTTGCCGGCGCGGGCGCGCTGCCCTCCAGAAGTGTGCGCTTCGCCGATTATGCCTCCGCGCTCTATCAGGATGCCGCGACCCGCAGCACATCCATCGACGCGTCCAAGAGCGCTCAGGACGCCCGGCTGACGCTCGCCCAACAGAGCCAGAGCCAGAAGGAAGGCGTCAATCTCGATGAGGAGTTGGCCAACATGATGAGTTTGCAGCAGGCCTATAATGCCGGAGCGCGGCTTCTCCAGGTGGCCCAGCAGCTCTACGACCAGCTGCTGCAAGCCGTGGGAGTCTGAACATGTCCATCGACCGCATCGGAACCGCCGCCAACGCGCAGCTTTTGTTGTCGCAAATCAACAAGGCCGAAACCGCGGTGGATATCTCGAACCGCCAGGTGGCATCCGGCAACGTCTCCGACACTTATGAAGGCTATGGCGACAAGACCGCCGTCATGGAATCGGCGCGCTCGGCGGCCGCGCGCGCCGACGCCAATGTGGCGGCTGCGCAACAGGCCTCGACACGGCTCGATCTTCAGGATTCTCAACTGTCCCAGCTCTCCGATCTCGCGGACCAGGTGCGCCAGACGCTCACCAAAGCCGCGGCCGATCAGGACGCCACCGGCCTGATGAGCCAGATGGACGGCTTCTTCAACCAGGCGGTCGAAATCTTCAATTCCAAGGACGCCAATGGCTACATCTATGGCGGCGACAACAACCAGACGCCGCCGGTGACGGTTTCGAGCCTGAGCGATCTTGCCGCCCTTCCCTCGGTCGCTAGCGCGTTCGCCAACGGCACGGTGAAGACGAGCGTCCGGATCGGCGATTCCCAGACCGTGCAAGTGGGGATGCTCGCCTCCGACCTGGGCTCGCAATTGTTCTCGCTGTTCCAGCAGGTCGCACAATTCGATGGCGGCGGCAGCGGACCGTTCGATTCCAGCAACACGCCCGCGCAGCAGAACTTCCTGGAATCGACCATTCAGACGGCCGCGAACGTCTCGGAGGGCGTGAATCAGGAATCGGCCGGCAACGGTATCCGCTATCAGATGGTGCAGAGCTCGATTTCCCAATTGCAGGCCTCATCGTCGGTCTACAAGAGCTTCGTCTCCAACATCCAGGACGTGGACATCACCAAGGCGCTGTCGCAGCTCAATCAGAACAATGTCGCCCTGCAGGCGGCGTTCCAGGTGACCTCGACGCTGAACAAGATGTCGCTGCTGAACTTCATGCAGTAGGGTAAGCTGAGCCTCAGCGCCTTCGGGTCTGTTTCAGCCGCGACAGGAACAGGCTCACCCGCCCGAAAAGCCAAATCCCCAGGGCGACGGCCAGAAACGTCACCACGCCCACCCAGGATGCCGCGCTGTTGGTGATCCAGGCCGCGAGCGTCAGCATCGCGACCGTTGCCGCGATCCAGCAGGCGCCCCAATACAGCAGTTCCGTGAGGTCGGGCATGATCCTTAGTCTATCCCATCGGGCTTGCGCGCGCGCGCGGGCTGCTATAGTCCGCCCCGCCATGAGCCCGCCCCTGAACAGCCTTGGCTTCCCCAAGCCGCCGGATAAGACCCGCGTGGTGGCCGCCATGTCGGGCGGGGTGGATTCCTCGGTGGTAGCCGGCTTGCTCGCGCGGGACGGTTACGAGGTATTGGGCATCACGCTTCAGCTCTATGACCACGGCGCGGCCATCCGCAAAAAGGGCGCCTGTTGCGCGGGGGCCGACATTCACGACGCCAAGCGCGTGGCCGAGCAGCTCAAGATCCCCCATTACGTGCTTGATTATGAGGAGCGTTTCCGCAAATCCGTGATGGAGGATTTCGCCGAATCCTATGCGCGCGGCGAGACGCCGATCCCTTGCGTCCGCTGCAACGAGAAGGTCAAGTTCGGCGATCTGCTTGCCATGGCGCGTGAGCTCGGGGCGGACGCACTCGCGACCGGCCATTATGTCCGCCGCGCGATGGGGGAAGCAGGCCCGGAGTTGCACCGGGCCGCCGACGAGGCCCGCGACCAGAGCTATTTCCTGTTCGCGACGACATCGGCGCAGCTCGAATTCACGCGCTTTCCGCTCGGCGATCTTCCCAAGAGCAAAGTGCGCGAGATGGCGCGCGAGCTTGGCCTTTCGGTGGCCGAGAAGCCCGATTCGCAGGACATCTGCTTCGTGCCGGAAGGCCGCTATACCGACATGGTGATGCGGATGAGGCCCGGCGCCGCCGAACCCGGCGAGATCGTGGATTTGGAGGGACGGGTACTGGGGAGCCATCCCGGCATCGTCCATTTCACCGTCGGCCAGAGGAAAGGGCTGGGGCTTTCGGGCAACGAAGCCCCCCTGTTCGTGGTTCGGCTCGATCCGGCAACGCGGCGCGTCGTGGTGGGCCCCCGCGAAGCGCTCCGTACACGGAAAATTGCGCTTGCAGCGGTGAATTGGCTGGTTCGGCCGCCCGCCGGTGGCGCGGCTCAGTCCTGTCTCGTCAAGGTGCGCTCCACCCGGCCGCCCACGCCCGCGCAAATCATTGCCAAGGCCGATGGGACCGCCGAGGTGGAACTGAGCGCAAGCGAAGAGGCGGTAGCGCCTGGGCAGGCCTGTGTCTTCTATGAAGAAAAGGGGACCCGCGTGCTCGGCGGCGGCTGGATCACCCGTTCGGAACCGGCCCGCGCCGCGGCGTGAAGGCTCGCGAGGCGCGCGCCGATCTATTGCTGGTTCTGCGGCAAGGGATCGTTGATTTCGTAATAGTCGCCCTTGTCGGCCACGAAGATGTGCTTTGCCAGGCGCGTGCCGGTCGGCCGTTCAAAAGCACCCATGGCGATGGCGATGATGTCTTTCTCGACGGGATCCCAGAAAAGCGCAGAGCCGCACGTGGAACAGAACCCTCGCCGTACCTTCTCGGAGGAGCGGAACCAGGTCAGATTTCCGGCGCCGTGGATCGTCAAGGCGGCGCGGGGAACGTCGGTGGACGCCCAGAAGTGACCCGATTGCTTGCGGCATTGCGAGCAATGGCAGGCATCGGGCGGGCTTAGGACGCCCGTCACCTCGAAGCGCACGGCCCCGCAGAGGCAAGCCCCCCTGTTCATGACGCATTCCTTCGCAAAGAAACCCGGCCCCGCGATACACGGACACCGATCAGGCTCGAAGAGTTTTTAGCCGGGGCGGACGGCGGGGAGAAGGCCGCTTCAAGCCAAACTTGACAGGGGTTTTGCCCGCCCCTTACATCGCGCGCTCGTGGCAGCGTAGCTCAGTGGTAGAGCAGGGGAATCATAATCCCTTGGTCGGGGGTTCAAATCCCTCCGCTGCTACCAGTACTTAGCTCAATCCGCCTAAGCCCAAATCTCCGATAAATCTCCGGCCCCCATAATGAGCTGGGATTTGGGCCCTGGGTAGCCCCATGGCTTAGAAAAGCCGTTGTGAATTGCTAAGTTATCCGGCAGCTACGGGAGGGTTTTTCAGCCTATCCGTTTCTTGGGCACGGTATAGGCACGGATGCCTTACTTCGTCTGTTCCGGTGGTTTACCCCCCATGAACCGGAACCGACATCCCACGCTTGGTTCGGTGCGAATTCAGGGCCGTGCCCCCTAGCCGCTCAGGCTGTAGGCCAACATCTCACGTCGCTGGCAGGCATCAATCGTCCCCGTGTGCTCAGTTTTGAACGGTAGGCGACTCTTGCGAACTGCTGTTGAACGATTGTGCTCCCCACTTCTTGCGGAAACCGCAACTCGAAAGTTAGCTCGCTTGCTGGTAGCTGCCCCAGACGCACCAATCTCACTCGCTTGGGAGTCTTGATCGTTTTGGCCATTCCTTGCGATACAGCCGCTGGAGCCTCGTTGGTGATGAGCCTAGGCCGCGTGGACAAATTTGAGCCAGTAACGAGTTGAAGCCAAGAACAACA
>CAZBRO010000047.1:0-20150 GCA_964494505.1 uncultured Bordetella sp.
GTTGTTCTTGGCTTCAACTCGTTACTGGCTCAAATTTGTCCACGCGGCCTAGTGTCATTGAACACTTTGAGCTGACCTACTAAATCGCAAGCGAATACGCTTGAGTGTGTGCAAAATGACAGCCGGTCGCACCCATGAGTATCGGCGCTTGCTAAGCAAGAGGTAAACGGCGCGGTAGTTCAAAAAAAAGCCGGGTGAGCCCAAGGTCTGAAAGGCTCACCCGGCTTCCGAACGGCTCCCCCAGTGACAAGAGAACCCGTCCGGTTGGTGGCGGCCCGGCCCAAGGAGGGAAGAACGTACCGCCAAACTCAGTGCATCGTCTCCGGCGCACCGCCAAAGCGGTGCTGACGCCGCCACAGATGGCGCGCATTGCGGATGCGGCGTGGGCTCTGGATCGCGGCGGGTTGATCGGCAGTCTCGCCATTTCCGCCTGAGCGTCGTTCCATTGTCATAAACAGTCGATTCGATCCTACGCCTCCCGCAATATCAATTGCTTATTCCGATTCAACGACGTAAGGCGCAATTGCGCATGTGTTGGGAAATCCGGATTTGCGTTTAGAAAGATTGCTTTCGCACTATTCCGCAATTTCTAACGATCGGTTAAAGTTACTCTGAGATGCGCGGGTTTTTGGGGCACACAAAAGCGCCATGCTCACATTTCATCGACTGGCGGTACTCGTACTTGCGGCGGGGCTTTGCTCCTGCGAGGACGTCACCGTTTCCGATATGGATCTGCAACAAGCAATGCTTCTGCCGCCGACAGCGGCAAAGATGATCGTGGCGCGCTATCTTGGAAACGCGTGGGTGGAGGCGCCCTTCGTTTACAATCCGCCCATTTGCGGCGGCCACGTCGTTCCAATGTCGATTAGGATGATGGACAGAGTCGATTGGAACAGCGACGAAGGGGAATACAGTGTCGGCCATGTCGAACTGCTCGACTGCGACACGGGAATGGTCTCCGTAAGCATGTCAATGACGGACGCGCAGGCTTCTGAGCTAACAGCAGCCCTTATTGCCTTGGGAGCGCCGATAGAGCCATGAACCGCTGCAGCCTCATCGCGCTTGGTCTCTGTCTTGCGTTCGAAACAGGATTGGCGCCAGGGGCGCATGCCCAGCAGACGGCAATCCCGCCATCGGCGCCTGCCCAGCAGGTGATAGCGAAGGTCGTAGCGGTCTATTCTGGATACCAATACATCACCATCGACAATTCCGCCGGAAATCTGCGGCTAGGCGCGCGCGTCAACGTTGGCGCGCAGGATGGAAGCTGGAAAGAATTTCGTGTGGATCGATTGAGTCAAAACCTGGCGTCGGCCATTCCGCTTACGGACCTCAATGGTGTGATACCTGGAGCGGCTGTGATCGCGGCGACCGGCAATGCGCCGCGATATGCGCAGGATCGGCCATTGGCCACGCGCGAGGAAGTGCAAAGTGTAAGACAGGACGCGGAACGCAGATCGCAAGAGGAGGGTGCTGCATTCCTCGATGCGCTGGGGGGCGCACTGACTGCAGCGGCCTCAGGCGCGAATCCGACCATTGTCAATTCAAACGCTCAAGTCTATCTGGCTCAGCAGCAGCAGAAAATTGAATCGGGTGGCAATGCCGATCCCGCGACGCCCGCGGATCTCGCAGCGAGATTTTCCACATCGCCCTTGGTGCAACAGAATGCCGCCACGGCTGCTGTTTCGGGTCCACAGCTCGCACAGAACGGTTCGCCGTCCTATTCGCAATTGTCGCAAGCAGATCAACAAGCGCTCGCCGCAACCCTAACGGACCGCGTCAACCGCGAATGCCGCGCCGTCAAGGACCAAGCCGCCGCCGGCTCGGTGCGCGCCACCTACGAGGCCGCTGCTTGCACCTACGGTATCTTTTACCTCGGGGTCCCAGCGGATTATCCCAACCGCGAAAGCTTCAAACAGGAATTCTATCGAAACTCTGCGTTGGCGCGGCAGATGGGTTCGAGTGCGCTTTACCTTGCGCCCAATCCATAGCGGCTCTGCGCGGAGCCACCATAAAGGCCAGTGGCGTGAGCCCAAGAACGATATTGATCTGCGCAATACTTGCTGTGCCCCCCGCTCTGCATCAGGCGCGGGCAACGAGCCTTGAAGACATCGATCGGCAGATCAGACTGCAGGACGCTCAACAAAAGCAACAAACGGAGACACAAGGTCAGAAGAATACGACCGAGACACTGCGCGCGTGTCAGGAGGAAAAGACTGTCAGCGCATGCGCGGCTGCCGCCGGGGTGGTCCTTCGTGCCTATCCAACTCTCGGTATCGGAACGCAAATCGATCTTATGGGAGATTCGCTGAACAGTTTCGACGACCCCGCGCCCCACCCGCCACTGATCATAGAGCCGAAGCCAGTCGCGCCTTCCAGTGAGGACGAGCCAGATGCAAGCGACCCCAATACATCCGGTGCGGGTCAAGACACAGATCTCACTCCGAGCCAGAATCTTGACAACAACTGAACATCCGCAATTTCTGATTTCTTACGTTCTTAATCCGCTAGTTGGAGATAATTTTGCGCCCAGTTTTTATCCAGTGACGACCTGTGCCGGGGCAACAGACCGCGCTTGCGGCGTGCTCCTTTCAACCCCTTTATGACCGCGACAGTCGCAGGTCTTCCACCAAACCAGCCCTGGGCTCTAACCAAGAAGGGTGAAGGTTACCAATCCAGAATCGTCGTACACAGCAAACATCACAGGGACATTACGTTCATTGAGCCACACTTTATAGGCTGGTGATGCAACGATGCGATACTCCTTGGTTCTAACAGAACTTCGATTTATTGTTAGAACGGTGATCGTCGGCGGGCCAATCACCACATGCTGGACGCTCCCCACATCGGATAGCATCATTGTATCGGAATTCAGAAATCCCGCCGACCAAGGATTCGATGGGCGCACATTGGCCGGTGCTACAACGATTCCCTGAGGTGAGGTGATAATAAAACCATCGGCGCGTGCCTCCCCAAATACATTCGTCGTTTTACCGTTCTCGGTGGTAACGCCGTGAAAGGTAACCAGACGATCGCCACTCCAATGCTCTGTCCGGTCGGCATTTTCCCGGTACAGCGCGATTCCAAGCAAGCTAACCAAAAGGCGCACTGTCGTCCGAACAATGACGGTATCACCTTGCCTGGCGACTTCGTTGGCGTAGGTTCCAATATCGCCATATATTGAATGAGAGACTCGGTACCTTAGCAAATCGTTCAACACTGTGGTCTCAGCGCGCGCGGGAATCGCACCCCCAGCAGCAAGCCCAAGGAGCCCAACATTCAGGGCCCGACGTGAGATATTTCGGCAAATACCGGCGACAACATCGGATGAACGCGGTTTCATCGCCATTCGTTGCGACATCAAGCCAGCCATAGGCGGCTGAGGCGGCCGCGCGACACAAAATCAAGAAGCCGCGCATCTATCGTACCCTCCATGTGCGTATCGAGACCGAAAATCGTTTCATCGCGCGGCAGCTCGATGAATGTCCCGAAGAGCCGGTCCCAAATGCTGAAAACATCTCCAAAATTCCTATTTGTTGAGGGCATTTGGAAGTGGTGATGGGCGTGATGAAGGTTGGGTGTGATAAATAGCCAACCTAGCACGCGCGCCAACCGGGCCGGCAAGCGCAGCGAAGTATGGGCAAGGAGATTTGCCACGGTTTCGGCAGTTTGACGCATAATCAAGATCTCAGTAGAGGCACCGCAGAGAAGAACCCAGCATATCAGGAATACATTCCGAAGCACGGTTTCTCCCGGATGCTCCCGTACAGTAGTCGAAACGTCGACGACGAGATCCGAGTGATGCACCAAGTGGAAACGCCAGAAGATAGGGACGAAATGCATTGCAACGTGATAGAGGTAGTCCAGGAAATCGAGTGCAATGAACATAAGTAAGTATTTCACTAGTGGACCACGGGCGTGCGGTAGTAGGTAAACCAATCCCCAACTGCTTTTGGCGGTCCATGCTGCCAGCCACAGACACACTGTCATCATGACAATTTGGATTGGCAACGCTGAAATAATAAACAGAGAGTTTATTGATGTGTGTTTCAGTTTCGAGATTGCTGACTCCGATCTGATTGTCTTCTCTATCAGCCATATCGATGCGATGACCGATGCATAAAGGGAGAGCTGTGTGAAGGCTGTATTGTCGCTCAGCTGATAGAACCCTCTATGCGATTGCGAGCTCCCCTGGTGTCCGTGCAGGTCGTATTGTTAGTAGGTGATTTGCACCGGCCCGCGCTCAAGCGCGTTTTCGTGCCTCCGCCCGGGTAAGGCTCTCGTCTTCCGACCATCATGCTGCGCATCCACGACCGCTTTCTGGCATTGCGATTCTGATTGTCATATTGTCGATGTGAGGCCGCTTTCCTTTCCCAATGGTCATTGGCTTATTGACGCCGGGATGAGCGTTTGTGTCTGGCGCCTCAATTCGGAAATGAGGTCCTCGATGCGGCCGCTGTGCTGTTGGAGGAACGCAGTGAATTCAGACCGCTCGCTCAAGGCGAGCCACACGCCCTCAATCTGAATGTCGGTAACGACTGAGCGTCCATCAAGCGTCTTGCGTACGCGAAATGCGGCCTTGATCCCAGGGCTCTGTGTCTTCGGGTTGACCACATCGGCGTTCACGACCACATCATCTTCGGAGCGTGCCGTCGAGCCGCTTACTCTGACTGTCTGCCCTCTGTAGTTGGTCAGCCTGGCCTCATAGACAGCGACCAGATAATCGGTAAAGGCACTCTCAAAGGCAGCTAGGTTCTCTGTGGATGTATCATTCGCATACCGGCCGAGGGTGAACGCGCCGATACGATGCGTATCTGTGAGCAAGAGCATAAACCCGCGAAATTGCGTTCGTCGCTGCTGCTCAGAAGCCGATGCGTCGTTGAGAATAGCAAAGACTTTGTCGATGCTCTGCTGAACGAACGTTTCCGCAGGATTCGAACTAGCTGCGTGCGATAATGATGGAGCCAGTGCTCCTGCAGCGATTGAGAACGCGATTAGAAGCACAGCATTCAAACGAGAAAATCCGTTGAGGCTGGACATCTTACGAGGTCCCGGCTTGAAGTGGAGGCCGGCTTGCGCGAGCGCAATTGTCGGGCGAAGTCGGATCAAGAAAGCTCCTTGAGATCATTGGTCGTCATTCGCTTGAAGCTATCGCGGGACGTGCTCCTGTAACTCGTGATCGATAGCATGCGAGATACGCACCCAATTTGGAGTCTCGTGGAGAAGTGAGGGAAACTTGTTCATGCTTGCGCCGTGTCGAGGAATGAGCGGGGTAAAAGTCACTGGTCCAAGGTTGCCGCTGTAATAAGCCGGCATCCGGCGAGACGGGGGGGCAGCTACCGCTTCTGTGCTTGGATACGGCAAGGACTTCGCGGAGTGGGGCGGCGGCGCCAGCTGTCGCCAAACATAGAAATCGATGGTTCTCGACAAAACTCCAAAATCACGGCTGCGGCAGTGGGTCGAAAGCTCGCCCGGAAGGAGTAGGGTGTCGTCTGGCGAGAACTGCCTTTGTTGAATGGGTCGTAAAGCGGTCGTGCGACAATTTGGAGGTCGCATTTGCAAGCCATTGGAGCGAGAAGCCATTCACGCATAGGTCCGCTAGGCTAACCGGATAGAAACCAGCCCAGTGACGTGCGAAGTTTTGCGATGAATCCCGGCAGCGAAGTGGTTGGAGTGAGGGAGCGATGCATCGGGTCTTGGTTGTGGATGACGATGTCAACCTCACGGATATGATTTGTGAGTTCCTCGAACTGGAGGGATTCGCGGTCGATAAGGTCCATGATGGCCCCGGATGCCTGCGCATTAATTTTGAGGCGTTCGATCTTATCGTCCTGGATGTCATGTTGCCGGCGCTGTCGGGTTTTGAAGTTCTGAAGCGGGTTAGGCAGACCTCCAACGTGCCGGTGATCATGTTGACAGCTCGGGGCGACGATATCGATCGGATCCTCGGGCTTGAAATTGGAGCCGACGACTACGTCTCCAAGCCGGTAAACCCCCGCGAGCTGGTGGCGCGTATTCGTGCTGTTTTGCGGCGGACGAGTTCCAATGCCCAGATTCCCGTCAATGACTTGACAGTGGGTGAAATCCGTCTGAATTCGGCGTCCCGCAATGCGTGGTTCAACGAAGAAAAGCTCGATCTCACGACAGCAGAATTCAATCTGCTGGAATATTTTCTACGTAACGCCGGCCGGATCGTTTCGCGCGATGAACTTTCGTCTGCGGCGTTCGGAAGGCAGCCTCTCATTCGTGCCGTCGATCGCAACGTAGACACGTTGGTAAGTAAGCTTCGGCGCAAATTGGGACCACAGAGCGATCTGGACCAACGGATCAAAACGGTCCGTAATATCGGCTATATCTATGCGCTTCCATCTGCACAACAAACAGAGGTGGAACTGACGTCGCTTTCCAATGAGCGGTAGCGCGACCAATCCATACCCGAAAAGTCGAGGAGGGCGTCGCTTTTTTAACCGACGAATTGCCGGCCGCTATTGTCCCTCATTGCAGCTTATTCTGGCTATTTCGGTATTATGCTTTGCGGGGCGGCAAGTCCGCGCTGACGACGATTATCAGCTTGGCCATGGGGTGGACATTGGACCATTCAACTTCGCGGGGTACAGCGAGTTGGTTGCGAATGTTCCTGAAAACGGAAAGACGTCTCTAGTTTTGAATGATTTGAGTCTTTTCGTAACTGGCCATATCGGACAGTGGTTGAATCCGTTTACCGAGGTCGAGCTGACCGATTTTGACTTCTTTCATTCCCGCTCTTTGGGAGAAGAGCGAGGCTCGGGCGATCTGGTTTTGGAACGGCTCTATAACGATTCTTATTTAACCGAGAGCGTGACGTTACGATTAGGGAAAATGTTGGCCCCTGTCGGTGAATGGAACGAAATTCACGCGGCGCCTTTAGTGCTGACAACGGCGCGCCCAGCGGTCACCTACCGCAATTTCAGCGAATACGCCACTGGGGTCTCGGTCCTCTATACCGATCCGAACGGCAATTTTCCGAATCTACAGCTTTATTGGCAACCGAGCGGAGAGTTTTCGGAACGGCCCTCCCGGATCACGTTTCATCAGTACCGCGGAGTTGAAGGGGTGCACGTCAGCTTTCCTTTCGGATTGCTGGACAAGGTGGGCTTTTCGTTCCAGCACTCAAAGGACAATTTAGGCGTCAATCAGTCGCTTATGGGGATCGATTTTCATGAGACTTTCGGAAAACTCACGCTCCAGGGGGAGGGAACGTACTCGGACATTTCTGACAATGGCGTTCTCCATGCACGGGACACGGAATGGGCGGCTTACATAGCTGCCTCTTACGCCTTGGCGGAAAAATGGTCGCTGTATTCATGGTACGAGGAATACATGGACCGGACGGCCCCTTCGACCGCGCAAGATGTACTGCTCGGGATCGCATATAAGTATGATCCCGCACTCGTAGCCAAGTTCGAATATCTCCAGAACATAGGCGGGCAGCCGGTAAACCGGACTGGTCTCTATGTTTCGTGGTCGGTTCTTTTCTGAAGCTCCCTGCGGTGACAAGACGGGCCCTTCTCGTTGCGGTTGTCGGACTTCTGATTTCCAGACCGGCTGCGGCCGAGGAACTCCTTATTATCGCCAACCCGTCGGTGAGCGTCACAGCCCCGTTAACTGTGACCGAGATCGCGGCTTTCTACCTGCTTAGAACGACCACCTGGCCGGACGGTAGCCGCATCATTCCTGTTAATCGCGAGGCCAACAGCGACGCGCGCATGACCTTCACTTTGAGCGTATTGCAGGAAGATAGTGTCAGTCTGACCATCTACTGGAACCAGATGCACTTTATGGGAAGGATGCCGCCGGTCGTCCAGCAATCCGAACAGGCGATGCTTGCGTTCGTACAAAAGGTACCCGGATCGGTGGGATATATCAGTGCCTCCATCGCGCCGACCAATGTGAAGGTTCTGGCACGTGTCCGTTGACTCCAACACCTTGGAGAATCCCCGGTGATTGGTTTCTTGATCCGTTCGATTCCGCGACGAACGTTAGCGGCCCTTCTGACCATCTACTTCGCAACCTATGTGGCGACCGCGGCCGTCGTTTATTCCGGCGTACGCGCATCGATGCTCGAATCGGACGCGAGCGCGCTGAATCAGCTCGCGGAGCTTAAGTATGAACAGCTTGCGAGCATAATCGGATCTCTTGCCATCGATCTCACGGCATGGTCGGAACTGGACGTGATGAACGATCTTGTCTCGGGCGACATCGATCAGCGAGTGTCCCATACGCTCGAAGACCTGAAGCGGCTCTACGGACTACCCGGGGACATTTATGCATTCGACGCCACCGGAAAGCGACTTGCCAGCTCCAATAACGTTCGTGCGATCACACTGAACGATCGCATACCCGCAGGCTGGCAGAACAATGAAAACGCGTTGATCCTTCTGGATAGGGAAACAGACCCTATTACCCGTAGCCAAGCTGTCGTATTCGCGATCCCGGTATTCGGGAGTTTCGATAAGAGCTATCGGACCGGCACGTTGGTAATGACGTACCCCTGGGCGTCGATCGAGGCGTTATTGCTCAGCGGCGAAGCTGGAATGGTGCTTGTGGACAGAAACGACCCGGCGAGGATCCTGGCCACCAACCGCTATGCCATCACGGGCGTGCCCGCAACGAGCCGCGTTCAACCGGGGGGAAGAACAAACGAGGCGTTCGTCATTGGGCGCTCAGCCATCGGACGCGGACCGCTTATCAAAGACTGGCAAGTCGTGGCTATGCATCGGGCCGATGTCGCTACCGGTCCGCTGCGCAGAGTAGTCATGGAACTGGTCCTGCTCGGTGCGTTTCTGGGCATTCCAATCATTTTCTTGGGCCGCTGGCTGTCCAACCGCCTGACGGCCCCCATCGCGGACCTAACCCGCGTGGTGAAAGAAATTGCCGATACCGACAAGCTTGACGCTCGTGTTCCGGTAAACTCGTCGGACGAACTTGGCTCGCTCGCACAGTCCTTCAATCTTATGACCGAGAAGCTTGAGCAGACCACGCGCGAGCGGGAACAGTTCGTCCGCGACCTGGCCGCGCTTAATCAAACGCTGGAAGGCAAAATTGCGGTCCGCACCGAAGAGTTGAAATCGGCCCTACATGCCCAACAGCGGCTCATCGGGGATATTTCCCACGAAATAAAATCACCCCTGGCACGTCTGAGTATGGCGCTCGGATTGGCCCGGAGAGCCCCGGAGCAAAATACGCCCAAGCAATTCGACCGTATCGAGACAGAGATTGAAAATATTTCCGCGTTGGCGAGTGAACTGCTGACTCTTGCAAAGCTCGAAGGAAGTGCAGCATCGCCAGACTTCGCGAAGATTGATCTGCGCGCACTCGTCGCTCAGATCGTGGCAGACGCGCGCTTTGAAAAGCCTTCCAGGAGTTCCGACGTTGTCTTTCGGATGCCAAACAATGCAATCACAGTTATCGGGAACGGCGATTTGCTACGGCGGGCGATTGAGAATGTGGTAAGAAATGCGCTCTTCTACACGAGCGATGGCATTTCGGTTGATGTCATACTCGCGCAGAAAAGCGATCGAGTGGTTTGCATTCAAGTGCAGGACAAAGGCCTTGGAGTTCCCGAGGCTGCACTCGGTCATCTCTTTGAACCGTTTTACCGCGTCGACGAAGCTCGGGCCCGTGAGACCGGGGGTACGGGGATTGGACTGTCCATTTGCGAACGTGTAATTCGCTTCCATGGCGGGTCTGTTTGCGCGCGCAATAGCCATCCGCACGGTCTGATCATAGAGATGGAACTTCCCTCTGCGGCGCCCACGACGGAAGAGAATGGGCGTCAGTCGGATGAGCAACTGTCGCACGGGATTGAAAAAGTGCCACTACAAAGTCAGGTGCCGTGACACTCCATATTCGTGCGCCTATCTCCACACAACCCGGTAAATTGACGCGATCGGGGTTGCGGACCGGACTACTCCCGCGCCAGCGGCGTGGCGCCAGCCGCCGAGTATATTGAGCGATCTCTCCCCTCCAGATGCTCCGTACACTTGGCGGCTTCCGGCCGCGGGTTGATCTCGCAGCCTCGCGTTCGCTGACGGGCCTCCTTACTTCTCCACGCAATTCTACATTTGAGCGCAAGGCCTCGTGATATCGAGTGGCTTATCATTTTGCGCACTTGCAATGATGGATGTGTCGCAGTTCGCGTTCGCCAAGCATGGAATCTTCGCCCAGTTGCTCGCAAATTTATGGACGGATTGGAAATATGCTCAAAATCAAAAAGGTCGCGAATCATGCGAGCAAAATCGCGGCGCTGATGTTGCTTGCTGTGGCATTGCCCATAGCCGCACAGAGCGCTCCCGCTCAAGTCCTGGACCTCAGCGAATATCGCGGGAAGGTCGTCTACCTCGATTTTTGGGCCTCATGGTGCGCCCCCTGTCTGCAATCATTTCCATGGATGAACGACATACAGCGCATCTACGCAGGCGAGGGGCTCGTCGTTCTCGCGGTAAATGTCGATCATGACGGGCAACTCGCACAACGGTTCCTCTCCAACAAACTTCCCGTTTTCAAGATCATCTACGACCCCGAGGGACAGATTGCCCGGCAGTACGGTCTGAAGGACATGCCCACATCCATTCTCATCGGTCGCGATGGCAAAACCCGTTACGTTCACAGCGGGTTCTATGTCGATCGGAAGACGCAATATCTGTCGCACGTTCGGGAGCTTCTCGATGACAAGACGAACTGACAATACCACCTCGACCGCAATCCGGATTGGCACGCGTCCGCTTCTTATGCTTGTTGCCGCAACAACGATGCTGAGCTGCGCTCCGTTAGGTCCTCAACCATGGGAAAGAGATCTTCTGGCCCGCCGTGAAATGCAGGTTAACTCCTATCCGCTGCAAACTGCGGCCGAGGATCACATCTACTTCAGCAAGGAAGCCGCCAGCGGTGGGCGTGGATTTGCCGGCGGGGGTTGTGGGTGCAATTGAGGTCGCCAAACACCAATGGCCGACTTTGCCAGACTCTCGCTACCCTTTCGTTAGGATTGCTTTCGGCAACACTGGGGGACCGTGCTTACGGGCAATCGCCGCCGCTCATGCAACCAAGCTCAAACGACCCGGGAGGCGAAGTGCCGACCTCCAAGGAAATCGATACGGCTATCCTCTTCTACCAGGAAGCCAATGGCCGGGTACGAGCTATTGAACCTGAGGGTCAATATACGGCTCGTGGCCCCAACGGGCAGGCTCTGACCTTGGGATTCATGGCTGACAGCGTTACCGGCGCGACGCCCAACGGCGCTGTTCCCTCCGACCAGACCCAGACATTTGTCACGCCGCTGAAAGCAACTGGCTCCACCGCTACCGTCACAAGCGCGTCCGGCGGCAGCACGATCATTCAACTGCCTCCAACACCAGGCCAAGTTGCCGCTGCGGCCCGACAGTACACAACTGCGCCAAATCAATTGCCCGTGGACCGTGGTTTCCGGGATCAGCGCTACGCCGGAAGCATTGGATATTCACAACCGCTTGGCGGAATTTCCTTGGTCGGCGCGGGGGCCGCGTATTCCGTAGAGCATGACTACCGATCGATTTCTCTCAATACCAACATTGCCCAGACCTTCAATCTGAACAATACAACGACGAGTCTCGCCATCAATTATGAAAACGATTCGTCGTTTCCCTATGGCGGCGTGCCAGCCGGCCTCTCGGTGATGGCGCCGCAATGGAAAAGCATCTCGTCCCGCGGCAGGTCGCAAGTCGACGTGGTGCTTGGTCTTACTGAGGTAATGACCCGAAACTGGTTACTGCAACTGAACTATTCCTACGATCTTTCCAATGGATATCAAAACGATCCCTATCGAATCATTTCGGTGGTGGATCCTGTTACGGGCGAGCCCAGCAGCTATCTATATGAAAGCCGCCCGAGCCTGCGCCAAAGCCAGAGCGTGTTTTTCAGTAACAAGCTCGATTTCGGTCCGTCGGTGACGACCCTTTCCGCCCGCTACTTCATCGATAGCTGGGGGATAAAGGCGACAACCGTTGAATTGTCGGACCGCGTGCGGCTGGCTGGCTCTCTTTACATTGAGCCGGACTTACGGTGGTCCACGCAGTCGGCTGCGAAGTTCTTTCGAAATTACCTCGTCGGCGGACAACCGCTTCCCGAATATGCGTCGTCAGACCCAAGGCTGGGACAATTCGTCGGCCTCACCTACGGATTGAAGATAGGCGTCGCTCTTACGCGTTCCACAGAACTGTACGTTCTCGGCGCGTATTATCAGCAGACCGGCAACGGTCACCCCGCCGATGCGATAGGGCAGCTCAAACAGCAAAATCTGTTCACCGGTGTCAACGCCGCGTACGTGATGATGGGATATTCCTGGAATTTTGACTGAACAGAATAGTAACCGCACCGCAAATCGCACGCAGCAGAATGGCAGGTTGCCTGAATATGGAGAGACGAATGCCGCTCTGCACAGGAACCGCTTTCGAGCGCTTCGGAACGGATTATCGACATTCATTCCAAGCCATGGCGACACCGTGCGAAGTGAGGATAGAAACGGACGATGCCAAAATCGCCGAGCAGGCATTCCGGGCTGCTGAGAATGAGGCACGGCGGATTGAAGCGAAGTTCAGCCGGTACCTGCCGGACAGTATAGTCAGCCGGATCAACGCCAACGCCGGAAAGGAATTCCAGGTTGACGAGGAAACCGCGCAGATCTTGAGTTTCGCGGCGCATTGCTTCGAGCTGAGCAACGGACTGTTCGACATAACGTCCGGCATATTGCGCAGAGTGTGGCGCTTCGATGGCTCAGATCGTGTTCCAGGGCACGAGGAGGTCGACGGACTTCGAAAGTTTGTTGGCTGGGAAAGGGTTTCCTGGGAACCACCTATCATAAGGCTGCCGGCCGGGGCGGAAATCGACCTTGGGGGCTTGGGAAAGGAATACGCGGTTGATCGGGCATTGCAATCGATCCGCGAAAAAACAAACCAGCCGGCCCTCGTGAATTTCGGAGGCGACCTCAGCGTCTCCGGTCCGCGGTTGGGCAATTTTTCCTGGACGGTCGCCATCGAATCGGTCGATCGAGCCGGTCAGGCAGAGGGAATGCTTGAAATACAGGACGGTGCAATCGCCACGAGCGGCGACGCCCGACGCTTTCTTCTAAAGGATGGAGTTCGTTACGGGCACGTTCTGGATCCACGTACAGGATGGCCGGTGGCCGATCCGCTTCGGTCAGTAACCGTTGCTGCCCCCACATGTGTCCAGGCCGGAATCATCGCCACGCTGGCGATTCTGCAAGGGGCCCAGGCGGAGGCGTTCCTGAAACGCGAGCGCGTGCGGGCGTGGTACATACGATGATTGCGACAGCGGCCGCTAAGCTTATTCCGTCTTTGGCAGGTCTCTTCCCGCACGTTTGACATCGGATCTGGCGAAAAGAAGCTATGAACCGGTCGCAACTACAGGATCCACATCGACGCTGTGGGTCCTGCCCGGCGCATGGTACGACGTTGTCGAATCAATAGACGATGCCGAACATGCACTTCGCGAAAAAGGATGGGATTATGATTTGTTTAACTCGGCTAGAGTGGCAATTAGCTCGGGAAACGTGGCCTCTTTCATTACATAATCGTCGCCGCCGCCATTCACTCCGTCGAGAGCGCTACTCCGGCCTGTCAAGAAGACGACAGGCGGCGTCAGTCGTTCCTTGTGGAAGGTCTTGCTGAAGATAAGGTCATCGATGCTGGGCGCCGCGCAATCGACGACCACAACGTCATATGAATTGGGCTTTTCAAGCAGGAAAGCATCACTGGCGTGTTTTACGTGATCGACGGCATATCCTTGGCCCCTTAATGTATCTCGCCATGATGCGGCATTGGCGGTATCTTCGATCAAAAGAAGTCTGATCAAGGGCTTATGCTTCCATACTCTCGCTGCCCGTTGCCTGGCAGCAGAGCGCTAACGAGGAACCCCTCCACGATTTGAGAAAGTTCGTGACTAATGCCGACGACTGATCCACGCATTGTCCTTTGACGTGTTCCACAAATCATCTTCCATGGAAACAGAGATGCACTCTACCGGTCAAACGGTGTGGAGTTGTGTGTAGACGTACCGAGTTTGATTATAAATGTCCCGGAGCGAGAGTTTCTTCATCCTTTGAGCCGCATATTTCACCGGCGTCCAAACCTGAACGGAGAGAAGGATGCAGATCGCAAGCGTAGCTTCCATGCCCAACGTCGTAGCAACGGGCAAGCCGCCTGAGAGCGTTAGCGCTCATGGGCCAGACCATGACGGCGACTCTGACGACAAAGGCGTTTCAAAATCGGCAACCGCTCCTGGCGTCGGGAGCCTCGTGGATACCACTGCCTAACCAAAGCATGCATCGACATGACCGCCGGCACGATCGCCGGCGGTCATGTTCGCTATACCTGACCAGCTCTGAGAGTTTCCGCTACGCAGGATTAGAGTCCGGCCCTCGACTGAGGTGCTCTCCGTTTTTGGATCACTTCGGGGTGGATTTTTCGCACTGTTGGGGGCAGCCCGTTTCTTAGACCGGATCAGATGAGAATCTCCGGCCTTGCCGGGCCCTCCCTGACGGCGGGCGGCAATGGCGCGGGCGAACAAAGACACCGCCCGGCGCGAGTTCTCTGCTCGAGCGCCGGCCAATGACGCGCGCGATTACCAGTTCTTAAGCAAAGTGAGCCCGATGACGCGGCCCGTATCGGGTTTGAGGATATCGTAACCAGAAATGTTTCGTGTGCTGGTGCTTGGACCGTACTGGAATGGGGCGTGAATGCCCATGAGGTTTTGGACGGTGAGCTGAACAGTAATGTTCTTGAGATAGTCGTTGGCGGGCGTGTCGCCGGTATTGTAGCCCAAGGACAAATCAAACGTGTACCAAGCTGGCTCGATATTGCTCCAATTGCCGATGGCGCATGGAAGCGAGCCACCCCCTTGGGTGCCGCCGGCGACCGTGCATTGGTTGTTGACGTTAGGTGGGACGGGCCACGTATCGTAATAATGCGAGATATGGTTCACAAATCCGGTAACGGTCCATGGGCCATTGCTCCAGCCGAGCCGGGCCCGGTAAATGAATCGGGGCAGCGTTTCCACGCCGTTCTGCGCGATACCTCCCGCTCCTTGAATGTTCTGGTCGAAGAGATCGATCACCGGGCCACCTGACAGCGTCTGGCTATATCGGTGCAGGTAGTAGGTCCCGGTGACGCCGGTGTTCCATGCGCCAAAGTCACCCAGATCGAAATTGTAGCTTGCGTTCCAGTCGATCCCTTGCACTTTGAGAAACCCCGCCCCAACCGTACTCCCGTCACTGATCCAATAGATGTTGGTCAGTTGGCTGACAGGCTCGGTGCTGTTCCGATCGAGCAGCGCGGCCTGGACCATTTTTTCGAATGGTGCGCAGGTCGCAGGATTGGCGTTTGCCGCCACGGGGCATCCAAGGTCGCTTGGCACGATGAAGTGGAACCGTTGTAGCGGGTCGGCGAGATTGTTTGACGATGTTGCGGTGAATGCCAACAACGTGTTGTTGACCTTGACACTGTACCAGGTTGCCTGCACATCGAGACCGCGCAGGAACACCGTAGGTGCCAGTTCGAAGCCGACGCTATAATTGATCGATTTCTCCGGCGCGAGCGCCGTTCCGCCTTCGCGCGATGTGACCTGGTTGGTAGCGGCATTGACGTAGCCCCGCAATTCAGGGTGCGGCCCGCCGGCCCAGGTGACGCCGCCAGCATTCGTCGAGCCGCAGGCAAAACCTGCCGCGGCCAGCACCGCTGCGGTGCTGCCCGCAGCCGGTGCGCCATTTGTGCATGAAATGCCGATGGTAGACTCGCTGGGCAGGTTCCAGAACTGATTGGCGTCGCTGAGCACGGTGGAATATTCGCCGGCATTGGCGAAGCGGAAGGATGTTCCCCAAGAGCCTCGAATGGTGGCGCCGAGCATATCGTCCACTACCCACGTGAAGGCCAGTTTGGGATTGCTGGTGCCGCCCTTCAGCGTGCCGTTGTATTGGTCATGCCGCCATGAGAGTTCCAGATCGAGCTTGCGGAACAGCGGAAGATTGAAATTGTCTCCGAACACCGGGACGTCGACCTGGGTGTAGCCCGCCCAAACTTGGTAGGGCTCCGAATCGTTGGTAAATGAAAAAGGCGTACCTGCCGGCGCGCCGGCATTATTACCGGTAAAGGCAAAGACGTTATCCGATTCGTACGTCCCGCCAACGGCCGCTTTGACCTGTCCAGCCGGGAGGTCGAACAGTGGGCCGTCGAAGCGCGCCCCTTTTTCCTCGATGCTGTATCTGTCGCCGACTTCGGACAGAGCTTGGATGTAGGCAAGGGTTGCGGGAGAATTGCACTGGAACTGGGTCACATCGCAGAACAGGTTTATGTAGGGGACGCTGGCCGGTTTGGTGACGCCACCCACCGTGCTCCCGAGCGCGACGTTGACGGCATTATCGTTGACAATGTTTCTCTGGACTTGGTTGGACTCATAACTACGGGAGTCAAACAGTTGCCCGCTCCAACCTCCCGGAAGGTCGAGGTTCAAACCGTACTGATAACGATATGACAGTTCAAAGGCCGGAGTGTTGGTCGGAACCTCGTGAGCAAAATCATAGGAAACACGCAAATTGTTGGGAGCGTTAGTCGGATAATAGGGATTGGTTGTGGGTACGGCGAAGGTCTTTATGTCGTTTATGAACCCTCCGGCAGCAAATGCGGGAGACAATTCCTGGACCCTGCGATTGCTATAGAAGCCGGTGGCGAAGAAGGAAATTCCGGGCACTACCCTTTGGTCGAAGGTGGCTACAAAGGAATTTTTCTGCTGGGCCGCCAATTCCCACGCTTGTTTCAAAGGATCAATTACATTTTGAGTGCCCTGATTGCCCGCATTCGCACTGAAAGCCGCCCAGTTGATCGTGGCGGCGCTCGAAGGAAGGGTCGGGCCCAGACCGCCCGGGAAGTTAGTTCCGACACCGTGGGGGATGGCCCAGCAATTGGTGCAGTTTACGGTGCTGCTCGACGGCGCGCCGGTGGAAATCGTACCCGGTATCGATGAGGCGAGCGGAATCTGATTGTCCAGGCCCCAAGGCGTGTAATTGGCGGTGTATTTCGAGTGGGAATTGCCCGGGACCATCCCCTCATCGATCCATTCATAGGTCAAGGTTAGATCACCACCATCCCAGGTGCGGCCGTACAATTGCGACGCTTGATACTGTACGCCGCCGCCGCCTGCCGGCGCCTGGACATGCAGCAAGGTGACCGCGCCATCGTATCCGCGCTTGAGCACGACATTGATCACTCCGGCTATGGCATCCGACCCGTAAGTGGCCGACGCGCCGTCGGCGAGGATATCCACTCGATCCAGCGCAAGTGCCGGAATGATCGAGGGGTCGATTGCACAAATACCGTCAGCTTGCGGGGGAAAGCGCACGCCATCGACCATCAACAGTGTGCGCGGACCGGTCTGATCGAGGCCGCGGATATTGACGCGCGTCTCGCGTTCCTGATGGCCGTTGGAATTGACCGCGGACGGCCCCGGCGCGACGTTGGCGGAAGGAACGGTTCGAAAGAGATCGCCGATGGTGACGTTGCCGGTCTCAGTGAAATCCTGAGAGCCCAGATTGGTCACAGGGACGCCGACCGCTGCAGCGCCATGAATCAACGAGCCGGTGATCAGGACTTGCTCCGGCGCCGTTTCGGGCTGCGCTTGCGCCATCTGCGCTTGCGCAGTCATCTGCTGCGCCTGTGCCGGAAGGGCGTTGATCAATGTGATAAGCGATGCGGATCCCATCAGGGCCGCGAATTTGCCCGTTGTCGGATTCATAATATCTCCCCGTGTGCCGTGATCGGCACTTTCACGTTGTGGTAGAAATCCTAAGGACTCACACACACCGGGCTTAGCATCCCCTCTAGCCCGTCCCTACGGTCCGATTGCGCTTCGCGCGCACGTCGCATTTGTAATTGACGCTTCCTCTTTGGCGCGAACACTTCCACATCAAATAGAAACTTTAAAGTTGGGATATCATTACGCTCAGGTCACGTTCCGCATGAGACATATTTGCCATACTTTGCTATTACACCTTGATCTCGATGTTCTGGTACTTCGGATTCCTGGAACATCACATTGAGGCCGGCGATTCCAAGTCGCAGGCTGATTGAGGCCCGCGGTCTTCCCACCGCGGGCCTTTTTTTTTTCGCGGCTAAGCAATGTCATGATGCAAAGAGAAATCCTTCCTCTGAGAATCAGTGTAGCGCGAACGGCATCGTAAATTGCCTTCACGATGCCTTGGCCTTGGTTGTCTACTTATGGGCGCCGCACCCGCTCTACATTGGTTCCGAATTACCAACACATTGGGGTTCCCCAATCTCGGTGACATCTGCCCAACCAAGAGCATTGTTTTCCGGTTACGGTCATTCGAGCGGAAACTGTTGCACCCATTGCCGGCAATCACATCGGTGCCAGCCGGCCCGCCTTGTTCATGTCTCAGTGGCTCGGTGGTTCGGATGGGTGCAGCGATGAGGCATAAGTCCGAACCGCAGACGCAAATTACAGAAATTCGCACGGTCGCGTCGGTGGGAAATCGAGGTTAAATTCGGACCCCGCGGCACTGACGGCTTCAGGCTGATGGCGGGTGCGGGTGCGGAGATTCGCCGCGCCGCCAGATGTGATCACGTTGAGCGGCCACGGCGAGGTCGAACTTATCGCCGGAACAAAGATCGAGCTTGGGCCCGGCAGCATTGACCTCGCGGAAGACCTGACCGGCGAGGGTCACATCACTTGGTGCTCGGTCCGCATTGCGCTTCGATACACTATCCCGACGTTGGGGGGCGTCGTGATCGCATGCTGCCAAGTATTGTCACTTCGGCGCGAGTTCACCGTACCAATAGGCAGCGGTGACCCCACCATCCTTCAGGAAGTCGCTGCCGGTGATGAACCCGCCATCCGTGCCCATCAGCAGCGCGCCAACAGTTCCAACCTCGTCACGCGTCCCGGCGCGTCCGGCGGCAGACAATTCGATCATCCGCCGATACCCTGCACCACGCGGGCCGGTCAGTTCGTCCTTGGCGAGCGGGGTTACGATGATGCCAGGACTGATCGTGTTGACCCGCGTACCGCGCTTGCCCCAGCGCACCGCCTCGGCCATGACGCGCAGCCCCGCCCGGAGGTAATGCCCCGGAAACATCGCGCTCTTATCCCGGCGATGTGCGGTGTACACCACCGTGTCGCCCGGCTCGACATTCGGAAACACGATCACCCGTTGCTTGGCATCCGAAAACATCGGCAGTTGCGACGCGCCCGGCGGCTGGCGCGTGATAATTGCGCCCTTATCGACTGCGATCTTCCGGCCGTCCGCTTTCTGCGTGTAGGCCTCGACAATATCGACATCCTGCATGGATTCGATGTAGCCGATCGGCAGTTGCGCCAGTTGCGTAATTGCGGCGGCGGTCAGAATCTGTGTCTCATTGTGAATCGTTTCGATGGCGGTGCCATTCGCCTGAATTTCGATCTTGTCGATTTGGGCCCGGATGCGCGCAGGAATGTTCTGGGTTTGAGCAGGTGCTGCGCCCGAAATTGCCGCAACCGCTACAGAAATTGCCGCCGTGCCCCAAAGCCGCAATTTCAGGTTCGTATGCATGGATCAGCCCTCACTCCGTCAGTGGCCTTAACAGGGGGCGGGATCGATTTGTGTTTTCGATGATTTGGGATGCGATCGTTCCGAATGTCGAGCCGCCCGGACTCTGCCTCCCCGAGCATTCGCTGAGCGTTGTAACCGAGCCAAAAGATCGTGATTGCGGGGCGAAGTTTCTCACATGTTTTCCGAAGTTAATCCGAGGGGCAGGGACGGTCACGGGGACTTCTTTGACGGTGACAGTACCGCCACGCCACGTAAGGGGTTACGCCGCGATGCGGCCCAATCGCGGCAAGTCTAGGAGCGTTGCGAGCGCCACCACGAGCGCCACCGCTGGCCGCGCGCGGCGCAGCGCAATGAACACCGCGATCGCTGTGGGAACGCTCGCGGTCAGGATGACGACGAAGCAGGACGCGCAAGCGCAATTTCATCATCGCGCTCGCGGCGGCAACCGGAGTGGCTGACGTTCTTGCCTACGCGCGCGAGGAAGATTGACAAATGTCAATAACCTACCAGGGGCTGTCAGCTAGAG
>CAZBRO010000048.1:0-19749 GCA_964494505.1 uncultured Bordetella sp.
ACCAGCGCCTGGCCAAGAACCTGCCCGCCAAATACACGCTGCCACCGATCCTTGGGTGAAAGGCCACGAAAAATGTCGGTTTCGATCGCTTCGAGGTCCAGTAGCGAGAGCAGCGAAGCCAGGGCTTCCCGTGCTCCGTCTTCGCGGGGGACTGCGGATTCCGAGCCTGTCGGGGCACGATTTTCCATACGTCCTCCTTAGAGGTGCCGTTTCCCTGGCACAAGCCGCCTCATCTATCCCCTGTTTGAATGCCGCCAACGCCAAATTCCTCTTGCCTCCTGCCCGCGCGAACGGGAAAAGAGTTGCATGGGAAACGTGCTTCTCGAACGCGCCGCCCATCAGCGGCCTGCGACCACAAAACGGGGCGCCTTGGAGCGCCTGTTCACCCTGATGTTCAAGGGTTTCGTGTACAATCAGATTTGGGAAGATCCCGCTGTTGATCTGGAAGCTTTGATGCTCGGGCCGGAGCATCGGCTGATCACGATTGCCTCGGGTGGATGCAATGTCCTGAACTATCTCACGGCGGGACCGAGGCAAATTATCGCCGTCGATCTCAATCCCAATCACGTGGCGCTTACCCGCCTCAAATTGCAGGCGTTAGAGCATCTTCCGGACTACGATTCCTTCTTCCGCTTCTTCGGCGTCGCCAAGGACAAGGCGAACCGCGTCGTGTTCGACAATTTCCTGGCCGGAAGACTGGACATTGAGACGCGGCGTTATTGGGAACGGCGTATGCCGCTGCATGGGCGGCGAATCAACATGTTTGCCCGCAACCTTTATCGGTATGGGTTGCTCGGGCGTTTCATCGGAGTTCTCCACGCGGTCGCGAGACTGCACGGCAAGAGACTCCAGGATATTCTGACCGCCCGCGATGCCGCCGAACAACGCGCTGTATTCGAACGAACGATCGCCCCCCTGTTCGACAACAGGTTGGTGCGCTTTCTCTCCCGAATGCCGGTTTCCTATTACGGCTTGGGCATTCCCCCTGCCCAATATGACGAATTGGTCGCCTCGTCCGCGGACGGTAATCCCGTCACCACCCTGCGCCAACGCGTGGAGCGGCTCGCCTGTGACTTTCCCATCGCCGATAATTACTTTGCCTGGCAGGCATTCGGGCGGGGTTACGACATCGAAGGTCGTCAGGCGGTTCCCGCCTATTTGCGGCAGGAGAATTATGCCGCGATCAAATCGCGCGTAGACCGAGTGGAAGTGCGTCATGCGTCGATGACGGATTTTCTCGCGGATCAGCCGGCCCGTTCGCTGCATCGTTACGTTCTTCTGGACGCGCAGGATTGGATGACCGCCGAGCAGATGACTGCGCTCTGGACCCAAATCGACCGCACTGCCAACGAGCAGGATGCGCGTGTCATCTTCCGCACCGCGGGCGAGGATTCGCCGTTGGCGAAGAAGCTTCCCCCTGCGCTGCTGGCGCACTGGATTTATCTGGAAGAAGAGAGCAAGGCATTTCACGCCCGTGACCGCTCTTCCATCTACGGTGGCTTTCACGTGTATACGAGGCGAAGGGCTTCTTGAACGGCACGCCTTTGAAAGACAGCCAAGGTCATCACGCCGCACTGATGGATCAAGTCTATCGCCATCAACGGCACTTCTACGATTTCACGCGCAAATATTATCTCCTTGGCCGCGACCGCATGGTAAGGGACCTGACGGCCAAGGCTGGGGACAGCATCGTCGAAATCGGCTGCGGAACCGCGCGAAATCTGATCCGTATCGCGCAACTCTATCCCGGTACCAGACTGTACGGTTTAGATGCCTCGGCCGAAATGCTGCAAACGGCGAAAGAAGCCGTAGAGCGCGCGCAGCTCTCGGACCGCGTTACGCTTGTCTACGCACTTGCCGAGGACTTGTCGCCCGGGCTGTTCGGGCGGGATGAACCTTTCGACCATATAATCTTCTCTTATAGCCTGTCCATGATTCCCGATTGGCGGCTTGCTCTGGATCGAGCGGCTGCTTGCGTTGAACCGCGAGGATTTGTTCACGTTGTGGATTTCGGCGACCTCGCCGGGATGTGGGGGATTGCCGCCCGCGCTTTGCGTGGCTGGCTGAACCTCTTTCACGTGGTGCCGCGCGATGAGCTTCTAAATTGGCTGGAGGCAGGCACCGTTGCCGACAGTGGCTGCAGCCTGAGCGTGTGGCCAGGGCGCTATGCCTTTGTTTTGAAAGCGAGTCCTTCATTCATTTGTGAGTTGTCCGAACAGCGCCGCCGAAGCTGACTGCAGGCGGCCCTTGTGGCCTCAAAGCATCACCTGAGAAAAAAAATTAGCCCTCGGCAGAATTCCTCTGGCCGAGAGGAACTCGCGGCGTCCGTTATCGTTAAGCCCGGGTTCCTGGCCTTCATGGCGTGGAACACGGCAGTGTCCGTGCGCATTCACGCCGGCCATCGCTATTTTGAAAATGGGGATAGTTGAAATGAAAATCAGTACCATTGCCCTAGCGGGCACCTCGTTCCTCGCCCTTGCAACTCCAGCAGCTGCTAACGACGGCTGGTACCTTGGCTTGGGTGCAGGCTGGAGCCAGCTTCAGAAGATCGACACAAAAGTCTCCAGCGGCCTTTCAGGCGGAGGAATCAGCTTCGACAATAACGCGAGATTCGATGTTGCCGCCGGCTTCAAATTCCCAACCGGTATGCGGCTCGAGTTGGAAGACGGCTATGGCAGCTATGACGTAAAAAGCGCAACGGGCGCGGGCGGCATCGCCATTTCCAACCCGAGCGGACATGTGACGGTCGGGACCGTCATGGGCGTCGTAGCCTATGACATTCCGATGACCCCGCAATTCGGCTTCACGTTAGGCGCCGGCGCAGGTGCCGGGCGCGTCCTCACCACGTATCAGGATGCCGCAGAATCCAACCGCAAGGGCGACACCGCCTTCGCATATCAACTGATCGCGGGCGTGATCTGGTCGGTAAGTCCGCAGATCGATCTGCAGCTCGATTATCGCTATGTGTCAGTCGGTTCCACCACACACGCCTATAATTCCCCGCTTGGTACGTCCGCAGGGAATATCTCTTACGACGATGCGAATTCGCACAACATAATGTTCAATATCAGGTGGTTCATGCAGGCGCCTCCTCCACCGCCGCCACCGCCTGCGCCACCACCACCACCTCCTCCCCCGCCTCCTCCGCCGCCTCCGCCGCCGCCTCCGCCGCCGCCGCCTCCACCGCCGCCGCCTCCACCGCCGCCGCCTCCACCGCCTCCACCTGCGGTCAGGACATTCATTGTCTTCTTCGACTTCGACAAGTCGAACCTGACGAACGAGGCGATGCAGGTCGTCCAGCAGGCCGTGCAGACGGCTCGGACCAGCGGCATGGTGCGGGTTGTCGTGACCGGCCACACCGACACGGTTGGCTCCATGGCCTACAATCAGCGCCTGTCGGAAAGAAGGGCGCAGAGCGTCAAGGACGAAATGGTCCGCGAAGGTCTCAACGCCAACGACATCATGACAGTGGGCCGGAACTTCTCCGATCCTCTGGTGCCCACGGGGCCGGGTGTCCGCGAACCGCAGAACCGCCGCGCCGTGATCGATCTCGGCCGATAGAATCCTGGTTGGAGACTTCAAGGGCGGGCTTCGTGCCCGCCCTTTTTCTTTGGCGCCTTATTAGTCGCAAGTCGCTGGAGGAGAGTGAACGGTTTCGGCTATTTCGCCCAGGCGACGGTTACGCCTGTGCCCCATAAGATGATCGTCCCAGGCTTGAAATGGGGCACCGGCGCATCGGTCGGTGGGGTCGAATCATCGGCAATGAGGACACCCGGGCCGCAAGGGGTATAGGCGTCGTCTACCGAGGTCTTCTGGTCCGAGATGAAGGCGGCGAGCGTCGTCTTAGCCGAGTTCAAGGCGGAGTCGAATGCATCCTTGGCGCTGGAACAATAGATGGTGATGTTACCGATGCTTTGCATCGAGGATGCGTTGGCGAGCTTCGTCTTGAAGGCGTGATAGTCCTCTGTCCCGGTGCGGCCGTTAAGCCGGCGGAAGAAATTCTGCAGCGCGCGGTCGGAGGCCTGCAGGTCCTTCTGGTACGTCGTGACGAATTGATTGTAGAGCTGCACCGCATCGCAGGAGAGAGCGGCGACCATTAAGCGCTGCTGGACTGCGGCGGCCTTGATCGCCGTCATATCGGCAGGGCGGGCGCAACCGGCGGCGGTAGCCGCCAACACCTGTCCCGCCATACAGCTGAGCATCAGCGCCGCCGCGCCGGTCTTAACGATTTTGCGCATCGAACTCCGTTCCGAAAGAGAGCCCCGCGCTTTCGCGGCCGAGGCAGGTGCTACGTCTTACCCCGAATTCACTATACCATCGTAAACGCTTACAACCCAGTGTGAATCGCTGATTTGTCAACGGTGGCCGACTTCGGGAAGACGCTGCCAGGCTTGCGGTTGAGGCAAAGCCAGCCCTTTCGCGGCGCCAGCCATTGCTATATGTGTCGCCGCCCGGCGAGGCTTCGCTCCCCGGCAGAAAGAGGACGTCATGGCCTACAAAGTCGCAGTCGTCGGCGCTACCGGCAATGTCGGCCGGGAAATGCTGAGCATTCTGGCTGAACGCCGCTTCCCGGCGAGCGAAGTCGTCGCCCTGGCTTCGACGCGCTCGACAGGCGTCGATGTTTCGTTCGGCGACGGCAGGCTCAAGGTGAAGGCGCTCGACTATTACGACTTTGCCGGAACGGATATCTGCCTGATGTCCGCGGGTTCGACCGTGTCGAAGGAATGGTCGCCCAAGATTGCGGCCGCGGGCGCAATTGTGATCGACAATTCGTCCCAGTGGCGCATGCACCGCGAAGTGCCGCTGGTGGTACCGGAAGTGAACGCCCATGTGCTCGAAGACGGCATCAAGAGAGGCATCATCGCCAATCCCAATTGCTCGACGGCGCAAATGGTCGTGGCGCTGAAGCCGTTGCACGACATCGCCACGATCAAGCGGGTCGTGGTGTCGACCTATCAGTCGGTGTCGGGTGCGGGCAAGGACGCGATGGACGAGTTGTTCCGCCAGACGCGCGCGGTGTTCGTAGCCGATCCGATCGAAAAGCAGAAATTCACCAAGCAGATCGCCTTCAACGTCATCCCCCATATCGACGTTTTCCTGGATTCCGGGTTCACCAAGGAAGAGTGGAAAATGATGGTGGAGACCCAGAAGATTCTCGATCCCGATATCCAGGTGACCGCGACATGCGTGCGCGTGCCGGTCTTCATCGGCCATTCGGAATCGGTGAACGTCGAATTCGAGAAGCCGATCACCGCGGAAAAGGCCCGCAACATCTTGCGCGAGGCGCCGGGCGTGCTGGTGGTGGATAAGCGCGAAGACGGAGGTTACGTCACCCCCATCGAATGCGCCGGTGAAGACGCCACCTATGTCAGCCGCATCCGCAAGGACCCAACGGTCGAGCACGGGCTTTGCCTCTGGATCGTGGCGGACAATCTGCGGAAAGGCGCGGCGCTGAATGCCATTCAGATCGCCGAATCGCTCATCAACCGCAAACTCCTCAAGCGGGCGGCTTAGCGCAAGACGATCGGAGCACGGCGGCTGCCCTCTTCGGCAAAAACTCCTTTCGAGCGCTACAATGCGCTGCTTCGGACGGGAACGTTGCGGCCGGACACGGCGCAGGCCCGTGCGGCCGGAGCGCTGGAATCGCTCTACCGGGCGCTGAAGCATTACACTCCGCGGCGGCGGGGTCTGTTTGGGATTCTCTTCCGCGGAACGGCGGCGCCCAAAGGCCTCTATATCTACGGCGATGTCGGCCGCGGAAAATCGGCGCTGATGGACTTGTTCTTCGCGACCGCTCCCCTCGCCAAGAAGCGCCGCGTGCATTTCAATGCCTTCATGGCCGAGACCCATCGGCACATTCACGAATGGCGCAACCTTCCGCCGCGCGAACGTGCCCGCCGGCCGGAATTCGTGCGCGAGGCCGGTGACGATCCGATCGCGCCGGCTGCCAAGCGCATATTCCTGGACGCGGTGCTGCTCTGCCTCGACGAGTTCCAGGTCACCGATGTCGCGGACGCCATGATCCTCGGCAGGCTGTTCGAGAAGCTGTTCGCGCTCGGCGCAGTGATTGTGCTGACCTCGAACACGGAGCCATCCCGGCTCTACGAAGGCGGCCTGAACCGGCAGCTGTTTCTCCCTTTTATCGCGCTCATCGAGGACCGGCTCACCGTCGTCGAACTCAACGGACCGCGCGATTACCGGCTCGACCGCATGGCGGGTCTCAATCTCTACATCACCCCGCTCGGGCCCGAAGCCGACAGGCTGATGGACGCCGCCTGGCGACGGCTGACGGATACCGAACGAGGCGAACCGCTGACGCTCGATGTGCTTGAGCGCAAGCTGATCGTGCCTGAAGCCGTCCCTGGCATTGCGCGGTTCTCCTTCGACGCGCTCTGCGGGAAAGCGTTGGGGGCTGCCGATTATCTGGCGATTGCGGAGAGGTTTCACACCATTCTCATAGACCGCATCCCCAAGCTCGGTCCGGCCGACGCCAACGCGGCGCGGCGCTTCACGCTACTCATCGACACGCTGTACGACGAAAGGGTGAAGCTCATCTGTTCGGCGGCCGCACCGCCGCAGGAGCTGTATGTCGAGGGCGAGAATGAAGCCGCCTTCCGCCGCGCGGCATCGCGGCTGGTCGAGATGCAAAGCGAAGATTATCTGCGCACAGGTCCGCGGCCGCAAAAAGCCTTGGCCGCCGGCTGACGGCCCTGCAGTCCCGTTGAACGCCCGTCAGCGGCCGCCGAGGAACCAATAAATGCGCACCAGCTTGGAAGCGCCCGGAACGGTTGATTTCTGACCGTCCGTGCTCGTCTCAGCCAGCCTGTCGGCACCCGCGCCGTCACTTCCACTGTTCAGGAGGTAGACGGCCGGTTTGATCGACGCCGTTTCATCGGGGACCGGAGCGGTCGAAGCGCAGCCACAGAGGGCTGCCAGTGCTGCGAGAACGAGAACGTGTTTCATCGTCTGTCCTATCGCCTGCATTTCATGCGCCACGGGTTTCGAGCCCACGGAACTCTGAGCTATGGTTACACGCAAGTCAAAGGAAAACCTGTCGCGCCGTTCATGACATGCGCGACCCGAATTCGCGATGGCCAACCTCATCAGCGTGGCATTGATTTTCGCGGCGGCGATCCTCGCCTACGGGTTTCGGCGCCGCATCATGGAGCCGTTCCGCCGCTTCGAGGCCCGAAACGCGCAGCGCCGGGCCGACGAAGCCCGCGCCATGTTCGATCGCTTTGCCCATTACCGGAAGACCGTCGAATTCGCCGAAGAGCAGGTCGAGGCCGTCGAGAAAATCACCGTCCCGGACGAGCGCACCGGTGAACCCGTCGCCCGCTATCTGTTCCTGGGCGAGCAGTTCGCGACGCGGAAAGACGCGGAAAGCCGCCGCTTTGCCGCCGTGATCGAAAGGGCGCGCGACTTCTATCAGGATCTGGACCGCATCTATCTTTCGCGCCGCGGGCGGGGGGGGCGGGAGCCGCCTTCGGCCGGTCCGGGGCTACCCTCCCCCCCCCAAAATCGGGACAAATGACTCGAAAAAGCCAGACTTTGCCTGTGTTTTGGCCGGCAAAATGGTTCTCCATAAAGGGCCAATAAGGGTGCGATAAAAGGTGCAATAGGGGTGATGGTCGATACATTTGGGTCGGCGCTGCTCCGGCGGTTCTACGCTTGTATCAATATGGGATTGGCGGCGGATTTTTGCGCTGCAGCGTGACGCTGGCCGTGACGCTATGGCGGCCAGGGGGGCAGGCAAGATAGGTTCGGCCCATGTCTAAGGGCTGAGGGCGTATGCGGAAATTCCTGCGCGGGAAGCGAGTCTGGATCGGTGCGCTTCTATTTCTTGTGTTCTGCTTTTGGGCTGTCGACAGCTCGGAATCGTTTCAATCCTGCCTCGCAGGCGAGAGCCCCGATCTTCAGAACGCCGGCTACAGTCACGCGGCCTTCGTCTGGACCGCAGAAGAATCCCCCGATGTCAGCATCCGGACCTGCCTCGGCGAATTCCTTGACGAAAACGGCGAGGCGATAGCGGCCTTCTTCACCGCCGTCCTCGCGCTCTCGACCATTTTGCTGTGGCGGCAAACCAGGCGCCTTGCGGAGTTAGCCGGCACGCAAGCCCAGGACATGAAGGCGGCCATCGCTGCCGTCCAAGCCTCCGCCGAGGCCACCGCAAAAAGCGTCAAAATCGCTCAAGTTCAATTGCGTGCCCAGGTGATGATCGCAGCCCCTCAGATCGACCAACCGCAGGATGGGCAGCCGGTGACCGTGCACTTCGAGGTGATGAATTCCGGCCCGACGCCGGCGCGGAATATCGCCGTGTTCGGATTGGTGGAGATGAGAGCGTTGTCGAGCCCCGATCCGTTTCAGCCTCTCCAAGAAATCATGCCGGGATTTCGCTGCACGCTCATGCGCGATGCCCGGTTTCCCATCGTTGCGCGCACGGCCGCAACCAACTTCACGGCGGAATTTGCCTCCAGCATCGCGGCGAAGGCGGCCGGCATCTTCGTGATCGCGGAGATCCGATATACCGATGAGTTCAACGAGCCGAGAATGAGCCGGTGCAAGTACGTGTATGATTGGCGAAACCTGCGGGACAATTCGCGGTCGTTGTATTCCTGCCCCGACGGCAACGACGCCACGTAGAGCGGATTGGAATCGGACGAGGCATGTGGGTAGGAGGTCAGTTTGAATTTTGGGGAAGCCCGCAATTCAAACAAGCCGTCGGGACTTTTGACATAGCCAGAGAGCGCCAGGACTTCCACAGAAACACTTTGTGGCATCTTGGGCATCGAAAGAAATAGTACCAGGCGGCCAATCCCCATAGTAGGGCAACATAAGCCCATACTATTTCAGGCCCGTATTTGGCTTCAACACCAGGGAATGCCCATGAGGTAACTGCCAAGAACGGCACTAGGAGAACTATTGCGGCTAGGAAAGCCGCCGCCCGCATCCGACGGTCTCGCCAAGCCGCTGTATAGTGTTGTTCGCTCACGCCGCCCGCTTTGGCCGTTCAGCTTCCCAGGCCTCAATCACGGCCACGATACCCAAAGGCGGCTATCAGCGCACGCCTCATGGCCGGAGTCATGCGGTGCGCCGCTGATCTTCACAAGATTATGGTACATCGTATTGAGGGCGAAAGCGTAAACGTGGTTCTCATGTGTCGTCCTTCGACAAGCTCGGGACGACGACGCTTAGCAAGCGGATTCTCGCTCAAATCCTCACCCTGAGCTTGTGAAAGGGTGAGGGCGAGCGATTTCGTCTGAAAGCAAACTGCTGTATGGGCGATGGACGGCTCTCCCCCGCATCGAGTGCGGGGTCGGCCGGGATGACGGGCGTACACAAACAAAAGGGCCGGGGCATTGCGGCCCCGGCCCTCGTTCACATAACGCGTCTCAAAGCTTACGGAAGCAGCTCAACGAAGCCGATCCGGTCCGCCGTGTTGCCGCTGAAGAAGATGCGGTTCGTGTTGGTCGGATCGATGTCGATACGGCGCGCGTCCTGCTGCGAATAGCTGAACGGGAATTCCGCGAACTCGTTCTTCGCCGGATCGAAGCGGAACAGCTTGTCCACCTGCTGGGCGCTGACCCAGATCAGATGGTTCTTCTTGTCCGCCACCACCGAATACATGCCGAGGCTCGGGGTCTTGGGCGTGTAGAGGGTCATCTGCTTGGTCTTATAATCGATCTTCATCAGCTTGCCGGCTTCCCAGACGCCGACCCAGAGATTGCCGTCCCAGTCGCTGTTCATGCGGCGCGGAAGGGCATGGCCGCCCGTCGGCGGAAGCTTGAACTCTTCGACCTTGCCGGTCTTGGGATCGACGCGGGCCATCATGTCGGCCTCGTCTTCCGCCCACCACACGGAGCCGTCGCCGGCGACCGCGAGGCCATAAGCGCCCGGGGCTTCCTTGGTCTGCTTGAAGCTGGGCGCCTCATAGAAGTTGAATTCCGCGGTCTGCGGATTCAGCATGCGGACTTCCCGGCCCTGGCCCGTGCCCCAGATGGTGCCGTCCGGCGCCAGCGCAAAGGAGTTGCCGCCCGCGCCGCCATGACCCTTGGCCGTCCACGGATAGATGTGGAAGGCCACGCCCGGGTTCTGCTTGTTGAAGGCATTGGTGTCGTAGCTGAGCCAGCGATTGTTGGGACCATCGGCCGTCCACAGGATGCCCTGGGCATTGATCTGCGGATTGCCGAGGCGCTGCTTGTCGGCCGGAGCGGGCCCCGGCGGCACATGCACTTCGGTGAAATCGTAGCTCTTGGGATCGAACCGGATAAGCGAACCGGCGCGCTCGGCCGCCCAGGCCACACCCTTCGGGTCCGAGGCGATGTCATGGGGCTCGGAGAAGCGCTTGGGGAGGTCCAGCGTGACGACGCGATACTTCATGCTTTCGCCGCTCATCGCATAATTCGGCAAACGGCTGTTCGGATCGACGCCGCCCGGAGAGGGGAATGCTGCGGTGACGTATTTGGTGATCTGCGCCACGTCGGCGTCAGTGATCGCACCGGCGGCCATGCCCTGCATGCGCTTGATCGTGAAGGACCAGTCGTCGGCGGGCGAGCGCTTGCCCATGATGCGCTGCACGTCATGGCAAACCGTGCACTTCTCGGAGACCAGCGCCTTGGCGTCGCCGGCCGGCAGAGCGGATGCATCCTTCGGGAGGTTCGCAAACTGCGCTTCCGGCACGCGGCCGGGCCATGCGGGGGCCAGCATGGTGCCGCGCGGATTGGCGAGCGCCACGTCGAACTTGGCGGCCTTGTTGGCTTCAACCGTTACCGGTGCCGACACTGCGCTTTGGTTCGCCGCGCTGATCCCTTGCACGGTGTAGTTGCCCGGCGGCAGGTCCTTGGCCGAGAACGAGCCATTGTTCTGGCTGACCACCATGAAGGTGAGGGCCGGCCGTGCATTGTTGTTCTTCAGACGGACAAAGGCGCCCGGAACCGGCTGTCCGGCGGCGTTCTTCACGACGCCTTCGAGCGAACCGGCATTGTCATAGGCAAGAACCGGCTGGGCTGCGACCATGACCGCGCCCGCTGCGATCCCCATGGCGAGGTAACGACTGATGTCTCGTAATAGCATTGGCTTTCTCCTCTTGCTCATCCCGCGGATTTCGCCTGAGGGATGACCCGTTTCCCGAAAACAAACCCGAACGAAACCATGAAAATGAGGAACACTGGCGGCGGACCAGAAGCGCGAGCCTCCATCCGGAGCGATGACCTGGAGAATACGTAACACATTTCCGTGTGGAGGGGCATCGGGATTCGGCGGAATGCCCTCAAGGAAAGACAGAGCTCTCCGACGGCGGGGGGTCGAAAAATGCACCGTCCAGGCTTAGATTCCCCTCCCCCAACGCGGGGAGGGGCCAGGGGTGGGGGGCGGGGATGGCAATCAAACGAGCCCGGTCGCTGAGGAAGAACTCCACAGAGGCCGAACGCGCGCTATGGCGGTCACTCCGCCAGCTCAAGCGGGTCGGTGTGCATTTCCGGAGGCAGGCGCCCTTCGGTTACTACTTTGCGGATTTCGCCTGCCATCGGGCAAAGGTGATCGTGGAATTAGACGGTGGGCAGCACACGAGGGAAGACGTAATTGAATACGATGCTCAACGGACCGCGTATTTGGAATCGCGCGGATACTGCGTCCTACGGTTCTGGAACAGCGCCGTTCTGGAGAATCCGGAAAGCGTAGCAGATATCATTCTGGCGGCGGCGGAGGCGCGTTTGGCCCCCCACCCCTAACCCCTCCCCGCGCGGGGGGGAGGGGAAATGGCGCGAGGTGAGAGAACGGTGCTGAGTGGTGTCCTATTCGGTTTAGGAGTGACACTCTTGGTGCCACCGTTCATCGGCCTTTATCGGGCTTTGGCCTTTTACACGATAGAATTGCGGCCTTGGTGGATCCCAGAACTGCTATTGGGAATGGCAGCTTTAGGTTGCGTAATGATCGTTAGCGGAGTGTGCACACTTCGCCATCGTTGACGCCCTCTTCTTACGCCGCTTCGCCTTTGAGGAGGCGGGGGAGGGTGCCGAGGTCGCCGCCCGCATGGCGCATGAAGAAGCGCCTGAGCGGCGGAATCCGGTCGACCACGCCCAAGCCCAGATCGCGCGCCAGCTTCAAAGGGGGAAAATCGTTGGTGAACAGACGGTTCATCGAATCGGTCACCACCGCCAGCGTGACACTGTCGAAGCGCCGCCAGCGCTCGTAGCGCGAGAGCACGCCGAGCCGGCCGTAATCTTGACCCAGGCGCGCGGCATCCAGAACCGTCTCGGCCAAAGCCGCCACGTCCTTGAGACCCAGATTGAGGCCCTGGCCCGCCAAAGGATGGATGGTGTGTGCGGCGTCGCCCGCGAGCGCAAAGCGCTCCTTCACGTAAGCCCGCGCCAGATACAGCTTCAACGGATAGGACCAGCGCGGACCCACTGCGCGCACCTCGCCCAGATGATTTCCGAAGCGCTTGATCAGCTCGGCCGTGAACTCGGCTTCGGGCAGGGCCACGATGCGGCGGGCTTCGTTCGTCTTTTCCGTCCACACCAGCGAAGAGCGGTTGCCGGTCATGGGAAGGATCGCGAACGGTCCGGTCGGAAGGAATTGCTCGTAGGCGACACCGTTATGCGGGCGCTCGTGGGCGGCAGTCGTCACGATGCCGGTCTGGCCGTAATCCCAGCCGACGACCGCAATGCCCTGGGATTCGCGCAATGGCGAGTCGCGGCCCTCTGCGGCAATCGCAAGCGGGGCCTCGATGACCGTCCCATCGGAAAGCGTGAGGGCTGCACTTTGGGTTTCGATTGCGAGCGCCGCCGCCGAACGGCCGGGGAGGAAATGGATTCGGCCTTCGGCTTCGGCGGACGCAAGGAGCGCCTGGCGGATATGGCGGTTTTCGACGATGTGGCCGAGCGGCTCGCCGATCTCGCGGTGATCGAAATGGAGCGAGAACGGCATCGGCCCTTTCCCCAGCGTGCCTTCGTTCACCAGGATGTCGTCGATGGCTTGCGCGTCTTTTTCCAGCCGCTCCCATACGCCCAGGACCTTCAGCATACGGACGGATGCGAAGGCGAGCGCGGCCACGCGCCCATCGAAACGGGCGTCCTCCATTTCGGCCCGCGTGAAGGGATCGGCAACCGCGACGTCGAGACCGCCTTTCGCGAGCGCGAGCGCAAGCGTCATCCCCACCATGCCGCCGCCGGCGATTGCGACGTCCTTGTGAAGCGTGCTCACGCGACGGCCCGGCGCGCCACGCGGTTCCGGCGCTTCTTCCACCAGATCGTCAGGCCGGTGACGGCGAGAAACGTGGGCAGCAATCCGGCAAGGAAGACGAGGAACGTCCACACCCCTCCCATGCCGACGCTGAAATGGAGCGCATAGAGCGTGTTCAGGGCGCGGTCGGCGGCAGGGTAATAGCGCGGGTCGTCGATATGGACGCTGCGCGAGCCGCGGGGATCGAACGTGACGGTGATCGGCGGGATGGAAGGCGCGAGCCCTTGCGCTTCCATCTGCACCATCAGAAGCCCGTCCGGCGGTCGGGGAAGCTTCACGCCCACGGGGCGCGCATCGGGGACCGCGATGCGGGCGGCGGCGACCGCTTGGTCGGCGTCCATGGGCCACACGGAAGGGAAGCCGGGGGGTAAGGGCTTGGCGTCGGGAACCTCGCGCGAGAACGTGGTCTGGGCGATCCCGCTCACCGTCCGCGGAAAAGCGAGATAGATGCCGCTGATGCTGAGGATGAGGAAAAGAAACAGGCCCCAGATGCCCGCCGCGTGATGCAGATCGAGGTGCAGGCGCAAGCCGCGGGCGCCGCGCTTGACCAGGAAGGCGGCAAGCCACCGCCCCTTTCGCGGCCACCAGAGGACGAGGCCCGACAACCCCATCACCGTCATGGCGATGGCCATCCAGCCGACCACCCGCAGTCCGATATCCGACTGCAGCATCAGGAACTCATGCATGTCCGTGATGGAGCGCATGATCGGCCCACGCTGGACGATCTCGTCGGAGCCCAAGAGCTTCAGCGACACCGGATCGACCAGAACTTCCATGGTGCGGGTGGGGCGGTTGGCGACGATGAACTGGACGGAGGCGGGCCGGCCGGAGGCGGGCGGAAGCTGGATCCAATTGGCCCTGAAATCGGGCATGGACGCCTGGGCAGCAGCGACCACGCGGGTCAGGGGCTGGCGCTCGCCCGTGCCGGTGGCGGCCGTCCCCTGCAGCCAGAGGATCTCCCGTTGCGCCAGCAGCGCACTTCCGGACAGGCCGATCAGGACCATGGGGAGGCACAGCACCATGCCGGTCCACAGATGAATGGTCCTCAGCAGCCGCTTGTAAGAAGCCCAGGAAAGCGCCCCTGCCAGGCCTTTGAACACGGGCGTCGCGGGTGCGGCGGGAAGGGTTTCGCTCATCGGCGCGGCTTGCGGGTTGCGCAGGCAATCTGGGCCATCTTTCGGATGCCCACAAGCGGCCTGCAAAGGCCACGCTGGGCGGCCGCCTAATTCTTATGCAATTTTCGATTTTTGCACATAATTTGAGCAATCATGCTGATGCTTATCAAGGCAGCTTTGTTCCAGACGCCATTCTTCCCAACTGAATCAACCCCTTAAGGTGCAAGGGTAAACCGGCACGCTTCTTGATAACGCCGACTCGGCTGCGGGAGCCGCAGTCCAGCGGAACACAAGTGGGAACAGGGGCAACAGCATGAAATTCATCACGGCCATCATCAAGCCGTTCAAGCTCGATGAAGTGCGCGAAGCGCTCTCCGCGCTGGGGGTCCAAGGCATGACCGTCAGTGAGGTCAAGGGCTACGGGCGCCAGAAGGGGCATACGGAAATCTATCGCGGCGCGGAATACGCCGTGAACTTCCTGCCCAAAATCAAGATCGAGGTCGCCGTGCGCACAGAAATGGCGGACGCCGTCGTCGAAGCAATCACCAACAACGCCCGAACCGGCCAAATCGGCGACGGCAAGATCTTCGTCACAACTGTCGATCAGGTCGTCCGCATACGGACGGGCGAAATCGACAATGACGCGCTTTAAGCCAAGAACATCGAGGGAAGAATTACGATGAACAGCATGATGAAATGGTTGGCCAGGACTGCGGCCGTGAGTGTCGCGGCCTTTATGATTTTGAGCGGGTCCGCGCATGCGCAGGACCAGGCAGCTCCTCCGGCGGCAGCCCCGCCCGCCGCAACCGAAGCTGCTCCGGCCGCTCCGGCAGCCCCCGCCGCACCCGGCGCGGCAGCACCCGCCGCCGCGGCGCCGGCCGCCGCCACGCCTGCTCCGCCCCCGCCCAAGCTCGACACCGGCGACACCGCCTGGATGCTCACCTCGAGCGCCCTCGTCCTGATGATGACCATTCCGGGCCTCGCGCTCTTCTATGGCGGCATGGTCCGCAAGAAGAACGTGCTCGCCACGCTCGCCCAGAGTTTCGGCGCCACCTGCATCATCACCGTGTTGTGGATGATCATCGGTTACTCGATCGCCTTCACCACCAACCCCGATGCGGGAGCGGATTTGTTCATAGGCAGCGTGAATTATCTGCTGCTTGGGCCTATGGGATTGAACGCGATGAGTTCGCTCGCGCCGACCATCCCTGAATCGGTCTACATGTTCTTCCAGATGACCTTTGCGATCATCACGCCCGCCCTGATCGCGGGCGCGCTGGCCGACCGCATGAAGTTCTCAGCCTTCATGTGGTTCATGAGCCTCTGGCTGCTGTTCGTCTATTGCCCGATCGCGCATTGGGTCTGGGGGGGCGGCTGGCTCGGCAAATTGGGTGCGCTCGATTACGCCGGCGGCACGGTGGTGCATCTGAACGCCGGAACCGCCGGGCTGATCGCCGCCCTCATGCTTGGAAAGCGCGTCGGCCTGGGCACCGAAAACATGTCGCCGCACAATCTCGTGCTCAGCGTCATCGGCGCCTCTCTGCTGTGGGTTGGCTGGTTCGGCTTCAACGCGGGTTCGGCGGTGACGGCCAATGTCAACGCCGGCATGGCGGCGGCGGCGACCCAGATCGCCACGGCGGCGGCGGCTTTGGCCTGGATGTTCGCCGAGTGGATGGTGGCGAAGAAGCCCTCGGTGCTCGGCATGATTTCCGGTGCGGTGGCGGGCCTCGTCGCCATCACGCCGGCTTCAGGCTTCGTCAATCCGACGGGCGCCCTCATCATCGGCATTTCGGCCGGCATCGTCTGCTATCTGGCCTCGGTGCACATGAAGAAGGCCATCGGCTATGACGACGCGCTGGATTGCTTCGGCGTGCATGGCGTCGGCGGCGCGCTGGGCGCGATGCTGACCGGAGTGTTCGCCTCCAACGCGATCAACAGCGCCGGCAAGGGCTGGCTCATCGACGGCAATTTCGGCCAGATGCTGATCCAGTTCTACGATGTCGCGGGCGTCTTCGTGTACTGCGCCATCAGCACCTTCATCATCCTGAAGGTCATCGACATGTTCATCGGCATCCGCGTGAAGCGCGACGTCGAAGTCGAAGGCCTCGACATCAATCTCCACGGCGAGACGGTTCACGCCTGAACGCCGGCAATCTCCTCCAAACTCAAAGGGCGGCTTCGGCCGCCCTTTTTTTTGGCCCTGCGCCCGCTCGGATTAACCTCTAAAGCGGTATCGATCCCGCCGGTGCGGTCCCGGACGGAGGGAGAAGAATCCGGAAGCTGCCCGGAAAATGGTCAACCCAACGTGATTCACGAACCTCTTGGGGGAATGCAGCGTTCATCCTATGGTTTTGAACCATGCAGCGCGCCCGCCTTGTCCTTGCCGGAATTCTCGCCGCCACGCTCGGCCATGAGGCGGCCGCGCGCGAAACCGCATTGGCAGCGCCCCGTCCCATCGTCATCGAGCTGTTCACCAGCCAGGGCTGCAGCGATTGTCCGGCCGCCGACCGCCTGGTCACGGAACTCGCCAAGCGGAAGGACGTGATCGCGCTCACGCTCCCCATCACCTATTGGGACATGCTGGGCTGGAAAGACACCTATGCCACCGAAACCAATACCCAGCGCCAGAAATCCTATGCGAGGACGATGAGCCATTCCGGCATCTACACCCCGCAGATGATCGTGGACGGACGCTTCGACGTGGTCGGGAACCAGCGCGACAAGGTCATGGCCGCGCTGGCCGCGCGCGCCAATGACGGCTTCGGGGAAATGTCCGTGCCGGTCGTCGTGGGGACGGCCTCGGGCCGGCTGGAAATCGCCATTCCGGCGCTGAAGACCAAAACCAGGCCGGCGGCGACCATCTGGGTGATGCGCACACTGACCCAGGGCGCGGTCAATGTGGAGCAGGGCGAGAACCGCAACCGGATGCTGACCTACACCAATGTGGTGCGGGACCTGCAGCGGGCGGGTGAATGGACGGGCGATGCGATGAAGATCGATCTGCCCCTCAATCTCGCCAAGACCAAGAACGACGGCGTGGCCGTGATCCTTCAGGCCCGCGATTTCGGCCCCGTGCTGGGCGCGGCCATTCTCCAGCTTCCGCCCGGCGACCGCATCGCGGCGCCGCGCTGAATTTCATAGAACCTGAATGAGACGCGCCGGTCCTTGGCGGCGCATGGTTTCGGCATAGGCGCGGGCGACAAGCGGCGGGCTGGGCCTCGCGGGCGAAATAATTTGACCGAGCACATGGGCCGCAAACCGCGGATCGGGACCGTTTCGAGCCAAATCTTCGCGCCGTTCTGTGTCGGAATGGGACGGCTGCAACGCCGTCTGTTGCGGCCAGCTTGTAACCCCGCGCTCGGGCGCGCGGGCCGCTCTTTCGCCCAACCCACTGGCAGGCTTCGATTTTTCCACGCGCGCGCGGGCAGCACCCCGGGGCTGGGTGCGATAGCCGATCGAATTGCCGCCGATTTTCATAACCTTCTTTTAAGCAAGTCTCGGTCCGCAAACCAGACTTGGACGGCAACGCCCGGAAATTTCGAGTTTTTTAAGTGCCCCTCGATAGGCTTCACCCCACAAGACGCGACATAGATCGCGTTACATATGGGTGTGGTGAGTGCGCGGTCAGTCCATACAACGGACATTCATGCAGCGTTTAGAGGCGCTCGGTCAGTCAGCCGACGCCGAGCGGCTACGGCTCGCGCTGATGGGGGCACGCGCGGCCGCCTTCGACTGGACGCTCAGCGACGACCGCATCCACTGGGACGGCTTCGAATGGGCCATGCCCGAACTGACCGAACTGGAGCGGCTGACCAGCGGCCAGCAATTCCGCGCCTGGCTGCCGTCGGCGGCGCGGACGCGTCTCGCAGCCCTCGATAAGGAACCATCGCCTGCCGATCCCATGCTGCGCCTGGAATTCGAGGCGCTGACAAGGACCGCCCGTCAATGGTTCGAACTTTCGGCCGTGTGCGTCCCCGGATTGGGCGGACAGACCGAGCGCATCACCGGCACGATCCGCGAAATCACCGAACATCGGAACGCGTTTACGCGGCTTTCCTATCTCGCCACCTGCGATGAGCTGACCGGCCACCTGAACCGCACGCGCCTGCGCCAGGAGCTGACGCGGGTCATCGATACGGCCAAAGAGGAAAACCGCACCTCGGCCTATATGGTCGCGGCCATCGACAAGCTCGCCGTCATCAACGAGACCTATGGCTTCGATGCGGCCGACGAGGTCATCGTCGCGACGGGCCAGCGGCTTGCCCAGGCCTTGCGGACAAGCGACATCATCGGGCGGACCGCCGGCAACAAATTCGGCATCATCCTCTCCGAATGCGGCGAGCGTGAAATGACGCTGGTAGCCGAGCGGCTGCATGCCGCCGTCCGGAGTGAGGTCATCGAGACACAGGCGGGAAGCGTTTCGGCCACCGTTTCGCTGGGCGCGGTCCGGCTGCCGCATGGCGCAGGGACCAGCCAGGAAGCGATGCTTCGAGCCGAAGAGGCGCTCGAACGTTCCAAAAGAGTTGGCCGGAACGGGTTTGTGGTCTATGCGGCCTCCCAACAGCGCGAATCGCAGCGCCGGCGGCTGATCGGCATCGGCGACGAGATCATGTCGGCGCTGAACGATCAGCGCCTGATCCTGGCCTATCAGCCGATCGTCGGTGCGCAGTCACGCCGGGCGGAGCATTACGAATGCCTGCTGCGGCTGCAGCGCAAGGACGGCACCATCGCTTCGGCCGGCGAATTCATACCGGCGGCCGAGAGTCTCGGCCTTGTGCGGCTTGCCGACCGGCGCGCCCTGGAAATCGCGGTGGCCCAGCTTTACCGCCATCGCCAGGTCAAGCTCTCCATCAACGTCTCGGGCACGACGGCCGGCGACCAGTCCTGGCTGCAATCCTTCATCAATTATGTGCGCGAAAACCGCGAAGTGGCCGAGCGGATGACGGTCGAACTGACCGAGACCGCCGCCTTGCAGGCTTTCGAGGAGAATGCGCGCTTCGTAACCCGCTTGCGCGACATGGGCTGCAAGGTCGCCATCGACGATTTTGGCGCGGGCTACACCTCGTTCCGCAATCTGCACAATCTGCGCGTCGACCTGGTCAAGATCGACGGCGATTACATAAAGAACCTGAGCGGGTCGCCCGATAACCAGCTTTTCGTCCGCACGCTGGTCGACCTCGCCAAGAATTTCCAGCTCGAAACGGTCGCCGAATGGGTGGGCTCGGAGCAGGACGCCGAACTGCTCGAGAATTTCGGTGTCGATTATTTCCAGGGCTTCTATTTCGGCGAGCCCGACATCGCGCCGGCCTGGGCGAAGCAGACCCCGGCAATCGCGAGCGCCGCCTAGGCCGCGTGGACAAATTTGAGCCAGTAACGAGTTGAAGCCAAGAAC
>CAZBRO010000049.1:0-18557 GCA_964494505.1 uncultured Bordetella sp.
CTTGAATCAATTCGGGTTTCACGCGTCAAGGAATTTGTCCACGCCGCCTAGGCCGACGGCCATGGGGGCTGTTGGCAATGCCGGTTCGCGGCGACGCTACTGCCTTTGCAGCACATCGTTTGCGGAGCTGCTGATATTGCAGCAAGGGGAATTGCCAACCCGCGCCCGGACTTCACTTAAACACGCAATAGAAGGCGGCAAGGGTGGCGTTTTTCCTATCAGGAAAACTTGGCACGTTCCCTGCTACCGGACGCCTGAAGGCGCGCAAGTCCGCGGCCCCAAGCAGTCCGTACTTCGGCCACGAAGTCACAGACGGACTTATATAGAGGAGCCATCCCATGCCCAAATTCGAGAGCATCTTCGCAGTGGCGGCCATCGGCTCGGCCGTGCTGGTTTCGTCGTTACAGCCAGCTTCGGCCAGAGAAGCCATCAACACCTTCGGCTCCGATCATAATATCGCCATCAGCGGTTTGGATGCCGTCGCGTTCTTTATGCAGAACAAAGCCGTCCAAGGGAAGGAACCGATCTCCTACCAGTGGAAAGGGGCCACATGGCTCTTTTCCAGCGAAGCCGACCGCGCGCTTTTTGCCGCCAATCCCGAGAAGTATGCGCCGCAATGGGGCGGCTATTGCGCCGTCGGCATTGCGGAAGGTCATGTCAGCCGCAATCTCGTGAAAGGCTCGTATGATATCCGCGACGGCAAGCTTTATCTGTTTGCCGCCGGCAAACCCGGCGATTTCGATCAGTGGCGCAAGGTCTGGCTGGAGAAGGACGGCGGTGCGGCCAGCCATGTCTCAGCCGGCTCCGCCAACTGGACCATCCTGAAGGCCAGGGTGGAAGCTGGAGAGGAAGCGCCAAAACTTGACTCCAAACCCCCGGTCTCAACCGCGGCAGCCGCAAACTAGTTTCCGTTCCCGGGATTGGAATCAGCGTGGTCCCTGCAACCCAATGCAGGCGCATTGTTTCCCGCTCTGCATATTCGAGGAAGAACCCGTGACACGATTGAAAGGCATGGCGGCCTCTCTTGCGGCTCTTTTCATGACCACGCTTTCGCCTGCGCCATCATTTGCCGGCGATATTGCACGCGACTCCAACGGCCACCCTGATCTTTCGGGCATATGGCAGGTCATTACACCGGTGGGCCAGGATCTATCGGCTCATCCCGCTCGCAAGGATTCCCCGGCCCATCTTGGCGCTATCGAGGGAGAGGAAATTCCCTATCAGCCTTGGGCAGTGGCCAAGAAAAGGGAGAATTTTGAAAACCGCGACACGGCCGATCCGCAAAACCGCTCTTTTATGCCGGGCGTGCCGCGGATCAATTACACGCCGCTGCCGTTCCAAATCTTCCAGTCGGATCGCCAGTTGAGAGTGTTTTATGAATTCGCCCATTCGATCCGCACCATCTACACCAACGGGACAGCGCATCCGGCCGGTCATATCGATTGGTTTCTGGGCGATTCCCGCGGCCATTGGGAAGGCGACACGCTGGTCGTGGATGTCACCGATTTCAACGATGAGACCTGGCTCGACCACGCCGGCGATTTCCACAGCGACGCGCTGCACGTGGTTGAGCGCTATACACCCATCGACCGTGACCATATCCGCTACGACGCCACGATCGAAGACCCGAAGGTCTTCACGCGTCCCTGGACCGTGACGGTGATCCTCTACCGGCGCGTAGAGCCGAACGTCCAGTTGCTCGATTACGAGTGCTACATCTTTGATTACGAAAGATTTTATCCCTGACCGTCTGAGTGGAGGCTCTCCTGTGACGCATCGACATTTGATTTGCTGCTGCGCGGCCGCTTGCCTCGCCCTTGCGGTACCCGCTTCGTCCATGGCCGCTGATGCCGCGGGCTGGAAACCTGCCACACTTTCGGACAGCCAGCCGGACGTACACGGCTTTTGGCGCCCGGAGCGGGGCGGTACCTACTCTTTGCTTCTTGGCCGTGTCTGGGGTGGCGGCACAGCCGAAATCCTGCGCATCCGCGAGCTCGAAGCGGAAGGAAAGCCGCTGCCGAACTGGCCGAGCCGCATCGTGGACCCCGCGGACGGGCAAATCCCCTATCAGCCCTGGGCGCGCGCCAAGCAAAAGCAAATCGAGGCGAATGTCGATCATCCTACCAAACAGGAGCATCTCGATCCGCAAGAGCGTTGCTTTCCCGACGGACCGGTGCGCGCCGCGCTGTGGACCGGGATGCAAATCGAGCAGTATCCCGGCTACGTGGTTCTCAGCCAGGAAGCAAACCACACGTTCCGCGTGATTCCTCTCGACGGGCGTCACCATGCCCCTGAAGGCGTCACGTTGTGGATGGGTGATTCCCGGGGCCATTGGGAGGGAAACACTTTGGTCGTCGACGTAACCAATAACAACTCGAAGGGCAGGCTGGATCGGAGCGGCAATTTCGCGAGTGACAAAGTGCATATCACCGAACGATATATTTTTGGGGACAAGGACAGCTTCGAATACCGGGTCACATTCGATGATCCCAGCATCTACACGCGACCCTGGACGCTGTCTGCCAAGTTTCTCCGTGACCGCATCGACGATCCGGGTTACGAGGCATGGGAACAGGAATGCCAGGAGCACGAAAACAACACGACGGCGCTGTCCAAGTTGATAGATGCAGCGGGCGGCTCTCAAGAGCTAAAGACCGAGGGCAAGCCTTAAATTTGCTGATTGGACTCCGACATCAGCCTATCCGGGGCGGACAGGGGCAATTTTGCGGTCATGCACCCCGACCTGAAGCGGCAATCGTGCCGATGGCCTTGATGGAATCCGAGGATCGGTGCCCCAGCCTAATCCACGGGTTCATTGACCCCAGGGAATTCTTCGGGGGTTCACCGATCCGCGCGATACAGGCCGTTCTATCAGCAAGAGCCTCGGTGGCGACATTAGGCGTCCGACGCGATCGGAGGCCAACGAGCGATGGCGAAAACGCCGTGCGATTGTTAGGCCTGCGCCATGAATTAGTAATTGCCGGAGATAGGCGTCACCACGTTTGCTGATGCTCCAAGCTACGCCTTGCTGCCGCTCGAATGCTGTCCCGGAACCAAGCCGATCCAGGCGGAGAATTGTGAAGCCGATGAGAACTGCTCTCCGGTCCCAATCGTCTCGACGATCGCGCGTGCCGAAAGCGGTCCGATGCCCGGTGTTCGTCTTCACATACCCGCGCCTGATGATCGAAGGAGAGCTTTCCCAGCCGTTCAGCGCCGAATCGGTTCAGAGCCGGTAGGAACAGGAGTAATCTGCTGCTCCAGACATTCCATGTGCGGCCACGTCGGGGGCAGCGCTGGGCGAAGCACCCCAATCTCTCGGCCTGGCCCGCTAAGATAGGCTGCTCAGCCTTTGTCCCCCCGGGGGGCTACATTGATCTCCTGGCCCATTTTTCCCCGTAGCCGAGCCGGCATCGCTTGACCGCAGCCGTCTATTTCTGCCCAATGGCTCCCGCGGTGGGAGGAAATGGCGCTCCGACTTCTGAGCAAAAGCCGAGCAAGACGACATCAATGCGGGCGTAGTTCAATGGTAGAACGGCAGCTTCCCAAGCTGCACACGAGGGTTCGATTCCCTTCGCCCGCTCCAAAGGTTGACCCACGTCGCTGGTCGGATCGCAGTAATGGGCAAGAGCCCTGCCAGAGGGGCTCGCACAAATATTTCCCGGCTAACCGCGTTGAAGGCATATCACGACAAGCCATCGTCGATTTCCGGTCCGATAGCTATAGAATGCTACTGCTGGTTGATAGTGCGGTGTTCGGAAACCCTGCCAGGCAGCATGTCGGAGAGCGGAACCTCGGTAGTTTCTGAGACTTCCCGGTATCCGACGGCCGCCAGAACGCCGTCTACATGATGGCCGGTCTCGGAGAGCGGCAAAAGGATCGTGCGATACAGGATATCGTTGTCGTCGTGGACCGCCGAACCGGCAAAGCTGACCGGCTTGCTGGTTTCTACTACGCGCTGGACATGTCTCGTGACGAGCGCGAGAAGCGAACCTTCGAGACATTCGGAGATGCGCTGCCGATCGAACGTCGGCCACGTCGAATCGCGCAATGCGTTACCGACATAGGAAAAGCGCGACCGGCCCGGCTCGGCGTCGATGTCGATCATCAGGCATTGCGGCCAATCGGCACCGAAGTCCACCGGATCAATTTGCGAACGCTTCGGAAATCCCTTCGCCGCGATCTTCTTCCAAACCTTGAGCACGCGGCTTGTGAGCCGTCGTTCCGTTTGCTCCGTGGCCATTGAGTTTGCCCCAGTCTTACACCCGCGCGAACTGTGGACGAGTGTTATTAAAGGCGGGTGAAGATTGTTCAGTTGCGATCCTTTTGAAGCCATGCCGCCGCATCGAAACGTCCTCTGACCGTGTCGCTGACCCACTTTTGTTCCAATTTGAAACGAACACCAATCTGACCTGCCTTGCGCCAGACGATGGTGGCGGCAATTCCAGCTCTCGCCTGGATAGTCATCGAAAGCTCGGCGGCGCCTTCCGGCAAGTTACCGTCCAACCGGAGCTTGGCTCCACCGGCTGAAACATCCAGCACGGTGCAATAGGCCGTCTCTCCGGCCCCTTCTATTTCAGCGAGCCAGCCGGCGTTGAGACGGCGGGCGGAAAAGGAGGTGGCGCCAGCGGGTCGCCGCAAAGGCCGCACATTCGACTCTGCGATCATCCGCGTCTCCTTAAAGGATATCGCAATCCACCCAGCAATATCCGTGCCGCACACGGGAGTTCTCAAACTTGCGCAAGAACATCCTGTGCGGGAAACCGCGCATAAACCATAACCATGAATTCGGGCACGGCTGCACCAGGCGGAACGTGCCTATGAGTGGAACCAATTTCGTCTTCCTTCACTTCTGATCGCTAACGTCGCCATCCACGCCGCGCTCAAAGAGATCAAATCCAGAGCTGCTGCGAATAAAATAGGGGTGGTCGATGGATGACAATTCAAGTGCACAAACGCCGGATCCGCTGACGGGGAGCCTGCGAGAATACCGCGAACCGCGCGGCGCCGATCTCTTCGAAAGGGTTGAGCCTTTCTATAGGTGGCAGGAGGCCAGGCGCCGCTACGGCTATTGGCCATACTCCAAATCGACAGATCAGGCGCCACAAGCGATTTGCGCCGCAAAGGATGACGCGGGGCGTCCCTTCTGCGGCGTCAACTTCGCGTCCCAGGACTATCTCAGTCTCTCGTCGCACCCGGCAATCAAAGATGCGGCCAAAAACGCCGTCGACGAGTATGGCGTACATAGCGCCGGCTCCGCGGCCTTTCTGGGCAATACGCGTTACTCGCTAGCGCTTCAGCGCACGATTTCAGAATTTCTCGAATTGGAACACACCGTCCTCTACCCAACCGGCTGGGCCGCCGGGTATGGCGTCATCAAAGGGCTGATCCGCCCCGACGACCATGTCGTCATCGACGGACTTGCACACAATTGTTTACAAGATGGGGCGCTCGCCGCTACGCGCAATGTCCACCTTCATGGTCATCTCAACCTGCAGTCGGCACGGCGACACTTGAACCGCATTCGTTCGCGCGACAAGGAAAATGGCATTCTGGTCGTGACCGAGGGCCTGTTCTCGATGGACTCCGACACCCCGGACATCGCCGCCATGCAGGAACTCTGCCGCGAATTCAAAGCCACGTTGATGGTCGATGTGGCCCACGATTTCGGCAATATCGGGCCGGACGGCCGCGGGCATATCGGCCTCCAGCAGATGATCGGAAAGGTCGACATTGTAATGGGGAGTTTTTCGAAGACTTTCGCTTCGAATGGTGGCTTTGTGGCCTGCAAATCGCGGGCGGTGAAGGAGTATCTCCGCTATTTCGGGAGTTCGGGTACGTTCTCCAACGCATTGTCCCCGGTTCAATCGGCTATCGTGTGCAAGGCTTTTGACATCATACAGTCGGAGGAAGGCCACAATTTGCGCGCCGACATGATGAAGAATGTCCTCTATTTGCGCCAGCAGATCGTTGCCGCCGGGATGGAGGTGATCGGCGACCCCTCGGCTATCGTTTCGGTCAAAGTGGGTGACGAGGGCCTGGCACGTCTGGTCAGTCAGCGCCTGCCCCGCTTGGGCGTTATTGCCAACTTGGTCGAGTTTCCCGCGGTTGCAAAAGGAAGCGCCCGCTTCCGCCTGCAGGTCATGGCCAAACATACCAAAGAGCACATCGATCAATTGATGGTGGCGCTGCGCGATGCCGTCAAGATGGCCGAAAGCAGTCCGCGCTATTTCCGCACATTAGTAAGCGCCACCGAAACGGTCACGCAGATGCCTGTGGCGGAACAAGCGCGCGCTCATACCCAAACAGCAGAGCCGGCGCGTGCGCGCGCCGTCGGAGAATAAGATAAAGGAACCTCGGTATGACACGTCTGCTTGCACTCGACGACAATCTGGACTCAGCCGAACTCGTCGCCAGGGTTGGTACCAAGTGCGGCTATGAGGCCAAGGCAATCTCTGATCCACGGTCCCTTCCGGACTTGGTAAGAACCTGGAACCCGGCGGTAATCACGTTGGACCTCTGTATGCCGCAAGAGGATGGAATCGTCGTCCTCTCGACGCTGCAACAGGCGGGGTTCGAGGGAGACTTGTTTATTGTGAGCGGGCAGGATAGCTGGCTGCGAAATACAGCAGGGCGCCTGGCTTCAGCTCTCGGTCTCAAGGTCACAGGCGACTTCTCGAAGCCTGTGGACTTGACAGCACTACGAACCGCATTGACCAAGCTCAAGCCGGTCGAGAGCGACGCGGCGGCTCCAGTTTGGGAATGACATTTGGCTTTCTTTGTAACGCGCGCGCGACAGCCCCTTTGGTCTAGGCGGCTCGCGCACCGAGGCAATGCCGTATCTTACCAAGCAAGCGCGGCAAGTCGATCGGCTTGGTATCGTATTCCGAACACCCGACTTGGACACTGGTATCCCGATCGGTAGCCAACGCATGTGCCGTCAAGGCGATGATGGGAATCTGCGCTGTCTTTGGATCGGACTTGATAAGGCGTGTGGCTTCCCAGCCATCCATGTCGCCAAGCGCAACGTCCATCAAGATGAGATCGGGCATCTCTTCATGTGCCATGCTTACGCCGGATGGACCATCCACGGCGAAGGAAATCGTGAACCCTTGGCGCTGAAGCCGGCGGCCCAGCATGTCCCGGTTCATCTCATTGTCCTCAACCAGCAGAATTTTCGTCATTTTGGCTAACCCTTCGATGATCTTCAAACGAGTCCCCGCTTAGCGGGCCGGTTTCGTCTCCGCCGCCGAGCGAGCAGGGATGCAAATTGTGAAGCAAGACCCCCTTCCAAGTTCGCTCTCCACTGTGACGTCACCGCCCATGAGCCGGCATATTTTCTGGCAAATCGGCAACCCGAGGCCCGTACCGCCATATTTGCTCGATGTAGCGCCCTCAGCCTCGGCAAAGTTCTGAAACAAGTTGCGCAAATTTTCGGGGCTGATCCCGACGCCGGTATCCCGAACCGAGATGCTGATCCAGCCATCATCCACGGAAGCCCTGAGAGCCACGGTGCCGTTGCGGGTGAATTTCCCGGCATTCGTCACGAGATTCGTGACGGCTTGGCGCACCTTTGCTCGATCGACCTCCACAACGGCATCGGGGTCACTGCATTCGACGACAAAGCGATTGCCATTTGCGACGACGCAGGTCTGCGATCCCGCCGCGATCTCGCCGACTACGCCCTCAAGCCTTATTGTTTCCGGGTAGAGTTCCATCCTTCCCGCCTCAAGCTTGGAGAGGTCGAGCACGTCGGTTACCAGAGACAGAAGATGCTTTCCGGCGCTGTTGATTTTCCCGATGTCCGAAGTCTGATCCTCTCGGCCGGCCGCTTGCGCATCCTCGAGCAACATCTCGCTGTAGCCGATGACCGCATTGAGGGGGGTTCTGAGTTCATGACTCATCTTGGCGAGGAATTCAGATTTCGCCTTGTTGGCGCGTTCGGCCTCGATTTTCGCGCTCTGAAGTTGTCTTGCGGTTGCGAGGTGGCGCAGCACCTCGTGCTCCAACTCGGATTGCGATACCACAATGTTCGCATAATAGAGCGCCATCATCGACACATAGACAGCCGCGCACAACGTGGAAATCAAACCTATACCCGAAAGCTCGGAAAGAGGAATGTGTTCGGGAAAGGCAATCCCAGAGGCATAAATGAGATAGAACGCAATGAGATTGCCGGTCAGAAGTCCTAATACCAATATTCGCTGCCAGACACCCGAACCCAAATAGAAAAAAGCGAGCAGCGGGACCGTGACCAACCAAGGTAGAAACGGCGAACTGATCCCGCCGTAATGATAGCAACCCCAAATGATTGCAAAGATTAGATTCTGGACCGACAGAACAGCGAGCATGTTGTACCAGCCGGTCCAGCGCAACAGAAACGGAAATATCCAGAAGGCGGTGATGGATGCAGCCAGGACGGCCAACGCTGAATCAGGCGTTTGATCCAGCAGAAACAAGTATACGCTTATGGTATTTCCAAGGAACGGGCCAAAGATGTGACTGATCAGGAACATGCGGGCGCGTTGGTGCAGTGCGCTTTCCGCTTTCAGCCGCTCTGGAATGAACCAATCCAGCACCGGATAGATCATAGTCGGCGCCACGCGCGCCTTACCGACGAATGCCGGCATGCTCAGCGATGCAAGTCTTGCGGTCATGCCGTTGCAACCCCTTGCGAGCTCTCCCCACCGCGCAGAGCGATGATACGGTGCGGTGGAAAGGTCAGAATGGCCGTCGTTCCCACTCCGACCTCGCTTTCCAGCCGTAGCGTGCCTCCATGGATTTCGATCATCGAACGGACCAGCGTAAGACCAAGACCGGTGCCCTCATGCGAGCGGCTCAGCTTATTATCGGCCTGCTCGAAGGGCTGCAGCACGCGTTCTAGATCCGATGGAGCAATGCCTATACCCGAATCACAAATGTGAATCTCAAGTCCCAATGCGCTACGATGCGCCCGTACTTCAACATTGTTTCCGGGCGGCGTGAACTTCACAGCGTTGCTCAAAAGATTCAACAGCATTTGTTTAAGCTTGCGTTGATCGCACCAAAGCCGCGGCAACTCAGACGGCAAGTGCAGATCCAACGTCAGCCGGCCATCCTCCACGCGCGGACCCATAAGGCGAACGACAGATTTCACGACATCGACTACGTCGATCTCTTCTTCATCCAGCGTAAGCTTGCCGGCTTCCGCTTTAGAAAAATCAAGTATGTCATTGATAATCGAAAGCAGATGAGTGCCGCTTCGATGAATATCTTCGATGTAGCCTCTGTATTTCGGATTGCCCAGCGGGCCTAAAACACCGCGTATCATGAGGTCGGAAAAGCCGATAATGGCGTTAAGCGGCGTACGCAACTCATGACTTATGGTTGCGAGGAACTCCGATTTGGCACGGCTTGACGCTTCCGCGGCTTCCTTTGCCTGCCAGAGAGTCTCGTAAGAGATTTCATCGTGCTCGCCATCGGCGCGATGAAGGAGAATGCCCTGGATTATCGCATGTATCTCATCCAGGGATGCGGTTTTTTCGAAGAAATCGCAAATCCCTGCGCGAAATGCGCTTGCAACGGAGTGAGCGTCAGCATCACGTCCCATACCGATGCAAGGAATTTCGGCCGCAATACCATCGGGCTTGACATAGGTCGGCCCGTCGCAGTTGAAGAATCCGATATCGCAAAGGACGATCTCCGGATGAAACTCGGCACACGCTTGCTGGATCTGTGCGTGAGCGGTTGCAGACGCCACTTCATAACCGCGAGAGACGAGTCCCTTAGCGAGCAGATTCGATTCCCGATCTGCAATCAGGACGCGCGCTTCCCGAAACGACTTTTCAGGCTGCACGGCGAACACCGTTGTTTTCCGCTGCCGCGGCGGGGTTGGACTCGTCATTGACACTGCCACTTTCGATGAACGCGGGAATTCGAATGGTGAACTTTGAGCCTCGGCCAAGCTCGCTTTGAACGAGGATGTCACCACCCATCATTCGACAGAGGTTTCGACTAAGCGCGAGGCCGAGGCCTGTTCCCCCATACTTGCTGGACGTCGAGGCTTCGGCTTGATTGAACTCTTGGAAAAGTCTCCCAAGATTAGCGGGAGCAATTCCAATTCCGGTGTCGCTGACGGTCAACCGTATCCAATCGTTGGCGGCATCTTGTTCGCGCGCTACAGCCAGAACGACACGGCCATGCTTTGTAAATTTACCTGCGTTGCTCAGAAGATTGAGCACAGCTTGCCGAAGCCGTGTGGCGTCGGACATTACGACGCCCAGACCAACACCTCGTTCGACGGCAAGTTCGTTCCCGTTTGCGGTCACCAGATTTCTGCCCGTCGCAACCACGTCTTCAAGAAAGCCGGCAAGATCGAACGGCTGGATGTTCAATTCGGTTTTATCTGCCTCGATCTTCGACATATCGAGAACGTCGGTAACGAGAGACAACAGATGCTTCCCGGCGGTGTTGATACGCTTAAGATCGGCTATCTGACCATTGTCGTAGTCTGCGGCGTCCTCCAACAACATTTCGCTATATCCGATCACTGCGTTCAGAGGTGTGCGGAGTTGGTGACTCATCTTTGCGAGGAATACAGACTTTTCGTGATTGGCCCGCTCTGCCTGTTCCATGGCCCTTCGCAACCTTTCGGCGGTTGCGCGATGCCGCTCAGCTTCATGCTGGAGCCCCGATCGGGCGGCTACAACGTCTGCGTAGTAAAGAGCCATCATCGCAACGTAAATCGTTGCACAAATGACGGACATAACCCCCACACCCGACAACTTGTTCAGAGGCATGTGCTGTGGGAACGAGCCGCTCATGGCGTAAGCTGCGAAGAAGCCTGCTACGTTGAGGCCGAACATGCCGAGAACCAGAAACGGGCGCTCACCCAAATAGAAGAACCCAAGCAGCAGCGCGGTAAGCAACCACGGTACGAAAGGCGAACTGACGCCGCCGTAATAGTAGGAACCATAGAGCGTGACGAAGATCAGGTTCTCGACGGAAAACAGGGCGAGGTCTTTCAGGCGGCCGGTGAATTTGAGCCCGAGCGGGAGAAGCCAGAACGCGGTGATGCTGCCGACGATGAACCAAAATGGAAAGCCCCGGTCCGGATCGGCAAAATACAGATAGATGCTGATGGCGTGTCCCAGGAATGGTCCAAAAACATGGCTGAAGGCGAAGATCCGAGCGCGACCGAGCGTGGCAGCGTCAGTACGCGCAACCGGGGGTACGAACCAATCAAGCACGCGAAGGAAGTTCGTCTGAATCATCGTCGTACAGCACTCGCGTTCTTTTGAGCGATGCCGAAATTAAATCAGATAGGTAAATAGTTGGTGTTTGCAAAATGCTGCCCACCGCGGCCTCCCCCACCCATTTTCGGGGTGGATAATTTGTCACCGGAGACCCTGCGCGGTTTATTCGTTCTTTAACCAAAGCTGCGTTAGATGCAAGTGACTTCAATGCTGCTGATATGTCCGAACGGCAACAGCGCGAAACGAGGCTCTTGCTATGAAACGTGCGTTCCTACCCGCGACCGTGCTCGCCCTATTGGGGCAATTTGTAAACACCCAGGGTGCGGCCGCCTCCGGCTTCATGGTACGCGAAAACAGCGCTGAATCGCTTGCCACCGCTTATGGCGGCAATGGCTCGCGGGCGGATGAGGCTTCCACAGTCTTCAACAATCCGGCGGGTATGATGCATTTGAAAGAGGACGAGGTGCAGGTCGGCGCTGCTGTCGTCTTTCCGTCAATCCGCTTCAGCGGTTCGTCCAGCATCCTTGGCACCATGCCGGTCCCGGGTAACAATGGCGGCCAAAGTGGTCAGATAACGGGCATTCCTCATTTTTACGGCGTGTTTACACTGAGTGATCGCTGGAAGGCAGGCATAGCGATCACGGCGCCGTTTGGGAACACGGTGAATTATGATCCGAATTGGTCTGGCCGCTATTTGGCGGTCAAGACTGCGGTGATCTCCGTCGATATCAACCCCAATTTTGCCTATCGCGTTAACGACTGGCTGTCGGTCGGTGCTGGAGTGTCGGCCCAATATTTCAAGTTGGAGGCCTCCGGTGCGATCGCGCAGTTTTTGATCCTTACGCCTAACACGCCGGACGCGGTTTTCCTTTTTCGTGGAGACGACTGGTCTTACGGATACAATTTGGGTCTGCTTGCTGATTTGTCCGCCGATACGCGCGTTGGGGTGACCTACCGGTCGCAAGTGAGCCACCAGCCCGACGGAACGTTGGACTTTACTGGGGCAAGTCCGTTGCTCGGTCAAATCAACGGAGCAGCGGCTGCGCATGGTGCGAACCTTCCGGCAACCGTCGGACTCAGCCTGACACGCGATCTTACTTCGAGCTGGAGCCTTTCATCCGATGTCCAGTTGAATCAATGGAGCAGTTTCAAGACGGTCACAATTACGAGTGCGAACGCGCCACTTGTGGAAGTGGAAAACTATAAAGACAGTTGGATGGTTTCGCTGGGGGCGGCTTATCGGGCGGATGGCGGGTTGACCTGGCGCGGAGGCATGGCGTGGGACAAAACGCCGGTCACCGATGCAGTCCGCACAGTTGGCGTACCAGACGCAAACCGGGTCATGGTTGGATTGGGGCTCGGCTACCAGCTCGATGACCACACGTCGATCGACGGCGCCTATTCTCACTATTTTTCGACCGAGCATGCCAGCATGAACGGAAGCGTGAACAATACGGATCCGATTACGCACGCCGTGGTTCTGAACGGCAAATACACCAATGGCCTGGATTACGTCGCCCTATCGGTCCGGCATAGATTCTGATCGGTGGCGATTGCCGCGGGGGGGACCCGCGTAATAGCAAAAGGAACTGGACATGACGGCACTGCACGCGATCATCACCGGCGGCTCGAGTGGAATTGGGCGAGAGTTGGCGCGCAAGCTGGCCAAAGATGGCTATAGCCTTTCTCTTGTGGCCCGGCGCGAGTGTTTGTTGAAGGAAGCATCGGATGATGTCAGCCGCTTCTTTCGCGATCCGACACAGCGTGTGTTCACCTACCCCGCCGACGTCTCCAAAGTGCAGGAAGCCGAAGCCGCTGTCAGCGCCTGCATCGCCGAATTCGGTGCGCCCGATCTTGTTGTGACCTCGGCCGGCATCGCTGTTCCTGGCTATTTCGGCGACATAGCGCTGCAAGCCTTTGAAGACTCGATGGCCATCAACTATTTCGGCTCGCTCTATGTGGTGCGTGCCGCGCTGCCTACGATGCGCGAAAGGCGCCGGGGGAGAATTGTCTTCATCTCCTCGGGCGCCGGGCTCCTAGGCCTTTACGGATATTCGACCTATAGCCCGTCCAAGTTTGCGCTACGAGGCCTCGCGGAAACCCTCCGTGCTGAGCTCAAAGCCGACAACATCGGGGTTTCGATTGCTTATCCGCCCGACACAGAGACGCCGATGCTGGAAGAAGAAAATAAGATCAAGCCTGAGGAAACCAAGGTCATCACCGGCGTCGTGAAGCCCTGGAGCGCAGAAGCTGTTGCGGACTGCATCATGCAGGGAATAGCCCGTGGAAAGTTCGGCATCACGCCGGGCGCCACAATCACGATGATGAATCGTACGCCAGGCATCATGCTGCCACTTCTGAGCTGGTATTCGGATTGGCTGGTGACGTCTGTGCAACGCAAACGCGCTCTTCGGGCGCGGCCCGTTGAGGTTTCCGCCACCTGAATTTTCTCATGGACATGGACGCCGGCCTGAAAACGTTCTTTCGGCGGCCTCGCAACTTGTCGTTAACGTAGAAAACAATTGCTCAATCTTGCGTGGAGACGCGATGGTTGGCGTTGAACTTTCAGATCACGAATGTCGTGATGTGATTTGACCTGTTAACCATATGGGGGCGCGGGAGACGACCTCTATCACATCGAAAGCGCCAAAGACATTCTGGTCGAGAAACCCGACCATGGGATCGACACAGTTTACGACCCAATCGCTGCCTACACTCTACCTGCCAATGTGGAAAACCTGATACTCGACGGGCCCACCGCTCAAAGAGCGAATGGAAACAACCTCAACAACGTCATCATCGCCGGCGTCGCTGACGATACGATCAATGGCGGCGCTGGAAATGACATCATAAGACTTGGCAAGGGGGCCTATGCCTTGACCGGTGGCGCGGGCGACAACATCTTCGACTTCAAGGTAGGTGATGCCAGTACCAGCCATATCACCGATTTCCATGTCGGGCAGGATTTGATCGATTTGCGCCCCATAACGGCTGCTGTGAATCACGGATACGATCCCATGGCCGACGGCATTCTGGCTATCGCACCGGATGGGCACGGCGGCTCCATAATCTCCATCGACCCCACCCATAGCGGAACGATGCATGCACTCGCCGACCTGGCAGGCGTCACGCCCAATATGCTGATTGTGGGGGCGGACATCTTGTTCTGACGAGATACAGGCTCCCGCTCACTCCGCCGCAATTTCTTCAAGCGCGACTTCGTGTCCCCAGAGGCGCTCGATGTGCGGCATCACTTGGGCCTTGATCTGCGCGTTCAGCGGAACGCCCCGATGCATGCGGTGCTCGATAAACAGTTTGCGGTTGCCTTTCAGATTTGCCCCTGTCACCTGGATATTGGGATCGGTTTCCCCGACATCGTACTGCCGCGCGAGAGTGGACCGCAGGCGCCGATATCCGGCTTCGTCATGGATCGCCGAAACCGTTACCACCGGAGCCTCGGCATCGTCGCTGAGCGCGAATAGCTTGAAGTCACGCATCAACTTGGGCGACAGAAACTGTTCGATGAAGCTTTCGTCGCGATAATTTGCCCAGGCGTCTTTCAGCACGTCGCGCCAATCGCCGTTGCCGGCGAAACTTGGAAACCAGGCGCGGTCCTCATCCGCCGGCTGTTCGGAGATGCGTTTGATGTCCGACATCATGGCGAAGCCGAGCGCGTAGGGATTGATGCTGGAATAGCGCGGATCGTCGAAGTCCGGTTGAAACACCACTGCCGTATGGCTTGCAAGAAATTCGAAGATCGCGCCTTCGGTCAAAAGTCCCTTGTCGTAAAGCGTGTTCATGATGGTGTGATGGACAAAGGTGGCCGCGCCTTCGTTCATCAATTTGGTTTGCCGCTGGGGGTAGAAGTACTGCGCGAGATGACGGACGATACGTAGTGTTTCCCGCTGCCAGGACTTCAACGAAGGCGAGAACTTTTCGAGGAAATAAAGCAGGTTCTCCTCGGGCAGCTTGGGTACGCTCCCGAATTCATCCTCATCGAGATCCCACCTCTCGCGGTCCGGTGGCGGCGGTTCGGCACCTGCCGGCAGCGTGCGCCACAATTCGCTGTAGTCTTCTTCCGCATGCTCCATGCGCTTGCGCTGCTTCTCCATCAGGCGCGCCCGCGACGGACGGGGCGGACGGCAATAGCGGAACACCCCCTGATCCATCAATGCATGCGCCGAATCGAGCACCGCCTCAACCTCGGCGTGGCCGTAACGCTCCTCGCAGGCCGCAATATAGCGCTTGGCGAAGGCGAGATATTCCAGAATGCTTTCCGCGTTGGTCCATTGCTGAAACAAATAATTGTTCTTGAAGAAGTGATTGTGACCGAAGGCAGCGTGGGCAATGACGATGGTCTGCATCGTCATCGAATTCTCTTCCAAGAGATACGAAATACAGGGGTTGGAGTTGATGACCATCTCATAGGCAAGGCCGATATGGCCGGCGCGGTAGAGCGCATCCTCGCGCGCAAACAACTTTCCGAACGACCAATGATTATACATGAGCGGCATGCCCATCGCGGAATAGGCATCCAGCATTTGTTCGGTAGAGATGATCTCGATCTGATTGGGATAGACGTCGAGCTTCAAATCGTCGATGGCGATCTCCTCTACCGCCTTGAGCACACGGTCGAGCGCCTGGAACGTCCATTCCGTCTCAGTGAAAAGCGGAGCACTCATCGCTTCCATCTAACTTGGTACGTAAAAAGTCGAGCGAGGCAGGCCGTTGGGTTTCACACTGCCTCCTGCTTCTTGAAGAGGTCGTGAAAGACTGGAAAGATATCCGACGGCTTGGCGATGCGTTTGGTAGCAAAGTTCTTCCAATTCTCCGCGACCATCCGATAGGCGCGCCACAATTCGGCGCCCGCCTCCTCACTGGAGAACACTTCCATCTCGCGCTCGTCCAAAATCTCGATATATGCGTAATACTGGCAGATTGGCATGAGCTCGTTCTCGAGAAGCTCGACGCAGCGCTTGGCATCGCCTGATTGCGTATAACCGTCCGAAGCTTGCGCCGCGTAGATGTTCCAATCCGATGTTGTGTAACGCTCCTTCTGTATTTCGAGCATCTTCTCGAGTGCGGTGGAGACGATCGTCCCGCCGGACTGGCGCGAATAGAAGAAGGTTTGCTCGTCCACCTCTTGTGCGTCGTGCGTGTGGCGGATGAAGACGATATCCACCTTCTCGTAGCGGCGCTTCAGGAATAGATGAAGAAGCACGAAGAAACGCTTGGCCAAATCCTTTTCGCGTTCGCCCATGGAGCCCGATACGTCCATCAGGCAGAACATCACGGCGTTGCTGGTGGGTACCGGCTGTTCCGTGAAGGCATTGAAGCGGACGTCGACGGGGTCGATGAATGCGACCCATTTGCGCCGCGCATTGAGCCGCTCTAGTTCCATCCTCAGTGCGGCCAGCTTCTCAGGCCCGCCTGCTTCGGCTGCCGCGCCGCTCGCCTCCAGCACCGCGATTTCTTCTTCCAGAGCCTTGATGTCGGCGAGCGTCGGCCTTCTTAGCGCCAGCCGCCGCCCGAAAGAATTGCGCATGGTGCGCAGAAGATTGATCTGGGTCGGGGCGCCTGCCGTGGTGATTCCGGCCCGCTTCCAACTCTGAGATGGGACCTCGGACAGCGCGGTGCGCACCAGATTGGGAAGCTCGAGATCCTCAAAGAAAATATCGAGGATCTCATCCTCGCGCATCGTGAACTCGAAATCGTCTTCCGCATCACCCGATGTCGCGGCGTCCTTCCCCGAGCCGCCACTCTGCCCCGCTTGAGGCTTCTTGATCTGGTCGCCGGGAACGAAATCCTTGTTGCCGGGCAGCACGAAATCGCGCTTGCCGCCTTTCTTCGGATCGAGCCGAAAGCGCGGCTCCTTGGTGCCTTGCGTCGAAATCCGGACTTTGCGGCCCTTGGCCACGTCGGCGACGCCGGAGTCCTTGAGACTTTTCTGCACTGCTTCGCGAATCTGTGCCCGCGCGCGGCGGAGGAACCGTTGGCGGTTGGCCAAACTCTTTCCCTTGGGATTCAGCCGCCGGTCGATGAAGTAGGTCATTTCGATATGACCCGGCCTTGCCAGCTAGCGCCGCACGAGCGGGCACGGCGTCGCGTCCCGATGTGGCCCGGCTCTACGCGATGCTGACGCATTGCTTGGCCGGGATGACAACGCATGATCAGCTACCCCGCTTTGTTGACGCGCATGTACCATTCAACCAGGCGGCGCACTTGGCGTTGGGTATAGCCGCGCGCCAGCATCCGTTTAACGAACTCGTTGTGCTTGGTCTCGGTGTCACTGTCCTTCTTCGATTCAAACGAGATCACCGGCAGAAGGTCTTCAACCTGCGTGAACATCCGCTTCTCGATCACATTGCGGATTTTCTCATAGGCCGTCCATTGCGGGTTCTTGCCGTCGTGTTGCGCGCGGTAGCGGAGCGCAAACTTCACCACTTCGTTGCGGAAGTCTTTGGGATTGGCAATACCAGCCGGCTTCTCGATCTTGGAAAGCTCGCCATCGAGCGCGTTGCGGTCCAGCAATTGGCCAGTGTCGGCATCCTTGAAATCCTGGTCTTCGATCCAAGCATCCGCATAGGCGATATAGCGGTCGAATAGATTCTGCCCATATTCCCCGTAGGATTCGAGATAGGCCTTCTGAATTTCCTTTCCTATGAACTCGGCATAACGCGGCGCCAGTTCCGCCTTGATGAATTCGAGATATTTCTTCTCGACATCGTCGGGGAATTGTTCGCGCTTGATCGCTTGCTCGGTTACGAACATCAGATGTACCGGGTCTGCGGTGATCTCGGAGTGGTCGTAATTGAAGGTCTCGGACAGAGCTTTATAGGCAAAGCGGGTGGAGATACCGGTCATCCCTTCGTCTACGCCGGCCGCGTCCCTGTACTCCTGCAGGGTTTTGGCCTTTGGGTCGGTGTCGCGCAGCTTCTCGCCGTCATAAACACGCATCTTCGAGAACAGATTTGAGTTCTCGTGTTCCTTAAGACGCGTCAGCACGCAGAAGCGCGCCAGCATCTCCAGCGTCTCCGGCGCGCACGGGCTCTTGTCGAGCTGGCTCTCCTTCAGAAGCTTCCTGTAGATCTGCACTTCGTCCGTGACGCGTAAGCAATAGGGCACCGTGATGACACAGATCCGGTCGAGGAAGGCTTCGTTGTTCTTGTTGGCCTTGAACACTTGCCATTCAGCCTCGTTCGAATGGGCCAGGATGGTCCCGTTGAACGGAATGGGGCCCAGCGTTTCAGTGCCGATGTAATTGCCTTCCTGCGTCGCCGTCAGCAGCGGATGCAGAACCTTGATCGGCGCCTTGAACATTTCGAC
>CAZBRO010000050.1:0-15152 GCA_964494505.1 uncultured Bordetella sp.
CAGCCCTGAATCAATTCGGGATTCACGCGTCAAGGAATTTGTCCACGCCGCCTAGTATTCCGTGATCATCAAGCGAAACACGCTGGAAAGAACGGTATTGCTTTCTACTGCCGACTGGTGGTTGACGAACACTTCAATCGTTGGTCGACTTCTAAAACCAACAGTACAAGCGCCGTTACGCACCTGTTCGAGGTCGAAGGTGACACAGGGAATCTTTCGTTGCTTGCTGACGTTTCCCACGTTGCCTGCAGCGGCCCCGACCCCACTAGTCAAAAAGAAAAGCCCGACGTCGGCATTGACCACCTGGTCGGTTCTTAGCATTACAGGTGTAAGGACAAGGTTCCCTACACGGAGCTGCTTCCCAAAGAGCGCATTGAGCTCCATCGCTTCCCGGCCCGATCGCGGCGAATCGGTGGCGAAGACGATCCCCACACGAACCTCGCCAGCGCCAAACCGTTCAATGAAACTGATTGCTCGCCCGGCGACCACCACATCGGTTTGCGTTAGCGCGGCATTAGCGCGCCCTACAGCCATCACCAGGGCAAGAGCCAAACCAAGCGATATCGCGGCTTTCATGGCTTTTCTCAAGCGTTCTGATTCAGTAGTTCACGCTAAAGGTTGCGAACACGCGCCTTTCGACCATTGATCCAGCCGCGGTTTGCATTTGCGACGGCACTCCGAGGTTCTGGCCCGAAATCGCAATTGTCGCCCAATCGGTCAACCGATAGGCGATACGCGCATCCAACGACAGATAATCTTGAATAGGCGACAGGAAAGAGCCCCTATTGAGGGGTAGCGATTGAAGACCCTGGGTCGGCGACTGATAATCTAGATAGCTGTCGATCTCCCATGGTCCGCTGGCCCAGCCGAGATTGGCTTTCACTACATGCTTTGGCGTGACATGCTGGAAATCGGCGTAGGCGGTTCCGCCGACCGCGATTGGAATGAAATGGTCGGCGATGGACTCGAAACGGTAATTCACGCCCCAGCGCCAATTAGTTTCGAACGCACCCGTTAAGGAAAGTTCGACGCCCCGGCCGATTGAGCTGCCGATATTGTTATGGATGACAAAAGGAGGCGGCCCAGAGCCTGGAATGGTTCCTCCTGTGAGGCTTATGAAATCTGTACCTGTCTGCGAGAAGGCCGCAACCCGAAATTGGCCGGCAACCATCGACAAAGTGCGGTCCCAGTCGATCTCGTAATTGTTGACGTCAGTAGGTTCGATGTCTGGAATGCCAGTGATGTTTGAACCCGGCGCGTGAAGCACGAAGGCCCCGAAATCGGCAAGGCTGGGGAGTTGTATGCCCCGGCTGACAATCAGACGGAGCGTGTCTGCGTCACTCGCTTTCCACACCAAGCCGCTGCTGTAATTAAACTCAGTAATCACGTGATTCCAGTCGGCATTGGTGAAAGGATAGCCGGCGGGAACCGATCCCATACGTCCTAGATGCAAATTATCCCACCGCACCGCGTTGGTCAGTGAGAGTGAGGGCGTGACGTGCCAATCCCACATCCCGCTGGCGGCATAATCGTCGTAGAAGATCGTGCCGCCCGCGAATGGCGTTGTATCGACGGAGTTATGACGGTATTCGAGCGCCGCACGAAAGGTATGATCTACCCCGAGCTTGAAGATATCCTGAAGTTGGGAAACAGTCTCCTGTCCATCAAAGTTGAAATGCGTCCGCAGAGCGTTGAACGAATGTTGTGACACCCAATTGTGGTAAACGGTCGCCTGCAAGAGACCCAAGCCCGTCTCGGCGGTAACCTGCCCCTTCAGCGAACTGGTGAACAGTTGATCGTGCGAAAGCGAATAGGTGGGACCGATATCGTTTGATCCTGTCGTGCTGTGGCTAGCTTCGATTCCGAGATGTATGGTATTGCTGAGGCGGAACACGCTATCAACATCGACCGCGAAATGATCGTTGGGGGTCCGCAACTGCGTGCCGGCGGAAGCTGGCACGGGTGTCGAGAAATCGTCGTCGCGCTTTCCGCTTCCGGAAAGACGAACGCCCCCGCCATCGAATTTGAAGGTTTTTACGGCGGATGCCTCCTCCATTCCCTGCGTACCACCGGTTACGGATGCCGTGTTTACATCGTCGTAAAGCGGATTGTACGTGATGATGTTAATGACGCCATTGACAGCATTGAAACCGAAAAGCGCGGCATTGGGGCCCTCAATGATCTCGATCTGACGGATCGCTCCGAGCTCCAAGGGCAGCGCCTGCCATGGCGTATAGCCATAATGATCGGCATAGACTTGCCGTCCATCGATGAGCACCAGTACGCGCGGGGAAAAGGATTGGTCGTAGCCGCGTAAACCGACATCGGCATTGTTACTGGTCCAGCGCATAACGTCGACGCCGAGCACATGCTTAAGTATACCGGGAATGTCCGTGGCTCCAGAGCGCCTGATCTCGTCCGCTGTGACGATCTGCATGTTCACAGGTGCGTTGGATACTTTGTTTGGTGAGCCTGTGGCGCTGGTCGTCACCGCTTCGCCGAAGAGCTGTTCCAAGGCGCCATAGTCGATCGTTTGCGCTAGCGCTGGTTGCACGGATGATACCGCGAGAGCCACCACCAGGGCGAAGACCAGGAGATCTGGCCGGAAGTTTCGGCCCGAGATGCCTGCTTTCCAAGCCGGCTTTTTATTCTGGCTCATTTGCCGCGCCGATCTTGAAGCGGAAAGTACCTCGGATGGCTTTCATCTTGGTTATTTTTGTGTGTGCGCGAGGACTGTCACTCAGTATGAGTTTTTGCCTCATGACATTTGTCAACTTTTGGGCGTCTTGGCAGGAAGATTTCCTTCCCAGGGCAAAACGAGGGTCTGTAGGACCGAAGCCATCCTGGAAGCTCCAGACGGGACGCGATCACTGGTCCGCCTTAACTGTCTACGAGCTGGACGTCGAATTTCTGCCGGCGCAGGATTCGTATGACTTCATCGGCGCTGAGAGGGCGGCTAAAATAGTAGCCTTGAACACTTCGGCAACCGATACTCATAGAGACGTCAGTTATTCAATTGTCTCCACGCCTTCTGCAATTGTTCGACGATTAGCGTGCCCGCCAAGATAACTGATAGCCGAGTGCCTGCGTTTCGTGTTGTACATGCGCTCAAGCTGCCAACTACATGTCTCCACCGTGGCGTTTCAGTCTCCGTATGTGCTCCAAGGTCCTGTTCCTTAGGCCGTATGCGCCAAGGCGCTCAAATGCGAATTGCCATTCGAGAAATTCATCGCGAGTGAGACTATAGCGCCAGCATGCTTCTTCCATGCTGAGCATACCTCCGGTCACAGCCATGACGACGTCCGCCTTGCGGCGCAGTACCCAACGTCGAGTATTTGCCGGCGGAAGATCACCGGGCGTCATCAAACTTCCATCCGGACGCCTCACAATTATGGCTTTTGAAGTCCGTGTCATAAAGCCACATTGCGATACTAATCTACTGTAGCTTTTGACTTTTCTCAAATTACATTAGCCGCGGGAGAAAGTCTTTCCGTCAAGAGTGGCGCTGCCGTCCCGTTCCGGCGTGCTCTGTCCCATTGGTTTGATAACCTTGAAAGCACTTGAGCGCTCGCAGCTTAACAGAATCCCCTATTCTGTAAGGATCAGGGGGCGGGCATGGGGGACAAACGTAACAAATCCGGGCGGTTCGCCGGGGCGGCACTCGCGGTCTCCCTCGCAATTCCACTTTCCGGCTGTATCGCGGCGGCCGTTCCTCTGGCCTATGCGGCTATCGCCGCTACGTCGGGCTTCGAGGCATACAAGGTGGTTCAGACCTCGACCGGGGGCTCGATCCACGTGGGGTTCGTTGGACAAGACGGAAAGGAAAACCCGCCCCAGCCGTTGCCCACGGTCCGTCGCGTCGCCGTATGGCCCTCCGACGAAGGCAACGTGCGCTTTGCGGAGAAATTATCCGCATCCGGGCGTTTCGACGTGACGCCGCCCGCGCGCGTGGCGGTCATTCTCGCGGGCGCAAAGATGGCTACCGACCTCACTCAACTTACGGAGCGAGAACAGGTGGACGCATTTGAGACGGTTTGCCAGGAATCCCACGCCGATCTCATCTTTGCCTCGCGCGCGCTAGGTTCGTCGGTTAACGCAAACACCTTTTCTCTCTCCCGCGCAAACACAACGAGCCGAGCCGATCTGTTTGCCTTTTCATGCGCCAAGAGATCGATTATCTGGCGCGACCAGATAGCACTCGTCATCGACCTTGGAGAAAAGGTGCCTTCGACGGCGGAAATCGCACAAGCGGGTGGAGATGCGTGGGCGGAGCGCGTCATGCAAGCGCCCACCATCTGATCTTTAGCCCCTCGCGGGGCTTCCGCGGCGGCGATTGAGGGGGAGACTATCGAATGAGGGCGCCAGCCTCCATTGTATTGGTCATGGCAGCGGCTTGGGTCTCCCCAGCTCTGGGTCAGGCCGCCCTCAATTACCGCGAAGATTTGCCCCACCAAATGATGATAGGCTCGATGCCGAGCCCGACGCCCTGCGACGTGCGTATCAATCACGGATACCACGATGAGAACTGTCTCTGGGACCCGCGCTTCCACCACTACGTGGATGTCAAGGACGATCCGCGCAGAAGACAGTTGCTTGAAGAAGCGAATGTAGCCGCTGGGCCACGAGGAGATTTCGTCGGTGATTCCTTCGGCAGGCCCGGCTTTTACCGGCCATCGAATGCGGACAAAAAATCCGCCCCGTAAGTAGCTCCTCCAGGCGGTCTGTGCCCGAGCGGATGTGAGTCCTACTTTAGCGGGCAATTCTGTGATCTAGTCGCAAGAATTGCGGGGGGCTCAGATGGCTTCGAAGAATATCTCTAAGGCTCTTAGAATCCCAGCGCGGGAACCGAAGGCAACACGCGCATTTGCATTCTTTTGTAGCGTTTTTCTTCTCTCCAATGCGTCGGCGTACGCGGACCCGATGCCGATTAGTAATATCTTCGACGCATTCAATATGCAACCCAACGGCGACTTTACCCCTATCTGCCATGGAGCTAACTGCCAAACAGACATCACATATGTCGGGAGTCCTGCCGCCCCAAACTGGGGCTCTAATACAGCATTCGGAGCCATCTATACAAATATCAATACGGCAACATTCGCCGCTACAGGAGACGAGGCGAGGGAACCGAAAAACGAGGGTGACGGCGCCACCTTCATTCTCACCGATCACTACGATATGGCCGATTCTAGTGTGTATCACGTGACGGGTGGCGAGATTTACCTAACGCCTCAACCGATGACAATCAACAGTATCTCTGATCTGCAAAACATTCAAAATTTTCCTTCTGGTAAGTACGTCCTCGGGTCCGACATCAATGCGACAGGTTTTAACTATTCGGCTTTCGATTTTAGTGGTTCGCTAGATGGGCAGGGACATACGATCAGCAATCTCACGGTGGTAAGCTCCCAAAGTGGCGGGTTATTCAGTACAAATACTGGGTCAATTGAGAATCTCAACTTACAAAACATTTCTATTACGGCGGGTTCTGTAAGCAATGCAGCTTCCCCAGATTACCAACCTGGGAACATAGGAGCGATTGCAGACAGCAATGCGGGAATCATATCGAATATTACAATAAGCGGCACCTCGCTGATTGGCGTCGTTGGTAGCAAAGTCGGAGGAGTGGTCGCGTCTAACACAGGGCTTATAGAAAACACATCAGTGCAGGGGGCATTCAGCACATCAGGTTCAAATGATTATGGGGGCATCACCGGAGGTGTCGCGGCCTACAACTTAGGTATAGTCCGGGATACCTCGACTACCGTATCCATCACAGCAGCGGGAAATGTACTAGCAGGTGGAATCGTTGGCCTTAACGATGGTTCAATTTTCAGCCACGGAACAATAGACCATTCGACCGCAGCGGGAGAGATTACTGGAGGAGATACGGGCCAGACTGGCGGGTTAGCTGGCCTTAGCGCTGGGTCCATCTCCGCGTCAACATCTTCGATTACGGTCGTCGGCGGCTCGAACGCCTACGTCGGTGGCCTTGTGGGGTTAAATGGTGGTCCCATTGAGCAAAGTTCTGCCACGGGAAATGTGACGGCTGGCGTACAAAGCTTAATTGGTGGGTTGGTGGGGTTTCAAGGAATTCCCCAGCTGGGGTCCAGAATAGATCAGTCGTTTGCCACCGGGAACGTAGCGGGTGGAGCAGGTAGCACACTCGGTGGACTCGTGGGGTGGAATTTGGACACGCCGATTACTACGTCCTATGCCTTGGGCGCTGTAACTGGGAACGGCAGCAATGCAATCGGAGGCTTGGTAGGAAGAAATGGTGCTTGTCAGCCCTGCTTGGCATCCATCGACCAATCCTATTCAGCCGGACGGGTGTCTGATCCGAATGCACAAACCATTGGCGGCTTGGTCGGGTTGAATGAAGATGCTTTCCGGTCAGCTTCTGTCTCTAATGCTGCTTGGGACATTCAAAGGAGCGGACAGTTATCCGGAGCTGGTAGTGGCACCACCTTCGATGCGAGCGGGCTTACCACTGCTGAATTGAAATCTGGCAATCTTCCGAACGGATTTGATCCGACGGTATGGAGGACAACTCCGGGCCAGTATCCGACGCTTCAGTGGCAAGCGGCAGTAGCACCGCCTCCAAGTTTGCTCTCAGCGCCGATTGCAGTCGCTCTTAGCAATCTAGCCTATTTGTCGGCGTCTGTTATCATGAGCGGTCATTTGCCTGTTGGTTATTCAATGCCACCTGGTTATTCCGTCGCAATGTTAAATGGAATGCCGCTGGAGTTTGGCAAGACGGATTACTTTCATGCAGTCGTCTTTCAAGGACCGTCAAATATAGGCCTCGTCATATCATTTCAGGGTTCTAACGGGTTTCCCAACAATTTAATCACATCTCCCAGCAATTGGGCCGACTTGGGTTTCCTCGGTTGTGCGAGCGATTGCACGCTTAATTCATTTTATCAATTTGCTCAAACTGCTCTAAACATAGCGGAAGGAATTGCTGAGCTGAACGGAGGAGAATCTATTCATCTCACGGGTCATTCGCTTGGCGGTGGCATCGCTCAGATTCTCGGCAGCGTTGCGGGCATCGACACTGTAACGTTCAACGCGCCTGGCACACAGGTCTTCATGCAATCTCGAGGCCTTGTGCCTAGTGGCGACAACAGCAATATAAAAAACTATCGCATGGCTGGCGACATCATCTCCTTGCTACCTGGCAAGGATACACAGGTCGGCGAAGTGATCACGTTGCCAAGCCAAAAGCCCAATTCTCTTGACCCACTTTCGTGGCAATTCAACCATGATATAAAAACTATCATTGGTGCTATCAATCAAACACCAAGCAGCGACTTTAAACCGGGCATAAGTGGGCAAACTGATACATCCTCTCTCTATGTCCAGATTGGAGACATTGATGTCACCGTCCTCGATGGGGTGACATTTGTTTCGTTGAAAGCGGGGGTAGAAACGTTCGACTTTGCCGTACAGGGGAGCGTTCAATATCTTCTCGGATATAGTCCAGACCCCATCGGTTTCAATTTTGCGGTCGGTGCAGGCGACCCGAATTTTGCGTCGGTTACGTTGCCTGTTCAATCTGGCCCGTATGATATAGAGGCACTTATCGGCGGAATGTGGCAGGCTGAGGGTCTTTTGCTTTCCCTTGATACCTTTGTTTTTCCCGATGGGGGTGTGAGCGATTTCCGAGTGCTGGATGTTGATCGGCTTAATTTGCCTTTTATTGCTGACGTGACATTCGCCGGCGACGGCCAATTCACCGGCACCATCAGCCCGATTCAAGCACCCGAACCATCATCACTCACACTGTTTGGCTCTGGCCTACTTATTTTCGTTTTTTCGTCGATCCGATCGTTGCAGCGGCGTCTGCGAGGGATTTACAGCCAACGCTGGCAATGGAACTGATGCGTTTCTACGTTATGTCGAAAAACGGTCTGACAGGTCTGACTGTTTGCGTCACGTGTGGCGGGTGCCTGCAAGGCGGCTGTAGCCGTCATCAGATGCTTACTCTACACGCGTATGATTGATTGGTCGGGTTTCATGCTACACTTTGCGATGTGAACCCTGTCGTCGTCACGCAACAGTCTTTTACTCAAAAGATTGCCAAAATATTTGCGATTATTCTGGTCTCCTTAATTCTTCTTTTTTTGTTTTCCGCGCTTGCAATATTTTATTTCGCCGGTGCTCCTCTATCATATGTGTTATGGGGCTGTGTTATCGCTCTATCTTTGCCGATTTTATTTAGCATAGTGGGACTGATTATCTATAAACGGGCTCGGTATGGAATCGCAACGGGGCTCTTCGTTATCTCGCTGGGCGCTTTGCTGTTTTTGATGCTCGCCAGTTTATTGTATTTCCCTTACCCGTTTTAATATGGTGGTCTTTCAGGATATTAAGCGTTTCTCATAGGTTGATCCGCAATGGTTTCGAGTTAGTATGTCACGCCACGGTGACACGTTGTCCACAGCGTGAGGAAACCCCGATGCAGTAAGTTGCGCCGGGGTCTGATAATGATTTAGGTGAAGACGTTTGTTGCGTCAGTAAGGAATTCGACGGCCTGACTTGCTCTGCTTGCGGCGATGAATATGGCCTTGCGGTCGTTTTTGAATACCTGAAGCCACGAATTGATGTAGGCCGCGTGATCAGGCCTGGGTTCGTGTGTGACGTGGAGGTCGGCGCAGAGGAAGGCGGCGCCCAGCTCCGCTACGAGTTCCTCCATGGCATAGGAGGCATCGCGAAAGCGCTTACCGAAATCTCGGTTGAGGCGGTGCGGAACACCGCTGTGGTGGACGAGTTCATGGAGCAGGACGGCGTAGTAGCTTTCGGTTGGTGAACTGGTAGGCGTGCCGCAGAAACGGTCTCGTGCAGGCATTTCGATGTAGTCGCCGTCGCGGCGATAGCACGCTATGTCAGCTCCGTGGCGGATATCGGCATCGGCGGCCCCCACAAACCCCTCTACGGCTGAAATGGTCTCCACCAGCGATGAGGGCTTCGCAGGGACGGGCGGGAACCAACCCTCCACCTGGGAGGCGTTAAAGACACGCGAGGTGCGAGCAATGATCTTCGGGTAGTCCACCTCGCCATTCGGTTCTCCAAAGTCCTCCCGTTCGATCTTTTTGAAGAAGACGATGGTCGTGCCATGTCGTTCCCGGCTACCTCGCCGCGAGGCCTCGTTGCCGATAGCTTGCAAAACTCCAGAGCTATAGACGCGGGTCGGAGCTTCCGGGATCTGGCGCGATCATGGAAGCACATTCCACACGGCCGGTGACGTTGAAGCGGGTTAAGCCGCCGACCTCTTTCGCGGCCGTAGCTATTTTGTACGGGTGATCGTCAATGCGCGGGGACCTAGGCTGACCGAGAAACTGCGGCCGGTGCTGTTCCTGACATTCGCAGCTGTGGATACGGCTCGTCTGTATTCGGGTTCCTTGCTTGTGCTGATGCCGCCAACGCGCACGCTCTTGCCCTTTGTCAGCGCCTCAACTTTGACTCGCAATTTTGTCTTCTGTTTCATCCGGCTCGTGCTCCTGAATTAGCAATGACAAGTGTTTGTGCGAACTTGAGCGCAAAAGCAACATGAATTAAATTAAACAAAAGGCGACCTCTGGAGTTCCCGAGAGGCCGCCAAGAGATAATCGAGAGAACTACTTACCGATTTGCCAACCATTCGATTTTGCGAGCTGTACCAAGAATTCGACAGCCTTCTGCGCCTGACTTGACGCCGTGAAGATCGCTTTATGGTCGCGGTCGAGAGCTTCCAGCCAGGACGTCAGATAGGCGGCATGATCCTGGCGGGGTTCGTTCGCAATTCCGAGTGCCGCACAGAGGAACGCGGCGCCTAGTTCGGCAACCAGCTCTTCCATGGCGTAGGCGTGGTCTCCGAACCGCTTGCCGAACTGCCGGTCAAGGCGGTGCGGTGCGCCGCTTGCATGCGTGAGCTCGTGGAGAAGCACGGCGTAGTAGCTTTCCGTCGACGTGCTCGTCGGGGTTCCCACAAATCGTTCCTGGTTGGGCATTTCAATGGTGTCTTCACTCGGGATGTACCTCGCCATCGGGCAGTCGTGCCGAATCGGCACTGCCGTTGCCCGCACAAAGGCATCGACCTCTTTGATGGCAAAGAACGCAGGAATTTGTGCCGGAGCCGGTTCTTCCCATCCGGTCACCTGGGCCGCATTGAAGACTCGGAACGCGCGAGCTACCAGTTTGGATCGCTTCTTGTCTCCCTCAGCGTCATCCTCACCGTCATCTTCCAGCTGCTTGAAGAATACGACCGTTGAGCCGTGCTCGCCCCGCCGAACCTGCGCGCCGAGGGATTGCCACTGGCGATAGCTCGCCCAATGACCGGACTGGTATCCCTCGACGGCCGCGACCGCCCACAAGGCGAGAATGTTTACGCCCCGATAGGGCGCATCGGTCGCCGCGTTGACGGGAATGCAGATCGCCGGCACCCCTCCATGCCAGGGCATAACATACATGCCGGCCCCCTTGCGGATGGCGGCAGCGATCGTTTCGGTGACCGCCTCGTAGACGCTGAATTTGGCTGAGACATTGGTGTCCATAATTTTCTCCCGAACACTGCGGGAACGCCGGACCATTCCGGCGCTCCCGGGTGTCCGGGAGCTGGGTCAATCGATATCGGGGCTGGGCCGGGCGCAGTAATGGGCCATGACCAGCGCCGCAGCGTCGAAGAGATACAGGCGGGGCGATTCGTTGTCCCAATTGCGCCGTGGAGGCGGAAGACGGTGGGCGAAGGCGGGTATCTGGGACGCGATCGCTTCGGCAATTTCGTGCCGGGTCACCGCTCCCACGTCGGCGAAACAGGTGCGGACGTCAGCCCGCGAATACCGGCACACCTCGATCGACTGTCCATGGGCGTGGTTGGCCATGAGATTGAGCAGCCGCTGCGCCCGCCCTGATGAGCCGCGTGCCGTCTCTTCCTCCTTGGCGAGCACCAGCACGTCCGGCTTGAGATGATCCATGAGCGCGCGAGCGGCCGCAAAGCAGCGGGCATTCCATTTCGCGCCGATGATCTCCTTGGCTCCCCAGTCGATTGGAGACAGGGGACCTTCGGCAAAGACATAGGCCAGCCCCTTCGTGAACGGCCGGATCGCAAGCACGAGTTCGCCCGGGTTCGTCCCCGTCATACATATTCGACGTGACTGGTAACGCGGGCGAGCATGTCCTGAAGGAGTTGGGTTTTACGGCGACCCTTTTGGGTCTTATCGCGCTCAAACTTCTTCGAGAGCTGAGCAGCTGCGGCCATGACCTCGTCCTGAACGGAATTGGCGTAGGCGGGGAACAGATCTGGAGCCGTGTGGCTGAAAATAAACGCGAAAGCCATGAGCTCATCGGCAGTGGGCCGCGTGGTTCCGTTCTCAATGGCGCGAATCTTCTCCCGATAGGAACCGACCAGTTTTGCGAGTTCATCCTGGGTGAGGCACCACTCCTTCCTTCGCGTGAGCACGTAACATTGGATTTTGGGCATGGAGGAGAAAGAACTATCGGCAATATCTAAGTCGCATCGCCGAATCTTTATCGTCGCCGATGCTTGCCATCGCGCAAAAGCGGTGGAAATGGCAGAACCTTCTGCCATTTCTCGCCCACACCTGTGGATTCAGGGACATAGGGAGATAGGGAGATAGGGAGATGATTAGGAGGGTCAGGCGAGCCAGCGACGCTCGCAGGAATTCACCCTTGAGGAGCAGAGTCGGATACCCCTGGGCTCGTCCCTATCTCCCTATCTCCCTATCTCCCTGAACCGGCGATTCGATGCCGTATCGCTCGCACAACATCGCGATCTTCTGTTCCTGGCCCGGTACCAGCACAAACAGACCCATGCTTTTATATAGAGAGATACCCAAGCGCCGGAGAATGCCACCGATCCATCGACCAATGATTGGACGCTCATAATCGCCCCCATACCGGGACGCAAAGGTGGCCGTGACCTCCGAAAGGGATAGTTTGCCCGGACAGGCCGCTATCATCACGGCGAGCACTGACACAAGCTGCCCTTCGGTGGTGGAGCTTCGCTCCTGAACGATGTCAGCTTGAAAGCCCCGGGCGAGGTCCCGGATTTCAGCTTGCATTCCCTCATTGGGAACAACCGATAGAAGCGGGAGAACGATCTGGTTCATGCGCGGCTCAAGGGCGTCGTCGCGCAGCGTGAGATCGAGGCGCACGGTGCGCCGGCTTCTGAACCGGAACATCAAGAGCTGGTTCCGCAGCTCCAATGCTTCGGCCTTTTGCGCGTCCGGCAAATTGATGGGCACGCCTGTTGGCCGGCCGGGCGCCATTTCGATGGTGAGGAACCGGCTCTCCAACGCCCGGTCTTCATAGGAGCGCCTCATGCCGACGATCTTGGGTCCGAAGATCGCAAAAGCGCGGGGATCAAACTCATTCCTGGGGGTTACATGCGTGCGAAGCACGGGGAACCCCTTCACGTTGCCGTTGTTGAGGATTTTCACCAGTTCCGCCTTCTCGTCCGTGAAGCGAAAATCGGCTTCGTCAAACACCAGCGTTCCCTTGAAGGTGTCGAGCGTGTGGAAAATCGGAGAGACGGTGGACGCGCCGCTCGCAAAGAACGCTTTGTAGCAGAGGGAGCCCACCACCAGGAGCGCCCTGGTCTTACCGGTTCCATAGTCGCCCCTGAAGCGCAAGTACGGAAGCTCGTTAAACGCGTCATAGACCCAGGACAAAAGAACGTAGGCGGTCGTGACAGCCAGAGCCTGATCGGAGAGCACTACGTAGCGGCGGATGTAGGCTTCGATTGCGGCGGTAAGCTGGGCTACGTCGCCAAACTCGGACAGCTGCGAGGGCAAGACCAGCGCCCCATGCCGGATCAGATTGTTCTGAGGTCGGACTGGCCGCAAGACTGTACTGCCGTGACGCCACTCAGAAACAATTTCCGTGCTATCCCCATGGTCTACAGCAAACGCCGTCTCTCCCTCTTCGGGACGGTAGACGGTCTCGACGATGGCATCATCAAGAATGGCGGAAATCACGGTGGTTCTCCCGGTCGCGGTCTCCTTCTCCATCCCGTAATTCTCGGCCGCGTGATTGAAACCGAAAAGCGGTGGAAATGGCAGACAGAGAGCGTCATTTCACCCGCTATCCCCAACCGATTCCTCAAAACATCATTATGTGATGGAAAGGAAGACGGAATCGGCGTTTGTTCGCCTGGTGATGCCCGACGCGCCAGAGGCGGAGATTGATGAAGCCACCCGTCGCTGGTTTGCGTTCCTTCTCATTGTCGAGCGCATAGCCGCGAGATTGGAACGGGAAAGGGATTCGCGGAATCCAGTTGAAGATGTTTGAATTAAAGGCATATGAAAAAATTTTTCGCGTACGCGCGCGTGTCCACGGTTAAGCAAGGAGAGAAGGGCTCAAGCCTGCAGGAGCAGAAATCGGCGATAGAGGGTTACGCCAATCGCCAAGGGATAATGATCGTTGAGTGGTTCGAAGAGACGGAAACAGCAGCCAAGCAAGGGCGGCCGGTCTTCACGCGGATGGTGAGGGCTCTCCAGCAGGGCGGTGCTGCCGGCGTCATCACTCATAAGATCGATCGAAGCGCTCGCAACCTTCGGGACTGGGCGATGCTGGGCGAACTCGTGGACCGCGGTATCGAGCTCCATTTCGCGCATGAAAGCATTGATTTGACTTCCCGAGGCGGGCGCCTGTCTGCAGATATTCAGGCGGTGGTCGCGGCGGATTACATTCGCAATCTGCGAGACGAAGTAAGGAAGGGCTTCTATGGCCGGCTGAAGCAGGGGCTCTATCCCCTCAAAGCACCTATCGGATATTTGGATCAAGGAGGTGGCAAGCCGAAGACCATTGATCCAGTTCGCGGCCCACTTGTTCAGAAGGCGTTCGAGCTCTATGCGACCGGGAATTGGTCGTTCGACACCTTAGGCTGGGAGCTGCATCAACGCGGGCTCCGGAATAACGCCGGTGGGATTGTGACCCGGAACGGCCTCTCTACCATCCTGAATAGCCCCTTCTACATCGGTCTCATTCGGCTCAGTTCGAACGGAGAACTTTATCAAGGCGTTCACGAGCCCCTTATTTCTAAGGTGTTGTTCGATCGCGTTCAGGCGGTTCTACAGGGACGGTTCACTCATAAGGCGAACATCCACCGTTTTCGGTTCCAACGCGTGCTGAGATGCGCAACTTGTGGGCGCTCGCTTGTGGCATCGCGCGCTAAAGGCCACGTATATTATCGCTGCGCAACGCGCACATGCGGCACCACATCTTTGCGGCAGGAACTCATTGAGGAGGGCCTCCAGCAGGCCACGAGACCCTTCAGGCTTACGGAGCGGCAATGGATCGCGGTGCAGGGCGACCTTAGACATGCTCTGGCCCACCACAAAAAATCCGCGGAGGCGGAGAAGCGGTCTCTGACGCTGTCTATCACTGCAATAGACGAACGGCTGGCGCGGCTCACGGACGCCTACATCGACCAGGTAGTGGACCGCACCACCTACCTGAGCCGAAAGGAGCAGCTATTGCATGATCGAACGTTGCTGGTGTCGAGGCAGACGACCTCGGATGCGCCTAATTTCCCAGACCGCGTTCAAAAAAGTGTCGAACTGATAAAAGCCTTAGGAAACCTAGCTATTTTAGCGAACGATGAAGAATTACGCGATTTGCTGAAAATCACAGTGTCGAACCTGACCGCGTCGGGAAAAAACGTTGCAATTACTTGGGAAAACCCATTTCGGCGTATCATTTTAGACGCATCTGTCACCGCAGGTGAACCCAACCGGATCGAACATCGAACTTTTCAGTCACGAATTAAACGGATCGTAAGCGCCATTATTGCCCACGCCGAATCAGGCCCGGGCGAAAGTCAGAATTGAACGTGTATCCGCCCAGCAGTAATCCTGGTGCAAAACCTCGAAGCCAATTACGGGCCAGAAGGCGGCGTAGCGCTGGGTACCGGCCGAGAAATCAGCTCAAACAAGTTGATAAGCCGGTTTGCCTGGAACCCCGCCTCTTCTCTTGAAAGCCGCCCTTTGAATTCCCGCTCCCAGATGTCGATGAACTCGTCGAGCTCATCGGTAATTTTCACACGAACTCAATTATACGCCACGTGGCAGAAGTAGAGGACGTTCGAACCTTAAAACCGAAGCGCAGAGCGAAAGCACTCGCGCGGATTGAGCACGATCTGATCGAGGCGA
>CAZBRO010000051.1:0-13028 GCA_964494505.1 uncultured Bordetella sp.
CTCTAGCTGACAGCCCCTGGTAGGTTATTGACATTTGTCAATCTTCCTCGCGCGCAAACACGGACTACGTGCGCCATCGCGCAGGAAGTGGTTCACGGCCCCCTCTCCTGGCGGTCGAGATCGTTGGTCGATGCCGCGCCCACGGCTCCGTCGACAATGACACCCGCCACCATGCCTCCATTGTTCACAGCGCGTTGACCGGTCATCGTTGCGTTTCAATCCGATGGTAGCGTACGGCCCGATTACGCCAATGGGGTGGAAATGGTTGCTTCCCGGATGTCACCAAGCATAAGCAGGGGGAAGAGAAGAAAGTCAGAATATGGGTTTTGTCAGACCAAGAAGTGCCTGCCTCACCGTTTCTCTAATAACCCTGGAGTAAGCCCACCACGTACGATTTTATGCTGCTAGAGAAGCGGCCCGAACGCAGATGTCGTTGAACAACGAGTTCGGATTGGCGCCAACCAGTGTAAAGCCGATGGTAAATGGGAGTCGTCACGATGATCCCCCATTCGACGGCAGGGATGCTGTTCTTGACTTAGGAACCCTCTTAGCGGTTTACGGCGCTGCCAATGGCCCTAAAATCGGCTGACATAAGACCGGCTTTTTCAAGGCCTCGAAGTGGTTCGCATATTGAGATTGGTCAATACGGATACGTTTTTAGTCTGGAAAACTGCCTGTCGTACGAAAATAAGTTAGGGGCCGCGAAATATGCGTCATCCGACTTTCGCTGGTCTGAGTACTGATGCCGGAGATTTACGAGCGGCGGGGCGCCCGGTGGTCGCAGCAGACGAGCGAGAAAGGAGGAGCAAAAATCGTGGGAAAATCCCCTTCGGTCGTAGCGAATACGGGCACATCAAGAGAGCAACAATCACCAAAATCGTCAACGGCCATCCCAACAGCCAGATCGAGGACCTCCTGCCGTGGGCTTACCCCGCTTCACCTGCCCTCAAACGCGTGGCCCGATAACACCGCTTACGACCATACGAACGCGGCGCAAGAACCTCACGCTCTCGCTGTGTCAAGCGCGCAAGCACGGCTGCCGCATCCCGTCCCGACGTCGAGGCCAATCGCGCTTGAACTCCTCTTGCACCTGCAACGCAAGCCCGTTCGTTCCGCGCCACAATCGGTATGACCCGTGGCAATCCACACCCGCACGCCCGGCGGAACCGGGATCATCCCCGCGGCGTCGCCTTCATCACCGCAACCACGAGATCGGATCCTCACTAAACCAGGCGCTGGCAGACATCCTCACACCCACGTCGCTCCAGGCAAGACGGCCCTCGGTGAAGGGGTCCGCTTCTTTCCAAGGAAACGATGACATCATCGCCGTTGTTGAATGGGACAGTGACATTTCTCAAGTGTCTCCATACCCCGATATTGGACACTCGTCAGCGCAGACGCGTCAGCTCTGGCGCGCGTTATACTGTTGGGAGCTGAATTGTGTTCAGCCGGTGGTTTCTCACGGATGACATACCAATTGCGCTTTGCATTCAGTTCCACCTGAACACTTGGCTCGTTGGGTTGTCTTACCTGGTGGCCACGCTTGCCTCCTATACCGCCTTTCACCTGATGCATCAGGTTCAAGCCACGGAGGCGATAGTCGCCCGTCGGACATGGATCGTCGCCGCCGGCGTTTCAATGGGTTTGGGCATCTGGGCCATGCATTTCATCGCCATGCTTGCAGTCGATATGCCGATACCCGTCGGTTACGACATTGGGCTCACTGTCCTTTCCGCATGCTGCGCAATTATTGCAAGCTTCGTCGCGCTCACACTAGTGCAGGGAAACTCTATCAACCGCCTGCGTCTTGTCCCGGCCGGCCTTATACTCGGCGGCGGCATCGTGCTGATGCATTACGTCGGAATGGCGGCCATGCGCATGGCGGCACATATCTATTACAATCCGTGGCGCTTCGCCATTTCTGTATTGCTAGCCATAGCGTTATCGACAGCCGCACTGCTGGGGCTGGTCGAGCTACCGCGCCACGTTAAATGGCGAGTGTTGTCGCCTCTCCTGCCGCGATCCATGGCCATGGGACTAGCAATTGTGCTCATGCATTATGCAGGGATGTTTGCCACCTATTTCTATCCGCAGATGGGTGCGCGGGACGTGGGAGTTGCGGTCAACTCTACTGTCCTCGCATGGACGATCGGCGTTATCAGTCTGACCATTATTGGATTCGCACTGGCCGCAGCCCTGTTCGAGAGCAATCGGAAGCGGGGGGCCGATTTCACAGCGCAATTACTCAATAGTTTACCTGGCTACCTGGCTTTAGTGGATCGAACCGGCCGCTTTGCCCGGTGGAACTCGAATCTTTCAATTCTGACTGGTCTCCCCGATGAACAACTTCAAGGACTCGATGCCAGCGTGATCGCAGCCGAGAAAGACCGCGATGCGGTGCGGACCAAAATCTCTCAAGTGTTCGCCGAAGGATTTGGTACTCTCGAATTTGGCATACTTGACGAGAGCGGCAAACTGCATCTTGTTCTTTGGAACGGCAAAGTCGTGACGGAGTCCGACCAATCGTTCATCCTCGCATCGGGCCGTGACGTGACCGAAACCCGCGCGGCGGAGGCACAGCTTCGGGAGAGTGAGGATCGATTCCGCTTCATCTTCGCCTTCATTAACGACGGGGTCATTGTCCATGACGCAGGCACCACGGCCTTCATCGACGCTAACTTCCGCGCGTGCGAAATGTTTGGCTATACGCGCGAAGAATTTCTCAAACTCGGTATCGCCGACCTATCGACAGGCGTCCCCCCGTATACTCTAGAAGATGCGTTGCCCATTTTGAAGCGTGTTGGTTCTGAGGAATCGGTCATCTTCGATTGGCACTGCAGAGCCAAGGAGGGGCATACATTCTGGGTCGAGGTCTCGATGCGCGGCGCCAAGTTTGGCGATCGGGAGTTTCTCCTATCGACAATACGGGACATCACGGAGCGCAGGCGGATAACCGATAAAATTACGCGCTTAGCCAGCTATGATAGCCTGACCGGGCTTGTAAATCGCAGTGTCCTTGTCGAACGACTTGAGGGGGCGATTGCTCGGGGGCGCCGTGGCGGCAAAGGGCTCGCCGTTCTCTATCTCAATCTCGATCATTTCAAGGACGTGAACGATACGCTCGGGCGTCCGGTAGCGGATATGTTGCTCCGGGCGGTGGCCGACCGCCTGCGTGCGAGTGTTCGGGAGACCGACACTGTGGCGCGGTTTAGCGGCGATGAGTTTGCAATTCTCTTGACCGATATTCAGGAACCCGCGAATGCGGTAGGCGTCTCGGCTAGAATTCGGAGCACGGTTAACGAACCACTCTACCTCCCGGAGACAGTAATTGCCGCCGGCTCCATTGCCGATACGATCCTGAAGGCTCTTGGCGGAACCTTCTCCATTCGGGGCAATACAATCCGTTGCGGCGCGACCATTGGGATCGCGGTTTACGGGCTGAGTCCAACCAACGCCGAGGCGATGCTCACTTGCGCAGACCTGGCATTGCATTCCGCAAAGGCAGAACGACGGGGAACTTCACGGTTTTACACCGACGCCATGGAAATCGAGGTCAAAGCACGGGTCGCCTTGGACGCGGAACTTCGGGAGGCGATCACCTTGGACCAGCTGTTTCTGATGTATCAGCCCCAGGTCGATATCGACACCGGTCGGATCGTGGGGCTGGAAGCCCTCGTGCGTTGGCATCATCCCGCGCGAGGGTTACTGGGGCCCGGAACATTCATCCCAGCGGCGGAACAGAACGGCCTGATCATACCGCTTGGACGCTGGGTCATGCGTGAAGTCTGTAGCCAAATCAAACAATGGCTCGACGATGGTATCGCCCCACCGGCGACTGCTATCAACCTCTCGGTCGTCCAATTCCAAATGGCCGTAGCGCTCGAGAACGATATCTCGGCGATCCTAACGGAGTTTACACTGCCCCCGCAGATTCTCGAACTGGAATTGACCGAGAGCGTCCTCATGAAGGCGGCGGGAGAGCATAACGAACTGCTCCCGCGCCTTCGGAACAAGGGCCACCGTATCGCTATCGATGATTTCGGCAAAGGCTATTCGTCGCTTGATTACTTGCGCCGGTACCCCGTGGATCGGATAAAGATCGACCAGAGCTTCATCGCGGACATCGGCACAGTGGAAGGAAACGATGCGATCGTTAGAGCGATCATCGGCCTTGCGCGCGAGCTCCATCTGGAGGTGGTTGCAGAGGGTGTGGAAACCGTCACGCAGCTCACGCTGTTGAAATCCTGGGGTTGCCGGATAATGCAGGGATATTATCTTTCCCGTCCACTGGCAGTTCCTGAAATGACTGCCCTACTGCGTGCCGGAAGTATCACTTCGCCGGGCGCCAATCGAGCGAGACTCGTCACTGGGGCCTGATCTGCGGACCAATCGGAAGCGATGGCCCTACTTCAAGGTCGGCCGGCCTTGACCGGTGGCAGGCTCCCAGAGTTCTCAAATTGCGACGCTCACTCGAGGGGCCGGGTTCGGCAAGCGCTCCGCTTGCGCGACACCCCACAAGATCTTCCGCAGTTCCTTGAGGCAGACGCCCCTCCCCAGCCAACTCTTGACAAATGTCATGATGTCAAACCCTCGGAGGGCTAGCGTTCCCTCAGCCAAAGCAGAGATCCTATTCCTGTGGACCGGAAAACAAGATGATGCGCAACAAACGCTTCGCTTGGAAACGATGCTGGGCGTGTGGGCGCTATCTCGCGCACGTCGCGAGAGCTTCATCCGCGGTCATGATAGTAGCTGTTTATCATACTCAATCTGCTAGAGCTCAGACAATCGACTACGCCGCGCTGCAAGGGCTCTTCAATCAGCCGGTAACGACCAGCGCCACGGGGTCGCCAAAGACTGAATCCGACGTCCCAGTAAATGTGGAAATCGTTACTGCCGACGAGATACGGCGATCGGGTGCCCGCGACGTTCCCGGTGTCCTGCGACATGTGCTCGGCGTTGATGTCATGCGATGGAACAGCGACAATGCCGATGTCGGCATACGCGGCTATGATCAGGCCTTTTCTCCGCGCGTCCTCGTCCTCATCGACGGGCGCCAGGTCTACGCCGATCATTATGGGTATACGCCTTGGGCGGCATTGCCCGTGGAGTTGGGCGCGATCCGCCAGATCGAAATCGTCAAAGGCCCCAATGCGGCTTTGTTCGGTTTCAACGCGGCCAACGGCGTCATCAACATTATCACTTACAATCCGCTTTACGACGACGTGAATACTGCTTCCGTGAGTGCAGGTACCCAAGGCTTGGGCGAAGGCTCTGTCGTCAAGACATTCAAGTTCAACGGCGGAGGTGTGCGATTTTCGGCTGGGGGGCGCTTTGATGATGACTATTCATCTGCGATTCCGGCCTCGGCTGGCAACTTGCCGCGGGCCCGGAGCGATCGCTTTGCGGTCAATTTGAATGGGATGTTTCAGCTTAGTAACAATGTGCAGCTTGGGGTCGAGGCGACTCACAGCACTTCGGCATCGAACGATATCGACCCGATCTATTCTTTGGCGAACGACCAACACTTCACCAGTTCGCTGAAAGGTCAAGTCACCGCCGACACAGGATTGGGTTTGCTTCAAGGAACGGTCTATCACAACTGGGTGTCCCAGCACTATTTAAGTGCATCGCAACCCCCAATAGCTTTTGCGGACGAAGTCACTGTCGCGCAATTTCAAGACCTGTTTAAATTGGGGACTGATCATACATTCCGTGCCTCGCTCGAATACCGCCACAACGCAACCGATACATCGCCGTTTGTGGGAGGACGCGTCTCCTATAGCGATTTTGCTGTAAGTGGCATGTGGGATTGGGCCATCGCGCCAATGCTTTCGTGGACAAACGCACTGCGCTGGGAAAATCTTCATCTCGATCGTACGGGTGCGGTGCCAGAAGGGTATCCGTTTACCAATGAAGATTGGAACCGAGTACTTATGGAATTGAGCTATAGCAGCGGACTCGTGTGGAAGGCCTCCGATGCAGATACGCTGCGACTGATTGTAAGCAAAGGCGATCAGCTCCCGAGCCTCGCCGGATTTGGCGCCATCCTCTTATCCTCGCCGATTGCCAATTTTTCGGGAACTCCCAACGCGGTTAAGACTGACATATATAATTATGAGATCGATTGGGATCGCACTTGGCCAAGCATCAGTGGACGATTTCGTGGCGCGATTTTCTATCTGCAAGGTCAAAATTTTACCACGCTAAACGGTGGCCTCATTCCTAGCGCGGCCCCGCCATACTTCTATGGAACGTTGAGCGATGTAGGGGATTCTTCCGCGCGTGGGATCGAGCTCTCCCTGACCGGGATGTTCGAGGGAAATTGGCGCTGGGGATTCAGCTATCGCTTCGAATCCGTCACTGACGATTTCAGCCCTTCTGCACGAGACGGTAAACTTTTCGTCGATTTTCAGCACGTAACGCCGAAGCACGTGGTGAAAGCCAATCTTGGATGGGCCAGCGGTCCATGGGAAATCGACACCTATCTCCATTATCAGTCGCCAACACGAGGCCTCGAGTCGCTTCCATTAGGTGCGGGTTCCTTTCTCTCGCCTGTTCCCGACTACCTATCGGTAGACGCACGGATCGCTTACCGGCTGACTGACTGGGCAACACTGGCAATATCCGGGCAGAATTTAGGGGTGCCGGGCCAGCAACAGACCTCAGGACCAAGAGTCGAGCGCAGCGTGTTCGCAACTTTGTCGTTCAATTACTGATGGCGCGGCCGACAAAATGCCCAACGAAATGAAGGCATCGGTGGTAGAGAATCCAGACAAGCGCAAATGGCGCCTCGACCGCCTGATCTATCTTCCGGTGGTCGGATTGTTGTTTGCTGCCTGGGGTCTCACCGTCAATTTTGCCCTGGTGGAGCGAACCAACACGATCGAACGCGCGACAACCCAGCTGGGTATCACCGTATCGACCCTGGCGGATTTTAGCGAGTTGGCCGACCACACAAACGCAGCAACCGCCGACGAAACAAAGACTGCCCGTGAGGACGCCATCTGGCGGGCGTTACTGCAGTATCCTACCGCAAATATCTGGGTTGAGAAGAACGGCATCCTGACGGATGGCCAACCCTCCCCAGCAGGCCAAGGTCAGAATATCTTCGTCCAGGAGAGCCGGGGAATCACGGTTGTTCACGCGGCCTTTCCCGAACAGGATGCACTGGCCGAATGGCGCAGCACGACGTGGTGGCGAGGAGGCATTCTGTCTGCCACAACTTTTGTCTTTCTTGTCCTCACGTATTTTCTGAATAAGGGATTACGCCAGCGCGCTATAGCGGAGCATCAGGTTGTGCTTGCCCATGAGCGGACCGCGCAACTTGCTGCCTTCCAGACGGAACTGCAACAAACGGTCACTTCGCGGACTGACGAGCTACACCGGTCAAACCAACTGCTGGAAAAAGAGCTCATTGAGCGGACAGCGGCGGAGAATAGGCTTCGCGAACATGATTCGCTGCTACACGCTGTCACCCAGAGTGCATCTGAACTGCTAGGCTCGCACAGCTACGACGACGCCATAGCCATTGTACTCGAATTGATCGCTCGAACGGTCACGGTTGGCCGCGTACAGTTGAATTCATTGAGTCCAGACGGCGACGGTCATTTGCGCCTGACGGTAATGTCCGAGTGGTGCGCGCCGGGATCGGTATCAACACTCGGCAACCCTGGATTTGAAAATCTGGATCTGGCGTCCCACTTTCCAAAGAAGATTATGCAGCTTCTGGCCGGAGAGGCTTTCTCGTTTTCCGTGACCGAAATACCGGAACAACACCGGCCGTTATTCGAAAAAGCAAATATGAAATCGTTTCTCGAGATACCGGTGATGGTAAGCAGTAAACTGTGGGGTCTTATCACTTTTGTCGATTCGTCTCGGACGGACCGTGAATGGACTTGGGCGGAAATGGACGTGCTCAAGACCCTTGGCGGGTTGATCGGTGTTGCCATCGTGCGCGCACGATTCGTTAAGGAATTGGCCGACGCGAATATGATCGTTCAAAACAGTCCGACAATTCTTTATCGCTTGCGCGCGGAGCCGTCCTTCCCACTCGTCTATATTTCACAGAACATTTCCAAATTCGGCCATGACCCGACACAATTGATTGAGGCGCTGAATTGGGCGGAGACACTGATCGAATCTGATGATAGGGCCAAAGTTGGCGCGGCCATGACCCATTTGCTGGAAAAGGGCGCACAAGGTGCAAGTATTGAATTTCGTATGCGAAAGGGAGATGGCGGCACGCGCTGGGTCGAAGACCGGTACATTCCAGTTCGGGACAAATTCGGTCGTCTCACCGAAATCGAAGGCATGATCATCGACGTCACAGAGCGGAAGGTTGCAGAAGAAAAAATCGCGCTCCTTGCGCGGACGGATAGTCTGACCGGCCTGGCGAATCGGGCGACCTTTACCGAACGCTTGCGTCAAACCTTTGCAGCAACCAAGCGAGGAGGGCCAGCTTTCGCGATTTTCTATTTGGACATTGATCATTTTAAAATCGTCAACGATACCCTTGGACATCCCATGGGCGATGCGCTTCTCATACGGGTGGCTGAGCGCCTAAAAGACGCCACGAGGGATACGGACTTAGTCGCACGACTTGGTGGCGACGAATTCGCCGTGTTGCAGATGGATATGGTCGATCCCGCAAGCGCGGGCGATCTGGCGGGAAAGATTCTGCGCGCGTTGGCGGCTCCGTTTTTGCTGGACGAAAATAAAATAAGCGTTTCCGCAAGCATCGGCATTTGCCCCTACATCTCCGGGAGCCTCAGCCCGGACGGCATGCTGAAGCAGGCTGACTTGGCCCTTTACCGCGCCAAGGAGCAGGGCCGCAATCAGTATCGCTTCCATTCGGAAGACCTCGACCAGGAGGTGCTTGAGCGTGTCGTTCTGGCGGACGAGCTGAGAAACGGGCTTGAGCGCAATGAATTCGAACTGTTTTACCAACCTCAGGTCGACGTGATTTCGGGCAAAGTCGTCGGGCTCGAAGCACTTGTACGCTGGCATCATCCAACGCGCGGGCTGCTCAAGCCGGCGAGCTTCCTTGCGATCGCGGAACAGACGGGCGCCATCGTGGCGCTGGGCCATTGGGTGTTCGACCAAGCGGCTCAGCAAATGAAACATTGGCGAGACGAGGGAAACTCGCCGGATACGATGACGGTCAATCTCTCACTTGCGCAGCTGAAGAACAGCCGTGAAATTGTTCAGGATGTCGTGAAAACGGTCGAAAAATGGGGGCTGGTTCCGTCCGATTTCGAGTTCGATGTGACGGAAGCCACGATTGCCCTCCTCACGTGGGCCCAGAACGACGTACTGTCGCAATTGTGCCGACTGGGTGCAAAAATTGCGATCGACAATTTTGGGACAGAGTATTCCTCCTTCGAATATCTGCGCTCCTACGGCGTAAACCACCTCAAGATCGCGCGTTCCCTCGTTGCCACGGCTATCGACAATCCTGAGCGCACAGCGATGATCCGCGCAATGGTCAATATGGCTCGCGACCTCGGTATCGGCGTCATAGCCGAAGGGGTCGAGACTGAAGCGCAACGCGCGCTCTTCAGCACCCCGGGGTCTTCCACCCATGCCCAAGGATACTACTTTAGCGAACCCGTAGAGGCATCGCGCGCTCGCGAATTTCTGGTCAAGGGGTATATCAATCCGATTGTTACCGCGAAAAAAGCGGCCACGTTCGCTCTCCTTCCTCGGAAAGTGATTGCAGGTTAGTGGCGGCCACGATGGGTCATCCTTCAAAATTGGCGATCGGGTTGCGAGTGGCTGTGAAGGTATTCGTTAAGCTCTTTCTTGGGGCTGGAATTGCGGCCGTGGCGGCGATGCCGGCGCGCGCTGAGGTGACAGCGTCTGACCTGATGATTGCGGGGCGTGCCATCGGCTTCATCGAAAAGTTTGCGAGTTCAGACATACGAGTTGGCATCGTCTATGCGCCGGAATCAGCGCAATCTGTTCAGCAGGCGAACGTCCTCCGGACGATGTTCGGAAACCAAATTCGTGTCGGTAATCGCGTCCTGACAGCGGTGATGTTGAGAACCGACCAGGTTGTCGGGGCCGACGTCGGGATCTTCTTGCTTAGTGAAGGCGCCGGTACCGCTGGAGAAAAGGTGGCGGAAACAGGCAAGTTTAAAAAGATCCCGTGCATCACTTTCGACCTTAGTCAGGTGCGCAATGGAGTCTGTGCGATCGGTGTTCAATCGCAGCCGAGAATCCAAATTCTCGTCAACAGGAAGGCGGCGGTAGAAAGTGGGACGACGTTTTCCAGTGTATTCCGCTTGATGATTACGGAGATTTAGGTCAGGAGTTTGCGGAAGAGCCTATCGCTTTGAATTTCATTCGTAATTCACTAGCTGCGCGATGTAGGTGGGTGGTGGGTTCGAGTCGATCACGCGCGATATGAGGGGTAGAAGAACGCGAGCGCGGTTTCCTCTTTCTGCGCGAACGCCGCTCAACAAATTCGGGAAGATGATCCAAGGTTCGCGCACACGCTTTCTCGACAACGGGCCCCCCTCCGCGAGGTCTGACGCCGAAGAACTCCTGATCACCAAGAGCAAGTCGATTTCTAAAAAAAGGGGGCCGGCGCATGGCTGAGGGACCGGAGGAAGATGACCGTTCCGCTTTTTGGGCTGAAATCGCAAAGCAACTTGAAGGCACGGCGGAACACTGAGAGATGGACCGTTGAATCGAGAAGACTTGAACCATACCGCGGCCGAACTTGAACGATTCGCCACCATGGTGCGCACGTAATCGAATGGAGATCTCCCCGGTAGGCTTGAGGATCTTGCGCGGCAGATTTGCGAGAAGGTCGGTCGCCCCCAACGGGCACGATTGAGCGATAAGCCGACTTCACAGGAAATCGTCGTACGTCGGATTTCGTTGCGAGTGCATCAAAGTGCGGTTACAGGGTGAATTTCGCGTCTTTAGAGTCCCTTTGGGTCTTGGCTGCCAGGTTCCAGATGACCCTGGGGCGGCTGCCCCGTCCACCGACGACGGATCCAACGAACGGCACTATCGCGCGCTATCCAGCCAAATCCGCTTCAGATACCGCAATTCCGGCGCGGTTACCTGCGCCAAGGGGAGTGTCGTGAGAAAGCGCGTGGCGAATCCGCCACTGCGTTCGGAGACCAATTCGGCCTCGTAAGCAGTGCGGTTCACCATGTCGAGCAAGTAAAATTTGCGGGGTACCATGTCCCGCTGTTGAATTGTGATACGGGCCCCGCCCACAGAGATGTCGCGAATGGTGCAGTCAAGCACATGAGCGCCACCCCCATGAACGATCTTAGCGTTGATCAGCACATTCTTCCGCGGAGACTTGCGGTGCTCGACTCCAACCGTTGCCGTGTTCGCGCGAGACAAACCATGAGGCCCTAGGGGATACTCCCCCAATATGTGGATCGCGAATTAAAGAGCGCTTACTGAGTGGCGAAATGTGATTTGCGTGCATCCACGCACCGGCATCAGGTGATGTACTACAAAACGGGTGCTCAAGACGCTTTTCTTAACGCTTTCGGCGGAGAGTGGTTACGGTGCTGATTTCGGTCATGCAAAGGTCATTTCGGGCTTCGGCGCTCATACCCCCTCGGTAACGCGTGCGACTCCAACCGTGCGCGGTGGGTGCTGAGGCCTTTGGCTTGTGTGTTTGTGCCCTAAGACTGAGAATGGTGAGATCAGGAATGACGGCACCCGCCGATCTTTCTACCACTGGAGTGGCGAGCGGCGCTGGTAATACAACCTTTGGTTCGGCCCGGAGGCTATCGGCCGCGTTGCACCAAATGTGTCGCGCAAGTGAATCAGAATGTGCCAGTTCACCGGTCAAGGCCAAAATTTTTGCGCGGCGCAGTCACGAGGATTTTAAGCTATGCTTTTTCACTCAACAGGCTTGGGGCTGGACCGCGCCACATTGGAAAGGGCTTGCGAGGACGAGGATGTTGCCCGCAACTTTTTGGAGGCAATATTGTGGCCAGATGGCCCGGTGTGCCCACGCTGCCGCACGTTGGAAGTCCGCATCGTGAGGACGCAAGCGGGATCGTGGAGATGCCGCACCTGCCAAAAATACTTCAAACTCACCACGGGCACTTTATTTGAAGGCACGCATTTGAAGCTTCACCGATGGCTTCAGTCTGTCATGCTTATGGGCACGTCAGAAACGCTCGTAACGGACCTGATGCGAAAGGTGGGCATGATGCCTAAAACTGCCGTCGCAATAGCGCGAAAGCTACGTAGTGCAGAAGTAGCCGGTGACACATTACTGATTCAATTGAGGCTCTTGTCTGAGCACGTGAAGACCGCAACGCCGCTTAGGGCATCCGATCAGTGTGGCGCCGGTGATGAATAGGGAGGGCTTGGTCCTATACCTCGCGTGCCGCGCTGTTGCCCTACGTTTCTGAAATATCAGCACGGCGGCTTCCCCTCCGAGTCTCGGAGCTCTTTGGCATAAGCCCTCAGGCGGTCCGCAAAACCGGCATCAACCCAGGTCTGTCTACGAACGAATTCGGCCAACTCCTCAAGCTCGGATGCTATGCGCTCGCGATCGAAAGGCTGGCTGGCGAAGCGGTGCGGCATGCGCGGGTGCCTCAAAAGACGAAACAGGCCGTGACACGCCCGTTCGCCTACGCATAAGTCCGGGATTCTACATAATCGGTATGAATTTTGGACGAAGAAGCCCAGTCTTTTGGTGAAACTCGCCCCGCCCAGCGCGGGGCTTTTCTTTTTTGAAGATGTGTGATGACACCTGATGACTTGCGTGCCTGGCGAAAGGAAGCAGGATTAAGTCAAGAGGGGCTCGCTCATCTGTTAGGAATATCGAGCTCTACATTGCGGAGTGGGAAGAAGGGCTCCTTCTGATCCCGAAATGGTTGGCTTTCGCTCGCATAGGCTGGCGGGCTTCTCGCACTGACAAAAGCCCCAGGGAGAGAGGCGACGGCCCTTTTGGCAGTTCCCGTACCTGATGGGGCGAAGGCGTCGCCCTAGGCGGCGTGGACAAATTCCTTGACGCGTGAAACCCGAATTGATTCAAGGCT
>CAZBRO010000052.1:0-12937 GCA_964494505.1 uncultured Bordetella sp.
GATCGTGCCGACATTGCAGTGCGGCTTCGTGCGCTCGAATTTCTGCTTGCCCATGTCATTTCTCCGTAGGCTGACTAATTCTCAGGCGTATTTCGCTTTGACTTCATCCGCAATCGCTTGCGGCACCTGCTCGTAGTGATCGAACTGCATGGTGTATTGGGCCCGGCCCTGACTCATCGACCGCAGCGTATTGACGTAACCGAACATGTTGGCGAGCGGCACCATGGCGGTGATGACCTGCGCGTTGCCGCGCGTGTCGGTTCCATGCACGTGCCCGCGCCGCGAATTCAGATCGCCGATGACGCCGCCCAGATATTCCTCCGGCGTCACCACTTCGACCTTCATAATCGGCTCGAGCAGCTTGACGACGCCGCGATTGGCGAGTTCGCGGAAGGCCGCGCGCGCTGCGATGTCGAAGGTGAGCGCGTTCGAATCCACTTCGTGATACTTGCCGTCCACCAGACGCGCCTTAAAGTCGATGACCGGAAACCCGGCCATAAGCCCGCCTTCCTTCTGCGCCTTCAGTCCCTTTTCGACCGCCGGGATGTATTCCTTCGGAATATTCCCGCCGACCACGTCGTTCTCGAATTCAAAACCCGAACCCGGCGGCAGCGGCTCGAACTCGATCTTGACTTCGGCGAACTGGCCCGAGCCGCCCGTCTGTTTTTTATGCGTGTACAGAACGGTGACAGGCTTCGACAGCGTCTCGCGATAGGCCACCTGCGGCTGGCCGATATTGGCATCGACCTTATAGGTGCGCTTCAGGATATCGACCTTGATCTCAAGATGGAGCTCGCCCATGCCCTTGAGAATTGTCTGACCCGACTCCAGATCGGTAGAAACGCGGAAAGAGGGGTCCTCCTGTGCCAGACGATGCAGGGCCACACCTAACTTTTCCTGATCGGCCTTGGATTTCGGCTCGATGGCGATCTCGATCACGGGATCGGGGAACTCCATCCGCTCCAGCACGACAGGCTTCTGCGCATCGCAGAGCGTCTCGCCCGTAGTGGTGTTCTTCAGGCCCGCCAAGGCCACGATGTCACCGGCAAATGCTTCCTTGATGTCCTCGCGGTTGTTCGCGTGCATCAGAAGCATGCGCCCGACGCGTTCGCGATTGTCCTTGATCGAATTGAGCACCATCGTTCCCGACGTCACCGAGCCCGAATAGATGCGCACGAAGGTGAGCGAGCCCACAAACGGATCGTCCATGATCTTGAACGCGAGCCCGGCGAACGGAGCGTTGTCGTCGGGCAAAAGGACGATCTTGTCCGTCGAATGCGGCTTGGTCGCTTCGACCGGCGGAATGTCCATCGGCGAGGGAAGGAAATCCACTACCGCATCGAGCAAGGGCTGAACACCCTTGTTCTTGAACGCCGCCCCGCACAGCACCGGCACGAACCGGAAACCGCAAGCGCCCTTGCGGATGCAGGATTTGAGCTGTTCGACGGTCGGCTGATGGCCTTCGAGATAGGCTTCGAGAAGCTTCTCGTCTTCCTCGATCGCCATGTCGACGAGCTTGGTGTGGAGCCCCTCGCAACGCTCCCGCATGTCCTCGGGAATTTCGACCAGTTCATAATCGGCGCCGAGATTCTCTTCGGTCCAGATCAACGCCTTCATCTTGATGAGGTCGACAACGCCCTTGAAATTCGACTCCGAACCTACCGGAAGCTGGATCACCAGCGGCTTGGTGCCGAGGCGATCAATCATCATCTGAACGCAGCGGTCGAAATCGGCGCCGGTGCGGTCCATCTTGTTGACGAAGCAGATGCGCGGCACGCGATATTTGTCGGCTTGGCGCCACACGGTTTCCGATTGCGGCTCGACTCCGGCCACCGCGTCGAACACAGCGACCGCGCCGTCGAGCACGCGCATGGAGCGCTCCACCTCGATGGTGAAATCGACATGGCCCGGCGTGTCGATGATGTTGATGCGGTGGTCATTCCAGAAGCAGGTCGTCGCGGCCGACGTAATGGTGATACCGCGCTCCTGCTCCTGCTCCATGAAGTCCATCGTGGCCGCGCCGTCATGGACTTCGCCGATTTTGTGCGAGCGGCCAGTGTAATACAGAATGCGCTCAGTGGTCGTGGTCTTGCCGGCATCGATATGCGCGGCAATGCCGATATTTCGATAGCGATGGAGGGGTGTTTGCCGGGGCATTGACGCGTCCTGTTCCGAGGTTACCAGCGATAGTGCGAGAACGCGCGGTTGGCTTCCGCCATCTTGTGCGTGTCTTCGCGCTTTTTCACCGCCGTGCCGCGATTGCTCGCGGCATCCATAAGTTCCCCCGAAAGTCTCCCCTGCATTGTCGGTTCGTTGCGGCCGCGCGCGGCCGTGATGATCCAGCGGATGGCGAGCGCGCGCGAGCGGTCGACACGCACTTCCACCGGAACCTGATAGGTGGCGCCGCCAACACGGCGCGAGCGGACTTCAAGCGCGGGACTGACGTTCCGCAGCGCCTCGTGAAACACGTTGAGCGGGTCCTGCTTGGTCTTGGCCTGAATTGTGTCGAAGGCGCCATAGATGATGTTCTCGGCAACCGACTTCTTGCCCTCGTACATCAGGCTGTTCATGAATTTCGCGAGCACCGTGTCGCCATATTTGGCGTCCGGAATGACTTCGCGTTTCTCTGCACGATGGCGGCGGGACATGAGTCGGTTTCCTTCGTCTTCTTTCCTTGGACCCCGGCCGCTTGGCTATCGCCTTTTGGCCGGGATGATATTCGCTAGGCGAAAATCACTTCGGCCTCTTTGCTCCGTAGACGGAACGGCGCTGCTTCCTGTCCTTGACACCCTGCGTGTCGAGCACGCCGCGCAGGATGTGGTAGCGCACGCCCGGCAGGTCCTTCACGCGGCCGCCGCGAATCAGCACCACCGAATGCTCCTGCAGATTGTGACCTTCGCCGGGAATGTAGCTCACCACCTCATAGCCGTTGGTCAGACGCACCTTGGCCACCTTGCGCAGCGCGGAGTTCGGCTTCTTCGGCGTCGTCGTGTAGACGCGCGTGCAGACGCCGCGCTTCTGCGGACAATTGGTAAGAGCCGGCACCTTGTTGCGCTTTGGCTTCTCGCCGCGGGGCTTGCGGATCAGCTGGTTGACTGTCGGCATCGAAACTTTCCGTTCTTGGCCGTCGCCGGCCTTTGGCTCCAACACAAAAATAAAATCAAGCGGACCATCCCGATTGGATGGCCCACACCACGCGGAGGATCCGGGCGCTTGACTGCCCCCGGATCGCGCTTGACCCGTGCTCTACACTTTCTTCAGGCAGCGTTTCGAACGTTAACGTCCGACGGCCTGCCGCGAAGGTGGGCGTGTATATCCATCCGAGTCGGGGCCCGTCAATAGCGAAGCGTCAAATGCGAAGCCGCGAAATTCCCAAATACTTTCCTAGGGGGTAGCGCCAGGGCGGAACGCGCGGTCAGGCGCCAGTTCGGCGGTGTTCGCCAGCCTTGCCGTCAATTCCAAGACCTTCGCCCCCGTCAGAGTTGCGAATGACTCGCATTGACATTCTCAATTCTACAGGATAGTCGGAATTTGAGAATAATTCTCATTATCGATGCGGGGGAACATGTCATCCGAATCCGAGCCCAAAAAACTGGCGGGAAGCCAAGTTCTTAGCAACGCTACCGTTTATCTGACATCTGCAGTCGCAGCAGCAAGCGCCCAGGCACAGGAAATCGGGGCCAACAGCGCCCCGCCGGAGCAGGTCACCGTCACTGCGCGGCGCGTAGCGATCCCCAAACTGCCCGACACAATCATGAATACACCGCAATCGGTCAGCGTCGTGCCCCGCGAGGTGATCGATCAGCAAGGGCTCAGTTCCCTTCAGGACGCGCTCCGAAACGTGCCGGGCATCACGCTGAACGCGGGCGAAGGTGGAACCCACGGCGACCAGATTAATCTGCGCGGCTTCGCGGCGAGCGACGATTTCTTCCTGGATGGCTTGCGTGACACCGGCTTCTACACCCGCGACCCGTTCGATTACGAAACCATCGAAATCTACAAGGGGCCGGCCTCGACCCTGTTCGGCCGCGGCTCGACCGGCGGCGTCATCAACCAGGTGACCAAATCGCCGCAATTGTCGCCGCTCAGCCAAGTGACGCTGACGCTGGGCAGCAACGCCGAAGCCCGCAGCACTGCCGACGTCAATTATATGCTGGACGACACCAGCGCCCTGCGCATCGGCCTCATGGGGCAGAAATCGCGCGTTGCCGGCCGGGATTACGTCACCAATCGGCGCTGGGGCGCCGCGCCGTCGCTGGCTTTCGGGCTGGGCACAGACACCGAACTCACGCTCAAATATTTGCACCAGCAGGAAGACAATACGCCCGATTACGGCATCCCCTTCCTGTTCGGAACACCGGCCCCGGTTCCGCGCAATTTCTATTACGGTCTGCCCGCCGACGATCGCAGCAAGACTGATGTCGACGTAGCGACAGGCAATGTCCAGCACCGGCTTAGCGACGCCTTGAGCGTCAGCGAAACGGCGCGCTACGGCTATTACTGGTTCGATTCCCGCCAGACGGCCCCGACCTATGGCAGCGGCAATGGCACTAACCCGTTCAACCCGCCTTTTCCGGTCCTCGGAACGCCGCTGACGAGCATTCTCGTTGAGCGCGACCGGCCCAGCGTCGAAGGGGTCATCACGACCGCCATGAACGACCTCAACGGCACCGCCAAATTCGCGACCGGCTGGCTGACGCATACCCTGGTCGCCGGCATCGAGGCGGACGAGGAAAGCGCGAAGCTGAAGCGTTTCACGAACCAGAACACAGTGATTCTGCCCACCCCCCTTCTCGCTCCCGATCCAAACGAAGCCTTTCCGGGGCCCCAGACGGCCGTGCGCCAGAGGCCCGCCACCAAGACCGACACGCTCAGTTTTTACGCGGTCGACACCATCGCCATCGGCGAGCAATGGGACCTGACAGCCGCCCTGCGCTACGACAATTTCGCCGCGCGCTTCGACGAACCGATCACCGCTGCGCATTTCCGCCATACCGACGATGTCTGGAGCCCGCGCGTGGCCCTGGTCTACAAGCCGCAGGCCAGTGCGAGTTTCTATGTCTCCTATGGCACCTCGTTCGACCCCTCGGCTGAAAACCTGTCGCTGGCGGCCAGCAATGCTGGGCTGGAGCCGGAAAAGGACCGCACCTATGAGGCCGGCGCCAAGACCTCCTGGCTGAACGGCATGCTGTCGGCGACGTTCGCAGCCTTCAACACCGAAATGACCAACGCCCGCATCGCCGATCCGGCAAACCCCTCCTTGCAGACCCTTGCCGGGACGGAAAAGGTCAACGGCATCGAGTTAGGTCTTCAAGGTCGCCTCACCGAGAATTGGGAACTCATGGCCGGCTACACATATCTTGACGCCAGCGCCGTCGGCCTGATTGCGACCGGCGTGAAGGGACCTATTCCCAACACCGCGCACCATCAGGCCAATCTCTGGACCAGCTACCGGCTCGGCGCAGGCTGGGAAATCGGCACCGGCCTGACCTATGTCGGTAAACGCCAGGCGGGGGTCGACACGGCCACGATTCCGGGCGCCAATCTCATCGCCACCGTGCCCTCCTCATTGATCTGGGACGGTATGGTGAGCTACCGGATCAATCCGACCTTCAAGCTGCAACTCAACGGCTTGAACCTCACCGACGAATATTATTACGCCAATTCCTATTTCACGCGTCCGGGCGAGAACCATGCGATCCCCGGCCCGGGCCGCACGATCCTGCTGACACTGACCGCGGATTTGTGAACGATGAACGCCCCGCAACCCACTGATCTGTGGCGCGTCGCGGCGCTCACCATGATGAGTACGTCCGAACTGCGGGCGTTGCTCTCGGCCGGTGCTGCGTCCGCCGTGCCGTGGGTGCGGGCAGCGGCTGCCTGCGGCGTGGCGGAGGCGCAGCTTCGCTTGGGGCGCATACTGCTCGAAGACGAAAGCGGCGCACGCGACGAAGCGGGCGCTTTCCACCTCTTCAGCGCGGCCGCACAGGACGGCGATCCCGAGGCGTTGAACATGCTCGGACGCTGCTATGAACACGGCTGGGGTACGCGCGCCGACGCAAGTTCTGCAGCCCGCCACTACCGGCGTGCGGCGGAGGCCGGAGACGCCTGGGCCCAGTATAATCTAGGCCATCTCCTGCTCGACGGGACGGGCGTAACCCGTGATCCTGCCGAGGCCCTGCACTGGTATCGCTGCGCGGCCTGCGCCGGCCACGCGCGCGCCATGAATCTCGTCGCGCGTTGCTACGAAGAGGGCTGGGGCGTGGCGCGCGATTGCGTGCTGGCGCGGGCCTGGTATCGCCGCTCCGCCGAAGGCGGCTATTTCCGCGGCGCCTATAATTACGCGACGATCCTGGCCGCGGAGAACTGCATCGCCGATGCGGTCGAGTGGTTTCGCCGCGCGCTCGGCGGCGCAACCTCGCAGACGCGAGGGACTATGCTGAAAGCCCTTCAAGACAGCGCCCATCCGGCAATCCGGGCACTGGCCTTCGAATTGCCTGCCCATGCCGGCACCACCGAAGGGCTCGTATAGGGCCGCATGTCACCCGGCTTGGGTTCCGGCACCGGCCCCCATCCGCTCGAATTCTGGTCTGGGGCCACCCCATGCGGCTTTCGCCTTCACCGCCCAAACAGGCGCAAAATGAGCAGTCCCATGAAAGGATGGGTTGAGGGATGCCGCCCGGCATACGATATAAGTCGAGCATTCTTCGGAACACTTCATGGCCAACAATTGGTCTTTACCGCGCGGGCGCTCTGACAGACGCGAGCCGGGCCTAGGCTGGCGCGATCAGTGGCGCGTGCTGAAGCGTGTCATGCCGCTGCTTTGGCCGGAGGGCAAACCTGAGCTGAAGCTGCGGGTGGCCGGCGCGTTCTCGCTGATCCTTATCGGCAAGCTCGTGAATGTGGCACTTCCCATCGTCTACAAACGGGTGGTGGATGCCCTTTCCATGGGCCCCGGCGCCGTGCTGGTGGTGCCGGTGGCCCTGATCGTGGGCTACGGCCTCGTCCGCGTCGCCTCTTCGGCCACCACGGAAATCCGCGACATGATCTTCGCCAAGGTGCAGGAACGCGCCCTTCGGCTGGTTTCGGTCGGTGTGCTCGAACATCTCCTCGGGCTCTCCCTGCGCTTTCATCTGGACCGCCAGACGGGCGGCCTTTCGCGCTCCATCGAGCGCGGTACCGAAAGCATCGAGTCGCTTCTCACCTATCTGCTGTTCAATATCGCCCCCATCTTCATCGAGCTCGTGCTGGTCACAGGCGTGCTTTGGCACTACGTCGATTTTCCCATCGCGGCGGCGACCTTTGCGGTGGTCGTAGGCTATGGAGCCTTTACGGCGGCTGCGACCCAATGGCGGATGCGATATCGCCGCGAGATGAACGCGCAGGACCGCGAGGCCAATGCGCGCGCCATCGACACGCTGTTGAATTTCGAGACGGTCAAATATTTCGGCAATGAAAATCACGAACTCGCCCGCTTCAACGAAGCCAAGCAGGATTATGTCACCGCGGCCATCGCCAATCAGCGCTCGCTCTCGACCTTCAATATCGGGCAGGCAGGCATCCTGTCCTTGGGTGTCGTGTTGATCATGCTGCTTGCGGGTTACGGCGTCGCCCAAGGACGCATGAGCATCGGCACGTTCGTGATGGTGAATGCCTATGTGCTGCAGCTTTATCAGCCGCTGAACATGCTCTCCTGGGTGTGGCGAATCCTGCGTCAAGCCTTCACCGACATCGAACAGATGTACGGCCTTCTGGAGGAAGAATCCGAAGTTCAGGACAAGCCGGACGCCGCGCCGCTGCGTCATGGCCCGGGACGCGTCGTCTTCGACCATGTGGGATTTGCCTACGATCCGAGGCGGCCGATCCTGAACGACGTCAGCTTCGAGATTCCCGGCGGCCGCACGCTCGCCATTGTTGGCCCGACCGGGGGCGGTAAATCCACCATCGCGCGGCTGCTGTTCCGGTTCTACGATCCGCAAAGCGGGGCCGTATCGATAGACCGCCAGGATTTGCGCGACGTGACGCAAGCATCGTTGCGCACCGCAATCGGGGTGGTGCCCCAGGACACGGTGCTGTTCAACGACAGCATCTATTACAACATCGCCTATGGGCGCCCGGAGGCCACCGCTGAAGAGGTCGCCGAGGCTGCGCGCCGCGCGCAGCTTTCCGGCTTCATAGAAAAGCTTCCCGACGGCTATGCCACGCGCGTCGGCGAGCGGGGCCTGAAGCTCTCCGGCGGCGAGAAGCAGCGTGTCGCGATCGCGCGCGTGATCCTGAAGAACCCGGAGATTCTCATTTTCGATGAGGCCACGAGTTCGCTCGATTCGCGGACGGAGGCGGAAATCCAGTCCAATTTGCGCGCAATCTCCGCGCACCGCACGACCCTCGTCATCGCGCACCGGCTTTCGACGGTGGTCGATGCCGACGAAATTCTGGTGTTGGACGACGGCGTCATCGTCGAACGCGGGAGCCATGACGCGCTCCTTGCCCGCGGCGGCACCTATGCCGCCATGTGGGATCGCCAGCGGCGCGCCGCCGAACGTCTGGCCGAAGTAGCGGAGTGAACCCCGATGAACAAGAGTATCGTCGCTTCCATGATCGCCCTTGCCGGGTTCGGCTCGGCCGCCGTGCTTGCGCAAGGCCAGCCGCAAAACGCCGCCCCGCACGCGATGACATTCTTCGTCACCAGCGCGACGGAAGGATCGGGCAACCTTGGCGGACTCGCAGGCGCGGACAGGATTTGCCAGACCCTCGCCGCCGCGACAGGCGCGGGCAACCACACCTGGCACGCCTACCTGTCCCAGACGGAACCTGCGACAGGCCGGGAACCGGCCATCAACGCGCGCGACCGCATCGGGCCTGGTCCCTGGTACAATGCCAAAGGCGTGATGATCGCGGCCAATGTCGCCGATCTTCACGGCGACAATCAGCGCGACCGCAACAACCTCCAGAAGACCACCGCGCTCGATGAGCACGGAAACATGGTCAAGGGCGAGGGCGACATGCCGAACCAGCACGCGGTGATGACCGGTTCGGACTCCGGAGGCCGCGCCTTCCCGACGCTGACGGACGCGACTTGCAACAATTGGACGTCGAACAGCGATACCAACCACGCGATGCTCGGCCATGCCGATCGTTCCGGCGGCGTCAACGTGTCCTGGAACGCCGTGCATATGAGCTTGGGCTGTTCCAAGGAAGCCTTCATGCGCACCGGCGGCGCGGGACTTTTCTACTGCTTCGCGATCAACTGAGTCCGCCGGTTGACCTGCGAGCGCTCAATCGAATAGGTCGAGCCGGTAGCCCGCAACATCGGCTTCGTGCTTCAGGAGCGCTCGCTTGAGCGGCAGCCCGCCGCCATAGCCGGTGAGGCTGCCGTTGCTGCCGATGACGCGATGGCACGGCACAATCAGCCCGATCGGATTGGCGCCGTTCGCAAGCCCGACCGCGCGCGCCCCGTTCGGGTGTCCGATGCGTTTGGCGAGCGCGCCATAGCTCGTCGTGGTTCCGAATGGGATTTCGATCAGCGCCTCCCAGACCTCGTGCTGGAACGGCGTGCCGTCCGCCGCAAGCTCCAGATCGAATTCGCGCCTTCTGCCGGCACAATATTCCTCGATCTGTTTGCGCACATGCGCGATAGCTTTGTCGTCGCGTTCGGCCGACCGTTCGGCCTTCGCTGCATCGCGGGCGTGTAGATGAAAGCGGACGAGCTTCCAGTCACCGTTCACGCAGGCCGCAAACTTGCCCAAGCGCGTTTCGATCACGCCCCAACGGGTTTCGCCGGTCATGCCGACTCCCTGAGGCTCGCCCAAAGATGCGTTGTCGCCAGACTCCGATGCGGCGAGAATGCGCCCATCATGCGCTCCGTCTCGTCCTGGTCAGGCCGCGCGTCGAGGGAATGCACACGCTGGAGCGCCGCTGCGAGCGCTGCATCGCCCACGGGCGCGCTGTCGGCGAATCCGGTGCGGAGCATCACGTAGCGTGCGGTCCACGTGCCGATACCCCGCATGGCCTTCAGCTTCGTCTCCGCCGCGCGAGCCGAACCTTCCGTCAATGCGTCAATGTCCAGGCGCCCGTTCGCCACTTCGGTTGCCGCGCCGATGAGATAATCCGCCTTGGATCGCGAGAAGCGGCGGGTCTGCAGCAGCGCCGGACTCAAATCCGCGACGCGTTCGGGACTCGGATGCGTGCACAGGCCCCCTCCGGCCGGCTCGCCCGCGAGGTGCAGGATTTCGCGCCGCAGCGCGCTCGCGAACTTCACATTGATCTGCTGGCCGATAATGGCCCAGGTAAGCGCATCGAACGCGGTCGCCATGAGCGGGACCCGCAAGCCCCGGCGGCGGCCAACGATCGCGGCAAGCTTCGCATCGCGGCTGGCGCGCGTTTCGAAAGCCGTCACGTCCGAAGTGAGGCCGAGCAATTTCAGGCTCGCGCCGTGGAGCGTAGCCATGGTCCCGGCCGGCATTTTCACCGGCGCGTGGACGCGGCACCACGCCCCTTCCGGTTCAAGCGCCATTTCAAGCACGGCCGCGCCATCTGCCGTCATCAGCGCCTTGAAGAGGCGCTTGCCCTCGACACGTTCACAAGGGCTTTCGGGATCACGGCCGTGATAGGCGAAAATCTCCTGCGCCCTGTATCCTGCAGGCAGATGCAACAGCCAAACGGAAGCGCCTTTCAAAGCGCGATAGGCGCCGGGAGTCATGCGAGCGAGCGCCAGGAACTGGCGGTGGAAGACGGATTCGCTTTCGAAGCCCGACGCAAAACCGATATCGACGACTTTGTCCTCGCCTTCGAGCAGAAGCTGCGCCGCCCGATGCACACGCTCCCGTCTCAGCCATTGCGCGGGCGTCAGATGTGCATGAGCACGGAAGAGATCGCCGAGCTTGGTCTGACTGACGCCGCAGGACCGGGCCAAAGCGGGCACGCCGGGATAGTCCTGTGGCGCGGAACGCACGCGGGCCGCCAAACCTTCGAACAGCGCGATGTCCTCGTCTTCGCCGCGATAGAAGAGATCGGGGCGGCAGCGTTTGCAGGCGCGCAAACCCGCGGCCTTCGCCTCATCCTCGGTCTTGAACACCCGCACATTCTCGGGCTTGGGCGGCCGTGCCGCGCAGGACGGCAGACAATAGATTCCGGTCGTCAACACGCCGATGAGGAACTTGCCGTCGAACTGACCTTGACGCGCGAGTCCGCGATCCCATGAGAATGGCTTCATCATGGTTTAATGGTAGTGCGGGCGCGGGCGTCGCGCCTCCCATTTTCCGCGTTGGATGTTTCACAAAAGAGAAACCGCCCGGATCGCTCCGGGCGGCTCTCATTGCTTAGGCGATGTAGGCTGCGATCACTCCGCAGCGGTGGCCGGGGCCTCCAGTTGCGCCGGCGGCGGGACGGCCGCCGCCGCACGTTCCGCCTGGATCGCCTTGTCGCGCTCGGCCGCAATCCGCCGGATGCGCGCAATGGCCCCGCCGGTGCCCGCCGGAATGAGCCGGCCGACAATGACGTTCTCCTTCAGGCCTTCGAGCGTATCCACCTTGCCCTGGACTGCCGCTTCGGTGAGCACGCGCGTGGTCTCCTGGAAGGAGGCCGCCGAGAACACCGAACGCGTCTGCAACGACGCCTTGGTGATGCCGAGCAGCACGGGCCGGCCGCGGGCCGGTTTTCCGCTTTGCTCGAGCGACTTCGCGTTGGCTTCATCGAGTTCGAGTTGATCGACCTGTTCGCCTACCAGCAGCGTGGTGTCGCCGCCGTCCTCGATCTCGGTCTTTTGCAGCATCTGGCGGACGATCACTTCGATGTGCTTGTCGTTGATCTTCACGCCCTGCAGCCGATAGACCTCCTGAATCTCGTTAATGAGATAGACGGCCAACTCCTCCACACCCTTGATGCGCAGGATGTCATGCGGGCTCGGGTGGCCTTCGATGATGAAGTCGCCCTTCTCCACATAATCGCCCTCGCGCACGCTGACGTGCTTGGATTTCGGCAGCAGATACTCGACCGCTTCCTGCTTCTCGTTCTTGGGCTTCAGAATCACGCGGCGCTTGTTCTTGTAGTCCTTGCCGAACTCGATATAGCCGTCGGTTTCGGCGAGCACCGCGCAGTCCTTGGGCTTGCGCGCTTCGAACAATTCGGCCACGCGCGGCAGACCGCCAGTGATGTCGCGGGTCTTAGCGCCCTCAGTCGGGATACGTGCCAGCACGTCGCCCGCCTTCACTTCGGCCCCGTCTTCCACCGACAGAATGGCATCGACCGACAACGCGTAGCGCGCATCCCCGGTCGCCGTCTGCACGGCCTTGCCCTTTTTGTCGACCAGCGTGATCGCCGGACGCAAATCGGAGGTCTTCGAGGACCCCGCCCGCCAATCGATGACCACCTTCTGGCTGACGCCAGTGGTTTCGTCGGCCACCTCCTTCAGCGAGAGGCCTTCTACGATGTCGTCGTAACGGACGGCGCCATCGACTTCGGTCAGAATCGGCAGCGAGTTCGGATTCCACTCGGCGATGCGATCGCCGCGCTTGATCAACTGACCCTCGTCCACCATCAAGCGCGCGCCATAAACGATACGGTGCGCCGCCCGTTCGTTACCACGCGTGTCCACGATCGCCACTTGCATATTGCGGCCCATGGCCACGAGCTGGCCTTGGGAATTGCGCACTACGTTGCGGTTGACGATCTTCGCCTTGCCGTCATGGGAGGCTTCGATCTTCGATTGGGCCGCCACCTGCGCCGCACCGCCGATATGGAAGGTGCGCATGGTGAGCTGGGTGCCCGGCTCGCCGATGGACTGCGCCGCGATGACGCCGACCGCTTCCCCGATATTGACGGAGGTGCCCCGGGCGAGATCGCGCCCATAGCACTTGCCGCACACGCCATCGCCGAGTTCGCAAGTCAGGACGGAGCGCACGCGCACCTTCTGAACATGCGAGGTCTCGATCTTCTCGGC
>CAZBRO010000053.1:0-9192 GCA_964494505.1 uncultured Bordetella sp.
CATGTTGTTCTTGGCTTCAACTCGTTACTGGCTCAAATTTGTCCACGCGGCCTAAGCTACTAATTCTCCTAGAGATAGTGGCACGATTCCCTGTGTTAGAGGCCATGGCAACCGAATATCTGAGCGAATCAGTGATTCGTGATATTGCTTCGCCCCGCCCACGTAGAGGAGATTCGAATCCACGCCAGGTCAACGCGTCAAGAGGAGCTAATGTACTAATTTCGAAGCATCGGAAAGTGCAAAAGTACGACTCTGTTGAGCCGTATTTTTGATTTCGATACGAAATAATTGTCTGTCTAGTAGGGGCTGGCAGAAGTAGAGGACGTTCGAACCTTAAAGCCGAAGCGCAGAGCGAAAGCACTCGCGCGGATTGAGCACGATCTGATCGAGGCGACTTGCGAGCCTCTGCCGGAACATGTCATGCAGAATATCGCTAAGCTGCAGGAACTATTTGGTCCGAACGAGGATCGGGAGGCGCCGTCGGACCAGGCAGTGGCCGCAAAATTACGCTGAAAAACTCCAGCAGACGGTTTGCCTGTATTTCGGCTTCTTCGCGCGACAGCCGCTCGTTAAACGCGTGCTCCCAAACCCGTATGAAATCGTCAATTTCCTCGCGCGTGATTTTCATACGCGCTTGAGATGATAAAGGTCTCCACGAAGGCGCGATAGCGGTGGAAATGGCAGAGATGTCTGCCATTTCCACCGCTATCCGGGGCCTGAATCTCACGCGACCATAGTCGCGGACCCTGTTCCTTTCGGTCCGCAAGAGGCGTCCCGCGTGCAGTAGCGCGTTCGGATGTCATCGCCCGTTATCCAACCAAATCAGGAGAAACCAGATGAGCAACGCGCTCAGAATGATTCCGCTTTGCCAATTGAAGCGGTGCAAGAACAATGTCCGGAAGACCGACAGGTCTTCCGACATCGAACAGCTGGCCGCCAGTATCGAGGCGAACGGCGTACTCGAAAACCTTATCGTCCGTCGCCTCGACAGTAAGGATACTGAGGGCCCTGACCTCTACGAGGTCGTCGCCGGCGAACGCCGCCGTACGGCATTGAAGCTGCTAGCGAGACGCAAGAAGATTCCCGCCGATCACCGCGTTCCCTGCCTCGTTCTCAAAGGGGATGCTCAGGTGACAGAAGTGTCCCTTGCCGAGAACATCGTCCGGGCTCCGTTGCATCCTGCCGACCAGTTTGAGGCGTTCCTGAATCTCCAAAAAGACGGCCTCCCCGTTGAGGACATTGCGGCCCGTTTTGGACTTTCGTCCAATGTCGTGCTGCAACGTTTGAAATTGGCCGCTGTCTCGCCGCGGCTGATGGCAGTGTATCGCTCCGGAGAGATGAGCCTCGAACAGCTCATGTCCTTCACGATCTCCGACGATCATGGCGCGCAAGAAGCGGTTTGGTTCGAACGCCCGTTCTCTGACCTTTCCTCCCAGGATATCCGCCGCCTTCTTACAAGAGCACTCGTTGACAGTGCGGATCGCAGGGCGCGCTTCATAGGCGCCAAAGCCTACGAAGCTGCCGGTGGCGTTATCGTTCGTGACCTCTTCCAATCCGAAAGCGAGGGATATTTCGCGGATAGCCAGCTTCTCGATCAGCTTGTCGCGAAAAGGCTGGGCGTCGAGGCTGACGCGCTGAAAGCCGAGGGGTGGGGTTGGGTCGACGTGGTGCCTGAGGTCGACCACACCCAACTTGTACGGTTTGGGCGAGCGAGGCCCAGGGAGGTCAGCCTTTCCGACGAAGAGGAGGCACAAATCGCGGAGCTCTCCAAGCGGTACGATGAACTCGTCGCGGCGATCGAAGAGGAAGGCGATGAGGAGGCGGCGGAGAAGCTCGACCGTATCACGGAAGAGCTGGATACCCTCCGGGCCAAGAAGGAGGTTTGGCTAGACGAGGACAAGGCCGGTGCCGGCGCGATCCTAAGCCTGGAATATGATGGCAGCTTGAAAGTCATGCGCGGATTGGTCAAGCCGGAACACCGGCAGGCTGTCGATCCCATTTCGCCCCAAGGAGCGAGCCCAAGAGCTGAAGAGAAGCGTACAAATGGCTATTCGGAGTCGCTTCTGGTTGAGCTCTCCGCCCATCGCACGGCGGCCTTGCGGGAAATCCTGGCAGGCAATCCCGTGCAGGCGATGACGGCCCTGCTTCATGTTCTCGTGCTGCGTATCTTCTTCGCAGAGCACTCGGGCAGCTGCATCGAAATCACGCCCGCTATCACTGATCTCAGGAAGGCTTCCCAGACCGTGGGCGAAAGCAAGGCTGCGCTCGCCTTGGTCGCTCGCCACAATGCTTGGGCCGAACGGTTGCCGGAAATCGACGACCTTTGGGCCTGGCTGAACGAACTGCCCTCGGACGACCGGCTCGAACTGCTTGCGTACTGTATCGGCTTGACGACCGACGCTCTGCACCGACCGGGCGTTACCAGCCGGAAGGACTCAGCCGGCCAGCTCTGCCGAGCCCTCGGCCTCGACATGGCTGACTGGTGGCGTCCTACGCAGGCCGGATTCTTTGACCGCATTACCAAGGACCAAATCCTGGCCGCAGTCGCAGAGGGCGTTTCGCGCGCGGCCATTCACCCGCTTTCCGGCCGCAAGAAGAGTCAGATCGGCAGCCGTGCAGAAGAACTTCTTGCGCCGACGCGTTGGCTCCCCGAGCCGCTTCGGACGCCGACAGCCTCAGAACCGAACCGAGCAGCAGCCGAATAACGGAGCATCAAACTTGGGCCGGCACACAATGTGTCGGCCCTCTTTATTGAGGAAGAACCCACTCAATGGCTTTCTCATTTCCACCACCTGACAACGATTCTTTCGCGCGTACCTTGAAGGGATGCCTCCAGACCCGCGCATCTCCTATTTTGCGAAGACCAATTTTCGAAATCAGAACATTCGTTTTGGCATCAAACAGGCCGACCGGCTTGGGCATATGCATATCATCGGCAAAACGGGTACCGGCAAATCAACGCTTCTCGAAACTCTCTTCGACCAGGATGTTCAGGCCGGGCGCGGCTGCGCGCTGATCGATCCCCATGGTGATCTGGCAGCACATGTCGCCCAACATGTCCCGCTCTGGCGTCGAAGCGACCTCGTCTACGTCAACCTTCCCGATCCAGCCCAGCCCTATGGCTACAATCCGCTGACCCATGTTTCGCCCGAGCGGCGGAGCCTGGTCGCCTCCGGGATCATGGAACTGTTCGAGAAGCTCTGGCCCAATGCCTGGGGTCAGCGCATGGAGCACATCCTCCGCAATTCGCTCCTTGCGCTGCTTGATTTTCCCGAGGCCAACTTCGCGGACATTCTCCGCCTTTACGCAGACAAATCGTTCCGCAACGCCGTGATCGCCAATACCGGCAATGAGCAGGTGCGTACCTTCTGGCGCACCGAATATCCGAAATACACTTACCGCTATCAGGCCGAAGCCATTGCCCCCATTCAAAACAAGGTCGGCGCCTTCCTGGCCGACCGCCGGCTGTATCGCTTCTTTGTGCAATCGGAACGCCCGCTGCGCTTTCGGCAGCTCATGGACGAGGGAAAAATTCTCGTCGTCAATCTCGCCAAGGGTCAGATCGGCGCCGACAGCGCCGCGCTTGCCGGCGGGCTGATCGTTACCTCGCTATCGCTCGTCGCATTCACGCGCGCGTCGCAGGTGGAGAGCGAGCGGCGGCCATTCCATATTTACGCCGACGAATTCCAGTCCTTTACGACGCTCGCCGTCGCCAATATGGCGGCAGAGCTCCGCAAATACGGCATTGGGCTTGTTCTTGCACACCAATACTTGAACCAACTCGACCCGCCTGTTCGGCACGCGGTGCTAGGAAACGCCGGCACCCTCATTTCATTCCGGCTCGGGGCCGAGGATGCCGCTTACGTGGCACGCGAGTTTGAGCAACAGTTCTCGGCCGAGGACCTCATTCGTCTTCCGAATTATCGAATCTACCTGCGGTTGATGATCAACGGAGAGCCGTCAAACCCCTTCAGCGCGACGACACCACCTATTGGAGCTTAATTTTTGGGAAGCGCCCAAAGGGAGACCCGGACGCCGCATTCGCAATCGCTAGCCGTTTCTAGGGTGCAGCTTGCCGGTGTACCGTCCCGCCGTTAAACCACCGGAACAGACGAAGTAAGGCATCCGTGCCTATACCGTGCCCAAGAAACGGATAGGCTGAAAAACCCTCCCGTAGCTGCCGGGTAACTAGTAATTCACAACGGCTTTTCTAAGCCATGGGACTACCCAGGGCCCAAATCCCAGATCATTATGGGGGCCGAAGATTTATCGGAGATTTAGGCTTAGGCGGATTGAGCTAAGTACTGGTAGCAGCGGGGATTGTGAAAACGCACGGAACGATGGCTCTGACGCGATTTTGGTGCAGGCATGGGTCATGCTGGCCCGACGAGTCTCGCTTGAAGCAGGTCGAGCTTGCCGCGTCCGTACATCTGACGTTTGACGAGCTTGAGCTTTGTGATCTGGCCCTCGGTTTGACCGTTGGACCATGATGAAGCGATTGCAGCGCTGACTGCCGCTTTGTCCTTGGTGATGCCGTTTGCGAACGAGGCCACGAGGCTCGCACGAGCCCGTTCGAGCCATGGCTCGAGTTCGGCGTGAACCTTCTTGCGGATCATCGCATGGAAGACCGCGATGACCTCTCGGGCTTCCACCAGCAGAGGGACGCGCTCCTCGATTGCCGCAACGGTGACGGTCTCCGACTTCGAAAGCGTATCGCGGCCAGTTGTCATAAGCCGTGCAATGGTCCTGGCGGACGGAACACGTTGCAAACTTTCAGTATCGGCCTTTTCGGCGCGCCGGCGCCGCGTCGTCCATTCCGTCACTACTCGAGCCGAGCCTCTGAAGCCAAGTATCTTGAGGCGCCGCCACAAATCGGCGCCATTGTGACAACCGGCTGCCCACTGCGCATCGAGCCAGGGAAGGTGGAGATCGAGCGAACTCTGGCGAACCCGAAACACATCGGATCGCTGACCTCGCAGGATTCTGCGGACAAGGCCACGACTATGCCCGGTAAGGCGAACGATTTCCTTGATGGATGCACCGGTTTCAGCTTGTTTTAGGATGGTGGCATTGGTGTCCTCGCGCCGCAGATAGCCCTCGTACTGGATCCGCTCGGCGGCCGTCAGCAGGGTGGGATTGATGGTGGCGGCGCCGACCGCGGCGCGGACGTGCCGCATCGATTTGCGGACAGCATCGAGGAATGCATGGCTGGCGTTTTCCATAAGATGCCAACGATCGGCGACCTGGGTGGCGTGGGGCAAAGTCCCGGTTGCAGCCTGGGCATAGGCACCGCCGCGATCACGCGCCAGCACTGCGATTTGCGGTTGCTCAGCGAGCCAAGCCTGTGCCGTCGCGGGCTCCCTGTCAGGCAAAAGACTGATCGGCCGCCGTCGTTCGAGGTCACAGATGATTGTTCCGTATCGCTGATTGCGCTTCCACGCCCAATCGTCGATCCCGACGACGGTTGGCGGAACAAAGCCCGGACTGCCGCGTCGTCGAACAGCGCGCAGCAAGGTGTCGTTGCTCACCGGCAGCGTCATTCTGCGGGCAAACCTCGCTGCCGGACGACCGCCTAGGGCAAGACCAAGGTGGTAGACGATATGCTCAAGCCTCGCGGTCCGCCGCGCCCACGGCGTCAGCACATCCTTTTCAAAGCGCTCGGTGAAGATGCGTTGCCCGCAAAGATCAGCGTCGCAGCGAAAGCGCCGTGCCACGACGACAAGACGCGCCGACAGCCCCGCCATCGGCAGGTCAAGAAGACGCCGGCGAACCGGCTGTGAACCCTTTCCGAACTTCGCCCGCATCGTGGACACACACCAATCCTGTTCCTGCCGCGGACCGTAATCACCGTAACCGAATCCTCGCAGACCGCACTTTCCACAACAAAACCCCGCGGGACCAACGTAGAGGCCCGAAAAACCTGCTGCATGGGTGATTCGCTCAAAGAACCCGCAGCAGTCAAATCCTGGATTTCATCAAAAGTGAGTCAGAGCCACGGTTGCATGCGTTTTCACAGTTCATCGCACATCTGTCGCCGATGAGATGGCCCCGTGTGAACTCACAGGTGATAACCTATGGAACGACGCCAAATCTACCGTCGGTTTCAGGCCGCTGAACGATCCCGCCGACAGACTTTATCGAGCCGCTTAGCTGCGATCTGTATTTGTCCGCCAAAGCGTATTTCAGCGACCGAACCTTGAGGGGGACATTCGTCCCAATAAAAATCCGGTTTAACGAAGGCATCGTAGAACTTCGCCGGAACATTTCGTCAGTAGCTCCTTGACCTTGAGCCGTGCATTCCTTTGCGCCCAGGCTGTAAAATGGCAATTTCGGTTTCAGCAACTTCGACCCGGTTGCGCCCATTTTCTTTTGCACGGTAGAGCGCCTCGTCGGCACGGAGGAGGGTGCTATCGGCGTCTCTATCGTGCATTTCAATCGTGGCGACGCCGATGCTTACCGTCAGGGGAATAATCTCTCCGTCCAAAACAAGAGGAGTGTCGGCCACGGCCCCACGTAGCCGTTCTGCTAACGTCCGAGCAGCCGTGGCGTCTGCGCCCGGTAGAATGATCGCAAATTCCTCTCCGCCGATCCTGCCTGCAACATCGATTTTGCGCAACGAGTGCCGCATGAGTTGCGCAAAGTGTTTCAAAACAGCATCGCCCACAGCATGACCATGCGTATCGTTAATCCGCTTAAAAAAGTCCACATCGAGCATCAACACCGAACTACATTGACGGTATAGCCGGTGCGCTCTTACAAATTCGTCGTTGAGGCTGGAAAGGAACTGACGTCGGTTCGCCAGATCCGTGAGCGAATCCGTAGTGGCCAACGCATGTAATTGTTCCTCCATGCGTTTACGCTCGGTGATATCAACCCCCAAGCTCAACACCACGCGCCTGCCGTCAGGCATTTTCGGTAGGGGCTGGCTCTGAATGTCCCAAACGCGAATGTCCCCCGAAGCGGTTATGATTGGCGACTCGCCTTCGTATTTTACTGTCTTCTGCTCGTACAACGTTTTGATGCGCGTTTGCATTCTTTCCGCATTGACGCCATAGGCCCTCTCCGACCAGGCCTCTATAGTCGGCAGATCATTTAGCGTGTAGCCCGTGATGTTGGTGAGGGCGGCGCTGATCATAATGACTTTGCCGTCCTCGGCATGCATCATCATCGGATTCGGCGAGTAAGCGATGGCTTCACGAAATCTCATTTCACTATCGAGCAAAGCGTTCTCGGCGAGTTTGCGATCCGTGATGTCGAGGGTTACGCAGACGAGATATTGCGGGTTGCCGCGCGCGTCATACATCGGCCGTTTGAACGTGTGGCCGATACGATTGGTTTGCTTCGCAGCGCTCCAGAAGGTTTCTTCGAATTCCACCGGCTGGCGGTTCTCAAAAATGGATCGATCTTTGGCTAGGAACTGTTCCATCTGATCCGCCGGGAAAACTTGGCTTCCAGTCGTATCGCGGAGCTTGACCAGAGACATGCCCCATTGTTCTTCGCAAGCGCTGTTCATGAGAAAGAAACGGCTTTTGCTATCCTTCACAAAAAACGCGACGGGTATCAGATCGATGATGGCAAGGAGCTGCTCTTTGTTTTCCTCAAGGGAGCGCAAGTCGCGCTCCACTTTCTCGATAGAGGCGCGAACGTCTTCGAGGAATTCTTTCCAGTTACTTTCGGGCAGAATTTTTTTGCTTAGCTGCCGTTGCAGTCTGTCGATGCTAGCGTTCATGAGTTCCCTTACGCTCTGGCATTGCTGCATTCATTGACACTTATCAAAGGTCAGCGAGAGGCCGATGTCTCAAAGGATATTCCCTAGTGAGCTGAGAGGTGGCCCCGGTTTCTGAGACAGGGGTTTAAGGTGGGCCGACGACGGAAAGTACGATTCATTATGAAGACGCGCAGACGGTTTGCGGCTGGTTCAAAGCAAAGGCGGCTTTGGAGGCGATCACGGGCCAGCGGACGATTGCTGAGTTGGCGACCAAGCACGAACTGCATCCGAACCTGATCACGCAGTGGAAGCGGCGAAGCGGCAAGCGGTGGAGAAACTGGCGAAGGTCTTCGACGGCAAGGGGTTTGAAGTTCAAGCGAACCGCGACGCAGAGCTAACCAAGCTGCGCGCCAAGATCGGCGAGCTTGTGGTGGAGCGGGATTTTTTGGCCAAAGCCTCGATTTCTGGATCGGAGGAAGGCAGGGATTGATCCCGGTCACAAACGGTTTTCCATCATGACGCAGTGCGAGCCGGTCTTTATCTCGCGCGCCTCGTTCTACCGCCACCCGGGGAACGAGAGCCCCGAGAACCTGGCACTCACGCGGCTCATCGACGAGGTCTTCCTTGAGATGCCGTGGTACGGCGCGCGCCAGATGCGGGGCACCTGCGGCGTCTGGGCATCGGGTCGGGCGGCTGATTTCTAGTGGCGGTCCTGTTTGCGGGGATAGTGGGGCGGCGTGTACGTTCCGGGTTCGGCATCGCGAAGCGAGATAGTCGGGGTAAGCCGTGCAGGCAACGTCGCCACAGGCAAGGTAATCGGCACCGGTTGGACTATCTGCGTCTGGACGGACACGTTGTCTTGCCCCGGCTGGATGGGGAGCGTGTCGGCCACTAGGTAGAGTGGCATTCTGACGCCATTGCCAACCACGGTGAGATTCAGGCCCGCAGGCGCAAAGGCCACTAGCCCCACTTCCACCGGTGTCTTCCCCCTTAAGTCGCGGCTCGCTACCGACGGATTAGTTTGCGTAACGTTCACTCCGCTCACAAGACTGCCGGCGGCGGTGAACGGTTGAGTGATGACAACCACAGGGGCCTCGGTGCCGCCACTGGACGCTGGCAGCGGAGCGACAACAAGGGCAGGAACCTCTGCGTCACCACCGCTATCCGACGCCGGGTTGACGGTGAGGACGCCGTCGACATAGCCGATGGTGTAATTGGATGGGACGAAGCTGCCGCCCGCGGCATTGCTGGGGGTGATGGCATAGGGCGATCCCGCCACGCCGGCGGTGGCGACGGCGCCGGTGCTGATCTCGGTGACGCTGCCGATGGTGTCGCCATTGACCAGGCCGCTGGAGCTGAAGTCCGTCGCGGCGAAGCTCAGCGTCTGGCCATAGGTCTTGGCGGCGCTGTTCGCCGTCACCGTCAGGCTCGCCGGGTTGACGGTGAGGACGCCGTCGACATAGCCGATGGTGTAATTGGATGGG
>CAZBRO010000053.1:9292-11771 GCA_964494505.1 uncultured Bordetella sp.
GCGAAGCTCAGCGTCTGGCCATAGGTCTTGGCGGCGCTGTTCGCCGTCACCGTCAATGGAGCCGGAGTAATGGCTGCTGTCGTGTTGCCGGCGCTGGCAAACAGGGCATAGTCGATGGAATCCGCTCCAGTGATGCCGTAACCGTTGAACGTCACCGTTTTCGCGGGTCCAACGTTCTTGTCGACGAAGCTGATCGTGCCGCCGGTCAAACCCACGTCTTTTAAGCCGCCAACAGTTGGATCGCCTCGGAATTTGGCCGTGGCAGCGGTGGTGCCGTCGTAAATCTTGTCGTTCGCAGCGACAAACGCCCACATGTAGGCATTTAGCGTTGCGCCTGACGCCAAGGTGAAGTTGCCCGAATAACCCGTCGGCGCCGCGTAGTCGCTCGGGCTGTAATTGATGGTGATTGCCGCATTAGGTCCGGTGACGGCGTAGGCGGGGGTGCCAGGAGCGAAGATCACCGTACCACCGCCGAGGCCCGTACCGTCATTGTCGGCACGCAGGACAACATTGCCCCTGGTTGTTGTCAGGGCTGCCGCCACGTTCACATTGTTTCCGGCGTTAGCCATGACGCCTCCGTCGGTCGTCGTGATGGCTGCATCTAGGTTTACATCGGTCCCGGCGGTCGCAACCAAGTTTCCGCCGGTGGCGCTAATGGCCGCATTCAGGTTCACATTCCGAACGGCATTCAACGTCAGAGTTGTCGGCGCCGTCCAGGTGAGAGCCTCATTTACATTGACATCGCCGTGGGTGCCGGCGGCGCCGTCGTTGCTAAAAATGGTGACGTTCGATGTCATCAGATTGCCGCTCAGTGTTGAGCCCGCGATGTCCGCGCCTGCCGCGACAGTGAAGTCGTTTGGATCGATCAGCCAGGAGCCGGTCAACCCCAGGGGCGCGGCGGTGGTGATTCTAACGTCGTCAGCGACATGCACCTTCGCCGCCGAGGTTTCGATGGAGCCGCCATTCCCGCCGCTAGGAGCCGACGCGTCCAGCGTCCCGTCCACGTTCACGGCGCCGGTTTGCATGTCGCCAAGAAGCTTGATCGCGCCGTTGTGATTCTCGATGGTCTGCGCCTCGATGATGCCCGTGTTGTTCACCACGGTTCTGAGCAGGCCGCCGGCCGCCTGCGCGGTCAGCAGCACGTGTCCGCCATCCGCGCGGATCAGGCCGCCGTTGCGGACGAGGGCATTGACCGCCCCTTCGTCCACCGTGACATTGAGCAGCCCATCTCCCGCCACGTCGAGGGTCAAGGCATTGCCGGCGGCGAGCGCCACCGCACCAAGTCTTGCGGAGATCACCCCTTCATTGCTGACATTGGCGCCCAGTAGCGCCACAAAACCACCGTCGGCGTTGATCGAACCCCGATTGAGGACCGTACCGCCGCCACTCCCGGAAAACTTGTATTGCCCGGCAATGAAGTTCGCATCGGTAATGTCTAGAGTGGAAGCCACCAGCCCCGCTACATTCACCTGCGCTTTCGTGCCGAACAGAATACCGTTCGGGTTCACCAGGAACACCTTACCGTTGGCCGACAGGCTGCCAAGTATGCTTGACGGGTCCGCGCCTAGCACCCGGTTGAGCGCCACCGAGCTGGCGCTTGGCTGCACAAAGAAGACAGCTTCACCAAGCCCGATGTTGAAACTCTGCCAATTGATCGCGGCGTTCGGGCTCGACTGTTTGACGGTCAGCGTGACTGAGGTATTTGCGATCGTCGCGCTGCCCGCGGCAACCGCGCCGCTTGTCGGCAGGGCGTAGGCGGGCAGCCGGAGCCCCAGCGTCAGCGAGAATACAGCGGCAGCGAGCGCCAGTGCGATCGGACTCCGCACCGGTCGCGGCAATCTCGTGCGCCAGTTGGTCATTTTGTTCTCATCACGGCTTCGAGGCGTACCTCAATTGATTCTGGGGTCGCAAGTCCGCGAACCACCTACCATGACGGACGACCAGAAACCCTGGATGACATTTGTCAAAGGATCGGTTTCGAGCCGGCACAAGACCGCAAATCGTTGGATGGAGCGGATATCCGGAGAGTGTGAAATTTCGTCACCGTTCCGAGCGCTTCGAACGTGCGCTGAACTCCGCGTCCGAGGGACGGGCGAGGTTTCATCTTCCTGTTTAACCGCGCTAGAGCGGCGCTCGAAGGATGCTGGTCGATCGGCCCTTGTTGCCGGAGACCGCGATCGACCAATTGTGCTTTTCAGCCCCACCTGGCATGCCAAGTACTTGCTCGATGTAGCCTAGCTACAGCAGACGCCGATTGGCGGCTTGCAAGGTATCAGCTCAATGCAGCCCGGGAGCGGCAACCTCCGTCGGCTCGTTCACTTCATAGAAGGGAAAGACTTCGCCGATCGGCTTGGTTCCGGTTGGACTGCCGGCGTCCTTTCAGCCGGCGGTTGGACGAGTAGCGTCGCCACGGGCACGACGTCTAGTGCTTGTTGGACCGGTGGTATGGCGGCCACTTGGAGGAGCGGCATCCGGACAC
>CAZBRO010000054.1:0-10493 GCA_964494505.1 uncultured Bordetella sp.
TCAGGACGGAGCGCACGCGCACCTTCTGAACATGCGAGGTCTCGATCTTCTCGGCCGTGTCCTCGGTGATTTCACGCCCGCGCTTGACGATCACCTCGCCCGTGTCGGGATGTTTCACATCTTCCACAGCCGTGCGTCCGAGGATGCGTTCGGCCAGCGAAGACACCACCTGGCCGCCGTCGATCACGGCCTGGACGGTGACACCCCTTTTGGTGCCGCAATCCTCCGCCGTGATGATGCAGTCGTTCGCCACGTCCACCAGACGGCGCGTCAGATAGCCCGAATTCGCCGTCTTGAGTGCGGTGTCGGCGAGGCCTTTGCGGGCGCCGTGCGTCGAGTTGAAATATTCGAGCACGGTCAGCCCTTCCTTGAAGTTGGAAAGGATCGGCGTCTCGATGATTTCGCCCGAGGGCTTGGCCATCAGGCCGCGCATGCCCGCCAGCTGCTTCATCTGCTGCTGGCTGCCGCGGGCGCCGGAGCTTGCCATCATGAAAATGGAGTTCAGCTCCTGCGTACGGCCCATTTCGTCGAAGCGCGGTTGCGAAATCTCCTTCATCATTTCGGCCGCCACCTGGTCGGTGCATTTCGACCAGGCATCCACCACTTGATTGTACTTTTCCTTATCGGTGGTCAGGCCTTCCAGATATTGCTGTTCCAGCTCGCGCACCTGATGGCGGGTCTGCTCGATCAGCTTCTCCTTTGCGGCGGGCACGACCATGTCGTCCTTGCCGAACGAGATGCCGGCCTTGCAGGCCTCGCGGAAGCCGAGCGCCATGGCCGCGTCGCAGAAGAGAACCGTCTCCTTCTGCCCGCAATGGCGATAGACTTCGTCGATGATGTGGCTGATTTCCTGCTTGCGCAGCTGGCGGTTGACCAGCTCAAACGGAATGGCGGGGCTGCGCGGCAGAAGCTCGGCCAGCATCATGCGGCCGGGCGTGGATTTCACGCGCCGGACGATCGGCTTGTTGTCCTTGTCGACCGTGCGATAGCGGGCCTGAATCTTGGAATGCAGGCTGACCACGCCTGCAAACAGCGCGTGCTCGATCTCGCCCATGTCGTTGAAGACCATGCCGTTGCCCGGCTCGTTCTCCTTGTCGAGCGAGAGATAAAACAGACCCAGCACGATATCCTGCGTCGGCACGATGATCGGCTTGCCGTTCGCCGGCGAGAGGATGTTGTTGGTCGACATCATCAGCACGCGCGCTTCAAGCTGGGCCTCGAGCGAAAGCGGCACGTGCACGGCCATCTGGTCGCCGTCGAAGTCGGCGTTGAACGCCGTGCAGACCAGTGGATGAAGCTGGATCGCCTTGCCCTCGATCAGCACGGGCTCGAACGCCTGGATGCCCAGACGGTGGAGCGTCGGTGCGCGGTTCAAAAGAACCGGATGCTCGCGGATCACCTCTTCGAGGATGTCCCAGACTTCCGGCTTCTCTTTCTCCACCAGCTTCTTGGACTGCTTGACGGTTGCGGAGAATCCCTTGGCCTCCAGCCGCGCATAGATGAAGGGCTTGAACAGTTCGAGCGCCATCTTCTTGGGCAGGCCGCATTGATGCAGCTTGAGTTCGGGGCCGACCACGATCACCGAACGCCCCGAATAGTCGACGCGCTTGCCGAGCAGGTTCTGGCGGAAGCGGCCCTGCTTGCCTTTCAGCATGTCAGCCAGGGACTTCAGCGGCCGCTTGTTGGCGCCGGTGATGACGCGGCCACGGCGGCCATTGTCGAACAGCGCGTCGACCGCTTCCTGCAGCATGCGCTTTTCATTGCGCACGATGATGTCGGGCGCCTTCAGCTCCATCAGCCGCTTCAGGCGGTTGTTGCGGTTGATGACGCGGCGATAAAGGTCGTTCAGATCCGATGTCGCAAAACGGCCGCCATCCAGCGGGACGAGCGGGCGCAGTTCCGGCGGGATCACCGGTACGACAGTCAGGATCATCCATTCCGGACGGTTGCCCGATTCCATGAAGGCTTCGACCAGCTTCAGACGCTTGACCAGCTTCTTCGGCTTTTCGGTCCCTTGCGCGACGGCAATTTCCGCCCGCAGATCGTTCTTCATCTTGTCGAGATCGATCGCTTCCAGAAGAATCCGGATCGCTTCCGCGCCGATCATGGCGGTGAAGCTGTCCTCGCCATATTCGTCCTGGGCCCTGAAATATTCCTCTTCGGTGAGGAGCTGGCGCTCCTTCAAGGGCGTCAGGCCGGGCTCGAGAACCACATAGTTCTCGAAATAGAGCACCCGCTCCAGATCCTTGAGCGTCATGTCGAGCATGAGCCCGATACGGGAGGGCAGCGACTTCAGGAACCAGATATGCGCCACCGGCGAAGCCAGCTCGATGTGGCCCATGCGGTCACGGCGCACCTTCTGCACCGTGACTTCGACGCCGCATTTTTCGCAGACGATGCCTTTGTACTTCATGCGCTTATATTTGCCGCACAGGCATTCATAGTCCTTCACGGGCCCGAAGATGCGGGCGCAGAAGAGCCCGTCCCGCTCCGGCTTGAAGGTGCGGTAATTGATCGTTTCAGGCTTTTTGATCTCACCATGCGACCAGCGCAGAATCTGATCCGGGCTCGCCAGCGAAATGCGAATCCGGTCGAAAGTGGGGGCTTCTTTCCCCTGCTGGAAGACGTTCATCAATTCCTGGTTCATGCTTTTGATCCTCACCATGGCAGGGCAGCGTCAGCGCGACCCGGCCATTCATCTCGCCGCACACTCTGCGGCACTGAGCTTTTCATCGCCTGGGTGGCCCGCTGTAGCGGGCCATTACAGGCAATGCATCATCATTGATTCAGAAGCTCCACGTTCAGTCCGAGCGAACGCATTTCCTTGACCAGCACGTTGAAGCTTTCGGGGATACCCGCCTCGAAATTGTCCTCACCGCGTACGATGGCCTCATAGACCTTGGTGCGGCCGGCCACGTCGTCCGACTTGACGGTGAGGATTTCCTGCAGCGTGTAGGCCGAGCCATAGGCTTCGAGCGCCCACACCTCCATTTCGCCGAAGCGCTGGCCGCCGAACTGCGCCTTGCCGCCCAGCGGCTGCTGGGTGACGAGCGAGTACGGGCCGATCGAGCGTGCGTGGATCTTGTCGTCCACCAGATGGTGCAGCTTCAGCATGTAGATGTAGCCGACAGTCACTTGGCGCTTAAAGGCCTCGCCGGTACGGCCGTCCTGCAGCGTAACCTGGCCGGTCTCGCTGAGCCCGGCTTGGGTCAGCATTTCAACGATGTCCTTTTCCTTGGCCCCGTCGAACACCGGCGTTGCCATGGGAACCCCCTGCCTGAGATTGCCGGCAAGCTCGATCAGACCGTCGTCGTCCAATTCGCCTAGGCGATCGTCGCCCGCATAGACGGCCTTCAGCGTCTTGCGCAGGCCCTCCATCCGGCCATCGCGACGTACCTTGTCGAGCATCTCCCCGATCTGGCGGCCAAGTCCCGCCGACGCCCATCCGAGATGGGTTTCGAGAATCTGGCCGACATTCATGCGCGAAGGCACGCCCAAGGGATTGAGCACGACGTCCACCGGCGTGCCATCGGCAAGGTAGGGCATGTCCTCGATGGGTGTGATGCGCGAGATCACGCCCTTGTTGCCATGGCGGCCGGCCATCTTGTCGCCCGGCTGCAATTTGCGTTTCACCGCCACGAAGACCTTGACCATCTTCATGACCCCCGGCGCCAGCTCATCGCCGCGGCGGAGCTTGTCCACCTTGTCGGCGAAGCGCTTGTCGAGGCGCTGACGCGACTCGTCGTACTGCTTGCGCAAGGATTCGATCTCGGCCTGCGCCTTCTCGTTCTTGAGTCCGATCTGCCACCAGAGATGACGCGAAAGGGCGTCAAGGACGGTCTGCGTGATCTTGGTTTCTGCCGCCATTCCCTTGGGGCCCGTCGCCGCGGTCTTGTGCAGCAGAATGTCGGAAAGGCGCGCGAAGATATTGCGCTCCAGAATCGCGAGTTCATCGTCGCGGTCCTTGGCAAGACGCTCTTCCTCGGCGCGTTCGATGGCGAGCGCGCGCTGATCCTTGTCGATGCCGTGGCGATTGAAGACGCGCACTTCGACGACCGTACCGGTGACGCCCGGCGGCACCCGAAGAGAGGTATCGCGTACGTCGGCAGCCTTTTCGCCGAAGATGGCGCGCAGCAGTTTCTCTTCCGGCGTCATCGGTGTCTCGCCCTTGGGCGTGACCTTGCCGACGAGGATGTCGCCCGCGTTCACTTCCGCCCCGATATAGACGATGCCCGCTTCGTCGAGATTCTTGAGCGCCTCTTCACCGACATTGGGAATATCGCGGGTGATTTCCTCAGGACCGAGCTTGGTGTCGCGCGCCATGGTCTCGAATTCCTCGATATGGATCGAGGTGAAGACGTCGTCGCGCACGATGCGTTCGGAGATGAGGATGGAGTCCTCGAAATTGTAGCCGTTCCACGGCATGAACGCGACGAGCACGTTCTTGCCAAGCGCAAGTTCGCCCAATTGCGTAGACGGGCCGTCGGCAACGATGTCGCCCTTCTGAACGACGTCGCCCACCTTCACCAGCGGACGCTGGTTGATGCAGGTGTTCTGGTTGGAACGCTGGAACTTCGCGAGGCGATAAATATCGACGCCCGGCCGCGTCGGATCGTTCTCCTCGGTTGCACGAATGACGATACGGGTTGCGTCCACCTGATCGACCACGCCGGTTCGGCGCGCGCCGATGGCGGCGCCCGAGTCGCGGGCCACCACGTCCTCCATGCCGGTCCCGACGAGCGGGGCTTCGGCCTGGAGCAGCGGCACGGCCTGGCGCTGCATGTTGGAACCCATCAGAGCGCGGTTGGCGTCGTCGTTTTCCAGGAACGGAATGAGAGCCGCGGCCACCGAAACGAGCTGCTTGGGCGACACGTCGATGTAATCGACCATTTCCGGCGTCGTCATGATGAAGTTGCCGCCTTTGCGGCAGCTCACCAATTCATCCGTGATGCGCCCGCGCGGATCGATTGTCGCGTTGGCCTGGGCGATGGTGTATTTCGCCTCCTCCATGGCGGAGAGATACACGACTTCGTCGGTGACGTGCTTCTTGTCCACCCTCCGGTACGGGCTCTCGATGAAGCCATATTTGTTCACCCGCGCATAGGTGGCGAGCGAATTGATCAGGCCGATATTCGGCCCTTCCGGCGTCTCGATGGGACAGATGCGCCCGTAATGGGTCGGATGCACGTCGCGCACCTCGAAGCCCGCGCGCTCGCGCGTCAGACCGCCCGGGCCCAACGCCGATAACCGGCGCTTGTGAGTCACCTCGGAAAGCGGGTTGGTCTGATCCATGAACTGCGAAAGCTGGGACGAACCGAAGAACTCACGCACTGCGGCCGCCACCGGCTTGGCATTGATGAGATCGTGCGGCATCACGGTATCGATATCGACCGAGCTCATGCGTTCCTTGATGGCGCGCTCCATACGCAGGAGCCCGATGCGGAACTGGTTCTCCATCAGCTCTCCGACCGAGCGCACCCGGCGATTGCCGAGATTGTCGATGTCGTCGATTTCGCCGCGGCCGTCGCGCAAATCCGCAAGCGCTTTGAGGATTGCGAGGATGTCTTCCTTGCGCAGCGTGCGAACGGTGTCCTCGGCATCGAGGCCAAGGCGCATGTTCATCTTGACGCGGCCGACGCTCGAAAGATCGTAGCGCTCCGAATCGAAGAACAACTGCCCGAACAGGGTCTCGGCGGTTTCCTGCGTCGGCGGCTCGCCGGGGCGCATCACGCGATAGATGTCGATCAGCGCCTGCTCACGGGAGTGGTTCTTGTCCACCGCCATGGTGTTGCGAACATAGGCGCCGATATTGATGTGATCGACATTGATGGTGACGATCTCGGAAAAGCCCTGCTCGCGCAGGAGCGTAATGTTCTCGAGCGTCAGCTCGTCGCCGGCTTCGACATAGATCTCGCCGGTCTCGACATTGACCATGTCGAGCGCCGAATAGCGTCCGACCAGTTCGTCGTCCGGCATGGCGATATTCTTGACGCCCTCTTCCTGCCATTTGCGAAGCGCACGGACGGTGATCTTCTGGCCGGGTTCGGTCAGGATTTCGCCGGTCTTGGGATTGGTCCATTCGTTGCCCGGCTTGGCATTACGCATCCAGACGGGTTCGAGCGGGGTGGTCCAGCCGCCGTCCTTGGCGGCGCGGAAGGGCACTTTGGTGTAGAAATAATCCAGGATCGCTTCCTGGTCCAAGCCGAGTGCATAGAGCAGCGTCGTCGCCGGCAGCTTGCGGCGGCGGTCGATGCGGACATGGATGATGTCCTTGGCGTCGAACTCGAAATCGAGCCACGAACCGCGATAGGGGATCACCCGCGCGGCAAAAAGCAGCTTGCCCGAGGAATGGGTCTTGCCTTTGTCGTGATCGAAGAAGACGCCCGGCGAACGGTGCATCTGGGAGACGATCACCCGCTCGGTGCCGTTGACGATGAACGTTCCGTTCAGGGTCATGAACGGCACGTCGCCCATATAGACATCCTGTTCCTTGATGTCCTTAACCGACTTCGCACCCGTTTCTTGATCGACATCGAAAACAATGAGACGCAGCGTCACCTTCAAGGGCGCCGCAAACGTCATGGAGCGCTGCTGGCACTCCTCGACGTCGTATTTCGGCTCCTCGAAATGGTAGTCGACGCATTCGAGCAGCGAGGACTCGGAAAAATCGCTGATCGGGAAGACCGATTTGAAGACCGCTTCCAGCCCCATATCGATGCGCCCGCCTTCGGGCTTCTCGACCTGGAGGAACTGGTCGTAGGAGGTCTTCTGAACCTCGATCAGGTTCGGCATTTCCGCTACTTCGACCATGTGGCCGAAATATTTGCGGAGCCGTTTACGTCCTGTGAAAGAGAGTGTCATCGAGCGTTCCCTTAGCGGATAACAAGGACAAAAAGACCCGACTTCCCCGGCGGAGCATTTCCGCCGGGGAGACCGGGATATTGGTTACTCGCGCGTCAGCTTCGCCAGCCGCCACGCCTCCTTATTTCAGCTCGACCTTCGCGCCTGCGTCTTCGAGCTGCTTCTTCAGTTTCTCGGCCTCGTCCTTGGAGACATCGGCCTTGACCTCCTTGGGAGCGGCCTCGACGAGGTCTTTCGCTTCTTTGAGGCCCAAGCCGGTGATCGCCCGGACTTCCTTGATCACGTTGATCTTCTTGTCGCCGGCGGCCATCAGCACGACGGTGAATTCGGTCTTTTCGACTGCCGCAGGGGCAGCCGCCGCTGCAGGGCCTGCCGCTGCCGCGGCTACGGGTGCCGCAGCGGACACGCCCCATTTTTCCTCGAGCAGCTTCGAGAGTTCGGCTGCTTCGAGGACCGTGAGCTTCGAGAGCTCGTCGACCAAGTGTTGGAGATTCGCCATTTTCCGTTCTTCCTATATGGGTTTGCCGTTGAGTTTTACCAGTGGTTTCTACGCCGCCTTATCGGCGTGGGCCTTGAGGACCCGGGCAAGCTGACCGGCCGGAGCCTGCAGAACGCCGGCGATTCGGGTCGCCGGAGCCTGAAGGAGGCCGAGAATCTTGCCCCGGAGCTGGTCGAGCGAGGGCAGTTCCGAGAGGGTCTGCACCCCCTTCGGATCGAGCACCGAGCCGACCGCGACACCGCCAAGGATCTTCAACTTGTCGTTTTCCTTGGCGTAGGCGACCAGGACCTTGGCAGCCGCAACGGGGTCTTTCGAATAGGCGATCCCCGTCGGGCCCTTGAACAGGTCCGAGATGCCTGCCGCTTGCGTTCCTTCGACCGCACGCATGGCAAGACGGTTCTTGGCCACCTTGAACGAGGCGCCGGCCTTCCTCAGCCGCGAACGCAACTCGCCCATTTGGGCCACCGTCATGCCGCTATAGTGGGCGACGACGACAGCACCGGCTTCGTTGAAAAGCCCGTTCAGGCTTTTCACCGCATCCGCTTTTTGGGTTCTGTCCATACCCACTCCTTCAAAACGGAAGTGCGGACGCGCGTACGGCCTCACTTCCCCTGTGATGGATCGCGGAAGGAATTTCTCCCGCGATTACTCCCGTCCCAGGGGTCAAACCCTTCTGCCCCCGCTCGCGGGAGAGGAAGATCATCACCCTGTCTATCGCCGGCTTTACGTTTTAAGTCCCCATTCGGGGACGCCTGCGGTCTCGGACAGGTTCTCCGGCTTACGCGCGCCGGGAATTCACTCCAATCTCCTCACCCCGAGCTTGTCGAAGGGTGAGACCTTGGCTGCCCTCATGCTTCGACAAGCTCAGCATGAGGAATTGTTTTCTACATCCCCGTCTGCCCTACCGAATCGAGGGAAACCTTCACCCCCGGTCCCATGGTCGAGCTGATGGAAATTCTCTTCAGATAGTGGCCCTTGGCGCCGGTGGGCCTGGCCTTCACAACCGAGTCGATCAAGGCACGGACATTTTCCGTGATGGCCTTCTCGTCGAAGCTGATCTTGCCGACGCCCGCATGGACGATACCTGCCTTCTCGACGCGGAATTCGACCGCGCCGCCCTTTGCATCCTTCACCGCCTGCGTCACGTCCATGGTCACAGTGCCGACCTTCGGGTTGGGCATCAGGCCGCGCGGACCCAGCACCTTACCCAAGCGGCCGACGATCCCCATCATGTCCGGAGTGGCGATGCAGCGGTCGAAATTGATCTCGCCCTTCTGCACCTGCTCGGCCAGGTCTTCGGCGCCCACGATGTCGGCACCTGCGCGTTTGGCCTCATCGGCCTTTGCACCCTTGGCGAACACTGCGACGCGGGCCGTGCGCCCGGTGCCGTTGGGCAGCGAAACCACGCCCCGGACCATCTGGTCGGCATGACGCGGGTCAACGCCCAGGTTCATCGCAACCTCGACGGTCTCGTCGAATTTGGCCGATGCCCTGCTCTTGATCAGCTTCACCGCCTCATCGAGGGGATATTGCTTCAGCGGATCGAGTCCTTCGCGAGCTTTTTGCGTACGCTTAGCGATCTTGGCCATGGCTAGTCCCTCACCTCGATGCCCATGGAGCGCGCGGAGCCCATGATCATCTGCATGGCGGCTTCCACGTCGTTCGCATTCAAGTCCTTCATCTTGGCTTCCGCGATGCTCTTGACCTGTTCCTTCGTCACCACGCCGCGAAAGTCGCGGCCCGGCGCCTTGGATCCGGAATCGAGCTTGGCCGCCTTCTTCAGGAAATAGGACGCCGGCGGCGTCCGCATCTCGAAGGCGAAGGACTTGTCCGAGAATACGGTGATCGTCACCGGGATCGGCATGCCCTTTTCTTCGTTCTGCGTCTTCGCATTGAAGGTCTTGCAGAACTCCATGATGTTGAGGCCGCGCTGGCCGAGCGCAGGACCGATTGGCGGGGAGGGATTGGCCGATCCCGCCGGCACCTGCAATTTGATGTAACCCACAATTTTCTTCGCCATTTCCTTTACCCGCCTCCTTTTGCGGTTTCGCGGTTCATGCGGCCCTGGCCGGGCCTCCCGCTGCTTCTGAATTCAGACTTCCAATTTCTCCGAGTTCAGACCTTCTCCACCTGCGTGAATTCCAATTCCACCGGCGTTGCGCGCCCGAAGATCGACACCGCCACTTTCAGCCGCGAGCGATCCTCGTCCACTTCTTCCACCACGCCGTTGAACGAGGTGAACGGCCCATCGGCCACCCGCACCTGTTCGCCGATCTCGAAGGTGATGGAGGGCTTCGGCCGCTCGGCCCCTTCCTGCACCTGGTTCAGTATTCGATCCACTTCGCCCTGGCGAAGCGGCATCGGCTTGTTGTTCTGACCCAAGAAGCCCGTGACCTTGGGCACGTTCTTGATCAGGTGATAGGCCTCGTTGGTGAGGTCGGCCTTCACCAGGATGTAGCCCGGCAGGAACTTGCGCTCCGCGTTGACCTTATGGCCGCGCCGGATTTCGACCACTTCCTCGGTCGGAACCATCACCTCTTCGATGAGATCGTTCAGCCCCTGGAGAACCGCTTGACGCTTGATCTCCTCGGCCGCCTTCTTCTCGAAGTTCGAGTAGGTATGAACGATGTACCAGTGTGCGGTCATTCCTTGGTCCTTGGCCGTCCTAGGGGTCGTCATCACTACCGGATGCCGAGCACGAAGTTGAGAAGCACGCCGAGCCCGTAATCCACCACCGCGAAAAACACCATCGAGATGGCCACCATGATGAAAACCATGATCGTGGTGAGATAGGTCTCACGCCATGAAGGCCACGTCACCTTGGAGGTCTCCCGCCGCACTTCCTGGAAGAATTGCAACGGACCGCCGCGCCGGGGCGCCGGGGCGGGAGCGAGGTCTCTGGAGGTTTCTTCGGCCATTCTTGAACTCGCGCTTTCCGTGTGTAACTGGCAGGAGTGGTAGGATTCGAACCCACGGCCTACGGTTTTGGAGACCGCCGCTCTACCAACTGAGCTACACTCCTCCATGGCCGGCCTTTCGAGCCGGCCATCCAGGATTCCCTATTTAATAATCGACACCACGACGCCGGCGCCGACGGTCCGGCCGCCTTCGCGGATGGCGAATCTGAGCTTCT
>CAZBRO010000055.1:0-7640 GCA_964494505.1 uncultured Bordetella sp.
ATGTTGTTCTTGGCTTCAACTCGTTACTGGCTCAAATTTGTCCACGCGGCCTAATCAAGAAGGCATTTGCGAAGATTGCTGGAGACGGTGGTCTTTTCAAAGACTGGGGTGGTGAGAAGAGTGACCTTTATACAAGCAAACTCAGAGTAAAAGGCGCACGACGTGCAGTCGCCGTCGCTTTCAAGGGTTGGGGTACTGGTGGAAAATTAGTTCCAGGGAAGATGGGTAAGAATGGAGATCAGATAGGCCGTCTCTTTGATGAGCCTGCGGAAGTCTTTCTCGTCGTTTATTGTGGGCAAATAGACTCATCTATTGTGAGCCACATGCAGGCATTCGCAATTGCAAAAAAGGCGATGATTGGGCGAAACGTCTATTTTGGCGTAATCGACGATGATGATTTGGGGAAAATTGCGGCGGGCTACCCACGCCAATTTAAACTTTCCTAGAGGCAGTGCTCTCGTGCGTTCGTCGTGTCTGCAAACTCAGACATTTCCACCTCTTTGCGCACATGATTCCGGCGCGCTAGCATGCCGCGTGTCCCTCACACCATGCCCATCTCCGACGAGCACCTTGACGATTTCATCGAACGGTGGAGACACGCGTTCGGCGAGAAGCTGACGAGGGCAGAGGCCCAAATCCAGGCCGCTAAGCTGATCGAGCTTTACAAGGTGATCGCGCGTCCGCTGCCGGACAGAGCTACGCTACCTTCCGGTCCTGTTTCGGATCGACAATCTGCTGGAGCTTCGCGATATTCTCCAAGATATGATCGCGTCGCGGATCGGCATTGAGAGCGGTGAGCACTTCATCCACGAATTGGTGGAGCGCTTTTTTGCTGGGTCGCGTTTTCTTTAAAGTTCGAACATCGTCGACGCCCGCCAGCAGACCTGGATAGTAGGCCAGCGAGAACGTGTACGTGAACGGTTTCGCGGCCTGAATGCTCAGTATCTTGTCTTGCAGCGTGAGGTTCGAACCGACCGTTAGGAGAATCAGTCGTCTTGTATTCTCGTCGCCGCGATGAAACCAATCCGCGGCGTGATTCCTGAATGAAATGACGGCGCGAAAAGGTTCGAACCGATTACCGCCAGTCGTATCCTTTCGAAACCGTTCTTCGAGCTGGGACTGCTCGCCTTCGAGTTCGCGCCGCCGAGTGAGGTATTCGTCATCCGTTAAGAGTCTTCGAAGTCGGAGGTTTGTAAGTTCGTTCTGCTGCGATTTGACGTCTTCCATCGCCCGGTGCAGCGAGCGCCTCTGGGCTTGCTCGGTTTCGTGCTCGTGAACTGCCTGTTTAGATAGCCATCCCTCAGCCCATGCCAAAATCGGTGCTGGAACGGAAAGGGAATCTAGGAATGCCACAATCTGCGCTTCTAGAAAATTGTCCCGCACGGACGGCTCTTTACAGCGCGGACCCAGGCGTCGCTTTGCACAGTGGTAATAGGTGTAGTGGAATCCGTACCTGTTCACTTTGTGCTCGGCAGTCACCATGCCTCCACATGAGGCGCATCGGATCATGCCCGTGAAGGCAAAGCGATGTTTTTGTGGGCGGGCGCCATTTGGGTGATCCAGGAGGCCGCGGACGCGCTCAAATTCCTGGACCGAGACAACGGGATCGTGTTTTCCCGGATAGGTCGTGCCAGCCCACACAATCACGCCGGCATAGAAGGGGTTGCTTAGGATCTTATACATAGTGCTCATCGCGATTGGCACGCCGCCTATCTTACGCCGTTTCGGGGTTCTAAACCCCCATTCGTCCCGAGCGATAAGTGCGATCTGATGCGGTGAATATGCGCCGCTCAGCATCAAGTCGAAGATCTTGCGAATGAGGGGAAAATAGTCGGGATCCTTGATCACGGTTTTGGTGGCTGGATCGTTGAGGTAACCGAGAGGCGCCATGTTCGGCCGCCACCCCTTTTCTAGCTTTGTCCGGTTTCCTCGCTTGACGTTCTCCGAGAGGGCGTCCGAATAATACTTTGACTGACCGAACATGATTTGAAGCATGAATTTGCCCTGGGAGTTGTTTTCGAAGGTGTAAGTGGCAAATTTCAAGTCGCGAACGGTGCCGCAATCGAGCATGTAGACGATCCGCCCGCCATCTATTGAGTTTCTGGCAAGCCGATCCGGCGCCCAGGCCACAATCCCCGCCGCCTCGCCCTTTTCGATACGGGAGAGCATTTCGTTAAACAGGGGTCGGCCGGGAGACTTGGCGCTCTTGGATTCTTCGAAGATGCCGACGATTTCAAGATCGGGCTGGGTATCATGAAGCTTCTTGAGTTCCATTCGCTGCGACTCGATTGACATGACCTGCCGGTCCTCGGCTTCAGAAGACCGGCGGCAATAGACAAAATATTTCATGCCGAAGGGGGGCGGCGCGGTGACCGCGATAACGCTTTCAAAACGGCGGGATAGCGAAATTCCATGGAATGTGTGTTTACACGCTAGCATCGCGGGCCGATTCGAGCGAATCGCGCGGACGGACGTGCCAACCAATCCTGCATGAGCTTGGTGCGCGGGAATAGCGGGTAAAATGGCGCTCTCTATCTGCCATTTCCACCGCTTTCGGTTTCAATCGCGCGGGCGACAATTGGGGGATGGAGAAAGAGACCTCAACCGACAGCACCACCGTGATTTCCGTCATTCTTGATGATGCCATCGTAGAGACCGTCTACCGCCCCGAGAAGGCAGAAACGGCATTCGCTGTCTGCCACGGGGACCGCACGGAGGTTGTCCTCGACTGGCGCCATGGCAATACGACCTTGAAGCCAGTCCGGCCTCAGAACAATCTCATCCGGCATGGGGCGCTGGTCTTGCCCGCGCAGCCATCCGAGTTTGGTGACGTAGCACAGCTGACCGCCGCAATCGAAGCCTACATCCGCCGCTACGTTGTGCTCTCCGATCAGGCGTTAGCCGTCACGACCGCCTACGTTCTTTTGTCCTGGATCTATGACGCGTTCAACGAGCTCCCGTACTTGCGGTTCAGAGGGGACTATGGAACCGGTAAGACCAGGGCGCTCCTGGTGGTGGGCTCCCTCTGCTACAAAGCGTTCTTTGCGAGCGGCGCGTCCACCGTCTCTCCGATTTTCCACACGCTCGACACCTTCAAGGGAACGCTGGTGTTTGACGAAGCCGATTTTCGCTTCACGGACGAGAAGGCGGAACTGGTGAAAATCCTCAACAACGGCAACGTGAAGGGGTTCCCCGTGCTTCGCACGCATGTAACCCCCAGGAATGAGTTTGATCCCCGCGCTTTTGCGATCTTCGGACCCAAGATCGTCGGCATGAGGCGCTCCTATGAAGACCGGGCGTTGGAGAGCCGGTTCCTCACCATCGAAATGGCGCCCGGTCGGCCAACGGGCGTGCCCATCAATTTGCCGGACGAGCAAAAGGCCGAAGCATTGGAGCTGCGGAACCAGCTCTTGATGTTCCGGTTCAGGAGCCGGCGCACCGTGCGCCTCGATCCCACCCTGCGCGACGACGCCCTTGAGCCGCGCATGAATCAAATTCTGCTACCGCTTCTGTCGGTCGTTCCTGATAAGGAGATGCGGTCCGCCATCAGAGACCTCGCCCGTGGGTTTCAGGCTGAAATTCTGCAGGAGCGGAGTTCGACCACCGAAGGGCACCTTCTGTCAGTGCTCGCCGTGATGGTAGCGGCCTGTCCAGGCAAACTATCCCTTTCGGAGGTCACGGCCATCTTTGCATCGCGGTATGGGAGCGATTATGACCGCCCAATCGTAGGTCGATGGATCGGCGGCATTCTCCGACGCTTGGGAATCAGTCTCTACAAAAGCATGGGGCTTTTTGTGCTTGTCCCCGGTCAGGAACAGAAGATCGCCATTCTTTGCGAGCGATATGGCATCGAATCGCCGGTTCAGGGAGATAGGGAGATAGGGACGAGCGCAGGGGAATCAGGCTCTACTCCTCAAGCGTGAATTCCTGCGAGCGCTGCTGGCTCGCCTGACCCTCCTATCCATCTCCCTATCTCCCTACGTCCCTGAATCCACAGGTGTGGGCGAGAAATGGCAGAAGGTTCTGCCATTTCCACCGCTTTTGCGCGATGGCAAGCATCGGCGACGATAAAGATTCGGCGATGCGACTTAGATATTGCCGATAGTTCTTTCTCCTCCATGCCCAAAATCCAATGTTACGTGCTCACGCGAAGGAAGGAGTGGTGCCTCACCCAGGATGAACTCGCAAAACTGGTCGGTTCCTATCGGGAAAAGATTCGCGCCATTGAGAACGGAACCACGCGGCCCACTGCCGATGAACTCATGGCGTTCGCCTTTATTTTCAGTCACACGGCTCCAGATCTGTTCCCCGCCTACGCCGATTCCGTTCAGGACGAGGTCATGGCCGCGGCCGCTCAGCTCTCGAAGAAGTTCGAGCGCGATAAGACCCAAAAGGGCCGCCGTAAAACCCGACTCCTTCAGGACATGCTCGCCCGCGTTACGAGTCACGTGGAATATGTATGACGGGAACTCACCCGGGCGAACTTGTGCTTGCAATCCGGCCGTTCACGAAGGGGCTGGCCTATGTCTTTGCCGAAGGGCCCCTGTCTCCAATCGACTGGGGAGCCAAGGAGATCATCGGCGCGAAATGGAATGCCCGCTGCTTTGCTGCCGCTCGCGCGCTCTTGGATCACCTCAAGCCGGACGTGCTGGTGCTCGCCAAGGAGGAAGAGACGGCACGCGGGTCCTCAGGGCGGGCGCAGAGGCTGCTCAATCTCATGGCCAACCACGCCCATGGACAGTCGATCGAGGTCTGCCGATATTCGCGGACTGACGTCCGCACCTGTTTTGCCGACGTGGGAGCGGTGACCCGGCACGAAATCGCCGAAGCGATCGCGTCCCAGATACCCGCCTTCGCCCACCGTCTTCCGCCTCCGCGGCGCAATTGGGACAACGAATCTCCCCGCCTCTATCTCTTCGACGCTGCGGCGCTGGTCATGGCCCATTACTGCGCCCGGCCCAGCCCCGATATCGATTGACCCAGCTCCCGGACACCCGGGAGCGCCGGAATGGTCCGGCGTTCCCGCAGTGTTCGGGAGAAAATTATGGACACCAATGTCTCAGCCAAATTCAGCGTCTACGAGGCGGTCACCGAAACGATCGCTGCCGCCATCCGCAAGGGGGCCGGCATGTATGTTATGCCCTGGCATGGAGGGGTGCCGGCGATCTGCATTCCCGTCAACGCGGCGACCGATGCGCCCTATCGGGGCGTAAACATTCTCGCCTTGTGGGCGGTCGCGGCCGTCGAGGGATACCAGTCCGGTCATTGGGCGAGCTATCGCCAGTGGCAATCCCTCGGCGCGCAGGTTCGGCGGGGCGAGCACGGCTCAACGGTCGTATTCTTCAAGCAGCTGGAAGATGACGGTGAGGATGACGCTGAGGGAGACAAGAAGCGATCCAAACTGGTAGCTCGCGCGTTCCGAGTCTTCAATGCGGCCCAGGTGACCGGATGGGAAGAACCGGCTCCGGCACAAATTCCTGCGTTCTTTGCCATCAAAGAGGTCGATGCCTTTGTGCGGGCAACGGCAGTGCCGATTCGGCACGATTGCCCGATGGCGAGGTACATCCCGAGTGAAGACACCATCGAAATGCCCAACCAGGAACGATTTGTCGGAACCCCAACGAGCACGTCGACGGAAAGCTACTACGCCGTCCTTCTCCACGAACTCACACACGCAAGCGGCGCGCCCCACCGGCTTGATCGCCAATTCGGCAAGCGGTTTGGGGACAAGGCGTACGCAATGGAGGAACTCGTCGCGGAGCTAGGTGCCGCCTTCCTCTGTGCTGCCCTCGGAATTGCGAACGAACCCCGCCAGGATCATGCCGCCTATATGACGTCGTGGCTGGAAGCTCTCGACCGCGACCATAAAGCAATCTTCACGGCCTCAAGTCAGGCGCAGAAGGCAGTCGAATTCTTGGTACAGCTTGCTAAATCAAATGGTTGGCAAATCGGTAAGTAGTTCTTTTGATTATCTCTTGGCGGCCTTTCGGGAATTCCGGAGGTCGCCTTTTCTTTAATTTCCTTTCATGTTGCTTTTGCGCGCAAGTTCGCACAAAAGCTGTCATTGCTAAATCAAAGGGACAAACGAGATGAAACAGAAAACAAAATTGCGAGTTAAAGTTGAAGCGCTGACAAGAGGCAAGAGCGTGCGCGTTGGCGGCATCAGCACAAGCAAGGCACCCGAATACAGACGAGCCGTATCCACAGCTGCGAATGTCAGGAACAGCACCGGCCGCAGTTTCTCGGTCAGCCTAGGTCCCCGCGCGTTGACGATCACCCGCACGAGATAACCAGCGCGCCGTGCGGAAATGACGGGCGGTTAGCCCGCTTCAACGTCACCGGCCGTGTGGAATGTGAGGGGCTCTGCCACCATCATATGGCAGCCTGCAGAACGTGACCCGTCCATGTAACGGTGACGGCGTTGTTCATTCCCGCCGACGACATCAAACGGAAAATACCACGACCTCACTTGGTAGATTTCGGCGGCTCTTTATCCGGCAGCCGACAAAATCCAGGTCGTCCAAAATCATAGCCGACTAATTCGCATTGAGGCCCCAGGGTCTCGTTCGCTTTTTCAAGCGCCTTCCTTTTGCCCGGGTCATCCTTGACATCCATGTAGTGATGGTATCGGGGATCCCAAAGGCAGTTTTCGTCGTGGATACCCTGATTGATACGGACATCGCACGGCGTCGGGCTCGGCATAGAGCCAACCATCATTTGATGTGGGAGGTCTTCACGATAATTGAGAGCGGCCTGACCTGCGGCGGGAGTGACCGCACCCACTGATATCAGCAACAAGACGGACGCTGGAATCCTCATCTATACCCCTCTGACACCGCTGAAAGACGCGTACACCTGCGGAGCGCTAGATGGTGGGTGCTTGGAGCACTCGATCCGCCCATGCCTCGGCAGCGGCCTCGTTCATTTCCGCCGAAGACGGCTGGCTACCGCCAACCTCCATGATCAACGCGATCTGATCCCGCCATACGACGGCATTCTTGGCGCAGGAAAAGCCCAAGAGATCGGCCTTCGCGGTGACGTTGGCTCGCGAAAGTGAAAACACATTCGCGTCGGCCGTTTGGCCCAGGTCCCGTGAAGCGAAAATGAGTTCTGCATTGGTTTCCTTGCATACGCTCTGAAAAGCTTTGGTCTGCTCCTGTTCTGTGAGAAGCTTTAAGCTGGACGCAATCTTGGCGTTGGTGAGCATCACAGAAACCGTGGACGGGGGCGTCACATCGAAACGCCCCGACTTCGCAAGGTGCTCCGCAAAGCGTACGTCGCCCTCATCTCCCGGCCAGACGGCGACCCGACGTACCACCGGCAAGGGCGGCGGCATTGTGGCCTCGCCATCCTTGCCCGGAAACGCCACCTGAAAGGAACTGCCGCTTGCGGTCTGGACGGTCTTATAGATGCCGAACCCCGTCACGCCTACGACAGCTGCTTCGGCGGCGATGGCCAGCGGAATGGCCGCCGCGATACAGCCTGAGAGCGGGAGAGCCAAAAGAACTGCCATAGCCGCGCCGGCAAACCGCGCCGGCCGCTTGCATGAGTACCCCATACCCGCCCCCGATCTGAACAGAATAGGGTGCTGGCTCAAGGGATCGACGCAACACTTGCGCGCAATGTAGCCGCCGGGGTTT
>CAZBRO010000056.1:0-6988 GCA_964494505.1 uncultured Bordetella sp.
CTGTAGCTCAGTTGGGAGAGCGCCTCGTTCGCAATGAGGAGGTCAGCGGTTCGATCCCGCTCAGCTCCACCAACCTTCGCCGCGATTGAGCGTAGGGGTGGTTCCCGGCCCGTGCGGTGTCCCGAGTTTGGCTTGGGCACACCGCGTGGCCGGGATGACACCCCCGATGATCACTTCCCGGTATAGGCAATCCGCCACACCGCATTGCCGACATCGTCGGCCACGAGGATGCTTCCGTCCTTGGCCTGGACGATGCCCACCGGGCGTCCCATCACGCCGGCCGGCGCGTTTCCGGTGGTCCAGAAGCCAAGCGCGAAATTCTCATATCCGCCCGCGGGGCGCTTATCCTTGAACGGCACGTACACGATCTTGTAGCCGCGCGGGTTGGACGCGTTCCACGAGCCGTGATGGGCGACGAACGCGCCGCCGCGATATTTCTCCGGGAACTGGGTGCCGGTGTAGAACAGGAGGCCCAGCGGCGCCGAATGCGACCGGAACAGCACGTCGGGGACTTTGGCCTTGGCCACCAGGTCGGGGCGCTTGCCCTTGAGCGAGGGTTCCTCGTGCTGGCCGAGATAGGCATAGGGCCAGCCGAAGAAATCGCCTTTCTGCACCCGCGTCATATAATCGGGCACAAGCTCATCGCCCTCGCCATCGCGCTCGTTCACCACGACGTAGAGATCGTCCGTGCCCGGATAGAAGGCGATCCCGACCGGGTTGCGCAGACCGGTGCCGTATTGCACCAGCTTCTTGTTCACGATGGTCGAGACGGCGGCGCGTTCCGGCGGGTCTTCGCCGATGTTCTCCGCACTTCCGACCGCCACATAGACGGTGCCCTTGCTGTCTACCGCGACGTTGCGCGTCCAGTGGCCGCCCATCTTGGCATAGAAGACGCCGGGCTCGGTCAAGGCCGTCTTGGGGCCGGCTTTGGTGTCGCCGTCCTTGTACGGCATGCTGTAGACGCCGTCGGAATCGCCGAGATAGAGCGTGTTGTTGCGGAAGGCGAGCCCGTGCGGCCGCTTGAAGCCTTCGGCAAAAGTCGTCTTCAGCTCCGCCTTGCCGTCGCCATTGGCGTCGCGCAGCAGCGTGAGCTTGCCGGCCTCGGCTTCGGCGAGAATCACATCGCCATTCGGCAGCACCGTCATCCAGCGCGCGTCCGATAGCCCATCGGCAAAAAGATTGGCGTGGAAGCCTTGCGGCAATTGCAGTTTGCCGAGGTCGGGGTCCTGCGCCTTGGTCGAGCGCTCCGCAGAGGCCGGGGTCGCAAAGGGCGGCGGCAGGTTGCTCGCCAGAAACTGGAAATGCTGGCCCACGCTTTCGTGGTTCATGTTGTCGTTCTGGGCAATCGCCGTTCCGGCCCATGCCGCCGCACCGAGCGCCAGAGTTCCAATCGCTCCATGGATTTTTTTCATCGCCGTCTCCTTCTCAGGCCGTTGGCCACGTTGACCCGGCCCCGCCGCCGTAACCTGCTCTTTACCATGGACGAGTAGAGGGAAGGGAGAAGGAACCTCATGGCCATGCCCGCCCTTCGCTCTCTTTGTCTGGCCGCCGCCGGGTTCCTGGCTTTGCTGACGGCTGCCGAGCCGGCGGAAGCGGCCGATTCCCCGGCACCGGCCCAGCGCAAGACCACGCAATCGGAGAGCTACATCCAGATCGAGCCGCTCTATGCCTCGATCCTCGATGGGAACCGCCCGCGCGGGCTGCTCCTGGTGGAACTCGGGCTCGATGTGCCGGACGCCACCCTGCGCGCGCGGGTGAGCCAGAACCTGCCGGCCTTGCGCGACGCCTATGTCAGCGCCCTCCTCACCTATGCCGCAACCGCCGTGAGGCCCTGGCGGCAGCCCAACGTCGAGGACATTGCCAACCGCATGCAGCTGGTCACCGACCGCACCATCGGCAAGAGCGGCGCCAAGGTGCTGATGGCCCAGACGGCGATCCGTCTGACCCGCTGATTTTCCGGATACCCTCCCCCCTCCCCGTCGAGACCGGGACAGTTCCTCCGATTTTTCCAGGAAATTGCTGGGGTTTCGCCCGGATGAGGCAGCAAAATCCGGTGCGGATTCCGGGGCTATAAGGGGGCAAAAACGGTGCGATAATCGTGCAATAAGGTTCAACCCGCGCGCCCTTCCGGCCCTGACGTCAGCCCTCCTTATGTGGGGTCGCGGCGCTCGAAGATTGAGGGGGCTATTGCAGCCCGAACACCACGATTTTCGCGCTGGCGGTCGCCACCGGAAAAATCGGCGACCGGGTGCCCGCAACGAACGCCACGCGCTGCTTCCCGTCCACGAGATAGGAGATCACGCCCCCACCGGCGGCACCGGCAAGTTCGGTCTGCCACAGTACCTTGCCGCTCTCGGCATCGAAGGCGAATGCGTGATTGCCGAGATCGCCCGCGAAGACGAGCCCGCCCTTGGTCGGCGTGACCCCGGCAAGGGCGGGCGCGGACGTGCGGAAGCGCCATTTCACCTGGCCCGTGTCGGCATCGATGGCGTTCACGAATCCGCCCCAGTTGGGGTCCTTCTTGCCGAACAGATTGCCGTCCCCGGAACCGGTCCATTGCTGGCCCAGCGAGACGCTCGCGGGCTTGGAGGGATCGAGCACCACGACCGTGGTGCACCAATCCTCCGCACCCGAATAGATCAGGTTGGTGTCGGGGCTGTAGGCGGGGCCGTTCCATTCCGCGCCGCCCGAGGAGCCCGGACAGAAATGCACCGGCTTGGTCGAGAGGGGGGTATCCACGTTCTCGCGCCGCGTGATGGGCGTCGCGTAGAGGCGCTTGTTGGCGTCCACATCGTAGACATAAAGCTGCCCGTCCTTGGGGGTGGCCGCCACCACATGCTTGCCGCCCTTCGTCGTGAAGAGAGTGGGGGCTCCGGCCACGTCCCAATCGTGGAAGTCCTCCGGCACCAGCGAATAATGGCCGCGGTAGATTCCGGTCTTGGCCTCCAGCACGACCACCGAATCGGTGAAGAGATTTTGCCCCGGCCGCATCCCTTTCAGGAAATCGGGGCTCGGATTGCCGCCCGGGATGTAGAGCAGCCCCTTCGCCGGATCGAGGGTGTAGGAGGTCCAGGTGGCGCCGCCCGAAACCGGCACGCCTTTGGCATTGCCCCAAGTGGGGCGCGCAATCGCCTGCATGCGCTCGTTGTTGGGCGCGGGCGGACCGTCGTTGGGGACCATGTAGGTCTCCCAGACCGATTTGCCGGTCTTGGCGTCGAGCCCGTACATGCGGCCGCGGCCTTCGTAGCGGTCCCCGCCCGCATTGCCGATGAACACCATGCCGTTCCAGGCGATGGGCGCGGCGGGAACCGATTCGCCCTTCTTCGGGTCGGCGATGGTGGTTTGCCACAGCTTCTTGCCGGTGGCGGCGTCATAGGAGACCACGCGCCCGTCCTGCAGCCCGCGGAAGAGCTGGCCGTCGAGATAGGCGGCTCCCCGGTTCACCGGAAGCGCGCCCTTGACGTCTTCATGCACGCGCCATTTGACCTGGCAGGTGCCCGCATCGATGGCGAAAATGTCCATCTCGGTGGTGCCGTAGAGGGTGCGTCCGATGACGATGGGGCCGGTCTGGAAGCTCGTATCGAGGCCCAAATCATAGACGCAAAGCTGCTTCAGCCCGGCGACGTTTGTCTTATTGATTTGGTCGATGGGGACGTAGCGCTCGCTCGTCAGCGTGCGGTTGTAGCTCGGCCAATCGGTGCTCGCGGGTGCATCGGCCGCGCGGCTGGGAGAGCAGAGCATCGCGGCGGCGCCCACGCCAGCCAATGCGGCAAACATCGTTCCTTGCAGCAGTCCGCGCTTCGGCATTGATTCCTCCCCTCTAGTGTTTCGAAGTTCGCTCCGCTGTCGATATCGCGCTCCCTAGCGAACTTCGAAAGCCGAAACGACACTAGAATCAATAAATTGCTAGTGTCCTTTTGATTCCGAAATTCGCCTGAGGCCGATATCGAGATATGGCGAATTTCGGAATCGAGACACTAGGTCCGAGGCGTTCTTATAGCACCCCCGGCAATGATAGGATGAGCGAATGGCGGCGAAGCATCTCTCCGTGACCGTGGAATCCTGGCCCATCCGGGGCGGCTTCCGCATCGCGCGGGGGAGCAAAACCGAAGCGGCCGTGATCATCGTCACAATCGCCGAAGACGGCAAAGCGGGCCGCGGCGAATGCGTGCCCTATGCGCGTTATGGCGAGAGCATCGAGAGCGTGCGCGCGGCCATCGAACGGCTGCGCGGCGAGGTGGAGCGCGGGCTCACACGGGAGGCGCTGCAGGACCTCCTGCCCGCCGGTGCGGCGCGCAATGCGCTCGATTGCGCGTTGATCGACCTCGAAGCGAAGATCAAAGGCCGGCGCGCGTACGAATTGCTCGGTCTGCCTGCGCCCAAGCCGGTACAGACCGCCTATACGCTCAGTCTCGATACGCCGGACGCCATGGGAAAGGCGGCGGCCGATGCGGCGGCAAAACGATATGGGCTCCTGAAGCTGAAGGTCGCGGGCGCAGGCGATCTCGACCGCGTCCAGGCCGTGCGCAGGAACGCGCCTCTGGCAAAGCTGATCGTGGACGCCAATGAAGGCTGGTCGGAGAGCGATCTTGTCACGCTCACGCCCGAACTCGCAGGGCTCGGTGTGGCCCTGATCGAGCAGCCGCTGAAGGCAGGAGAAGACGAAGCCCTTCACTCCTTCCGTTCCCCGGTGCCCCTCTGTGCCGACGAGGGTTGCCACACGAGGGCCGATCTGCCCGCCATCCTTGGGCGTTACACTCACATCAATGTGAAACTCGACAAGGCGGGCGGGCTCACCGAGGCGGCGGGACTGGCGCGTGAGGCGCAAAGACTGGGCCTCAAGCTGATGGTCGGATGCATGGTCTCGACCTCGCTCGCCATGGCGCCGGCAAGCCTGCTTTGCGGCCTTGCCCAATACACCGATTTGGACGGTCCCTTGCTGCTCGCACGCGACCGCGAACCCGCAATGCGTTATGACGCCGATTGTATTTACCCGCCCGATCCGTCGCTCTGGGGCTGAGCTTGCGTTAGGCGGGAGCGCGCGACGTGTGCTATGGTGACGCATGCTTTGCGTTAAGGGGTAAAGCTGTCCGCCGATTGGCGGCGTGGACAGCGTATTGTCATGATTTCAACGAGGAGACGCGCTCATGAATAGATCCATGATTTTTTCGGCTGTTGCCGTGACCATGCTCGGCTCGGCCGCGGCAGTGCTGGCCGCCCAGGCTCCCGGGCCGCAGCAGCCGATGAGTTTCTTTGTCACCAGCTCGACGCCGACCGGCTCGGGCAATCTCGGCGGCCTCGCGGGCGCCGACAAGATTTGTCAGGACCTCGCCACGGCGGCGGGCGCCGGAGGCAAGACCTGGCACGCCTATCTCTCCACCCAGGCCACCAATGCGGGACCCGGCGTGAATGCGCGCGGCCGTATCGGCACCGGCCCCTGGTACAATGCCAAGGGCGTGATGATCGCCGCCAATGTCGGCGACCTGCACGGCGACAATCAGCGCGACCGCAACAACATTCAGAAGGCCAACATGCTCGATGAGAAGGGCAACCTGATCAAAGGCTTTGGCGATATGCCGAACCAGCATGACATCCTGACGGGTTCGGATTCCGACGGGCGCGCCTTCCCGGCCGGTCTCGACACGACCTGCAACAATTGGACGGACGCCACCGACGACCACAAGGCGATGCTCGGCCATGCCGACCGCCAGGGCGGCGGCAATGTGTCGTGGAATTCGGTCCATATGAGCGCGGGCTGTTCGGCGCCCAAGCTTGTGCAGACCGGCGGCGCCGGCCATCTGTACTGTTTCGCCATCAACTGACGCGTTCGCAGTCGCGTCTTTGCGTTACGGGAAGGCCCGGGTGCGGTGAACGGCATCCGGGCCTTCTTCTTTGGCCGGTTTGGCCGGAGAGCTGCTTCTTTGGCGGGGCGGCTTCATCGAACGCTCGAGTCCATGCTATAGGATCGCGCGTGTCTGAGCATTGAGGGCTGCGGAACCTCGCGGGTGCATCGCGGGCCACGCCAGACATCGGGAAATCAATCAGGAGGCGCGAATATGAACAAGCGAATCATTGTTTCTTCCATAGCCATGGTGCTTGCAGGGTCGGCCGCGGTGCTGGCGGCGCAGGCTCCGGGGCCCCAGCAACCGATGACCTTTTTCGTGACCAGCACGACACCGACCGGTTCCGGCAATCTCGGCGGTCTCGCAGGGGCGGATCAGATTTGCCAGAACCTTGCCGCCGCCGTCGGCGCCGGCAATCACACCTGGCACGCCTATCTCTCCACCCAGGCCACCAATGCAGGCCCGGGCGTGAACGCGCGCGCCCGCATCGGAGCGGGCCCCTGGTACAATGCCAAGGGCGTGATGATCGCCGCCAATGTCGGCGACCTGCACGGCGACAATCAGCGCGACCGCAACAACATCCAGAAGGCCAACATGCTCGATGAGAAGGGGCAAATCATCAAAGGCGCCGGCGACATGCCCAACCAGCACGACATGCTGACGGGTTCGGATTCGGACGGGCGCGCTTTCCCCGCCGGCCTTGATACCACCTGCAACAATTGGACGGATGCCACCGACGACCACCGTGCGATGCTCGGCCATGCCGACCGGACGGGGGGCGGCAATGTGTCGTGGAACTCCGCCCATATGAGCACGGGCTGTTCCGCGCCCAAGCTCGTCCAAACCGGGGGCGCCGGCCATTTCTATTGCTTTGCGATCAACTGACCGCGAAGCCGGGCTGTTCAGGCGGCCTATTGTTGAAGGAAGGCTCGGGCGGAAATGCCCGGGCCTTTCGATTTTGGGGGCGTTTAGGGGCTCGCGCGGGCTCTTTTCTCGCGTGACCATCGGGGTTTCGTCACCGGCCGCGCGGTCTAAGGGCAAACCCCGCTTCCACTTTGCCGGATTGCGCTCTAGTTTCGCGCCACGGCTCGCACCCGTAGCTCAGCTGGATAGAGTGCTGCCCTCCGAAGGCAGAGGTCACAGGT
>CAZBRO010000057.1:0-6448 GCA_964494505.1 uncultured Bordetella sp.
CCCATGGCGATGCCGTCGGTGACGGTGATGGTGCAGAATTCGCGCGGCGTGCCGCCGGCCTCCTTGACCCCGCGCTTGGCCGATTGCGCCTGACGCATCAATGCGATGTTGCAGGGAGCCGCCTCGTTCCAGCAGGAGGCGACGCCGACGAAGGGGCGGTGGATCTCCTCATCCGTCAGGCCCATCGCATAGTAATAGGAACGATGCGGCGCGCGCTCCGGCCCTTCGGTGACGTGGCGCGAGGGAAGCTTGGATTTGTCGATTGTCGGCATGGTGCGGGGCTTTCGGTTTCGGCTGGCCTTAGCTGCCACAAACCGGCGCGCCATGGCGAGAGATTCTCAACGGGCGGGGGCGGCGGGCCGCCAATTTTCCAAAACACCCCCCCTCCCCCTCTTTTTCGGGTCGAGGAGAGGAAAAACCCAGGATAAGCCTGGGTTTTTGGCAGCGGAAGGCCGCCCGATAGGGTGCGGATTCCGGTGCAATAAGATGCGATAAAGGTGCAATAGAGCCGTCATAGGGTGCGTGCGGGTCAGCCGTTTCGTCTCCGTCCTGGCCCGGTTTTCCGGGCGCGCGACTCACATAGATGGGAACGGCGCGGTGCGCGCAGAAGGCCCCCCTCCGTCCGCTTTCGCTGCCACCTTCCCCCCCTTGTGGGGGAAGGGCGAGGATACATTCGTTCAGCCGCTCAAGCGTTTCAGGGCTTCCTGCAGGCGCGTGGCTAACGCGGCGGCTTCGGCGCGGCGTTCCTTCTGTTCCTCGATCACCTCTTCGGGGGCTTTGGCGACGAAGGCCTGATTGTTCAGTTTCGCATCGAATTTCGCGATCTCGCTTTCCGCCTTCTGTAAATCCTTCGCCAGACGCGCGCGTTCCTTGTCGAGATCGATCACCTCGCCCAGAGGCAACGCCGCAACCGCTTCGCTCAGAACGAATTGCGCCGAGCCTTGCGGAATTTCGCCCGCGGTGCGCGCACTCGACAATCGCGCCAGAGTCAAAATCATGTCGCGGTTGCGCGCGAGACGCGCGGACGTCTCCGCGTTCGCGTCCTTGAGCAGGAGCGCAATGCGAGCCCCGGGCGGAACGTTCATTTCTGCACGCACGCTGCGCACACCCGAGACGATCTCGATCAGCCAGTTCATTTCGGCGCGCGCTTTCTCATCCTGCGGCAGACCCGACAATTCCGGCCAGGGCGACAGCATCAGCATGGTGCGGCGCGGCACCGCATGTTCGGCGATGCGCGCCCATAATTCTTCGGTGATGAACGGCATGAAAGGATGCAACAACTGCAAGATCCGGTCGAGCACCCAGGCCGCCGTGTCGCGCGTCTCGATCTTGGCCGCTTCGTCATTGCCGTTCAGCACCGGCTTGATGAATTCGACATACCAATCGCAGAACACGTCCCAGACGAAATGGTAGATCGCGCCCGCGCCGTCATTGAAGCGATAGGCGACGAGCGCCTCGGTGACCTCGGACGCGGCGCGCGCCGTCTCCGCCACGATCCATTTGTTGACCGTCATGGTCACGGTTGCCGGATCGAATTCGCGCTTGCGCACGCATTCGTTCATCTCGCAGAAGCGCGCGGCGTTCCACAGCTTGGTCCCGAAATTGCGGCAGGTCTCCACGCGATTGAGCCCGAGGCGGATGTCCTTCCCCTGCCCCGCCGCGTTGGCGAGCGCGAAACGCAAGGCGTCCGCGCCATACTCATCGACGATGTCGAGCGGATCGACGACGTTGCCCTTGGTCTTGGACATCTTCTTGCCATGCTCGTCCACCACCCGGCCGTGGATGAAGACGTGGTGGAACGGCACATCGTCCATGAAGTTGAGGCCCATCATCATCATGCGCGCGACCCAGAAGAAGATGATGTCGTACATGGTAACGAGGGTTGAGGTCGGGTAATAGCGCTTGAGTTCCGGCGTTTCGTCGGGCCATCCCATGGTCGAAAACGGCCACAGCGCAGAGGAGAACCAGGTATCGAGCACGTCAGGATCGCGCCAAATACCGTATTGAATTGCTGTGCCACCTGAGCGATTGGCGATTAAAGCCATAGCGGCCGTATCGTTGTTAACTGCAACGACTTTCGTCATGTAATAAGCTTCGGCTTCACTGATTGCCTCACGTTCCGTTTCAGCAACGAAGGCCATTCTGTCGAAAGCGGATAACCCTCCATCGTCGGATCGTTCGAAACCATACCAAACCGGAATCTGATGCCCCCACCAAAGCTGGCGCGAAATACACCAGGGCTGGATGTTACGCATCCAGTTGAAATACACATTCGACCAATGCTCCGGCACGAAGCGGGTGCGTCCGTCTTCCACCGCTTTGATCGCCTTTTCCGCAAGCGGCGTGACGTTCAGATACCATTGCTCGGTGAGAAAGGGTTCCAGCACGACGGTTTTCGTCTTCTCGTCGTGGGGAACGGCATGGACGATGTCTTCGACCTTGTCGATAAGGCCCGCCACCTCGAGATCGGCGACGACCCGCTTCCTCGCTTCGAAGCGGTCAAGTCCACGATATGCAGGAGGAATCTGGCCAGCATCGCTGACCATTAAGAGGATCTCTTCGTCCTTAGGGGAAAGCACCGGTAAACTACTGTCATGTGGTGATCTAGCGTCATCCCCAGATGTGGATTTCAGCGTGCCGTCTGGATTGAAGATACTTATTAATGGCAGCCCGTGGCGTTTGCCGACCTCGAAATCGTTGAAATCGTGAGCGGGCGTGATCTTCACCGCGCCCGTGCCTTTTTCCGGATCGGAATATTCGTCCGCGATAATCGGAATAGGGCGGTTCGCGAGCGGCAGGATGGCGCGTTTGCCGACAAGGCTCTTGTACCGCTCGTCCTCGGGATGGACGGCCACCGCGACGTCGCCGAGCATGGTTTCCGGGCGCGTGGTGGCGACCATAATGTAATCGCGCGTCTCGCTACCGGTCTGTTTGCCGTCTTCGTCCAACAACGGCCATTCGAACGTCGCACCGTCGGCCAGCGGATATTTCACGTACCAGAGCTTGCCCTTGACCTCGATGCTTTCGACTTCGAGATCGGAGACCGCCGTCTGCAGCCGCGGGTCCCAATTGACCAGCCGCTTGTCCTTGTAGATCAACCCCTGCTTATAGAGAGAGACGAAAACCTTCAGCACGGCGCGGGAAAGCCCCTCGTCCATGGTGAAGCGCTCGCGGCTCCAGTCGCAGGAGGCGCCGAGCCGCCGGAGCTGGCGCACGATGGTGCCGCCGGATTGCTCCTTCCAGCGCCAGACCTCTTCGAGGAATTTCACGCGCCCCAAGCCGACGCGGCTCATCTGCCGCTTGGCAAGCTCGCGCTCGACGACGAGCTGGGTCGCGATGCCGGCATGGTCGGTGCCCGGCTGCCACAGCACATTCTTGCCCCGCATCCGCTCGAAACGGGCAAGGGCGTCCTGCAGCGTGTTGTTCAGCGCATGCCCGATATGCAGGTTGCCCGTTACATTGGGGGGCGGAATGACGATGGAGAAACTCGGCGCGCCCGGTTTATCGCCGGCGCGAAAGGCGCCGGCGTTCTCCCACTGCGCGTAGAGGCGGGCTTCCACCTCCGTAGGGCGAAAATTCTTATCCAGCATGGCAACGCCTGTATTTCAGCAATGCTGAAAGGACGGTGCGCGCGCGCCATCGTCAAGGGGGGAAGGAAACGGAAAAAAGGGCTATTTCCGGCGGCTGCGGTTTCCGGCGGCGGCCTGGGCGATTTCCTTGGCGACGGCGGCCTCGATCAGGCCCGGCAGGTTCTCGTCCATCCATTCGCGAATCAGAGGCTTCATCCGCTCGAACAATTCCGCCCGGTGGGAGTCCACCCATTCCTGCAGCGTGGGGGTAAAGGCGTCGCGCACGGCCTTGAGGAAGAGCCCGTCCAGGCCCTCGGGAACCTCGGACCCGCGGTCGAGATTGGAAAAGGCCCGGCCCATCGCGGTCCGCGTGACGTCGGAAATCAGGTCGTCCATGGCGGACTCCGCTTTGGGCTCGGCTTCGATGGTCTCGAAGGCAATGTCGTTATCGATCGGCGGCAGGGACCGCGGCGGCACGAAGGGCTCGGGTTCCTCATCGGGGATTTCCTCGGTGAGTTCGAGAACCTCGGCCTCGGCCTTCGGCGCGGGTTCCATGGCGGCGGCACGTACCGGCGTGGGTATCGCCGGCGCCGGAGCGGACGCGGGTACGGCATTGGCCGGTTCCGGCTGATCCTCCGAAATAATCTTCCGGATGGAGGCGAGGATTTCCTCCATGGTGGGTTCATGCGAGGGATTGGGGACGCTGCTCATTCGCTCTTTTCTCTCGGTGGACGAGGCGCGTCGTCCGCTTTCCGGGTCGCTTTCGAACCTAAGCCAGAACGTATAGGAAAGCCATATTGGTTAATGTCTGATTGACGATGCACTACCCCGATCCAACAACGCCTCAGAAACCCGCGCCGGGCCTGCCTGCATGATGGCGCGACTCAGGATCGCCCTGCTGCGGCGGCGTGCCGAGGTGCGGCACGGACTGCGCATTGCCATAGCCGGGCTCGCGAGTTTCGCGCTCGCGCAGGCGCTCGGCTTGCCGCAAGGCTATTGGGCGGTCTTCACCGCGGTCCTCGTGGTGCAGGGAAGTGTGGGTGGATCGTGGAAGGCTGCCGTCGACCGGCTGGTGGGAACACTTCTGGGCGCGGTCTATGGCGCGGGCGTAGCCGCCCTCGTACCCCATAACGACGTGCTGATGCTGGGCGCGGCGCTCGCGATTTCGCTGACGCCGCTGGCGCTCCTGGCCGCCTTCCAGCCGGTTTATCGCGTTGCCCCGATCACCGCGGTCATCCTGCTGCTGGGGAGTTCGGCGAGCAGCGAAGGCCCCTTCCTGGCCGCGGCCCTGCGCACGGTCGAGGTCAGCCTTGGCGGCTTTGTCGGCATGGCGGTGTCGCTCTTCGTGCTGCCCGCGCGTGCGCACGCGCTGCTGGGTCAAGCCGCGAACAAGGTCCTGCAGCGGCTGGCGGACCTGTTCGTGGACCTCATCGGCGCCCTGCTTGCGCCCGTCGATGCGAACGCGATCCTGGCGCGGCAGGATGCGGTCCGGGTCGCGCTGACGGCGCTCGAGAACATCTCAGACGAAGCCGCGCGCGAGAAGCGCAATTATCTCACCGACGACGCAGACCCCGAACCGGTGACCCGCACATTGAGGCGCGTCCGGCACGATCTGGTGCTGATCGGGCGCGTGGCGGCAAAGCCCCTGCCCCCGGAAACCTCCGCCGCGCTGCAGCCGGAGCTGTCGGCGGTCTCGCTCAAGGGAACGCGGCTCCTGCGCGGGCTCGGACGCGCCTTCGCCGAACGCACTGCGCCGCCGGCCCAGGAGGATTTCCAGGACGCCCTGACGCGGGTCACATCGGAAATGGATGCGATGACCCATGACGAGCAGCTTGTGGCGCTCGGCTTTGCCTTCGAGCATTTGGAGCGCAACCTCGAAGATCTGGTGCTTCGGGCGCGCGAATTCGCGCAGACCGGGAGAACGAGCGCGAAGGCTTAGCGGCGCTCGGGGTTCGCCGGGCTTGCCATGACGGCTTGAATTAAAACACGAACGCGGGCGGCTTCTCGAAGCCGGGGAGAACGGGCACCAGCGCGTCAAAGGCTTCGCGTTCGCCGACTGCGCCTTCGTGATTGACGTAAATGACGCCATGGCCCGCAGCACCTTTGCGCGCGAACGCTGCCAGCCGGCCGCCATCGGCGAGCTGCGCCAGCAATTCGACGGGCTCGCGAGCCATCGCGCCATTGACGAAGATCACATCGAACGGCGCGTCCTTCGGGCAGCCCTCCGCGAGCTTTCCCCGTACGACCCGCGCATTGCGGACACCCAGCGCGGCGAGGTTTTCTTCCGCGCGGGCAGCAAGAGCGGAATCTTCCTCCAGCGCCACCACCTCGCGCGCGAGGAGAGACAGAATCGCGGTGGAATAGCCCGTGCCGCAAGCGAGATCGAGCACACGGTCCCCGGGCTGGATTTGCGCGAGCTGCAGCAGCTTGGCAAAGGCGCGCGGCTCGAGCAGCACCCGCCCCGGCCCGAGCGAAACGCAACATTCGGCATAGGCGATTGCCGCCTGCGACTCCGGCACGAAGCGTTCGCGCTCGACGGTCGCCATGGCGTCGCGGATGCGTGCATCGGTGACGTCGTTGGGCCGGAGTTGGGCCGCGACCATATTGGCGCGCTGGGAGGCGGTATCGAGCATGGGCGATTCCGGTGCGGGCGGGGTGCGGCGGCTTATACGGGTAAGGCGCGCGGCTGACAATTGCCGGGCGGTTCCGTAGTGGCCTGATGGGGACACTGCCGCGGTTCCCGCGTGGTTGTGGGATACCGGCGCGATCTGATATAGGCGGGCTCCTTTGGCCGCGAGCACCTCTTACGTTCGCGCCCCAAATCGGCCACGTGGCGGAGTGGTGACGCAACGGTCTGCAAAACCGTGAACCCCGGTTCA
>CAZBRO010000058.1:0-6211 GCA_964494505.1 uncultured Bordetella sp.
GACGTATTGCTACGCCCGCTCGACTTGCATGTGTTAAGCCTGCCGCCAGCGTTCGTTCTGAGCCAGGATCAAACTCTCAAGTTGATCCTAAGAACTCATAGAACGCGTTGTTCGTCATTCATGACGAGGTCTAAACACCCGGCTCTTGCGAGCCGAACATTCGACTTTCCATGTTTGACTGAAGAACGCGAGCCAATGAGCTCAATCTTATTTGCCCGATCTTGCGATCAGGCATGGCGATTGAGCCGCCGCCCACGTTCCCCTTCCTCGAATCACAATGTCAAAGAGCCAATCTCAGGCGCGAATTTTCATCTTGCCAGAGAAGCAACACCGCCTGCAAGGGCTGGCCTTGGGGGCGGCGTGGGCGGCGTATATAGGCGGGCGTCCAAACTCTGTCAAATGCGAAATCGTCTGAAATTCCGCTTTTTTGTGAATGACTTTCGCTTTGCCCAAGACCGCCCGAACAAAGGGCATGTGGACGGGGCCGGACCGCCCTTCAAGATGGCGGCAGAAACTCGGGGAAATCTTCGGCCGGTTGGACGGCTCAGCCCCAAGGACGCGGGCTGACGGCGGGAGGAAGCTCCGGCGCGACAACAGCACCGGCATCGGCTTGGGTGGGTGGACAGCCCGAACCCGTGCCCGGCGACGCCGGCTGGGATGGAGGCGCGGTAAATTTGGACATCGATTGACCGGCTGCGGGCTTAGGGCCGGCTGCCGGTGGCGACACCAGCGCACGGGCGGCCGGCCCGGGACAGCTGGTGCCATTGGGAACCACGGTCGCCGTTCCCAAATCATGCGTGGGAGGGGATTGCCGCGACGGCTCGGATTGTTTGCGGTCGGGCATCGGCGCCGTGAAAACAATCGGCGCAGCGTCCGGCGCCTCTGCGTGGGCGGGCTGCACCGATGCTGCGGTTGCGAACAACACCGGCCCCGCTTCCGATCCGTACATCGCAGCCGCGCACATCGCGCCGGTCAGCGCCAGGAACAGCAGTCTATGGGAGGTATCCTGCATCTTCGTCTCCGGGCTGAAATGGAGAGGACGAAATCCGCCCTCTCCATCCCGCTTGCCATCGCCGGTCAGAACCGCGACGGCATCCTGTTCAGTTCGTCGTAGCTCAAGTCGGCAACCACCGTGTCGTGATCCGGATCGAGCTGGAGGTGCCGGTCGTCGAGCACAATGGTGCGGTTATTGTGCAGCGAGATCACCGCTTCCTCACGGCCGGCATCCTGGAACGTCAGATGCTCGAAACGGCCCACCATGTTGCCGATGCGATCCCGCACCGGCAGGCCCGCAGCTTCGCGATCCGGATTCCGGAGATCACGGAATTCGACCAACGGGCTTGCGTGCTCGATGATGATTTCATGCTGGGGCGGTTCGAGGGCCTGGGAATTGTACTGGCTGAGCTGGTCCTCGAATGCGCGGTTCTGGGCGTCGTAGTCGCTTCTCTTTTGCTGATAGTCCTTGAGCTCGGCCTGATAATCGGCGCGGGCCTGCGCGTTGGACTGAGCCACTTGCGCGTTGTAGACCGCGATTGCGGGCGGGACGCCCGTGGTAATCGTCTCCGTCGAGGCGATGACGGTGGAAGGTTGGTTTGCCTGTTGTGCATTCAGGGCTTCGGTCTGAGCCTGCTCGGTGGGCGCCGGGTAACGCGGGAGAGATTGCGCATAGGAGAAGGAAGCAAGCGCTGCCGCGATGGCAAAGCCTGCGGCGCTGCCCAGGACAAGGTTTCGTTTTGTCATCGTTTTATCTCCTTGATCGCGGCGAGAGAGGTTCGCCATATCCACCCACGGAAACGTGCCGCAGAAATCGGCGTTCCCGCACAATCGGCCAAAGCCGCCTTCGTTTGTCGAAAGCTTTACTCGCGGCGGGAAGATTGGAGACTGAAGCCGGTGCCTGGCGCTTCGGAAGCCGTATCGGGCCTTCGCTGCGCGCCGGGCGCGGGTGCGGCGAGGGAAATCCGAGCCTGTTCCGCGGCGGGCGCGTTCGCGGGCACCGCGCCATTCATGGGCTCGCCCGACTGCCAGATCAGGAATATCCCTGCGACCACGGCCACCGCCAACGTCATGGCGGCAATAAGCACCGTGGCGCCGATGCCGGCATGAGGGGGCAAATTCCGTTCCATGGCGCTCTCCTTCTCGTGAAAACGACGCCGGGAACGTATTGGTTGCGAAGGTGAGCCTTTGCGCTCCGTACAAGGATGAAAAGCGCCGGCAGCAGGCCCTTGCGCCGCCGCAACCGGTAATAATCCTTATACGGAGTAATTTACCGGTCGTCCGGGCCGCGACGCTTCAGGTTCTCGTAGGGCGTGCCGTCGCGACGGGTGTACATCGCGGGCTTCGCTCCCGCCGGCGCAACCATGTCGATATCGGAATAAAAAGCCGCATCGCCGGCAAGCCGCGTGCCGATTTCCAGCACCAGCGCATCGGCGGCCGAATTGTTCTTCAGGCAATGCCCGTTTTCTTCCCCCGCCTTGAAGCCCGCCGCATCGCCCGCGCGCAAAATCTCCTCGCCTTCATTGGTCGCGAGCGTCACCTCGCCCGAAAGCACGTAGATGAATTCGTCCCCGCCCGTGTGCCAATGGCGCTGGCTCGACCAGACGCCGGGCGGCAGCTTGAGCAGGTTCACCCCGTATTGCGTGAGCCCGGCGGCGTCGCCGAGCTTCCTGCGCTCCCGCGACCGGCAGGGCGCATCGTAGGGCGGCGGATAGAAGGTGCCCGTGATTGCCTCTATCGTCGCGCTGTCGATGCGCTTTGGCATGGCGCCCCCTTCGAAAAGCCGAATCACCCCGCCGCAATATATTCCTTGAGCGCCTCGGCTTCGCGCACGGTCTCCGCAATCCGCGTCTTGACCACGTCGCCGATGGAGACGATGCCCACCACCTCGCCCTTTTCCAGCACCGGCATGTGGCGAAACCGGCACCGCGTCATGGTTTCCATGATCTCGGCGATGGTGTCGGTTTCCGCGCAGGTGGCGACTTCCCGGGTCATGCGGTCCGCCACGGTGAGCGCCAAAGCCGCGATACCCGCTTCCGCGATAGCGCGCACGATGTCGCGCTCGGAGACGATCCCGGCGAGAGCGCCGCGTCCGTCCCGCACGATAAGCGCGCCGATGCGATTCCTGGTGAGGACGCGAGCAGCCTCAGCCAACGTGGCCTCGGGTCCAATGGCGAGCACGTCCCGCCCCTTTTCGCGCAAGATGTGAGACACAAGCATGGTCGTTCCTCCTAAGCGGGAGGGACCCCATCCCCGGGCCGGCCGCCACTGGCAAGAACGCACGGGCCGGGTTTCCGGATACGTCGTCTTGGCCGCAGCAGGCCAAGGGGCGGCGGACCGCCCCTGAACTCTCATCCTGCGCTTACCGGCGGGAGGGGACAAGATGCGGCCGGAATGGCAGCGCCGAGAACGATTATCAAAACGCGCTCGATACAACCTCTTGTGCGATTTTTGGTTCCCAGGCGTAGGTTTGGCTTTGAAAAGCCGCATTCTTCGTTAAAACAGAGCGATGCGCGTCGGTGCTTCGCGAGCCGCGTGAGCGTCCGGAAGGGTTCCGGAAGCGGCTTTTTCGCGGGCCAGGGAGAGTTTCGAGTGGGCAAAGGGTTTTCCGTCAAAGGGCCGGCCTTGTTCGGTATGGCCGCGGTCTTGGTTGCCGCCATGTGGATTTACCTGCTCTTTTTTGTGATTCCGCCGATCTTCAACGGAACGCCTCCCTCCTGACGCCGGCGAACATTCGCCAGAAGCGGTAACAGGACGGACGCCATTGTTTTTGGCGCCAATACTGCGTCCGTGACCTGCCGGGTTACTTCAGAGCGGTGTTGAGGACCATCGCGAGCCTTACACCCGCTCTTTCCAATTGAATCGCCGCGATCTGGCTGTCGTCCTTCACGTAATCCGGCGGAAGCGTGAAGGCGTTGCTGTCGCGGCCCATGATGGCTTTTTTGTAAGCCTCCTTGAGTGCGATCTGAAAGGATTCATTGGCCCAATCGGCCGGCGTGCCGCGCTCCCATTGCCGCCGCTCGTTTGGAGTGATGGCGTGTTCCAGCCTGGCCGTGATCTCCTTGGGGCTTCGGCCGAGCGGCTGAACCAGATATCCGTCCCAGACCGCGTGAAGGTTGACCTTGCGGTCGCGGATCAGGACCAGGGTTTTGCTGCCGTCGGAGTCATGATTGTTCGCGGTGTGCAGAGGCTGATGAATGTCGCCGACCAGGTGGATCAGGAACAGCAGCGCCTCCGCTCGGACGGGTTTTGACGAGCTGCGGTCAGCGAGGATCCGGGCGCGTTCCTCGATTTGGGCAACCAGGCAATCGTCGTGCCGGCAGTCCCTGCGCGCGTCATAGCCGCTGCTGCTCGTGGGGATTTCGACGAAGTGCCACCGTGCGGTCTCAGGCCGCTTGGAGCGGATTTCATCGGCCCAACTGGAGGCGTCCGTCATCGCGGTGTAGGCATCGCCGCCCAGAAGGTCTTCGACTTGGCTTTTCGCAGCCGGCGTGAGGCTGCCGGCCGCAATCCCGGCGATAACGCGATGGCCCACCCCGTCCCAGGCGCGTGCCGGAAACGCGTGGAGGGTCAGGCCCGCCAGAACTGCACAGATCAGGGAACGCTTCATATCCTTCGAGCTCGAGCCCGCCTGCCAATACCGGCAACATACCGCCGACCCTGCCTCAGGACGAGTTAACCCCCTGACATTCGCGCCTGGGCCTCATCTTGACGGTCCATGGCCACTTGTTCGACAACACCGAGGCTGGCGGCTGCCGTCGAAGCGGCGTTGAGGCGCCGACACGAAGGAGGCCGGTGGCAATCGGGTGCCAATTTTCAGTTTGTTCCACGCGCGTTAGTCATTAAGTAGTTCAATTCCTTTGTGCGGAGCTGTGGCCGAGAGGCTGAAGGCGACGGTTTGCTAAACCGTTATACGATGTAAAGTCGTATCGAGGGTTCGAATCCCTCCGGCTCCGCCATTTCGGTCCCTGAGTGGGCACTGCGTTTGCGCCGCCGTTCGCCACAAGCGTCTGGAGCAGCTTGGACTTCGATCCCATGATCCGCACTTCGCCGTCACTGACCTCGACCCGCTGAGCGAGCGCGCGAAGATGGTCGCGGCGGTAGCCGCCCCCTTCAAGCCGGATACGCTGACGCGCGGCGTGGGCGAATTTGCTCAGCATCTGCGGTGTGAGCGCCTGGCTCCCTGAGTTCTGAAGTATGGCCTGGGCGCGCTCGGCATCGGCCTTCGCCTGATCGCGGATGGCCTTGAGGCCGCCGATGCGGTCCTTGAGCGCCGGGTCGTTCAAGTCGGCGACGCCCGCCTCGATGGCGTCGTAGAGGCGCTTGAGGCGCGCTTCGGATTCCGCCGCGCGCCGGTTCAGTTCGCCAATGTGCTCATGCTGGCGCTCGGATCGCTCCTGCCGCCGGTCGAGCACGGTGGCGAGGATCGTTTCCAGCCGCTCAGGCTGGAGGAGACGGTCTTCGAGATGGCTGGCGACAAGATCGTCCAACTTGTCCATCGGCACCGCCATACCCTCGCAGGCTGTCGGCCCCTGCCGGGCTTTCATCGAACAGGCGTAGTAACGATAGCGCCCGCCCTTGCCGGTGCGAATGGTCATGGCGCCCCCGCACTTGGCGCAGTGGATCAGGCCGGTGAGCATCGTCGGGCCGCTGATGACGGCGGATGGCGTCACAGTGGGATGTCGGGCCTTGAGTAGCGTCTGCACCGCGTCGAAGGTCTCGCGGTCGATGAGCGGCGGGACGGGCACGACGACGATCTCGCTGACGGGTTTCAGCGCTTTGGACTTGGCCCGCTTGTTGAACTCATGCTCGCCCATGTAGGTGCGGCGGGTCAGGATGCGGTGGACTTGACCGATGCCCCAACGGCCTCCGTCGCGCGTGAATATGCGGTTGCCGTTCAGGTGGCTGACGATGTTCTTGACGCCCATCTGGCCCTTGACGCCGTCGCCATGTAGCGCAAGCCGGTAGATCAGGCGCACCGTTTCGGCGTGGAGCGGGTCGATCTCGAGCTTCTTCTTGACCTTGGCGCCGCGTTGCTCGGCCGCGACGACACGGTAGCCGATGGGCGGCAGCGAACCGTTCCAAAAACCCTGCCGGGCGTTTTCTTTCAAGGCGCGAATGACGTGCTTGGCGTTCTCCTTGGACTGATACTCGTCGAACAGTGCCATGATCTGCCGCATCATGACGTGCATCGGATCGTCGCCCATCTCCTGGGTGA
>CAZBRO010000059.1:0-3923 GCA_964494505.1 uncultured Bordetella sp.
CACCATGACAGTGTTTTAGATGGTGTTGCATCAACCCATTGAGACCGCCGGGAATAGTGTTCAGCGATGGAAGCACTACTCGGCTACCGCTTCGGCGACGATCGCCTTGCCGCGTTCAGTCTGCATGTACCAGTCGGTAAAGCGCAAAACTTGAAAACCGCCGGCATCACCGGCGATCCAGAGATTCAACTCGAGCCCTTTCCCGCCGGCGGCAGGGGCTTTGACAAAGCGTGCCAAACCCGCTTGCTTCTCGACGGTCCGATCCACGCCCGGCGACCAGCTACCGGATCCGGGAAGAAACGCTTTTCGCGGAGCCGGCCCCTTCCAATACGCGATCTCTTGGGGGTTGAGCGGATCGCGAATGTCGTAAACGCGGGTGCCGGTGCCTCTTGAACCGCAAGCGGCCATTGTCGGATTCATCGGACGGTCCAAAGCGCATCTCTCAGTCGAGTAGTCGAGGGGACCGCCGCCGGCCTCTGGCGGCTCAGCAAGGAATTTCGTGCAGTTCTTCGGGTCCTGCACCTCGAGCATGATCTTGGAGACGATTTTCGGGTTCGCCTCGTCGGTGATGTCGATCACATTCGAATAGCCGTACGGCGAGGCTCCCCGCGCGCATGCCGCGACCAGACGGCCGACGCCTGCTTGTCCGCCGGACTCATCGGTACTAATCAGGTACGAGCGCCCGTGGGAGAAGAAGGGGAGCATCTGTTCGGCTTGCCCTTGATCGTCCCAGAAAAGCTTGCTGACAATTCGGATTTGCGGGTTGGGGCGACGCAACTGAATGTCGCTTGCGTCCAGGATCACGAGCCCGTCCGGTCCGAACGAAGAATTGTCCCGCGGAGCGCCGAAATTGCCCGCTTGCCCGGCGTACAAACGTGTGCCGTCGCTGTTGGTACTGACGTCGTGGGGCCGGCCATCACCGGTGAACGTCCAGTTAAGGAGCCATTTGGCATTGTAGGGGTCGCTCACGTCGATGATCGGCAGGATGCCCCGGAGGCCTCGAAACTGCTGGCCGATGTAGTACGTCTTTCCGTCCTCGGCCCAGCCGCCCATATGGCCCTTGCTGTTCGGCACCGTGATACTGGAGGCCAACTTCGGGTGGGCGCAGTCCCCATTCAGATCGTAGACAGCGAAATTCGGCCCGTTGCTTTGCGCCAGCGCGAGGAGCCCGCGCTTTTCGTTCACCTTGTTGTTTTCGTGGGGATTCAGCGCCGCCGCAGTGTCGGCGAGGTACGCGGTTGCCTTTGGATTTCTGGGATCCGAAACATCGATCACCACGATACCGGGGTGCGCCTGCATCGGGTCATTTTCCGTCGCCACATAGGCGCAGTGATCGAAATATGACGGCCCGTCCTGCGAAAAGGCCCCCTCCCCCCGAAACTGGCCGACGAGCTCGAGATTGCATTTGTAGCCGAGTTGCGAGTCGCCGCTCGCGCGTTCCTTCGAAGTGGTCTGCCCCTGCAAACCGCTTTCGGTGTGACTGGAAGGGCCGCACTGGGCCTTAGGCACCGGTCCCATCGATCCAACCTCGCCTGCCCGATTGCCCTCGGCTGCGGCGAAGGCCGAATTGCCGAACAAAAGACTGAGCAACAAGGCGGTTGAAATAGCGCATCCGTTGACTATCGGCCCCTTGCCCATTGCTTCCTCCTCAATATGCAAACCTTTCAGCGCACCGCGTCCCTGTGGGGCGATAGCCCGCTGAAGCCGCCGTAAGGGTCTGGCTCCGGCGGGCTTTCCACCATGCCCAATAGTCTAACATAACATTCTTTATGAGTGCCGATGCGGGGCGCCCGCGAGCGGAATAGGATATCCTGTTCAGATGCCTTCCCGACACCCGTATGTTATACTGATTACTATATGAGCAATTCTTTGAATGAAGCCATAAAGCGAGCAGAGCAGCTGCCCGCGCAGGACCAGGACGAAATCGGCCGCACCGTGCTTTCCTACATAGAGCGCCTGGAGCAGTTACGGGCGGAAATCGACCAAGGCGTGGCTTCGCTCGACGCCGGTCAAGGCGAAGAATTTGATCTAAGAGGGTTCGTTCGCCAGCGATATGGGACTGCGTAAGGCGGCGCTCTGGTCGCCCGAAGCGCAGTCCGACATCCGAGACGTATCGGACTATTATGAAAAGTTTGCCGGGCCACGGACTGCGGAGAACGTCCTAAGGGACATTGCGGAAGGTATCGACCTCCTTGAGGCACACCCTTACAGCGGACGAGCGCGGAGGGAGATCCGTCCCAATCTACGATCCTTCCCGGTTCACCGATTCGTCGTCTTCTACCAGGTGGTAGAGGAAACCGTTCAGGTCATTCGCATACTCGACGGCCGACGCGATGTCGATACGCAGCTGGCCGCGTAAGTGTGGTTGGCGCCCGAACGCCAACCGAAGCTACCACGTACGGCGTCTATTCCTTCCTCTCCAGGCACGTTCGGGCGGTATGCCCTTCCTGCTCGCATACCGAGCATCGCTGGGCTTTACGCTCCTTCATGCCGTTGCCGGTAAAGATTGCGGCTAATTCGCGGTCGATCTCATCGCGTTTGTCGAGCAGGTTACGGATGCGTTGCGTGTCAAGGTCCAAGGTAACCTCCTTTGCTTTGGCAGCCGAGCATCCCAGCAAGACGACGGAAGATCACCGTTCGGTATGAGGAGCCCTGAGAAGGCGTGGGAAAGCTGGGACGGCTATTGAGAGGTATCAATTTTGGGGGCGCCAAACCGCATTGCTCGAACGACAAAGAAGATCACCTGAAAAGGAAAGCCCCCGCCTTTTGGGCGAGGGCTAGTCCTTTTTGGCTTGAAGCGCCTGCGCTAAGCCAGGGTCTCTGGTTCAGTGAGCGTTCCCGAACAGCCCGCCGCGCCGGGAACCACGCCCAACACCAATCCGGCCGTTACCACCACGAAGAATATCAGATGTCGCCCGGCACTCCATTCTCATGGTCTTTCAACATTTGAGCGGCCCAGTCTCGGGTTTTTACCACGTCGTTGAGGTAATCTTCGTCATACTCCATGGAGCCGAAGAAGAAGCCGGCTCGTGTGGGGAGCAATTGCTTGGCGACCGTCGGGTCCTCGATCAGCTTGCCGGGCTCGCGCTGCGTTACCCATTCGTGCTTCTCGGGGTTCCAGGTCTCGCCTGCATATACCATCCCACCAACGAGCGTTGATGCTTCAATTACCTTCGTGCATGCCGAGAGCAATTCACGAAGCTTATCCCAATCGACGAGGTATTCTCTTCCGTTGTCTTCGCCGTTCTGAACATTGTCTACAAACCATGCGTGAATGTGGTTGGCCTTGCGCCAATACATCACTTCTTCTTCGATGGCCGATATACGGTCAGATTGAATACCGGACACTGGTTTGCCGCCGCGTTCGACCTGTACCGAATAACGTTCATCTGGGCTCTCGAACTCCCACTGCGTAACGTAGAGCTTCCGAGCCGCATACATGTCTAGTCCCATGTTTCCTTTCGGTTAGAGCTTCTAACGCTGGCATCAGAACACGCTCACGATCTCCGGATTTGAACCATCCGTGTAGACGATGAACGCCTCCTTACTCATTGCTTCACCAATGTTGCTGTAGCCCTTATCGTAGAATTGCTCCTCGGTAAGCTTCTGGATCGTTCCGTCAACATGGTTTTCTACGCGATACACTTTGCCTTTGTGGGTGATGGTCTTGCGAGAGACCAATCCTCCATTGAGCAAAATCGCGAATTCCGTGTCGCCGGTATCAATCGCCTCCCTCAGAACCTTTACGCTCGGGATACGCACCCCATTTGGAAGTTTGCTCATACTGTTTGTGCTAACTGATAACGCTGGTGATGCCAGCCTTGGGACCATACGCCTAAACGGACCAGCGAGAACCGTTCAGTATCAGACGGCATGAGCGGTTATGAGGCGGAGTGCTGCGGCTTGGGCAGGGATCACTTTTT
>CAZBRO010000060.1:0-3843 GCA_964494505.1 uncultured Bordetella sp.
CCCTAGAGAACAAAGTCTCCGGCCGGGCCACCGCCCAACAGCGTGAGGGTGCCGTCCAGCTTGATGCTGAAATCGGCCGTTCCGTCGCCGTCGATATCGCCTTCGACGAAGGTGTTTCCGCCGCTGTTCACGTAATGCAGGCTGCCCGCGGCATGGACGGCGAACACACCGACCGTCGCCTCGGCGCCGACGAAGACGAACGGATCGTTGCCCGGCCCCGGGATCGCATCGATGCCGGAGAGATCGATCTTGTCGGCCTGTGCGTGGCTGAAGTCGGTGATCTCGCCCAGGTTCGCCCCGCCCGTCGGGCCGTCGGTCGCGGTGAAGACGAAGCGGTCCGCATCGGCCCCGCCGGTCATCACATCGACACCCACACCGCCATTGAGCGTGTCGTTACCATTGCCGCCGCTGAGCGTATCGTCGCCGCCGGCGCCCACGAGCTTGTCATTCCCGTCGAGACCGGAGAGCGAATCGTCCCCCGCCCCGCCGGTGATGGTATTGTTCAGCTCGTTGCCGGTGCCGGTTGCCGCACCGCCGGTGAAGGTCAGATTCTCCACATTGTTGCCGGCCGCGAGCGTGTAGCTCGAAAGCGCCGTCTGGATGGTGTCGGTGCCCGTGCCGACGCCTGAGGATTCCACGACGGAATCGCCGAGGCTGTCCACGATGTAGAGATCGTTCCCCGCGCCGCCCGTCATCACGTCATCGCCCGTACCGCCGTCGAGCGTATCGTTGCCGTCGCCGCCATCGAGATGATCGGCGCCGTCCAGGCCGACGAGCTTGTCGGTGCCGGTGCCGCCGGAGAGGGTGTCTCCGCCCGCGCCGCCGGTGATGACGTTGTTCAACTCGTTGCCGGTGCCGGTAAAGGTGCCGGCCCCCGTATAGGTCAGGTTCTCGATGTTGTTGCCGACGGCGAGGGTGTAGGCCGAAAGCGTCGTCTGGATCGTATCGGTGCCCGCGTTCAAGTCCTCGTTCACGCTGTCGGTCAGGCTGTCCACGACGTAGGTGTCGTTGCCGATGCCGCCGGTCATGACGTCGTCGCCGGCGCCGCCGTCGATCGTATCATTGCCATCGCCGCCGGTGAGGTTGTCCACCCCGTCGCCGCCGGAGAGATTGTCGGCTCCTATGCCGCCGTCGATCGTATCGTTGCCATCGCCACCCTGAACCGTGTCGTTGCCGTTGCCGCCATCGATGGTGTCGTTGCCGCCGTCACCGAAGATGGAATCGTTTCCATCGGAGCCGAACAGGGTATCGTTGCCGTCGCCCGAGAGAAGCGTGTCGTTGCCGACGCCGCCGTCGAGGCAATCCGCGCCGCTGCCGCTCAGGATCGAATCGTTGCCGGCATCGCCGGTGACGATATTGTCGCCGTCGCCGGCATTGATCGTGTCGTTGCCGGTGACCGCCGTCAGCAGCCCGGTGTCGCCATTGATGACGTCGTCATTGGCCCCGGCGGTGATGTTGTCGTTGCCGGCCCCGCCCATGATCTGATTGGCGCCGTCGCCGGCATTGATGATGTCGTTGCCTGCGCCGCCGTCGATCTGATCGGCGCCGCCGAGCGACGTCATGCGATCGTTGCCGTCGCCGCCTTCCAGCGTGTTGGCCCCGTCGCCCGCCACGATCGTGTCGTTGCCCGTGCCGCCATCGATGTTGTCGTTGCCCGTTCCGGCCGTGATGTTGTCATTGCCGTCGTCGCCGGTCACGACATTGTTTCCGTCGCCGGCATTGATGGTGTCGTTGCCGATGACGCCGGTGCTGCCATTGTCGCCGTTGATGACATCATCGCCCGTGCCGGCCGTGATGTTGTCGTTGCCGCCGCCGCCGATGATATGATTGGCGCCGTCGCCGGCATTAATCGTGTCGTTGCCGATGCCGCCGTCGATCTGATCGGCGCCGCCGAGCGACGTCATGCGGTCGCTGCCGTCGCCGCCTTCCAGCGTGTTGGCCCCGTCGCCCGCCACGATCGTGTCGTTGCCCGTGCCGCCATCGATGTTGTCGTTGCCCGTTCCGGCCGTGATGTTGTCATTGCCGTCGTCGCCGGTAACAACATTGCTGCCATCACCGGCAACAATGGTGTCGCCGCCCGAGCCGCCGTCAATCGTATCGTTGCCGCTGCCGGTCGTGATGTTGTCGTTGCCGTCATTCCCGGCGATGTTGTTGAGGCCGTCACCGGTGAGGATGGTGTCGTTGCCGATGCCGCCATCGACCGTATCGTTGCCGGTTCCGGCGCTGATCGAATCGTTGCCGTCGCCACCCAGCAATGTGTTGTTGCCGTCGAAGCCGAGCAGCGTGTCGTCACCGGCCTGGCCGTCCAGCAAATCGTCGCCGGCGCCTGCGGAGATGAGATTGTTCACCGCACTGCCCGTGGCAACGAACCCGTTGGACCCGGTGTAGAAGAGATTCTCGACATCGGAGGGAAGCGTGTAATTGTCGAGCGCGGTGAAGACCACGTCGATGCCCGACAGCGGGTCTTCTTGCACCAGGTCTCCGGCCCCGACGTAATAGGTGTCGTTACCGGCGCCACCGGACATGGTGTCGGCGCCGGCGCCGCCGTCCAGAACATCGTTGCCGTCGCCGCCGTCGAGGCTGTCGCTGCTCGCGCCGCCGGTGAGCGTGTCGGCGCCGCCAAGTCCTGCGAGCGTATTGTGGCCAGGTCCGGCTCCGCCGGTGATGACGTTCGCACCCATATTGCCGGTGCCGGTGAAATCGCCGGTGCCCGGAGCGGCGAAAGCGCCATTCGTAAACGTCAGATTTTCGACATTGACCGCAAGCGTGAAGCTCGAGAGCGAGGTCAGGACGGTGTCGGTCCCCGCGTTCACGCCCTCAACGATCGTGACCCCGAGTGCATTGACCTCATAGGTGTCGTTGCCGCCGAGCCCGACCAGCTTGTCGGCACCGCCGGCGCCATAGAGCAGGTCATTGCCTGCGCCGCCGGTGATGACGTTGGCGTCGCCATTGCCTTGGCCGGTGAAGCCGCCGCTGTTGCCGGTGAAGAGCAGGTTGTCGACGTTGCTGGCCAACGTATAGGCGCTGAGTGCGGTGTTGACCTGGTCGGTGCCTTCCGAGGCGTTCTCCACAACCGTGTCGTTGTAGGAATCGACGATATAGGTGTCGTTCCCGGTCCCGCCGGTCATCAGGTCGTTGCCGGCTCCGCCGTCGATGGTGTCGTTGCCGCCGAGGCCCGACAGGGTGTCATTGCCCGCGCTGCCGGTCAGCAGATTGGCGTTGCTGTTGCCGGTTCCGTTGAACGGACCCGTGCCGGAGAAGGCGAGATTTTCGATGCCGGCCAACGCAGCGAGCGAGTAGGTCGTGAGGGTCGTGAGGACGGTATCGGTGCCGTGCGCACCGGCGGCCTCCCCGACAACGTCGGACGCCGTGTCTACGATGTAGGTGTCGTTGCCGTCGCCACCCGACAGCGAATCGATGCCGGTACCGCCGTCAAGCGTGTCGTTGCCCGCGTTCCCGATCAGCGTGTCGCTGCCGCTGCCGCCGACGACGGAATCGTCGCCGCTGCCGGAATCGCCTTCCAGGAAGTCGCTGCCGCCGCCGCCGAACAGCGTATCGGCACCGCCAAAGCCTTCCAGCGTGTCGTTGCCGGCGCCGCCGGTGATGACGTTGGGATCGTCATTGCCGGCGCCATTGAAATTTCCGACGCCGGTAAAGGTGAGATCTTCGACATTGGCGGAGAGCGTGTAGGAGTTGGAGGTGGAATCGACCGTATCCGCGCCTTCGCCGGGATTCTCGATGACCTGGTCGGACGGATTGTCGACGACATAGGTATCGTCGCCGAGACCGCCCACCATGGTATCCACGCCTGCACCGCCGTCGAGGCAATCGTTGCCGTTGCCG
>CAZBRO010000061.1:0-3207 GCA_964494505.1 uncultured Bordetella sp.
CACCTCCACCATGACAGTGTTTTAGATGGTGTTGCATCAACCCATTGAGACCGCCTCCTGTTTTGTTCGAGGCAAATCCTATCTGGCTATCGGCTCACGTGCGGTGCATAAAGGACGTTACGCTATCGCCATGGTGAAAAAGCCCACTACAGGCGCGCTCGTTGGGGCAGCCCAGCCCAATCCGGGCTCCTCGCGGTCCCCGCCCTGATTCCTGGGGCCGGCGAGCACGCCTCGCGCCGGTTTTTGGAGTTCTTCGCGGCCACCATCCGCAACAAAAACACCGGGCGTCTGCGTAGAATACGCCAGTTCCGACCATTCGCTGGGCTATAAATGAATCAGGTTCGGTCCACTATTTCCTTAGGATTGCGACTCGGAGAATGACTGCAGAAGACGAGAAAAAGGAGCAAGTCGAAGCGCTGCTTGCGGCGCCCGATTTAGCCGACGCGCTGGAAAGCGAGCAGTTCAGACATTTTCTCGATCAAGTTCCGATTGCCATCGTAGTTTCGGAAATGAAGGGTCCTGAACGCATCGCCTACGCCAATCCGGAGTTTGAGAAACTGTCGGGTCAGATGGCAGCAGAGGTCGAGGGGAAGCCGTGGAGTGTTCTCCATGGCCAAAGTGGGGACCAGCGTAAACTTAGTGCAGCCGTTGTGGACGCCAACGATTGTGTGGGCTCGTTCCAGATTGAACGGGCGGGGCGCGCACCGGCGATTGTGGATGCTTATTCGAACGTCATCGTGGATGATGAGGGGGTGCCTGCTTTCCGGCTCGCCGCGTTGGTCGAAGTGGGTCCGCAGGGACAAGTGCGGCGTGAGGAGTTCGAGCGGCAGCTTCGCGAGAAAGATACGCAACTTCTGGAAATCCAGCACCGCGTCAAGAACAACCTTCAGATGATCACGGCATTGATTCGTCTGGAGACCAGAAACGCGCAGGGACGTATAGACACCGCGCCGTTCGACCGGCTTGCCGGACGCATCCAGTCGATACAGCTCATCTACAAATTATTATCCGATCACGCGCAAGCAGATAACATCGACCTTGGCGTTTACCTGAGCGAGATAGCTTCGTCTGTGATGCATTCCCACGCTGTCGAGGGCATCCGGCTCGACCTGAAGGTGGATGCCTACCCCGTGTCGGTAAATGTCGCGATGCCGACTGGGCTGGTGGTCAACGAACTGCTGACGAACGCTCTCAAATATGCCTTCCAGGGCCGCGCCGGGGGCACTATCACCCTGCAAAGTCTTTCCGACAGCAATGGCTGCCGCGTCGTCATTGCCGATGATGGGGTCGGGCTCCCGGAAGGAGTCGAATGGCCCAAGCGTGGTAAGCTCGGCGCCCTGATCGTCCGATCGCTGCGCGAAAACGCGAAGGCGGACCTCAAAGTCGAAACGAGCCCTGGGAAGGGCACGCGCGTGACCATAGCCTTTACGCGCGCGGGGTCTGAGCCGGTAGCTGGAAGCTGAGCGGTGGCGCCTTGTCATTGGGGAGCATGCTTCACCAGCGGGCGAGCCTTGCATTGACGCGGAAATCGTCAACCGTGATCAGCTGGAATTTCCTTCGCTATTGCCGCTGGCGCATAGCGTCCACCACTAGAGCGTGACCGACCGGCGGGAGCGCCCCCCAAGACTGTTTGAGTCTGCCTGTTACGCTCGAACTGGGCTTGGCGGGGGTAGCCTTCGGCGAATGTGTTAGGCTCAGGTCTAATAGGACTACTCGGATGTTTCCTATGTCCAAAATTCACTTTGATGATGCGCGTCGCAATCGGCTTCTCGGCGCTTTGGAGACTGCCAGCCTCGAGCGCATCGGACCCCATCTGAAGCCTATCCATCTGAAGCTTGGCACCATCGTGTGCGAAGCGGGTGGTCTTCTCAAACACGCGTATTTTCCGCAAAGCAGCGTTCTTTCGCTGTTGACTGTGTTGGAGAATGGTTCAGCTATTGAGACTGCGAACATAGGACGCGAAGGAGCCTTTGGGCTTTTCGCAGCGATGTACAGCCGCGTTTCCTTTAATCGGTGTCTTGTGCAACTTGAGGGTGACATGGTTCGTTGCCCGATCGAATTATTGCAATCGGAATTTAAGCACAGCGAACACGTGCGCGACCTCTTCGTCAGCTATTCGGAGACACTGCTGTCACAGGTTCAGCAGACCGTCGCGTGCAACGCCATGCATACAACGGAAGAAAAAATGTGCCGATGGCTCCTCATGATGCATGATCGGGCCGAAGGTGAAGTCCTAGCGTACACGCACGAGTTCCTGTCGCACATGCTGGGCGCCAATCGAAAATCAGTGACGCTTGCAGCGCAATCGATGCAGACGGCAGGCCTCATCAGCTACCGTCGGGGAAAGATTCAGGTTCTTGATCGTCCCGGCCTCGAAAAGGCAGCCTGCGAGTGCTACGCCATCGTGAGGGAGCGGTTCGACGCATTTCTGACACCGCCTTCGACCGCGGTTCAGGGCAATACAAAAGGGCGAACGAGGGGTGAGAAACCCATGGGGCGCTAGCGACTTAGCAGCCGCACGTGTCGAGGGTCGACCGACCGGGGGCCTTTTGCTGCCTTCGAGAAACATTGCGGCCCGAACTAGACCCGTCTTTTAGGCAATCCTCGTTATAGTATCGGCGCAGGGTTCCTCATCAGCCAGCGTGTGCCAGTGCTCCGCCATCCGAAGGAAATGCGTCTGCAACGCAAGGTTATGGGACTCGCGCGCCAGTTGCCTACAATCCCCTGCCAGACGAGTGCACTCCAATATCTGCTTTCGAAAGTTGTATGACTCGAGCATAGCGCACTTTCTCTAACCCACTGCCTCCTCAACCCTTGCACAGCATCGCGTGTCCTGTCGGTGGTCTACGCCACAGAGCGAGCGAAGCCACTTCCTCCGGTCGATGCAGCGCCTGGCGAGGTGATGCCACGGTAAGCGGTGTTTTTAGCTCACGCGCTTGAGTTGAAGGGCCGCGGGATAGGCTCACTGGAGAAGATCGCCGGTTTGGTTGTTGGGATGGCGGAAATCTTGAAGAGCCCGTAAGCAATGTCGTTTTTGCTTCGAAAGCGGACGACAGTGCTCGGGGCTAATTGCTGATAAGCCCCTTTTTATGTTTTTTATGGGAACAGGATACGGGTTCTCTGCTCCGTCTCGGCGAGGCGGGCTGAACAGAATTCCCGGCGGTCTCAATGGGTTGATGCAACACCATCTAAAACACTGTCATGGTG
>CAZBRO010000062.1:0-2343 GCA_964494505.1 uncultured Bordetella sp.
GGTTCGGTCGTTTCGACAGCGCGAGTGACGCAGGAAGTGCGAAGCGGGACGGCGTATGTGCCCTATTTTGTGAGTCAATTAAAACGAGAACTGGCGGGCGCGGAGCAACGGGACTCGCTCATCCCCGTGCGAGTGGAAAAGGAGGCCGCGTGAAGGCGCGAATCCTGGACGCCGCCGATGTCACGAAGATCATCGACCTGCTGCGGGACGGGGGCTATGAGGTCATCGCGCCGTTTTGCGGGAGGGGGCGCGACACTTATTTCGACGTCGTCAACGGCGGGAACATCGCGAAGGTGCAGCTTCATTTGCCCAACCCGTATTATCCGCCAAAGCGATTTGTGTTTCCGGCGATCGAACGGCTGATGACAGCGCGCGGGGGCGCGGATAAGTTGGACATCGCGCCGGCCTACGAAGAGCGGCGGCAGGCGATCTTTGGAATTCGCTCGTGCGACGTGGCGGGCATTGGGCACCTGGACCGGTTTTATTTGGATCGGGAATTCCGGGACATTTATTACGAGAAGCGGCGGCGCAATTTGTTTCTGGTGAACATTGTGTGCACGGATCCGGAGCGCGACATAGGCGAAGAGTGCTTTTGCCTCTGCACGGACACCGGGCCTGCGGCGCGGGACCATTTCGACCTTCAACTGATGGATCTTGGCGAGGGGGAATGGATGGCGGTGGCCGGGACAGCGGGCGGGGCAGCCTTGTTCACAGACCCGATTTTCCGAAAAGGCGGCCCGGAGCACATCGAACGGCGGCGGGCGATACTTGAGCGGGCGCGGAAACAGTTCAAGCCGGAGACGACGAGTTGGTTTCCGGCGACGGTGCGTTACATTTCGCAAGGGGAAATACTTGACAAGACGTGGGAGGAAATCGGCAACCGCTGCCTGGAATGCGGCGGGTGCAGTTACGTCTGCCCTGCATGCACGTGCTTCACGGTGAGCGATCGGCAGGCCGGGCCGCGTGAGATCGAGCGCGTGAGGACCTGGGACTCGTGCGGTTTAAGCGGGTTTACGCGGATGGCGGGCGGCTTCAACCCGCGCCGGGCGGTGCATGATCGGCGGAACCGGCGGTTCTTCCGCAAGCTGGCGCAGAGTTTCATCCAGCGCGAGCTTTCGATGGCGTGCGTCGGATGCGGACGTTGCGCAGCGGTATGTCATGGGGACGTCGGAATGCCGCGCGTTGTGGAGATGATCCGGCGGGCCGGTCCGCCGAAGGAGGCGCAAGCGTGAGCGCGAGCAATATTTACCTGCCGGAAGTAGCGGTGCTGGAACGGGTGGTGGATGACATTCCGGAGGTGAAGACGTTCTACTGGCGCTTCGAAGACGCCGCCGCGCAAGCAGCATTTCATCGGTTCCGCCCGGGGCAATTCGCGCAGATTTCACTGTTTGGGGCCGGGGAGTTCCCGGCGTCGCTGCCGCCGAGCCCAACGGAGAAAGAGACATTTTTCACAATTCGCCAGGTGGGCAGTTGCACGACGGCGCTGCATCGGCTGAAGGCCGGGGATCATTTTGCGGTGCGCGGCCCCTACGGGAACGGGTTCCCGATGGAAGATTACTATGGGAAGAACCTCACGTTTGTAGCCGGCGGCATAGGTCTGATTCCATTGCGGTCGTGCATCGTTTTCGCGATTGAGAATCGGAAGCGGTTCAATCGGATCCAGATTTTCTACGGCGCAAAGACGCCGGGCGAACTGATGTACATGGAGGATTTCGGGCGTTGGGAGAAAGCTGGGATCGAATGCCATGTGACTGTCGACCGGTCCAACAACGGGTGGACAGGCAATGTCGGCGTGGTCGGCAGCCTGTTCAAGAAGCCCGGGGTGAGCGTTCCGGTGGCCAACACAACTGCTTTTGTGTGCGGACCGCCGATCATGTTCCGCTTTGTGATTAAGGACCTGCTGGCCCTGGGCTTTGAGGAGCGCAATATCGTTTCCACGCTGGAGCGTTACATGAAATGCGGCGTGGGCAAATGCGGGCATTGCTGCATCGGCGTGGCCTATATCTGCGTGGACGGCCCAGTGTTCACGTACGATCAAATCAAACAACTTGGGGAGGACATTTGACAAGCGACTTTCGATTGCAGCTTTCGTGCCTTGAGGGCCGGGTCGGCCTGATGGGTGTGGGAAATGTGGAGCTTAGCGACGACGGCTTTGGCGTGCGGCTGGCCGAACAACTCATTTGGGATGGGGCGCCGAACGTGATCGTCGCCGGCACGAACCCGGAACGGTATCTGTGGCGGTGCGACGAGCTGGGCTTCGATCACCTGATTTTTTTGGATGCCGTCGAATTTGGCGGCGAGCCGGGGTCGGTAGTGTTCCTGAATGGGGAAGAAATCGAAGCG
>CAZBRO010000063.1:0-2097 GCA_964494505.1 uncultured Bordetella sp.
GAAGATTCCCGTCATTCAGCGCGCGGAGATGCTGGCCGAGCTGATGCGGCTCAAATATGGCATTGCCATCGCCGGCATGCACGGCAAGACAACGACTACGTCGATGGTGGCAGCCGTGCTCTCGGCAGGCGGCCTCGACCCCACGGTCGTCGTCGGTGGGCGCGTGGATGCACTGGGCTCGAACGCGCGACTCGGCACAACGCAGTATCTTGTGGCCGAGGCCGACGAAAGCGATCGCACATTCCTCAAGCTGTCTCCCATTCTCGCGGTCGTCACCAATCTCGATCGCGAGCACATGGACTGCTACCGCGATATGGCCGACGTCGAGCGAGCCTTCGTCGACTTCATGGATCGCGTGCCGTTTTACGGCGCGGTCACGGCTTGCATCGACAACGCGCTGCTCAAGGGGATTTTGCCGCGCGTGCGGCGGCGCGTGTTTACCTATGGCATGGCCGCCGAGGCCGACTACCGGCTCGAGTTGCTGGATGCGGGATCCGCGCTCGGGCGGCTGACCGACACCGGCGCAGGGCAGGGAAGCGGCTTCTCGCGTTTTCAGGTGCACACGGCTGCGGGGCCGCTCGGCCCGTTCGAGCTGCATGTACCTGGGCGGCACAATGTGTTGAACGCCACTGCGGCCGTAGCCATCGCGCGCCAGATTGAGGTTCAGCCGGGAAAGATTGCGGAGGGGCTCGCCAACTTTCGCGGCGTGGACCGGCGCTTTCAAAAACGAGGCGAAGCTTGCGGCGTCACGGTGGTCGACGACTACGGCCACCATCCTACTGAGATTCGCGCTACCCTCGCCGCGGCGCGCGAGTGTGCGGGCGGGCGAATTCACGTTGTCTTCCAGCCGCACCGGTACTCTCGTACCGCGGACCTTTTGGACCAGTTCTCGGGCGCGTTTGGCGACGCCGACACTGTGATTGTGCTGCCCATCTATGCGGCCAGCGAGGAACCCATTCCCGGCGTGACCGCTGAACGCCTCGCGGAACGCATTCAGGGGCCGCGCGTCGAGTTTGCATCAGACTTTGCCACTGCAATTCGCGCCGCTGCGTCCTCGGCGCACGAGGGCGACCTGATCCTCACTCTCGGCGCTGGCAGCGTGAGCCAACTGGCTCCGCAGATTCTGGCCGCGCTGGAAGCTCTTCCGAGTCGTTAAACTCCGGAACATGAGCGCTTCCCGAATGCGGTGCTAGAATCAGGCCCGCAAGCGCAGGTGCGCCTGAGGAGAGATAGAAAATGGTGGGAAGTTCGCGTAGAGGATTCTTGAAGATCGCGTCGGCTACAGCTGCCGCGTCGGCTGTGTGCAACAGGATTCCGGCCTGGGCCGAAGCCCCGCACGCCGGGCCAGTACAGGTTTGGAGCACCTTCCGCGATCGGCGGCATGCGTCTCTCGATCCGCTTGCGTGGAAGCCCGCGGTTCAGGTTGCCTCCGATGCGATCACGCTCGATCCCGGGGCCACGCGGCAGCAGATTCTCGGCTTTGGCGCGGCGCTGACGGACGCGTCGTGCTATTTGCTGAGCCAGCTTCACGACGACGAGCGAGCGGCCTTGATGCGCGAGCTCTTTGATCCCGGCGAGATGGCCCTGAATGTGTGCCGGACCTGCATCGGGTCGAGCGACTACTCGCGGTCGGTCTATAGTTTCGACGACAGCGATCAGGATGATCCCGAACTCAAGAATTTCTCGATCGATCACGACAAGACCTACATCCTTCCCGTGCTCCGGGATGCGCGCAAGCTGAATCCGGATTTGTTCCTGTTTTCGTCGCCGTGGAGCCCGCCGGGATGGATGAAATCGAACCGCTCCATGCTGGGCGGCGCGATGCGGAAGCCCAGTTTCGCGCCGTATGCGGACTACTTCGTCAGGTTTCTGGCGGCATATCGCGACGCGGGCGTGGCGATTGACGCCGTTACCGTGCAGAACGAAGTTGACACCGACCAGGATGGCCGGATGTCGGCGTGCCTGTGGGGGCAGGAATACGAGATTGGTTTTGTGAGGGATCATTTGGGGCCGGCCTTGCGCAAGCGGGGAGGAACCACGAAGATCTGGATCCTCGACCACAATTTCAACCTGTGGGGCCGCGCGCTGGACGAACTG
>CAZBRO010000064.1:0-2002 GCA_964494505.1 uncultured Bordetella sp.
CCTGAGCCAGGGGGGTTCCAGATCGTCGAGGGCTCCGGGACGGCGTTCCACTGCGACGCGAGTTTCCGGAATTGTGGTTTCCTGCAGCTGATCCCCAATGAGGGGCTCGATACGGTGAGCAGCGGCCCTGGTTCAGGCGAGGTGACCTGGACACAGAAATACACGCTCGGGTCGAACCGGGAGTACGACGAGACGCTTCGCTGCGGGACCGACTGGACGCCGGGGTCGACGGATCAGTTCAACTACAAATGCCGCGTCGCGATTACGAACGGAACGCTCTACGTGATGGACGATCTTCGCTTCAACGGCGGCCAGCATTCGACGGGCGTGCTGCTGATCGACCTCAAGACCCTTGCTTGCAGCTATTCGACGCGCTGGCCCGAACAGGGCCGGGAGACCCATTACGAGGTGAAGTGCAGCAGCGGCTCGTAGCCGCGCCGCGCGAGCCGGGCGATTCAGTGGTTCGGCGTCGAGTCCGGATCGGACTCCGTCTTGGCCGAGATTTCCCCGGCTCCGCCGGTGTTGCAAACCGTCTTGGGATCGCCCTCGTAAACGGCCGTGTTGAGGCCGGAGCATTCGAGCGCCACGGCGTCATAGGACGGCGCGAGGCAGATGCCGCGGTCGACCCAGTGCCTGGGGTCGCCGTCGCAGAGATAGCCTTCGCCGCGGTAGCAGACATAGGAGCCCTCGCTCCAGTAGTTCAGCCGCGTTCCGTCCTCATCGACCGCCGGCCGGGTGAAGAACGCACAGCCGGCGGGCAGCCCGCTCTGGGTGATCGGCCCGGCCGTGGGTGCAGCGCTGAAGTTCGAGAAGCCGGTCGAGGCGACGGTAAAACTCTGCGGGCTGGTGATCGCCTGCACGTTGGTTGCGCAATTGCTTGGATCGAACACCGGCTGGCCGGTGTCGGGGTCGTTCCATTCCTTGGGCGGCGGGATTAGCGCATTTCGCGCGGGCTGGGTCGTCGGGGAAACGGCCGACTCCGTTGGCGGTTTTTCCGGAAAATGCCGGCGGATCAGGATTCCGCCGGTCAAAAGCGCCAGCAGCACGATGGCGGCAATTATAACAGCGGATATCTTCTGGGCGGCGGTCATCGCAATTGCACTGTCTAGTGTACACCCAAATCGAAATCGGAAGTTGTCCCTTCCGGCAAGGGCGGAATATGATTCGCGCAGCCATGCCTGATGACGAACCCAAAATCGCCAAGCGTCCTCACATCGCCGGCGGCGTCACCGCGATTATCGAGACCGCCAAATTCGGCATTGGTCAGATGGGAACCGCCCGCAGTCTCAAAACGCTGCTCAACGTCAATCAGAAAGACGGTTTCGATTGCCCCAGTTGCGCCTGGCCCGATCCCGATGGGCATCGCTCAGTCGCCGAGTTCTGCGAGAACGGCGCCGGCTGGGGATGAAGCGTTGGGGTGGTGTAAGGAGAATAAGTGCTGAGGACTGAGGGCAAATCTAGAAAAATTCTCCGTGTCTTTCTTGGCGTCTTGGCGTTCCATTTGTCTTCAATATCGAATCACAGTGTCGCTTGCCGCGCCCGCCCCCAAATCACGCGAAAGACAAGAATCAGCCCTCCGATTGCGCCGGTCAGATAGCTTGTAACGTGGGCATACGCATCCGCCGAAAACGCCGCCCATTTCTCAGTCGGCAAATCCTCGCCCCATCCTTCCGGCACTCTCGCCCGACCCGTTGCCACCAGGAAATAGCCGATCAGGCCCGCGCCGGCGGCGCATACAGCCATCACGGCCAGCAATCGAAAGATCATCGGCCGTATTACCGCAAGCGAGAGCTTGGGAAGACCGCCCACGCGCGCCCCGGCGGCAATTCCAATTCCCAACGGAAATCCCACCCACCACGTCGCGATAATCCCCCAACCGATCGCCAGCCAAAACGGCGACTGCGTGGGGAAAACCGGCGGATGCGCCACCGTGAAATATTCAACGCAAAGATGCGCCGTCACTTGGTAATGAACAATGCCGTATCCAATCGCGGCCAACACC
>CAZBRO010000065.1:0-1953 GCA_964494505.1 uncultured Bordetella sp.
GGCCACGTGGCGGAGTGGTGACGCAACGGTCTGCAAAACCGTGAACCCCGGTTCAATTCCGGGCGTGGCCTCCATCAACTCAATCAAACACTTACGCCCCTATACGGCCGGAGAGATCAACGGCACTGTCTCAGTTTGAATTTTCGATTCACGAACCAATAAAGTGCAGGTGAGCTCGCCCCGCGCTCACGGGCGCAGGATCGCGGTCCCAGTCATGGGATTGACCAGTGTCACATTCTCCAGCGCCTGGATGCGCCACTCGCCATCGCGATGCGTCACCACGGCGAGGATCAATGTGTCGACCTGATGCGGCCCGGCCGGATGCGCAGAACCGGCGCTGAGCCGGGACCAGAAATGCAGGATCACAGCACCCTCGGAGATCGGATCGACATCGGGCTTATCGATTGCAAGCGTCGAATCGCGATAGATCGACGCGTGGATGCCAGCGTGGCCGGCAACGATCCGGTCGACTCCACGCCAATAATTCGCGAACCGGTTCACGAACGTCGCGTCGGCATGGAACAGCCGGCCGAAGGCCTCCATGTCGTGCGTGTTCCACGCTTCTTGGAAGCGCGCGGTGATTTCCTCCGGCCTCCTGCCCTGATTCACCATGCCCTCTCCCGCGTTACGCCAGCCGGCTCGCCAAAATTCAAAGTGAGATACTAGTGGGGAATCCTGCCAGTTGCTCGCGGATACGGCATGCTCGTGTAAACATTTCCGACAGGATAATTCTGCGTTGGACATCAACTGGCTTGGCGGCGGGTGGGCACAATTCGTGGGAACGCGCCCAGTAAGAGCAGGCAGCGGACAACCGGCTCCGACGCTAGCCGTGGAAAGCGACCCCAGTATTCGCCTCCAATTGCAGCCGATCTTCTATTGCTTGGGCGTGAACGAAGATCGATTTGAGCGGCGGTTACTGATTCGGACTCACCCTGTTCCGGTTCCGTGCCGAGACTTTTCCGGGGCCTATGGGGACGCCAAGCGGACGGCCATGCCGCCAGAAAAGGCCACGCTTCTGTCCAATTGTGGCGGCGGTAAGGTTATTGCGAAGGTCCGGCCCCGTACCGCAACCAGCTTCCCCGCCCTTCGTTTTCTATCGGCAGCCACGGTTAGCGGGGTGCGCCATGAGGGCGAGCGAATTTACCATGTACGCCATCGAAACTGTGCTTCTCCATCGGGAGGGGCCAATGGCGCAGGTCAGGTGGCTCTAGGCTCATGGACGAGATCGATATCCTTCGCGCCGCGCATCTGATGATCGACCGCTACGATGAGGAGGTCGAAGAAATCGTCTGCGGCCAGATCGACGACATGATGGCCTGCGGCGACATGATCGGGGAATCCGTGTGGAAGCGAATCCTCGTTGCCGTGAAACAGCTGCAACGCGAGAATCCGGCAAGCCACGAGATGCTGCACTGATCGGCGCGATACTCCGCTTTGCATCCATTGTCAGCGGCCCGGCGATGTGGAACGCTTGCCCCGCACCCGCACGATAGGGAACCGTCATGGCGGAACTGACCACCACCGGGGGCTTTCAGTACACCTTCAAGCCCGAAGCCGTTCTTGGCCTGACCGATCATGACGGCGCGACGGCCGTCACCTGCGTCTATGGCGTCACGGCAGGCGTCGTGAAAATCGCGGAGGGCGTGGCAGAGTTCCTGATCCGCATCGGCATGGCAGGGAATTTCGCCCAATTGACGCGGGCCAACGGCGCACCGATCTGGTTCAACGCGGGCGCGGTGGGTGGCATCCGCGCGCCGCTCCCCAACGAATATGCCGCGGCGGTCCGCTCCGTGATTTCCGCCGGCTCGTTCGTGCAAGGCGTGGCCGAGGACCAGGCAGCGGCCAAAGCGCGAATCAACGCCCACGGCGGGAAGCTCTAAGGAGCAATATCCGCATGTGCCTAGGCCGCGTGGACAAATTTGAGCCAGTAACGAGTTGAAGCCAAGAACAACA
>CAZBRO010000066.1:0-1921 GCA_964494505.1 uncultured Bordetella sp.
AGAAGCCCTTTCACATTCCTGCGTCTGTAAAGCGGCGGTTCGAATACGACGGCGAAGAGTACAATTGGGACTTCTCCAAGCCCCTCATCCCCGATGCCGTGTTCGGGATCGACTACGGCGCGACCGAGGGTTTCTATGTCTTGGAAGCCGACCGCGATACCGAGGATGGCTTTAGCCCGACGATCACAAAGAACTCGGTCATTTCAAAGCTCCTTCGCTATCAGGACGTGATGACGAAGCGGACCTTTGCGAGCCATTTCGATATTTCGAACCTGATGGTGCTTATCGTTACGATGCCACAGAGCCGAGTCGAATTCCTCGAACACCTGATCAGACATTTCATGCGCCTGCCGACACGCGATGGCGGTGAACCTGGCTCCTCCTACGTCGCCATGACGGATATCCAGCCATTTGGCGATTTCTACACACCGCCGATTATGTCCGATCTTTTCGCACGGGAATGGATACGGGCGGGCACCAAGCCGTTTCGATTCGCCTGAAACCAGCCCAGCTTCAAGAAGTGATCCCTCCGCATATCTGCGTATGGCCCCACGCACCTCCGCACTGCTCCTCATATAGAACGGTGATCTGCCCTGGTCTTGGTGAGACGTTCGGCTGCCAAGCAAAGGAGGCTATCTTGGATTTTGATACACAGCGCATCCGTGACCTGCTCGACAAACGCGATGAAATCGACCGTGAACTGACCGCGATCTTCACCGGCAATGGCACCAGAGAGCGTAAAGTCCAGCGATGTTCGGTATGCCAGCAGGAAGGTCATAGTGCCCGAACGTGCCCGGAGAAGAAGGATTAGGAGCGACTACTTGGGCAGCTTTTTCCCTGGCTCCTCTGGGTGTGCAGTTGGCCCCAAGCCTACGGGGCCAACTGCGTCTCAATATCGCGCCGCCCGTCGAGGATGCGAACGATCTGAACGGTTTCTTCGACAACTTGGTAGAACACCACGAACCGATCAACCGGAAAGGATCGCAGGTTGGGACGAATCTCCCTCCGCGCTCGTCCGCCATAAGGGTGCGCCTCTAGGAGGTCGATGGCTTCCACAATATCCCTCAGGACGTTCTCAGCCGTCCGCGGCCCGGCTAACCTTTCGTAATATTCTGATACCTGCCGAATGTCGGATTGCGCTTCAGGCGACCAGAGTGCCGCCTTATGCAGCCCCATACCGGCTGTGAATGAACCCTCGAAGATCGAATTCGTCGCCCTGACCGGCATCAAGCGATGCTATGCCCTGGTCGATTTCCGCCCGTAACTGTTCCATCCGCTCTATGTAGGAAAGCACGGTGCGGCCGATCTCGTCCTGATCCTGTGCCGGCAACTGTTCTGCTCGCTCGATGGCTTCCTTCAGAGAATTGCTCATATAGTGGTCAGTATATCATACGGCACCTGTCCGACGAGCACCCGAACAGAATTCCCAATTCTGTTCCCTATCTGGATGCGTGTTAAAATGAACGCGTTATCCGACGGCCGCAATAACAACAATACTGTATGTCAAATTTGGAAGGTGCGCCCCAGAGACCCGTTCACGGTGATGAGGAAAGTCAAGCGGGTAAAAAAGCTTTGGATTCAAAGGTTAGAGATCTTGCGCAACAGCAAGCGAAGGAAATCTCTGCAACCGAGTTAGACAGCCTTATTGCAGAGATCAGTGGAATCCAAGGTAAGCAGGAGGTCGAAACAGTTTATGGCCTCCTAGTCGATCTTCGCATAGCCCTATTCCGTCCTGAACTGGATCGCGGCACGACTAGCGAAAATGCGGACGAGGTCTTGGATAAACTGAGGCTGCTGACGCGATAGCCGGAGAGCTCGCAAATGCGAGGCCCCCGAAGCACCTAAACGGTGCTCAGCTTGGCTTTTTGCAGGAAAAACAGGTATATAAGAACCTGAGGGGTATCGATAACAGCTAATTATG
>CAZBRO010000067.1:0-1805 GCA_964494505.1 uncultured Bordetella sp.
GCGCGCGAGGAAGATTGACAAATGTCAATAACCTACCAGGGGCTGTCAGCTAGAGGTCGCGCCTCGGGGGGCTCCGAGGTGGCTATGCTGAAAACGAGCCTGATTACGTTTGCCCTATTGACGGTAAGTCAAAGCGCGCTTGCCCAGCAGCTTCCCAACGCGGGCGGACAAATTCAGCAGATTCCACCCCCGCCGGTTCTGCAGAAATCGATTCCGGACATCCGGATAGAGCAACGCGAGGCGCAACCCGGTCCAGCGTCCGTCGGCGAAAAGGTGTTGGTCAAGTCGCTGCACGTGACCGGCGCAACCAAATTCTCCGAAGCCGAGCTGATTTCCGCCGCGGACTTCAAACCCGGCAGCGAACTGGACCTGGCTGGATTGCGCGCGCTGGCCGCCAAGATATCCGACTATTACAACAGCCGCGGATATTTTGTGGCGCAGGCTTACCTGCCCGCTCAGGACATCAGCGAAGGCGCTATAACGATTGCGGTGATCGAGGGACGCTACGGCAAGGTCACCCTGCATAACGAGACGAACGTCTCCGACGATCTGCCTAACAATGTTCTTGAGGGATTGGACGGCGGCGAGGTCGTTGCCACGGCCCCACTGGAACGGCGCCTTCTGTTGCTGTCCGACATTCCTGGCGTGGAAGTGAAATCGACTTTGGCCCCGGGAAGCGAGGTTGGCACGTCCGACCTGACCGTCGACGTGACACCGGGGCGCCGCGTGACAGGAAGTCTCGAAGCCGACAACGCCGGAAATCCTTACACGGGCGCCTATCGCGTCGGCGGGACGGTGAACTTCAATGAGCCTCTCGGGTACGGCGATGTCGCTACGCTGCGCGCGCTCAGCTCCACTACGGGCGGTCTGAACTATGTCCGCGGATCCTACCAAGCCCAACTTTACGACGCGACGGTGGGAATCGCCTACTCCGGTTTATGGTACAGGCTGGGCCGGCAATTTTCGGGCCTGGATGCCCGAGGCACGGCGAATATCGCCAGCGTCTACGGAAGTTATCCGCTGATCCGGTCCCGCAGCAACAATCTCTATGCCCTGCTCGACTTCGACGCCAGGACCTTCCAAGACAAGACCGGCGTGCCGCCCACGGTCTCCGACAGAGAGGCCAGGGTGTTAATCGCCGGCCTCTATGGCGATCACAGCGACACCTTCGGCGGCGGCGGGTTCAGTTCCTTTTCGCTCAATTGGTCTTTCGGCAACCTCGACATCCAAACCCCTGCGGTGATGGCCGCGGATGCGGCAAGCGCGCGGAGCAACGGCAGTTACAACAAGCTGGGATTCGACGCCGCGCGGCTGCAGACCGTGACCGACCGCCTCTCGCTGTATGTCGATGTCAGAGGACAGATTGCCTCCAAAAATCTGGATACGTCCGAAAAGATGGAGTTGGGCGGCGCCTACGCCGTGCGAGCCTATCCGGAAGGCGAATCCTTCGGAGACCAGGGTTACGTGGCGACTCTGGAAGCCAGATTCCTCCTTCCGAAATTGTCCGAGCGTTTGCCGGGCGAGATGCATCTGATCGGCTTCATCGATACCGGCACCATCACCGTGAATGAGACTCCTTGGACCACGGGACCGAACCGCAGAACGTTGAGTGGCGCGGGGATTGGGCTCACCTGGGCCGATTACAACAATTTCGTGTTCAAGGCCTATTACGCCCGCAAGCTGGGCGACGAGGTGGCGATTTCGGCGCCGGACTCGCCGGGCCGAGTCTGGGTCCAGATCGTCAAATTCTTATGATCGCGTCACCAACCAACACTACTGAGCACCGGCTCAGGAACAAGGACTAG
>CAZBRO010000068.1:0-1799 GCA_964494505.1 uncultured Bordetella sp.
GTATCGATAACAGCTAATTATGCTTACAACCCGCGCCAATTTTGGGCTCGTTTCCTTCGGAGAGGAGCCCGTTAGCCCGTCTTTGTATGGGGAAGCGGAGCGAGTCTATCTGGACTCGATCGGAGCAACGGCTAAGACCAATACAAACGAGATAGCGTATTGGAGAGATCGGTATAACAAGCAGTACGGAAAACTTGGCGATCGGCTCTATGTTTTTGGCCTGTTAGATGAAGATAAGACGGCAATTGGATTTGCGCTCGTCTTCTATTTCAAAAAACACAATCTCGTCGTAGTCGACCATATTGCCATTAAGGAGCCGGCGCGCCACTTCGGAGCGTTCTTTTATTTCAAGCAATTGATTGCCGAATATTTGTCCGATCAAGGCCTTCAAATCGATTACGTTATAGTCGAAATCGTAACGGCAAAGGAAAGCGATCCTCATCCGATAGATGCGCAGCTACTTATCGGGTTGCTGAAGCAGCGTAATTTTAAGATCGTCAAAATGCGCTACTACACACCAAGCATCAAAGAAGGCGCCTACGACAGGCGCATAGACACTACGCTGATGCTTATGCGGAATGATAAGGGCAACCGGATCGCGTCTTCTGAGCTAATTTCCCTGATTGAATGCCTTCTTAACGATCTGTATTTGAGATGGTATTCTCCTCATTCCAACGATTTAAAAGCATTTCAAACGCAGCTCAGATCATTGATGGAAGTATATCGCCATGAGTTGGCGTCGAGCGAATACATCGAACTCAATGGAGCCCCACTGTCTGAGACCACAATACCGCTCCTGCCGAAGAAACAGAAAATCATTCAAAGTGCTGAAGGTATCTACAAGCCCACTCTCCTCCTTCTTTTAATTGTCGGGATTTCTGGCTCTCTTGCGGCGATTTCATATTTTTTTCGGATAACGATACCAAGTATTTTAGGTCTATTCGTTGTCTCACTCTTCGCGTGCCTATCTCTCCTCGCAGTTTGGCACAAGGACGCCTCCAAGCAGGCCGAAAGAGTTGGCCGCTTAGTATTGACGTTTATACGCAACCAGAAAAATGTTCGCTGAGTAATTGCGCAATATTGGCAATTTTTCAACAATCCAGTCCAGCTTCGCCAGTTTCGCAGAGAGCTGTTCGCGTCCGCTGATCCTATAACCAAGGGCAGAAAGTCGGTGAAATCGATCAACTTTGATAACGTGCATCCTCACGGCAGACAACGAGCCGAATATGTACCTAAGAGAATAGACATAAATATTGTCCGACTTACCATTGTAGAAGGTTTTTATTAGGGCTACATCGCTTCCGAAGTCGGGTGTGAGCAGGAGCTCGAAGCTTTCTGATGTCTCAAATTCAAGTATGAGCATACCATGCGATTTAAGCACACGGGACAACTCGGCGAACACGTTAGGCGGGCGGCAGTAGTTGATTACGGAACCAACACAGACCACTGCGTCGAACTGGTCGGGCGCAAAAGGTAGATGCTCCGCATCTGCCGCGACTGAAAGCGGGACATTCCGGAGGGACGCTTCTGCGACATCCACATGGAAATGGTCCAGACAATTGAGCGAGTAGGTGTTTCCGTGAGAACCGACGTTGAGGATTTTCCCCACCGAAGCACCGGGGTTTGAGAATGATTCTGCCCACTTCTGTAAACGCAGGCCTATTTCTCGATGGGTGTGAGCGCTCCAGGAGTCGGTAGCAGGCCAGACTGAGGTTATGTTTCCAAACTCACGACGAACCCTTCGCTTGATCGCCTCGACGCCAGTGCTTCGACTATCCATAATTAGCTGTTATCGATAC
>CAZBRO010000069.1:0-584 GCA_964494505.1 uncultured Bordetella sp.
CGCACTTTCGGAATTGCCGACGCCGAAGGCGAGCGCACCGAGCGCGCCGTTGGTGCAGGTATGGCTGTCACCGCAAACTAGCGTGGTGCCCGGCAGCACGAGCCCGAGTTCGGGGCCTATCACATGGACAATGCCTTGGCCATTTTGCCCGAGATCGAAGAAGCGGATGCTCTCTTTCTCTGCCAGCCCCTTCAACGCGCCGTAAAGCCTGCCGCCGAGTTAGAAAGTTCGGGCGGTGCGGCCCGGCGCGCTCGACACGGCATGATCGGGAACCGCGAAGGTCAATTCGGGATTCCTGACCGTCAGTCCGCGCCGCGAAATTTCGGCCAGCGCCGGCGGCCCGGACAGGTCGTGCAGAAGATGCCGATCCACATGCATAAGCGACCAGTTGCCACCCAGGGCGCGCACGACATGCGCATCCCAGATCTTCTCGAACAGCGTGCGCGGCGGCATATCAGCTTTCCGCGGCAAAGCGCTGACGCAACGCATTCCATTCATCGGCACCGAACCGCCGGAACGTGTCGGCGACGTTGGCGCCGCGCGGCGTGTCAGGCGTGGTGCCGCTTTCCTTCACCGTGCGTAAC
>CAZBRO010000069.1:594-1787 GCA_964494505.1 uncultured Bordetella sp.
CCTGACCGGCGGCGACCATCGTCGCGGTCAACAGAAGGCCTGGCAGAATGGCGAGCCTGTAACCCAGCGCCTGGGCCTCCGGAAGAGAAACACGCGGCGTCTTTCCGCCCGGCACGACATTGAGAAGGCACGGCCCTTTCACGCGCTTGGGCACGGCAGCAAGCTCTTCCGGCGTCTGTACCGCTTCGACGAAGGCCATGTCGGCGCCGGCGTCGAGCGCGGCATTGGCGCGCGCGATCGCCTCGTCGAAGCCCGCAACGGCGCGCGAATCCGTCCTCGCGATGATGAGAAAATCCGGATCGCGCCGTGCCGCCACGGCTGCCCTGATCTTCGAAATAAATTGCGGGGCCGGAACGATCTCCTTCCCGTCGAGGTGTCCGCAGCGTTTGGGCGTGGCCTGATCTTCGATGTGAAGGCCGGCCACACCGCGGCTTTCATACTCACGGACGGTGCGCGTAACATTGAGCTCATTGCCGTACCCGGTGTCGGCGTCGGCGATCACCGGAACCTTCACCGCGCGCGCGATGACGGCCGCATTGTCCGCCATTTCCGTCATGTCGAGCAGACCGAAATCGGGAAAGCCCCGCGCCATCGCCGTGCCAGCGCCGGTCATATAGACCGCGCCGTAACCTGCCTGCTCCGTCAGCCGCGCGGTGATACCGTCCCACACGCCCGGCGCCACGAGCATGTCGGACCTGCGAAGCAATTCGCGCAGATTTGAAGCGGACGTCATCGGCGCACCTCGCTCGACCGCGCCGCTCTGGCACTCAGCATCGCCAGGAATCCTTCAACCATCCAGTTGAAGCTCGCGTCGCGATCCACGGCGCTCTTCTTGAGGGCGCCGGCATTCTCGAGTGACACGAAGCCGTGCACGAGGCTGCGAATTCCGCGCAGCGCATGAATCGACTCGTCGGCTCCCAGTCCATATTCCTGCAACGCAGCCAATACCGTTGCCATCAAGATCTCTTGGGCCGTTCTCCACTCCCGATCCGATGGCGGTGGCGTGGGAACGGTGGCTGCGTACAACCCGGAATTCTTCTCCGCGAATTGACGATAGCTGTTCATGAGCGCCCGCACGGCATCGGGCCCAGATCTTCCAATCGTCGCCCGCGTTGCCGCGATATTGAGTTGGGCCAATCCATGAATTGCCAGAAGACGCTTCACGTCGCTCAGGCCGCTTACATGGGAATAAA
>CAZBRO010000070.1:0-1773 GCA_964494505.1 uncultured Bordetella sp.
ATGGACTGCACCGTGGCCCAGCAGTGGCCGTTGCCATTGCCGAGGTCGCGGAACCAGCGCCCGCCGGGGAAGGCTTCGATTTTGAAGGGCATGGGCGTGCCGTCGGGCATTTCGTTGGAGGGGCCGAGCTGCTCAAGCAGGGCCGCGAAGGTGACGTCGATGGGAGCCTTGACGTGGATCTCCTGAGTCACTTTGAGGGAGAGGGCTTCGATGTCGGGAAGTGTCGAGGTCGTCATATGTTCTCCTTGGGAAGTTTTTAGGGGACTGTTTTGTTTCGCGGCCCGATTATTTCGCTGGGGGCTTGGGGGCTATCTGCGCTTCGGCCCGCTCCTTTACTCGATTCAATTGGTGCTGCCAGTATCGCTCGAAAGTCTCGGTCCACTTGTGGAGCGGCTGGATGGCCGCGGCATTGGTGCGGTAGAGGCGGTGGCGGCCGTTGCGGCGGACGCGCACGAGATTGACGCGGCGCAAAACGCCAAGGTGTTTTGAGACGGACGGCTGATCGAGACCGATGGCCGTGACGATTTCGCCCACCTGGCGCTCATCGTGCGCGAGATAGAGGAGAATCTGCCGACGCCGGGGTTCGGCTACGGCATTGAAAGCGTCGGAGGTGGTTGCGGCCCTGGCCATGACTCAGGACGTTACATTCCCATATGGGAATATGTCAAGTGAAAAATTCGTGACTTTCGTTTGGGCGCCAGCCGGCAAGAGTTTTGCCGCTGGTAGCCACGCAATTTACCATCCGTCGCATGACTCTCAACCGACGAGCTTTTTTGAATGCATGCACAAGCGCGGGGATTGCTTCGCCGCTGCTGCCGGGGATTCTGTACACACTGGCCGCGCAGGCGCAGGAGGCTGCTCCGGCAGCGAGCCCGGGCGCGAGTCCCGCAGCAAGCGCGAATGCGAACAGCGAGGCCAAGGCGCCGGCGATGCCGAAGATTACGGCGGAGATGATTGATCGGGCCGCGGAACTGGCGGGGGTGGGGCCATTCAGCGACGAACAAAAGAAGATGATGCTCGACGGGCTGAACGATCAGCGGGATGCGTACGCACAGATTCGCGCGCTGAAGATCGAGAACAGCGTGCCACCGGCGTTTGCGTTTCATCCGGGGCCAGCAGCGAAACCGGCGGAGAGCCGCGTTGCGTTCCAGGGTGCGACGCCGCAACTGGTTTTTAACGACTCGGAATCCCGCGCGCCGCAGGCCCCCGCGAATCTTGAGGATCTTGCGTTTGCCTCGATTCTCGAGCTGGCCAATTTGATTTGGCATCGCAAGATTACGTCGGTCGCGCTGACCGAGATGTACATCAATCGCCTGAAGCGGTATGACTCGCAACTCCATTTCGTGATCACGCTGCTGGAGGACCGGGCGATGGCCCAGGCTAAAGCGGCCGATGAGGACCTGGAGAATGGACTTTATCGCGGGCCGCTGCATGGAATCCCTTGGGGCGCGAAGGATTTGCTTGCGGTAAAGGGCTATCCGACGACGTGGGGCGCGGGAGGGTTCGAGCAGCAGAAGTTCAATGAGGACGCGACCGTGGTGCAACGGCTGGATGCCGCGGGCGCTGTGCTGGTGGCGAAGTTCTCGCTGGGCGCGCTGGCGATGGGCGATAAGTGGTTTGGCGGCAGGACGCGGAATCCGTGGAATCCGGCGCTGGGATCGAGCGGATCGTCGGCGGGCTCGGCGAGCGCGGTGGCGGTGGGGTGCGTGGGGTTCGCGATCGGGTCGGAGACGCTGGGATCGATTTCTTCACCATCGACGCGTTGCGGAACGA
>CAZBRO010000071.1:0-1768 GCA_964494505.1 uncultured Bordetella sp.
CAGGGCGGGGCCAAGACGCCGTTCATGAAATTCGGCGACCGCGTGCGCATCGAAATGTTCGACGCCGCGGGCAAATCGCTGTTCGGCGCCATCGACCAGAAGGTCGTGCGCCATACGCCGAGCCCCTGAAGCGGGGCCGCGGATTCCCTCTCAGGCGTCGGAGATCAGCGTACCGCCGTCGACGACGAGATTGTGGCCGGTGACGAACGCGCCTGCCGGCGAAGCCAGGAACACCGCCGCGCCCGCAATCTCGTGCGGCTCGCCAACCCGCCGGAGCGGCGTCTTCTCAAGGCGCCGCGGGAGGCCGATCTCGTCGCCCAGGATGGGCGCGGCGAATTCGGTGCGAATGAGACCCGGCGAGATGGCATTGGCGCGGACGTTGTGGGGACCAAGTTCCACCGCAAGGTTGCGGGCATGCTGCGCCAGGGCGGCCTTTGACAAACCGTAGACGCCGATCTTGGCGTTGCCGCGCAGACCCGAGAGGCTCGAAGTCAATATGATGGCCCCGTCGCGACGGGCGACCATGCCCGGCGTGACGCGGTTGGTCAGTTGAACCACGCTGCGCAGGTTGATTCGCATGATCGCGTCGTATTGCTCGTCGGTGACGACGGTCATCGGACCGAAATGCGGATTGATCCCGGCGTTGCAAACAAGGACGTCGATCTTTTCAAGCGTGCTCTCGGTTTGCTCGACAAGACGATCGAGGTCTGCATCCACACCGACATCGCAGGCGAGGCCCACCGCCCGGATGCCTTTGCCGTTCAACTCGGCGGCCGCACGGGCAATGCCGTCGGCATCGTTGCTGCAAATGGCGACAGCGGCACCGGCGCGGCCAAATTCCCGCGCGATGGCCAGTCCGATGCCGCGATGGGCGCCTGTGACCAGCGCCGATTTTCCTGTCAGATCGAAGAGCGACGATGTCATGATTGCTCAGTCCAGCTGTTTACGCGCGATCAACGCCTGACGGGGCGAAGACTCTCCAGCCCACCGACGCTGAATTTCAGTAGCAGCCGATAGGCCTCGCCAAGGTCGTCGGCCGATAGCTTGCCGCCGGACAGGGCATCGAGCCGCCGATTCCTCGAGAGCGTCTGAAGCATCGCCACCAGCGCCAGCGCGAAGCCGCGCATGAGGGTCGTGTGCGGAACATCGGGCAGCGCCGCGGCGAGTCTCTTCAGGAAAAGTTCGGCGGTCGGATCGAAATTCGTGTGCAGGATTTCGAGCCAGCGGTTGCCCTGGCCCAATTGCGTCAGGATCAGGAGATAGGATCGCCAGCCGCGCGACCCGCTCATCATCTTTTCGAACAGCGGGTGCATGAACGCGTTCAGGATTGCCTCCGGCGTGGGCGTTCCGTGCGCGGTAAGCTGTGCCAGTCGCTCCTCGCGCAGTCCGCTGAGCACCGCGGCACGCCGGGCAACCACGGCCCCGAACAGCTGCTCTTTGGTCCCGAAGTGATAGCTCGCCAGATGAAGGGTGACTTTCGCCCGCCCCGCAATGTCGCGCAGCGAAACCGTGTCGTAGGTCCGCTCGCCAAACAGCGCTTCGGCGGCATCGAGGATCCTGCGGCGCGTGGCGACGCCGGCGGACCTAGGTTGTCGAGCGGCGCCCGCAGTCGAACCCGTTGCTCTGATAGTGCCCCTGGCCACGAGGGTGTGTGCCCGATCTCATACCTACCGAAGGCTCGCTGAGCCCAGCGCGAGTTATCGCGAAGGCGCGGTCGGCCACAAGTCCCTCCCGAAAATTGATCGGACGACCGAGAAAGAAACGGGCG
>CAZBRO010000072.1:0-1646 GCA_964494505.1 uncultured Bordetella sp.
ACCGACGGGCGCGACCGGGCAGGCGCGCGCGCCATGTTCAAAGCCATTGGATTTACCGACGACGATCTCAAACGTCCGCTGATCGGAGTGGCAAACACGTGGATCGAAACCATGCCGTGCAACTTTCACCTACGCCGGCTTTCGGCCAAGGTGAAAGAGGGGATTCGCGAGGCCGGCGGCACGCCAATGGAATTCAACACCATCGCCATTTCCGATGGCGAGACGATGGGCACCGAGGGCATGCGGGCGTCCCTGGTGAGCCGCGAGTTGATCGCGGATTCGATTGAGTTGGTCTGCCGTGGTCAGATGTTTGACGCGGTGGTGTGCGTGGTGGGCTGCGACAAGACAATTCCTGCGGCAGCCATGGCGCTCGCGCGCATGAATCTGCCGGGCATGGTTCTGTACGGTGGGACGATTGCCCCGGGCAGCTATCGTGGGAAAGATGTGACGATTCAGGATGTGTTCGAGGCAGTTGGCGCGAATGCTGCCGGGAAAATCACAGATCAGGAATTGCACGATATTGAGAGCGTGGCGTGTCCGGGAGCGGGCGCATGCGGCGGGCAGTACACGGCGAACACGATGTCGACCGTCATGGAGATGATCGGCCTGTCGCCAATGGGATTCAACAGCGTGCCGGCGATGGATCCGCAAAAGGACAAGACCTCATTCGACTGCGGCAGGGTGGTAATGAATGTGCTGCGGAATGGCATTAAACCGCGCGACATCCTGACACGCGAGGCTTTTGAGAATGCGATCGCCTCGGTTGCGGCATCCGGAGGATCAACCAACGCAGTGCTGCACCTTCTGGCGATTGCTCGTGAAGCAGGCGTTGACCTCGAGATCGACGACTTTCAGACCGTGAGCGAGCGCACGCCGTTGCTGGCCGATCTCAAGCCTTCAGGTCGATTCGTGGCCGCCGATATGCACCGGGCCGGTGGCATCGGGTTGCTGGCGAAGCGATTGCTGAGTGGGAAGTACTTGCACGCTTCGGCCAAGACTGTTTCCGGCTTGACGATTGGGGCCGAGGCCGAGCTAGCCATGGAAACACCGGGGCAGGAAGTGATTGCGCCGCTGGACAAGCCGCTGAAGGCCACCGGCGGCCTCGTCATACTCAAGGGCAATCTTGCGCCCGAAGGCTGCGTAGCGAAAATCAGCGGACATGAACGCCTCGAGCATCGCGGTCCCGCGCGCGTGTTCGAATCCGAGGAAGAGGCAATGACCGCCGTCACCAGCAAAAAGATTCATGCCGGCGATGTCGTCGTCATTCGCAACGAAGGCCCGAAGGGTGGTCCCGGAATGCGCGAGATGCTGAGCGTCACTGGTGCGATTGTTGGTGAGGGACTTGGCGGCTCGGTAGCGTTGCTGACCGACGGGCGCTTCAGCGGCGCAACCCACGGGTTGATGGCGGGGCACGTTTCTCCCGAGGCGGCGCTTGGCGGACCCATCGCCGGCGTGCGCAATGGAGACATCATCCGTTTCGATGTTCGCACGCGCGTATTGGAAGTCGAAATCAGTGAGGCCGTGCTGCGCGAGCGGATGGCGCAGTGGAAAGCGCCCAAGCCGCGATATCCGACTGGAGTGTTTGCGAAGTATGGGGCGCTGGTTTCGTCGGCGTCGCAGGGAGCGATCACCGGGCCGCGGTAGAC
>CAZBRO010000073.1:0-1571 GCA_964494505.1 uncultured Bordetella sp.
CGCGAGGGCGCCGGCAGGCTGCTGCTTCTGACCTATTACGCCAGCCATGGCGTGTGGGAGGCGTCGCGCGACCAGACCCGCGATCCGCAGGGCCTGTTCGTCAAACGGCATGCGCTGACACGCTCCACGATCGGGCGCAGCTCGCTTTTGGTGGCGCCATAGGGAGTTGATCCCAAACGGGATTTCGGCGAACCCGGCGCTTTCCGTGACGTTATCGTCACCAAAGCCTTGCGCCGGACCCTATAGGCCCCTTAGATGCACGCCTTCATCAAGGGAGAAACGACGCATGTCCGTCGATGGCACGTATAATATCGTTATCAATTCGCCCATGGGCGCACAGAAAATCACCCTCACGCTGAAGGCCGAAGGCTCGACGCTGACGGGGACGCAGGCCGGCGCGCAGGGCTCCATGGCAATCTCCGAGGGCAAGGTGGACGGCAACAACGTCTCCTGGTCGGCCAATATCACCTCGCCGATGCCGATGAAGCTGGAGACCACCGGTACGGTCGACGGCAACAAGATTTCCGGCAACGTGAAGGCCGGCGCGTTCGGTTCGTTCCCGTTCTCGGGCGAGCGCGCATAACGCCGACAGGTTTGCGTTCAGGATCGGGGCGGTGCTCAAGGCGCCGCCCTTTTTCTTTGGCCTCGCCTTGCGATAGAGAAAACTCGTCCAAATGACCTTTGGTGCGTTTTGAGAATTCCGATACATCGCGAAGGCTGGCGGTTCATCGCGATTTTCGCCGCGATCAATGCGGCGCTGTATTGGCTGACGCCATGGGCGGCGCTCGGCTTCGCGCCGCTGACGATCTGGTGCATCGCGTTCTTCCGCGATCCCGAACGCACGCCGCCGCCCGGCGATCTGCGCATCGTCAGCCCGGCCGACGGCAAATTGTTGCCGATCGTCGAAGCGGTTCCGCCGGAGGAACTGGGACTGGGACCTCAGCCGCGCCGCAGGCTTTCGATCTTCATGGACGTGTTCAACGTGCACGTGAACCGCATGCCGGTGAGCGGAACCGTGATCGCGCTGGCCTACCGCCCGGGCCGCTTCTTTAACGCTTCGTTCGACAAAGCCAGCGTACACAACGAGCGGATGTCGGCACGGGTGCGCCCGGCCGGCAGCAACGACCCCGAAAGGGACATCGCCGTGGTGCAGATTGCCGGACTGGTGGCGCGGCGTATCGTCTGCGACATCAAGGAGGGCGACGCCGTCGCGCGCGGCGCGCGCTATGGCATGATCCGGTTCGGCAGCCGCCTCGACGTCTATTTGCCATCTTCGGCCAAGATCGTGGTACAAGACAGTTCCGTGACAAGGGCCGGCGAAACGGTCCTGGCGGAGCTTCAAGGGTAGGCGTTTCTTTTTCCGCAAGGTTGGTTTTTCCGCAAGGTTGGGCTTTGGCTTATCGCAGAATAGATCCGCGCCGCATGGCCGAACGGCTGGAAGAACTTTCCGTCGGCCGAGTCGTGCCCAGCGTGCTGACCCTTCTGGGCCTGTGCAGCGGCATCACCGCGATCCGCTTCGCGATCGGATCGGAGTGGAACGCCGCGGTCGCCGCGATCATCTTCGCCATGGT
>CAZBRO010000074.1:0-1549 GCA_964494505.1 uncultured Bordetella sp.
GTCTGGTCGGCGATCAGCAGGCGGAGTTGGTCTACGACTTCTTTGAAGGATTCTCTCGAGGAGCGCGAGCCAACGTTCACGCGCGCGTGCTCTATGGGCGATCGAATCATCACAAGATCGAGGCGCTCTTCAAGGCTTTTGCGCGCGCGTTGCGGGCTGCTTGCTGGCGCGATCGGCAAATGAAGCGCCTGCTTCCGAGCACGAAGGGGGTGCTTTGATGATCGCGATCGTCGACTACGGCGCGGGCAATCTAGTTTCGGTAAAGAAGGCGCTGGACTGGCTGGGGCAAGAGTGCGCGATTACGTCCGATCCGGGGCAGGTTGAGAAGGCGACGAAGATTGTACTTCCAGGCGTGGGCCACTTTGCCTCGACGGCCAGCCTGGGCCTATCCGGATTGAGCGATGCCGTTGCCAACGCGATCGGGCGGGGAGTGCCTTTTCTGGGGATCTGTGTCGGCATGCAGTGGATGTTCGAATGCAGCCAGGAGTCGCCGGAAACGCCCGGCCTGGGCCTGTTCCGCGGGGAGTGTGAGCGATTTCCGGCGAACGTGAAATCGCCGCATGTAGGGTGGAACCAGCTGGAGATTGCTTCCTCGTCGCGATTGTTTCGTGGAGTGCCGGCCTCATCCTTTGTCTACTTCACGCATTCTTTTCGAGTGCCGCTGACTGAGAACACAGTGGCGTGCTCGGAGTACGGCGGGCGGTTTTCAGCAGCGGTGGAGCGGGAACAGCTGTTTGGCGTGCAGTTTCATCCTGAAAAATCGGGAGAGATTGGATTGAAGTTGTTGGGCAATTTTTGTGCGCTCTGACATGTTAACGAAACGCATTATCGCTTGCCTCGATGTGGACGGCGGCCGGGTGGTAAAGGGAGTGCAGTTTGTGAACCTGCGCGACGCGGGCGATCCGGCCGAACTGGCAAGGGCACACGCCGAGTCGGGAGCGGATGAGGTCGTCCTGCTCGACATTTCGGCAGCGCATGAGCGGCGCACCACGCTGCTCGACACGGTGCGCCGGGCCGCTCGTCAATTGTTCATTCCTTTCACCGTGGGTGGCGGCATAAGTTCGGTAGAGGACGCGGCTGCTGTCTTTTCGGCCGGGGCGGACAAGATCAGCATCAACTCAGCTGCGATCGCCGATCCGAGCTTGATCACCCGCATCGCAGCGCGCTTCGGCTCGCAGGCAGTGGTGGTAGCCATTGACGCCAAGCGCTGTGACGATGCTTCCCGATGGGAGGCATTCACGCGCGGAGGGCGTGCGGGAACCGGGCGGGACGCGGTGGCGTGGGCGCGGGAAGCGGAGTCGCGCGGCGCGGGCGAAATTCTGCTCACCTCAATGGATCGCGACGGCGTCGGTTCGGGGTTCGATTGTGCATTGACGCGCGCCGTGGCCGAGTCGGTGCGGATCCCGGTGATTGCCTCCGGGGGCGCGGGCGGCGCGCAGCACTTTGTCGAGGTGTTTCGGGAGGGACGTGCCGATGCCGCACTGGCTGCGTCGATCTTTCACTACGGGCTCAGCAATCTCGGGGATCTCAAACAACACATCGGCGCGCA
>CAZBRO010000075.1:0-1522 GCA_964494505.1 uncultured Bordetella sp.
TAGAAATCATCCTACAATTCCTCTGCATCTCCCCCCCTCCACCGCTTCGTGGTCCCCCTCCCCGCGTAAACGGGGGGAGGAAAAATAAAGCGGACAGGTCCGGCGCGCGATGCCGGGAGGTTGGGGCTGTAGGCGCGCGGGCTCGTGTCCGCTCCGATCGGGCGACAGGCCGGCCGATGGAAGACCGGATCGGTCGACCGCGCGGCGCCTTCGCTCCACCACCCCGGCCCTTGCGCATGCTTCGGACGATTCCGCCGCGAGCGCCTCGGCGGCCCAGCGGAACGGATACCCACGCCTGGCATGCGCGCGGGTGCACGCGAGCTTGCACCCTTGCCTGTATGGTCTCGTGCTTACGGTCTTAGATCGGCATCACTCCGGCGAATTCGGGAGGGATGTGGGGAGCGGCGAATAGGATTCAAGTACTAGGATGGGATTTATTTCTGACGGATTGTCAGCTAGAGCAGGTTGCGAACGGAATCGCAAACCAAACTTGTCATGGCCCGCGACTGCGGGCCAGCCAGGTGACGCCTGCGCCTCTGTTGCAGAAGAATTCTCAGCGAATCTGGCTTCGATGTGCAGAACCCAACTGGGTGGCCCGCAGTCGCGGGCCATGACATCGGGTTGGGATTGCATCAACCTGAAAGCAACCCGCTCTAAGCATGGCGCTTTTGGAGCATCCGCTCGGTAATTTGCTTCTGTGAATCGACCATGAGGTAACGGCAATCATGCTCGCTCGGCTAGGCGAAGTGCTGTTTTGGGGACGCTGCGTGCTGGCTGGCCTCATTCTATTGGTCGGAGCCGTCCTGTTCTGGAATACGGATACCGGCGACTTCGTTGTGTACGCCGCTCTTACCGCCCTTGCGGCCGTTTTGTCGGTCCTGATCGGCCGCGGCGCCATGTATGTTCTCGCCGACCGTTAGCGCAACGCCATGGAGGCCACTAAGCGAGTAACCTCTCCCGCTCGCGGGAGAGGTCGGCGAGCGGAGCGAGACGGGTGAGGGCTAGCGCCGGAGCTTCATGCCAGTGCCCCTCACCTAGCAAAATCTAACGCTTAGCTCCGCTGCGCTACGCTAAACGTAAGATTTTGCGTCCTCTCCCGCTCGCGGGAGAGGTTAGGCACGGCGCAATTCGGTCTTCTTGAGAAAAACTTATCGGTATGTCCGGCGCACCTTCCGCTGCCCCAGTTGACACCGCCGCGTTCCGCGTCAATACTTCGCCATGTGGTGAAGTGTTGCGAAACCCCATCGGGAGGCGGGATATGGCGAGGAACATTCGGATCGTGGCGCTGGGTTTCGGCGCGCTGGTTCTGGCGGTTGGCGGGGCGCGGGCGGCGTCCTATCCGGCCATGGCGCCGCTGGCGCAATATCTTTCGGCGACGCCGGCCGATGAGATCGCGCTGGCGCGCAGCGCCGCGCCGCCCTCGGTCTCGAACGACGCCGAGGTGCTCGTCCTCGGCGCGCACGGCTATGAGAACGCCGCGCCGGGCAAGAACGGCTTCGTCTGCATCGTCGAGCGCGCCTGG
>CAZBRO010000076.1:0-1289 GCA_964494505.1 uncultured Bordetella sp.
GCCTTGAATCAATTCGGGTTTCACGCGTCAAGGAATTTGTCCACGCCGCCTAGCAGCCTACGTTGACGGCTAGCTAAGTAGGTCTAAACTAGAGGTGCATTGCTAACCAGGTAACCATTTATGCCTAAACAAGACATTGGCCAGGAACTGGAGCAGCTCCAGAGTCTCAACAACAAGCTAGAGGTAGTAATAGCGCTACTCCTTCGGTTGATCTCACGCGACAACCAAGGCCTCGCTCTAAAAGACCAGATTGCTATCCTCGATGGTTTAGGCGTGCGTCCGATTTCTATAGCGGGGATAGTGGGCAAGAAAGTCGGACACGTTAGCAAGGAGCTGGTCGCGATTCGGCGCGCAGCTAAGAAATGACGGCTATGACCGACCAAGACTTACTCCGGCAAATATCAAAAAAGCTAAGCATACTAATTTCTCTTGAGCTGCAAAGAGACGGGACCGGAAGCGTGCAAGATCGAGTCGCATTACTTAGTCGGTTCGGCCTTACAACCGCTGACGTTGCTGAAATGCTCGGGACGACACCTGGTACGGTTGCTGTTGCGAAAAACCGCGTTAAAAATAAAAGGAAATAGCCCATGCCAAAAACTGCGGAACAACAACAGGTTGAAGTTCTTGAACAGATTAAACGGCTGCTAATTCTGGGCTTGAATCATCAGGGTGTGCAGGGGAAGAGAATCGCAGAGGTAATGGGCGTCGATGCAGCCATCGTAAGCAGAATCCTCTCATCGAAGAAGAAATAGGCTTTATGGCGGCCCACGTTCCGGTTACGGATCTTCTGTCGAACCTGCCTGATCAGGTGGTCAACAGTGCAAAGCTCATGGCCGGCGCCAAGCAGCGCCAGAGTGTCTTCGAGGCGATTTATAAAGGCCAGAAGCAGGAGAAGACTGTCCGAGAGATTATGGACATAACGGGGTTGACCCAAATTCGGATTCTAAACGAAGGCAAAAAATTAGGCCCCCTTGTAGAGAAGGTCTCAAAGGGCTTCAGGAAGAAGAAAGAGCTCGCGCCGCATTACAAGAAAATCCTTTCGTTGGCGCGTGATAAGAAGAAGCTGAATAAAGTCCCAACGAAAGTGTCTCCGAAAATTAACAGTTCAGCCTCGCGGGTGACCGTAAGTTTTCCGATAAGCACAGGGAATGCGGTACCTATTACAGTTGAGGACATAGATTCGTTCTCGAAAGCAAAAGGAAACGCCAAGAAACTGGGTCGCGTGCGTGAAGAGCTAGGCGGCGTGGACAAATTCCTTGACGCGTGAATCCCGAATTGATTCAAGGCTG
>CAZBRO010000077.1:0-1223 GCA_964494505.1 uncultured Bordetella sp.
TGCTGGCTCAAGGGATCGACGCAACACTTGCGCGCAATGTAGCCGCCGGGGTTTGAAACCCCAAGGTCTCTCGTGGCCTTTGATTCAACCGCAGTGCAACCCGATTCAGTTCCGCCTGGCTATGGCACGAGAGGTCCGTGCCTTTGGGGAAATACTGCCGCAGGAGCCCATTGGTGTTTTCATTGCTGCCTCGCTGCCACGGGCTTTGCGGATCGCAGAAGTAGACTTTCACATTTGTCGCGACCGTGAACTGTGGATGTTTTGCCATCTCCAGTCCGCGATCCCAAGTTAGCGATCGCTTGAGCGATGTAGGGAGTTTGCGGATATGCCGGCTCAGAGCCGCCGCCACGGTCACAGCTTCCCGGTTCGGAACCTTGATGAGCGTGACGAACCGGGATTGCCGCTCGACCAACGTCACGATCTGACTGCCCTTGGCGCCACAGAGCAGATCGCCCTCCCAGTGACCCGGTACCGCACGATCCTCCGCCTCGGCCGGCCGCTCCCTGATTGTCAGGGCCTCGGCAATCCGTCCACGCACTTGCGCTTCCGTGCTCGCCAGCTTCGATTTGCGCATGATGCGTTTCGTTCGAAGATGCCGCAGCAGCTCCTTTTTCAGCACGCCGCGTGCCTGCACAAACAGACTGCGATAGATCGTTTCGTGAGACACGCGCATACTCGGGTCGGAAGAATATCGAAGCTTCAGCCACGCGGAGATTTGCTCCGGCGACCAATCCAGGCCCAGTTTACTCGCAACGATCCGCCGCAGTTCGGGATTGAGGCGTAATACACAGGGCTTCGGGCGCAGAGCCCGTTCCCAAGCCTGGTGATCCGCCTGATGCGCGCGATACGGCTGACGGCCTCCGTGACGCCTTATTTCCCGGCTGACCGTTGAGGGTGCGCGGCCCAGTTCCGCTGCCATCCTTCGCATCGACTGCCCGTTCGAAAGACCACGGGAAATCACTTCTCGTTCCGCAATCGACAATGATCGCGCCGAGCGCCGCCGCACCGGTGGAGCGATGCCACCGCGGGAAGCCAGCCAGTGGTGAATACCCGACCTCACCCTGCCCAATGCCCGGCCGATGTCGCTTAAAGACTCCCCAGCCTTCCACCGGTCCCAAAGTTCCCTGTGCTGCTGCGGGGTTAGCCCGATCCGTTGGTCCATTTCCACCACCTCCACCATGACAGTGTTTTAGATGGTGTTGCATCAACCCATTGAGACCGCC
>CAZBRO010000078.1:0-1191 GCA_964494505.1 uncultured Bordetella sp.
ACGACGCCGGCGCCGACGGTCCGGCCGCCTTCGCGGATGGCGAATCTGAGCTTCTCTTCCATCGCGATCGGCTGGATCAACTCGATCTCGACCGCCACATTGTCGCCCGGCATCACCATTTCGGTACCTTCCGGCAGCTTCACGATTCCCGTCACGTCGGTCGTCCGGAAATAAAACTGCGGCCGGTAATTGGCGAAGAACGGCGTGTGACGGCCGCCCTCGTCCTTGGTCAGGATATAGGCCTCCGCCTTGAAGTTGGTGTGCGGCTGAACCGAACCGGGCTTGGCCAGAACCTGGCCACGCTCAACCCCTTCGCGCTCAACCCCGCGCAACAGGCAACCCACATTGTCGCCAGCCTCGCCCGCATCCAGCAATTTGCGGAACATCTCGACACCGGTGACAACCGTCTTGCTGGTCGGACGGATGCCCACGATCTCCACTTCCTCGCCCACCTTGATCTTGCCGCGCTCGATGCGGCCCGTGACCACCGTCCCGCGCCCCGAAATCGAGAACACATCTTCGATCGGCATCAGGAAGGGCTTGTCGATCGGACGTTCCGGCAACGGCACATAGGTGTCCAGCGCGTCGTAGAGCCTCAGAATCGCCTCGTCGGCGAATTCGCCATGCTCCCCGTTCAGCGCCTTGATCGCCGAACCCCGGATGATCGGGCAGTCGTCGCCCGGGAAATTGTATTTGCTGAGAAGCTCGCGGATTTCCAGTTCGACCAGGTCCAGAAGTTCCGGATCGTCCACCAGATCGACCTTGTTCAGGAACACCACGATGAAGGGCACGCCCACCTGGCGAGCCAACAGAATATGCTCGCGGGTCTGGGGCATCGGGCCGTCGGCGGCGGAGACCACCAGGATCGCGCCATCCATCTGGGCGGCGCCCGTGATCATGTTCTTCACATAGTCGGCATGGCCCGGGCAATCGACATGGGCGTAATGGCGGTTGGCGGTCGAATATTCCACATGGCTCGTGGCAATGGTCAGGATCTTGGTCGGATCGCGCCGGCCCTGGCTCTCGGAGGCCTTGGCCACCTGATCGTAGGAGATCGCCGTCGTCGTCCAGCCCTTGTCGTGCGACACCCGCGTCAGCGCCGCCGTCAGCGTCGTCTTGCCGTGATCCACGTGACCGATCGTGCCGACATTGCAGTGCGGCTTCGTGCGCTCGAATTTCTGCTTGCCCATG
>CAZBRO010000079.1:0-1081 GCA_964494505.1 uncultured Bordetella sp.
CATAATTAGCTGTTATCGATACTTTTTTGCCCCACGTTGTTCTCGAAAGTGCCCGCTGTCGCTACTTTGGTGGTTTGCTCCCAAAGTGAGTACCGCAAATGACCGAGTTGGGTAAATCGATTGAGGAGTATTTGGATCGGGGCCGGCGTGTACGACGCCTTTCGATCCATACGCTCGAAGCGTACAGATTGGATCTCGCACGGTTTGCATCAATGCTGCCCGCGGATATTCCGCTGACCAGCGACCTAGTACGCGAAAGCCTTGCAAGAATGGCAGCTAATCCTAGGTTCGCGCCGAGCACTATTAGACGTCAAGTCGCGGCCGTTCGTGCATTCCTCAAGAGTGTCGATGAGCCTCTTGCGACGGCTGTATTTACGAGATGGAAATTGGCACTTCGAATGCCTGTCCGATTACCCCGTGCCATCACACGGGCGGACCTTTCGTGGCTTCTTTCAGAAGTTCGGGGAAACAAAGCTGCAACACAGAATACTACGCATTTGTGCCTCTCCTTATTGGCAGCAACAGGCCTCCGTGTTTCAGAGCTTTGCGCGCTTCGAATTTGTGACATTAAGTCCGGAAATCGGGAGGTTACGGTCTGGGGGAAGGGCGCGCGCGAGCGGACGGTCGTGATTCCGAGCGGGAAACTCGGGGAACTTTTGGTTGCCCATCTGAGAAGCTTGCCCGATCGCGGTCGGCCAGATGCCCCGCTATTTCGCAACGCCCGCAATCGCCCTATGAGCCCACAATGCTTACGCCTGCGGATGCGAAAGTTAATTCCAAGGCGTCAGGGAAAACTTAGAATAACCCCCCACGTGCTCCGACATACGGCCGCAACGCTATTGCTAGAGCGCGGGGTCGATATTAGGTTCGTCCAGCGTTTGCTTGGTCATGCTAGCATTGCGACAACCCAGATTTACACTCACGTGTCTGATCGAGCCCTTCGCTCGGCTATCGAGAAAGCGGATGTGATGCGGGGTCTTGTTTAGACCCGTCATCCACTTGTCCACGAGCGTGTGAACAGAATATCCTGCTGGCTCAAGGGATCGACGCAACACTTGCGCGCAATGTAGCCGCCGGGGTT
>CAZBRO010000080.1:0-1001 GCA_964494505.1 uncultured Bordetella sp.
CCCTCGCAGGCATGGCAACAGCGGTTTTCGCAGCCGACATATCGGGCGCGGGGGCGACATTTCCATTCCCGATCTATTCGAAATGGGCCGCGGCCTATAAGGCCCAAACCGGCACCGGCCTGAATTATCAGTCCATCGGCTCAGGCGGCGGCATCAGCCAGATCGAAGCCAAGACGGTGACCTTCGGCGCCTCCGATATGCCGATGAGCCCGGCCGACCTGGACAAGAACGGCCTGGTGATGTTTCCGACCGTCGTGGGCTCGGAGGTTCTGGTCTACAATCTGCCCGGAATTGCATCGAACACGATCGTTCTGGACGGCCCGACGCTCGCCAACATCTATCTCGGCAAGATCAAGGCCTGGAACGATCCGGCGATCAAGAAGCTGAACCCCTCCATCAATCTTCCGGGCACCGCGATTGCGGTGGTGCATCGCTCGGACGGCTCGGGCACGACCTTCATCTTCGCCAATTATCTCTCCAAGGTGAGCAAGGAGTGGAGCGACAAGGTCGGCGCGGGGGTTTCGGTGGATTGGCCGGTCGGCATCGGCGCCAAGGGCAATGAAGGCGTGGCGGGCAATGTGGCCCAGACCGCCGGGGCCATCGGCTATGTCGAATATGCCTATGCCCAGCAGAACAAGCTCGCTTACACCAAGATGATGAACAAGGCCGGTCAGACGGTCAGCCCGAACATGGAGTCGTTCCAGGCGGCGGCGGCAAGCGCCGATTGGGACCATGCCGACCATTTCTACATGATCCTGACCGATCAGCCCGGCGCCAAGACCTGGCCGATCGAGAACCCGACCTTCATTCTCATTCCCAAGAATCCGCCGAACGGCGCAGCCGCCACCGAAGCGCTCAAATTCTTCAAATGGGCGTATGCCAATGGCGACAAAATGGCCGTCGATCTCGACTACATTCCCCTTCCCGACAGCGTGGTCCAGAAAATCGAAGCAAGCTGGAAACAAATCCAAGGCGTCAATCCCTAAAACCCTGTCGGCAGA